>CAVUSN010000004.1:0-233447 GCA_963744065.1 uncultured Actinomycetes bacterium | reverse complement strand
GGCCTGATCTCACGCGTGTTCACTGGCCGATGCCCCTTCCAAGCGCGTCGAGTGCCGACTCAAGAGTCTTAGTGTTGCCACCGTTTTGGCGTGGATGGCGATGTCGGTTTCCGCGCAGGCGGCGTCTTGGACAGCATCGAAACCGCTTCCCGAAGCGCGCGTCGACCCTGCCGCCGCGTACGTCAGGCGGAGCTCTACGTGTTTGCTGGCTCTGATGCCAGCAACTACTCCCGGGATACCACCTACCAATTCAACCCCAAGACCGAGACATGGACTACCCGCGCGCCGATGCCTGGCATCCGCTGCGGGGCCCGCAGGCGGGGGTAGTCAACGGCACCGTGTCCATCGTGGGCGGTAACGACAGCAGCAGCGGCCTGATCCGCCAGATCCCGGCTGCTCACCGCGCCGGCGATCGCCGCGGGAACCGCATCCAGAAGCTCGACCGGCGACTCGTCCCCGGCAGATCCCGGCGGCCAGCTGGAACCGGCTAGGGGCGGGAGCCGGCCGGCACAGTCACCTAGCGCAGCGCGAGCGGTAGGGCTTGCGCGGGTTCGTGCTCAAGGTCACGGGAGGGGCGGCAATGCGCATTCTCGACGGCTACGGCGAGGCGTGGCGTGCTCGGAACGCTTACGGGCGTTCTCCTAGTTGGCCTGTTTGGCGTGATTTCGTCCGCGTCGGGGGCCGCGTCGTCGGTGTGGCCTCGCAGCTCGGCGCGAACACGGCGCGCGCGACGAGCGTGAACCCGAACGAGACGACGCTCAGCGCCGCGAACGCGTCGGGCTTTCTGAGAAATGGTCGCGTCGCGATGGGACGGGCCCCCCCGGACTGTCCCTGTGGTCGCAGGAGGCTTGGTGTTTGTCTCCGGGTCCGACGGCAGCTTGGAGGCGATCCACCAGACAGCGGCTCGCGGGCGTGGCGGATCGCTGCTCCTGACCTGGACCACGTCTTCACCGCTCCTGTGGTTGTCGGTGCGACGCTTTACTCCTACCAGGTCGGCTCGGGGCTGCTCTACACGATCAACGCTTCCTCGGGCACAGTCGAGCGGACGTCGGCGATGCTCGACAACATCGGCCTCGTCTATTCGAATGGTGTGCTGTATCCGAGCCGTCCGCGGAGACGCAGCCCCCGCAGCACGAAGATGGGCGCCTACGACGTGGCGACCGGCAACCTGCTTGGAAGGCGAACGTTGGAGGTCTGCTGGGGGCGCCCGCGGTCGCCGGCGGCAGAGTGTTCTCGGTGGATGAGTTCAACCCGGCCGGCCGTACGCTCAACGTGCTGGACGCCGCGACCGGGAAGGTGCTGTGGTCGAGGCTCATAGGCGAACAGTCGAACGCGACGCCTGTCGTGTCGGGAAACACGGTCGTCATCACGGTACTGTTCGCGCTCACCAGTGGGCGTTGACGCAACAACGGGCGCTGTGATCTGGAAGAAGACTCTCTCCACGACCGGTGGCGAGACATGGTCAGCGCCCGCTGTCCTCGCAGGGACGCTCTACCAGGTGATAGAGAACGCGTGCAACAAGGCTGGCCGGTTCACGACCGATGTGACCGCACGCAAGCTCTCGACCGGCGCGCACGCATCGTAGCACGTGTTCGAGAACATCCCATGCAGGCAAGCTAAGGTGGGCGGCGGCGGGCCGCGTTTCCCGTCGTAGCGAACGGCTTGGTGTTCCTGGCGGAGATGAACGCGAAAAAGGTACGCGTGTTCACCACCGGGAAGTTGGTCACCGTCTTCTCGACCGGCGAGTACACCGTGACGAGCGCTGTGGTGGCCGCCGGCGAGGTGATCGTGTCCACCTGGGATCCGTACCACCCGGCGGTCGGCACGGGGTTCGTCCAAGCGTTCGGCCTGTAAGCGCGCGCTTATCCCGCCGGCTAGGCGTGGCCGCGCCGAATGGCCACAAATGCAAGGGCGTGTGCCCCCTGGCGCATATTGGCTGCATCGCAAGGATACGAGCACCCGGCTCGGTGGGCTCAAACAAGCCGACTAAGCGGCGATAGCGGAGGAGTTCGAACCCCCGACACCCGGGTATCGTCCTTGAGCCGACGCCGGTTCGGGCTTCCTCGGCGAGGCAAGGTTTTCGGCTTGTTCAGGCGGTTTCTGCAGTCAGGTCGGTCACGTCGTTTCGGCTGTTCTCGGCTGGCATCAGTTGCCCACCTGATTCCCACCTGGGACGATTTCCAGGATGTCGACGACGGGGAGGTAGTCAGGAGGAGATGGACGTACGTGGCGAGCGTGAACGCTCGCGAGTGATGGCCGAGCCACAACTGGACCTGCTTCGCATTCAGCCGCGACGGAACGAACTCGTCAGGCCCTTGAGCGGTCGTCAAAGAACGACCAGGTGATGGCGTCCTCGCTCCAGCGTGGAGCACGCAGTCGTGCCCCAGCCGCCGTGTCAGGTCAGGTCGCTCGAGATGGCCGCGGACCAGCAGGTTTCGCCCAGCTTCGACACCAGGGCGGGCGCGGGCCACAAGCCGCGGCCGTAGATCAGGCCGTCCTCCCAGTTAGCCAGTAGAGCCACACCGCTCGCCGTTTCGACGCTCCATCTCGTGCTCGTTCCAGTCCTTCATTGGCTTCGGCTTCGCCTCGTTGGAGCGTGGCTGTCGGCGGCGGTCGCGCGATCGTTCTCGCCAGGGCTGAGGCCACTGGCGAGCTTCTGCTGTGCAATTCGTTGGCGCCGGCAGACTCGTGAGAAGGACAGACAGAGGACGATCTGGCCTTGCTCAGGGCGACCGAAGCCGGCGACGATAGCGCCGTCGTAGCCGGCGGCGCGGAGCAGGTCAAACACGAGTCGGAACTCAGCGGCGTGGTCGCGATCGAGGAACCCGACCACACCGTGAGCGGTCATTGCCTCGATCGCGTTCGAGTCGTAGGGGTTCTCGGGGTCGGGGATCAGTACCACGGGGAACCAACGCAACGTCCCCCGCTCTTCGACAGCTACTCGCTGTGCGAAGTCGTCCAAGCGCAGCGGGGGCTCTCGAGTCGCTGTCGCGAGGATCGCCTTGACCTCGGCTGCGTGGTATCGCTCGCCGAGTGATGCCGAGCAGCGCACCGCCAGGGAGCGGATACAGGTGACGCGTCGAGAACGGCGCGATCTGCCATCCAGCGGTCGGGCGCGCCCGCAAGCCAGGTAGGCTGAAGCGCCGGCGTCGAAGCCTTGGGGTGGGTGTCGTCATGACCCGCTCGCGCGTGACCTCGCGTGGATGGTCGACCCGCACGCGCAGCGCGAAGCGCATACGGTAGGCCCCTCCCGTGCCCGTTTCCAGCCGACGCCGGCGTCTCGATGATAGCTGAGTATGCGAGCGTCGATGGCCGCGGTCTTCGAGCCGATCTCGTTGTAGACGGTCTGGCGCTTGGACCACGCCTGCTCGTGCCACCTCCCGCTCCTTGCCGAGCAGACCCGCCAGGACGTCTGCGTCCGCCGCGACCGCGCCGAACGCCTGGCGAAACTCGAGGCTGGTCAGGTACTCGTAGAGCGCAGCTGTCTTCGCTTCCTGCCCGTTCGCGGTCATCCCAACCCGGTCCACCTCCTCGACCATCCGTCGCATGATCCGCGCCATATCCACCACGCGAGTGGGATGAACGACGACCACACCATTCCGGACGGCAAGAATCTTCTCCCCGCGCGGGAAGGCGCGGGTGACGATGACGAGGTAGCGAGTGCCGTGTGTCTCACCTTCCCTGCGAGCCTGGTCGAGGAAGGCGTTGCTCCAACTCTTTGTGTCCTTGCACTCGTAGACGATCAGACCGGCCTCCCGCAGCCTGTCGCCTGCCGGTACGCAAACGTGGTGCAGGATGTCGCCGCCAGCCCTGCCGCGACCGGTTCGTTCGATCCGATCGTCCGGGAACGCCGCTTGGAGTTCCGCCACGAGCGTCAACTCGTTGACCTCTCCGCGCTCGTCGGATGTCAGGTGCTCGATCTGACGCTGCTGGACCTCTATCTGCTCCTTGAACGACTTGATCGCTCGCTCCTGTGCGCGCAGCTCGCCCTTCACCCTGGCCTCGGCTGCGCGCGCCGCGTCCGCTTCCGCTTTCGCGCGCACATCGATTCGGAGCTTCCGCAACTGATCGGCGTGCTTCGTTCGCTCGTCGACCAGTCTCGCCTCCGCCCGCGCAACCCTTTGCTCCTGCTTCACAGTCATCTGCTTGGCAAGCTGCGCCGCCTTCGCAGTCGCCGCGGCCTCGATCGTCCGCTGCGCCTCCAGTTCGCTCTCGTGGAGATGCCTTACCGCTCCATCATTCAAGAGCGGCTGGCCACAGTAGGGACACACGTCGGCTTCCGGAGAATTCAGTCGGTGGGGCGTAGACGTCGCCATATCGTTCCTCCAAGGCTCAATTCAAGGGCACTAGCGCCGTCGGCAACGAGGAGGACTCGCGCGCCCAAGCCGTCGCTCCGGCGAGCCCTCACCCTGCCATGCCATGAAACAAACCGCATCAGCACCCACACTGACGCCGTATGCGGCCAACTACCGCTCAGCGCAGATCACCCGATGTCCATGACGTCTGGTGTCACTGGCGACCTTCGATGCCGAACCTGTCGCGACGTCCGGCCGCCGCCGAAGCTTCCACGCGGCCGGACGACGACAGGTCGTCGACGCCGACGTCGGCCACCGAATGATGTCTGGCTCGTCGCCGTCTCGGGGGCGACCGATTCCACACGGTCAACGCCAGTCGGAGCAACTCGCGTACCGCGTCACCGTGTGCCTCCGCTGGCGGGAGTTCGTACGAGCGCCGTGTCCAAATCGTGTCCACCGCTTAGGCGAGCGTTCTCCGCGAGCCGCCCAGGGTGCGGTGCCTCGAGTTCGGCCCAACCATGCCGCTTGGCGTTGTTTCGCGTCGCCCGAGGTCGTCGCCCGTTGCAGGTCAATGGACGAGTCCGAGTCTCGCCCCGGGCATCTCGTTTTACCGCTCAACCATGCGGTTTGTCGCGGCGGTTTGGGCTCCGTGGTCTGCATGTGGTCCGCGTGCCGCCGCAATGGCCGCGTCGAGCTGGTTTCGGCCCGTCTCCAACTCGCTCGGCCAGAGATGCGTGTAGGTGCGCAGCGTCATCGCCGGGTCTGCGTGGCCGGCCTCTTCCTGGACGCGTTTGACTGACCAGCCGGCAGCGATCCATAGGCTGACCACTGCATGGCGGCGTGGAAGACCCTTCTCGCCAACCCGCAGGCGACTCAGATTCCTTCCGGCGGCTGCGCGGCGTCGAGCACCAACAGAGCAGATGGACCGGCTGTGACCGTCTGAACATCAACGGGTGCGATTACGGCGGCAGCGTGACACCGCTTGCTTCGCGGTGCCGCCGCGGTAACCCGTCTGGGTGATATTTGGCGGATCACCGCAGGATTCACGGCGCTGCGGGGTTCTACCATCAGATGGCCCGTGTCTTGCGTCAACTGGGGCCGACCCCCAACCAGGTGCCAGCCGTTCGCTTCACACACAGTGAGGGCGGCCAGACGCTGCCCATGATCTGCGTGTTTATGGTCGTGCTGCTTGGCTTCTGTGGAATCGTGGTCGATCTCGGCAATGGCTATCTGCAGCGGCAAGAGGCGCAGAACGCGGCCGATGCGGCGGCATTGGCGGGCGCCGAGGCCGTGCCGACAGGGGGATACTTGTCGGCCGCCCAGCAGATGGAGATCACCAACGGCCAGCCCGGCGACCAGGTGGCCGTCAACTTCAGCGGCACCGACACAGTCACCGTCACCGTCACCCGCTCCTCGCCCACCTACCTGCTCAGCCTGTTCGGCAAGAACTCGATCCCGGTCACCGCTACCGCCACCGCCCAGATCGCGGACCTGAGTCAGGTGAACGGGCACGTCGCTCCATATGCGGTGTTGCGCTCGGTGTACGCAAACGGGACCGGTACGGTGCTGTTCAACGAAAACTCGCCCGGCGCCTACGGCACCGTTGACCTGCCCGCCGCTGGGAACACCTCCGGTGGAAGCTGCAGCGGCAACGTCAACAAGGGGACACCTCCAAACGTCCAGTCCGAGGTGGGCGATCAACTGCCAACCGGCACGCTTGCCCTGGGTGGCTGCCTGTCGGTCAAGTCGGGCGCCTCACAGCCATCCGCCAACGTCGTGAACCAGCTGGCTCCCGGGAACGACATGATGTCGAGCGATCTGCAGAGCGTGGGCAACAGCGAGTACCGGATCGTGAGCCAGACCTGGGACGACTCCAACGGCCTGCCGCCGCGACTGATGTACGTCCCCATCGTCGACCAACTTCCGGGCGGCAACGGCAACGCCACCATCACCGGCTTCGCCTGGTTCTACGCCACCAGCGCCACCGGCAACGGCAACAAGCTCGTCATCAACGGAACCTGGGTCAGCCTCGAGCGATCACCCACCGGCCCCACCACCCAGTACGTGCCAGGCGCCGCAGGCCAGATCTTGACCACCAAGCTCACCGGGTAGGACGCGGACGTGCGATCGGGGGTGTACCTCGGACGGTGACGTGCCGATACAGCCATAGCGCGGTCGCGCACTTTGCCAAGCGGCAAGTGGGAGCCTTCGAGTGGTGCCTGTGGAAAGACGTCCTCCGAGCACGGGCGGCGAGCTCACCCGGCTGTACGAGCAGCACGCAGCGGAGGTCTTCCGCTTCGCACTGCACCTCACCGGTCGGCGCGCTGACGCCGAGGACATCGTGCAGCAGGTGTTCCTCCGGGCACATCGCCACCTGGAGTCGGGGCGCGAGCTGCGTGAGCGCCCGGTCGTGGCTCTTGACGGCAGCCAAGCACCGCGCCCTTAACCTGTCACGTGATCGGCGTGAGCTGCCGCTCGAGTCGCAGGCGTCGGCGCCTGCACCGGTTCCACCGCCGACTGACACCGACGAAGCGGGGGTGCTAGCGGAAGTACGGGCGATGCTGTGGACGCTTCCCGAGCCCCAGCATCAAGCGTTCGTCCTGCGCCACTGGAATGGGCTGTCCCACCGGGAGATCGCAGACGTCCTGGAAACGACACCGGGGGCCGCGGAATCCCTGCTGATACGCGCCCGCTCGGCGCTGCTCGGCGACCGGCAGATGGCTTCGGATGCCTGCCGGCGAGTACGCCAGCGACTGGTGGACGCCCTCGCCCTCAGCGACGACGACTCCCACCATTTGGACTCATGCCGCCGTTGCAAGCACGCCCAGGGCCGACTCGCCCAGGCAGCCAATGTGGCCAGCGTCCTGGCCCTCGCGCCGCGACCGCACGTCGCCGAGGCCATCGCCCGCGCCATACCTGGCTTTATCGCCCATGCGGCCACTACGACCACGGTCTCGGCAGGCGCCAGCGGCAGTGCGGCCAGCGGGGGCATGGGCGCGTGGGGCTCGACAGCCGCGGTCACCACCGCGACGAAAACAGCGGTGGTCGTCAAGACACTGGCCGCGGTACTCGCGGTAACCGCGGCCGTCGGCGCCGTGGCACCAGTGCGGCATGCGGTGAACAGCGTGCTCAGCCACACGCCGGCCGTCGCCGGCCTGTCGGCCACTCGCAAGCCGGGCAGCCATCCGGCACGCACGCCGAACGACTCGCACGCCGCGAGCCCTGGCGCAGACACGGGCCGGCCAGTAGTACATCCGGGAAGCGAGCCTGGCATCGGGCACGGCACGCCCGCCGCTGGCACCGAGCCAGACGGAAACGGCACGGGCAACGGCAAAGGCCAAGCCAACGGTGGTGGGAAGCCCAATCCAGGTAGCGCCGGAAAGGCCAAGGGTCGCGAAAAAACCAAACCAACCGGGAAGGGCAAGGGCGCCGGGAAGGGCAAGGGCACCGGGAACGGCAAGGGCACCGGGAACGGCAGCGGTGGCGGCAACTCGACACCAGGCCAACCACAACCGCCCGGCAAGTCGCACGCCAGTGGCAAGCCCTGACCGTCATCAAAGCGATCGCAGTAGGCGCCACCGGTGCTAGCGGGCGCTGGCGGCGCTGCTGGCAGCCGAGGAGCGTCGTAGAACTGTCCGCCATAGCCCGTTCCCGGACTACATCGGACGAAATCGGACGCGCCGGCCAGGATCGAGCCGTTATCGCGCTCGCCGCCAGCCTCGCCGGAATCAGCCGCAGCACCCTCTACGAATGGCTCGAGGACTGCCGGTTTCGATCATCCCGCGTCGCTTCGCGCTGGGGGAGCGCCCATGCGGTGCGACGACCACTACGGCGCCTACGGCCCGGTGATCGTTACCCGGCGCGTCGACGCGGTGAAGCATGGTGGGGCAAGGGGCGCTCCCAAGGGCCACTCGGCCGCGAGTACGTCGCTGGCCGGGTTGCGTTTGCAGTCGGCAGCGGTCCCGAGGTCGGTCCGCTCGAGGTGGGTGCGCAGGCGGTTCAGCCCGGGCGGGCCGTTGTCGGTACCGCCCGCCGCCAGCGCGGCCTCGTAGAACCGGTCGACCGTGGCGCGCGCGTCTCAGTGAAAGGCGACGTGCGTGCCGGTCCCGAATGGTTCGCGCGTGCCCTAAAGAGACCGTCCGTGCCCCTCCGGTGTTTCGGCTCAACCACGCTGTTTGAGGCGGCGAGACGGGGGCACGGATCGGCACGATGACCGTGCCTCCGCGAGCGTGCTTGGCGCCGGGGAGGAGCTGCATATAGCCGGCCACCGTGGACCCCCGTTGTGACCGGTGCCAGATTTCCTGTGTACGGCAAGCGCTCCTTGGTTGGGGTCGCGGCGCGTCGTTAGGCGGCGCAGATCGCGTAAGCGGAGAGGGTGATGTTGGTGGGTGGGCCGGTGTCGTTGTATGCACTGACGTCCCAGTAGGCTCCCATGCTGTTCCTGGCTGGGAATGAGCCGTTGACGGACAGCCACCCGAGGATGCTCATCGTGAACCCACCGCCGATCACCGCGGTTTTCGCCGGGCACTTCGCTGCGGGCGTGCCGTCCGTGTGGTAGCCGACGGAGACCGACGCCTTCGTCTGGGCGTAGCCGGGTGGCTTGGTGGCGCACAGTGCGTACACGTAGAAGGGTTGATCACCCGAGGTGTCGTTCTCCTGCGTGGCTCGGAAGGCGCGCGAACTGACTGGCCATGCCCGGGTCAGGTAGACGTAGGCGCTGTCAGCGAACGAACTGACACCCCCGCTCAGCAGCACAGTCGAGGATGGGCAAGTCGCCGTCCCGGTAGCGTTTCCGCCCGGATCATCCACGCGCGTATACACCTCCTGGTAACCAGCCGGCTTCTTCGCGCACACCGCCCGTACCGCGAACGTGGCTGCGATCGGGTCCGTGTTGTTCACTCGAGCATCCCACGCACCCGGCGTCGCGCCGTTCCAGTAGGTGGTGTTGATCGACGCGGTATACAGGAAGTAGGTGAACAGCGCACCGCCACCCCAGGTCGCCGTTCCTGTCGGACACGACACCGACCCGCTCGAATCAAGACTGCTCTGCGGAGCCGAGAACGACGCCTGCTTGATCACATACCCCGACGGAGCACTCACAGCCACCAGGCGCTCGCTCCCCAACCCCACACGCGCACCCGCCGACCCAGGCAACGCCACACCAAGCACCATCACCACCAACGCCACCCGCACACCAACACCAAGCAGCCGCATCTCGCCACCCCCCGACCGGTGAAGACTCTGCCAGACCCTACTACCGCACCCAGCAGAAAACAACGAGGGCGTCCGATCCCCGTGCGGGCGGGTGCGATCACTGTGGTCGTGAACTCCGGCAGTCGATCGCCTAGAAAAATCTCAAGAACGCGAGCGGGGCTGTCGTCCAGTCCCGCGTTCGCGTCCACCCCAGCACGGCGTTGATGCCGAGTAGATGAGCCTTCTTGGCTGCCTCCTCGTCGGGAAAGCGTCCTTCCGTCTTGATCGCTTTGCCGCTGACAGTTGCCCCAATCGCGTTCGTGGTGTAGATCACTCCAAACACCTCGACGAAGGCGCGGAACGATGTGTGGCCTACTCTGGGGAGTCGGCCACGCCTGGTGATCGCGGGTGCGGCAACGTCGGAGCGCGTCGCGGCGGCAATCAAGCAACTCCGCCGCCCGTCATGGTTGGGGCGGGCGGCGGCGGTGTCGGTCATCTCATGGGTTGCAGCTGTGTGGCACCGTGGAGAGATTCGGATCGGTGCACAGCGGCCCCAGCCCGTTTGACTTGGGTCGGGTAATGAACGCCACAGGTCTTCGCGGGCTGCAGGCGACTAGCCTCTAGGCTTCGCAACGGGCCGCGCGGGGCATCGTATGCCGTAGTCACCAACCGAGGAGGTCACCTTGAGCGCCTACACGATCGTCAATCTGAAGGAGATCGAGGACTCGGTCGGTGAACGCGCACCCGGGGTCGAGGGTCGCTTCGGGCGCAGTCACCTCGACTCCGAACACCTCGGCATCACCTACTTCCGCTACGCCCCCGGGTTGCGGGCGAAGACGGCGCACCGCCACCGTGAGCAGGAGGAGCTGTACCTGGTGCTCGGCGGATCGGGCCGCATCAAGCTGGGCGATGACGTCCGCGAACTGCGCCAGTGGGACGTCGTACGCGTCAGCCCCACCACCTTGCGCGCGCTCGAGGCCGGCGACGATGGCCTCGAGTTCATCGCCATCGGCTCCGACCGCCCGGAGGGCGGCGACGGCGAGTCCGTCCCAGCTGATTGGGGGGACTGAACCGCGAACTCAGGCGGCTGCGGCCCGCTCGATCAGCCGACCGAGCTCGCCGGCGCGATCAAGCGCCGCCAACTCGGCGTAGCCGCCGATCGGCGATCCGCCGACCATGATCAGCGGGATGGTCAGCCGCCCCGACAGCTCCAGCACGCGATCGCGCAACTCCGAGATGTCGAGCTTCACCCGCTCGTACGGGATGCCGCGCGCCTCCAGCAGCCGCTCGGCCGCCACGCAGTAGGGGCACCAGTCGGTGCCATACACCTGGACGTTCACAGTGGCTTGCCTCCAACGGCGCCAGGCCGCTGTCGTGTGTCGATTCGACCGGCGAGCCCTGGGGCGCGGAATCTCCCGCGCGTGCCCACCTGCTCTTTCTAACGCCCGGCGGCTCGCCGTATTCCCCGCCCGGCCGCGGTTTCGAGCGCCGCGGAACGGGGCATCAGTCTGCGACTGTCTTCCATGAGGAGTGAACTGTGACCTTTCCGCTGCTCGCCCTTGGAACCGGCTTCGGCATCATCGGCCTGCTCGTCATCATCATCCTGATCGTGATCCTGGTCCGGCTCTTGTAAGCCCACGAGACAACCGCGATAGGTGAAGCGGTTGACATCCGTCTGCATCCCTCGTCTGGGTGATGTCTGGATGCCCACGCCGGTTCCGACACAGAAGGGATGAGTTCCGAGCAGTCCCTGGCGTTCCGTGAGTGGGACGCGCAGCGCCTGGAAGCCCTGGTCCAGAACGTGCCCGGCGCGATCTATCGCCTGTGCCCGGCCCAGAACTGGGCGATGCATTTCATGAGCGACGCCATCGAGACGATCTCCGGCTATCCGGCGAGCGACTTCGCGGGGCCGGACGCCCGCTCATACGCAAGCGTCATCCATCCCGACGATCGGGAGATGGTCACGCAGCGCGTGTTCGACGCCGTGGATGCCCGCCAGCCCTACGTGATCGACTACCGGTTGTGTCACCGGGACGGGTCCGTACGCTGGGTGGAGGGCCACGGGCGCGGGATCTATGACGGCGATCAACTGCAGTACATCGACGGTGTCACCTTCGACATCACCGCGCTCAAGGACACCGAGGCCAGGCTGGCTCACCAGGCAATGCACGACGATCTCACCAACCTGGCCAACCGCGCGCTGTTCCAGGAGCATCTGGGGGTCGGTATCGCCCATGCAAAGCGCACCGGCAGTGGCCTGGCCGTGCTCTTCATCGACCTGGACGACTTCAAGCTGGTAAACGACGGCTTCGGCCACCAGGTCGGCGACGAGTTTCTGGTGCAGGTGGCGGTCCGCCTGCGCGGCGCGATCCGAGCCGATGACGTCGTTGCCCGGCAGGGCGGCGACGAGTTCCTGGTGCTGATGCACGGCCCGCCCGAGGACGGCTCCGAAGAGGCCGTCGAGAGCGCTGCCCGGGCCGTCGCCACCGCGCTTCGACTGGCGCTGGCAAGGCCATTTGAGATCGACGACCACGACCTGTACGTGACCGCCAGCATCGGGGCCAGCCTGTACCCGGCCGACGCCGACACGGCCGAGGGGCTGCTCAAGCATGCGGACACCGCCCTGTATGCCGCCAAGGACGGCGGTCGCGACGGCTACCGCGTCTATCGCCAGCCGCAGCGCGACTCCAGCCACGACCTGGCGCTGGCGTCGCGGCTTCGGCTGGCCGAACGGCGGGATGAGTTCGTGCTGCACTACCAGCCGCTGATCGACCTGCGGACGTCGTCCATCGTCGGCGCCGAGGCGCTGATCCGCTGGCAGACGCGCGACGGCGGGCTGCTGTCGCCGATCGAGTTCCTGCCCATCGCCGAGCGTACGGGCCTGATCCGCACGATCACGACCTGGGTGCTGGAGACCGCCTGCGTGCAGACCCGGCGCTGGTGCGACCGTGACCTCGATCTGTTCGTGTCGATCAACCTGCCGTCCGCCTTCTGGCACCCGGCCGGTCTGCGCCGCGCACTGGACAGCATCGAGGCCTTCGGTCTGAGCTCTGACCGGGTCATGTTCGAGATCACCGAGGAGTCGGCCATGACCACCTCGCCGGAAATGGAGGAGGCCCTGGTCGATCTGCGCCGGCGCGGTCTGCGGCTGGCCATCGACGACTTCGGCGCCGGCTACTCGTCGCTGGGCAGGCTGCGCCAGCTCCACGCCGACACGCTCAAGATCGACCGCTCGTTCATCCGCGACCTGCCGCACAACGACGACTCGGCGATCCTGGTGGAGACGATCATCACGCTGGCCGAGAAGCTCGGCCTGCACTGCCTGGCGGAGGGCATCGAGACGGAGGATCAGCTGCGCTGGCTGATCGAGCACGGCTGTCCGCTGGGCCAGGGCTACCTGTTCAGCCGGCCGCTCGCCGCGGCTGACTTCGACGCCCTGATCGCTGGCGGCGAACGCCGCGCAGCCTGACGTTTCAGGAGGTGCTGGTGCGGCGCCGCGCGCGCGGGCTGCGCGGGGCCGGACGGGTGTTCAGCTCCACCCGCTGCAGCAGCCGAAGCAGCGCGATCACCGACACAAGGACGCTGGCCCAGAAGAGGCTGCCGAGCGCCGCCGCGACTCGCCACTCGGTCTGGTGGGCGATCAGTGCGATCGCCGCGCCGACCACGAGTTCCACCACCGTCAGCACCACCAACTCGGGGACGAGCGTGTTGATCCACGCCAGCGGAACCGGGGCGCGCGCCTCGGCTTTCGCCCGGGAGCGTCTGGAGGTGGTGGTCTTCGGGGCCGAGGCGACCGGTTCGGGCTCAGGCTCGGGTTCGGGCTCGGGTTCGGGCCAGGGTTCGACCACCGCCACGGGCTCAGGTTCTGGCTCCGGCTCAGGGACGGGCTCGGGCTCGGGCCGCGGCTCAGGCTCGTGGTCCAGCTCGAGGGCCTGCTCGAGCTCCGGTGCCGGATCCGGCTCGGTCACGGCAACCGCCCTGGGCCGAGCGGCGGCGTCGGTGTAGGAGCGTTCCAACTGCACGTACCACTCGGCGATCCGGCGCGCCTTGCGCGCGTCACGCCGGTTGAAGGCGCTGGTGGCGGCCTTCTGGGTGAGTGTCAGAGCATACCGGACCGTGCCCAGATCACGTGTGGTCTGGACCGGGACATACGCCTTCTCGAGCGCCACGAGCGCATCACGGACGTTGCGGAGCGCAAGCTCTCGCTCGGCCCGGGCGCACAGCGAAGCGGCCTCGTCAGCCAAAATCCCCCTCCTCTATCCGCTATCAGCGTACAGCGTATTCTGAGAACTTCAATACATATCGGTGTTTACTGTGCTGGCGCATGCCGGCGGCAGCGGGGCCGGGAGCGTGGACACGCGAGCCTGCACCACAGCCCCGCTGCAGGGGTTTGGCGTCCCGGTCATGGTGCCGCCTCCGCCCAACGGCGTCCCCACGGATGTGCAGCCGGATGCCGCACCCGTGACCGTCCTCTCCGGCTGCCCCAAGACACCGCCCGGGCTGACCGCCGCGGGCCTATACACCGCCGCGGCCTGCAGCGCCGACCTGCGAAACGTGTCCTACAGCTGCTACACGATCTCAAACGTGCACACACCGCAGACCGCCTACCCCTGGTATGCCTCTGCCGATCTGGAGCCGTCCCGACGCACCATCGGACTGCCCGTCGATCGACGCCGGGATCATGGTCTTCGGGCTGCGCCAGTCGGAGGGCTACGGACTGATGTTCATCGCCCGCCGGCCGGTGTGCGGGACCGTCACGGGGCCGACCGGCGGGGTGCGGCCGGTGGTGCTGTACGAACTTCTGGGGGCGGCCATGTACAGCCCCTCGTGCCCGTAGCTCGGCCGGCCGGCCCGCCTGCGACGATCCGTGAATGAACCGGCGCGCGTTCCTGGCCCGGTCGGCGGCGCTGCCGCTGACCGCCGGCCTTGCAGGCTGCTCACACTCCTCGTCGTCGCCTTCGCCGACAACGACGCACAGCCACCACCGGCAGCCGACGCTGCGTCAGCTGGCCGATGAGCTGCGCGGCCAACTGCTCGAGCCCGGCCAGCCCGGGTACGCATTCGCCCGTACCGTGTACAACGCCCGCTACAACGAGACGCACCCGCAGGCGGTGGCGGCCGTCGCCTCGGAGGCCGACGTACAGGCGTGCGTGCGCTATGCGGCCGCCACCGGCAGCCCGCTGACCGCCCGCTCGGGTGGGCACAGCTACGCCGGCTACTCCACCGGCCGCGGTCTGGTCTGCGACCTGCGCTCGTTGCGCACGATCTCGATCGCCGCCGATGGCCGCAGCGTGACCGCCGGCGCCGGCTGCCACGTGATCGACCTGATCACCGCGCTGGCCGCCCATGGCCTGGCCATCCCCACCGGCTCCTGCCCGACCGTGGGGTTGGGAGGGCTGGTGCTGGGCGGCGGCGTCGGGCTCGCCGCGCGCGCCTTCGGCACCACCTCCGACAACGTGATGGCGGTGCGCGTGGTGACAGCGGACGGCCGCCTGGTCGAGGCCAGCCCCACGTCGCAGCCCGATCTGTACTGGGCGAGTCGAGGCGGTGGCGGCGGCAACTTCGGCATCGCCACCGCCTTCACGCTGCGCACGCACCCCGTGACCAACTCCGCCTACGTGTTCTGCGACTGGCCGTGGTCGCAGGCCGCAGCCGTGGTCAGCGCCTGGCAGGCGTTGGCGCCGCACGCCCCCGACCAGCTGTATCTGCTGTGCTCGCTGGCCACCGACCCGGCCGGGCCGCGGGTGCGCGTGTTCGGCCAGCTGCTGGGCGGCAGCGAGGACCAGTTGCGGGCGCTGATCGCGCCGCTGGCCGGCGTCGCCGGAGCCTCGGTCTCAACCGGGGCCGGCGACTACCTGAGCCTGCAGCTGATCTGGGCCGGCTGCGCGGGCGAGTCGGCCGCCGCCTGCCGGGCCTACCGGCCGACCGCGTTTGCCGCCCGCTCCGACTACGCCGCCAACCCATTTCCCTCGGCTGCGCTGGCAGCGGCTGTGCGCTTCATCGAAACCCGCCAGACCCAGGCCGGGGGCAGCGGCGCACTGCTGCTGGATCCCTATGGCGGCGCGCTCAACCGGATGCCAGCCGATGCCACCGCCTTCGTGCACCGCGACCAGCTGTTCTCGTGCCAGTACCTGGCCTACTGGTCGGCCGGGGGCGCTCAGGCTGCGAGCAGTTGGCTGACCGAGTTCCACACCGGCATGCGCCCATATGTGTCGGGACAGGCGTATCAGAACTACATCGACCCCACACTGGTCGGCTGGCCGCAGGCGTACTACGCCGGCAATCTGCCCCGACTGCAAGAGGTCAAGCGCAAGTACGACCCCGGAAATGTCTTTCACTTCCGGCAGAGCATCCCGATCTGATGGCTCGGAACTGACGGCGGCCAGTCGCCGCCAGTCCCCGAGCCGCTCCCGGGCGCCTCGACACCCGGGAGCGGCCCCAGCGCGCCCACCAGCCAAGCGGGCTCGCGTGCCTCGGTAACCTCTAGACCGGCGCTGCGCTGGCGATCCGCTTCTCAGCCAGCCGGATTGCCTCGTCCCAGCGTCGCTTGCTGAAGCGGCCGGCCTGCTCCTGGCCCTCCAGGGCCAGCGACATGATCATCCGCGCCTGTGCGGGATCCGAGCACTCCGACGCCGCCATCGTCAACACGTCAGCGCTTCGCTTGTCACGGCCTTCACCCAACAGACGCCGGGCCTCCTCGATCTGATCGATAACCGAACCCATGTCTGACCTCCTCTCGTGACGAGAAACCGGGTGAGGGAACGGAACGAGCGTATCGGTGAGGGCCATGGGTATTTCCACCCATCGCGAGTGACGTACACTGGCGGGCGGTTGCCGATGACCACCGCTTCGCCCGAACGTCCGCTGCCATCAGCGCCCGGGCTGCCCAGGCGGCGCACGACGGCGTCCACCCTGGGCATGTACTGGCGGGTGTTCGTCGTCAACGCGGTCATCATGGCGGCCGCGTTTCTGCTGCTGGTGCTGACCCCGGTCACGGTCAGCCGGCACACCACCCGCGACCAGTTCGTGATCCTGCTGGGCGGGCTGACCGTCATGCTGGCCGCAAACGCCCTGCTGCTGCGGCTCAGCCTGTCGCCGCTGCGCCGCCTGACCTGGCTCATGGGCAGCGTCGACCTGGTTCAGCCGGAGCGCCGCCTGCAGGCCAGCGGCAGCCGCGAGGTGGCCGAGGTGATCGACGTCTTCAACGCCACCCTGGCCCGGCTGGAGGACGAGCGGCGATCGGCCATCCGGCGGGTGCTGACCGCCCAGGAGTCGGAGCGGCGGCGGATCGCCCGCGAGTTGCACGACCAGATCGGGCAGGACGTGATGGCCATTCTGCTGGACGCAGAACGCCTGCAGGAGCAGGTCCAGGGGGCGTCGGCCGAGGTGCTGGACGACATGATCGCGCTGGCCCGCGAGATCATGGACGAACTGCGCCGCATCTCCTACGAGCTGCGGCCGGCGGCGCTGGACGAACTCGGCCTGGCCAGCGCGATCGAGGAGCTGTGCTACGCGACCGCCCGCCGCGCCGACATTGCCATAACCCCGCGGGTGGGCGCCCCTCAGCGCGAGTTGGACGCCGACGCCGAACTGGCCCTGTACCGGGTCGCCCAGGAGGCGCTGACCAACGCCGTCCGGCACGCCGGAGCTGGCGCGATCGAGGTGGACCTGGCTAACCGCGACGGCCAGCTGCGACTGGTCGTGTCGGATGACGGTTCGGGCATTCGCCCGGGAGCCGTGGGCGGCGGCATCCGCGGCATGCGCGAGCGCGCGCACATGATCGGCGCCACCCTGGTGATCGCCGGTGACGAGTCCGGAACCCGAGTCATGCTGACGCTGCCGGCCCCTGAGACCGGATGACGCACGCCCTCCAACCCATCCGCATCCTGCTGGCAGACGACCACGAGGTGGTGCGCCGGGGACTCAAGCTGGTGCTCGAATCCGAGTCCGACCTGCGCGTGACCAGCGAGGCTGCCGACGGCCCCAGCGCCGTCCGCCAGGCCGTCCGCGACCAGGTCGACGTGGCTGTGCTCGACCTGTCCATGCCGGGCATGAGCGGCCTGCAGGCGACCCGCGAGATCACCCGCCTGCGCCCGTCGGTGCGGGTGATCATCCTTTCCATGCACACCAACGAGGGGTACCTGCGGGAGGCCATGCGGGCCGGCGCCAGCGGCTATGTGCTCAAGTCCGATGGCGGCCAGAGCCTGGTCTCGGCCTGCCGGGCTGCGGCCCGCGGCCAGCATGTCGGGGCGCCCTTCGCACGTGCGCGCGGGATGGCTCACGCCCTGGAGCGCGAGGCCGAGGCCACAACCCAGCAGCTGACCACGCGGGAGACGCAGATCCTGAGCCTGATCGCCGACGGCCACACCACCCGCGAGATCGCCGAGCTGCTGGTGATCAGCCCGCGCACTGTTGATCGCCACCGGGAGAAGCTGGCCCGCAAGCTGAACCTGCGAAACCGGGTCGAACTGACCCGCTTCGCGCTGCGCCAGAACCTGGTCGAGCCCTAGCCCGCCGGCCTACGCGTCGGGAAGGTCGCCGGCCTCCTCGGCGTATAGCACCTGGGCGCCCATCCGGCCGGCCACCGGGATCACCTCCAGCTCGCCCGGGTAGCTGTAGTAGGTGCGCTGGCTGATGCCGGCGGCCGTGAACGGCTCGTCCATCTCCAGCACCACGCTGCGACCCTTGACGTGTACCACCGTGCCTCGGGCGCCGGTCGTCTTCAGGCGTACGCGGACACCGGGCTCGAGGGTGGGCGGCGCCGAGTGGGCGAGCGGGGCAGGAGCTGGGCGGCGCAGCGGCATGCCTACTCGCCCGGTTCGAACGTGTAGCTGGTGTCGGGCTTGAAGTTGGGCGGCTCTTTGCCCACCACCATCGTGAACGCGTCGTGCTCGTTCATGACGGTGTTCACGCCGTTCGGGGCCGGCTTACCGTTCAGCCACAGCTTGACGCCGTCGCAGTAGCCGCCCAGGCACTGGTTCGTCGCATACACCCCCCACACGTCGAAGAACTGCAGCAGGGTGGCGTGGAAGTTGGCGGTCGGCGCCTCGACGTGGATGATGCCGTTCTTGCCGGGGTCGACGGCGGAGTCGTGCGTGTGCACGTCCGACGACATGGCGGGCGGCGCCTGCAGGGCGATGTTCTGCGGAATCTGCACGCGCTTGCCGTTCACGTACAGCGTCAGGTGCGCGTGGTAGTGGGTGAGGATGGATTGGGCATCGGGGTTAGGGGCCAGTCCAAGGGCGGACAGCGCGCACGCCAGGTTCGAGTAGTTCGGCGGCCAGGTCGGCGAGGACAGCGGATCCAGCGTGGCCTTGGACAGCCGCGCCTGCACGCAGGAGGCGTTCTGACCGCCTGACGAGCTGCCCCGGGCCACCATGACCACGGCCACGGCGACGATCACAGCCGCCAGAACGACGGCGCCCGACACCAGCCACGCCCACATCGGCACACCCTGGCGCTTGGGCCGGGCGGCGGCGATCCCCTCGCCGGTGCCCAGCCGGCGTTCACGCTTCTGATTTGTGCGCTGCTTCTGCGCCTTGCTCATCGTGCTGGACTGTAGCGACGGCTTCGGGTGATCGGCTTCACGATCTACACTGCCTGCCCGTGTGGACGCTGATCCGGTTCCTGCATCTGACCGCGGCGGCGGCCTGGGTCGGGCTCCAACTGGCGCTGTTTCTGTTCGTGCCGCTGCTGCGCCGGCGGCTGGGCTCGGACGACGCTCGGGCACTGGTGCGCGACATCGGCAAGCGGCTGGCGCTGGTGGCGGCGGTCGCACTGCCCACGCTGGCCGCCACCGGCGCGGCGCTGGCGTCCCACGAGGTGCCGTCCTCGCAGTCCGGCCTGGTCGACATCAAGCTGCTCATCCTGATCGCTGTGGCGGCGCTCCTTGCCGGCCACGGCCTGGCCCGCAGCCCTCGCCAACGGATCGCCGCGTCCGTGCTGATGCTGGTGTTGAGCCTGGCGGCGGTGGCCATCGGCGCACACCTGGCGGAGACATGAGCGACGCCCCCGAGCAGCCGCCGGCGGTCGCCTTCTGCCCCTACTGCGGCCAGCCCCTGGGCTCATTCTTCGGCACCCGACTGGCCGACGGAGCCCGCGTCTGCGAGCGCTGCGGGGAATGTTTTCGGATCTCCCACGTTGGAATAGATGAGACCGAATAGAGTGAAGAAATGACTGAGAACGAGGCGAACGAAAAGATGAGCGACATCCGCGACGTGATCGTCATCGGCGGCGGCCCTGCCGGCTATACGGCGGCCCTGTACGCGGCCCGGGGCAACCTGCGGCCGCTGGTCATTGAGGGCTTCAAGTTCGGCGGCCAGCTGATGATCACGTCCGACGTGGAGAACTACCCCGGATTCCAGGACGGCATCATGGGCCCCGAGCTGATGGCCACCATGCGCGCCCAGGCGGAGCGGTTCGGCGCCGAGATGGTGTCCGACGACGCCAGCTCGGTGGACTTCTCGAGCCGCCCCTTCAAGGTGTACGTGGGCGACACCGAGTACCAGGCGCGGGCCGTCATCGTGGCCACCGGCGCCACCGCCCGGCAGCTGGGGCTGGACACCGAGCAGCATCTGCAGGGGCGCGGCGTCAGCTACTGCGCGGTGTGTGACGCGGCCTTCTTCCGCGGCCAGAACGTGGTCGTGGTGGGTGGCGGCGACTCGGCCTTTGAAGAGGCCAGCTTCCTGGCCAAGTTCGCCAGCAAGGTGACGCTTGTGCACCGCCGGGACGAGTTCCGGGCCTCGCGGATCATGATCGACTACGCCCGCTCCAAGGACAACGTGGAGTTCGTGACCAACGCGGTCGTGTCTGACGTGCTGGGCACGGATACCGGCAAGGTGACCGGCGTACGGCTGACCGACACGGTCACCGGCGAGCACCGCGAACTGCCGGCCGATGGGCTGTTCGTGGCTGTCGGCCATGACCCCACCACCGGCATCTTCAAGGGCATCCTGGATATGGACGAGGCCGGATACCTGCTGGTGCGCGACGGCTCGACCGCCACCAACGTGGACGGCGTCTTTGCCGCCGGCGACGTGGTCGACCACGTCTACCGGCAGGCCGTGACGGCGGCCGGGATGGGGTGTATGGCCGCCCTGGACGCCGAGCGCTGGCTGAGCCACGGGACGGGCCGAGTGGACACCGCCTCCGTCGCCGCCTGATCAGGGTTCAGATCGACGCGCTCACGTGGTTAGGCCAGCCAGAACCAGGCCAGCCGCCGCACCCCTGCCCGCCGCCACAGAGCCTGGCCGAGGTAGAGGCCCGGCGCCGGCTCGACCAACTCGTCGCGGATCCGGCGCAGGCGCGGATGGTTCAGATCCAGGTCGTAGTCGATCTGCAGCACGGTGTGGTCCTGATCCAGCAGCGAGGGCCCGACCGACGTCTCGAACGGGAACGCCCTGAACGTCTCACCATCCTCGGGCCACCAGGCCCGGTAGCGGTGCGGCGTGAGCAGCCGGCCGGCCCCCCACAGCCGCCGGTCGAGCACGTTCTGGCCACCACCCGCGGCTGCATCGAAACGCTTGCCCAGCCACGGCCGGGCGCGCTCGAAGGCGCTGCCCAGCAGGGGGTCGAGGCCGGGCGCGAAGGTGGTCGCGATCAGCCCGCCGCGGTAGCGCCCGTCGAGCGGCGGATCGGGCGCATCGGCGCGCTCGAAGAGCTCGGCCAGCTCGGCCGGCGAGCGGCCCGCCAGGCTCTCCGGGGCGGGATTGAGCGTCGATTGCACACCCGCATGTTCTCACGCCTCGACTCGCTACAGTGAATGCAGAATGCGCTACTTCATCTGCCCCAACTGCGCCACCAGAGCGCTCGACGACGACGGCCGGTCGGGCCTCACGCACCAGCCCGTGGGCTGCGACAAATGCGGCTTCGGCTACCTGTTCGAGATCCTCGAGGACTACTACCCGCCGGCCGGCGCGGGCATGATCACGTGTGACCGCGACGCTCGCGTGCTGTCCTGCGGACGGGGTGTGTTCGAGCTGACCGGCTTCGCCGAGCACGACGTGCTGGGCGAGCCGCTGCGCGACGCCTTCGGGCTGGCGCCGGCCGACGGCGATGCCGACCCGATCGGCGTCGTGCTCGAATGGGGCGTGCGCAAGCTCGACCAGAAGATGACCATGCGCCACCGCTCGGGCCGGCCCAAGCATATCCGGGTGGATCTGTTCCCGGCCTACGACGACGACGGCGGGCTGCTGGCGTCGCTGGCGTTCGACAACTCCTCCTCCACCAGCGACTGAAGCCGCTCCACCGCCTGCAGTTGGCGCAGCCTGCGCCGCAGCAGACGCCGCTCGGCCGCCTCGTCGGCGCCCACCAGCGCCCCCACAGCCTCCAGCGCGGCCAGCTCGGCGTCGCCCAGCCGTGTTCGCGCAGCCAGCTCGAAGCGGGCCCAGGCGATCCGCATGCGGGCGCCGTCGATGTCGTCGCGAAGCCGCTCCGCGTGCCGCGACAGGCGGTCGGCGTAAAGCTCCATCTGGATCCTCCCCATGCGCACAGCATGCGGCCGCCTGCCATCGCGAAACAACGCCCCAGGTGTGCCGGAAGCGTGCCGGATCAGACGCGCGCGACGGGCACCAGTGCCGACGGGCACACGTCCGCCACGGCGCACTGCTCGCAGCGCGGCCGTCTGCTCAGGCACACCCGGCGGCCGTGGAAGATGAGCACGTCGGTCACCTCCAGCCAGCGCTCGCGCGGGTAGAGCGCCATCAGCACCCGCTCCACCTTGTCGGCGTCGTGCTGGCGGGTCAGCCGCAGCCGCCGCGAAACGCGTCCGACGTGGGTGTCCACCGCGATCCCCTCACGCTTGCCGTACGCGTTGGAAGCGACCACGGCGGCGGTCTTGCGGCCCACCCCGGGCAGCGTCACCAGCTCGGCGGTGGACTCGGGCACGCGCCCGTCGAAGCGCTCGAGGATGGCCTGGCAGCAGCCGCGGATGGCCGCCGTCTTCTGCCGGAAGAAGCCGGTCGGCCGGATCAGCCCCTCCAGCTCGGCCTCGGTCAGCGCGAGGTAGTCCTCGGCGGCCCGGCAGCGCCGAAACAGGGTGGCCGTGACCTGATTCACCCGCTGGTCGGTGCACTGGGCCGACAGGATGGTCGCCACCAGCAACTCCAGCGGGGTCGAGTAGTGCAGCTCGATGGAGGCGTCCGGGTGCTGGGCGGCCAGCCGGTCGAGGATCTCGACCGCCCGCCGGCGGCGCTCGGCATTCACGACTCCTCCCACTCCAGCGCCGGGCCGGCGCACAGCAGGTCGAGTGCCGGGCAGTCCACGCAGTGCGGCCCCGGCCGGGCCGGGAAGCGGGCCGCCCGGATGTCGACGATCGCCTCCCGCAGCTCGGCCTCCAGCCCGTCGGCGTCGGCGGCGGTGAAGCTGCGCTCGACCAAGCCGTCGGGCCGCTCCAGGAAGGCGTAGGCGACGTCCACCCGCTGGGCGCCCGAGCGCAGCGCGGCCAGGGCGTAGGTGGTTACCTGCGTGCGGTAGGAGCTCTCCACCACCTCCTCGGGCGAGCGCTCGCCCAGCCGGTTGGTCTTGTAATCCACGATCAGCAGGTGGCCGGGCGCCTGCTCGCCGCACACGTCCAGCCGGCCGCGGAACAGCACCCCGTCCACCTCGAACGCGAACGGCACCTCGTTGCGGACGTGCGTCAAGGCCGCCACCCGACCGGCCAGCCCGGACCCGCGCCAGTTGGCCACGAAGCTCGCCACCAGCTCGACGTTCTCGGGCGTGGCCTGCGGGTAGGCGGCCCGCCAGCGGTCGTCCGCCCGCTCCAGCTCCAGGTGCACGGCGTCGCCCAGCTCAAGCGGATCCAGGCCCACCCCGGGCTCGCGCTCGACCGTCCGCTCCGGCAGGCCGAGCACGCGCTGGGCGAAGTAGCGATAGCCGCAGCGGCGGTACAGGGCAAGCGCGCTATAGGAGAGCCGGCCGAGGGCGACCGGCGCCACGGCCGGCGGCGGCGCCAGCGGCGCCAGCTCCAGCGGCGGGCGCGTCGCGTCGGCGAAGAGCGCCAGCTGATCGCCGATCCCAGGGCCGACCGCGTCCTCCGGCTGGCGATCCGCAGCGGCCAGCTCACCTGGCCGGGTCACCCGCACGAGCAGCCGGGCCTCGCCCGTGTCGACCTCGCCGGCCGAATCCAGCCCCACCTCGAGCGCGTTGCAGATGTGGGCGATGGTGGTGTCCTCGGCCGGGTCCAGGGAGCCGCTGACGATCAGATGCTGGCGGGCGCGGGTGAGCGCGACGTACTGCAGCCGGCGCACCTCCTCGGCCTCGGCCGCCCGCTCCGCGTCGGCGGCGTGCGCGAAACCCAGCGCGGGCCGCATCCCGCCGACGGTCGGGTCGGGTGCCCGCAGGGCCACCTTGCCGTCGCCGTCCACCAGCACGTCAGCCGCCGCCCTGCCGGCCCGCTCGCGGCCGCAGTCGGCCAGCACCACCACGTCGAACTCGAGCCCCTTGGCGGCGTGCACGGTCATCAGCACGATGGCGTCGGTGTCCTCCTCGGCGGTGGCCGCCTCGCCCTCCCGGGTGGCCACAGCGGCCTGCTCGTCGCAGAAGCCGATGAAACCCTCCAGGTCGGGCCCGCGCAGGCTCTCGTAGTCACCGGCCAGGCGGGCCAGCTTGAGCACGTTGGCGAACCGGCGGTCTCCGTCGGGCTGGGCCAGGCAGGCCAAGTCGTAGTCGTGCTCGTCCACGATCAGATCAAGCAGCCGCTCCAAGCCGACGTCGCCGGCCCGCGCCGCCAGCCGGGCGAACCGCTGGGCGAAGGCCGCCGCCAGCCGGCGATCGTCCGCAGAAAGAGGCTCGGGGAGTTCGTCGCGCTCGAACACGGTGTAGATGGGCCGCCGCGGCGCCCCCCTGCGGATCGCCAGCAGCCCGTCGTTGGAGACGCCGACCAGCGGCGAGGCCAGCACCGACAGCAGGGCCACGTCGTCGTAGCGGTTTCGCAGCAGGCGCAGATAGCTGAGCAGATCGGCCACCTGCTGCTGGGAGTAGTAGCCGCGGCCGGTGGTGCGCACCGTGCGCAGGTGGCGGCGGCGAAGCGCGCTCTCGAAGGTGGCGGCGTCGGTGCCGGCCTCCAGCAGCACCACCACCTGCCCGGGCAGGAACTCGCCGCCCTCGATCAGCTCGCCCACCCGCGCGGCCAGTGCGTCCGCCTCCGCCTCCCGCCAGCGCTGGCCGGCCTGCTGGAACGCCGTCTTATCGGTCAGCAGCAGCTCCACCCGGCCACCGGCGGGGGCCGTCCCGGCGCTCGCCGACTCCGCCACCAGCGGTGTGTAGCGCTCGCCGAAGGTGCGCACGTGCAACTCGTTCACCATGTCCAGCACGTGCTGGCGGGAGCGGTAGTTGCGTACCAGCCGCACCAGCCCCGGGCCCGCCTGCTCGCGCCGCTCGCGGTACACCTCGACGTCCGCGTGGCGGAACCGGTAGATGCTCTGAAACTCGTCTCCGACCAGGAACAGCCGCTCGCCCGCCACCTGGTCGATCAGCTCGCACTGCAGGCGGTTGGTGTCCTGGAACTCATCCACCATCACCTCGGCGAACCGCTCGCGATAGACCGTTGCCAGATCGGGCGAGGCGGCCAGCAGGTCGCGGGCGCGCAGCTCGAGATCGGTGAAGTCCACCAGCGACCGCCGATCTTTGAGCTCCTGATAGGCGGTGGCGAACTCGCCGAGGAGCGCGTTCAGGAGCACCAGATCGGCGGCCGCAACGGCGTCCCGGGCGGCTCCCTCCAGCGCCTCGCGGGCCGCGTTGTAGTCGTGGAAGGGCTCGCTGTTTCGGATCTTCCAGCGAGCCAGGTCGCAGGCCTCGGCCGGATCGGGCCCGGCATCGATCACCGCCACCAGACCGCGCGCGTGCTCGTGATCGAGATGCGCCGCCGCGGCGGTGCGGGCGTGCGCCGCTGCGGCGGCCAGGTCGGGCACCGCATGCGGCACCAGCTGCGGCTGCCGGCCTGCACTTCGCAGGCGCTCGAAGGCGGCGGTCAGGAGCTCGCGCAGACGCCGCCGCGAATAGGCCGCAAGCAGGTCGAGCCGGCGCTCGTCCGCCACGGCCAGGAACCGCTCCAGGGCCAGGTCGAACGCCTCCGACTGGACGATCCGCGAGCTGACCTCGTCGGCCACCGTGAACCGGGGGTCGAGGCCGGCCTCGATCGGGTGGGCGCGCAGCAGGCGCATGCAGAAGCGGTGGATGGTCGAGATCCAGGCCGAGTCGACGCTGCGGGCCCGCTCCAGGTCGCCCCGGGTGACCAGCGCGTCGCGCACCCGCTGCTTGAGCTCGGAAGCCGCCCGGTCGGTGAAGGTGATGACCAGGATCCGATCCAGGGCGGTGCCGGCGTCCAGCCGGCGCAGCACTCGCTCCACCAGCACGGCGGTCTTGCCGGTGCCGGCGCCGGCCGACACGAACACGTGGCCGTCGCGCTCGATCGCCTCCAGCTGCTCGGGGTTCCAGCGGCTGGTCACGGCCGGCTCACCCGGCAGATCGGGAAGTAGCTGCACCACGGCGGGCAGTCGCCGCCGCGCGGATCGTGGCGGATGTCGCCGGCGCGGATCCGCCCGACGATGCCCACTGCTGTCTGCACGGCCCGCTCGACCTGATCCCAGAACTCCCCCTCGGGCAGCTGGTCGCGGTCTGCCAACTGGGCCTCCAGCTCGCCCTTCAGCACCAGCCCGCGGGCCTCCCGCTTGCCGGCCAGAGCCCGGTACAGGCCGCCGATGGGCTCGATCCCCAGCAGCTCGCGCAGGGCCAGGATGTACAGCGGGATCTGCAGCCTGCCCTCCCGCTCCAGCTGCGCGGCCGAGTGCACCGTGGTGCCCGACTTGTAGTCCCACACCAGCCCGCGCGCCGACATGGCCGGATCCATGTCCACCCGGTCGATGACGCCGGACACGGCGAAGTCGCCCAGCCGCAGCCCCTCCTTCAGTCCCGGCGCCGAGCTGGCGCCGCCGAAGCGCACCTCAAACCGGCGCGGCACCAGCTCCAGGGCCAGCTCCGCCTCGCGGCCCAGGAACGCCTGCAGGTCGCGCTCCAGGGCCCTGGTCAGCTCGCGGCCGGCCACCGTGCTGGGCACCCGCTGGCCGCCCAGCGCCTCGTGCAGGCAGCGCAGCATCAGCGGGCGGGCCTGCGGCAGGCACTCCACGGTCAGCCGCTCGATCCCCAGCTCGGCCGGCATCAGGGTGAAGAAGCGGGCCAGCGTGGCGTGCGCCACCGAGCCCTTGAGCCGGGCGTCCAGTTCGAAGTCGATCTCGCGCGGCGACAGGGCGCGCTCGACGAACCACATCGACGAGCAGTCGCCGAACCGCTCCAGCTCGGTGACCGAGAACCGCTCGGCCGCCCGCAGCTCCTCCAGCGAACTCGGGTCGCGAAGCGCGGTCTGCCGCCGCTGGGCGGCCTGGGCGCGATCCAGCTTGCGTGCCCAGCCGGGCGCGGCGGCGCTGGACACCGCCCACACCGGATCGTCGCGCAGCCCGCGAGCCAGGGCGCGCAGGCGTTGGCGGTCGTCGGGGGCGTCCCCCACCTCCCAGGTGACGTCCGCCAGCCCCCGCCGGCGCACGGGAGTCCCGGGGTCGATCAGCCGGCACAGCTCGTCCAGGAAAGGCGAGCGGGCGATCGGCCGTCCGTCGTCGGAGGCCACCTGGCGCGCCAGGTAGAGGCGTCCGCGCGGCCGGGTCACCGCCGACATGAACAGGTGCCGGTCGACCTCCGACGGATCCGGCCGGCGCAGACCGGCAGCCGCCGCCGTGTCACTGTCCAGCAGCCGGCGCTCGCCCGACCCGGGCAGGCTGCCCTCCTCCAGGCCCAGCACGAAGGCGGTGTGGAAGCGGCGGGTGCGGGCACGGCGGAGGTCGAGCACGGCCACCCGGCCAGGCTCGGCGTCGGCGCCCACCCGCACCTGCAGGCGCGCCACCAGATCGATCAGGCCGGCCCGGTCGGGCTCGCCCAGGTTCAACGCGTGCACCTCCTCCACCGCCCTCAGCACAGCCCGGCAGGCGCGCACGCCGACCCGACCCTGTTCGGCGACGAAGCGCGCCGACAGGGTGTGGGCGGCCCGCAGCATGTCGCCCGCGAACGCCGCCAGCCCGGCCAGCGGGTCGTCCGCCGCCGCCAGCCGGTCGATGGCCGGGGTGAAGGGGCCGCCGGCCAGCTCGCGGGCGGCCTCGATGGTCTCGTCGTGGGCGATCACCCCGCGTCCGCGCAGCCTGCCCTCGACGAAGTCCACCCGCCGCCGCGCGACCCCCGAATACGGCGAGCGCAGGTAGGCGAAGAGCTCGGGCCGCTCACCCCCGGTCCAGGCGAAGCGCAGCGCGCCGATCAGCGCAACGCCGTAGCCGGTCTGGCCCAGCGGCACCCGGGCGTCCACCGAAAACGGGATGCGAAGGGCGGCGAAGGCCGCCTCCAACGGCAGCCGATGGGCGGCCACGGAGGGCACGATCACCCCGATCTGGTCGGGCTCCACCCCTTCCCGCAGGAGCCCCAGCGTCTCGGCCGCGACCAGTTCGGCGACACCTCTCCGGCCGGCTCCCTCCAGCAGCACCAGCGAGTCGTCGGCGGGTGGCGGCGGGCCGGGCGCGTCGGGGCCGAAGGCCGCCGCATCGTCGGTGAAGAGCGCCCGCTCGAGATGCCCGAGCACCGGCGAACCCAGCGGCTGCCCGGGCGGAAGCTCCTGGAACTCGGCTCCGCCCTCGGACAGGGCCTGCACCAGCGGCGCCACCGCCGCGTAGGCCGGCCGCCCGCTCTCATACGGCAGCGACACGATCACCGGCCCGCGGGCGGCCAGAGCGCGCAGAGCGCGCACCTGGGCGACGGTCATGTCCTCGAAGCCGTAGGCCAGCACGGGTCGCCCGTCCCAGGCGTCCAGCCGCGACTCGAGCAGGGTCGCGGCGCGTGCGCGCAGGCCTGCCCGGTCGGGCGGCAGGCCGGCCCGCTGGGCGTGTTCCCGGTAGGCGCGCACAAGGCGCACAAGCTCCAGTGCCGAGCCGCCCTCCGGCTCGGGGTCGAGCATGGCCGCGGCGAGCTCGTCGGACAGCGACGCCAGCGCCTCCGCGAAGCCGGCGAAGCGGGCCGACACGGCCAGCTCGCCCAGCTCGGCGGCGGCCACCACCTGCTGCACCACCAGCCGCCGCTGGGTGTCGGTGAGGGGGCGGGCGGCCTCGCCGCAGCGCGCCCGCACCTGGTCAAACAGGTCGTCGAAGGTGCCGACGCTGCCGCCCATGACGGCCCCCCGCCGGCGCAGCAGATCGCGCTCGAAGGCATCCGCGTCCGGCCGGTTTGGAACGATCAGCAGGGGATCCGCGCCGGCATCCACGGCCGCCAGGAATTCCCGCTCCAGCAGCGCGATTTTGCCGCTGTTCGCGGGTCCCAGGACGAGCCGAAGCGGCATCACCTGATTCTATGCCCAGGCCCTCCGACCGCCTGTCACCCGACGACGGCAACAGTCGGGGTCAGGCACCGTCACGGATCACGTGACGGTGCCTGACCCCGGTGGTGAGTTGTTAAGCGGCAACCCGGTACCCGGTACCCGGTACCGGGTTGGGTTGGCTGGCCCAGAGCAGCTACTGGACGGCCTTGACCTCGTTCACGAGCCGGTTGATGACGTCGGCGTCGGGGAAGGCGTAGTTGATCTTGACGTACGGCTCCCACTTGTCTGGCAGCGCGTCCTCGGGGTAGATCGCCTCGACCGGGCACTCCGGCTCGCAGGCGCCGCAGTCGATGCACTCCTCGGGGTCGATCACCAGCATGCGGTCGAACTCATGGATGCAGTCAACGGGGCACACGTCGATGCACGACTTGTCTTTCACGTCGATGCACGGTTCGGCGATGATGTACGTCAAGCGTCCCTCCTGGGCGCGGTTGCTTGGCGAGCGATTGTATCGGAGCCCCCGCCGGGCAAGCGCCGACTGAAACGGGTTCTCAAAAGGCCCGGCTGGCCTGTCCCACCCAGGCGTTGACCATGTACATACGGTCGAAGAAGACCGCCAGCCCGACCGCCACCAGCAGCACCCCGCACACCACCCGGACGATGTCGTAGCGCTCGCGCACGATCCGGCCGACCGCCATCACCTGGCCCATCGCGGCGGCGGCGGCCAGGAACGGCAGCGCCAGCCCGACGGAATACACCGCCAGCAGGCCTGCGCCCGAGGCGACCGTCCGTGAGCTGGATGCGAGCGCCAGGAGGCTTGCCAGCACCGGCCCCACGCAGGGCGTCCAGCACAGTCCGAAGGCGCCGCCCAGAAGCAGCGGCGAGCCGGTGCGCCGGGCGGGTCCGACGGCGGGCACCAGCGACCGCTCGAAGGCCGGCACCCGCAGCAGACCCATCATCACGAAACCCATGGCCACGATCACGATCCCGGCCAGGTGAACGAGGTCGAGCCGGTGGTTCGCCAGGCTGCCGCCGACCACGGCGGCGCCCGCTCCCAGCAGCACGAACACCCCCGAGAAGCCAGCCACGAACGGCAGCCCGGCCCGCAGCGCTGAGCGGGGATCGCCGGACTGGACGCCGATCGCCGACAGGTAGGCAGGCACCAGCGGCAGCACACAGGGTGTCGCGAAGGAGACCAGCCCGGCCAGGAAGGCCGCCGCCGCCTGGGTCATTCGAAGCCGGCCAGATCTGCGTCGATGCGTGCGTCCAGGGCCGCGTCCAGGGGGTCCGACGGCTGGGCCGGAGGCGGGCCGCGTCGTGCCCTCGACCAGGCCAGCGCCAGCCCGCCGGCCAGCGCCGCACCGCCGCCCAGAACGCCGATGGGCACGATCCAGGCCAGCAGCCAGAACCCGTGCTTGGGCGGCGCCGCCAGGATCTGCTCGCCGAACTCGGCCACCAGTGTGCCCCGCACCCGGTCGGCCGTCCAGCCCGCCGCGCACCACTGCACCAGGTGCCCGCGCACCTGCTGGGAGAAGGCCGAGTTGGACTGGTCGAGCCGCTCATGGCAGACGATGCACATGAGCTGGGTCTCCATGTTGGGCTCGGTCCAGCCGTTGCAGGCCAGGGCGGCGTCGGGCAGGGCCAGTGTGGCGGTCAGCACCGCAATCACCGCCATCGTCAGCCGCAGCGACCTCATCCGGCCGACCCCAGCAGCGGCTGCAGCACCGCCGCCAGCGTGTTTCCGGTCACCTCGCCGTCGAACAGGTGCAGCACCCGTCCGCCGCGGCCGATCACATACGTGACGGGCAGCCCGCCGCCGGTGCCCCACCGCTGGGCCACCGAGCCGGGGTCGTGCACCAGCGTGTAGCGCTGGTTGAAGGTCCTGGCGAAGTCCCGCCCGTCGCCCGCGAAATCGCTGGTGTCCACCCCGATCACGGCCAGGCCGCGATGGCCGTATTCGGCCAGCTCCTGGTTGAACAGCGGCGCCTCGGACTGGCAGGCCACGCACCATGAGGCCCAGAAGTTGACCAGCACCACCTTGCCCCGCAAGCTGGCCAGACTGGCGTCGCCCTGGCCGTTCAGGCGGGGCAGGGCGAAGTTGGGCGCGACCGGCGTCTGGCCGTCGTTCACCAGCGAGAAGACCGTGGTCTGATTCTGCAGCAGGCTGCGCGCGAACAGCCCGATCATGACCGCCAGCAGGAGCACTGCGCCGGCCTGCAGCGTCAGTCTCAGCTCGCGTCGCACGCGCCCACTGTAGCGCCCGCTCAGCGGGCGCTAGGTGGTTGATCGATAACCCCTGTGATGCGCTGGGCGGCGAGAACCAAGCCTGCGAAGGACGCAGGGAGCGCTGCGGGCTGGTGGCCCGGACAAGGTGTCAAGCAGAAAGCTTGACACCGGTCTGAGCGGTCTGCGATCACGCAGACCGCGAAGCGAGGACGCAGGCGCAAGGCTGCGCCTTGCGCCGATCGGGAGCGATCCGCTATCCAGCGGATCGCGGACGGGGCGACGGTTCGCAGCCGCAGCCCCCCACAACATAACGCCCTACTCAGAACAGCTCATGCGGCCAGGCGCGCAGGGGTTATCGATCAACCATCTAGGTGATCACTGCGGCGCGACTGAGCCGAATGAGCGGCTGTACGGGCGCCACGGGACGCGCTCCCAGCCGGTGCCGTGACACATCGGGCACTCCGGCAGGTGACGGTACACCGTCACGCCGTAGCCGCATTCAAGGCAGCGGAACTCCCCCTTGGCGCGCTTGCCCGCAACCCAGCCATCCACGTCCTGGTCGGTCAGAGACTTGGAGGTGTCGGACACCATCATTGCTCCTCGCTCCCCCCACCCCTATCAGGTCCGGATGCAGAGTCGCCTCGATCCGGCTGAGCCTGTAGATTAGCCGCGGCAGGCGTTCGCCTCAACGAACTTTGGCCAGGATCTTGGCGCATGCTCCATATCGGAGTTGGCCGCGGCCCAACAAGGGGGTACCAGAGTGGACAGCAATCCTTCGACACCGGAGAGCGGTGGGGGCGGCAGCAGCGGCGGCGGTGGGGGCGGCGGGTCGGTTCCACCCAGCCTTGCCAGCATCCCGCGGCCGGTCATGATCTCGGTCATCGGCGCCATCGTGCTGCTGATCTCGGTGTTCCTGGATTGGTATTCCGCCTCGGTGTCGGTGTCGGGGATCAACGTGCCCGGCCTGAGCGGCGCCAGCCAGAGTATCGATGGCTGGAGCGCCACCGACGTCGGCAAGCTGGTCGCGCTGCTGGCCGTGATCGCGATTGCAGCGTGGGCGGTCGAACTGTTCGCCAAGGACGTCACCCTGCCCGCGCCGGCCTGGCAGATCGCCGGCGGCGCGGGTGCGCTGGCGGCGCTGCTGGTGCTCTACCGGATGGTGTCCAAGCCAGGTGGAGCACACTCCGAGTCGTTCAGCTTTTCGAGCGCGAGCGTCCACCTGAACATCTCCGACTCGTTCGGCATCTACCTGGCGCTGATCGCCGCCATCGCAACGGTGGTGGGAGCAGCGATGGCGATGCGCGAGGCTTAGTGGGCCGGGCCGCCCGGCCGCCGCTGATCTAGGTAACTGTCGATAGGCTTCGCGCATGCCGACGCCGAAGGCGACCCTGAAGCCGTACCTGGACGAGATCCGCCAGTGGGTCACCCAGGGCCGCACCGATATCTGGATCGCGCACGCGCTGAACTCGACGCCTGCCAGCATCTCGGCCTTCCGGTCGGCCAACGGCATCCTGCGCCGGGAGCTGGCCTCGGAGTCCACCGCCGCCGACGCGCCGCCTCCGGTCGCGCCGCCGGACGCGCCGCCCGAGGAGACGCCAGCCAAGCCGAAGCGCCGCTCGCGGTCGCGCAAGCCCGCGGCTGAGCCAACGCCGGAGCCGGTTGCGGCGGTCGCTGCCGAACCGGCCTCGGAGCCGTCGGCCGGCAAGCGCCGCCGGCGTGGCGGCCGCGGCCGGCGCAAGCGGGAGGGCTACGAGGCGGTGCTGGACACCGGCCAGGAGGGGTACGGCTTCTGGCTGGACGGCGCGGTCCGCGACGATCCGGTGTTCGCCGAGCACTGGGCCGACCGGCGGGCGATCCTGGTGCGGGTCGAGGCCGACCAGATCGTGATCCGCCCCGACGACCGCGCGTAGAACTCTAGGGTCGGAAGTCGACCGCCTGGCGGGCGAAACGGTCGAAGGCCGCGTCCTGCACCACCGCCAGGTCATGCGCCCAGGTCTGGTCGGTGGTGCGCTGCGCCACGTCCAGGCACCAGGCAGCGGCGTCCTGGTAGGCGAAGGCCAACTCGTCCAAGGTGAAGGTGGAGCCGACCCGCCGCCGCAGCTCATCCACGAGCTCGTCGACCACCCGATCCATGACCGCCCGACGGGCAGCCGGCAGCTCCAGTTCGGCCATCCGCCGGCGTCCATCCTGCCACTCGCTGATCGCCACCTCGGTGGCCGCCCTCATGCTGTGCAACACCTCCCCGGCGGGTACAGCGGCTCGGCCTCGGCAAGCACCCGCCGGCCCAGCGCATACCCGGGATCGGCCAGCCCAAACGCCGCGTGGGCGTGCAGGCACTTGACCGCCCCGGGCCGCGAGGTGCCGGCGATCCCCAGCGTCAGGCTGGCGCCGCCGTCGGCCATGCTGGCCGCAGGCCGGCGCAGCTCGCGCTGGCGCTGGGCCCCCCACAGATAGGAGTCCCGCATGTCCTGGTCGTCGGCCACCAACTCCTCGTAGCGTGCCACGCCGCCCGCATCCTCGAGCCCGCCCACGGCCGCCACCGCCGCCGGACAGGTCAGGTAGAAGGTGGTCGGAAACGGCGTCCCCGACTCCTCATAGGCGTGCTGGGCGATCACCGCCGGGCGCCCGTAAGGGCAGCGCACGGCCACGCCCGCCAACGCGCGCGGCGCTCGCCCCAGCTGGCGCTCCAGCGCCTGCACATCTTCCCCCGTCACCGTCACTGGCCTGGACGCACCTTACAGGCGCCGCGGAGCGGTGTTCTAGCAGGCCAGCTCGTTGCCCTGGGCGGGGATGCCGGTCACGATCACCGTCCGCTCGCCCGGGAACACCCATCCGCGGGCCCGCGCACACTGCACGATGGCGGGCTTCCTGTGCAGCGCCACCACGCGCACGCCCAGCACGTTGTGCACGTTCTGCAGCCGCCCCACCAGCGCCCGCTCCTGGCGCAGCTCGCGCTGCACGCGCAGGTACTTCTCAACCGGCCCCACGTAGAGCGCTGCGATCAGCACCAGACCGGCCACCATCACCATGCGCGCGATCGGGCGCCCGCGCGAACGGGGCGGGCGGGAGCGAGCGGCCGGCATGCGGGGGGCTTCGACGCCCGCCCGCGCGCTCCTGCTATTCGACCACCAGCACGACCAGGTGATCGGTCGTACCGGGCTGGTTCAGGCGCCGGCCGCCGGTCAGCACGACGCGGTCACCGCGCCCGGCCAGGCCGCTGTGCGCCGCCGCCTCAACCGTCTTCCGCCACAGGTCCTCCAGCGATCCCGCCTCCTCGATCACGATCGGAACGACCGCCCAGTCCAGCGCCAGTTGCTGGAGCACCGCCTGGTCGGGGCTGGCGGCGATGATCGGCCGCCGCGGCCGGAACCGGGACACCTGGCGGGCGGTGGAGCCGGACTGGGTGGGCACGGCGATGGCGGCGGCCTCCAGATCCTCCGCGATCTGGCAGGCGGAGTAGGCCAGGATGTTGCCCACTGAGCCGTGCCTCCGCCCCCGCCGCTCGTGGTACGTGACAGAGGGCTCCACCGCCCGGCAGATCCGGTTCATGGTGGTCACCGCCTCCAGCGGATAGCGGCCGGCCGCCGTCTCGCCCGACAGCATCACAGCCGACGTCCCGTCCAGCACGGCGTTCGCCACATCCGAGGCCTCGGCCCGGGTTGGCTCAGGCTGGTGGATCATCGACTCCAGCATCTGGGTGGCCGTGATCACCGTCGAACCCGCCTCGCGGGCCGTGCGGATGATCTGCTTCTGCACCAGCGGCACGTCCGCCACGCCGATCTCGACACCCAGGTCGCCGCGGGCCACCATGATGCCGTCCGCGGCGGCCACGATCGCGTCCAGGTCGTCCAGCGCCTCCGCCTTCTCGATCTTGGCGATCACCCGGGCACTGGCGCCGGCCTCGGCCACCCGCTCGCGCAGTTCCAGGACGTCGTCGGCCCGGCGCACGAACGACAGCGCCACGTAATCGACCCCGTGCTCGAGCGCGAAGGCCAGGTCGTCGGTGTCCTTGCCGGTCAGCGACGGGATGGGCAGCCGGGTGCCGGGTAGGTTGATGCCCTTGCCCGACGACACCAGCCCGCCCACCTCGACTCGGCACTCGACTCGGGCGTCGTTGATCTCCAGCACCCGGGCGCGCACCAGGCCGTCGTTGATCAGCACCTCGCTGCCCGGGCGCACGCTGCCGGCCAGGTCGGAGTAGGTGACCTCCAGGTCGCCGGGGCGAGCCTTGCCCTCGGCGCTCAGCGTCAGCGTCCCGCCCGGCTGCAGGGTGACCGGCGACTGCAGCTCGCCGATGCGGATCTTGGGGCCCTGCAGGTCGGCGATAACCGCCAGCGGGCGGCCGATCAGGTCCTGCGCGCGGCGCACGCCGACGATAGCCTGCCGGTGCGACTCGTGGTTGCCGTGCGAGAAGTTGAGGCGGGCCGCATCCATGCCCGACCAGGCCAGTTGCTCGATCATCTCCGGGTCGGATGAGGCGGGACCTATGGTGCAGACGATCTTGGTGCGGCGAGCGGCTGGCCCGCTCACTGGGCGGGGACGTGGACCGCCGCGAACGCCTCCCGGCCCGCGTAGCGGGCGGCAGCCCCCAGCTCCTCCTCGATCCGCAGCAGCTGGTTGTACTTGGCCACCCGGTCTGTGCGGGAGGGAGCACCCGTCTTGATCTGCCCACATCCGGTGGCCACCGCCAGGTCGGCGATGGTCGTGTCCTCGGTCTCGCCCGAGCGGTGCGACATGACCACCGTGTAGGCGCTGTGATGGGCCATGCGGACCGCATCCAGCGTCTCCGACAGGGTGCCGATCTGGTTCACCTTGACCAGGATGGAGTTGGCCACGCCGGTCTGGATCCCGCGCTGCAGCCGCTCCACGTTGGTCACGAAGATATCGTCGCCGACCAGCTGCAGGCGCCCGCCCAGGCGCTCGGTGAGCAGCCGCCAGCCGTCCCAGTCGTCCTCCGCCAGCCCGTCCTCGAGGGACACGATCGGGTAGCGGTTGACCAGGTCCTCGTAGTAGTCCACCATCTCCGCGCTGGTCAGGCTGCGGCCCTCGCTCTGCAGGTGGTACTGGCCCTCGCTGAAGAACTCGCTGGAGGCGGGGTCGAGCGCGATCGCCACCGCGTCGCGGTGACCGGCCTCCTCGGCCGCCTCCAGCACGGCCGCGATGGCCTGCTCGTTGGACTCGAAGTTGGGGGCGAAGCCGCCCTCGTCGCCCACCGCCGTGGCCAGCCCGCGCTCGTGCAGCAGCTTCTTCAGCGTGTGGAAGGTCTCGGCGCCGATTCGCAGCGCCTCGGCGAAGGAGCCGGCGCCGACCGGCACCAGCATGAACTCCTGCAGGTCGACGTTGTTGTCGGCGTGCACGCCGCCGTTGACCACGTTCATCATCGGCACCGGCAGCAGGTGCGCGTCGGCCCCACCGACGTACCGGTAGAGCGGCAGCCCGCACTCGTCGGCGGCCGCCTTGGCCACCGCCAGCGAGGTGCCCAGGATCGCGTTCGCCCCCAGGTTGGACTTGTTGGGGGTGCCATCCAACTCGCACAGCGCGGCGTCGATGGCGCGCTGGTCGAGCGCGTCCATGCCCTCCACCGTGGAGGCGATCGAGGAGGTGACATGCGACACCGCCTGCAGCACGCCCTTGCCGCCGAAGCGGTCGGCGTCACCATCGCGCAACTCGACCGCCTCGAAAGCGCCGGTGGAGGCGCCGGACGGCACGGCCGCCCGGCCGAACGCGCCGGAATCAAGCACCACCTCAACCTCGACCGTCGGGTTGCCCCGCGAGTCGAGGATCTGGCGGCCGTGGACGTGCACCACGTCACTCATCGGGGCCGGATGATAGCCCCGCGCACGGCCGGTGCCCGACCCCAAATTGTTAAGCCCGCCAGCCGGTGCCAGGCACGTGCCTGGCACCGGGCTTCGTGCTGCGAGTCGAGCCGGACCGGCGCGTAGGATCAGGCCATGACAACCTCCCAGCCGGGCGGCGTGGGCGACGTCGCGCCAGGTGCGGTAGGTCGGGTGGCGGCCGGTCGGGCCTTTCTCCATCTGGTTCGTGCGGGCGATGCTGGGCTTCTTCCTGGTCGTGACACCGATCGCATTGGTCGAAGGAGCCGGTGCCAGGCATCGGGTTATTTTCCGGCCAGGGCGGCCTTGGCCTGCCGGTACCAGGCGTCCTGGGCCTCCAGGTCGAGCTCGGCCCAGTCCTCTCCGGCCTCGGCGGCCAGTTCTGCCGCCCGCTCCACCCGCGTTCGAAAGCGCTCGCCCGCCGCCCGCAGCGCCAGCTCCGGATCGACGTTGGCCAGGCGGGCGACGTTGACGGCCGCGAACAGCAGATCGCCGGTCTCGTGCACCACCTCGCCTGACGGCTCGTGCTCAGGCCGCACCGCCGGCCCAGCATCAAGCGCCTCGCGCAGCTCGCCCAGTTCGTCAACCAGGTCGCCCCAGGCGCCGTCCCAGGCGTGCCAGTCGAAACCCACGGCGGAGGCCCGGCGCTGCAACTTGCGGGCATGCAGAAGAGCGGGCAGCACACCCGGTACGTCGTGGAAGATGCCGGCCCGGCCCTCGTCGTCGCGCTTGATCTGCTCCCAGTTTCGGCGCACATCTCCGGCCGTCTCGGCCTCTCGCTGGCCGAACACGTGCGGGTGCCGGCGGATCAGCTTGGCGGTGATCCCCCACGCCACCCCGGCCAGGTCGCCGGCGTCCTGCTCGGCGCACAAAAGGGCCAGGAAGAACACCTGGAACAGCAGATCGCCCAGCTCATCCACCAGCTTGGGGCCTGGGCCGGCGGCCGCCGCCTCGGACACCTCATAGGCCTCCTCCAGCGTGTGCGGGACGATGGTCAGGGCGGTCTGCGCGCGGTCCCACGGGCAGTCCGTGCGAAGCCGGGCGGTCAGCCGGTCGAGCGCCAACAGGGCATCCGCCAGCACCGCTGCCTGGAAGGCCTCGCCGGCCGGCACCCACTCGTCCCAGTCGCGCTCGGCCAGGAGCCGGGCCAGCCGCTCGCCGGAGGCCGCTGTCACCGGTGCGTCGTCCGCCAGCATGATGCCGTGGGCCCCCAGCCACCCGGCCAGCGGCTCGTCGTCGCACACGCTGACCGGCCCCGCCACCTCCAGCGCCCGCCACGAGCCGAGCGGGATCAGATCGGGATCGCCGGGGCCGAGCGCAACCAGCGTGGCCACTGGCTCAGGTCGTCGTCGGCGTCGTCGCGGGCGTCGTCGACGAGGCCGGCGGCGCGTACGCCGGTGCGTAGGTGATCTTCTTCTTGATCGCGTTCACCAGCGCCTGCTCGCGCGAGGAGACGTGCTGAGCCTGGGTGGTGGACTTGAGCTGGCTCAGGATCTGCGCCTTGACCTGGGCGAAGGTCTGCTGAGTGCCCTTCTTCAGCAGGTCGGAGACGGGATAGATGAGGAAGTAGCAGTTCGGCTTGCACTTGCCCGGCAGGCTCTGCTTGGCGTAGGACGCTGAGACCACCACCGGCTGGCTCCAGGCGCCGGTGGGAAGGCTCATGGCGGCGGCCACGAAGTCCTTCTCGTCGCCCGAGGTTCGAGTCACGGTGAACGGCGCCACCGGCTGGTGCGCGGTGTTGGAGTCGATCGCGCCGGTGGCCACCTGGGCCTGGGACTTGCCGGCCTTCAGCTGCGTCAGATCGTTCTGCGCCGTGGCCTTGGAGTCGACCAGGATGTAGTTCACCTTCCGCGTGTCGTCGGTTATGGCGTACGACGACTTGTGGCTGTTGTAATAGGCCAGCGCGGTGGAGTCGTTGACCGGCACCTCGGCCGCCAGCTTCTTGCCGATGGCCTGCTCCAGCGCCGACACCTGGAACTCGTCGAACACGTCCTGCTCGGTGACGCCAAGCTTGGCGATGGCGGCCTTGTACTTGGCCTGGTCGCCGTTATAGACCTGCTTGATGGCCTTGGTGATGTTGGACCGCACCAGGGAGTCGGAGACGGTCACCTTGAGCTGGGTGGCGATGTCGCGCACCTCGGCCTCGAACACCAGCTGCTGCACCGACTGGTCGATCACCTGGGACTTGTAGGTGGTGGTGCCGGGCTTGGGCACAGCCTGCTTCTTGGACTGCATGCTCTTGATCAGGATCGCGATCTCATGGTCGAGCTGGGGCTGGGTGATGTGGATGGTGTCCACCACCGCGACGTCCCCCGACTTCAGCTTGTTGGAGGACGACGACGACCCGCAAGCCGCGAGAGCCGCGGCCAGCACAGCCAGGGAGAGCATCCGAAGAAGAGCACGCATAGGGTCACGCCGCCGCTTGGCGACGGGATTCGACTATAGCATCGAGCACCTCCAGCCCCTGGCGCATGGTGAGCTTGCCCCCAGGTTTGGCGGGCGCGATACGTGCGGTGACAGTGCGCGGCGAGACCGCGTACACGGCCTGCGGGGCGAGCTCCTTGAGCGCCCGCACCTGGCTGGAATGCAGCACAACCGGACCCACGATCAGCTTGCCGGCGCGCAGCGTGACCTGGTCGGCGCCCAGCTCCGCGGCCGCCAGCCGAGCCTCCTGGATGGCGATCAGGTTCTCGATCGGCTCCGGCGGCGGCCCGAACCGGTCGGCCAACTCCATCGCCAGCTCGCGCAGCCGGCTGCGGTCGGCCGCCAGGGCGATCCTCCGGTGCAGATCGACCTTGACCGCCTCCAGACCGATGTAGTCCGCAGGCACGTAGGCGTCCACGTGGGCATCCACCCGCACCGGGCGCTGGGCGGCCGGCGCGGGCACCCCCTGCAGCTCGGCCACAGCCTCGGCCAGGAGCTCGCAGTAGAGCTCGAAGCCGACCGCCGCGACGTGCCCGGACTGCTCGTCGCCCAGCAGGTTGCCGGCGCCGCGCAGCTCCAGATCGCGCATGGCGATCCGGTAGCCCGAGCCCAGCTCGGTGTAGTCGGCGAGCGTGGACAGCCGGTGGCGGGCCTCCTCGGACAGCTCGCGGCGGTCGGGGTAGAACAGATAGGCATGGGCGACCGCCTCGGAGCGGCCCACCCGGCCGCGGATCTGGTACAGCTGGGCCAGGCCCAGCGTGTCGGCCCGCTCCACCACCAGCGTGTTGGCCTGCGGGATGTCCAGCCCCGACTCGATGATGGTGGTCGAGACCAGCACGTCGTGGTCGCCGCGCAGGAACTGCATCATCACCGTCTCCAGCCGGCGCTCGGCCATCTGCCCGTGCGCCACCCCGACCCGCAGCTCCGGCACCCAGGCGCGCACCCGGTCGGCCGCCTCGTCGATCGTCTCCACCCGGTTGTGCAGATAGAAGCTCTGCCCGCCGCGGGCGTGCTCGCGGCGCAGGGCAGCCGCGATCAGTTCGTCATCCAGTTCGCCGACATGGGTCTTGATCGGGTGCCGGCCGCGCGGCGGGGTGGTGATGACGGTGATGTCACGCAACCCGGACAGGCTCATGTGCAGCGTGCGCGGGATCGGCGTGGCCGACATCGAGAGCACGTCCACCTCCAGCCGCAACTGGCGTAGCAGCTCCTTCTGGGCGACCCCGAAGCGCTGCTCCTCGTCGACGATGATCAACCCCAGGTTCTGGGGGATGACGTCGCGCGACAGCACCCTGTGGGTGCCGATCAGCACCTCCACCTTGCCGTCTGAGTACTCCGCCAGCACGCGCTTGACGTCGGCCGGCGCCCGGAACCGGGACACCATCTCGACCCGTACCGGGAAATCGCGGAAGCGGTCGCGGAAGGTCGCCGAGTGCTGCTGGGCGAGGATCGTGGTGGGCACCAGCATCAGCACCTGGCGGCCGCTGGTGGCGACCTTGAAGGCAGCCCGCACCGCCACCTCCGTCTTGCCGAAGCCGACGTCGCCGCACACCAGCCTGTCCATCGGCCGATCCGACTCCAGGTCCTCGCGAACGGCGTCGATGGCGGCCTGCTGGTCGTCGGTCTCCTCATACGGGAATGCCGCCTCCAGCTGGGCCATCCACTCGCTGTCGCCGGGCAGCGGCTGCTTGGTGGCGTTCGTGCGCCGGGCGTACAGCGCCAGCAGCTCGCCGGCCAGCTCGCGCACCGCCACCCGGGCCCGCGTCTTCAGCGTCTGCCACGCCTTGCCGCCCAGCTTGGACAGCGCGGGGGCACGGCCGTCGGAGCCCACGTAGCGGCTGACCTTGGCCAGCTGCTCGTGCGGCACGTACAGCCGGTCGTCGCCCCTGAACTCCAGGTACAGGTAGTCGCGAACGACCCCGCCCACCTCCTTGGTGTCGAAGCGGGCGAACCGGCCGACGCCGTGGTCCTCATGCACGACGTAGTCGCCGGTGCGCAGGTCGGCCACCGCCGACAGCGCCCGTCCGGGCAGGCCGGCGGCGCGTGCGCCGCGGCGGCGGAAGAGCTGGGCGGCGGGCAGCACCGCCAGCTGCAGCCCTGGCGAGACGAAGCCGCGGCGGATGCCGCCCTGCACGAACGCCACACCCGGCTCGTCGGGGCCGTGACCGCCCGGCCCGGGGGCCTGCACCTCCACCCGCCGGGCCGCCAGCCGGGTGCGCTCAGCCTCGCCCACGTGTGCGAAGGAGACCAGCACCCGGTAGCCGGCCCGGACCAGTGCGCGCAGCTCGTTCTCGGCCTCCGAGATACCGATCGAGGCCAGCGCCGGCGGCTGCGCGTCGAAGCTGTAGGGCTGGCCCAGCGGCATCTCCTCCAGCGCCAGCGCGGCGTCCAGCAGCGGCTCCAGGTCCGCCGCCTGCACGTAGGCCCGGCCGCGCAGCTGGGGGTCGCGCAGGCCCTCGCGGGCCTCGGCGTCGGCCTCCCGCAGCTCCTCGGCCACCAGCTCGGGGTTCCAGGCGGCGACCAGCGCGTGCTTGATCAGCTGGGGGCCGAGCGCGACCAGCCCGTCGGGCACCTGCTGCTCCTCCTGCAGCCCCCAGCCCGGCGGCCGGCCAGCCGTCTCGCCGGCCGGGTACAGCTCGATCTCGTCCAGGTCGCGCAGCGAGCGCTGGGTGAACACCGAGAAGGCCGACAGCCGCTCGACCTGGTCGCCGAAGAGCTCGATCCGCAGCGGCTCGCGTCCGGTGGACGGGAACACGTCGACCAGGCCGCCGCGCACCGACAGCTGGCCGCGCTCCTCCACCGAATCCACCCGTTCGTAGCCGGCCTCGACCAGTTCGCGCAGCAGTTGCTCCAGGTCGATCTCTTCCCCCGCCTGCACGCGCACGGGGGCCGGCCGCGTGGCCGCCCCGGGCACCCGCTCGACCAGCGCGTCGGCCGACACCGCCACCAGGCCGCCGCGTTCCAGCACCTCGAGCGCGCGGAAGCGCTCGCCGACCAGGTGCGGCGCGGGATCCAGCCCGCTGCCGTAGCCGGCGCCGCGTGACGGCAGGTAAGCCACCGGCTGGCCGGGCAGGTAGCCGGCGGCCGCCTCAGCCAGGCCGCGAGCCGCATCGTCGTCGGAGACGAGCACCGCCAGCGCCGGCCGCGAAGCCTGGCCGCGGGCCCGCCACAGGGCGGCCGCGAACGCCGCCAGCAACGGCTCAGACACGCGCACCCGCAGCGGCTCAGCGTCCGCCCGGCGGGCGACTGCGGCCAGGTCCGGGTCGGCCAGCAGGTAGTCGAGCGCCAGCTCGAGGCCGGCCAACTGGGTGTGCATCTCAGGAGGGGCGTCCAATCTGAGCTGGATGGTAGGCTCCTGCCCGCACCATCGACGGAGGTTTGTGGACCCGTGCGCCGACTGGCCTTTTCGCTGTACGTCCTGCTTGTCTTCACCGCCATGCCGGCCGTTGCCCTCGCAGCCGACAGCACCGCATCGACCTCGTCCGGCAATGACGCCCCCACCGGCCACGATTACACCATCGACACCATCTTCGTGGTCGCGCTGGCCATCCCCGCGATACTCGCGCTGCTGTCGCTGATCGACGTCGCCCGTGGCAAGCACACCGAGCGGCACACCGAACACTGACCGGCACCTCGGCTCGCTGCGCGAGCTGCTGGCGATCGAGTCGGTGTCCAGCGACGGCCAGCACCCGGGCCAGCTGCGTCAGGCGGCCGACTGGCTGGCCGCCCGGATCGGCGATGCGTCGGTCACCGACGCGTACGGAAACCCGCTGGTGGACGGGCGCATCCAGGCCTCCCGGGAGGGGGCGCCGACCGTGCTCATCTACGGCCACTACGACGTGCAGGCGCCGGGCGACCTGAACCTGTGGCGGACGCCGCCGTTTGAGCCGACTGTGGTTGATGGCAGGCTGTGCGGGCGCGGCGTGACCGACGACAAGGGCAACCTGTTCGCGCTGCTGCAGGCCGCGCTGGATCTGGCCGAGGAGGGCGAGTTGGGCGTGAACGTGCGCGTGCTGTGCGACGGCGAGGAGGAGATCGGCGGGCACTCGGTGCTCGACCACCTGGCAACCGTGGACGACGAGTTCATGGCGGCGGTCATCTTCGACGCCGGCATGGTGGACGCGCAGCGGCCCGCCATCACCGTCGGATTGCGCGGGCTGGTCGGATTCCAGGTGCGGCTGACGTCGGGCTCGGCCGAGCTGCACTCGGGCATGTACGGCGGCGCGGCCGCCAATGCCGTGCACGACCTGTGCGGCGTGCTGGCAGCCGTGATCGACCACGAGCAGGAGTTCTCAGACGGCGTCGCCCCCGTCAGCGACGCCGAGCGAGCCAGCTGGAGTGAGCTGCCAACGGGGGCGGACATGCTGGCCGAGGTGGGCGCGCTGGCGCGGGATGAGCGGGCGGCCACCGAGGCCTATGACCGGGTGTGGGCGCAGCCGTCGCTGACCGTGCACTCGGTGGGGGCCGGCGATCCGCTGCTGCACAAGACCTCGATCGTGCCGGAGGCGCGTGCGTCGCTCTCGCTGCGGCTGGCTCCGGGCCAGGACTCGACCCTGATGCGCGACCGGCTGCAGGCGAAGCTGCAGGCCGCCTGCCCGGCCCACGCGACGCTCGAGCTGACGCCCTGGCCTGCCTCCAGCCCCGCGTACATCGACCCCACAGGGCCGGTGCTGGAGGCGGCCTTCGGGGCCATCCAGCGTGCCACCGGCGTGCGCCCGCTGGCGATCCGCAGCGGCGGCTCGATCCCGATCGGCGCCGCGCTCGTGGAGCGCGGCGTGCCCACCGTGCTGTCGGGCTTCGGAACCGCCGAGGACGCCATCCACTCGCCCAACGAGAACATCGAGCTGCGCCGCCTGGAGTGGGCGTTCCTGTCCGCCCGCGAGCTCTACCGATCGTTTGCCGAACTGGGTTCACCAGGGGTTTACTCCGTCGGGCGCAACCGTTAGTCTTGCCGTCCAGATGAGCCGCCGCGATGGCATGAGCGAGTACCAAGTGCGCACCCGACTGTACGACCCGCCGGAGGGTGTACGGCGGGTTGATTCCAAGCTGGCCTTCTGGAGGCTGCCGTCGGGGTCGCGGTTGCGCGGCGAGGATGTGCGAGCGGCCTTCGAGCAGCGGCTGGCCCAGCGAGAGCCGGATCCGGCGGCGACGCCGCAGCCGACGGCCGAAGTGGTGGCGGCGCCCACCCAGTCGGCCCGCAAGCCGAATATCCGCCTGATCGCCTAACCCGACACCCGGTGCCTGGCACGTGCCTGGCACCGGCCTTTCAGGTCAGTGGTAGGCGGCGATGGCGGCGTCGATGCCCTCGCGCACGGCCAGCTGGGTGCAGTCGGTTGCCCGCTCGACCAACCCGGCCACGTCCACGTGGGGCTCGAACGGGGTCAGCACCCAGTCCACCACCGGCCGCGGATCCCCCCGCTCGGGCCGGCCGACCCCCACCCGCACCCGGGCGAAATCCTGGGTGCGCAGGTGGTCGGCCAGCGAGCGCAGGCCGTTGTGGCCGGCCAGGCCGCCGCCCAGCTTGGCCCGCACTTCGCCCAGCGGCAGGTCGATCTCGTCGTGCACCACCAGCAGCTGGGCCGGCTCCAGCTTGAAGTAGCGCAGCGCCGCGGACACGCTGCGGCCGGAGTCGTTCATATAGGTCTCCGGCTCGAGAATCGCCAGCCGCAGCTCGCCGTCGCGGGCCTCGCTGAACCGCCCGGAGAAGCGCGACCGCCAGCTCGCGGCCAGCCGCTCGGCCAGCCGGTCGGCCACCATGAAGCCGGCGTTGTGGCGGGTCGTTCGGTAGCGCGAGCCGGGGTTTCCCAGCCCCACCACGAGCCAGTCGATGGACGACTCCCGGCGCCGTCCAGGCAGGCGCACGGGCGGTTACTCCTCGGCCGGTGCGTCCTCGCCGCTGCCCGCGGACGGCTCGGCACCCGCCTCGCCCTCCTCGCCCTCGGCCGGCTCGGCGCCCTCCTCGCCCTCCTCGACCTCCGGCTCCAGCTCCTCCTCGGCGATCGGCGCCGAGACGCTGGCAAGCACCGTGCTCTCGGGGTCGTCCAGCAACTCGACGCCCTCTGGTATCGAGATCTCGGAAAGCCGCACGGAACCGCCGATGTCCAGCGCGCTGACGTCCACCTCGATCAGCTCGGGGATGGCCGTCGGCAGCACCGACACGTTCAGCTGGTGGGTGGGCTGGGACAGCACGCCGCCCATGTTGACCCCCGCCGGCTGACCGGTGAGCTGCACCGGCACCACGGTGGAGATCTTCTGATCGAGCGGGATCTCGTGGAAGTCGATGTGCACGACCCGGTCGCGCACGGCGTCCAGCTGCAGGTCCTTGATGATGGCCGCCTTGGCCGAGCTGCTGCCGTCCACGGTCACGTCCATCAGGGCGTGCAGGCCGCCGGAGCCGCTGACCGCCAGCCGCAGCGCGCGGGCGTCCACCGCGATCGGGATCGCCTCCTGGCCGGAGCGGTAGATGACGCCGGGGATCTCGCCCGCCTCGCGTGCCGCGCGGGCGCCCTTTCGGCCGACCTCGTCACGGCTGCGCACTTCGAGTTTCACACGATCCATCGGTCTCCCGCTCCTCGCCCCTGGGCCGGCCTAGAACAGCTGGTTGCCTCCGTGGAACAGGCCCGACACGGAGTCGTCGTTGAAAACGTTGGAGATGGTATCAGCCAGGATCGGAGCCACCGACAGCACCTGGATCTTGTCCGGCTTGGTGAGCGGGTTGACCGGGATGGTGTCGGTCACCACCACCTGCTCGAACACCGACTCCTCCAGCCGCTGCAGGGCCGGGCCGGAGAAGACCGGATGGGTGGCGCAGGCGAAGACGCGGGTGGCCCCGTGCTCGCGCAGCGCCTCGCCGCCCGCGCACAGCGTGCCGGCGGTGTCGATCATGTCGTCGATCACGATGCACACCTTGCCCCGCACGCGGCCGATCACGTTGGTCACCTCGGCCACCTGCTGCTCCGGCCGTTCCTTGGTGATCAGGGCCAGGTCGGCGCCCAGCATCTCGGAGAACTTCTTGGCCAGCTTGGTGCGGCCGGTGTCGCCCGACACCACCACCAGTTGATCGGGGTGCTCCTCGCCCAGCAGATCGCGGAAGTGCTCGGCCAGAAGCGGCACCGCGGTCATGTGGTCGACCGGCACCCGGTGGAAGCCCTGCACCTGGCCCGCGTGCAGGTCCATGGTCAGCACCCGGTCGGCGCCGGCCGCCTCCAGCAGCTCGGCCACCAGCTTGGCGGTGATCGGCTCGCGCGGCATCGACTTCTTGTCCTGGCGGCCATACGGGTACCACGGCATGACCGCGGTGATCCGCTTGGCGGACGCCAGCCGGGCCGCCTGCACCATGATCAGAAGCTCCATCAGCAGGTCGTTGGTGGGCGACACGCAGGACTGCACGAGGAACACGTCGGCGCCCCGGATCGACTCCTCGTAGCGCACGTACACCTCGCCGTTGGTGAACGTCTTCAGGGTCGAGGTGCCCAGCTTGAGGCCCAGGTACTCGGCGATCCGCTCGCCCAGCGCCAGGTTGGAGCGGCCGCTGAACAGCATCAGGCGCTTGTGCGGCGCCCGCTCGACCCACGTCTCGTGCGGCTCGGGGGCGGTCATCCTGCCCACCGCCAGCATCGGCGAGAAGAGCGGGATGGGTGTTTCAACGCTAGGTCCGGTCTCGCTTTCCATATCCCTCGATGTTCCTCTGTCGTGATCGGGCAACTCCCAGGGCGCCTGGGGGGACATCCTCGGTGATCGTCGATCCGGCGGCGGTCCAGGCACCGTCGCCGATCGTCACGGGGGCGACGAACACATTGTCGCTGCCGATGTGGACATCACGTCCGATCACGGTGCGCTGCTTGCGAACGCCGTCGTAGTTGGCGGTGATCGCGCCGGCACCGACATTCGAGTCGGCCCCGATATCCGCGTCACCAATATAGGACAGATGGGGAACCTTCGCGCGCGCACCGAGATCGGGAGTTCTTGATCTCCACGAACCGTCCTGCCTGGGCGCCCTGCTCCATCACCGTGCCGGGCCGGGTGTAGCAGAAGGGGCCGATCAGCACGTCCTCCCCGACCTGCGTGCCGACCACCACCGCGTGCGGCCCGATCTCTGCGCCCGAGGCGATGTGGGTGTCGCCGCCCAGCAGCGTGAACGGGTGGATGACCACGTCCGGCTCGATCGTCACGGACGCGTCGATGTGGGTGGTGGCCGGGTCGACGATGGTGACGCCGGCCAGCATGTGCGCCTGGGCGATGCGCCCGCGCAGGATCCGCGCCGCCTCGGCCAGGTCGGCCCGGGTGTTCACGCCCAGGGCGACGTCGGCATCCGGGTGGTGATGGCCGAGCACCCGCCGGCCGGCGCTGCGCAGCGCCACCACGGCATCGGTCAGGTACAGCTCGCCCTGGTCGTTGTCGGCCGTCAGCGACTCCAGCGCCGGCCACAGGTGCTCGCTCCCGAAGACGTAGATGCCCGAGTTGACCTCCTCCAGCGCGCGCTCGGCTGGGCCCGCGTCGCGCACCTCGACGATCCGCTCGACATCGCCGGCGGCGTCCCGCACGATGCGGCCGAAGTCCGCCCCCACAGCCGTCGTGCGGGTCAGCGTGAGCACACTGGCGGCGACGCCGGCGGCCCGGTGGGCGGCCACCAGGTCGCGCAGGCTGGCGGGGTCGGTCAGCGGATGGTCGGCGTTCAGCACCAGCACGTCGCCCTCGAACTCCCGCAGCGCCTGGCGGCCACTGAGCGCTGCGTCGCCGGTGCCGCGCGGCTGGGCCTGAGCGGCGGTCGATGCCCATTCCGGGATGGCCTCGGCCACGCCTCCGCCGTCGGCCGGCACCACGACCACGATCGGGTCGGCGCCCGACTCCCGGACCGCCCCCAGCACCCACTCCAGCAGCGTCCGCCCGCACGCCTGGTGCAGCAGTTTGGGCGTGCGCGACCGCATCCGGGTGCCCTTCCCTCCGGCGAGGACGACGCATGCGAGAGGCGTGGAGGTCATGTCGGGGAGTCGAGGACTGGGGCGCCTGGATTCGAACCAGGGATCACGGGACCAAAACCCGTTGCCTTACCACTTGGCCACGCCCCATTGCGAGCCTGGGGCGGTCCGAGTATAGGGGGTCCGGTGCGGTGCGCGCGCGGACCGCTCAGCGCTTGCGATCGCCCAGCAGCACAAGGAACAGCACCAGCAGCATGATGCTGCCGACGACGATGGCGATGGCGATGCCGGCATAGATGGCGGGCACCAGCAGGCCGGCGATGGCCTGCGCCATCACGATCACCCACAGCGGCCGGCGGATGGCGTTGGGCACCCGGTGACGGACGTTCAGATAGCCGAACACCGCGGCCACGCCGATCACCATCATCAGGAACTTGAAGCCGTACAGGAAAGCGGCCACCGCCTCGGCCAGGCCGAGGATGACGGCGATCCGCAGGCTGTTCTGGCGCAGCCAGCGCAACGGCGAGCGGCGGCCCTGCTCCTCCAGCGTCAGGGTGTCTCCCGAGATGTTCCAGCGTGCCATACCGGACGAACTATAGGCGCAACTCGCGGCCGCTCGCGCGCGGGCGCGACGGCGATCACTCTCAACCTTCTGGCCAAGTGACGTCCGGATCATCAGCTATGCTAAACCTGATGGTTGACTCTGAGCTGGATGTGGTGTTCCAGGCCCTCGCCCACTCCGTCCGCCGGGAGATGCTCACCCGGCTGGCGGCCGGCGAGCTGACTGTCGGAGAGCTGGCAGCGCCGCTGGCCATGTCGCTGGCGGCCGCCTCCAAGCACCTGGACGTGCTGGAGCGGGCCGGCCTCGTGGATCGCAGCGCGCGTGGGCGGACCCGAGTGTGCCGGCTCAACCCGAGCCCGCTCACCCGGGCAGGCGAGTGGTTGCGTCTCGACATGCCGGCACACGCGGTCGCGGGCGGGCCTGAGGAGACCATCTTCCACTCTGGCCCGATACCCGACCGCTAGCCCCCGATCGGAGACGCCGCGATGCCGCCCGCAAGGCCGGCCGCGGCCCGATCGGCCGCCGGCCGATCGGCGAAGACGCCGAACACGGTCGGCCCGCTGCCGCTGACGGCCGCCGCCAGCGCGCCCGCCGCGCGCACGGCGTCAAGCGTCGACGCAAGCTCGGGCCGCAGCTCCAGCACCGCCGGCTCCAGCTCGTTCACCAGCATGGCGGCCACCCCGGCCGGGTTTCTGGCCGTGTGCACCCGCCGTACCAGATCGCCGTGCACCGCCGGGAAGACGTCGCTGGGGCGGGCCCGCGCGTACACATCGGCGGCTGACAGACCCGGCTGGCTGGGTACCAGCACGAAGGCGTGGTCGCGCGGGAAGTCCGGCAGGGCGGCGATGCGGTCGCCGCGGCCGGTGCCCATGGCGGTCTCGCAGCCCGACAGGAAGAACGGCACGTCCGACCCGATCGCGCGCGCCATCTCGTGCAGCTCGTTGGCCGTGCGGCCGATGCCCAGCGCGCGCAGCACCGCGCCGGCGTCGGAGGATCCGCCGCCCAATCCGGCCGCCACCGGGATCCGCTTGGTTATGCGCACCGCCCGCGTCTCGCCCAGCGCCCGAAGCGCCGCCCGGATCAGCGTGTCGTCGGGGAACCCCTGCACGGTCGTCTGCTCGGCCGGCTCGAGCTCGATCTCGTCGTACAGGTCGATGGCCTGCAGCAGGGTGGACACGCGGTGGTAGCCGTCCGAGCGGAGCGGGCCGACCCGCAGCACCAGGTTCAGCTTGGCCGGCGCCCGCAGCTTCACGCGGCCAGTTCCCGAGCCAGCTGCAGGAACCGGGCCGGCTCCAGCTCCTGGGCGCGGACGCCGGCCAGTTCGGCCGGCGGCGCCGCCAGGCCGGCCAGGGTGAGCGAGTTGGCAAGCGTCTTTCGGCGATGCGAGAAGCTGGCCTGGACGACCCGCACCAGCCACGGCCAGCCATCGTCGAAGACCCAGCCCGGGCGCCGCTCGAAGGCCACCAGGGCCGAGTCGACATTGGGCTGGGGGACGAACACCGTGCGCGACACGGACCGCCGGCCGATCCGCCGGCAGGCCACCTGCACCAGCACCGACACGGCGCCATAGGCGCGCGTGCCCGGCTCGGCAAACAGCCGGTCTGCGATCTCCCGCTGCACCATCACGCAGAACCGCGGCACATCCGGCAGCGCCCGCATGATCACCGGCGTCGCCACCCCGTAGGGCAGGTTGGCGACCATGGCCGTTGGCGCGGGCTCCAGCCCGCCCAGCTCCAACCCGACCGCGTCGGCGAAGTGCAGTTGCACGTTGGCCCGCTCGCCCAAGGTGGCCCGAAGAGCCGGCTCCAGCCGGCGGTCGATCTCGATCGCGTGCACCAGCGCCACCCGATCCGCCAGCCAGGCGGTGAGCACGCCCAGCCCCGCCCCCACCTCCACCACCACATCGGAGCCCGCCAACCCGATCATGCCGCCGGCCACCCCCAACAGGTTGTCGTCGATCAGGAAGTTCTGGCCCAGGTCGCGGTCGGGCCTGATGCCGAACTCGCGCAGCCGGGCCAGCGAGGTCTGCCGGCTCATCCCGCGTCGCCGGCCGGCAGCCCGAACAGGCGGGCGGCGTTTCGCTCCACCTGGCGCTCCAGCTCGTCGGCCTCCACCCCGCGCTCGGCGGCCAGCGCGCGCAGCGTCAGCATGACGTTGGCCGGGCGGTTGGGGCGGCCGCGCTGGGGCACCGGCGCCAGGTACGGGCTGTCGGTCTCGGCCAGGATGCGGTCGGCCGGCACGCGGGCCGCCGCCTCCCGCAGGCCGGCCGCAGCCGGGTAGGTGACGTTGCCTGCGAACGAGCAGTAGTAGCCGCGCTCGATCGCCTCGTCCAGCCGGTCGGGAGACGAGAAGCAGTGCAGCAGCACCGGCACCGCCGCCGCCTCGAGGGCGGCGAAGGTGTCCTCGTCGGCGTCGCGGGTGTGGATCACCAGCGGCAGTCCGGCGGCGTTGGCGATCTCGATCTGGGCGTCGAACACCGCCCGCTGGCGATCGCGCGGGGCGTGGTCGCGGTAGTAGTCCAGCCCGCACTCCCCCACCGCCACCACCCGCGGATGGGTGAGCAGCGGCTCGATCGCCTCCACCCGCTGCACCTCGGCGGCCTCGTGCGGGTGCCAGCCGACGACCGCCCACACCTCGGCGAAGCGCTCGGCCAGCTCCACCGCCTGCTCGCGGCCGATGGTCACGATCCGGCCGACGCCGGCCGCCCGGGCCTCGGCGACCAACTGCTCGGCGGGCTCGGCGCACGCGTCCAGGTGCGCGTGCGTGTCGATCACGCCGGGGGTTCCAGCCGCGGAAAGAGCGGCGGCGGCTGCGTCACCTCGGCCCCGGCCGCGAGCAGCCCCAGCCCAGCCCTGTCCCAGGTGGCGGGGCCGGACTCGCCCACCGCCTGGCGCAGCCGGCCGGCGGCCTGCGGGATGAACGGCTCCAGCAGCACGCCCAGCGAGCGCACCGCGTCGGCCAGCGTGTACAGGGTCTCGTCCAGCCGGGCAACATCCGCCGGGTCGTCGCTCTTCGCCAGCGCCCACGGCGCCCGCTCCTCGACGAACCGGTTGGCCGACCGCACCAGCCCCCAGATCTGCTCCAGCGCGCCGGTCAGGTCGAGGTCGGCCAGGCGTTCGCCAACCGCCTCGTGCACCGACCCAAGCGCGCTTTCGGCCGCCGGTACCCGGCCCTCCCGGTAGCGGCCGATCATGTTTGTGGTGCGGGACACGAGGTTCCCCAACTCGTTTGCCAACTCACCCTCGTATCGCCGGTGCAGCCCCTCCCACGTTACGTCACCGTCCTGCCCGAACCGCACCTCACGCAACAGGTAGTAGCGAAGCGCATCGGTGCCGAGCACGTCGATCACCTCGTTGGGGTCGATCACGTTTCCCAGCGTCTTGGACATCTTCTGGCCGCCGGTCGTGAAGTAGCCGTGCACGAACAGTCGCTGCGGCGGCTCGTACCCGGCGGCCAGCAGGATGGCCGGCCATGAGATCGCATGCAGCCGCAGGATGTCCTTGGCCATCATGTGCAACGACACCGGCCAGAACGTGGACGTGATGTCACGGCCCAGCGCGTACTCCTGCGCTGTTCGATAGTTGAGCAGCGCGTCCACCCAGACGTAGATGGTCTGCGACGGCTCCCACGGCACCGGCACCCCCCATGACACCGTCGCCCTGGTCACGGAGAAGTCCTCCAGGCCGCCTTCGATCAGCGACCGGGCCTCGTTGTAGCGCGCCTGCGGGCGCACGAACTGGGGATCGCGGTCGTACAGTTCGAGCAGCCGCGGCGCCCACTTGGACAGCGGGAAGAACCAGTTTCGCTCCTCCACCCACTCGGCCGGCCGGTTGTGGATCGGGCACAGGTTGCCCGGCTGCACCAGCTCGGACTCCGTGTAGAACACCTCACACGAGCTGCAGTAGAGCCCGGCGTAGGTGCCCTCGTACAGCTCGCCCGTGTCATGCAAGAGCTGCACGAACGCCTGCACCCGGCGCTCGTGCTCCGGCTCGGTGGTGCGGATGAAGTAGTCGTGTGACGAGCCCATGCGGGCGGCCAGGTCGCGGAACCGCTGTGACACCTGGTCGCAGAACTCCTTGGGCGCCAGGCCCGCCGCCTCGGCTGCGCGGGCGACATTGCCGCCGTGCTCATCGGTGCCCGTCAGAAAGAACACATCCTGGCCGCGCTGACGGTGATGGCGGGCGAGCACATCTGCCGCCACGGTCGTATACGCATGACCCAGATGCGGATCTGAGTTGACGTAGTAGATGGGTGTCGTGACAGAGAACGTCATATTGTGTGGCAAACCACGCCCCCGGGCTGTATGCTCGGGCCTCGCAAGGCTCCGAATCCTACCTAGACGTGAGAGTCGCCATGGGCAGCTCCAGGCGCACTGCCGACGCAATCAAGGCTGACCCCGTACTCCAACCGGCCGGAGGCGTCGTCAGGCATGTGGACGCGCTGGGCCGGGTGGTGATCCCGGTGGAGATCCGCAAGCAACTGGCAATCGCTGCCAACGACCCGATCGAGATAGGCGTGCGTGGAGACGTGGTCACGCTGTCCAAGCCGCGCAGTGTGTGCGTGTTCTGCGGGGCTGCCGCCGAGCTGATGGCCTATCGCGAGCGCTATGTGTGCGCAAGCTGCCGCGGGGCGCTGGCCGGCGACGTGGTCAGCGCCTGACGGTCAGCTGCCGGTACAGCTGGTTTCGGGAGACGCCGGTCAGGCGGGCTGCCAGTTCGGACGCCCGGCGGGCGCCCACCGCCTGTGCCAGGTCGGCCAGGGCAGCGTCATCCACCGGCCCCGGCGAGGCCGCCGGAGCGGCCGCCAGCACGAGCGTCACCTCGCCCTTGGGCGGCTCTGCGTAGGCCTCCGCCAGCTCGGCCAGGCTGGCCCGGGAGATCTGCTCGTGCAGCTTCGAGAGCTCCCGGCAGACGGTCGCCTGGCGATCGGGGTGGCGGGCGGCGAGCCGTCGCAGGGTGGCCGGCAGCCGGCGCGGCGACTCGAACGCCACCAGCGGCAGGCCGCAGCTATCCAGCCTTTCCAGCAGCGCGTCCAGGGCCGCGCCCGAGCGGGGCAGAAAGCCGCAGAAGACAAAGCCGTCGCCTCCCAAACCGGAGACGGCCACAGCGGCGGTGACGGCGGACGGGCCGGGCAGCACCGTCACCTCGAGACCGGCCGCCAGTGCGGCGGTGACCAGCCGGGCGCCCGGGTCGGACACCGCCGGCATGCCCGCGTCGGAGACCAGCGCCACCCGCTCGCCGGCCTCCAGTCGCGCCATCAACTCGGGCACGCGCTGGGCCTCGTTGTGCTCGTGCAGCGACACCAGCCGGGCCTGGATGCCGTGCCCGGCGCACAGCACGCGCGTCCGCCGTGTGTCCTCACAGGCAACGACGTCGGCCCTCTCCAGCTCCGCAAGCAGACGGGGGCTGACGTCGGACAGGTTGCCGATGGGAGTGGCGCAGACGGCCAGCGGCACGCCTCTCACACCACCAGGGCGGCCGCCCCGATCTCACCGGCCGTATTCCCCAGCTCGGCAAGCACCACCCGCAACTCGCGCCAGGGTGGCGCCAGCGCCCGCCTGCCGGCCTCGTCCCGGGCCGGCCCCAGCAGCAGCTCGCCGGCGCTGGCGATGCCGCCGCCGATCACGATCACCTGCGGGTTGAAGATATTTGCGTAGTTGGCGATGGCCACCCCCAGGTGCCTGCCCACCTGCTCCAGCACCGCCACGCACTCGGGGTCGCCCGCCAGCCCGCCCTCGATCACGTGCCGCACGTCGGGCGGTCGGCCGGCGGCGAAGGCGGCCGCCAGCGTGCCCTGCGGGTGAGCACGAGCGACCTGCTCGGCGGCGTAGGCCACGCCGCTGGCCGATGCCAGCGCCTCCAGGCAGCCGCGATTGGGGCAGTGGCCCTTGCAGGCCGGGCCGTCCTCGGCGATCACCATGTGCCCCAGCTCGCCGCCGAAGCCGACCGAGCCGCGATACAGCTCGCCGTCCAGCACCAGCCCGCCGCCCACCCCGGTGCCCAGCGTCAGCATGACCACGTGCCGGGCGCGGCGAGCGGCGCCCATCCGCACCTCCGCCAGGCAGGCCACGTTGGCGTCGTTGTCGATCTTCACCGGCACCTCCAGCCGGTGGTGCATCTCGTCCACGAAGGGCACATCGACGACCGGGATGTTGATCGAATCCACCACCCGGCCCGTGCGCTGGTCGATCTCGGAGGGCAGGCCGAAGCCGACCCCGTCGATGGCCGCACCGCCGGCCACGCTGCGCACCAGCAGGGCCAGCGAGTCCAGCAGCGCCTGCTGGCTGGAGGTGTCGGTCGGCACCTGCTCGTGGGCCAGCACCTCGAGGCTGCCGTCGCACAACGCGGCCTTGATCGACGTGCCCCCCACATCGATACCGACCACCCGGCGCTGGGAGGAGTCCTGCATGTGCGTCGCTAACATAGCCAGGTGTCGGAGCCGAAGACGCCAAAGCCCTACCGCACCTATCGCGGAGGGCACGCAGGCAACGACCCGGAGGCGGCCAGGTTCGACTTCTCCAAGCCGCCGGGGGGCACCGCGGCGGAGCCCCGGCCGGGGACCCCGGAGGGCCTGCGGGCCCCCGACATGCACGGCCCTCCACGGCTTCCCGGGCGGACGGTGGCACAGCCCAGCCAGCCGTCCAGCAGGTGGCGGCGGATCGGCTGGAAGCGCGGCATCGCGCTCGGCGTGGGCACGGTTCTGGCGCTGTTGATCGTGTGGCTGTACCTGGGCTACCGATCGTTCTCCAATGAGATGGACAACGCCAACGCCAAGATCAACAAGCGCACGCGGGCCGCGCTCACGCCCGACCACGGCAGCATCCTGACCACCCCTCAGGTGAGCCTGATCATGGGCTCCGACAGCCGCAACGGCAACGAGCTGGCGGGCACCCGGGCGGACTCCATCCTGCTCGTCCGCACCGACCCCGGTAAGCACCTGATCTCGATGCTCTCGATCCCCCGCGACCTGTACGTGAACGTGCCTGGGCACGGCCGCGAGAAGATCAACTCGGCCTTCGCCTTCGGCGGACCGCCGCTGCTCATCCGCACCGTCCACGCCTTCACCGGGCTGCCCGTCAACCACCTCGTGATCGTGGACTTCACCGGCTTCAAGGAGCTGATCGACTCGGTCGGCGGGGTCACCCTGAACAACCCCTACAAGGTGGTCTCGTCGGAGCCCTTCGACGGGTTGATCTGGCACTTCAAGAAGGGCGTCATCCACCTGGATGGTCGGCGAGCGCTGGCCTATGCGCGGATCCGCAAGACCACCAATCCGGCCGACAGCGACATCACCCGCACCCAGCGCCAGCAGCGCGTGCTGCAGGCGCTGGCGCACAAACTGGTGACGCCGTCCAGCATTTTCAACCTGCCCAGCATCGGCCGCGACCTGGCCAAGCCGCTGGCCACCGACCTGACCGCCACCGACTTCCTGGAACTGGCCTGGGTCAAGTTCCGGGCCGGGCGCACGGTCAAGTGCCACCTGGGCGGCATCCCCAACGTGATCGGCGGCCAGGACGTGATCCAGCCGGTGGCCCAGAACATCTCGGTGATCGGCATGTTCCTGGGCAAGCAGGCGCCGCAGCCGCCCACCAAGGGGTCGCTGTACGCGCCGGGCTGCTAGCGCTGCAGAGGCCGGTGCCAGGCACCTGGGTGGCACCGGCTGAAGCAGAGGCCGGTGCCAGGCACCTGGGTGGCACCGGCTGAAGCAGAGGCCGGTGCCAGGCACCTGGGTGGCACCGGCTGAAGCAGAGGCGGTGCCAGGCACCTGGGTGGCACCGGCTGAAGGGAATGGTGTCTGGCATCCGTCACGGTTTTTGTGACGGTGCCTGACCCCGATTTTCCGGCTGTTAGCTGGGATCTCCGGGCAGCAGGCTGAACATGACGGAATCGACCCTCCGGCTGGCGATCTCGTCGTAGGCGCGCAGCACACCCTCGCGGGTGAATCCGGCGGCCTGTGCCACCCGCTGTGAGGCGGTGTTGTCGGGCTCGGTCCAGATCTGCAGGCGGCCGACCCGCAGCTCAGCGAACGCCCAGCCGGCCGCCAGCCTCACCGCTCTGGCCACCAACCCCTGGCGGCGGGCGTCGGCCACGAGCCAGTATTCGAGGTTCGCCCGCCCACGCTCCTCCAGGCGCAACCCGACCTCCCCCACATACGCGTCAGCGCCCGTCCGGCAGACGGCGAACCACGCCTCGGAGCCCGCGTTCCAGGCGTTCGCAGCAAGGTCGATGTGCTGTTCCGGGTCGCTGCCGCCTGACCACGTTGTCGGCCAGCGGCCGGCCGCGGCAACGTGAATCCGGCGATGGCCTAGCCCTCGGCGGCTTTGGCTCCGGATGAGCCGCCCGAACTCGAGCCGCCCGAGCTCTTCTCGGCCGGCTTGGAACCCGACGAGGACTTCGAGTCGCCGCCGCCCGAATCTGACTTGCTCTCCGCGGCGGCGGCCGCCGCCGACTTCTTGCCCCGGCCGTAGTCAGTGGAGTAAAAGCCCGAACCCTTGAAGTGGATCGCGACCGGGTGCAGCACGCGCTGGGCCTTGGCGCCGCACACCTGGCACACGCCGATCGGCTCGTCCGCGAACTTCTGCAACACCTCGAAACGGTGGTCGTTTTCGCAGCGGTACTCGTAGATCGGCATAGCAGACACAGTATACCGCCGGCCTGTGACAGTGTCTGCCGCCATTGGCACACTCGGGGGGAGAGTGCCAACGGCCGCCGGGAGGGCCGCTGACAAGGCGTCCTATACGATCCACCGCGGGATGCGGATCGCCATCGTTACCGACTTCTACTACCCCTCGCTGGGCGGTATCACCGAGCACGTGGACGGCCAGGCGCGGGCGCTGACGGCGCTCGGACACGAGGTCACGGTGGTGACCGGCCACCTGCTCACCTCACCGCCGATCGCCGACGCCGAGCAGGCGGTGCCGGAGCCGACGTTCGAGATCGTGCGCATGGGGGTGGCCATCCCGCTGTACGTGCCGCACTGGGGAAACAACGCCCAGACCCTGCACACCTATCACCCCCGGCTGGGCCGCAAGCTGGGCCAACTGTTCCGCGAACGCAACTTCGACGTGGTGCACGTGCACGCCCCCTACAACCCGCCCTTCCCCGCCTGGGCGATCGACCAGACGCCCTACGACACGCTGTCGGTGGCCACCTTCCACAGCGTCTTTCCGGCCACTGCCGGAATGGACGTGCTGGCCGCCTGGACGCGGCCCTGGATCGAGCGCCTGGACGGCCGCATCTGCGTCAGCGAGGCCTGCATCGGCTCGCTCGCGCCGTACTACCCGTACACCTACCACGTCATCCCCAACGGCATCGACGCCGACCACTTCTCGCCCACGGCCGAGCCCATCCACGAGTTGCAGGGCGATCACCAGACGATCGTCTTCGTGGGCCGCTTCGATCCCCGAAACGGGCTGGACACGATGATCGAGGCCCACCGCCGGGTGGTCAACGGGAGCGGCCGGGAGGTGCGCCTGGTGGTGGTCGGCGACGGGCCGCTGCGGGCTGTGTACGAGCGCCAGGTGGGCGACGACCTGCGCCCCCTGGTGCATTTCGCCGGTCGCCTCAACCGCAGCCGGCCGCGCTACCTGGTGACCGGCGACGTCTTCTGCTCGCCCTGCAAACGGGCCTCGTTCGGGATGGCCGTGCTGGAGGCTATGAGCTGCGGGCGGGCGGTCGCGGCCTCCCGTATCAGCGGCTTCCAGGTGCTGGTGGAGAACGGTCGGCAGGGCATCCTGGTGGAGCCGGCCGACTCCGCGGAGCGGTTCGCGGAGGCACTGTCCAGACTGCTCGACAACCCCGAACGGCGGCTGTCGATGGCCGCGGAGGCGCGCCGCAGCGTGCTGGAGCGGTTCTCCTGGCCGGCGGTCGCCGGCAAGCTGGAGACCTACTACGCCGACCTGCTGGCCGGGCGCCAGCCGACATGGGCAAACGCGAGGCAATCGCTCGTTTCGTAGCCGCCTCGACGGCCTTCGTGGTGATCGCGGCGGTGGTGGCCGAGCAGTTCCCGGAGAACGTCGGGCGCACCCTGGTGGCCGTCGCGGTGCTGATCGTGGGGGCCTGGGCGTGGGCCTCCTTCACCCCCAATGCAGTGCTCTTCGGGCGCGTGATCGGCACCGGGGTGACGTCCAATCCGCGGGTCGCGCTGTCCTTCGACGACGGCCCCGCGCCGGAGTTCACACCCGGCATCCTGGACGGGCTGCGGACGGCCGGCGTGCGCGCCACCTTCTTCTGCCTTGGCAAGCACGTGCGGGCACACCCGGACCTGGCCCGGCGGATCGTCGACGAGGGCCACGAGCTGTGCAGCCACGGCGACGACCACTCGGTGCTGGCGCTGGCCGGGCCGAAGACCATCGCCGGCCAACTGCGGGCCGCCGAGGCCGCGCTGAAGGCGGCAGCGGGCGGGCCGACCGTGCCGCTCTTCCGCACCCCGCACGGGTTCCGAAGCCCGTTCGTGGTGCGCGTCGCCAGCCAGCTCGGCTACCGCGTGGTGGGCTGGCGAGGATCGCTCTTCGACACCGCCTGCCCGGGCGTTGACGTGATCGTCGAGCGCTGTACGAAGGTGCTCTCGCCAGGCGCCATTCTGCTCCTGCACGACGGCGACGGCTCCGATCAGGGCGGCGACCGCAGCCAGACCGTGCAGGCGCTGCCGGCGGTCATCTCGGCCGGGCACGCGCAGGGGCTGGAGTTCGTCACCGTGTCCGAGCTGGCCGGCGAGCTGCGCCCGCACCGGCGTGGCCTGCTGCAGGGCGGGCTGATCGCGGCGGCCCTGATCGCGGTCGTGTTCGCGCTCTCCCGCCGCTTCAGCTTCGGCGTGGTGGCCGACGTCTTCACCCAGGCCAACCCCGGCCTGGTGGCATTGGCGCTCTTGGCCAACCTGGGCTCGGTGGCGGCCAAGTCGCTGACCTGGCAGACGGCGCTGTCGGCGATCGAAGACGTGGATGGGCCCGGCCGCCTGCATGTGCGCCTGCGCGAGGTGGTGCCGGCCATCTTCATCGGCTTCCTGCTGAACACCATCCTGTTCGCCCGGCTGGGCGAGCTGGCGCGGGTGTCGGTGCTGCGCCGACGGCTGGCGGCGCGCGGCGTCGACCTTCCGGTGTCCACCGCTGTGGGCACCCTGGTCACCGAACAGATCGTGTCCGGGATCACGCTGGTGGCGGTGCTGATCGGCGTGATCGCCTACGCGCCGGTGCCGCGCCAGGCCACCAACCTGCTGGCCGTGCTGTCGGGCGTGGTGCTGACGATCGGGCTGGTGGCGGCGGCCATCGAGGTGTCGGTGCGGGTGCGGCGCAGGCGGATCCCCCGCCAACCCGAGCCCGAGGATGCCTATGTGGAGCGCTGGTGGCACCTGCTGGGGATCAGCTTCGGTGCGGTCATCCAGTCGCTTCGGGAGGGCCAGGCGATCCTCCTCCGGCCCAAGCTGCTGGCGCTGGCCCTGACCACCTCCACGCTGTCCTGGCTGGCCCAGCTGGCCGGCATCGTGTTTGTGCTGAAGGCGTACGGAATCCACCTGGGCGTGGGCGCCGCAGGGGTCGTCTTCCTGGCGTCGAACCTGGTCCAGCTGTTCCCCATCACCCCCGGCAACCTCGGCGTCTTCCAGACGGCGACGGCCCCCCTGCTCGTGGCGCTCTACCCCTCGGTCGATCTCAACACCGCCGTCACCTTCTCGATCGGGCTGCAGCTGATCGAGGCGCTGCTGGGGGTCGGCGTGGGCTTTGTCTTCCTGTCCCTGGAGGGACTGACTCTGGGGGCGCTGCGCACGCAGCTCGAGACCGGGGGCGAACCGTCCGCCGACTGACCGTCCCCATCCTCGCCCTGGCGGCGCTGACCGCAGGCTGCATGGGCGGGTCGTCGGCCACCAGTTCGGGGTCGACCGCGACCTCGACGGTCAGCTACCCGCACGCCACCACGCTGCCGGCCAAGGGCACCGTGCAGCTACCCGACGGGCGCCTGTACACGGTGGCCGCCGCGGGAACGCCGCTCCGGTTGGACGACATCCGGGTGACGCTGCGCTCCCTGCACTGGGAGAAGTCGGTGGGGGCAACGGTGTCGCCGCCCGGGACCCGCATCTTCGCGGTCGTCAAGCTCTCGGTCGAGAACCTGGGCGGCAGCGCCGGGACGATCACCGCCACCCAGTTCTGGCTGCTCGACTCCGCGAGTCAGGAGTACCTGTCGGAGAACCACTCCGACGTGCCCGAACCGCTGGTCGGAAAGCACGTGCCGGCCGGCGGCAGAGTGGTCGGCACGCTGGTCTTCCCCACCCCGCGCAAGTTCGGCTCCGACACGCTGCTGGTGTACCGGTTCGCGGACGCGGCCGCGATCGCCCGCGCCAAGCACGTCGGCATCCTGCGCCTGGCGTGAGCCGGCGGTGGTGACTGTCGAGGATGTGCGGGCGGTGGCGGCCGAGCTTCCTCGCTCCTACGCGGTGGTGGTGCGCGGGCGGATCAAGTTCCGGGTCAAGCAGATCGTCTACCTGGCGTTCTCCCGGGACGAGACCGAGATCGGGTTTGGATTTCCGAAGTCCGAGCGCGAGTACCTGGTGGCCAGCCGGCCGGACACGTTCTTCATGCCGGACGAGGCCAGCCTGCGCTTCCACTGGGTGGAGGCGTGGACGGCCAAACTGGAGCCCGATGAGATGCGCGACTTCGTGATCTGCGCCTGGGCCATGTGCGTGCCGCGCTACGTCTCTGCGCCGTACGTGCTGCCCGACCTGTGACTGCGGTCAGTGCCAGCGCGGGCGGGGGTTCAGGATCAGCCGTCTGCCATAGCCACGAACCCGACTACCTCGCCTGCTGGCGTTGCATGATCACCGCCACAAGCGGATGCCAGCGACACCACCAATACGAGCACGCCGAGACGCCACATGCTCATACGACGTGCCGGCGCTACGGAAGTTCCCGAACCTTCATCGGGTTCATGAAGGCCGCTTCCAGCAGACCTCGCAGAATGAGGGCGCCACTGGATTCATCGCTCCCGGTAGACCGCCCGCGAGGTCGCCAGGGCTACCATCACACTCCGTTAGCCGCGGCCGACTGGTGTCCGTCGAGGTGGCAACTCGCGGATGATGGCGGCGTCAGCGGGCGACAGGCCGAAGTCCCGTCGCGCTCGCAGGCGCGCCTCGTACTCGATGTCAAGGATGGCCCGCTCCTCGGGCGTCCGCCACGTCCAGATCGGAACCGAGTGGGCCCGCAGACGCCGCGCAGCATCTTGTGCGTGTTCATTCCCGAGGAGAAGCCCGAGGGCTCTTTATCGCGGCGAGTCGGTTTACCGACGCCGCCATCCACGACGATGACTGGATATGTAGGAATCTCGGCCGCCGAAGCAGCAAAGTGGCTCAGGACGCGATAGACGACGTCGTTGTGACCGACCGCGTTGTAGTACTCGCCGAGTCGGATGCTCTCGGTAATGAGCCCGTCGGCGTCGTCCAGGCGTTGGAACGCGCTGTCGATCTGCGGCCTCGTGATGGCCTCGACTCCTAAGATCGTTAGATCGCGAGCGAGAATGAGGGGCAGTGCCGGTACGTACGAGAAGTCGGCGGTCACGCCGTGTGGGTGAGCGTGCAGAAGGTGTTTGGCAAATCCGTGGAGCGTGTTCACAATTTCGGCATCATCCTTCAAAGCGATGCGGAGGTCGCAGACGAGAGCACGAATGAACGTCAGCGCGACGCCTCCACCGGCTTGCCGAAGAACCACGCGAAAAGTGAAAGTCTTCCCAGTACCTGGGCCCGCGACCACAAGCTTTCTCGACGAAGTCGAGTTGAGGATCGCGTCGAGTGCCGCCTGTCGCTGCTTCGCCAAGCCAGGCTGGTCCGAAGGGCCGGTCATTCTCCCGAAGCGTGCCACTGCATCGCGGTGCGATCAACGGTTCACGTGCGGCAAGGAACGGCTCCAACCTCGACGAAGGCGCGGGAGGGCCGCTCCCTGACCAGTTTCCAGCGTCGGCCGTTGCTCGTTTAGGTGCTGGCTGAGGCTGCGCCGCGGCAGGTCGCGTACTTGCTGGTGTTGGTCACGGTGCCGCCGTAAAGGCAGGCTTGGATGAACTCCCATCCGCGGCCCTGGAGCACTGCGATGCCGTGCCCGCGAGTCTCTGCCTTCTTCACGTCGTCCGCGGGGATGACCATGATTGCGACGATGGTGCCGGTCGGGCTGGTCTTCGCGGAGCCGATGGTCCCGGCGGTGGATTCCAGGTAGTAAGGCGTGTTGGGTTTCAGGTGTTCGCCGTTGATGGCGACGACCGTGGCTCCCCGGAGCGCTGCCGTCTCGATCCTGACCCTGGCGTGTCGGTAGCGTCTCGGGGGGCGAGCGTCGGCCCCTGTTGCGGTTAGGCAGGCGGGGCCCGAGCACCATGGTCCAGGAATCTCGGTGATTTGAACGTGAGCATCCCGCCAGGGAAGATCGGCCAGTTGACTGGCGGTGGGCGCCGCCGGGCCAGCCGAGACGATGCCAGGGAACTGGGCTGGGAGCGCGCGAAGGAGTGCGCCAGACGGGGCGAAGAGCATATTCACCTGGCGGGTTGGATCGGTTGGGTCGTCCGCGGCGCCCACCGCGACAGTCCAAACACCTCCGGGAGGCGCATCCAGCACCGTGCCGGACGGGAACGAGACTCGCTGCGTCCCGACATATCGCGTGAATGCGACCACGGGATGCGCAGCCAGGTAGACGCTCTCCGCCTCGATCGTCGGCCGCATCGCTGTGTACGTCGAGAGTGCTTCGGCGTGAATCGTGTCGACGCTCGCCCGCATGGCCTGGTGATGACCGGAGCCGCGCGTGTACACGGCCGCGGCAACCACGAAGACGCTCGCCGCCAGCACAGCACCTGCCAGTAATGCCAATCGACGTATGCGCGGCTGGTGAAACCTGTTGTGTTCCACTCCTCCCTCTACGCTTCGCCGGCCCCAGCGCGTCCCGATGCCCGCGGTTGACATCCGGCCTTGGATGGCGATTATTGTTATACCAAGATGTTCGACCTCTAGCGGTGCAGCAGCCAGGTGATGTCGGTCCACCCGTACTTGGGCTGTCCGGGCTTGCGGTTGTCGGCTCCCGGATCGACCAGGTCGGTGGAGCAGGTCATCGGCTGAAAGACGTTTTGGCAGCGAGCCGACCAGCCGGACACCGTGAACAGACGGGCCGGCTCGCTCCAGCCCAGGTTGGGCTCGAACATGTGGTCCATCAGCACGTAATGGCGCGCATAGGCCCAGTAGTTGGGGATCTCGGCGCCGGTGTGATAGCCCATCACGTCTGGCTGTCCGGGGTGGAACGAGCACTGCGGGTTGTTCACCTGGCCGGCCCCCAGACACCCCAGCCTGCCCTGCTCGGCTTGACCGATGAACCCGTCCATCGCGGAGCCGTCGATGTCGGCCACGGCCGAGGCGGCGTTGTGCGGGCCGCCGTAGTTCATGTCGTACGTGTCGTGAAACGGCTTGACGCAGGTGCCCTCCTTGGGGTCAGGCACACACACGGTCGGCACACCGTTGGCCATGGGGATGCCGTCGGCCCCTGGGAAGGTGCCGAAGTAGGAGTCGAACGACCGGTTCTCCTGGACCACGAAGATGATGTGGCGGATCTTGTGGATGCCCGTCAGCACCGGCGGTTTCCGACGTCGGTGCCGGCGCCGGTGAACCGTGGGCTGGGTGCGCCAGGTGGACGCCTGGCTGCGCCTCGGGGGCGTGTACGGTCGGGCCAGCTGGGGCACCGCCGCTCGCGCTGGCACGGCCGGCTTGGGGACGACGCCGCCGACGATGCTGCTCTGCCAGAGCCAGGAGGGTGCAGCCGCGGCGGCGGGGGCCTGCTGGATGAGGATGCTGGCAAGGGAGGTGGAGACGGCGGCCAGGCACAGGACCACCACGGCTGCGAACACTCCGATACACACGCGACGGGACACGACGGGCGACATCGCCCCGGTGATCGTCCACCGCCGGCGCCGCTTCAGTCAGGGGGTCGTTCGGGAAGCTCGCGCGCCAGCAGGTCCTCCACCGTCTCCCGGCGGACGATCAGCCGCGCCTCGCCGCCGGCCACCATGACCGCGGCTGGCCTGGGCAGTGCGTTGTAGGTGGACGCCATGCTGGCCGTGTAGGCGCCGGTGGCGGGTACGGCCAGCACATCTCCTGCTCGCAGCAGCGGCAGCTCGACCTCGTCGATCAGCACGTCACCCGACTCGCAGTGCTTTCCGGCGATGGTGTAGGCGCGCTGCGGCGGCGCGTCGGCCCGATCGGCCACCACGGCCTCGTAGCGGGCGCCGTACAGGGCCGGCCGGGGGTTGTCGGACATGCCGCCGTCGACCGCCGCAAAGGTGCGCCCGGCGGCGGTGCTGGTGATCGCGCCGACCGTGTACAGGGTGACGCCGGCGGGGCCGGCGATCGACCTGCCCGGCTCCAGGATCAGCTCCGGCAGCGGCATACCGTGCACCAGCCAGGAATCCATCACGGATCGGGTGACCGTGTCCACCGCCGACTCGATCGGGGGTGCCGGCTCGCCATCTGTATGGGCGATGGCCAGGCCGCCGCCCATGTCCAGCACCGGCAGCTCGGCCAGCCCATTGGCCTCGACGAACTCGGCCAGCCAGGTGGCCGCCCGCGTGTAGGCATCCAGCGAGTCGATCTGGGAGCCGAGATGGACGTGCAGCCCGGCCGGCTCGATGTGCGCCATTCCGGCCGCCCGCTCCAGCGCCTCCACCGCGGCCGCCGGCGCGAACCCGAACTTGGATTCGGCGTGGCCGGTGGCGATCTTCTCGTGGCCGCCGGCGGCGATGCCGGGGGTGACCCGCACCAGGATCCGCTGGCGGCGGCCGGCCTCGGCCGCCAGCCGTTCGATCTGGTCGAGCTCCGCCGGGTGGTCGGCCACGATCAACCCGGCGTCTGCGCGCAGCGCGGCGGCGACGTCGGCGTCGGACTTGTTGTTGCCGTGGATGATCAGCCGGTCAGGCGCGGCACCGGCGGCCAGCGCCGCGGCCAGCTCGCCTTCGGAGGCGGCGTCGGCACCCAGGCCCTCGCTGAGCACCGTGCGCAGCACGGCCACGGTGGCGTTGGCCTTGCAGGCGAAGACGGCGCGGGCCGGGCCGGGATAGACGGTCAGCGCGTCCACGTACGTCCGCGCTCGAGCCCGCAGGGTGTGCTCGCAGTAGACGTACAACGGCGTGCCGAAGCGCGCCGCCAGCTCGGAGGCGGCCACCCCGCCGATCCGAAGCCGGCCGTCGACCACGCGGGCCGTGTCGGGCAGGACGCTCACGGCCGGCAAGCTAGCCGAGCTCGGCGTACTGATGGACCGCCCCCTGGTGGATGGCCGCGTACACGGTGTTGCGGATGACATTGGCCTGGGTGGCGGTCAGCGTCCGCGTGGGATGCCGGAGCACCAGTCGCACCAGCACATTGGCCTGACCGAGCCGGATGCCGATGCGCGCAGCCGCCGCCGGCGGCAGGTCGGCGGCGGCAGTGCGGGAGATGACGGCCACCTCCTCCACGGCGTCCAGTTGTTCGGCGCTGAGCGCCGCCCGTACCCGGTCTCCCAGCTCCTCGGCCGTCACCTCCGCCGCCACCGCGATCGACAGGTCGCGCCGGGTGGCCGGCATCGCGCTCACCTCCCGGTAGCGGTCGAGGGTAAGCATCTGGGCGGCCACCCGCGGATCGTCCGAGCGCAGCAGGCGGATGTCCGACATGCCCTTGCGCAGCATCACGGCCCGGTCGAGGCCCATGCCCATGGCCAGCCCCGACCACTCGCTCGGATCCAGGCCTGCCGCCGCCAGCACGTGATCTGCAGCGAGGCCGCACTCCAAGAGCTCGACCCAGCGGCCGTCCACCAGCACCTCCACCTCCAGGCCGCCGGTCGTGTACGGGTGGGCCGTCGGCGTGGCCCGGTGGCGGGAGCCCGGGAGCACCGCCGCGACCGCCAACCGCAGCATCCGGTCGAGGTCGGACGCAGTCAGCCGCGGCCCGCGGCGCACGCGCCAGATGTCGAGCTGGTGCGGCTCGCCGACGTGCAGGCGGTCGACCACGTCGCGCCGGTAGACCAGGCCTGGGCAGGCGACAGCCCGGTCGCCGGGCTGTGGGCGGGCCCCGGCTGCGTCGCGCAGCGCGCCCGGTACGACGGCGCTGGTGTGGGTGCGAAGCAGCCGCCGGTCGTCCACGTACCGGGTGTAGCGGGCCTCCCGGGCGGGCGCGTCTGGCGGGTAGCCGAGCACGCCGTAGTTGTCGTCGATGGAGACGACGGGATGGGCCCGGCAGACCTGCACCGGCAGATGCCAAGCGGCTTCCAGGGCATCGCAGATGGCGGCGGCCACCAGCTGCATGGCGTGCGGGCCGCTGGCCGGGTCGGACAGATCGCGCAGCGCCAGCGCGCGAGCCAGCTGACTATCGGTGATCGGGGTATGCATCGCAGACTCCTCCGTGACATGAGCGTGGACAGGGCGAGGTCGCCCCGGCCGGCCTGCTGGAGGAGTGCGTGCGGTTCGACTATCCGCGCCGAGCGAACGCCAACGCCCCAGCCTGCGGCCGGGGCGGCATAAAGAGCCTGCTGGCGTTCGTACTCATGGACTCATTGTACGTCGGGTTGGGGGGTGGGTTCAACGGGATGGCCATTTGGCCGTGCGAGTGAATGCCAATTGGGTTTCGTGACACTCGCGTAACGATTCATCCGTCGCCGCGCGGGGTAGCGTGGCGGCGATGACGGTCGGCCGCGACCCCGCTGTCTACGATCAGCTGGAGGCGATCTTCGCCGGCGCGGGCTGCGACGGGTTTCTGCACGTGTGCGACATCGATGGCGACGGCGAGGTCGCATTCGGCGCCGACGAACTGGGTGTGTCGGGTTCGGTGTTCAAGGTCTCGGTGGCGCTGGAGCTGCACCGGCAGGCGGCCGTAGGCGAGATCGACCCGGCGGAGCGGGTGCAGCGCCGCGCGGCTGGCCGTCGACGCCCTGGGCTAATGCCCACCGCCGGACTGCCGATATCGAACACGGTTGGGCAGTTGGCAGGAGGGCGGGATGGCTGGTCGAGGCTGCGGACGGTCACACGTCCATACAACGATCGTGGTGCTCGCCGCGATGGCGGCGCTGCTGCTGGCGACCGCCTGCAACTCGGCATCGTCCACCTCCCCGGGCGGCTCCGGCTCGACGGCCAGCGTCGCTCCGCCGCCGCCACCCTCGTCACCCCCCGGGCTTCGAGTGAAGCAGGTCGGCGTGACCGTGCACCTGCGCTGGCGGGTGCCTGGAAACGGCGGCGCGTCCAGCTTTGAGATCACCCGCAGCGGGGTCGCGCTGGACACGCTCAGCTCCACCACCTTCGTGGATACCACCGCCAAGCCCGGCCATCGCTACGTCTACCGGGTGATCTCGGTACGCGGCGCCGACCAGTCACGTCCCGCCATGGCCGCCATCAAGGTGGCCAAGCCGGCGCTGGCCCGAGCCCGTCTGACGGGCCTCTTCAACGTCGAGGGCCGCTCGGTCTCCTCCAGCGGCTTCAAGCACCTGAACGGGGAGGCCACCTACGCCTGGCATTTCACCCCCACCTGCGCCGCCGGGCCGTGCAAGGTGCGCTGGTCGGACGACGGCCTGCACGCCGTGGCCACCCGCAGTGGCACGTCCTACACCTTCACAGCCTCTGGCTTCATGGGCGTCACCTGCGGCGGTGCGCACACCAGCTCGACCGCCACCGTGCACCTGCAGGTGATGCGGGCGCAGGCCATCGGCGGGCGCTGGAAGGCCTTCCTGTTCCACGGCACCCTGGACGTCGAGACATCGCCACAGCTGGGCTGCGTGGCCAGCTCCAACGTGCAGAGCCTGACCGGCGATCTCGTGTCCTGAGGGGGCAGCACCGGGCCGACCTGCGATGGTTCGGGCGCCATGCCCCGGTTCGTTGTCCAGCTGCACGACGCCACGACGTTGCACTTCGACTTCCGCGTTGAGATCGGCGGCGTGCTGCGCTCGTGGGCAGTACCCAGAGGCCCGTCGATGGATGCGGGCGAGCGGAGGCTGGCGGTGCCGGTGGAGGATCACTCGCTGGCCGCGGGCGAGTTCGAGGGTGTGCATGAGGGCAGCCGGCGCGGCACCGGAGCCGTGATCATCTGGGACGAGGGCGAGGCCGAGATCCTGCGCGACGAGCCGAGCCACCTGTCGGTTCGACTCGACGGCCACAAGCTGCAGGGTCGGTTCGGGCTGACCCGCACCGGCGAGGGCCGGTGGATCCTGGTCAAGGCGAGCGATGGTGACGTTCGACCCGGCTCGGACATCGTGGCCGAGCAGCCGGCCAGCGTGCGCAGCGGGCGCACCTGGCAGGAGGTGGCGGCCGGAGGTCGCTGATGCGGTCGGTATCCTCACGGGCCGATGGCCAACCGCGTGCTCATCGTGGGCTGGGACGGCGCCGACTGGGAGGTGCTCGACCCGCTGCTGGAAGCCGGCCAGCTGCCCAACCTGCAGGCGCTGATCGAGCGCGGGCGGCGGGGCGTGTCGCGCTCCTGCCTGCCGTCCCACTCGTGGGCGGCCTGGCCGACCTTCCTGACCGGCCTGGAGCCGGCCGGCCACGGCGTCTTCGACATCCTCGAGTACCGGCCCGGCGCCAGCCGCCGGCTGCCCGTCTCCTCACACTCCATCGGGGCCCCCACCTGGCCGGCTCTGGCCAGCGCGGCAGGCCGCCAGGTGCTCTTGGCGAACATCCCGCTGACCTACCCACCGCTGGAGGTAAACGGGGTGTGCATCGCCGGCGGCGTGATCCCGGCCGGCGCCCGCTGGAGCCATCCGGCCGGCATCGGCGAGCAGCTGGGATGGCCGATCAACGGCGGCTCGTGGACGACCTTCCGCGGCCGCCCGACGGCGCTTGTGGACGATGTGGAGCGGGTCACCCGGGCCCGTGCGGGCGCCATGCGGCGGCTGCTGGATGAGCAGCCGTGGGACGTCGCGTGCATGGTGTTCGTCTCGCCCGACCGCATCCAGCACTGCCTGCTGGAGTACGTCCACCCCGGCCACCCCGACTTCGCGGCGGCATCCGCCACCGACGTGGCCGACCGCGTGCGGGGCGTCTACCGGCTGCTGGACGACGAGCTGGGATCCCTGATCGAGCGCACCGACGCCGACGACCTGGTGCTGCTCATGTCCGACCACGGCCACCAACCCTGCACGCGGGCCGTCAACATGAACCGGGTGCTGGAGCACCAGGGCCTGCTGACGCTGGGCCGCGGGTCTGGGCTGGTCGGCCTGATGGCCTGGGGGCCGGTGCGCACCGTCGCCCGCCGGGCCTACGACCTGCTGCGCCTGCATGGCCGGGTGGCGGTGCCCACCCAGCCCGTCGAGTGGGCGCGCACCCGCGCCTACACGAGCGTCGTTTCGACCGGTGAGGGCGTGTCGCTGGCGCTGGCCGGGCGCGAGCCGGAGGGCACCGTCGCCCCCGCCGACTACGAGCGGGTGCGCGACGAGGTGGCCCAGGCGCTGCTCGAGTTCACAGACCCCGACACGGGCGGGCACCCGATCGGCGCCGTCCGCAAGCGGGAGGAGGTGATGGACGGCGCCTACCTCGACCGTGCCCCCGATCTGCTGTTGGAGCCGGCCCCGCTGTACTCGCTGACCCATGCCCGGCGGATGGTGGAGGCGGCCGACTGGCTTTCCGGAGACCATCGCCCGGAGGGCATCTACGTGGCCGCCGGCCCCGGCTATGAGCCCGAGGGCGAGATCCGGCTGGCGGATTTCGCCGGCGCCGTATTGACCGCGCTGGGCGTGCAGGAGGGGCCGGCGCAGGCGGCCGCAGCGCCCGATGCCGAGGTCTTCACCGAGCAGGAGCAGCGCGAGGTGGAGGAGCGGCTGCGCGGGCTCGGGTACCTGGAGTGATCGCCGGCCGGGCCGCTCCCGCCGGCGGCGACCACCGCGTCGTCCTGCGCGGCATGGCGGCCAACGTGGTCGGGCTGGCGGCCGGCGTGGCGGCGGCCTTCGGCGTCCAGCTGCTGCTCGGCCGACGGCTGCCGGCGGGCGGGCTGGGCCTGGTCACGGTGGCGGTGCAGGTGGGGTTCGTGGCCTCGGCGGGCAGCCGCTTCGGCATGGACATGACCGCCATCCGGCGGGTGGCCATCGACGCCGGGAGCGGCCAGGCCAGCCATCTGCGCAGCCTGGTCGACCGCGCCGCCGGCCTGGCTGTGGCGGCGAGCATCGCGGTGGCGGCGCTGGTGGCAGCGGCGTCCCTGCTGACGGGGAGCTACCGCGACGTGGTGGCGACGGCAGCCCTGGGCATCCCCGCCATCGCGGCCGCCAACGTGTACCTGGGCGCGACCCGCGGGCTGAAGCTGATGACGCCCACCCTGTGGGTGTTCTGGATTGGCCAGCCGGTGGCCTGGATCGGGTTGGCCGCCGCCGCCATCGCGGCCGGCGGCGGCGAGGTGTGGGCGGTGGCCGCCTACGACCTGTCCTGGCTGGCCGCCCTGATCGCCGCCCGCATCTGGTGGCGGAGGCTGTCGGCCGGGATGGGCGACGCACCGGCCACGCCCGAGATGCTGCGCGAATCGATCCGCTACGGCCTGCCCCGGGCGCCCTCGGCGCTGTTCGCGCAGGCGCTCTTCTGGGCCGACCTGTTCGCGCTCGGGCACTTCGCCCACGGCCGCTCGCTGGACGCCTACGCCGCCGCCGGCCGCGTCTCGCAGGTGCTGCTCTTGTTCCTGACGTCGGTCAGCCTGATCTTCTCCCCGTTTGCCGCCGACCTGCATGCGCGCGGCCAGATCGGACGCCTCGACCAGCTGTTCAAGGACGCCACCCGGTGGGCGCTGGCCGCCACTCTGCCGGCCCTCGTGGTGCTGTTCGTGGACGCCCACGAGGTGTTGCGGGCGTTCGGACACGGCTTCTCGGCGGGCGTCACACCGCTTCGGATCATGCTGGCCGGCCAGGCCGTGAACGTGGCCACCGGCAGTGTGGCCACCGTGCTGGTGATGGTCGGGCGCACGGGGCTCGACCTGCTGGACAACCTGGTTGCCACCATCGTGCTGGCCGGCGGCGCCGCCATCCTGGCCTCCGGCCACGGTCCCGATGGCGCCGCAGTGGCCTCCGCGGCCACCCTGGCCGGGGTCAATCTGGTGCGCCTGGTGCAGGTGGCGCGAGCCGTCCGCATCCAGCCGCTGTCGGCCTCCCACCTGGCCCTGGCCGTGCCCACCGCCGCCTGCGCGGCGGCCGCCCTGGCGGTGCACGCAGGCCTGGCCGGGCACCCCTGGTGGGCGATCCTGGGCGTAACCATGCTGGTCGCCCTGCCGGCCTACGCTGCCCTGCTGGCGGTCGCCCTGCCCGCACACGAGCGGGCGGCGGTGCGCGCCCGACTGCGCGCCGCTGACCGTCGAGCCCCGTAGTATCCGGCTCTACAAACCGATCTGGAGCGACGATGCGCGTACTCATCCTGGGCGGCGACGGCTATCTCGGCTGGCCAACCGCAATGCGATTCTCGGGCAAGGGCCACGAGGTCGCGGTGGTCGACAACTTCAACCGGCGCAAGTGGGTCGAGGAGGCCGGCGGTGATTCGCTGACCCCGATCTGCAGCCTGGCCGAGCGCATCGAGGCCTGGCGCGAGGTGTCCGGCAAGCGCATCGAGTCGTACGTGGGCGACATCGCCGAGGGCACGTACGTGTACGACGTGGTGCGCGAGTTTGCGCCCGACACGGTCATCCACTACGGCGAGCAGCCGTCCGCGCCGTGGTCGATGCAGAGCGTCGACAACGCCGTCATCACCCAGCAGGGCAACGTGATCGGCTCGCTCAAGCTGCTGTGGGCGATCCGCGACCTGGTGCCGACCGCACACCTGATCAAGCTGGGCACGATGGGCGAGTACGGCACGCCCAACATCGACATCGAAGAGGGTTTCATCGAGATCGAGCACAACGGCCGCCGCGATGTGCTGCCGTTCCCCAAGCTGCCCGGCTCGCTGTACCACCTGTCCAAGGTGCACGACAGCCACAACATCCACTTCGCCTGCCGCGTGTGGGGTCTGCGCGCAACCGACCTCAACCAGGGCGTCGTGTATGGCATCGAGACGCCGGAGACGCAGCTGGACGAGCGGCTGGCAACCCGCTTCGACTACGACCAGGCGTTCGGCACGGCGCTCAACCGGTTCTGCGTGCAGGCCGTGATCGGCCACCCGCTGACCGTGTACGGCAAGGGCGGCCAGACCCGCGGCTTCCTGAACATCGTGGACACCCTGCAGTGCGTCGAACTGACGGCCGCCAACCCGGCCGACCCGGGCGAGTATCGGGTGTTCAACCAGTTCACCGAGACCTTCACCGTGGCCGAACTGGCCGAGAAGGTGCGCCACGCCGGCGGCGAGGTGGGGATCGACGTGCGCGTCGAGCACCTGCACAACCCGCGGGTGGAGGCAGAGGAGCACTACTACAACCCCAAGCACACCCGGCTGCCCGAGCTGGGCCTTGTGCCGACGCTGCTCTCCGAGACGCTGATCGAGTCCGTGCTGGGCGTGATCGACCGCCACAAGGGGCGGGTGATCGCCGAGGTGATCGACCCCAGCACCGAGTGGCGGCCCACCCCGGTGGGCGAGCCGACCACCGGCTGAGGTCGACACGTGGGCCTGACCCCGCTCCGCTCCGTCGGCCTGGTGGCGGCTCTTGTGTTCGCCGTGCTGACGGTGCGCGCCTACCGCCAGGGCCGGCTGGGGAACGGCGACCTGCTGGTCAGGTTCGCAATCTTCGTGCTGCCGCTGGCCATCTTCTCGGCCGAGCCGGTGGCGCTCAACTGGCTGCTGGACGAGCTCTCCTTCCGGGCCGGCGGCGGCCACCGGATCCTGGGCGCGACCGTGCTGGCGGTCGGCATCCTGTACCTGTTCGCCTTCATGCTGGCCGGCCGGGCCGAGCGCTCGCGACGCGACCTGACCCGGCTGATCGAGAACCTGGCCCTGGAGCAGTTCCGCCAGACCGGCAGGCCCGAGCAGTTCGCCGGCGGCGTGGCGGTGGTGATCCCTGCCTACAACGAGGCCGACAACATCGCCCCGGTGCTGGCGGCCCTGCCCGAGCGCGTGTGCGGCCTCGAGTTGCACGCGATCGTGGTCGATGACGGCTCCTCCGACGACACCACCGAGAACGCCCGAGCGGCCGGCGCAGCCGGCGTGCGGCTGCCGCTGAACCGCGGCCAGGGGGCGGCTCTTCGCACCGGCTACCGGCTGGCGCTGGCCACCGGGGCCGAGCTGGTGGTGACCATGGACGCCGACGGCCAGCACCAGCCCGACGAGCTGTCCCGGCTGGTCACACCGATCGTCGATGGCGAGGCCGACGTGGTCAACGGCTCGCGCGTGCTGGGCGACGCCGATCCCAGCCACGCCGCCCGCGAGATGGGCATCAAACTGTTCGCGCAGCTGCTCTCGCTGCTCACCTGGAGCCGGGTAACCGACCCCGCCTGCGGCTACCGGGCGGTGCGCACACAGGCGCTGCGCGGGCTGGAGTTTCGCCAGGACCAGTTCCACAACTCCGAGTTCATCGTCGAGGCCTCCAAGCACAAGCTGCGCACCATCGAGGTGCCGGTGACGGTGGCCCGGCGGCTGTCGGGCGTGTCCAAGAAGCCCGCCCACTTCCGCTACGGGATGGGCTTCGCCAACGCGCTGGTGCGCGCCTGGTTGCGATGAGCGGGCTCGCCCACTGGGACGACATCCCGGCGGAGCGGGTGACCAAGCTGCCCATGAACGCCGTCTGGCGTGATCTGGGCGAGGCGGCCGGCAGCGTGTCGGTGGGTGCACGGCGGATCGAGATCGATCCCAGCGACATGCCCACGCCGGCCCACTCGCACGGCGGCGAGGAGGAGATCTTCTATGTGTTGGCGGGGTCGGGGCTGTCCTGGCAGGACGGCGTCACCTACGAGGTCGCGGCCGGCGACTGCCTGGTGCACCTGGCCAAGGGGCCTGCGCACACGCTGCGAGCCGGGCCGGACGGGCTGGACGTGATCGTCTTCGGCATGCGCCAGGGGGTGGAGGCGTGCGTGCTGCCGCGCTCGAACATGGCCTGGTTGGGGTCGAGCTGGACCGAGGTGGGCGGCCCCAACCCGTGGGAGCGCGAGGCCGAGCTGGGGCCACTGGAGTGGCCGGTGCCTTCGCCTCGCCCCGAGGGCATCGTCAACCTGTCCGGCGTGCCGGCCCGCGACCAGCCGCGCGGCCAGACGATCAGCCGGTCGATCCGCGATCTTGGCCGGGCGGCCGGATCGGTGAAGACCGGCCTTCGCCACTCGACCATCGACCCCGGCATGATGACCGCGCCGCCGCACTGCCACTCCGCCGAGGAGGAGCTGTTCGTGGTGCTGGCGGGCGACGGCACGCTGCTTCTGGGCGACGAGGAGCAGCCGGTGCAGGCCGGCCACGTCGTCTCCCGGCCAGCCGGCACCGGTGTGGCGCATGCCTTCCGGGCGGGTGAGGGCGGCATGCAGCTTCTGATGTACAGCACCAGGGAGACGAACGACATCGCCTACTTCCCGCGCTCGGGCAAGGTGTGCATCCGCGGCATCGGGGTCATCGGCCGCATCGAGCAGGTCGACTTCTGGGACGGCGAGCTGTAGTCATCGGGACGCCGGAGCCGGCCACGACCGTACATCATGGTCGTGGGCTCGCACGTCGGATTCCGATTCAGCTGCGTCGCCGGGGCCGTCGTGGCGGCCGCGGCGTGCGCGTGGACGATCCGAGACGCGGTGGGCGGATCTCGGCCGGCAGCCACGGCGGGCACCTGCCGGTGGCACACCGTGGCCACACCGGATCCACCCGCGGGCCACGAAAACCAGCTGGTCAGCGTGACCGCCCCGGCGGCGGATGTCGCGTGGGCCGTGGGCAACTACTTCTCCGGGTACGACGGAGGGCCACACGGTCCGATCGTGGCGCGCTGGGATGGCCGCGGGTGGACGCTTGTCCCGAACGCGGCGCCAGCGGGTGGTGAGCTTTCGGATGTGAGCGCCGACTCCCCGCGTGACGTCTGGATTGTGGGCAGTGCAGATGCCGGCAACCGCGCGCTCGTCGAGCACTGGAACGGACATCGGTGGACCCGAACCCCGATCCCGCGAGTCGCCCGTTTCAGCCACCTGTTCGGGGTCGACGCCCGCACGCCACGGGACGTGTGGGCGGTGGGTAACCGCTCCGACGGTCGCACCGGGCAGACGTTGGTCATGCACTGGGACGGCAGCCGCTGGCGCGTCACCCCAAGCCCAAGCCCGCCGCCGTCGCCTGCCACCGGACGCCCATACGCCGGGTTGGAAAGCGTCTCGGCGCTGTCAGCTGACGACGTGTGGGCGGTTGGCGAAACCGGCAACGTCGCACCGCCAGGAGCCGAACTTACTCTGATCCTGCACTGGGATGGACGGCGGTGGTCGCACATCAGTAGCTCGAGCCCGCGAAACGCCGCCAGTCTGCCGTTCGACGCGCTGTTCGCTGTTGACGCGGCCGGGCCAGACGATGTGTGGGCGGTCGGGGACGCCAACAGGGCCACACCCGGCTACGGCGGAGGCGGCGACCGGCCGCTGGTCGAGCGCTGGGACGGGCGGCGGTGGAGGCTGGTCTCCAGCCCGCTTCTCGGACGTCGCAGCATCCTGTACGGCGTGCTGGCGGCCGGCTCGGTGTGGGTCGTGGGCGACAGGGGAGAGCCCTACCACACGGTCGCGCAGCGCAGGTCGGGCGACGGTTGGCGGACATCCGGCGTGCTGGACGGTTCGCTCGCAGACGTCGCCAGAGCGCCGGACGGCCGCCTGTGGGCGGTCGGGCAGCGCGGCCTGCACACGCTGGCGCTGAGCTGCTGAGGTCAGCCGTCGGAGCTGCTGGAGGTAAACCACTCCCAGGTTTGCCGCAGGCCCTCCTCCAGCTGCACCTGGGGCTGGTAGCCAAGCCGCTCGTGGGCCTTGCCGATCAGCGAGTAGTTGCGCTGGATCTCGCCCGCCCGGGGCGGCGCCTGGCGCACCTCGAACTGGCGGCCGGACACCGACCCCAGAAGCTCAACCAATTGGTTGAGGCTCGTCTCGACGCCGCTTGCCAGCTGGAACACCTCGCCGCCGGCGCCCTCCGCCTCGGCCGCCCGCACCAGCCCGTCGGCCAGGTCGGTGACGAACACGAAGTCGCGGGTCTGGCTGCCGTCGCCATAGATGACCAGCTCCTCGCCGGAAAGAATGCGGCGGATGAAGACCGGGATCACGTTGCCCTTGTGCGCCGAACGCGGGCCGAAGGCATTGGAGAAGCGCACCGATACCGCGTCCATCCCGTACGCCCCGTGAAAGGCCGAGCAGTAGGCCTCCCCAGCCGCCTTGGAGGCGCCGTAGGGCGAGAGCGGCGCGGTCGGCTTCGACTCGTCGGCCGGGTAGGCGTTTGCGCCCAGCGGCGCGTTGGATGACGAGAACACCAGCCGCGGCACACCCGCCCGGTGGGCCGCCCACAGGGCCGTCAGCGTGCCCCGCGCGTTCTGGTCGAAGTTCTCCAGCGGGTCGGAGATCGACTGCACCACCCCTGCCCCGGCGGCCAGGTGGAAGACCACGTCGCAGCCGCGGCAGACGCCCTGCAGCCGTTCCAGGTCGCGCACATCGCCCAGCACCAGCTCCACATCTGCGGCAGGCAGGTTGTCGCGCCCGCCGCTGGACAGGTCGTCGTAGACGCGCACGGTGTAGCCGCGCTCCAGCAGCAGGCGGATGAGTGCGGAGCCGACGAAGCCGGCGCCTCCGGTGACGACTGCGGTGGGCACGGCGCAGGAGCATAGAGAATCCCCCACATGACCACACCCGCCCTGGCCGCATGCCTGTTCGATCTGGACGACACCCTGATCACCACCGGGGCGGGCGACGCGCGCCGGTTCGCCCGGGTGTGCGAGCTGGTTGAGCGGGAGGTGCCCGGGATCGATGTGGCGCGGTTCACCGACGCCTACTGGCGGGCCGACGCCGACGGCCGCCCCGGCGTGGACGCGGGCAGCATCGGCTACCGGGAGTTCCGGCGCGGGCGGTTCGCCCTGGCGCTGGAGCCGTGGTGCACCCCTGGCGCGGAACTGGTGTCGGCGTACGAGCTGGTGTGCGACGCCTCGATCGACGGCTGCCAGCTCTTCGACGACGCGCTCGACTGCCTGGCCGGCCTGCGCGAGCGCGGCGTCAGGCTGGCGCTGGTCACCAACGGGCCGTCCGACGTCCAGCGCCGCAAGCTGGCTGCGACCGGCCTGCAGGGTGCCTTCGACGCCGTGATTGTGTCAGCCGAGCTGGGCGTGATCAAGCCCGACGCCCGTGTCTACCTGCACGCCTGCGTGCAGTTGGGCGTGGGGCCGGCGAACGCGGCCATGGTCGGCGACTCCCACCCCAACGATGTCGAGGGCCCGCTGGCTGCGGGCCTGGGGGCAGCCGTGTGGCTCGTGCGCGAGGACACGCCATCGGGCGCGGCCGGCTCGCTGCATGACGCCGTGCGCCAGCTGTGGCCTGGCTAGAGCGCCTAACAGAATGCCTCGCGACTCATTCTGTTAGGCGCTCTTGAGCCCCTGATCCGGCTCCGCGGGCGCGCCGTGGTCGTAGTGCCAGCAGGGCGCGCCCTCGAAGGCCTCCAGGCCGACCATCGCGCGCGGCTCGTCGTCGGGCTGCAGGCCGCGCCGCAGGCGTGGCGCGGCAAAGGCGATGGCGCCGCCCACCACGCCGCCGAACACGAACGTGCGCAGCGTGCGCCGGCGGCGGGACGGCGGCTGGGTCACGACGAGACCTCCCGGTAGGCCCAGAAGGCCGCCACCGCCAGGCCCAGCACCTGCACGTACAGGCGGGGGCTGCCGCCCACCTGGCTTGCGATCACGATGGCCGCCACGATGTACGCCCAGGCCGCCCCCGCGGCGGCGATCCACGCGGTGGCCTCGCCCCGGTGATAGCCGCCCGCGCGGATGGTGGCCCGGGCCACCAGGTAGCCGACGAAGAGCGCCGCGATGATGGTGAAGAAGCCCAGCCCGGCGTAGCCCGCGTACGCCAGCACCACACCCAGCGCTGAACCGGAGGCGAACGCGCCGAAGACAGCTCGGGCCGCATGCTGAGGCCGCAGACCGACCCGAGCGGAGCGCGGCATGCGCGCGCAGTCGCGGCACTTGATGCCGACCGCCGCCGGCACCATGCAGTCGGGGCAGATCGGCTTGCCGCAGTTGGAGCACGAGACCGCGGTCTCCACTTTCGGGTGGTTTGCGCAGTAGACGGTCGTGCCGGCTGACACCGCGGCGAGTGTACCATCGGGCCGTGACCCGCCAGCCTTCGGGACTGCTGACGATCGCCCCGGAGGTGGAGCGAGCCCTGATCCGGTCAGAGCCGGTGGTGGCGCTGGAGTCGTCGCTGGTCGCCCACGGCCTGCCGGCGGACGTCGGCCCCCGGGTGGCGCGCGAGTCCGAGCAGCGGGTGCGGGACGCCGGGGCAGTGCCGGCCACGGTGGCCGTGATCGACGGCACCGTCCGTGTGGGGGTGACCGACGCCCACCTGGAGCGACTGGCCGGCGGCGAGGACGTGCGCAAGCTGGGCCCCCGAGACCTGGCCGCCGGCGTTGTCTCGGGTGGTTGCGGAGGCACCACCGTGGCCGGGACGATGGCGGTGTGCCAGATCGCCGGCATCCACTTCATGGCCACCGGTGGCATCGGCGGAGCGCACCGCGGCTGGCAGCAATCCGGCGACGTGTCGGCCGACCTGCAGGAGCTGGCCCGGGCGGCCGTGTGCGTCGTCTGCTCGGGCGCCAAGTCGCTGCTCGACGTGCCGGCAACGCTGGAGATGCTGGAGTCGCTGGGCATCCCCGTGATCGGCTACGGCACCGACAACTTCCCGCTCTTCTACGTCCGCGAGAGCCCCTACGGCGTGGTCGACAGGGTGGACGACCCGCTGACCGCGGCGGCAGTGGCCGGCGCGCACTGGGGGTTTGCGCGCAACACCGGCCTGGTGATCGCCCAGCCGGTGGCCGAGCAGGAGGCGCTGCAGGCGGACGAACTGGAGATGCTGATCGGCGAGGCGGTGGCGCTGGCCGACGAGCGGGGCGTGCACGGACCGGCGGTGACGCCGTTCGTGCTGACCCAGCTGCACGCCCAGACCGAGGGCAGGACGCTGACCACCAACGCTCGGCTGGTGTGCGACAACGCGGAGCTGGCCGGCCGCATCGCCGTCGCCTATTACGCCGCCTGACGCGGCGGATCAGCGCGGCTGCAGCACGTACAGGTGGCCGAAGCCGGCCAAGATCAGCCGGCCGGCGCCGGCGCTGACGCTCGAATACTTGCCGTCGTTGAACTTCCACACCTGGTGTCCGTTGCCCGGGTTGAATGCAAAGGTCTGGCCCCGGGTGTTGCCGGCAGGGCCCTTGTCAGCCACGTACACATAGGGACCGACCACGACCGGCGAGGCCAGCGTGCGGTAGGGCAACAGGTGCCGCCACTGGACCTCCCCTGTTTGCGCCGACAGGGCCACGAAGGTGCCGTCATAGGCGGTTGCGAAGACGCGCCCGTTGGACACCGCAGGCGAGCCATAGGCCCAGTCGGGCAGCGTGGTCGTCCAGGCGATCTGGCCGGTTGCGGCCACGAACGAGTACACCTTGTCGTCGGTGTTCCCGATGTACACCCGGCCGTACGCCACGGCCGGAGTGGAGTAGAAGGTGCCCGACCGGAAACCGCTGGCCAAGCCGGCCGTGTGCGTGCGCCAGATGACGTGACCGGTGATGGCGGAGACGCACCACATGGTGCCGCCGTAGTCGCCGTAATAGAGCCGGCCGGACACCACCGCCGGGCCCTGCTTGACCGCGCCCGACGCAGGCACCGACCACAGCTCGCGCCCGGTGCGCGCGTCGAAGGCCCGCATCGAGCCCGACAGCGTGCCCTCGTATACGCGGCCCCGCCACACCGCCGGTGAGCCCTCCAGAAGCCCGCCCAGGACGTGCGACCAGACGGTCGCCCCGGTCTTCTGGGACAGCGCGTACAGGCGGCCGTTGTAGCTGGGGACGTAAAGCAGCGACCCCGCCAGGGCCGGCGAGCCCAGCACCGTCGGCAGCTTGTGTTTCCACAGCAGCTTGCCGGTGAAGACGTCGTGGGCGGTGACTAGGCCGGAGTCGGCCGCCTCGTACACCACACCCTTGGCGTAGGTGGCCGGGTACTCCAGAAGCCCACCGCCGAGGGTTGACCAGGCCACCCGGTAGGGCGGGCGGATCGAGCTCAGGCCGGAGGCATCCCGGGTGCGGGCCAGCGTTAGCCCGTAGAACGGCCAGGCCGGGCCGAAGTCGGGCCCTGTGGTGGTGCCCGTGGACGAAGTGGGCGGCGGCAGGGTGCTGTCGGACGTGAACGTGAACGGCGTGGACAGGCCATTGCGCACGTCCGCGGTCTTGCGATGGACCACGTAATAGGCCACGGCGGCGCCGATGGCCGCCACCAGCGCGACCACGAGAATCATGCCCACCAAGCGCGAGCGGCGCATCCGGGGATGCTATCGGGACGCCATTGGAGGCCGGATCACAGGGCTGTCCGGTCCTGCGCAGCCACCACGGCCCGCCCGGTCAGGTCGCCATACAGCGCGCGCACAAAGAGTGCGGAGAACGGCCATACCACCGGCACGGACAGCACCAGCGCCAGCAGGCTGGCCACCTCGCCGCCGGCGAACGCGCTGACGGCCAGGAACATCGAGATCGCAACCGGCGCCGAGAAGACCAGCGTGATCAGCCACACGCCCCAGGTGCGGGTGTAGTTGCCGAGGGCCAGCCGCACCGAACGGGGCAGCGCCCGCAGCGCCGTGGCGTCGCCGGCGGCCACGGCCGGCACCGCGAACAGGAGCAGCGGCAGCACCACCAGCACGAACGGCTCGAGCACGATCAGCAGCACACCGGTAAGGGCGCCCACCACCGCCGCCATGCCGTAGGCCGCGGCCACCCGCCCGCCTGGGGCGGGGACGGGCAGCCCGCGCAGGACGACGAAGCACAGGAAGGCCTGGTAGCCGATCCCGTAGGCCAGCGCCGAGGTGACGAAGGTGGCGATGCCGTGCCCCTCCGTGTGCGCCACGGCCACCGGCACCGAGGCCAACCCGACCGCAACCAGCGAGGCCACCAGCAGGTCGGCCCACACCGCGCCGAAGCGATGCACAGCCGTCGCAAACAGATCCGAGATCGGCGTAACGTCGCTGGGGGGTCGTTCCGACCTCCTAGCGTCACTCACGTGGCGACCGCGCGGTCGTGCTCGAGATCGAGCCGGATCTCTCCGTCGACCGCGTTCACCGCAACCAGGTCGCCCTCCCCCACCTGGCCGGACAGCACCTGGATGGCCAGCGGGTTCTCCAGCTCGCGCTGGATCGTGCGCTTGAGCGGGCGAGCTCCGTAGTCGGGGTTGTAGCCCTTCTCGATCAGCAGCTCAGCCGCTGCCGGCGTCAGGTGAAGATCGATCCGGCGCTCGGCCAGGCGAGCCCGCAGCCCCGCCACCTGCAGCTGCACGATCTGGGCCAGTTCCTCACGGCCCAGCGGGTGGAAGTGCACGATCTCGTCGATCCGGTTCAGGAACTCGGGCCGGAACACCGCCTCCAGGTCGGAGGCGTTGGAGGTCATGATCACGATCGTGTTGCGGAAGTCCACGGTGCGCCCCTGGCCATCGGTCAGGCGACCGTCGTCCAGCAGCTGCAGCAGCACGTTGAAGACGTCCGGGTGGGCCTTCTCGATCTCATCCAGCAGCAGCACGGAATACGGCCGCCGGCGCACAGCCTCCGTCAGCTGGCCGCCCTCCTCGAAGCCGATGTAGCCCGGCGGCGCGCCCACCAGCCGGGCCACCGAGTGCTTCTCCATGTACTCGGACATGTCGATCCGCACCATCGCCTTCTCGGTGTCGAACAGGAACTCGGCCAGCGCCTTGGCCAACTCGGTCTTGCCGACCCCGGTGGGGCCCAGGAAGATGAACGAGCCGATCGGCCGGTCGGGGTCGCCCAGGCCCGCCCGGGAGCGGCGGATGGCGTTGGACACAGCGCCCACCGCCTCGTCCTGGCCGACCACCCGCTGGTGCAGGCGCGACTCCATCTCCACCAGCTTGTGCATCTCGCCCTCCAGCAGGCGGCTGACCGGGATCCCGGTCCAGCTTGCCACCACCTGGGCCACGTCCTCGGCCTCCACCTCCTCCTTCAGCATGGGCGAGCTGGCCTGCAGCTCGGCCAGCCGGGCGGCGGCCGCGTCCAGCTCGCGCTCCAGTTTGGGCAGGTCGCCGTAGGTCAACTCGGCGGCCCGCTGCAGGTCGGAGTCGCGCTGCGCCCGCTCGGCCTCGGCACGCGTCTCCTCGATCGCGGCCTTCAGGTTCTGGACACCGCCGATGGCGGACTTCTCGGACTCCCAGGCGGCCTTCATGCCGTCCAACTCCTCGCGCAGGTTGGCCAGTTCCTCGGCAAGCGAGTCGCGCCGCTCAACGGCCGACTCGGAGGTCTCCTTCTCCATCGCTGCCTGCTCGATCTCCAGCTGGATCACCCGCCGCTGCACCTCGTCGATCTCCTGCGGCATGGAGTCGATCTCGATCTTCAGCCGCGAGGCGGCCTCGTCCACCAGGTCGATCGCCTTGTCGGGCAGGAAGCGGTCGGCGATGTAGCGGTCGGACAGCATGGCAGCCGCCACCACTGCGTCGTCGGAGATGCGCACGCCGTGGTGCACCTCGTAGCGCTCCTTCAGGCCGCGCAGGATGGCGATGGTGTCCGTGACCGAGGGCTCGCCCACCAGCACCGGCTGGAACCGCCGCTCCAGCGCCGCGTCCTTCTCGATGTACTTGCGGTACTCGTCCAGCGTGGTGGCCCCGATCGCCCGCAGCTCACCGCGGGCCAGCATCGGCTTGAGCAGGTTGGCGGCGTCCACCGCCCCCTCCGCCTTGCCGGCGCCGACGATGGTGTGCAGCTCGTCGATGAACACGATCACCCGGCCCTCGGCAGCCCGGATCTCGGCCAGCACCGCCTTCAGCCGCTCCTCGAACTCGCCCCGGTACTTGGTGCCCGCCACCAGCGCGCCCACGTCCAGCGCCCACACCCGCTTGCCGGTCAGGCCGCCGGGCACGTCGCCGGAGGTGATGCGCTGGGCCAGGCCCTCGACGATGGCGGTCTTGCCGACGCCCGGCTCCCCGATCAGCACAGGGTTGTTCTTGGTCCGCCGGGACAGCACCTGGATCACCCGCCGCACCTCCTGGTCGCGGCCGATCACCGGGTCGAGCTTGCCCCGCTCGGCGGCCTCGGTCAGGTCGCGCCCGAACTTGGCCAGCGCCTCATAGGTGCCCTCTGCGTCCTGGGAGGTGACCCGCTGGCCACCGCGCACCTCGACCAGCGCTTTCATGATGGCGGCCCGATCGAGCCCGGCCGGGCCGGCCAGGCCCAGCAGCAGGTGCTCGACGGCCACGTACTCGTCCTTCAGCGCCTCCGCTTCGGTGAAGGCCTGCTCGAGCGCGTCGCGCAGCGGCCGACTGGCGGCCGGCTGCACGTTTGCGCCCTCCATCCGGGCCAGCCGGCCCAGCCTCTCCTCGACCGCAGAACGCACAGCGGACGGGCTCTCGCCGGCCTTCTCCAGCACGCGCGCGGCCACGCTCTGCTCCTGGTCGAGCAGTGCCGACAGCAGATGGTCGGTGGTGATCTCGGGATTGCCGCGCTGAACGGCCAGCCCCTGGGCCGAGGCGAACGCCTCGGATGCCTTTATGGTGAGTTTCGAAAAGTCCATACCTGTGGGTGTTTGGGTGGTTGATAGGGAACCAGGTCGCGCCGGTAGGAGCGGTGCACCTGGGCCAGTTCGGCACGCAGCCGCTGGGCGGAGGCGAACAACTCGCCCTCCAGGTCGGTGACCCTGCGGGTCAGCCGGTCGATGGTGTCCTCAAGCTGGATGACCTGGGTGACGCCGGCCAGGTTCAGGCCCAGCTCGCTGGTCAGGTTAGCGATCCTGGCCAGGCGGGCGAGGTCGGCGTCGGAGTAGCGGCGGGTGCCTCCGGGCGTGCGCCGCGGCCGCACCAGCCCGCGCGCCTCGTACACGCGCAGCGTCTGCGGGTGCAGGCCCGACAGCTCGGCGGCCACCGAGATCGAATAGCGCGGCTGGGCCGACGGCGCGTTCATGCCGTGCGCTCCCCGAGGAGGTCGCGTCGAAATGAGCTTCGTCGCGAGCCAGCAGACAAGCCGCAGCAGATGCTCATTGAGATGCGGCCTCCCCAAAGAGTTGTTCACGCGGATCGCCGTGGTGGGCCTGCTGCAGCTCAGCCAGCTTCTCCAGCGTCTCCCGCTCCTGCTTGGAAAGCTTGGAGGGGACGGCGATCCGAAGCCGGGCCAGCAGGTCGCCGGTGCCGCCGCCTGACAGCTTGGGGGCGCCGCGGCCCTTGACCCGCAGCATCTTGCCGTCCGTCGAGCCTGCCGGCACACGCACCTTGACCGTCGTCCCGTCCGGCGTCGGCAGCTCCACCTGGGAGCCCATGGCGGCCTCGGAGAAGGTGACGGGCACGTCGATCACCAGGTCGTCTCCGCGGCGGCTGAAGAGCGGGCTCTCGGTCACGCGGGTGATCACGTACAGGTCGCCCGGCTCGCCGCCGCGGGGCGCGGCCTCGCCCTTGCCCTTGACCTTGATCCGGGTGCCGTCGCGGACTCCGGCCGGGATCCGCACCTGGTAGGTCTTGGTCGTGCGCAGGCGACCGTTGCCGTGGCAGGTCTCGCACGGGTGCTCGATCACGGTGCCGGCCCCGCCGCAGCGCTGGCAGGGGTGGCTGAGCGAAAAGAAGCCCTGGCTCTCGGAGGTGACGCCGCGGCCCTTGCAGACCGGGCAGATGCTGGGCGAGGTGCCCGGTGCGGCGCCCGACCCGTGACAGGTCGGACAGGCGCTGGCCTTGTCAACCGGCACCCGCACGGTGGCGCCGGCCAGGGCGTCTGCGAACGACACCCGCACCTGCACCTCGATGTCGGCGCCGCGCTGGCGGGGGGCCTGCTCGGCCCGGCCGCCGCGGCCGAAAAGGCCGCCGAACAGGTCCCCCAGATCGAAACCGCCGGCGCCGGCGCCGCCGAAGTCGAAGCCCTGGAAGCCGCCGGCCGGCGGCCCCTGGCCCGGCCGGAAGGTCTGGCCGAAGGTGTCGTACTGCTTGCGCTTGTCGGGGTCGGACAGGACGTCGTGGGCCTCGCCGATCTGCTTGAACCGCTCCTCCGCCGCCTTGTCCCCCGGGTTTCGGTCCGGGTGGTACTGGCGGGCCAGCTTGCGGTAGGCCTTCTTGATCTGGTCGGGCGTGGCGTCCTTGGAGACCCCCAGCGTCTGGTAGTGGTCGGCCACCGGCTCAGGCCCCACTCTCGGGCGCCGGCGGGCCGCTGGAGACGACCACCCGGGCCGCCCTGACCACCCGGTCGCCCAGCCTGTAGCCGCGCTGCCAGACGTCGGCGATCGTGCCCTCCGGGAACTCCGACGGCCGGTTCGAGAGCGCCTCGTGCACGTGCGGGTCGAACATCTGGCCCGGCGCTGCGGCGATCTCCCGCAGCCCGCGCCTCTGCAGCACGTCGGTCAGCTGCTGGTGCACCAGTTTGACGCCCTCGGCCACCTTCACCTGCTCGTGGTGCAGGTCGGCATCGACCGCCCGTTCCAGGTTGTCCAGCACGGGCAGCAGCTCGCCGACCAGGCCCTCGCTGGCCCTGGCCGACTGCAGCTCGGCGTCGCGCGCGACCCGCTTTCGGAAGTTGTCGAAGTCGGCCGCGACGCGGCGCAGGTCGTTCAGGTACTCCTCCGCCCTGCGCCGCGCCTCGTCCAGCTCGGACTCAACCTCGCCGGCCTCGAACTCGATCGACTCGTCGCGCTCGTCACCGGCGGCCTGCGGCCGCTCCTCGCTCACGCCCGATCACCGGACTCGTCCACCACCTCGGCGTCGACGATCTCATCCTCACCGGCGTCCGCGGTGCCGTTGCCGGAATCGGCCGGCGCGCCGCCGGTGGCGGCAGCCTGAGCCTGCTGGTAGACCAGCTCGCCCAGCTTGAAGCTGGCCTCGCGCAACGCCTCCAGCTTGTTGCGGATGTCGGCCGCGTCGTCGGACTCGAGCGCCGCCTTGACGGCGTCGGCCTTGCCGGTGATGTCGGACTTGGTGTCCTCGTCCAGCTTGTCCTCATGCTCCTTGAGCGACTTCTCGGTGGAGTAGACGACGGCCTCGGCGGTGTTGCGAGCCTCGGCCAGGTCCTTCATCTGGCGGTCGTCCTCGGCGTGCGACTCGGCGTCGCGCACCATCTGCTCGACCTCGTTGTCGCTGAGGCCTGAGCCGCCCTGGATCTGGATCTTCTGCTCGTTGCCCGAGCCGGAGTCACGCGCCGACACGTGGATGATGCCGTTGGCGTCGATGTCGAAGGTGACCTCGATCTGGGGCACGCCACGCGGAGCCGGCGGGATCCCGACCAGCTGGAACTTGCCCAGCGTCTTGTTGTAGGCGGCCATCTCGCGTTCGCCCTGCAGGACGTGGATCTCGACCGACGGCTGGCCATCCTCCGCGGTGGAGAAGATCTCCGACTTGCGGGTGGGGATGGTCGTGTTGCGCTCGATCAGCTTGGTGGCCACGCCACCCTTGGTCTCGATGCCCAGCGACAGGGGAGTGACGTCCAAGAGCAGTACGTCCTTGACCTCGCCGCGCAGCACACCGGCCTGGATGGCGGCGCCGATGGCAACCACCTCATCGGGGTTGACGCCGCGGTGCGGCTCCTTGCCGATCAGCTCCTTGACCTTCTCCTGCACAGCCGGCATGCGGGTCATGCCACCCACCAGGATCACCTGGTCGATGTCGCCCTGCTTGAGGCCGGCGTCGGCCAGCGCCTGCTTGGTGGGAGCAACCGTGCGCTCGATCAGCTCGTGCGTCAGCTCGGTCAGCTTGGCCCGCGTGAGCGTGGTGTCGAGGTGCTTGGGCCCCTCCGCGTCGGCGGTGATGAAGGGCAGGTTGATGTTGGTCGACTGGGTCGTCGAGAGCTCGATCTTGGCCTTCTCGGCGGCCTCGTACAGCCGCTGCAGAGCCATCGCATCATTGGCCAGGTCGATGCCGTTGTCGCGCTTGAACTCAGCGGTCAGCCAGTCGACGACGGCCTTGTCGAAGTTGTCGCCGCCCAGGTGGTTGTCACCCGCTGTGGCCTTGACCTCGAACACGCCCTCGCCCAGCTCCAGCACCGACACGTCGAACGTGCCGCCGCCCAGGTCGAAGACCAGGATCGTCTGGTCGCCCTCCTTGTCCAGCCCGTAGGCCAGCGACGCAGCGGTCGGCTCGTTGATGATCCGCAGCACGTCCAGACCGGCGATTTTGCCGGCGTCCTTGGTGGCGTTGCGCTGAGCGTCGTTGAAGTACGCGGGGACCGTGATCACGGCCTCGGTGACCGGCTCGCCCAGGTAGCTCTCGGCGTCGGCCTTCAGCTTCTGCAGGATCATGGCCGAGATCTCCGGGGGCGGATACACCTTGCCGTCGGCCTCCACCCGGGCGTCGCTGTTGGGGCCGCCGACGACCGCGTAGGGGACGATCTTCTGCTCCTCACTCACCTCGGCCAACTTGCGGCCCATGAAGCGCTTGATGGAGAAGATCGTGTTCTTGGGGTTGGTCACCGCCTGCCGCTTGGCCGGTGTGCCGACCAAGCGCTGGCCGTCGCGCGCGAACGCGACCACCGACGGGGTCGTTCGACCGCCCTCGGCGTTGGGGATGACGGTGGGCTCGCCGCCCTCCATCACCGCCATGCACGAGTTGGTCGTGCCGAGGTCGATGCCGATCACTTTGCCCATGGAATCACTCCTTGCTCACTGGTTGCGTGCAGTACACATAGAAAACCTTAGTCGAGTTATAGCAACTTTTTCTCGCCCGATCAAGCATTCCCAACGACGAGGATCGCCGGGAATGGCCGCGGTCTCGGGCGGGATTCAGCCCAGTTCGCGGCCGGCGAACACGACCCGCTCGGCCGGGCGGGCGACGTAGATCCGCGAGCGGGCCAGGATCGAGTTGGTGGGGACGATCCGGCGGGTGCCGGGGATGCGCATGGAGGTGCCCAGACGGCGTTCCAGGTGAAGCCCGGCCAGCGCCAGCAGGTTCTGCATGACCGGCGTCGTGAAGCCGTTCAGATGGCCCTCGGGGTCGGGCCAGCGGGCCACCTCCCGGAACACCTCGACCCAGCTGTAGGGGTTGGGCACCGAGAGGATCGCCCGGCCCTGCGGCGTCAGCACGCGGCGGATCTCCTCGAGCAGGCCTAGCGGCGAAGGCAGGTGCTCGAGCAGCTCCAGGCAGACGACGGCGTCGAAGCTCGCGTCGGGCAGCGGCAGCGGCTGGCCGACGTCGGCCGGGCGCACGTCCAGGCCACGCTCGGCGGCCGCGGCCACATGCCGCTCGTTCAGTTCGAGCCCCGTGTAGGCGCCCTGCCACCCGCCCGCCCGAGCCCGCTCGCCCAGCCCGCCCCACTTCGCCCCGATGTCCAGCAACCGCTCCCCGGGCTGAAGCCGAGCCGCGGCCAGCGCCTTGGTGAAGCGAAGCTGCGCCTCCGGGTCGCTCGCCGGCTCCTCCTGGGCGCGCAACTCGTAGAAGGCCGAGAGCCTCTGCTCGGACGAGGTCATCCGGCCCGGCAGCTTACCGCTGCGGCGCCGCCCCCACCTCACGACGCCCGTACGGGCACATCTCCAGCAGCACGCAGGAGCCGCAGCGCGGGCGTCGCGCGACACAGGTGCGCCGGCCGTGGGTGATCAACAGCAGATGCGCCTCCAGCATCCGCTCAGCCGGGACCTGCTGGGTGATCAGCGGGTGCGCTTTCTCGGCCGAGGTGCCGGCGGGGACGAGCCCGAGCCGCAGCGCGATCCGGTGCACGTGCGTGTCCACCGGCATGACCGGCACGCCGAAGCTGAACAGCAGCACGATGCTGGCCGTCTTCACGCCCACGCCGGGCAGCTCGATCAGCCAGTGCATGGCCGCGTCCGGCTCCAGCTTGCCCAACCAGCGCAGGTCGAGGCCGTGGCCGGCGGCTGCCACCCGGGTCAGCACAGCCTGGATGCGCGGCGCCTTCTGGCGGGCCAGCCCGCCCGGCCGGATGGCCTCCTCGAGCTGGTCAGGTGGGGCCGCCAACACCTGCTTCCAGGTCGGAAACCGCTCGCGCATCGACTCGTAGGCGCGGTCGCGGTTCACGTCCGAGGTGTTCTGACTCAGGATCGTCAGCACCAGCTCGTCCAGCGGCGGGCGCCGGCGCACGCGCAGCCGGCCGTACTCGTCGGCCAGCAGGTCGAGCATGTGGTTTACGTCCACCTGCTGAGCGTACGACCTTGGAGCGGATGGAGATGGAGCAGTTCAGGTGCCAGGCACTGCCTGGCACCGGCCTCTGGTCCGGACGATGTTGGCGGAACGGCCGTCCGGTGTACCCTCATGCCTATGCAGCCGATCACGGACGCTCTCGGACGCCCGATCCACGACCTGCGCATCTCGGTCACCGACCGCTGCAACTTCCGTTGCCAGTACTGCATGCCGCGGGAGGTGTTCGGGCCGGAGTTCCAGTTTCTGCGCCGGTCGCAGCTCCTGACGTTCGAGGAGATCCAGCGACTGGCGGTGGTGTTCGCCGGGCTGGGCGTGCGCAAGCTGCGGCTGACCGGCGGCGAGCCGCTGCTGCGCCGCGACATCGAGCGGCTGGTGGAGATGCTGGCCGGGTTGCCCGGGATCGAGGACATCGCCCTGACCACCAACGGGTCGCTGCTCGAGCGCAAGGCCAAGGCCCTGCGCGACGCCGGCCTGGGCCGCCTGAACGTCAGCCTGGACTCGGTGGACGACGCGGTGTTCCGGGCCATGAACGATGTCGACTTCGCCGTCGACCGGGTGTTGGAGGGGATCGAGGCCGCGGCCGCCACCGGCCTGGGCCCGATCAAGGTGAACGCGGTGATCAAGCGGGGCGTGAACGACGACGGCCTGCTGGAGCTGGCCGAGCACTTCCGCGGCAGCGGGCACATCCTGCGACTGATCGAGTACATGGACGTCGGCAACACCAACGGCTGGCGGATGGACGACGTGGTGCCGGCGGCCGAGATGGTGGCGACGATCGGCGCCGCCTGGCCGATCGAGCCGGTCGATCCCAACTACCGCGGCGAGGTGGCCAACCGCTACCGCTACCTGGACGGCGAGGGTGAGATTGGAATCATTGCCTCGGTCACCCAGCCCTTCTGCCGCAACTGCTCACGGGCCCGGCTGTCGGCAGAGGGCAAGCTGTACACCTGCCTTTTCTCGAACCTCGGCCATGACCTGCGAAAGCCGCTTCGGGAGGGCGCCGACGACGCTTCACTGGCCGAACTGATCGCCGGCATCTGGAGCCGTCGAGGCGATCGCTACTCGGAGCTTCGCAGCTCCCGCACCACCGCCCGGCCGCGGGTCGAGATGTCCCACATCGGCGGCTGACAAGCTCCTGCCGCCGGGGGCCGCTCCGGTAGCATGCGACGGCATGACCCAGGTGCTGTCTCAGCCTGAGCCACCGCAGCAGGTGCGCGGATGGATGGCGCGGATCCTGCCCAAGGGCTGGGTCGACTTCATACGTCAACTGGTGCTGTTCACGCTGGTGGACATCGCCTACGAGCTGACCCGCGGCCACTCCCTGGGCTCCGTCCAGTCGGCATTCCGGCACGGCCAGGACATGGTCTCGCTGGAGCGCTCGATGGGCATCTTCACCGAGTTGGACGTGCAGCGCTGGGTGCTGCACCGGCCGTGGGCGCTGTCGATCGCCGACTTCACCTACTTCCACGCCCACTTCGTGATCACCACGATATTCATGTTCTGGCTCTATCTGCGCCGAAACCGCCACTACTACTTCATCCGCAACGCCATCTTCGCGGCCGACGCGATCGCCCTGGTCGGATTCACCTTCTTCCCCACCGCGCCGCCCCGCCTGCTCACCTACCTGGGCTTCACCGACACGCTCGACCGCTACTCCAGCATCAACACCTACTCGGGGCCGATCAAGGATCTGGCCAACCCCTACGCCGCGGTGCCCTCGATCCACACCTGCTACTCGCTGATCACCGCCATCACCTGCTTCTTCCTCGTCAGGCGCATGCCGGTGCGCATCACCTGGCTGTTCTACCCGGTGCTGATCGTGTTCTCGATCGTGGCCACTGGCAACCACTTCTGGATGGACGCGGTGCTCGGCGCGACGACCGCGGTGATCGCACTGGGAGCGGCCTGGCTGATCGAAAGCCGGCACCCCACCCTGCCCGACTCGGCCCGCGTGCGCATGCATCTGGCGCCGGTTTCGGGCGACGCCTCGCTCCCATAGCTTCCGTGGTATAGTGCGAGCAGTGAGTGCTGTGCTCGCACGACTCAAAGCTGGATACATCTCAGGCGGCCGCGTTCTCGGCATGCGGTTCCTGAGCCGGTTCGCGTCCATCCCCTTCACCCCCAACCAGATCACGGTGGCGGGGCTGAGCATGAACGCGGCCACCGCCGCTCTGATCTACCGCGAGCACTATGTGTGGGCCACCGCGGCGCTGCTCACCGGCAGCCTGCTGGACGTGCTGGACGGCGCCCTTGCCCGCTCGCACAACAAGCTGACGCCGTTCGGCGGCTTCCTCGACTCCACCACCGACCGCATGTCCGAGGGCATGGTGCTGGGCGCGATCGCCCTGGTGCTGGCCCGCCAGGGCCACACCTGGGCCCTGGCCAGCGTGTTCGTGGCCCTGGTCGGCTCCTTCCTGGTCAGCTATACGCGAGCCCGGGCGGAGGCCATCGGAGTGCGCTGCGAGGTGGGCCTGATGAGCCGGGCCGAGCGGATCGCCCTGGTGGCGGTGGCGCTGCCCTTCGCCAGCCACGGCACACTGCCCTGGGCGATCGAGATCCTGGCAGCACTGACCGCTTTCACCGTGTGGCAGCGGATCGACTACGTGCGCCGACAACTGAACGAATCCACCCCGGAGGGTTGAGCATGCCTGAGACAGCATCTTCCAACGGCCATCGCACACGTGACAGCAAGCTGCGGGTCGCCGTGGTCGGCGCCGGCAACTGCGCGTCTGCCTTCGTGCAGGGCGTCCAGTACTACAAGGACGCCAACCCCGACGACTTCGTGCCCGGCCTGATGCATGTCGACCTGGGCGGCTACCACATCTCCGACATCGAGTTCTCGGCCGCTTTCGACGTCGACGCCGAGAAGGTCGGCCGCGACCTCAGCGAGGCCATCTTCCGCGGCCAGAACAACACCGTCAAGTTCTCCGACGTGCCCAAGCTGGGCGTACCGGTGCACCGCGGCATGACCCACGACGGGATCGGCAAGTACCTGTCCAAGGTGATCACCAAGGCCCCCGGGGAGACCGACGACGTGGTCGGCATCCTCAAGGACACCAACACCGACGTGGTCGTCTCGTACCTGCCGGTGGGCTCGGAGGAGGCCACCAAATGGTACGTCGAGCAGGTGCTGTCGGCCGGCTGCGCGTTCGTCAACTGCGTGCCCGTGTTCATCGCCCGCGAGCCCTACTGGCGGCGCCGGTTCGAGGAGCGCGGCCTGCCCATCATCGGCGACGACATCAAGTCGCAGGTGGGCGCCACCATCGTCCACCGCCAGCTGACCCGGCTCTTCCGTGAGCGCGGCGTGCGCCTGGAGCGCACCCACCAGCTGAACGTGGGCGGTAACACCGACTTCATGAACATGCTGGAGCGCGAACGGCTGGAGTCCAAGAAGATCTCCAAGACCAACGCCGTCACCTCGCAGCTGGACTACGACATCGGCGCCCGCAACGTGCACATCGGCCCGTCCGACTACGTCGAGTGGCTGGACGACCGCAAGTGGGCGTATATCCGCATGGAGGGGCGCTCGTTCGGTGACGTGCCCCTGAACATCGAGCTCAAGCTCGAGGTGGTGGACTCGCCCAACTCGGCCGGGATTGTGATCGACGCGGTCCGCTGCGCCCGGCTGGGGCTCGACCATGGGCTGGCCGGCGCCCTGGAGTGGCCGTCCGCCTACTTCATGAAGTCGCCGCCGGTGCAGCACCCCGACGACCGCTCACGGGACGAGGTGGAGTCGTTCATCGCGGGTCACGCTCGTGCGGCCTCGACCACGGGGTCGCCCAAGCGCGCCAAGCGGTGAGCGGCCAGCAGATGCCGTCCGGGCCGCTGCGGCTGTGCCTGGTCAGCCCGTTCGCGCTGTCCGGCGCACACCCGGTGGCCGAGCACGTGCGCGGCGTGGCCACCGGCCTGGCCGCCCGCGGGCACCTGGTCACGGTGCTCGCCCCCAGCCCATCCAGCCGCGCACTGCGGGCCGGCCGGCGGCGGCTGCGGGCGCTGGCGGCGGGTGACAAGGAGGCGCTGACGGCACTGCCGGGAGAGCCGCTGGTGGTGGCGGTGGGGCCGGCGGTGCCGCTGCGCCAGCACGGCCGCCGGCGCGGCGCCGGGCTGCCGGTGGCGATCGGCGCCAACGTCGCCCTGGCGGTGCGCGAGGGCAACTTCGATCTGGTGCACGCGCATGAGCCGCTGCTGCCCGGGGTGTCCGCGGCTGCTCTCAAGCACTCCCAGGGGCTGACCGCCGCCACCTTCCATTCGCGCATCGAGCGGGCGCTGCCCTTCCCCGTGCGAAGCGCTACCCGCGAGCGCTACGCGGCCCGCATCGACGCCCTTATGGCCACCAGCGCGGAGGCCGCAGAGCAGGCCGCGGCCGTCTACCCCGGCGACTACACGATCATCCCGGCCGGCCTCGCCGACGTGTTCGCTCCGGCCGGCTCAGCTCGCACCGGCGTGGTCGCCGAATGGACGCCGGAGGCGCGGCCGATCGTGCGCGCGCTGGTCAAGCTGGCCGGCGAGCGCCCCGACGCCGAGCTGACCCTGTTGTGGGAGCGGCGCGGCCGCCGGCCGCTGCGCCCCCATGTGCCGCCCGCGGCCCGCGGCCGGGTGCATGCGGTGCGCCCTGCCGACGACGCCGCCCGGGCCCAGGTGCTGCAGGCGGCGGCCGTCTTCGTGGCGGCCCCCGACGGCGACCCCAGCCTGGCCTGGGAGGCGCGTGCCTGCGGCTGCGCCGTGGCCGCTCCCGAGCAGCCTGAGCAGCCCGCGCTGGGCTACGGCGTCGACCAGCCGGCGCTGGCCTCGGCGGCAGCCGCGCGCCTGCTGGATGACGACGAGTTGCGGGCCGGGTTGGCCGAACGATCGCGCAAGGCAGTCGCCAGCCAGCGCTTCGACGCGGTCGCGGAGGTCTTGGAGCGCGAGTACGGGCGCGTCCGCGGGCGGCTGCGGCTGGCCCGCCGGCCGAGCCCGCAGAAGCCCGAGATCCTGGCCGACCTGCATATGCACACCTGCCACTCGCACGACTGCACGACCCCGGTGGAGGCGCTGGTCGACCACTGCATCGAGCAGGGCCTGGGCGCGATCGCCATCACCGACCACAACGAGGTGGCCGGCGCTCTGGAGGCGCAGGCGCTGGGCAAGCCGATCACCATCATCGTCGGCGAGGAGGTGAAGACCTCCCAGGGCGAGGTGATCGGGCTCTTCCTGCACGAGCGGATCGAGCGCGGCATGAGCATGGCCGAGACGATCGCCGCCATCCAGGAGCAGGACGGGCTGGTGTACATGCCGCACCCGTTCGACCGCATGCACACGATCCCCAGCCCGGCCACGCTGCTGCGCTGCCTCGACCAGGTGGATGTGTTCGAGGTGTACAACGCGCGGCTGCTGTTCGACTCCTTCAACGCCGATGCGCTGCGCTTCGCCTCCAAGTACAACCTGCTGCAGGCGGCCGGCTCGGACGCGCACGTGCTGCCGGGGATCGGCACTGCGCTCAACCGCATGCCGGCCTTCGACGGGCCGGAGGAGTTCCTGCTCTCGCTGCGCCAGAACCAGATCGAGCGCCGGCCCAAGAGCCTGCTCTACCTGCAGGGCCTGAAGTGGGTGCACCAGGTCGGTCGCTGATGACGGACGTCATCGTTGTCGGAGGCGGACTGGCTGGGCTGTCCGCCGCGCGCGACCTGATGCTTGGCGGGGCCGACGTCGTGTGCCTCGAGGCTCGCGGCCGGCCCGGCGGACGGGTGCACCAGGAGCTCTTGCCCGACGGCCGTACGGTGCAGATGGGCGGCGAGTTGGTCGGCGAGTTCCACACGGCGTATGTCGGCCTGGCCGGCGAGCTGGGGCTGGCGCTGCGTCCGAGCTTCGTGGAGGAGCCGGGGCGGATGACGTGGAACCTGGCCGAGGGCATGCGGGTTGGCGACGACGCACCCTGGATGACCGACGCCGACCGAGCCGAGCGCTCACGGGTGCAGAAGCTGCTTGCAGCCCTCTCGCGCACTGTCGATCCCGAGGATCCCTGGCGGCACCCCGACGCCGATCGGCTGGATCGCCTGTCGGTCAACGATTGGCTTCGCGAGGTTGGTGCGCCACCGGCCGTGATTCGGTTGTCCGAGGTGGCCCACTTCGGTGGCGCGACGGGTTCGGGGGAGCGGCTGTCACTGCTGGCGGTGCTGCGTATGGACGCTGTGGCCGGCTCGAGCGGCAGCTATGCCTACGAGTCCTGGGAGAGCATGACCCTGACCGCCGGCAGCGGCGCCCTGCCGCTGGCCTTGGCGCGCGAGTTGGGTGACCGGCTGCGGCTGCAGGCGGTCGTGCGATCAATCGACGTCGACGGCCGGCCGACAGTGCGGCTCGACGACGGCGAGGTGCTGACCGCAGAAGCAGTGGTGTGCGCGTTGCCGGCCGGCCCGCTACGCGACGTGCGGGTCGAGGGCCTCACGCCGGCGCGGCTGGCGTCGCTTCGCCGCGTGCGCCACGCGCTGGCCGCAAAGGCGGTGGCCGCCTACCCGTCGCCATTCTGGCGCGACCGCGGACAGAACGGCGTCGCGGAGGGCGAGGGCCCTCCGGGACCGACCTGGCCCCAGGCGGACGGCGTGCTTTCGATCATCATCCCGCCCGAGCGGCTCGCCTATCACCTGGGCGCGCCGCCCGACGTTCGGCGCCAGCAACTGCTCGCCGATCTCGTGCGTTTGTACGGGCCGGCGGCAGCCGAGCCGTCCGGTTTTTCCGTCGCCGAGTGGGCAGTCGACCCGTTCACCAAGGGATACCTGACCCAGTGGGCGCCGGGCGACCTGACGGCGGTCGGCCCACTGCACGGCACGCACGAGCCGCCCTTCTATGTATGCGGCTCCGACCACTGGGTGGCCGGATACATGGAGGGGGCGGTGCGCACCGGCCGCGCAGCTGCGGCGGCAGCGCTCGGGCAACTGCCGGCCGAGCGCCGAACGGCAGGAGTTCGCAGGTCGGCGGTGTAAGCCTCAAACATCTCTCACCGCTCGAATACTCCGCGACACCGCCCGACTCCGGCCGGCACGCCTCTACCACCGATGCCCGCATGGTTGAGCCAATTTCGGCACACGGTGACACACCAAGGCATAGCCCCGGTGGGATACCCTGTCGGGTGACCGTGGCCGACGATCAGATCTACGAGCGCTACCAGGCCAAGGCGATCGCCGAGATCAACCAACTCGGACACGAGATCGCCGAGTCGCTGGCCGAACGCCACCCCGGCTGTGCGCCGGTGGTCGGCACAGGCCATCCGCTGGCCGACATCGTGCTGGTCAAGTATGCACCGCAACCGGCGGAGGTGCAGGAGGGCGTGGCCTTCTTCGGCCGGGCCGGGCAGGCGGTGCTGAAGAGTCTGCAGCGGCTGCGCATCGACCCGCTGATGGTGTACGGAACCGACTGCCTGAAGGCGGCCATCGACGCCGACGACGACGATCTCGAGCAGTCCCGCGAGTGGCTGGCCCGCGAGCTGCACATCACCCAGCCGCGGCTGGTGGTGGCGATGGGCGAGGACGCGCGCGCCTTCGTCAACTCGGTGCGCTTCCCGCTTTCGGTGCCGATCGAGCCGCCCAGCGGTGAGATCCAGCGGTGGACGCCGACCATCGAGGCGCTGGCAGTGCCCGACATCGACCTGTCGCTGAACGACTCCGACGCCAAGCAGGAGTTCTGGGCGGCGTTCCGGGTGGCCGGCGCGTGGTACGAAAACCTGCCGCCGTACTGATTCTGGTCGCGTTGGTGGGGCTGGGCGCGGTGGACGCCGCCGCCCCGCACCTGCCCAGCCCGGGCACGGCCGGCCAGCTGGCGTTTCTGGCCATCGTTTCGATCCCGCTGGCGACGCTGGCCGTGCAGGCCGCCAGCCCCCTTCACCGGATGGGCCTGCGACTGCTGCCGGTGACGGCCGCCGGGATCGCGGTGGCCGCCCTCGGCATCCACCTCGGCCACCCGGCGACGGTGCCCACGGTGGCCAAACTGGTGGCCGCCGCCTGCATCGGCATGATGCTGGCCTCGATGCTGCAGACCGCGATCGAGGTGGCGGCGATCGCGGTCGTGATCGCCATCGTGGACGGCTACTCGGTGGCCGTCGGGCCGACCCACGAGATCGTCAACCACCACCCGGGCCTGCTGGACGACGTGGCGCTCAATCTGCGCGTGCCCGGCAGCTACGCGGTCGCCCAGATCGGCTCCAGCGACTTCGTCTTCTTCGCCCTCTTCGCCGCCGCCACCGCCCGCCTGGGGCTGCGCCGGTGGCCGACCTGGGCGGCCATGACGGCGTCCTTCGGCGTGACCATCATCCTGGCCGACCAGTTCGATCTCGCGTTGCCCGCCCTGCCACTGCTCTCGTTGGCCTTTCTGGCAGTTAACGGCGATCTGTTGTGGCAACGGCGAGGGGCACGACCGTTTCACCCGAACGGGCGGGGGTCGTAACCGGAGAGGGTGTCGATATCCCTTGAATGGGCCTCCCCACCGTCCGTCGACTGCTGCCCGCTGCCGCCCTGCTGGCGGTCTTCGCGTTGTCCGCGCCGGTCACGGCGGCCGCCGGATCGCGCCATCAGATGCAGGACGCCCAACCCGTGTGGGCAACACCGGCCAACGACGCCGGCTCCCTGCCGGACAGCCGCCAGCTGGTGTTCTCGGTGTGGCTGGGCTGGCGCGACCAGGCCGGACTCGACCAGACGCTGGCCGGCCTGTATGACCCGGCCAGCCCGAGCTACCACCACTGGCTCTCGCCAGACGACTTCCGGGCCCGCTTTTCACCGCCCGAGTCACAGGTACAGAGCGTCAGCCAGTGGCTGACCGGACAGGGCTTCAGCATCGTCGAGGTGCCCCAGAACCGGCTGTTCGTGACCGCTGAGGGCACCACCAGCCAGGTCGAGCAGGCCTTCCAGGTGAACGAAAACCTGTACCGGGTGGACGGCTCCGAGGTGCGCGCACCCGACCGCGAGCCGACCATCCCCAGCTCTCTGGCGCCGCAGGTGCGGGCGATCACCGGCCTGGATGGCGCGCTCAGCCTGGCCCGCCCGCGGCACACGACCCCGGTGCCGCCGCCCCCGGCCGGCACGTCAGTGGGGCCGTGCTCACGCTGGTGGGGGGAGCAGCAGTCGAGCCGCTTTCCCGATCCCCTGCAGCCCGGCCGGCCGCTGCCGTGGCTTGCCTGCGGGTACGAGCCTGGGCAGATCGACTCCGCCTATGGGATCGACAACCTGCACCGGCACGGTCTGCTCGGACAGGGCCAGACGATCGCCATCACCGGCGCGTTCTTCTCGCCCACCATCCGCCAGGACGTGAATCACTTCTCCCGCCGCTTCGGCCTGCCGCGCCTGCACGGCCACGACTACCGTGAGGTGGCCGCGCCCGGCACCCAGCGCACTCCCGGCGACCCGGCCGAGACCCAGAGCTGGTACATCGAGCAGGCGCTGGACGTGGAGTGGGCGCACGCCGTCGCGCCGGACGCCCGGATCGTCTACGTGGGCGCGGCCAACGATGCCCGCGGGCTCGACCAAGCGATCGCCTACGCGGTCGACCAGCACCTGGCGAACGTCATCTCCAACTCCTGGGGGCTGCCCGAATCTCTGGCCTCGAAGGGCGAGATCACGGCGTTGAACGGCGTCTTCCAGCAGGCCGCGGCGCAGGGCATCGGCGTCTGCTTCGCCTCCGGCGACTTCGGCGACAACAAGGCCGCGGTGGGCGTCAAGTCGGGCGGCTTCCCCGACTCCAGCCCGTGGGTGACGTCGGTCGGCGGCACCAGCCTGGCCGTGGGCCGCTCCGGGAGCTACGACTTCGAGACCGGCTGGGGCACGACCGAATCGGACTGGACCGGATCGAAGTGGGCGCCTGCCGTGCCGGGCGACTTCCTGTACGGCTCGGGCGGCGGGCCCAGCCACGTCTTCTCCCAGCCCAGCTACCAGGCCGGCGTGGTGCCGGCCGCCCAGGCCACGTGGCACGGACAGCTGCGGCGGACCGAGCCGGATCTGGCGATGGATGCCGACCCGCAGACCGGCGTGCTCTTCAGCCAGACCTACGTGGAGCCGAACGGGCGGCAGCGAATCATCGACTCGTGGATCGGTGGCACCAGCCTGTCCACGCCGCTAGTGGCCGGGGTGATGGTACTGGCCGACCAGCGAAGCGGGGAGCCGCACGGCTTCCTGAACCCGTCGCTGTACCGGCTGGCGGGGACTTCCGCGCTGCGCGACGTCGTGCCCTCGGGCCGGAACCTGGCCGTGCTGCGAAATAGCCTCCTGCCCGGCGGCGCCATCCTGACCAGGCTGCGGACGCTGGATCGGGACAGTTCACTGCGCACGGCGGTCGGCTGGGATCCGGTCACCGGGCTGGGCTCGCCGGTGGCGGATCAGCTCGTGTTCATGCTGCGGTAGCTACGGCCGAACGACGGGAAGAGCACCTACGGCACACCCGCCGGAACGTTCTGCTCTTGACGGAATTGAGGCGCGGCGGTGGAACTTCGTCCACTGCCGACCTGGAGCACACGTCCCTGCGATTCGAGATGGCGCTTCGGCACGAGGCAGCCATCGAGCACTAGCCACCCTCGACCCCCGAGTCGCGCGCACAGTGGCGGGTGGAGCGGCGTCCGGGCTGGGACGAGCCGCACTGGAGCTAGGGAACACCGGGGTCAGGCACTGTCACAACCGTGTGACGGTGCCTGACCCCGGGTTCGGCGGTCGGGTCGGCTACCGTAGGCCCATGTACACCCCTCGCCGCATCTGCTCGTTGCTCCCCAGCGCGACCGAGATCGTGGCGACGCTGGGCTGCGGCGACCGCCTGGTCGGCCGCTCGGAGGAGTGCAACTTCCCGCCCGAGGTGGCCTCGCTGCCGGTTGTCAGCGCCGCCCGGGTGGACACCTCCCAGCTTCCCAGCGGCGCTATCGACGCCGCCGTCCGGGAATCGCTGCTGGACGGCCAGTCGCTGTACGCCGTAGACCAGGCGCTGCTGGAAGAGCTGCAGCCCGACCTGGTGATCACCCAGGATCTGTGCCGGGTATGCGCCGTCTCCTCGCACGAGCTGCGCGACGTGCGAACGCTTGGGATCGCCGTGCTGGCGCTCGACCCGCGCAGCCTGGAGGGCATCGAGGCCACCCTGCACACCATCGCCGACCAGCTCGGCGTGCCGGACGCGGGCGAGCGCGAGGCCGCCAAGATGCATGCCGCCATCGCGGCCACCCGCAGCGCCGTGGCCGGCAAGCCGCGGCCGCGGGTCGCCGTGCTGGAGTGGCTCGACCCGCCCTTCGCAGCCGGCCACTGGGTGCCCGAGATGGTGGCGGCGGCGGGCGGCCAGGAGCTGCTGGGCCGCGCTGACCAGCCGTCATGGCAGGTCAGCTGGGACGATGTGCGAGCCGCCCAGCCGGACCTGGTGGTGCTGGCTCCGTGCGGCTTCACGGCCGAGCGGGCGGCGGCCGAGGGCGACCTGGTGCCCGACCTGGGCTGCCGGGTTGTCGCCGTCCACGGCGACGCCTACTTCTCACGCCCAGCGCCCCGCGTGGCCGACGGCATCGCCCTGCTGGCCCACCTGCTGCACCCCGGCGCAGTGCCCGATCCCGGCCTGACCGCGATCGACCTGCCGGCCGTCAGTCCCGCGTGAGCAGCGCCACCGCCTCGATGTGCGGCGTGTGCGGAAACATGTCCACCGGCTGCACCGAGCGCAGCGTGTACCCGGCGTCCACCAGCTGGCGCGCGTTGGGCGCGAGCGTTGTCGGGTTGCACGACACGTAGACGATCCGCCCGGGCTCCAACTCGATCAGCCGGCGCACCGCCTTGGGCGTCAGCCCGGCCCGTGGCGGATCCAGGAAGGCCAGCGTCGGCGCCGGCACCCGGGCCCGCAGCTCGGGCGCCTGGCGAGCGACGTCTCCGACGACGAACTCGACGTGGCCGAGGCCGTTCCGGTCGGCGTTCTCTCGCGCCCGGGCGACCGACTCGGGCGCGATCTCGATGCCGTACACCTGCCCCGCCCCGGCCGCGGCGGCCAGCAGGCCGATCGCCCCGCCGCCGCAGTAGAGATCCCACACCACGTCGTCCTCGGTCGGCGCCGCGAGCTCCATCGCCAACCCGTACAGCTGCTCGCACATGACCGTGTTGGTCTGCATGAAGGCCCCGGCGCTGACCGCGAACTCCAGGCCGCCGATCCGCTCCAGGTACCAGTCGCGGCCATGCAGGACGCGCGTCTCCAGGCCGCCGGTCACCTCGGCCACGCCCGGGTTGACGGCATGCAGCAGGCCGACCACGGCATCCGGCAGCACGGCCACCAGTTGCTCTCCGGCCGGCGGGTCACCGGGCCCCGTCACCAGCACCGCCAGAAGCTCGCCGCTGCGCACCCCCTCGCGCACCACCAGGTGGCGCAGGTACCCGATCTGCCCACGCTGGTCGTAGGCCTCAAGGCCCTGCCCGCGGGCCCAGCCGACGACGGCACGGCGGACATCGTTGGAGGCGTCCGACACGATGTGGCAGTGGTCCACCGCGAGCAGCTGGTCCCACCGGCCGGCTCTGTGGAAGCCGAGCGCCGGCCCATCCGGCGTTGCCAGCCACGAGTACTCGACCTTGTTGCGGTAGCCGTACTGCTCGACCGCGGGCACGATCGGCAGCAGTTCGAAGCCATCCAGCCCGCCCAGCCGGCGCAGCGCATCCTCCACCTGGGCCTGCTTGTGCCGGCACTGCTCGGTGTAGTCCAGGTCCTGCCAGGCGCAGCCGCCGCAGGTGCCGAAGTGCGCGCAGCGCGGCTGCACGCGACCGGGGCCGGGCGAAAGCAGCTCGACGGTGCGGGCTTCGGCGTACCGGCGCTTGAGCTTGGTCACGCGCGCCCGCACATGGTCGCCGGGCAGCGCCCGGGACACGAACACGACCAGCTCGCCGTGCCGCGCGACGCCGCGCCCGCCGTAGGCCAGCGAGTCAACGTGGAGCTCCAGCTCCTGGTTCTTCGCCAGCACAGCCACGGGGATAGTGTACGGCGATGCCGTTGCCCCTCTCGAGCTACCGGCAACGCCTCGAAGACATGACCGCCGAGGCGCTGGAGGAGTACTACCAGCACGAGGCGGGGCACAAGCCGACGCTCGAGATCGCGCCCATCTACGATCGCTATGCCGATCTGTCCACGCTGGAGCAGGTGCAGGCGCTGAAGGATGAGGGTGCCGATCGGGAGCTTCGGCGGTTCGCCAGCGAGGCCTACGTGGGCAACGGCTGCAAGCACCTGACCGACCAGGTGGGCAACGTCGAGGCCGGACTGGAGATCGACTGGGACGGCCGCAAGCTGCCCTACCGGGCGGTCCGCCCCACGCTCATGAACGAGCCGGATCGGGCCCGCCGGGCCGACCTGCACGCGCGCCGCTGCGCGGCCACCGACGAGCAGCTGAACCCGCTGCTGCACGAGATCGCCGAGCGCGAGCGCGAGCTGACGGCAGAGATCGGGGCGCCCACCGTGCTGGCCCTGTACGAGAGCGTTGGCTATGACCCGGTTGGCCTGCACCGGCACACCCAGGCATTCCTGGCCGAAACCGAGGATCTCTACCACGAGCGGGCCGACGAGATGCTGCGCGAGCGGCTGGGCATAGGCCTGGAGGACGCAACCCCGCCCGACCTGGTGCGGCTCTTTCGGGCCCCCGAGTTCGACGCCGGGTTCGCGCCCGAGCGGGCGGTTCCGGCGTTGCGCGCGACGCTGGCCGAACTGGGTATCGACCTGGACGCACAGCGCAATGTCGAACTCGACATCGAGGCTCGCCCGACCAAGCAGCCGCGCGCGTTCTGCGCGCCCATCCGGGTGCCCGACCGGGTCGTGCTGGTGATCTACCCGCAGGGGGGCCAGGACGACTACCGGGCGCTCTTCCACGAGGCGGGTCACACCGAGCACTTCGCGAACACCTCGCCCGACCTGCCCGTGGAGGACCGAGTGCTGGGCGACAACGGCGTCACCGAGGGCTTCGCCTTCCTGTTCGAGCATCTGGTGTCCGACAGGCAGTGGCTGAACGCGCGGCTGGACTTCGGACCGGTCGACCGCTTCATCCGCTTCTGCGCTTTCTCGAAGCTCTACTTCGTGCGCCGCTACGCCGCCAAGCTGGCATACGAGCTGGAGCTGCACTCAGGCGCACCGCTGGACACGCTGCCGGCCCGCTACTCGGAGCTCTTGGGCTCGGCGCTGGGCGTGCCCTACCCCACCAGCGACTACCTGGACGACGTGGACGGGGGCTTCTACTGCACCTGCTACCTGCGAGCGTGGGCGTTCGAAGCGCAGCTGCGCGACCACCTGCGCGGGCAGTTCGGCAGCGATTGGTTCCGGCGCCGCCAGGCCGGCAGCCTGGTGCGCGAGCTGTGGAGCCTGGGCCAGGCTCACACCGCCGACGAGTTGCTGCGCGACGTGACCGGCGCCGAGCTCGACTTCGGGGTGCTCGCAGCCGAGGCGCACGAGACCCTCGGATAGCCGGATTTGCAGCGGGGAAGCGCGATCCCCGTTCGTGTCATCTGCCGCGTCGTCCGATCTGGCGGGGCTACACTCCGCACCCGTGCGGCTCACGTCACCGATCAGCCGTCATCGCGCATGGCACCTGGTCGCCGACGCCGGGCTGATCGCGGCCGCCTGGATTCTGGCGTTCGAGCTGCGCTTCGACCAGGGCGTGCCGCCCTACTACCAGACGCTGCTGGAGCGCTCGCTGGTGCTGGTGCTGCTGATCAAGCTGGCCGTGTTCCTGCTTTTCGGGGTCTACAACCGGTTCTGGCGGTACATCTCCACCCGTGACCTGTGGGTGCTGGTGCGGGCGGTCGTGGTGTCCTCGCTGCTTGCTGACCTGACCGTGTACGAGGCCGCGCCGGTGGCCACCATCCGGCTGCCGCGGTCGGTTGCGATCATGGACCTGCTGCTGCTGCTGGCCTTCGTCACCGGCTCCCGGCTGGCGGCCCGCTCCTTCTCCGAGCGTCCCGCGATGGGCGAACTGGTGGCCCGCGGGCGGGAGGTGATCGTGGTCGGCGCCGGAGACGCGGCGCAGCTGGTGGTGCGCACCATGCTGTCCACGCCGTCGCTCAGCTACACGCCGATCGGCCTGGTCGACGACGACCCCCGCAAGCGCAACCTGCGCATCCACGGGGTGCGCGTACACGGCACCATCGACGAGCTGCCGCGGGTACTGCGAGACAACACCCCGGACGAGGTGTGGATCGCCATGCCGTCCGCCTCGGGCGAACTGCGCCGGCGGATCGTCGACATGACCGGCCAGCTGGGCGTGCCGGTGAAGACGCTGCCGGCCATGCACGAGCTCCTGACCAACTCCGACCTGGCCGCGCAGATGCGGCCGGTACAGGTGGAGGACCTGCTGGGCCGGGCGCCGGTCAACGTCGACCTGGGCGCCATCTCCTCCTACCTGTCCGGCGAGACGGTGCTTGTGACCGGCGCCGGCGGCTCCATCGGGGCCGAGCTGTGCCGCCAGATCGAACGCACCCAGCCGGCCAAGCTGGTCATCCTCGATCAGTCCGAGGCGGCGCTGTTTGAGATCGAGCAGGAACTGGTGTCGGAGCGCGGCTTCGCCAACGTCGTGCCGCTCCTGGGGGACATCAAGAACCGGCGGCGGCTGCGCCAGGTGTTCGCCGAGCACCGGCCGGGCGTGGTCTTCCACACCGCGGCCTACAAGCACGTGCCGCTGATGGAGTCCAACCCGATGGAGTCGGTGTCCAACAACGTGATCGGCACCAAGATCGTGGTGGAGACGGCTGCCGAGTTCGGCACCGATCGGTTCGTGCTGATCTCCACCGATAAGGCGCTCAACCCGCTGGCGGTGTACGGCCAGTCCAAGGCCCTGTGCGAGTGGCTGGTCGAGGCCTACGGGCGCAACGCCAACGTGCACACCCGGTTCGTGGCGGTGCGCTTCGGCAACGTGCTCAACTCCTCGGGCAGCGTGATCCCGATCTTCCGCGACCAGATCGCCCGCGGCGGCCCGCTGACCATCACCGACCCGGAGATGACCCGCTACTTCATGACCATCCCCGAATCGGTGGCGCTGATCGTGCAGGCCGGCGCCTTCGGCGACCGCGGCCATCTGTTCGTGCTGGACATGGGCGAGCCGATCAAGATCCTCGACCTGGCCAAGGAGATGATCCGGCTTTCGGGCAAGAAGGCCGACGAGGACATCCGCATCGAGTTCACCGGCGCCCGCCCCGGCGAGAAGCTGCACGAGGAGCTGTTCGGGTCGGGCGAGGGCATCGAGCCGACTCCCCACCCGGCCATCCTGCGGGCGTCCAAGCCGCCGCTGGACTACGTCTGGCTGCTGGAGGAGCTGGAGGAGCTCGAGCGGCTGACCACAACCGGCGAGACGGCCGAGGCGCTCGAGAAGCTGCGCGCGATCGTGATCGCCTCCGGCCGCATGACCAGCGAGGTCGTGTCCGCCCGCGAGATCGCCCGCCAGCGCAAGCCTGCGCCTGCGCCAGCCGAGGACGAGCCGGCCGAGCGACAAACCCGAAGCTAGCACCACCCGGACTGGCCGTAGAGATACGCCAATCCGAGGGTGGCAGGCGGGCCCGGGACGCCGATGCCTGTGCGGTCCCCGTCAAGGAGTCCCGCCGTGACGCTCCCCCGCACACACCGCAGCCGCCTCACCGCCTCCGCCGCCCGCACCCACGACGAGCTGGTCATGCGCCGCATCCAGCTCGGGCTGGCCGCCTCCGCCGCCAGTTGCGCGGTGGCTGCGATCGCCGGCACGCTGGCCCGCTAGCACCCCCCGGGCATGCCCGCGGTTAGAGTCGCGGGATGCCCGACACTGCGCTCAGCCTGCGCGGCCGCGACCTGCTGCGCTCCGACGATCTGACCGCCGACGAGCTGCGCGAGATCCTGCGCACCGCCGACCGCCTGAAGCAGCTGCAGCGGCGCCGCAGCCCGCACGCCCTGCTGCCCGGCCGCTCGCTGGCCATGATCTTCGAGCGCCCCTCCACCCGCACCAGGGTGTCGTTTGAGGTCGGGATCGGCCAGTTGGGCGGGATGGCGGTGCCGCTGACCGCCTCCGACACCCAGATGGGCCGCGGCGAGTCGATCGCCGACACCGGGCGCGTGCTGTCCCGCTACGTCGACGGGATCGTCTACCGCACGACCGCCCATGAGCGGGTGCAGGAGCTGGCCGACGCCGCTGACGTGCCGGTCATCAACGCCCTGTCTGACCTGCACCACCCCTGCCAGGCGCTGGCCGACGTGCACACGCTGCACGAGCGGCTGGGCGAGCTGGAGGGCCGCCGGCTGGCCTGGTTGGGCGACGGCCACAACAACGTCTGCCACTCGCTGGTGACGGCGGCGGCCCTGCTCGGGATGAGCGTGGTGGTGGCCTGCCCCCCTGGGTATGAGCCCGACCCAGCGGTGATGCAGGCGGCCGGTGCGAGCGTCTCGCACGACCCGCACGAGGCGGTGGCGGGCGCCCACGCGGTTGTCACCGACGTGTGGACGAGCATGGGCCAGGAGGACGAGCGCGAGCGCCGGCTGGCCGACCTGGCGGCCTTCCAGGTCAATGCGGAGCTGGTGGCAGGCGCCGACCCCGAGCACGTCGTCCTGCACTGCCTGCCCGCACACCCGGGCGAGGAGATCACGGCCGAGGTGCTGTATGGGCCGCGCTCGGCCGCCTGGGACGAGGCCGAGAACCGCCTGCATGCGCAGAAGGCGCTGCTGGCGCTGGTGATGGAGTGAGCCAGCGGCCGCTGCTGGTGATCGACGGCGATTCGCTGGCCCACCGCGCCTACCACGCACTGCCGCCCATCGCGGGCGCCGGCGGCCGGCCGGTGAACGCCCTGGTCGGGTTTGCGAACCTGCTCCTGCAGCTGTGGGACGTCGAGCGGCCGCGGGCGGTGCTGACCGGCTGGGACACCTACAAGGCGCCGCTCTACCGGCACGCTCTGTGGCCCGCCTACCAGGGCACGCGACCTGACTTCGACCCCCAGATCGTCGAACAGCTGGAGCGGCTGCCGGGGCTGGTGTCGGCGCTGGGCGGCTTCAACGCCAAGGCCGCGGGGTACGAGGCCGACGACTTCCTGGCCGCAGCCGTGCGGCTGGAGCAGGAGGCGGGAGGCACGGCGCTGGTGGTCACCTCCGACCGCGATGCCTACCAGCTGGTGACCGACTCGGTGACGGTGCTTGCGCCGCAGACCGGCGGCAGGCCGCCGGCCCGCATCGGCCCGGCGCAGGTGGTGGAGCGCTACGGGGTGGCGCCGGCCCAGGTACCCGACTTCATCGCTCTGCGCGGCGACCCCTCGGACAACCTGCCTGGCGCGCCCGGGATCGGGGCCAAGACCGCCGCAGCGCTTCTGGCCCGGCACGGCAGCCTGGAGCGGCTCCTGGACGGCGCCGAGGGGCTGACCGCACGCCAGTCGGCGGCTCTTGGAGAGCACGACCTGGTCGCCTTCCGCAGGGTTGCCACGATGGACGACCGGGCACCGCTGGAGCGCCCGCCGGACCGCGACATGGACCCGGCCGGCGGGGCCGAGTTCGCCCGCCAGATCGGCGCCAACCGGTTGGCCGAGCGGCTGCAGGAGCGGGTCTGACGCCCCCGCCGGCCGACCGGAAGGGGCAGGGGTCGGGGGTATACTCGCCGCCCGTGCGCTTGTTCTCCGAGCACGAGCAGGTGGTGATCTGCCACGAGCCCGAGGCCGGACTGCGCGCCATCATCGCCATTCACGACACCACGCTCGGCCCCGGCCTGGGCGGCATCCGGATGTGGACATACCCCTCTGATGAGGCGGCGCTGACCGATGTGCTGCGGCTGTCCCACGGCATGACCTACAAGAACGCGGTGGCCGGGCTACCGCTGGGCGGCGGAAAAACAGTGGTGGTGGGCGACCCGCGGTCGGACAAGAGCGAGCTCCTGTTCCGCGCGCTGGGCCGCTTCATCGACTCGCTGGGCGGCCGCTACCTGGCCGCCGAGGACGTCGGCACCTCCACCGAGGACGCCGTCTTCGTGGCCCGCGAGACACGTTTCATCACCGGGCTTCCGGTCGAGATGGGGGGCTCCGGCGACCCCTCGCCGATGACCGCTTGGGGTGTGGTGTGTGGGATGCGTGCGGCGCTTCGGGAGGCCGGGCTGACGGGCGAGTTCGACGGCGTGCGGGTGGCTGTGCAGGGGGCGGGGCACGTTGGCGCCGCGGTCGTCCGTCACCTGCTGGAGGCAGGCGCCGAGGTGGTCGTGGCGGACATCTACCCGGAGCGGGTGGAGCCGCTGGTCGAGCTGGGCGCCCAAGCCGGCGACCCGATCTCGATCCACGCCGAGCCGTGCGATGTGTTCGCGCCCTGCGCGCTGGGCGCCGTACTCCGGCCCGACACGCTGGGCGAGTTGCGCTGCCGGGTGATAGCCGGCGCTGCCAACAACCAGCTGCTTGACGCCGACGCCGGCGACCGTCTGCACCAGGCCGGGATCGTGTACGCGCCCGACTACGTGATCAACGCCGGCGGCGTCATCAATATCGGCGAGGAGCTGGGCCGGACATACGACGCGGAGCGGGCCCGGGCCAGCGTGGAGAGGATCGAGAACAACCTGGAGGCGGTGTTCGAGCGAGCTCGGACGGCCGGTGTGGCGCCGCACCGGGCGGCCGACCTGGTGGCCGAGGAGCGGATCGCGGCAGCCCGCGGCGACGGGCCGCTGGACGCGCTCTACCGGCCGGCGTGATCCCGCTTCACGACAACGTGCCGACAAGCAGGCGGTCGGTGCTGACGGTCGCCCTGATCCTGATCAACGTGCTCGTGTTCATGGCCTTCGAACTGCACGCGCCGACCCGCGTGCTGCCGTCGTCGATCGGCCGGGTGCCGGTGGACGGCCAGTCGGCGGTGACCGCCGAGTACGGGTTCGTGCCCTGCGAGCTGGCATCGCGCTGCCCGCACGGCGACGACAGAGTCGTATTCGGGCGCGGGGTGGTCGTGCACGTCCCCCACCGGCCGGTGCTGCTGACGGTGGTGACGGCGATGTTCCTGCACGGCAGCTGGTGGCACCTGCTCGGGAACATGCTGTTTCTGTGGATCTTCGGCAACAACGTCGAGGACCGGCTCGGCCGCGTGCGCTTCCTGATCTTCTACTTCCTGGGCGGGATCGTCGCGGCCGGAGTCCAGTTTGCGTCCGCGCCGTCGTCAGCCGTGCCAACGATCGGCGCCTCGGGGGCGATCGCCGCGGTGCTGGGCGGGTACCTGCTGCTGTATCCCAAGGCGTTCGTGATCACCTACATCCCGCCGTTCTTCCTGCTGCCGCTGCCGGCCGTGCTGGTGCTGGCGGGCTGGTTCGTGCTGCAGATCCTGGACGTGTCGGCGACCACCGTGGGGACAACCGGTGGGGTCGCCTACTTCGCCCACATCGGCGGGTTCATCTTCGGCCTGCTGACGGTGCGCCGGTGGGCGCGGCCGCCACAGCCGGCCGCCGATGCAGCCCGGCTACCCTGACTCTCCGGACCGCTACCCCGACGACGACCCCGACATATTCAGGAGGCCGCCGCCGCTGCGCCGCGCGCCCTCGACACCCTGGAGGTGCCGATGAGACGCCTATCCCTTTGCTACGCCGACGCGTGCTGCACACGGTCGCGGTCAGCGTGCTCGCCGAACTGCTGGTCGATGCCGGCGCGCTGGCCACCGCCGAACTGGCCGCGCCATACACCGGCGAGTGGGTATTCATCCCCGCGGGCGTCGTGGTGGTGGCGACGCTGCCGCTGCTGGTGCTCAACCTGGCCCGCGTGCTTCGCGCCGAAACCCGCACGCATCTGTAACAGGGCCCGTCACCCAACCTGGTACCGGATTCCGGTATCGGTGGGGGCGAACCGCCGGCTGTAGGCCGTCCGAGCCCCCCAACAGTCGCGATAGCCGCGCGCGACGTGCCAATACGCGCGCGGCACTGCAGCCCCAGCCTGTAGTGAACCTGGCACCGCAACGGCCGCCGTGCGGAAGGTGGGCGGAAGGCGTGACGCTCGAGTCAGGCGGAGGCGGCGGCGCCGACGCCGTACGCCTGCACCGTCAGCACGATGCGGTCGCTGCGAAGCACGGCGTTGGGCTGCAGGCGGTAGGCCGGCAGATCGTTGGGCTCGTCGCCCCGGCGCGATTCCTCGACCGTCACCGACCCTTCCAACAGGTCGATCTTGACCACGTACTCGTACCAGGAGATGTCCCACACCACCGTGATCACAACCGGGCGCGGCAGGTCGAGTCCGCCCAGCCCGACGTGCACGATTGGGTCGCCCAGGCTGCGGCCGATGGCGATCAAGCGATCCAGGTGGTCTGACTTGTTGAACGTCTCCAGCGCCAGCAGGCGGATATGGCGCGCGTCCGACTCCCGCTTGCGAGCCTCGAACAGGTCCGTGTAGCGCTCGCGCTCGGAGGCCAGCTCCTGCTCCAGCTGGCTGATGCGAGCGGTCAGCCTGCCGGCTTCGGCAGCTGTCCCCTCGAGCTGCGCGGCCACCGCATGGTGGCGGGCGATCTCAGCCCGGTGGGCGGCCTCGGCCTGTGCCGCCCGCTCCTCGCTGCGCCGTTTGTCGGTGACCAGCGCCTTGGTGTCGCGCTCGCGCCGGCGCATCTCGCCGGTCAGCTCCTTCATCTCCCGCTTGAGCGCACGCAGTTCGGTCGACTCGTGCTCGCCGCGGGCCAGCGCCGAGCGCACCTGGTCGAGATCCATCTCCACCGACTGCAGCTGGCCGCGCAGGCGATCGATCAGCGATTCGCGTTCGCGCAGCAGCTGATCGGACGGCGGATTCGCGTGCACCGCCACGATCGGCCGCCCGTCCGCCCGCCACCCGCGCCGGTCAGCCCGCGAGTAGCACAGCGGGCACACCTTGTGGAACCGCTTAGAGTTCGGGTCCTGGTAAAGGCGCGCCGGCTCGCCGACCAAGAGGTGCCGCCGACAGAGCGCGCAGCTCGCAGTGTGTTCGACCGTATTGGCCATCCGTCCTCAACGCGGACCAGCGATTCTATAGCCTCGCGGCCCGGCTGGGTAGTTCGCCTGCAAATGGCCACTACGGCGAGACCGCCAGGCGCACCTGGCCCGGCCCCGACACGTCCACCTGGGTCATCGAGTTGGCGCCCTTGGATGTGGCGGCGCCGGTCCAGTAGGGCGTGTAGCGCACCCGCACCAGGTAGCTGCCGGCGGCCGTGGCGTCGAATACGACGTCGCCGCCGGCCAGGCTGAGCAGGCGCGGATCGCCCGGCCCGGTCACGATCGGGGTGGCGGACGGCAGCTCGAACACCTGCAGCCGGCCGAACCGGCCCACCCGGCGCAACCCCGACCGGCCCGAACGCAGCAGCCGCGCCTCGGCTCCGGCGCTGTAGTCCAGCGGGCCGTCGGGCAGGATCACGTAGCGCACCCCCACCGAGCGCAGCCAGCCGTCATAGGCGGCGGCCGTCAACTGGCTCCGGTAGAGCACGGCGTTCTGCGGGAAGTCGTCCTGCCGGAACCAGCCGCGGGCGATCGGAATTCCCGCCCGAGGCAGATAATCGGCCTCCCAGTGGCCCCAGCTGGCCACCACCTCAACCCGGTGCTGGGAGTCGTGCTCGCGATCGAGGAAGGCAACGGCCGGCGCCCAGAAGGCGCGCGTCACGGCGGGGTTCTCCCACGAGGTGTGCAGGTCGCGCACGAACACCTGCATCTGCAGCCCGAACGAGGCGGCCAACACGATCCCCACCCAGACCGAGCGGCGGTCCCCCACCCGCGCCGCCAGCCACAGCAGCGGCGTCCCCGCCTCCAGGAACAGCCGGTCGGCGTTTGAGCCGATCGGCGCCGACACCGCGTAGGCGACGACGTTCACGGACAGATAGGCGGCAAACGCGAGCCGCAGTTCGAGCGCCGACCGGCGCGGCCCAGCAAGCAGCATGCCGGCAATGCAGAAGGCGGCCACGGTGATCAGGTCGAGCCGTCCGTATGGGTAGCTCTCGCCGAGCGAGAAGAACTCCTGGACTGCGGCCCCAGCGACCAGTACGACCGCCAGCCCGGCGATCTCCAGCTTGTGGGTGCGAAGCCCGCGGGCGACGCCTGCCGAGGCGACGAAGCCGGCCAGGACTGCCGTCAGCAGGGCCAGCGCAAGCGGCGAGAAGGCCAGCGTGACGGCCGCCGCCAGCACGAAGCCGACCCGCCAGCCACGCTGCGCGCACAGCGCCGCAACCGCCGCCGCGGCCGCTCCGCACAGGAACGGATAGGCCCCGCTGACAACTGTGTTGAAGGCGGCGGTGGGCGCCAAGAGCAGACACGGAGCCGCGGCCAGCTGAGCCCCGTAGCGATCGGCCAGGGCGGCGGTGGCCGCCGCGCCCAGCAGGCCGGCGCCCGCGACCGCCAGAACGCCGATGCCGACCACCGACGCCAGTGGGTAGAAGAGGGGGCTGTAGCTGACCGGCTCATAGCGGCCCGAGTACCAGTCGTTCGACCACCAGGCGAACCCGTGTTGGGAGAACTGCCAGGTCTGGAACACATGGGCCGCCTGATCGACGCCCGGCGGCCCCAGCCAGTACACCGCAGTGGCAACAGCGGCGGCCAGCCCTGCAGCCATGAGCACGAGCCCCGGCTGGCTGCGAACCGGACGCCGGCCACCGATCACGCGGCCCAGGATACCGGGCGGCCAGGCCTGCGCCCGGCCGCCCAGTTCGCGCCTAACCGCCCGTCAAGAGCTGCTGCAACCACAGACCCTCGCTGTTCAGCGATCGGCCCGTGACCAGCCCCAGGTGCTGGTTGTCCATGTCCCAGCGCGCCCAGCTGAGCCCGGCCTTGGCAAACAGGGCAGACATCTGGGCGTCGTAGATCGACTTGTTGGGATCGCTGTTCAGGATCCCCCACTCGCCCACGATCATGGGTATGCCCAGGATGTGGGTGCGCCGCCACGGGATGTCCAGATTGAGCCACTGGTTGACCTGGGTGCCGGAGTAGGACGAGGTCATCTGGTTGTGAGTGGCGACCCAGTCCGGCAGCCAGTTGTCGTTGGCGGCATCGAAGCCCGACCCGTAGCGGCCGTTGTAGAAGTCGTGCCAGTCCAGCACGGTGTGCGCCAGACCGAAGCCGGCCAGCTTGAAGTTGGCCTGGGCGATCCCGTAGTTGCCGCCGCGGACGCTGAAGAAGACGACCCGGTAGGGGTCGATGGCCAGCACCTCGTTGCGGATGGCCGACTGCCAGCGCAGGATCGTCTGGTCGATGCCGTGCGTGCCAACGCCGGGCGCGAACGGGTGCGGCTCGTTGAAGATGCCGTAGCCGACCACGTACGGATAGCTGTCGTAGCGGTTCACGATCTCCTGGACAAACGGCTCGTAGGCAGCCTGCGAGCGCTCCGCCTGGGAGCGGAAGAAGCCGACCGTCGACCCGTACCAGGACGGCACCGGCAAACCCCGCAGATCCAGCTCGACGGCGATGTGGTTGTCGTTGAAGTACTGCACGAACGTGTCCAGCCGGGCCAACTCGTTCAGGTCAAAGAGGCCCGGGGCGGGCTCCACGTCAGCCCACAGCACGCGCAGGCGGACGAAGTTGGCGCCCAGCTGCGGCACCAGCGTCATGTACCGCGAATGGTCGGAGATGTTGACCCCGCGCAGCACGACCGGCACGCCGGCCGAGGTGACGAACTTGACACCCGCGGTGGTGACGGCGGGAGGCGTGGGCCCCTCCGCAGCCGCGGTCGCCGGCACCAGCACGGCACCCGCCAGCATCAGCAGCACGGCACAGCTCCCCACCCGACGCACAACTCGATTCAGCATGGCTCCCCCTCCGTGTTCGGGGCTAGCATCCCCGAATTCGAGGCGGCGCGCTACCCGGACCCGCCGGTGGGTGCCCGCTCGACGCACACCCCGCTCAGCCGCAGCGGCGTCACCGGGCTCGCCCAGGCGTGCTTGACCCAGGGCCGCGTGAGCAATGTGGTGCGCGGATAGCCGATCGGCGCGAACACCGCCAGTTCCTGCACCAGCTGCCGGTCGACGGCCTGGTAGGCCGCCAGGCGGCGGTCGTGATCGTGCACGGTGCGGGCCTCCCGGAGCATGCTCAGGACATGGCCGTCGTCCATGTCGAAGCACTCCGCGCCCTCCAGGATGCCGCGGAAGAAACCGTCGGGGTCGGCGTAGTCGGCGACCCAGCTGGACAGCCGCAGGTCGACGTCGGCCGGCCGCTGGGCCACCCCGTGGGCCTCATCCAGCACGCGCACGTCGACCTCGATCCCGACATCGGCCAACTGCCGGGTGAGCGCGTGGGCGACCGGCAGCATCCACACATGTGACGCCATCGACAGCCGGGACAGTCCGCTCCCGTCCGGGTGGCCGGCCTCGGCCAGCAGGCGAGCCGCTGTCTCCCGGTCGTGGGCCACGCCGCTTCGCCGCGAGTGGCCGGGCATGGCCGGTGGGATCAAGCCGGCCGGCTGGCCCGGCCGCACGGACGCATCGCTGTGCTCGACCAACCGGGCGGTGTCCATGGCGGCCACGATGGCGTGCCGCACTTCCGGGCGCTGCAGGCCGGGGCGGTTCGCGTTCAGCCGCAGCATGATCGTCATCAGGCCGGCCACCTCGCTCACCACCGTGTTCTCGTCCTGCTCGGGCGGCCGCACGCCCGCCACCAGCACATCCAGCTCGCCGGCGCCCCAGCGGGCCAGGGCGGCCAGATGGTCCTTGAAGTCGTAGAACTCGACCTCGATTCTGGCCAGGTTCCCGCGCTCTCCGGTCCACATCGGGTTGGCCTCGAACACCATACCGTGATCGTCGTGGCGCATCGGCCGGTAGGGGCCGCTGGTGACCAGCGGCTGGCGCCGCCAGCCCTCGCCCAGCCGATCACACACGTGCTTGGGCCAGGGCCGGGCGGCGGCCATCGTCAGCACGTAGGGGAAGTAGTTGCGCGGCTCGCGGATGACCAGCTCGAGCGTGTGGTCGTCGTGGGCGGCCGCGCTCTCCAGATCGTCCAGGTGGTAGGCCAGCGGCGCCTCCAGCTCGCGCATACGCTCCCAGGTGTAGGTGAAGTCGTGTGCGGTCAGCGGCTCGCCGTCGCTCCAGCGCAGGCCCTCGCGGAGCTGGAACAGATAGGTGCGCCCATCGGCCGAGACACGGAAGTTCTCGGCCAGCGACGGCACCACGTTCATCTCCCGATCGAGCTCCAGCAACCCGCTGTACATGAGGTCGGTCAGGCTGCCCGTTTCGTACACGTTGACGTAGCCCGGCACGATCTCGTCGGGCCGTGAGGTGATGGTGCGCAGCACCTCGACCGGCTGCGGCGCCGGCTCCAGGCCGGGCCCGCACGCGAACGCCTCGTCGTAGGCCGTCTCGGCCAGGCCGTAGTCGAAGTCCAGGTGGTGCACGAGCGCGATCTTGAACAACGTCTCGCGCGAGCGCCGGTCGTCCCCCAGCCGGGCCAGGAAGGTGCGCGCCTCGCGGTAGCGGGCCACCGCCTCGGCGGTCGCCCACATGGCACGTGCCTGGTCGCCGGCGGCGATCAGCGCGTCCGCGGCCCGCTCCGGCAGGTCGGCCTCGGCCAGGTGGCGGGCCAGCACCGGGGCCGGTGCCGCCGTGCCGGTCTCGGCCGCGATCGCCTCCAGCGCGTCGGCCACCTGCTCGTGGGCCGCCCGCCGGTCGCTCTCCAGAAGGCTTCCGTAGGCCACCTCCTGCACCAGGCCGTGCCGGAACCGGTATTCGGGGCTGGGCCGGCGGCGCTCCTCGGCCACCAGTTCGGCCCGCATAAGCTCGACCAGGCCGGCCCGCACGCGCTCGGGCGCCAGCAGCCGCTCCAGCAGTTCGAGCGGGAATCGACGGCCGATCACCGCCGCCATCGACAGCACCTGCCGGGCGTCGGCCGGCAGCCGGTCGAGCCGGGCCTGCAGGGCACTGGTGACGGCCACCGGCACGGCCAGCCGCTCGGGGTCGATACGCAGCGTGAGCGTATCGCCGTCTCGGGCCAGCACCTCGCGCTCGAGCAGGTCCTGCACCGCCTCCTGGATGAAGAAGGGGTTGCCGCCGGCCCGCTCGACGACCACCTCGACCACCTCCGGCGGCAGCGGGCCGCGGGCCGATTCGTCGGCCAGGCGGGCCGACGCGTCGCCGGCCAGGGGGCGCAGCTCGATCTCCCGGAAGCGGTGCGGGAAACGCTGGCGGGCCCGCTCGCCCAACCCCCAGGCTGCCGAGTCGCGTTCGCTGCGGTAGAGCAGCGCAATCCCCACCGAGGCCCGTTCGGTCAACTCCAGCAGGCCCTCGACCACGGCCAACGTGGCCGCGTCAGCCCAGTGCAGGTCGTCCAGCACGACCAACAGCGGACGCTGCTCGGCCAGCCCCACCAGCAGGTCGCCAACCGCCTCGATGGTGCGCTCGCGCACGTTTTCGTGGGACAGCTCGGCCAGCAGGTCTGACGTCCCCGCCTCGTGGCCCAGGCCGAGCACGCCGGCCAGGAACGCGTAGCGGTCGCCCGGCTCGCCGTACAGCTCGGCCAGCCGGGCCTTCAACTCCAGCCGCACCTGGGCGTCTCCAGCCACCACCGGCATGTCCAACCAGCCACGCAGCAGATCGCGGATCGGCCACAGCGGGAACCCGGCCGCGTAGGAGGCGCCATGCCCCTCCACCACGGCGATGCGGCCGTCGGCCGACTGCACGGCATCCCGCACCAACCGCGTCTTGCCGATCCCAGCCTCGCCGGTGATGGCGACCACCACCCCGCGGCCGTCGGCCAGCTCGTCGACGGCGGCCGCCAGGAGCGCCCGCTCGGGGTCGCGCCCGACCAGCTCGTGGTCGCCGGCGGTGGGCTGCTCGGAGGGCGCGCCGCGCACCCGGAAGGCGCTGACCGGGGCCTGCCGTCCGCGCAGCGCGGACTCCCCCATCGGCTCCAGCTCGAACAACCGGGTGACCGCCCTGGCCGCCTCCGGCCCCAGTACGACCGCGCCGGAATCCGCCTGCTCCTGCAGGCGGGCCGCCACGTTGACCGGATCGCCCAGCGCATTGAATCGCTCGCTGGACTCCTGCACGTCCAAATCGATCACCACCGACCCCACCTCAACCGCGGCCCGCAACCGCAGCTCAACCCCGTAGGCCTGGCGCACCTCGACGGCGTAGCGCTCGACCGCGGCCTGCGCGGCCAGCGCCGCCCGCACGGCCCGCTCAGCGTCGTCGTCGTGCGCCGAGGGGGCGCCGAACACGGCCAGCATGCCGTCGCCCATCAGCTGGGCGACGGTGCCGTCGTAGCGCCGCACCTCCGCTGCGATCAGCCGCGTCAGCTCGTCAAACAGAAACTTCGAACGCTCCGTGCCGAGCGCCTCGGCGATGGCGGTGGAGCCGGCCACGTCCGCCAGCAGCACCGCCACCAACCGCTTCTGAGCTCGTCCGACAACCACCCCTGAAGTGTCGCACAGCGGCCGCCGCGCGACGCCCGCGAGGCCGCCGCTCAGCCGCCGTCCAGCGCCGCCGAAAGCCGGATCTCGACGTTGCCGCGCAGGGCATTGGAGACCGGGCAGCCGGCCTCGCCCTGCTCCGCCAGCTGCTGGAAGCCGGCCGCGTCCAGACCGGGCACCATGCCGCGCACGTCCAGTTCGACGAGCGAGATGGCCGCTCCACCCTCACCCACCTCGAAGTGCACCGTCGCCGACACCTCGAGCCGGTCCGGCGGGTTGCCGGCGCTCGCCAGGGTGTTCGAGAAGGCCATGGCATAGCAGGCGGCGTGCGCCGCCGCGATCAGCTCCTCGGGGCTGGTCTTGGGGTCGGGCCGGACCGTGCGCGCCTTCCAGGTCACCGGAAGCTCGCCGAAGGCCCCGCTGTGGGGCGCAACGCTGCCGTGGCCTCCCACCAGATCGCCCTCCCACACCGCGTGTGCTCGTGACTCCGCCATCTCTCACTCCTTCCGTGGACTCGGGTCGGAGGCTAGCCGCGACCGCCGGGAGTGGATGCTATGGTCGGGCGGTCGGGGCGTTAGCTCAGCTGGGAGAGCGTCGGCTTTGCAAGCCGAAGGTCACCGGTTCGATCCCGGTACGCTCCATTGGCCGCAAACCCGCTCGCGGGCGCGGGCTTCCGAGGTTACTCCCCACCGGACGTGCTGTCGCCTGACGCCAGAAGAACGCCAGAACGATCAGCGGAGCGTCCAAACGCGCGCGAATCGAGTCTTCCGAATCACGGGCGAGGTGGCCGTACGTGCGGTCGATCATGGCCAAGCGAGGTGCCCATCAGCCGCGCCAACTCGAACATGGAGATACCGCCCGCCGAGAGTTGGTGAGCGGAAGTTGGGCTGCCGGAGCTACTGCTAGGGTGGCCCTCATGAGCGAGCGCCCGCCTGATCAGCCGGGAGGCCACGAAGCCTCGCCCAGCGACGCGCCGGATGAGGCCGGCGGTCTTGAGGGGTACGTGCCGCATCACCGGGAAGAGTTCCTGGGCTGGATGAAGGGGCATGTCCCACGCCGCAAACGCGAGGCGGGGGACGACGAGCCGAAGCCCTCGGTGGACGAGCACTCGTAGCCGACCCGTGCTCGGCCCCACGGTTCACACGGTGCGGCGACAACGACACAGTTAAGCGCGACGCCGCCGGCCATCGCAACAGCGACCCAATCGCCATGGCGGGCGAACGCGTCCCATAGGCCCACGGAACAATCACATCGTCCGGCGGCGTCGCGCGCGGTGTGGGGCTAGCAGGTCATTGCCGGTGGCAGCGGCCGCCACGCGGGTGGCAGCCGCCTGGCAGCCGCCGTCGGCATCGTCCTGCCCCGACCCACGAACGGAGGCGGACCATGAAGACATACCGGATGATCGAGGCGCAGCACGAGGCCGAACTGCGCGAGGTCGAGGTGCCCGAGACGGCACCAACTACACGGCGCCTGGTGTTCGGCGCGCTGCTCCTCGTGCTCCTTATGGCGGCGCTCGATCAGACGATCGTGTCCACTGCGCTGCCGACGATCGTCGGCGACCTGGGCGGGCTGCAGCACCTGTCATGGGTTGTGACCTCCTACCTGCTCGCCTCGACGGTGGCTGGCCCGCTGTACGGCAAGCTTGGCGACCTCTACGGGCGAAAGCCGGTGCTCCAGGTCGCCATCGCGCTGTTCCTGGCCGGTTCGATGCTGTCCGGCCTCGCGCAGAGCATGCCGGAGCTGATCGCTTTTCGGGCGGTGCAAGGGCTCGGCGGTGGCGGCCTGATGGTCGTCTCGATGGCCGTCGTGGGCGATCTCGTCGCTCCGCGCGAGCGCGGTCGCTACCAGGGCCTGTTCGGCGGCGTGTTCGGAGTGGCCACCGTGGCCGGGCCACTGCTCGGCGGCTTCTTCGTCGACAACCTCTCCTGGCGGTGGATCTTCTACATCAACCTTCCGCTCGGCGCGCTCGCGCTGGCGGTGATCTCGATCGCGTTCCGCTCCCAGCAGACGACCGCCCGTTACCGCATCGACTGGCTGGGAACGCTCGTGCTCGCGGCCGGCCTCTCCGGCGTCATCGTCTACACCAGCCTCGGTGGCACGACCTACGCCTGGAGCGCGCCCGGGATGCTCGCCGCGCTCGCCGGGGGACTCGCGCTGCTGGCGATCTTCCCGTTCGTCGAGTCACGGGCGGCCGAGCCGATCCTGCCGCTGGACTTGTTCCGAAACCCCACCTTCCGGACGACCAGCGCGATCGGGTTCGTCGTCGGGTTCGCGCTGTTCGGCTCGGTCACGTTCGTGCCCCTGTATCTGCAGGTGGTCAAGGGCCACAGCGCGACCGGCTCAGGCCTACTGATGACGCCGATGATGATCGGCCTGCTGGCGACAGGGGTCGCAAGCGGCCTGCTGATCTCGCGCGACGGCCGCTACCGGCAGTTCCCGATAATGGGCACGGCGGTCGCCGCGGTGGCGCTGTTCCTGCTCTCCCGGCTCGGCGTGTCGACGCCCACCTGGGTGGCGGCAGCCTTCCTCGCGATTCTCGGGGTGGGCCTGGGAATGGTGATGCAGGTGCTCGTGCTCGCCGCGCAGAATGCGGTCGACCACCGGTTGCTCGGCGTGGCAACGTCGGGAGCGTCGCTAGCTCGGCAGATCGGCGGTTCGATCGGCGTCTCCGTCTTCGGCGCCATCTTTACGAACCGCCTCGACCACGAGATGAGCCAGCGGGCCCCGCGCGGCGTCCACGTGCCGGCGCACACCAGCCCGGCGCTGCTCCACCAACTGCCGGCGGTGATCCGCGCCGCCTACGTCGCCGCATACGCCGCCGCGCTGCACCCCGTGTTCATCACCGCGGCCCTCGTGATGGTGGCCGCGTTCGGTCTCAGCTGGACGCTGCATGACGTGCCGTTGCGCGAGACCACCGGCGTGGCCGGCCTCGGTGAAGGGCTTGCCCCGGGCCGCACACCGGCGACCGGGCGCGACACGCCGCCGTCCGTGCCCGCGACCGCGCCGCTCAGTCAACGGGCGACTCGAAGGATGGCAGTTCCGCGCGGGTAAGCCGCAGAGCCACTCGGCCCGTCTCGAAGACGGCGCCCGATCTCGAAGCGTTTGTCTTGGCGCCCCGGAAGCGTTCACAGTGCGGCTCTCGGGTGGCGGCCTACTTGGCGGCGCTGCGCAGGTGTCCGCTGCGGGCTCGCGATCCTGCGTAGGTACGGCGATGGACGTGCGGGGGTCGTCGCGTACGGAAATCCGGTATCGGCTCTGGTCGAAATGCTGTACACAACGCGTGTGACCGATGAGAGCCTGCCGGGCGGGTTCACCACGGGCGCCGTGTTGATCGGTGACGTCATCTACAAGCCGGCTGCACCGTGGACGTCCACGGTGCATGCATTGTTGCGGTACCTGGAGGATTCTGGCTTCGATGATGCGCCGCGGGCGCTGGGCTTTGACGATCAGGGCCGCGAGATGCTCACCTACCTGCCCGGCGACACGGTCGGCGACCGGACACCGTGGCCAGAATGGGCATGGAGTGACTCGACGCTGGTCCAGGTCGGTCGATGGCTGCGACGGCTCCATGACGCGACGGTGAGCTTTGTGCCGCCGGCGGACGAAAGGTGGTTCATCGGCGGCACGGTGCAACCAGGCTTGATCGTCGGCCATCAGGATGCGGCGCCGTACAACGCGGTGATGGACGGCGACCGGTTGGTCGGCTTCTGCGACTGGGACATCGCAGGGCCGTCGTCGCGAGAGTTCGATCTGGCGCTCTCAGCCCTGTGGTGGGTACCGCTCGGCCCACGGAGCGCGGTCGAGCCGTTGGGCTTCCACGACTTCGACGGCCGATCCCGCCGCCTTCATCTCCTGCTTGACGCCTACAGGTACGACGCAGACCGGCAACGGTTCGGTGCCGTCGTTGTGCAACGCGCCCGGCGGCAGGCCGCCGCGATTCGCCAGATGGCCGAGAGCGGCGATCCGGCCGCGACCCGGCTGTCGTTCGTCGCGGAGTACCTCGAGTCAGCCGCGTCGGACATCGAGGCGCTGCCGAACGAGTTCTGGGTACATTGATCCGGCACAGTCTGCCATGGCAGCACGGCCTCATCGCCTACCTCAACATGGCGGCTGCGGCCGTGATCCTGGTCGTCGGTGTCGCCGCATGGGATGGCACGCGCACGCGGCCCGTCACAGTCTTTCATCGGTCGCGCGAGTGGGCGACCAAGGGCGGTGCGGCGCACGTGTCGTCCGTCCGCGTGTTCCTCAACCACCACGAGCACCCATATGCCGTCCTGGCGCTCATCTGTGTGTCGGCTTCGTTGCTGATCGGCCGCACGACCGTATCGGTGCTTCGCCGGGGATGCGGTGGCGTCACGGGTCCACGTGTGCCGTGATCGGGGGGCCGAGGGTACCCACCTCGGGACGGTCTTCGGAGCTTGCTTTGCGGCGCAAAGTGCGATAGGTTTGTGACGCAAAGCTATTTCGGAGGGCACGCCATGAACCGCCAGGACCACACCCACAAGGCCCATACGGCCGACGACGGTCGCGAGCTTGATCCCCGCGAGGCCGCGGCCGTACTCGAGCAGACCACGCGGCGGGCGCGGCGCCAACTCGACCTCCATCCGCCCCTGCTCATGCTGGGCTCTGCGTTGGTGGTTCTGATCGCCTATGGGGCGGTCTGGCTCTCAGTGCGCAACCAGCATCCCTACGACGGGCCCTCCGGGGCGGCGCTGGCCGTCCTGTACAGCACGGTGGCCGTCTGGGCAGTGCTCGTCACCGTCGTTCAGCGGCGCGCCACCAGCGGCGTGAGCGGGCGCTCGTCGCGGCTACGCCGGGGCCAGGGGGCCGCGTTCGGAGTGGCCTGGGTCATGGTGTACGTGTTCCAGGGAGCGCTCTATCACGCCGGAGCGGGCCACGCGATCGCGTACGGCATCTACCCGGCGACGGCCCCGCTGATCATCGTCGGGTCGGCGGCCGCGGCCCACCAGGCGGCGCTGGAGAACTGGGAGTGGGCGGGATTCGCCGGCGCCGCGGTCATCCTCGCCGGCTTTGCCGCGTACACCGGCCCGGCCACCGTATGGGCTGTGGTCGGCGTCGGACTGGCCGTCCTGCTGGTTGCGCGCGCCGTCGGCCGGATCTGGCTGCGCCGATGAGCGAGACGGAGCTTGACCCGCTGATCCACGTCCCAGCCCGGCTGCGCATCGTGGCCACGCTGGCGGCCCTGCCCGACGGCGACGCCCTCTCGTTCACCCGCCTGCAGGACATGATCGGCCTCACGCCGGGCAACCTGATCACCCACCTTCGCAAGCTCGAGGACGCCGGCTACATCGACACCGACAAGACCGGCAACGGCTCGGCCTCGCGCACGTCGGTCGCGCTCACGCGCGATGGCCGCACCGCCCTCGACACCTACACCACGGCACTGCGCGACCTGCTCGGGGGGCTCTGAGAACGCGTTTCACGGGCGGGGGATGTCGTTCAGCTTGACCCTCGCAGAGCCGTCGAAGACCAGAGTGCCACGCTCGACCATGCGCCAGAACGCCGCGGACACGAGCTCGGGCGGCCGATCCTCGGCGGCGGCCTGCTGCAGCGCGCGCGGGGTCGGCGGGCGGCCGCTCGGCCATCCGGCCAGGGCGGCCAGGATCGCCTGCTCGACCGGGTCGGCTGGATCGCTCACGCGTCGCCGCCTGCGGTGCGAGATCCCGCACCCCGCGTCCCGCGCCGGATGTATGAGGGCCGGATGGTGCGCAGCATGACCGCCAGCGAGCCGAGGCCGATGACGCCGTTGACAAGGCTCACGAACACCTGCTGGCCGACTGAGAAGGCGAGCACATTGGCCGCCGACGCGGTGTGGCGCATACCGTAGGCAAGCATCACCTGCCGCGCGCCCGCACCGTTGGGGGTCAACGGCAGGATCGTGGTGATACTCCCCACGGCGGCCACGATCAGCGCGTTTCGAAGCGTGGAGGGCAGGTGAAACGCCGACAGGGCCAGCATCAGCACGCCCAGCCGGAGCGCCAGCGCGACCGCCTGTGGAAGCACGACGGCGTGGGCGTAGCGGAGCGGGTCGCGCATGATCGCAATACCCTCCCCGGCGCGTAGCCAGATCTCCTTCACGCGCCGGGTGGCGCGGGCCCGGAAGGCCAGGAAGCCGGCCACCAGCAGCGCGCCGGCGGCGATGTACGGCCACCAGTCGGGGGCAAACAGCGTCCACTCGAAGGTCGGCGCGCGCGGCAGGTCGGGCAGTTTCGGGAACACACCCAGCGCGTACACCCAGGCGTACATGGCCAGCGAGACGACGAAGTCGAGAGCCCCCAGCACCACCAGCGACGAGGTGACCGCCGGCACGTTCGCACCCTCGATTTTCGCCTGCATGAGCGCGATGGTCGCCAGGTCGCCTGCCCGGGCCGGCGTCACCACGTTGATTGCGTCTCCCGCGGTGGTTGCGCCGAACACGTCGCGCAGGCGGACGGTCGCGGTCGGAAACGCCGCACCCAGCATGTTCCGCCAAGCGAACGCGCGCAGCCACAGGTTGGCCACCTGCAGCGGGATCGCCGCCACCAGGAACCAGACGTCCACGTTGCCAGAGTGGGCCAGGAACGTGGACACGGCCGACATAACGCCGTGGAACGACCGGTCCACTCAGGCCCGCCGATGGCGAGGGTGCGCGCCCATCGGGGATAGCTTCGCTCACAGAGCGGACTCCGCGCCCGTAGGGCGGCGCCAACGGTGTCGGCGCCGCCCTACGGGCGGGTGCTACCTAGGCGTCGCAGCTGCCGGCGAACTGTGCAGCCACCGGGCGGGTCTTGTGCCCAGCCTGCTTCATGATCGGCGGCACCTCAGGATCTGACACGAAGCTCTGCCAGCCCTGCTCATCCCAGTCGAACACGACCCAGACCCGATCGGCCTCGGCGGGATCGCGGAAGATCAGCGCGCCGGTGGAGCCGTGCTCCTTGCGCTTCTCAGCGCCTGCGTTCGAGAACACCTCGAGGAACTGGTCGAAGTCCTCCACCTGTGTCGTTGCGAGCAGCATCGTGATTCTCCCTTCGTTGGTGTGTGGTCGTTGGTGTGGATGTCCGTCCGCGCTCAGGCGGTGACGGCCGAGGTGCCCACGAGCTGTTCCTGCGGGTCCATTGCGCCGAGGCTCTCGACGATCTCCAGACGGCCGCTGCGAGCCTGGGCGATGTACATGTTCATGCGCACATGGTGCTGGCCGGGCGCCATGGTCGCCGGCCCACCGGGGCCGTCATCGATGTGCGCGTGATCGAGGGCCTCGATCACGTCCGCCTGCGCAAGCGAGCCGGCTTCCTGCACCGCCGCGGCCCACAGCCGCAGCCCCCGGTACAGGCCCGAACTCCCGCTCCCGCCGCTGAACTTGGAGTCGCCGGGGTAGAGCGCGTCGTACTGCGCGAGCAGCTTCTGGCTGAACGGGTCGCCGACCGTCTGGTAGTAGTCGAGGCAGCTGTACATGCCCTCGGCGTGGGCGGGCGGCACCATGCCTACGAGGTTCTCCTCGAAGTACGTGCACACAAGCTGCCCGCCGCGGTCAGAGAAGCCGGAGTCGTGCAGCTGCTCCAGGAACGGCACCACCCCAGGCGGCACGGTCGTGTTGAAGACCACGTCCGCACCGCTCGAGTTGATCCGCTCGACGGTCGCCCGGTAGTCGGAGTGGTCGAGCGGGAAGTACTCCTCGCCCACGATGGAGCCGCCGTTGGCCGTCACCACCTCGCGCACACGCGCGTTCATCACGTGCGGCCAGATGTAGTCGGCCGACGGCAGGTAGAACCTCTTCGCCCCGGTCTCTCGCATCAGCCAGGGGATGAAGGGGTCGACCTGCTGCGCCGGCACCGGGCCGGTGCAGAAGATCAGCGGGTCGGACTCCTGCCCCTCGTACTGCTCGGGGTAGATGTAGAGCGTCTTTCCCTCCACCACGGCCGGGCCCTTGATGGCCTGTCGGGTGGAGCTGTAGATGCCGCCGCAGATGACGTCGACCTGATCCTGCTCGACCAGCTTCCTGGCCTTGGCAGCGGCCACGTCGTCGTCGGTGGCGATGTCCTCGAGACACAGCTCGAGCTGGCGCCCGAGCAGACCGCCCTTCGCGTTGATGTCGCCGACGACCATCCTGGCCACGTTGGCGTTCGCAAGCCCGATCACGGAGAGCGGGCCGGTCTCGTCGGCGAGCACACCCACCTTGATGGGGTCGCCGACGGGAGTTGCTGATGTTGCCATGCTGTCCTCCTTGGAATGAGCCTTGTCAGTCGCCCTGAGCGACCACGACGCGTCGTGAGAGGATTGTGTTCGGCCGCCCCGGCCGAGACATCGGGAGGACACCCCATCTTGGACACGCAACTCCGCCTGGGTGAATTGGTCGCCACGCTGGCGCTCGCCCAGGACAACGCCTTCGGGCAGCCGCTGGAGTCGCAGCTGCGCTCGTGCCTTTTCGCCACCTGGATCTGCGAGGCCGCGGAGTTCGACGAGGAGGTGCGCGAGACGGCCTACTGGGTGGCGCTCTTGCGCTACGTCGGCTGCACCGGGCACGCCCACGAGGTGGCGACCCTTTTCGGCGACGAGATCGCCATTCGCGCCCAGACGCTGGTGCACGACGCAGCGAATCCCTCGGAGGTGATGCGCGACGTGATGGCCTACGCGACGGCCGGCCGCAGCCCGGAGGAGCGAGACGAGATCGTCCGCCTGATCCAGGAGACGGCGCGCGAGTGGGCCGTGTACAACTTCTCGTCCGGCTGCGAGGTGGCCGACATGCTCGTGCAGCGGCTGAAGTTCGGGCCCGCGGTGCGCGAGGCGCTGCGCTTCACCTTCGAGCGTTGGAACGGCAACGGGTATCCCGACCACGCGAAGGGGGATGCGATCCCGCTGCCCATGCGGGTCGTGCACCTGAGCCACGACATGGAGGCGATCGGCCGCCTGTTCTCGCCCGAGCATGCGCTCGAGGCGGCTCGCGATCGCCGCGACCGCACCTACGACCCGGCGCTGGCCGACGTATTCCTCGAGCACGGGGCGGGCTGGTTCGACCGGCTGGGCGAGCTCGAGCCGTGGGACGCGGTGCTGGCCATCGAGCCGCAGCCGCATCGCATGCTGGCCGGCGAGGAGCTGGACGAGGCCCTGACCGTGGTCGCCGACTTCATCGATCTGAAGTCGCCGTACATGGGGGGGCACAGCCGTCGCTGTGCGGAGCTGGCTGCCGACGCCGCCCACGTGTTGGGGCTGCCGGAGGAGGACGTGGCCGCGCTTCGGCGGGCGGCGCTGGTGCACGACTTCGGCACCACCGTGGTGCCCAACTCGATCTGGGACAAGCCCGGCCCGCTGACCCGGGCGGAGTTCGACCGGGTCGAACTGCACCCGATGCTGACCGAGCAGATGCTGCGCCGCTCACCGGCCCTGGAGGCGCTGAATCGGGTCGCGTCTGCGCACCACGAGAAGTGCGACGGGTCCGGCTACCACAAGCGTGTGCCTGCCGATGCCGACGATCTCGGCGCGTGTGTGCTGGCGGCGACGGAGATCTACACCGGCCTGACCACGGAGCGGGCCGACCGTCCTGCGTTCTCGGCTGCCGACGCGGCGGCCGACCTGCGCCGGCTCGAATCGGAGGGCGTGCTGGAGGCGCGCGCCAGTCGTGCGGTGCTGGTGGCGGCGGGGCACGGCGAGCCGCCCGCCAACGCCGGCAAGCGCCAACAGAATCCGGGCGGACTGACCCGCCGGGAGGTGGACGTGCTGCGGCTCGCGGCCAGAGGGCTGACGACCCGCCAGATGGCCGATCGGCTGTACATCACTCCGAAGACCGCCGACCACCACATCCAGCACATCTACGGCAAGATCGGGGTCTCCACCCGAGCCGCCGCCGCGCTGTGGGCGATGCAGCACTCCGTCGTTCAGTAGGCCGCGCGGCCGCGCTCCGACGAGCCACCAGAGCTACGAGCCGCACGCGTAGCCGTCGTGGTTGCCGTCCAGCTGGTATGGATCGGAGCCGGTCACGCGGTAGGTGACGCCCGCAGCGGTGTAGTAAGGGCCGTTCCCCCGCCGCCGTAGCAGTCGTAGTCGGCGCCGCCGTGATCGATCAGGCACGGCGAGTACCCGGGTGTGCATGAGCCTGATCCACCACCGGAGCCGCCCCCGCCAGAACTGCCCCCGCCAGTCGAGCCTCCGCCGCTGGATGTGGGTGGCGCGCCCACGTAGCGCTTGTAGGCGGCAACCCAGTTGGTGGCCTCGATGTGTTGGGCGTAGAGCAGGGTGAGCGCCCCGGCGCAGACAAGGTCATGCAGACGGTTCTCGAGAATGTCCTTGGTGTGTGCCCCCCACCGGCCGGCGTACGGCTCTGGCCACAGGTTGGCGATGGCGTTCGACCCGCCGAGCTCGAGCGAGACCAGATGATCGACCTCGTGCGCGTACGGGACGTGGGCCACTCCGTAGCGCGCATAGACATCGGCCTGCTCTGATTCGGGCACATCTCGCACGCGGGACGCGTAGCCCGACACGCAGACCTGACTGGCGGATACGGGCAGTGCGACGCCCGGTGTGAGCACCGGGTTGGGCACGTCCACCGCCGGCACTCCGGCCGCGTGCACTCGGACCGGGTGACGGTGCCGCGCCGGCCGGTGGCGTTTACGACGCTTGTGAGGGTGTGCCTTCGGGGTGGTGGTTGGCGTCGGGGCAGGTGGAGAGGAAGCCGGGGTGCCCGTGTGAGGGGTGGACGCCGACGTCTGGCTGCAGGAGGTCAGAAGTGCGCCGGCCAGCAGCAGAATCCCGATCGGGATGCCGACGCCCAAACCGGCCGGGCGTCCGCGGCCATCCCTGGCCATCACGAGCTGCCGCCAGCCGCCTGGGCACGCCACAGGCTGATTATCACCCGACCTCGAGAACGTGTCCACTACCGGCAACAGATGCCAGAGTGCCGAAGCTGCCTATCGACTCAGGAACCGGCCGCGTGCACGAGCGCCCGGGCCAGCGCCCGCGCCTCCCTGGCCGGCCGCGGCGAGCGCTCGACGAGCGCCTGCGACTGGGCGCCGGCGAAGAGCGAGCATCAGCTGTCGCGACAGCCGCTCCGGGTCGCGCGGCGCCAGCGCCATCGCGCGCGGTCGCGCATCCAGCGCCGGAGGCGCTCCTTGTGCCGGCGCACGACCTCGTGCGCCGGATGGTCGAGGTCGGCCAGCTCGGCCGCGGCGTTCGAGAAGGGGCAGCCGCGGAACTCCGGCAGCTGCACCATCGCCTCGAGCTGCGCGAAGAGCGCGTCGAGCTGCTCGCGCGGCTCGTCCGACGCGGCCTCGGCCGGCCCGGTGAACATCTCGAACACCGGCAGGTCGAGGCTCGTCGTAGGCGGCGACGATCAGCCCGTCCTTGCTGCCGAACCGCTCGTACAGCGTGCGCTTCGAGATGCCGGCGGCCCGGCTCAGCGCGTCGACGCCGGTCGCGGTGATCCCGTGCTCGTGGAACTGCTCGGCCGCGAGGGCGGCGATGCGCGCATCGGTCTCGGCATCACGTGAACGAATGGTACCGATCGGTTTTCTGATCGGCGCGAAGCCGTGTATGAGTCGGCCGCTGGAAACCGATCGGTTTTCCGACCGCGATGGAGGAGTCCGATGAGACGAGTGATGGTGCGCTACACGGTCAAGCCCGACCAGGTCGCGGCGAACGAGCAGCTCGTGCGCGACGTGTACGAGGAGCTCGGCGCGCGATGCAGCCCGACGGCTTCCACTACGGGACGTTCAAGCTCGACGACGGCGTCACGCTTCGTCCACCTCGCCGCGCAGGAGGGCGAGCACAACCCGCTCGGCCGACGTCGCCGCGTTCCAGCGCTTCCAGGAGGGCATCCGCGACCGCTGCGACGAGCCGCCGGTCGTCACGCAGCTCGATGAGGTCGGCTCGTTCCGCTTCGTCCGGAGCGGCGTCGTGAGCGGCGCCGGCACGAAGGACGATCCCTGGCAGCTGAAGACGCCGCCGCTCACCTCGGACTACGAGATGTACCTCGACGAGCGCGACGGGACGAAGGTGATCGTCTGCGTCGTCGGCAAGACGACGCTGCTCTACGACGCGCGCGCGATCGACGACCTGCACGCGATGCTCGTCAGCGCACGGCGACTGGATCGAGCTCGGCAGCGCCGACGAGCAGAAGCCGGCGAAGGACGGCACCGTCGAGGCCTGGGGCCGCTCGCCCGACAACCCGGTCGGCGGCTGGTACGGCCTCAAGAAGGGCCTGCGCGGCCGGTTCGGGATGTACGTGCCGCCGCTCCTCGAGGAGCTCGGGCTGGCCGAGGTCGAGCACAACCCGCGCAACAACCGGATGCGGGCCCGCTAACGGCCGGCCAGCCCCGCCGCGATCAGGCGGTCATGCGGACGGCCACCTCGTGCTTCGTGACCGACGCTCGACTGCCCGGCGTTTCCGCAGACGGAATCGCATTCAGCACCTCGTCGCCCTGCCGGTAGTCCTCTTCGTTGTCGAAGAAGATGATCGCGGTCGCCCGCTGGCCGGCGGGATCGTGCAGCAGCATCAGCTCGGTGGCGGGGACGCCCGGCGGCGGCTCTCCCCCGATCTGCGTCTTCATCTCCTCCATCCGCCCCGCGTCCACTCCCTCGAAGACCACAACTCGTGCGAGCGCCATGCCGACCTCCGTGTCGATGTTGCGGGGACGCTACACGGCTTGGACGCAGCGGCCACCGGCCACTGGCGTCGTACCGCTGCTGGTGGGAACGCCCTGCCGCGGCGGCGCCCTGCGGTGCGCGGTCGTCTATGCATCGGCCGATGCCGGCGGGTCGTGGACGCGGCTCTCGCGGATCCCGGCCCAGACCGCCTGCGCCAACGTCGGAAACGGCAACTGCCCGCCGGGCAAGACATGCGTCGAGAACATCCTCTACGCCTCCCGAACGGTCGGCTACGCCTACGGGTCGTCGCTCTTCATGACCGTCGACGGCGGCCGCTCCTGGCGACGGATGGCGAGCCAATCGGTGGAGAGCATGGCCGCCGCAGGCTCGTGGGTGTACCGCCTGACCGAGAGCAGCAGCGGCTGCCCGGGCCCTGCAACGTCCAGCTGCGGCGGTCGCACCCCGGCTCGGGTACGTGGCAGCAGGTCAGCGGCTGGCCGGCCGCTCACTGGGCTTCGGCGAGCAGGTGCTGGCCGCCGGCCAGAACCCGAGACGTCGCTGAACGCAGGGCGCACCTTCACCCGTGGCGCGCCCTCGACCGTGAACGAGGCGCAGCAGATCGCGGTCGAGGCGTCGGGTGACAGCGCTGTCGGCAACGCCGGCACGCAGGGCAGCGGCCGCTTCACCTACCAGCTGGCGGTGGACGGCAAGCTCGCGGTCAGCGACCGAGGGCCCGTGCCGGCACCGGGCCTGGCGACCGGCGGCCTGCTGGCCTTCGTCAGCCCGTCGCAGCTGGTGTGGGTCGGCGAGCCGCACGTGATGTGGACGAGTTCGGACGCCGGCGTGAGCTGGCGGCACATGCTCGTGCCGTAATCCGCCTGCACGCACCCGCGGTGGCCGTCAGAATCGCCCGATGGCCAGCGCCGTCGAGAGCGCCCCGACCGCCGCCGGCGTGTTGCGGCGGGCGCTCGCCAACGTCACCCTGCGGCGCGTCGAGCTGGGCTTCGTCGGCTTCAACGCGGCCGAGTACGGAGAGTGGATCGCCATCCTGGTGTACGCCTACGCGCATGGCGGCACGAACGTGGCCGCCCTGGTGGCGGCGGTGCAACTCACGCCCAGCGCGATCGCCGCCCCGGTGCTGGCCGGGCTGGCCGACCGGCACCCGCCTGGCCGAGTGCTGATCGGCGGCTATCTGGCGCTGGCGGTCACGATGGCGATCACCGCCGGGGTGATGCTAGGCGGGGCGCCGCCGCTGGTCGTCTACGCGGCGGCCGTGGTTGCCGCCGTCCCCTTCACGATCATCCGCCCCACCCAGTCCGCCCTGCTGCCCGGGGTGGCGCGAACACCGGACGAACTGACGGCGGCCAATGTCGTCTCCAGTTGGTGCGAGGGCGTTGGCGTGGTCGGCGGCCCCGTGCTGACGGGCCTTCTCGTCAGCACCATCGGTCCCGGTGGCGTGGTGGCGGTGTTCGCCGGCGTGGCGCTGGCCAGCGCCACGGCGGTGTGGCAGGCGCGCGACGCCGCTGCGCCGGGTTCGGCGAAGGGCGACGAGGCATCACCCGCGACGGGGGCGGGAGCGGGCCTGCGCGCGCTCCGCGAGGCACCCGACAGCGCGTTCCTGGTCGGGGTGGTCGGCTCGCAGATGGTGGTGATCGGCGCGCTGGACGTGCTGAACGTGGTTCTGGCGTTCAAGATCCTGCACACCGGCCGGTCGGGCGTTGCGTTCCTGAACGCGGCCTTCGGTGCCGGCGGCATCCTGGGCGCCGCCCTGACAGTGACCCTGATCGGCCGGCGCCGGCTGACGCCGCCGCTGCTGGCCGGAGTGGCGGTGTGGAGCGGCGCCTTCGTCGTGCTCGGGCTGCAGAGCACGAACGCCGGAGCGCTGATGCTGCTGGCGGCCTCGGGGGCGGCCCGCAGCCTGATCGACGTGTCCGGCCGCAGCCTCCTGCAGCGCGTCTCCGACCCGGCCACGCTGGCCCGGGTATTCGGCCTGCTGGAGGGTCTGGAGATGGCCGGGTTGGCGGCCGGCAGCCTGCTGGTGCCGCTGCTGGTGTGGCTGGGAGGACCCGCACTGCCGTGATCGGCGTCGGCCTGGTGCTGCCGCTGGCGCTGCTGGCAGGACTGCGCCGGCTGCTGCGGATCGACCGACAGGCCCGGGTGCCGATTGTCGAGATCAACCTGTTGCGGCTGTCGCGGCTGTTCGCTCCGCTGCCCGCGCCGGCCATGGAGGCGCTCGCGCACAGCCTGGGATCGGTCAGTGCGCCAGCCGGCCAGGTGCTGATCCGGGAGGGCGACCCAGGCGATCTGTACTACACGATCGCCGACGGCGAGGTGAGCGTGACCAGGGCCGGCGAGCAGCTCGCGACCCTGAGTCGCGGCGAGGGGTTCGGCGAGATCGCGCTGCTGCGCGACGTGCCGCGCACGGCCACGGTCACCGCGCGCACCGACGTGCAGCTGTTCACCCTGGCCAAACCCGCCTTTCTGGCCTCGGTGACCGGACACGCGCCGGCCCGGGAGGTGGCCGACGCGGTGGTCACCGAGCGGCTTGCGCCAGGCTCGCCGGTCGGCTGACCGAGGCGCCGCTCGCGCCGTACCCGGGCCGCGCGGGATATCCGCGGCACGGTTGCGCGTTCACACCGATGCCGCCCACCATCTCGCCGCCGCACCATGTGAGCATGGCCTCGTCAGCGGCACCAGGCTTCTCGAGGATCACGGCCGAATGGCCGGCAAGCGGACGCCGGGGGGCTCGCCTGCTGGCTCTGCTCGAACTGCTGGTGGCCATCCCCGCCATCCCCTCCGGGATCGCCCTGATGCGCGACGGGATGGGCCTCGACCGCAGCTGGATCGCCCATACCCTGTTTCCCGACTACACCATCCCCGGCCTGCTGCTCCTGGTCGTAATCGGCGGCGGCATGATGGCCGCGGCGGTGGTCACCCTGCGCCGGCCACAGCTGGCCCGCCCGGTCGGGCTGACGGCGGGGATCGTGCTGCTGGCATGGCTGGCCACCGAGACGCTGATGCTGGGGTGGCACGGCGGACCGCAGCTGCCGCTGGACGTGGCCTACGGCGGGCTGGCGGCCGGCCTGGTGGCGGCTGGCCTGCGCGGTCTGCGGCTGACCGCGTCCGACCGCTGAGCCGATCTCGCCTCGCTACAGTGGCCGGGAATGGGAGCTTCCGCCAGTGTCTGACCAGCCAACGCCGGCCGTGGTCGCCCCGGCCATGCGCGCCTACTACGAGCAGCGCGCGCAGGAGTACGACGACTGGTGGCTGGGCACGGGCCTCTTCGCCGAGCGCGAGCGGCCGGGCTGGGCAGCCGAGGTGCAGCAGTTGATCGAGACGCTGCACGGGCTGCCGCCGGCGGCCGTGCTGGACGTCGCCTGCGGTACAGGCTTTCTGACCAGGCACCTGCGCGGCCGGGTGGTGGGGCTCGACCAGAGCCGGAGCATGGTGGCGCTGGCCGCCGCCCGGATCCCGCAGGCGGCCATCGTGCACGGTGACGCCGTGCCCCTGCCCTTCCCTGACGGAGCTTTCGACCGGCTGCTGACCGCCCACTTCTACGGCCACCTGCTGGAGGACGAGCGGACGCGCTTCCTGGCCGAGGCGCGGCGCGTCGCCCGCAGCCTGGTGGTGGTCGACTCGGCGCTTCGAGACGGCGTCGAGCCGGAGCAGTGGCAGGAGCGTACGCTCACCGACGGCACCACCCACCGCGTGTACAAGCGCCACTTCCGGGCCAATCAACTGGCCGCGGAGTTGGGCGGTGGGCGGACGCTGATGGACGGACGCTGGTTCGTGGCCGTCGAGACCTGATCCGATCACCGAGGCTGGGCTGAGACCGCGGTACCATCCGGCCGGGGTGGGGTCCACCGGAAAGGGAGCCAGCATGAGCGGAGTCACCATCAAGCGGGTCGACGACTGCGAATCGCCCAACGCGGGCGGCTTCGTGATGGTCGGAAAGAGCCTCGGCATCAGCGGATTCGGTGTCAACTTCGAGCAGTTCCCGGCCAACATGACGGAGGGCTACCCGCTGCACGATCACGCCGAGGACGGCCAGGAGGAGCTGTACGTCGTGATCGAGGGCGAGGTCATCCTGTCGGCCGAGGGCGAGGATCACCGGCTCGTGCCAGGCACCTTCGCGCTGGTCGCGGCGGGCACCCAGCGGCGCCTGACCACCGGCGACGTGCCGGCCAAGATGCTCGCCGTCGGCGGCACCCCCGGCCGGGCCTACCGGGGCCGTGGCGTGAGCGAGCCGGACACGGTCAGCGCCGGCTGAGCCGCGCGCCGCTCGCCGCGGCGACCTGCCATGACCAAGGACAAGCAAGCACAACGGCAACGGCGGGACGCGCGTGCCCGGTCCGCCATGACCTCCCGCCCGCGGGGCCAGGGCCGCTCGCCGATGACCATCGCGCTGGCCACGGTGGGGCTGGTGATCGTGGTGATCGTGGTGTTCGTGGCCGTCCGGCTGCTCACCGGCTCCTCGTCCAACGTCAAGGGCGCGGCGGTGGACGCGGTTCCGGCGGCGGTCATGCAGGACGTCACCGGCGTGCCGGCGTCGGCCTTCGATCAGGTCGGCACGGGCGGCAAGCTGCAGCTGCACTACCCGGTCAAGCTGAACGGCCGGCCGGTGCGGGTGGACGGCAAGCCGTACGTGATGTACCTGGGCGCGGACTACTGCCCGTTCTGCGCCGCCGAACGATGGTCGTTGGTGGTCGCGCTGTCCCGATTCGGGACGTTCCACAACCTGAGAACGACCTTCTCCGGGTCGCAGGACGTGTTCCCGAACACCCCGACGTTCTCCTTCCACGGCGCTTCCTACACCAGCCCCTACATCACCTTCCAGGGGGTGGAGACGTACACCAACACCGTGGTCAATGGGGCGTACACGCCCCTCGACCGGCCCACCGCGCTGGAGGCGCAGCTGTTCACCACCTACGACCGGCCGCCGTACTTCGAGAAGCAGGGCTCGATCCCGTTCGTCGACTTCGGCAACGCCTACGGGGTGTCCGGCGCCGGCTACGAGCCGACGATGATGCAGGGGGAGACGATGGCGGCGGTCGCGGCAGCCCTCAAAGACCCGTCCACCACCATCTCCCAGGCGGTGCTCGGCGTCTCCAACAGCCTGTCGGCCGCAGTGTGCGCGATCGACGGCGGCAGGCCGGCCTCGGTGTGCCAGTCCAGCGGCGTGAAGGCCGCTGCCAAGAAGCTCGGCAGTGGCTGACCCATCTGACGGGTGGCAGCCGCCCGGCTGGGCGTGGCCGGCCACGACGGCGATGAGCCTGATCGGGCTGGCCGTCTCGATCTACCTGACCATCGTCCACTACTCCAGCTCGGTCAGCCTGGCCTGCTCCTCGAGCGGCACCATCAACTGCGAGAAGGTCACCTCGAGCCCCGAGTCGATGCTGCTGGGCCGGCCGGTGGCCGTGTGGGGCGCCGTCTACTTCGTGCTGGTGACGGCTGCCTGCCTGCCCTGGGCCTGGAGATCGCCCTCGCGCGAGCTGCGCTGGGTGCGGATCGCCCTGGTGGCGGCCGGGATCGCCTTCGCGCTGCGCCTGGTGTACGCGGAGCTGTTCCAGATCAACGCCATCTGCCTGTGGTGCACGGCCGTGCACATCGACACTCTGGTCCTGTTCGGCGCGGTGCTGGTGGCCACGGCCGCCGCCGTGGCGCCGGCGGCCCGCCGCTAGCGCCCCAGCGTCAGGCGGGCTTGAACGCCCGCATCCACATGAACATGGGCACCCGGTTCCAGCGCACGATCCCGGGGTCGCGCTCGACCAGTTGCGCGGGCGCCCCCGGCTCACGGATCCGCTCGATGGCCAGGCCGGCCTCCTCCAGCGCCCGCGCATACGCCTCCAGCGGCAGCGTCCAGCCGTGGAACCGCATCTCCAGACCGTCCCGTTCGAAGCGCATGTCGAACAGCTGGCGATCGCGGTAGGAGCCCTCGATCACGAACTCGGCATCCGCCGTCCGATCCCGGAACGCGCCGGCGTCGTTGACCGGATGGGTGACGCAGATGGCCATCCGCCCACCGGGGGCCAGCACGCGCGCGGCCTCGCTCACCGAGCCCGGCATGTCGGCGATGTCCATCAGTGAGTTGTAGGCCACGACCACGTCGAAGGATCCGTCCGGGAAGGGCAGGGACGCGGCATCCACCAGCAGGTACTCGCCCTCCGGGTCAGCTGTCCGGGCGTACTCCAGCAGCGTCGGCGAGCTGTCGATCCCGACGACCGTGTGCCCGCGAGCCTTGAGATCGCGCACCACCCGGCCCTCGCCGCAGCCGAGCTCCAGCGTCCGCCGGCCGGGTGGGGGGACGATCTGCTCGAAGAACCCGGGCGAGTAGTACCAGTAGGCGTCATGGCCGGGAGTGCGAGACCAGCGCACCCAGTCCTCGGCCTCGTCCTCCCATGTCTCGCCCACCCTGGCAGTCTATGGAATCCCGCTCTGGGCGCGCCGTTAGACAGCGGACGGCGGGCTTGAATATGAGGATTTCAGAGGCTATGTTGCTGGCCACGCGGCCGAGCGCATCGTCGACCGCTATGCCAACGCTCGCAACCGGCTGCGCTACCTGATGGGCGTGAGCCTCGGGGTGGTGGCGGCCGCGGCGGCAGGCCTGGTGGTGTTCTCGGCCAACTTCTTGCCCGGCGTGGTCGGCTCGCCGTTGGGCGAGCGGATCGTCGTCTTCGGCGCTCTGGGCGCGCTGGTCAGTGTGCTGACCAGGCTGCGCTCACTGGACTTCGGCGAGCAGTTCAACCGCCGCCTGGTGATCGCCTCGGGAGTGTCGCGGCCGCTGGTGGGGATCGTCACCGCAGTGGTCGCCTACCTCATCCTGCACACCGGCGTCGTGCAGGTGACCGTCGGCTCGGGGGCCCACACGGCGGACGGCGTGTACCTGGTGGCGGCCTTCCTCAGCGGCTTCGCCGAGCGGCTGGGCGACGACGTGATCTCGTCGGGCAGCGTGGCCCGCCACGATCGGCCTGCGCTGGAGGGCTGGCAGCCCCTACAGACCAAAGCCGCCCGCGCCGTGGGCGGTGACGGCGTTGCGCAGGGCCGGCAGGCCCAGCAGGTGATCGCTCAGCCGCAGCAGCGAGTAGTGCGTGAGCGGCGCGCTGACCACGGTGCCGGCGCGGACGTAGCGTGAGATGACCAGCAACGGCACGTGGCAGCTCTGGTCGGTCGGATGGTCGGCGCACACCTCGCCGTTGCCGTAGGTGCCGTCGGAGCCCTCGTCGAAGGTGATGAAGATGGCGGTGGCCCGGTGCCGGTAGGCGTAGCTGCGCGCGATCCTGGGGATCCAGGCGGCCAGCCACGCATCCCCGCTGGAGATCGGGCAGGAGTGCATGTCGTGGCACAGGTCGGGCGCGATGAACACGTAGTTGGCCAGATGGCGGCTGCTCAGGGCATGCGCCAGGGGCCCGCTGGAGGTCGATCCCAGGGGCAGATCGTGGCTGGCGCACGTGCTCAGCCGGGAGTACAGCACCGGCGGGTTGTGGCGTTGGGTGTACAGACCGCCATCGCCGTGCACCCGGTCGCAGGGGGCTGGCATGCCCTCCGCGTAGGCTGTCCAGCTGAGGTGGCTGAGCGCCGCCTGCACAAAGATCCCGCCCACGGGGAAGCTGCAGTGGCAGTCATTTGTGACGCCGAAGGTGGAGCCCGCGGTCAGCGCCAGGTAGTTGGGCAGCGATGGGTGGGTGACCGAGTGGTAGTTGGTGGCCGTACCACAGGCCGCTGCCAGTGCGTTGGTGAACGGGGCGGCGGTCGCCGCAGGCGACCCCGGCTGACCCAGGATGTCGCCGTACGAGTGGTTCTCGAGCACGATCAGGATCACGTGCGTGAACCGCGCGGGCGGCCGCGAACCGGCGGTGCCGCAGATACCCGCGGCGCTGCTGGCGGCCGGCCCCGAAGGCGCGCTTCCCGCGCCGGCCGCAGAGCCGCCCAGCAGCAGCGCGCCCACCGCAACCGTCGCAGCCAGCGACCGAGTGACCCATCGAGTGCCCAACCCGGCCGGGAGCATACCCGCGAACCGCCGCTTCCCAATGTTCTGGTCTATGCAATATTCGGTCACCCCACTTGCCGTAGCTCCCGAGACAACGGACACTTGAGACATGGAGCACCTCGCCCGGCTACGGTCGAGCGTCGGACTCCGCAAGGAGCCGCGCCGACCCCCCGCGCGGCGTCCACCGCTGGTTGTGGCCGCCGTCTCGCTGGCGGCCGCCCTGATGGTGGTCCTGCCGGCCTCCGCGGGCGCGGTGGGCACGATCGTCGAGATCCCCTTGGCGGCCGGCACCGTGCCCCGCGACCTGACCATCTCGGCCAACGGCAACGCGGTGCAGTTCCCGGAGTCGGGCACCGGCACACTCGGCAATGTCAGCGAGAAGAACCGCTACAGCCGCTACTCGCTTCCCCTGGTCAAAGGTCAGCCGACCGCAGCGGTGGTCGGCGCCGGGGGCGATGTGTGGATCACCGAGACCGCCGGCAACGCGATCGAGCAGTGGAAAGCAGGCCATGTGCATGTGTTCAAGCTGCCGGCCGGCAGCCAGCCGCGGGGCATCGCGGCCGCCTCCAAGGCTGTGTGGTTCACAGAGGCGGGGACGAACATGATCGGGCGGTTGACGCCGACCGGGTTCCTCACCCAGTATCGGATCCCCACCCCGCACAGCGGCGCGGCCCGGATAACCATCGGGCCCGACGGAGGCGTGTGGTTCACCGAGCAGTCGGTCGACCGGGTGGGCCGGCTCGACCCCTCGACCGGGCAGATCACGGAACTTGCCCTGGCGCCCGGCTCACACCCGTTCGGGATCGCCACCGGCCCCGACGGCAACGTGTGGGTGACCGAATCGGGCACAGGCAAGGTGGCGGTGATCTCGCCGCCCAGCTTCGAGACGGCCGTCGAGTACGCGGCCGGCAGCCACCCGCTCGGCATCGCCGCCGGCACCGACGGTCTGATGTGGGTGGCCGACCAGGGCACCAACTCGATCATCTCGCTGGGCATGGACGGAAGCGCCACCGCCTACCCGGTGCCCACTCCCAACGCCGGTCTGCTCGGCATCACCACCGGACCGCAGGGCCAGGTGTGGTTCTCGGAGTCGGCGGCGAACCGGATCGGGCGGCTGCCCAACACCCAGCCGCACACCCAGTACGTGAGCGTTGGCGCGACCGTGGTCGAGCCCGACCCACCGCGCCTGCAACTTGGCTCGACGGTGCAGTGGACGTTGTTCGGCCCCGGCCTGCAGTCGGCCACCGACGACACCGGGATGGGCCTGTATGACTCCGGGCCGCTGCCATTCGTGTCGTTCTTCTCGCATGCCTTCACGGCCGCCGGCGACTACGCCTTCCACTCCACCACCAGCAGCCTGGGCGGCGTGATCAAGGTGCTGCCCCAGCTGTCGGCACAGACCGTCGCCGCGGGCGCGCCGGTGACCGTCACCTGGGCCACCGGGCCGGCCCCGGCCGGCTTCCACTACGAGGTGCAGGTGCGCCGCCCCGGGCATGGCAATTTCATCCCATGGCAGACGAACGCCAGTGGGCCGTCGGCGGCCTACACCACCAGCGCCGCAGGCACCTACGTGTTCGAGGCCAGGCTGGTCGATACCGCCACCTCGCCGCAGACCAGCTCGGACTGGTCGCCGCCGGTCACGGCGGCGGCAAGCTAGCTGCCGGCCGCCCGGCGGTCGACCTCGCGGAAGAGCTGCATGCCCAGCGGCTCGGACATCTCCTCGGCCAGGTGCGCCACCAGGCCGGCCGTGCGGGCCAGCAGCGCGAACCCGCGCACGATCCCGGAGGCGAAGCCCAGATCTGCCAGGGCCGCCCCGCCGGCGCCGGCGCCGTTGATCGGAAGCGCCCGCCCGGACCGCTCGCGGTAGGCCGCAGCCACCGCCTCCAGCGCGTCCAGGTGTGGCCCTCGCAGGCCGTGCTGCTCGGCGATCGCGTAGATGCGCGGGGTGCGCGGATCCTGCACGGTGTGCACCGGGTGACCGAGGCCGGGGATGCGTCGGCGTTCCGCCAGGCGGGCGTCCACCGCCGCCAGAGCCGCCGCCCGCAGTTCGTCCGGCGTTGGCTGCGGGCCGGCGGCCTGCACGATCGGCTCCAGGAAGGCGGCCGTGTCCTCCACCACCCCCAGGAACACCGTGCCGGCGCCCAAGAGGCCCGCTGCGACCGCGCCCTGCAACGACTCCGGCGCTCCGGTGTGGGTGAGCCTGGCGGCCAGCACGGTGGGCGTCAGCCCGTGCTCCGCCAGCGACACCAGCACCGCGTCCAGCAGCGCCGTCTCGCCGTCGTTCGGCATCCGCGCTGCCACCAGCAGGAAGGTCAGCTGGGTGAACGTGACCTGGCCCATCAGCTGGCCCGCCAGATCGTGGCCGCGGACGGTGATGGCGTCGGCCGTGGAGCCGCCGACGTCGGTGTGCAGGTAGTCGCCGCTCACCGGCTCCCCCCGGCCGGGGCTGGCTCCAGGTCGAGCTCATCGGGGGTGCGATCGTGGGGCAGCCGGTGCTTGGCCACCCGCCCGGTGGGCGTGTGCGGCAGCTCGGCCACCGCCTCCAGGTAGCGCGGCAGCTTGAACCTGGCCAGCCGCTCCGCGGCCCAGTCGCGGATCCCGGCCAGGTCGGCGGCGGCCGGATCGGCGACGGCCACGAACGCCTTGATGTCCTCCTCCGAGAGGTCCGATGGAACGCCGATGACAGCAGCCTCCAGCACCTGCGGATGGCCCTCCAGCGCCTCCTCGATCTCGACCGGGGCGACGTTCTCGCCCCGCCGCCGGATGACGTCCTTGCGCCGGCCGACAAAGGTCAGCGTGCCGTCGGGGTTGGGCGAGACCATGTCCCCGGTACGCAGCCAGCCGCCGTGCACCAGCACCTCGGCAGTCTCCTCCGGCATGTCCCAGTAGCCCCGCATGACGGCCGGGTTTCGCAGCTGCAGCTCCCCCACCTCCCCGATCTGCGCCGGGCCTCCATCGTCGGCGATCACCCGGCCCTCGTTGATCACGCCCAGCACCGGATGCTGGCGGATGCTGCCCAGCGTCCCATACGGCCGCGTGCCGTGCGCCCAGATGGTGCCGTAGGGGCTCTCCGAAAGCGCGTAGCCGCACACGATGCGCAGGCCGAAGCGGCGCTCGATCTCCAGCTGCCGGGCCTCGCTTGGGGCCGGCCCGGTGTAGCACAGGCGCAGCGGGTTGTCGGCGTCGTCGGGCCGCTCGGGCTGGCGCATCAGGATCTCCAGCATGGCGCCGATGGCGTTGAACTCGGTCGCCCCGTGGCGGCGTGCGGCGTCGATGAAGCCGCTGGCCGAGAAGCGCGGCAGCAGGGCCAGGCTGGCCCTCGCGGCCACCGAGCCCAACATCGAGTAGGTGGGGGCGTTGACGTGAAAGAGCGGCAGCGAGGTCATCAGCCGGTCGTCGGGGCCAAGCTCCATCCACCACGGGAAGCCCTCCGCCGCCAGAACGTAGGCGCGCTGGGTCTGGGTCACCAGCTTGGATCTGCCGGTGGTGCCGGAGGTCGGGATCAGCACCGCCGGGTCGTCGGCCCGGGCGGGGCCGGGCCCGAAGCCGGGGTCGGCCGGCCCGCCGGCCAGCGTCTCGACATCCACCACGGCGGCGGCACCCAGATCCGGCGCCGCAGACGCCAGCCCGGCATCACCGGTGACCACCAGCCGGGGCCGCACCTGGCCGACCAGCCCGGCCGTCTCGGCCTGGCTGCCGCGCGGGTTGACGGCCACCATGATGGAGCCCAGGTACGCCGATGCCAGCCACGTGAACACGTGGGCCGGCCGGTTCTCGGCGGTGGCAAGCACCAACTCACCGCGCTCGACGCCATGCTCGGCCAAGCCGGCCGCGGCGCTCGCGATCCGCTCCCGGGCCTGGGCGTAGGTGTAGGACTCGCCCTCGAAGACGAGCCAGGTCTTGTCCGGATCGGCGGCGACGGCCGCCTCGAACAGCTCGGGGATGGTGTCGGTCACGCGCTGGCGGGATCATCGCGGGCGGCCGGGCGGGCTGCAACCGGCGGCCAGCGATCCGGCAGACGGTGTGGACGGGGCTCCACTGTGGGCCGCCTGTGGAGCGGCCGCGACAGCCCCGCATGGCATCATTCGTCTGCCCGGATTACATATCGTAGTACGATGCTTCGAAGGGAGGTGATCGGATCATGCGAAAGCCACTTACCCGGCTGACCGAGCCGATGGTGCGCGAGGCCGGAGCGCTGCGTCCCGCCACCTGGGACGAGGCGCTCGACCGCGCCGCAGAGGGCTTCCGGCGCGCCGTCGCTGACCACGGCCCCGACTGCGTTCGGCCTGTTCAGCTGCTCCAAGGCGACCAACGAGGTGAACTTCGTCGACCCAGAAGTTCGCGCGCGTCGTCATCGGCACCAACAACATCGACAGCTGCAACCGGACCTGACACGCTCCCAGCGTCGTCGGTCTGGCGACAGTGTTTGGGGCCGGGGGCGGTACCAGCTCCTACCAGGAGGTCGAGGAGACCGATCTCATCTTCCTGTGGGGCTCGAACGCTCGTGAAACCCATCCGATCTTCTTCCATCACGTGCTCAAGGCGGTGAACGACGGCGCGCGGCTGGTGCGTCGTCGATCCTCGCCGCACCGGCTCCGCCCAGTGGGCCGACGCCTGGCTGGGCCTCGACGTGGGCACCGACATCGCGCTGGCCAACGCGATGGCGCGCGAGATCATCCACGCCGGGCTGCACAACCGCGAGTTCATCGACCGCGCCACCACCGGCTTCGACGAGTACGCGGCGAGCGTCGAGCCCTACACGCTGGAGCGGGCCGAGCGTGACACCGGCGTGCCGGCCGCCGCGATCCGCGAGATCGGCGCTCGCCTACGCGCGCGCCGACCGGGCCATGATCTGCTGGACGCTGGGCATCACCGAGCACCACAACGCCGTCGACAACGTGCTCGCGCTGATCAACCTGGCGCTGCTGACCGGCCACGTCGGCCGCTACGGCTCGGGCCTGAACCCGCTGCGCGGCCAGAACAACGTGCAGGGCGGCGGCGACATGGGCGCCATCCCCAACAAGCTGCCCGGCTTCCAGGACGTCGAGTCGACCACGACGCCCGCGCCCGCTACGAGGAGGCCTGGGGCGTCACCATCCAGCCCACGCTACGGCTGGCACCTGACCCAGATGTTCGAGGCCATGGAGCGCGGTGAGCTGCGCACGCTGTACGTGGTGGGCGAGAACCCGGCCAGTCCGAGGCCGATCGGCGCACGCATCACCTGCTCGGAGAGCCTCGACCACCTGGTCGTGCAGGACATCTTCCTGACCCGCACGGCCGAGATGGCCGACGTGGTGTTGCCAGCGTCGGCCAGCTGGTGCGAGGCCGAGGGCACGGTCACCAACAGCGAGCGTCGGGTGCAGCGCGTGCGGAAGGCGCTCGACCCGCCTGGGCAGGCCCGCGACGACATGCGAGATCGTGGTCGCCATCGCCGGCCGACTGGGCCACGACTGGAACTACGACGAGCGCCGAGGACGTGTGGAACGAGCTGCGCTCGCTGTCGCCCATGCACGCCGGCATGAGCTATGCCCGGCTGGAGCAGCTGGGCGGCATCCAGTGGCCGTGCTTGGACGAGAACCACCCCGGCGCGCAGTTCCTGCACGGCAGGCTGTGGGACGAGCCGGCGCGGGGCCAGCTGGCCCCCTTCAGCGTGGTCGAGCACGACCCGCCGGTGGACGAGCTCACCTCCGACTACCCGATCCGGCTGACCACCGGGCGCCGCCTGGACTCCTACAACACCGGCGTGCAGAGCGGCGGCTACTCCTCGCCGCTGCGCCGCGGCGAGTCACTCGACCTGTCGCCCGAGGACGTCGACCGGCTGGGCCTGGAGGAGGGCGAGCAGGTGCTGGTCAGCTCCCGCCGCGGATCGATCGAGGCGCCGGTGCGGATCGACTCCTCGCTGCGCCCCGGCCTGGCCTTCATGACGCTGCACTTCCCCGACCAGGTGGAGACCAACATCCTGACCATCGACGCCACCGATCCCAAGTCGGGCACGGCCGAGTTCAAGGCCACCGCCATCCGCATCGACAAGCTGCCCGTGCGCGAGCGCCAGCGCAGCGGCGAAACGGCCGTCCCCGCAAGCTGAGTGGATCTCAGACTCACCAACACCCCGCCATCGGAGGCTGAGCGCGAGGCTGTGGACGGCGTGCTGGGACCGCCAACGTCTGCCTGGACCGGCGGCCTGCGGGGCACTGAGAGCAGAGCCGCCGTGGGCGGACACGCCGCTCGTGCCCAGCGCCATCTGCTGCTGCCCGCGCTGCACGCTGTGCAGGCCCGGGTGGGCTGGATCAGCGCCCCGGCGCTCGGCTACGTGTGCCGCCGGCTGACCATCCCACCGGCCGAGGCCTACGGCGTGGCCAGCTTCTACGCCCTGTTCGCCCTGGAGCCGCGGCCGCCCGTGGTGGCCCACGTGTGCACCGACATCGGCTGCATGTGCCGGGGCAGCCGGGAACTGGTGGAGGAGCTCGAGCGCACGGTCGGTCCGCCCGGCGAGCACCCGGGAAACGGCACCTCGATCTGGCTCGAGAGCCCGTGCCTGGGCCTGTGCGAGCAGGCCCCGGCGGTGCTGGTGACGATGGCCGGCGAGCTGCCCACCGACTACTCGATCACCAATGCCAGCGCCCAGGACGTGGCCGGCGCGCTGGCCCACCGGGTGCAGGCCTCCACCGCCACCATCGCCCCCCAGACCGAGGGCGACGGCGTCGGCCTGCGGCTGCTGCGGCGGGTCGGCCGGGTCGATCCGCGCGATCTGGACAGCTACCGCAGCCACGGCGGCTACGAGGCCCTGCGCCGGGCCTTCGACATGGGGCCGACCGGCGTGATCCGCGAGGTCACCGACTCGCGCCTGCTGGGCCGCGGCGGCGCCGCCTTCCCGACCGGTCGCAAGTGGGAGGCGGTGGCCCGAAACCCGGTGCAGCCGCACTACCTGGTGTGCAACGCCGACGAGTCCGAGCCCGGCACCTTCAAGGACCGGGTGGTGATCGAAGCCGACCCCTTCGCGCTGATCGAGTCGATGACGATGGCCGGGTTCGCGGTCGGCGCTGAGCACGGCTACGTCTACCTGCGCGGTGAGTACCCGCTGGCCTGGCGGCGGCTCGAGCAGGCGCTGGCCGCCGCCCGCGAGCACGGGTTCCTGGGCGACGACGTGATGGGCCGTGGGGTGCGCTTCGAGATCGAGATGCGGCGGGGCGCCGGGGCCTACATCTGCGGCGAGGAGACGGCCCTCTTCAACTCCATCGAGGGCTACCGCGGCGAGCCCCGTTCCAAGCCGCCGTTCCCGGTCGATAAGGGCCTTTTCGGCAAGCCCACCGTGGTCAACAACGTGGAGAGCCTGATCAACACGCTGGACATCGTGCTGGGGGGCGGCCAGGCGTTCGCGGCCATCGGCACCGAGCAGTCCACGGGCACCCGCCTTCTGTGCCTGTCGGGCAACGTCGAGCGACCCGGTCTGTACGAGGTGCCGTTCGGGACGACGCTGCGTGAGGTGCTCGACCTGGCGGGCGGCGTGGCCGGCGGGGTGCCGCTCAAGGCGGTGCTGCTGGGCGGCGCGGCGGGCGGGTTCGTCGGCCCTGACGCGCTCGACCTGGAGCTGTCGTTCGAGGCCACCCGGGCGGCCGGCGCGACGCTTGGCTCCGGCGTTGTGATGGTGTTCGACGAGAATGCAGACCTGGTGAGTGTCGCGCTTCGCATCGCCGCCTTCTTCCGGGACGAGTCCTGCGGCCAGTGCGTGCCCTGCCGGGTGGGCACGGTGCGCCAGCAGGAGGCGCTGCTGCGGCTGGCCTCCGGCCGCCCGCGCGGATCGGTCGAAGACGAGCTGGCGCTGCTGGACGAGATCGCGCAGGCGATGCGCGACGCCTCCATCTGCGGGCTCGGCCAGACGGCGGCCAACGCCATCGACTCGGCCATCCGCGGGCTGGGCCTGTTTGCGGCGGAGGGCGCGGTGTGAGCGCTGTCCCCGTCTCGATCAAGCGCACGGTCAGCCTGACCATCGACGGCGATGAGGTGCAGGTGCCCGAGGGCTCGACGATCCTGGACGCCTGCCGGTCGCGAGCGGGCGAGATCCCCACCCTGTGCTACGGCGAGACCCTGCGCCCGGTCAACGCCTGCCGGGTGTGCGTGGTCGAACTGGAGGGTTCGCGCGTGCTGGTGCCGTCCTGCGCGCGCACGGCCGAGGACGGGATGGTGGTGCGCACCGACTCCGAGCGCGTCCGCCACAGCCGCAAGATGGTGCTGGAGTTCCTGGGCTCGAGCGTCGACCTGACCACCACACCGAATGTGGAGCGGTGGATGGCGGAGACGGGCGCCGACCCTGCCCGCTACGGGCCGCCGGCGCCGCCGGCCGCCGCGGGCGAGCGGGACGCCGCCCACACCGGCCATCACCACGCCGGCGACGGCCAGACCGCGGCCACGGTGGCCCAGCCGGTCAAGGTCGACAACCAGAACTACGTGCGCGACTACGCCAAGTGCATCCTCTGCTACAAGTGCGTGCAGGCCTGCGGCACCGAGTGGCAGAACACCTTTGCCATCGCGGTCGCCGGGCGCGGCTTCGACGCCCGTATCGCGACCGAGTTCGCAGCCCCGCTGCCCGACTCCGCCTGCGTCTACTGCGGCAACTGCATCGCGGTCTGCCCGACCGGCGCGCTGATGTTCAGCTCCGAGCACGAGATGCGAGCCGACGGCTCCTGGGACGAGTCGGCGCAGACCGTCACCGAGACCATCTGCTCGTACTGCGGCGTGGGCTGCAGCCTGGAGCTGCACGTGCAGGAAAACCAGATCGTCAAGGTCACCTCGCCGCTGGATCACAGCGTCACCCACGGCAACCTGTGTGTGAAGGGCCGGTTCGGGTACACCTATGTGCACCAGCGGGAGCCCGCAGCGCCCTCCGCCGATGACGGCTGACCCGGCCAGCGAGCTGGAGCTGGGCGGCGGGCCGGCCCGGCCGGCAAGCACGACCAGCGTGCGGGTGATGGAGGTGCAGGGCGAGGCATCGCGCCGCCGGCCCGACCGGGTGGCCACCGAGGAGCCGCTGGAGGTGCGCCTGCAGGAGCCCGGCCGCGAGCAGCGCAACGTGGCCGTCACCATGCGCACGCCGGGCAATGACTTCGAGCTGGCGGCCGGATTCCTGTTCACCGAGGGGGTGATCGCCGGGGCCGCAGACGTGCGCACGATCCGCTACTGCACGGTGCCCCGTGAGGAGCAGCACTACAACGTGGTGTCGGTCGACCTGACCCGCGAGCTGCCCGACTTCCAGCCCCAGCGCAACTTCTACGCCAGCTCCAGCTGCGGGGTGTGCGGCAAGGCGTCGCTGGACGCGATCGAGGTGCGCTGCGGGCCGGTGGCGGACGGGCCGCAGGTGGCGGCCGCGGTGATCACGGGCCTTCCCGACACGCTGCGGGCGGCCCAGCGGGTGTTCGAGGCCACCGGTGGGCTGCACGCGGCCGCCCTGTTCACGCCGGCCGGCGAACTGCTCGAGGTGCGCGAGGACGTGGGCCGGCACAACGCGCTGGACAAGCTGATCGGGGCCGAACTGCTGGCCGGCAAGGTGCCGCTGGCCGACCGCCTGCTGATGGTGTCGGGGCGGACCAGCTTCGAGATCGTCCAGAAGGCGGCGATGGCCGGGATCCCCGTTGTGTGCGCGGTGTCGGCGCCGTCCAGCCTGGCGGTGGACGCCGCCCGCAAGTTCGGGATGACGCTGATCGGGTTCCTGCGCGGCGACCGCTTCAACGTGTACGCCGGCGCCGAGCGGATCCTGCGTTAGTCGGGCGCCGCCAGCCACCCGGCCGCCGGCCGGATCAGCCGACCGCCGTCCAGCAGCCGCTGCAGCAACGCGGCATCGGGCTGGGCGCTCCACGAAAACCAGCGCCGCGGCTCGGCCTCGGGGACGAGCACAGCCGCCCGCATGCAGGCCGTGATCAACTCGTCCAGGGATCCCGCGCTGGACGGCGCTGCAACGGCCTGGTCCCAGCGCGTGAGCAGGCTCGAGTGCGTGTGACCGCCGTCAGCCGCCGGCTGGGTGACGCCGCGGCTGACCAGGGCGCCGGTCCGCTCCAACGGCGCCCGCGCCCGCCGCAGGCGGGCGGCATCCCACTCCAGCTCGACCTTGAGGTCGTCCAGGTGCGACGGTCCAGCGGCGGATAGGTGGGCGAGCAGCACCGCCGAGTCGCCGCCGCCCGTCTCGGTCGCCCGCAATCCGGCCCGGCACAGCGGGTCGGCCAGTCCGGCGACGGCGCGAGTCATCAGCACCCGCTTGCCGCGGTGGACAGCCAGTTGAACGACGCCGTCCCGCGCTGCGAGTTCGGCGAACCAGGGGTACGCCGTCTCTGGCCACTCCGCGAATCCGCCCTTGCCGGGCCGGAAGGCCGGCTGATGGCAGGCCTCGAACAGGCTGGGCAGGGCGCAGTCCGCGGTCCTGGTGAGGATGCCGCGGTCGTCCAGGAAAGCCGCCGCGTCGTCGGGCGAGCCCAGCGCGCGGACGGGGTCGAGCCGGCACTCGAATGCCCGCCGGGCTCGCAGCTCGGGTAACGAGGGCGCCGCCATGGCCGCTCTTCTACATCACATGGAGCGCACACGCAGCACCGATAGCATGGCGGCGTGTTCCTGCACGGCGCCTCGCGTGGACCGCTTGGGATCGCACTGGTGGTCGGCATGCTGGCGGTGCGGGTGCTGATGCGCGGGCGGGTGGGCGGCATGGGCGGGTTCGGCGGCATGGGTCGCCGCTTTGGCGGCCGCCGCCGGCGCGGCCCCTTCCTCTAGGCCGTTGCAGTCGGGGTCAGGCACCGTCACGTGGTACGTGACGGTGCCTGACCCCGGTTGATCAGATCCCCAGCCGGCGCAAGTACTCGCGGTTGTGGGCGGCGTCGGCGCTCAGCGAATCCACCGTCTGGCCCGGCTTCATATACCGGTCCTGCTCGACCACCACCCAGCCCTCGAAGCCGATCCGGCGCAACTCCGAGACCACCGCCGGTAGGTCGACCGTGCCCTCGCCGAACAGGCAGAACACCCCCCGCCGCCACGCCTCCTCGAGGCCCAGCCCGCGGGTGCGGATCTCCTGCATGACCGCGCCGTCCACGTCCTTCAGGTGCACGTGCGTGACCAGCTCGCCGTAGTCGCGCAGGAACTCGACCGGATCGCCGCCGCCGAACAGCGAATGCCCGCTGTCGAAGCACAGGCCCAGCAGGCCGGGATCGAAACGCCCGACGAACCGCTCGATCTCGCGCGGCGTCTCCACGTAGGTGCCGCCGTGGTAGTGGAACGCCACCTTGTAGCCGCGCTCCCGGCAGCGCTCGGCCGCCCGGTGGGCGGCGTCCACCAGCACCCCGAACCGCTGGTCGGAGAGCCACGAATCCGGCAGTTGCTCGATGCGGCCGGCGCCGGCCATCCGCTCCGGTTCGCAGAAGGCGTCGGACAGCAGCACCAGCGGCCGCCCGCCCTCCGCCGGCGTCATCCGGTCGAGCAGGTCGAGCGCCCTATCCAGGGCGGCCGTGTCCTCCGCCGCATGCTCGGGCCGCGACAGCCGCAGCGGCAGGAACGAGCCGGCCAGGGCCAGCCCTCGCCCGGCCAGGGCCCCATCCCCCAGATACCCAGGCGGGCCCAGCTCGGTGCCGGCATAGCCGGCCGCCACCATCGCGTCCAGCACTGCTGCTGGATCCGGCAGCCCAGTGTCGCCCGCCGTCATCTCGAACACGCCGAACGAGACCGGCGCAGACGCCACCCTCATGCTGTCTCCTCTCCGGTCAACGGCACCCGCGGATCGCGCGGCATGCCGGCCCAGGCGTCCCGCGTCCAGGCCAGGTCGGGGTCGTCCTCGGCCGCCATCGAGCGGCGCTCGGCGGCCAGGGCGTTCAGGTAGTAGCCGTGGTAGCCATGGGCGGCGCAGAACGGGTGGTAGCCGCGCGGCACCAGCACCACGTCGCCGTCGCGCACCGTCCACGTCTCGTCCAGGCTGCCGTCGCGCGAGTACAGCCGCTGCACGCCGAACGCCTCGGGGGCCGCGAAGCGGTAGGCGTACACCTCCTCCAGGTCGTTCTCGACCGGCAGCCGGTCCTGCTCGTGCTTGTGCGGCGGGTACGACGACCAGTTGCCGGCCGGCGTCAGCACCTCCACCACCAGCAGCCGCTGGGCTGGGAACTCCGGCGTCACGATGTGGTTGATCTGACGCGTCGCGTTGCCCGCGCCGCGCACCTCCACCCGCACCTGCTCCGGAGGGATGGGCGCGATCGGATGCCGGGCCTCGGCGGCCGACGCGCACACGCCGACCAGCCCACTACCCTCGATCCGGGCTTCGGTGCCGGGCGGTAGGTACAGGCTGCGCGGCAGGTCGTCGAACGGTGAGCCGCGGTCGCCCAGGCTGTATCGCTGTCCGCCGGCCGACACCTCCAGCGACCCACCCAGGTTGACCAGGCAGGCCTCGTCGCCGGCGGTGTCCAGATCGGCCGCGCCGTCCACCCGCAGCGACCGGTAGGACAGCCATCGCCAGCCGGCGGTGGCGGGTGTGATGGGCGGCGCGGGGGCGCGCAGGCACAGCTCGCTCACTGGAGGTCTCCCTGTGTCGGCATGGCAATCGAACAACCCAGGCGGGCGGCCACGTGGGCGCCCGCGCGATTGGCGACCCGGGCGGCGTCGGCCGGCGAGTCGCCGCGCAGCAGCCGCCAGCCGAAGGCGGCGGCGAAGGCGTCGCCGGCGCCCAGGCCGTTCACCACCTCCACCGTGTGGGCCGGGATGGACTCGATCCCGGCCCCCCGCTCGTGCAGAGTCACGCCTCGGGGTCCGTGCTTGTGGGCGACGGTGTGCGGGCCCAGCGCAAGCAGCCGCTCGGCCTCCGGGGCGCCCACGGCCGCCGCGATCTCCTCGTCCGAGCCGAGCACGACGTCGGCCATCCTGGCGGCCAGCCGGATGGCGGCGGCATAGTCGGCTGGGTCATCCCACAGCACCGGCCGCCAGTCCAGGTCGAGCACGGTCGTCCCCGGGCCGCCGGCACGGGCCTCCAGCACGGCCAGGGTGGCCAGCCGGGACGGCTCACGGGCCAGGCCGGTGCCGCTGACATAGACCAGCGGAGCCGCCGCGACGGCATCCAGGTCGAGGTCGGACACCTGGATCTCCCAATCCGGACAGGTGGGCGTGCGATAGAAGGTGATGGGGAAGCGGTCGGGCGGCCACGCCTCGCAGAAGGCGAGCGCGGTCCGCAGCTGGGGATGGACGCCCAGCCAGCCGCAGTCCACGCCCTCGCCCTCCAGCCAGCGGCGGATGAAGCGGCCGTGCCCGTCGTCCCCCACGGCCGAGACGATGGCCACGCCGACGCCCAGCCGCGCCAGCCCGGTGGAGACGTTGCCGGCGAAGCCGCCCACGAACTTGTGGAAGCCCTCGACGTCCTCCAGCGGCGTCTCCAGCTGCATCGGATACAGGTCGACCGAGAGCCGCCCCATCACCACCGCTTCGACCATCACGCTCCTCGCCCCGATTGGCGTCGACCCCCCGTGGGGTCGTTTCAGATTGACACTCTGCTGCGGCTGGTTTGCGGGCACGCTGGCTGCGTCCCACGCGGTGTGCGGTGCTCAACGTGGCCTCCGGCCACGCCTCCGCTCCGCTCACCGCTCGATCCTTGCCAGTGTGTCCGCATCCTGCGCCTCGCGACGAATCTCATTCTGAAACGACCCCTTGACAACGCGGGGGTAGCGGCAGAAGATACGCGATCGCTTGAAACGTTTCAACCGGAGGCCGTGCCTCCAAGGGAGCGCGATTGCGGATCGGAGTGTTCGACGACGGCCTGGCCCACCTGAACCGAGCGGATGCGTTCCGCTGGTGCGCCGAGCGCGGCATCCAGCGGATCGAGATGGGCGTCGGCGGATGGGCCCAGGCCCATCACCTCGACCTCGACACGCTGCTGCGCGAGCCGGCCCAGCGGGCCCGCCTGCAGGGTGAGCTGGCCGAGCACGGGCTTGGTCTGTCGTGCGTCAATGCGGCCGGGAATCCCCTGCACCCCGACCCCGCGGTGGGCGACCGCCACCGGGCGCTGCTGCGCGGCGCGATCGAGTTAGCCGGGGCGCTGGACGTCGACCGGGTGGTGACCATGAGCGGCTGCCCGGGCGGCCGCGACGACGGGCACGCGGCGGTGTTCGCACCCTGGCCGCTGGTGCCCGACGACGAGCCGCTGTGGGAGTGGCAGTACCAGCAGCGGCTGGCCCCGTTCTGGCGCGGGCTGGGCGCATGGGCGCGCTCACAGGCGCCGGAGGTGATGATCTGCCTGGAGCTGCACGCCGGCGCGTCGGCCTACAACACGGCCTCCTTTCTGCGCGTGGCCGAGGCGGCCGGGCCCAACCTGGGCATCAACCTCGACCCCAGCCACTTCTGGTGGCAGGGCATCGACCCGCTGTGCGTGATCGAGGATCTGGGCCCCAAGATCGGCTTCGCGCACGCCAAGGACACCGTCGTCCACGCCGACCGCGTGCGCCGAAACGGCCTGATCGAGTTCCGCCACCCCGTCGATCCCGACGTGGCCGCCTGGCACTTCGCAGCCGTCGGCGCGGGCCACTCGGCGGACGAGTGGGCCGAACTCCTGGATGCACTGGTCGCCGCCGGCTACGACGGCGACCTGTCGATCGAGCACGAGGATCCCCGGTACGCCGCCGAGCAGGGCATCGAGGCCTCACTGGCCGGCCTGCGGGAGGCGCTGGGGAGAACCCGGGAAGCGGCCGCGTGACGGTGACCATGCACGACGTCGCCCGCCGCTCCGGCGTCTCCATCGCCACCGTCTCCAATGTGCTGCACGACACCGCACCGGTGGCCGAGGCCACCCGCCGGCGCGTGCTGGAGGCGATCGACGAGCTGGGCTACCGCTCCAATGAGGTGGCTCGCTCGCTCAAGCGCCGCTCGACCCAGACGCTGGGCGTGGTCATCCCCGACGCGCTCAACCCGTTCAACGCCACGATCGCCCTGCAGATCGAGCGCCGGGCCCACCGCGACGGCTTCGCGGTGCTGGTGGCCGAGACGGAGAACGACCCCGACACCGAGGCCGCCCAGGTGCGGGCGCTGGTCGGGCGGCGGGTGGACGGCGTCATCTTCCCGGCGGTCACCGCAGGATCCGCCATCCCGTCCGAGCTGCTGGATCGCGGCGTGCCGGTGGTGGCCGTATCGTTCGAGGGCTCGGACCCGCGCATGGGCTCGATCCACGTCGACGAGTTCGCCGCCATGGAGCAGGTGGTCGAGCACCTGGTCGAGTTGGGCCACCGGCGGATCGCGTTCGCCCACTCGGGCGCGCATGAGGAGTCGGTCGACTACCGGCCGGACGCTGTCCGGGCGGCGCTCGAGCGGCGCGGCCTGGCCCCGGTGCCGGTGGACGACTCCCCCACCGCCATCTGCTGCACCAACGATGTGATCGCGATCCGGTTGATCGACCAGCTGGAGCGGGCCGGCCGGCGCGTGCCGGACGGGGTGTCGGTGGTCGGCTTCGACGACATCCCGATGGCCGCCCACGGCCGCATCGACCTGACCACCGTGCGCCAGCCGGCGGAGCAGATGGGGCTGATGGCGGCAGAGATGGCGCTCGCCGCGATCGCCGCCGGCCGGCACGCGGCCGAGCAGATCAAGGTGCAGACCGAGCTGATCGTCCGCGGCTCCACCGGCCCGGCCCGGGGGGACGGCTGATGGACGTCCGCTACCGAGCCGTGTCCAAGAGCTTCGGGGCCGTGCCGGCGCTGATCGAGCTCGACCTGGACGTGCCCGACGGCACGTTCCTGGCCCTGCTGGGGCCGTCCGGGTGCGGCAAGACAACGGCATTGCGGATCCTGGCCGGGCTGGAGGAGCCGACCTCCGGCAGCGTCTTCATCGGCGAGCACGACGTCACCCGCCTGCAGCCCAAGGACCGCGACGTGGCCATGGTCTTCCAGAGCTACGCGCTGTATCCCCACAAGAACGTGGAGGACAACATCGGCTACCCACTGCGCGTGCGCAGGGTGCCCAGATCCGACCGCCGGGAGCGCGTGCGCAAGGTGGCCGAGCTCCTGTCGATCGAGCGCCTGCTGGATCGCACGCCGCGCCAGCTGTCGGGCGGCCAGCGGCAGCGGGTCGCGCTGGCCCGGGCGATCGTGCGCGAGCCGCGGGCCTTCCTGATGGACGAGCCGCTGTCCAACCTGGACGCGCAGCTGCGGCTGCAGATGCGGGTCGAGATCAAGCGATTGCAGAAGCAGCTGGGCGTGACCACGCTGTACGTCACCCACGACCAGGTGGAGGCGATGACCATGGCCGACCTGGTGGCGGTCATGCGCGACGGCGTGCTGCAGCAGCTGGCGCCTCCGACCGAACTGTATGCGCACCCGGTCAACCTGTTCGTGGCCCGCTTCTGCGGCTCCCCGCCGATGAACGTGCTGGCCGGCGAGGTGGCCGACGGCAGCTTCCGGCACCCCCAGGGGGACGTCCCGCTGCGCCGCGGCGCGCCAGCCGGTGCGGCCACCCTGGGCTTCCGGCCCGAGCACGCCATCCTGGTTGAGCCCGGCACGGCCGGCTCGCTGGCCGGCGAGGTGTACGTGGTGGAGCCGCTCGGAAACGAGACCCTGGTCGCCATCAAGGTGGGCGACGAGATCCTCAACGTGCGCGTGGCGGCCGGCTACGACGCAGCCATCGGGACGCGCTGCGGCGTGGCCCCCACCCCCGGCCATCTGCATCTGTTCGATCCCCAAACCGAGGCGTCGATCTCCGACACCCAGGCAGCCGGTTCCCCCGCGCCGGCGCCGGGGGGAGCGGTGGCGCCGTGACCCAGCCCGCGGGAACACGAAGGAGTGGTGCATGAACGAACACAGCGGTATTCCGACAGGCGGGTACACCAGGCGCCAGGTGATGCGCGGCGCTCTGGGCACAGGGGCCGTGCTCGGCCTCGGCCCGCTTCTGGCGGCCTGCGGAAGCTCGAGCTCGAGCTCGACCGGCTCCGGCTCAACAGCCGGCGGCTCGATCACCATCGGCAGCTTCGCCGACCCCTCGATGGTGCCCTTCCACCAGCAGTTCCTGCCCAAGTTCAAGGCGGAGACGGGCATCACCGCCCACTACAACGAGACCAGCTACAACGCCTGGTACCAGAACTCCAAGACCGACGGCCTGCAGAAGACAGGCGCCTACGACATCTACGTGATGGACGACAACTGGGTGCCCGAGTTCGCCGCAGGCGGGATCATCCAGAGCATGGACAAGCTGGGGTTGAAGGTCAACCCCGACATCCTGGAGAAGGGCCTTGACCAGGGCTACTGGCCGCCCCGCTCGGGGGCCCGCATGAAGGCCTTCGCGAACGACGCGCCGCAGCTGTACGCGCTGGTCATCATCGACGACGTCGAGATCCTCTACTACAACAAGGACCACTTCTCCACCCCGCCGGTCACCTGGGACGACATCTACAACGTGGCCAAGACGACCAAGCCGCCGCTGTACGGATGGACGGCTCGCGGCGTCAAGGGCAACCCGATCATGCAGACCTATCTGCCGCTCTTGAACGCCTACGGCGGCCATTTCGCCAACGACGACTGGTCGCCCGGGTTCGCAGGCCCGGAGGGCGTCGGTGCCCTTGAGCGGCTGTTCAGCCTGATCCCCTACATGCCGCCCGGCGTCGCCTCCTTCGACACCACCCAGGAGACTCCGGTGATGCTGCAGGGGCACGCCACCGCGATGACGGAGTACACGGGCACCGCCCACCAGGTGGACGATCCCAAGTACTCGAAGGTGATCGGCAAGATCGACTTCGCGGCCACGCCCAAGCAGGTCATCTCCGGGCCGGCCATCGGCACCTTCATCTGCGGCATCGCCTCTGGCTCCAAGAACCCGGCCGGCGCGGTCAAGTTCCTGGAGTGGTTCACCTCCGAGAAGGTGCAGAAGGAGTTCGCCGGCATCGGCAGCGCCGCCGTTACCGGCACCGCCCTGCGCGACCCGGCGTTGAGCCAGAAGTACCGCTGGCTGCCGGCCATCGCCGACGCGGTCGACAACTCCATCCCCAAGCCGCGCACACCGGACGAGCCGCAGATGGAGAACATCCTCGGCACGGCCCTGAACGAGGCGCTGGTGCAGGCCATCTCGCAGCGGTCCGGCTACACCCAGATCGCCCAGAGCCACCTGACCTCGGCCGCCAACCAGATCACCAACTACCTGAAGCAGCAGGGCGGCTACCTCTAAGCCGAAACCGCCTGTGGCGCAGACGACAGTCAAGCCGCGACGGGTGCGGGTCTCCCGGGGACGACTCCCGGGAGGCCCGTACCTGCTGCTGCTGCCTGCCCTGGTGGCGCTGGCCCTGGTCTCGTTATACCCGCTGTACTACGGGATCAGGGCCAGCTTCACGCACTACCTGTACGGCCGCAGCTACGGCACCAACGGGCTGACCAACTACCGTCGGGACTGGAGCGACCCGTTCGTCCACCAGGCCATGACCACCACCGCCAAGTACGTCCTGGTGACGGTCACGGTGGAGACCCTGCTGGGCCTCGGCCTGGCCCTTCTGGTATCGCGGGAGATCCGTTTCTCAAGCCCGATCAGGGTCGGGCTGATCCTGCCCATGACCATCGCCCCGGTGGTCGTGGGCGTGATGTGGCGGCTGATCTACGACAGCGGCGTGGGCGTCACCGACCCGCTGTTCCAGGCCTTCGGATTCAAGGCCCCGGAGGTGCTGGCGTCCAACACCAGCGCCTTCATCGGGGTGTGCGTCGTGGACATCTGGGAGTGGACACCGCTGATCTTCCTGATCCTGCTGGCCGGCCTGCAGTCGCTTCCCCAGGAGCCGCTGGAGGCGGCGCGAGTGGACGGGGCCGGGCGCCTGCGGCTCTTCTTCGACCACACCCTGCCGCTGCTGGCGCCGGTGCTCCTGGTGGCCATCGTGCTGCGCACGATCGACTCCATCGGCACCTTCGACCAGATCTACGTGCTGACCCAGGGCGGGCCCGGCGTGTCCACCCAGCTGATCTCCATCTACGCCTACAACACGGCCTTCCTGTTCAGCCAGTACGGGCTGGCGGCGGCCATGCTGATCGCCCTGCTGCTCATGGTCACGCTGCTCATGGTCGTGGCCGTGCGGCTGATGAAGCGGGCAGCCGTATGACCGCTCGGCTGCCTCGGATCGCCCTCTACAGCAGCCTGGTGGCCATCCTCGCGCTCGTCCTCTTCCCCTTCTACTGGATGATCGACGAGTCGTTCAAGCAGCCGGTGGACATCTTCGCCGGCGCCACGCTGTACCCCCACCACCCCACCTCCGACAACTACACCCGGCTGTTCTCGGTCTTCCACTTCGGGTCGTACCTCGAGAACAGCATCATCATCGTCACCTTCGCGGTGGGCATCAGCCTCGTCCTGGGCACGCTGGCCGCCTACGCGCTGACCCGCTTCAAGCTGCGCTTCGGGCTCAACCAGTCGGCTCTGGTGGTGGCCCTGATGGTGCGCATGATCCCGGGCATCCTGCTGGTCATCCCGCTGTACATCACGCTGGCCAGGTGGGGACTTCTGAACACCCGGCTGGGGCTGATCCTGATCTACTCGGGGCTCAACACCAGCTTCGTGATCTGGATGATGCAGAGCTTCCTGGCCGAGATCCCGCGCGACATCGAGGAGGCGGCCATGGTGGACGGCGACTCCCGGCTGTCGGCGTTGGTGCGGGTGGTCCTCCCGCTGGCCGCCCCGGGCCTGGCCGCGACCGCCATCTTCAGCGTGATCGCCACCTACAACGACTTCCTGATCGCGCTCTCGTTGACCTCAACGCCGGCCGCCCAGACCGTGCCCGTCGGCGTATCCACGCTGATCGGAAAGATCCAGATCGAGGTCGGGCCGATGGCCGCCGCCGGGGTGATCGGCGCGCTCCCGATCGTCATCTTCGCCCTGATCGTGCAGCGCCACTTCGTGCGCGGACTGACGCTCGGCGCGGTCAAGTGAGCAGCCGCAGGCTGACGGTGGCCCAGGCGCTGGTGGCGTTCCTGGCCGAGCAGCGGGTCGAGCGCGACGGCGTGCAGGCCCCGCTCTTCGCCGGCGTGCTGGGCATCTTCGGCCACGGCAACGTGGCCGGCATCGGCCAGGCCCTGCAGCAGCACGGCGGCCTGCGCTACCTGCTGCCCCGAAACGAGCAGGCCATGGTGCACACCGCCGCCGCCTTCGCCAAAGCAGCGAAACCGGCTCGCCACCTTCGCCTGCACCAGCTCGATCGGCCCCGGCGCGACCAACATGGTGACCGGCGCCGCCGCCGCCACCATCAACCGGCTGCCGGTGCTGCTCTGCCCGGTGACCTGTTCGCCTCCCGCCGCGTCGACCCGGCCCTGCAGCAGTTGGAGCTGCCCGGCGCGCCGGGCGCATCGGTGAACGACGCCCTGGCCGCGGTGTCGCGGTTCTTTGACCGTGTGCACAGGCCCGAGCAACTGCCGGCCTCGCTCCTGGAGGCGATGCGGGTGCTGACCGACCAGGCCGAGACCGGCGCGGTCACGATCGCGCTTCCCCAGGATGTTCAGGCCGAGGCCTTCGACTACCCCGACGAGCTGTTCGGCCCGCGGGTGTGGAGGATCCCCCGGCCGGCGCCCGACCCCGAGCCGCTGCATGCGGCCGCCGATCTGGTGCGGGCCGCCGCTCGGCCCCTGATCGTGGCCGGCGGCGGCGTGCGCTACAGCCAGGCCGAGGGGGCGCTGCGGGCGTTGGTCGAGGCCACCGGCATCCCCGTCTGCGAGACCCAGGCCGGCAAGGGCGTGCTGCCCTACGACCACCCCTGCGCGCTGGGCGCGATCGGCGCCACCGGCACCCGGGCCGCCAACCTGTACGCCCGCGACGCAGACCTGGTGATCGGCGTGGGCACCCGCTTCTCGGACTTCACCACCGCCTCCAGGACCGCCTTCCAGCACGCGGAGGTGCGGGTCGTCGCGCTCAACGTGACCGGCATGGACGCGCACAAGCTGGGCGCGCTACCGCTGGTCTGCGACGCCCGAGCGGGGTTGGAGGCGCTGGCCGGCGAGCTGGCCGGGCACCGGGTGGCGCAGGAGCTGGCCGAGCAGGTGGCGGCCGCCAACCGCGACTGGGACGCGGAGGTGAGTCGGTTGTACGCTGGCGACGGCGGCCCCGGGCTCAGCCAGGCCGAGGTGATCGGCGTGGTCAACCAGGTGTCGGAGCCGACCGACGTGGTCGTGTGCGCTGCCGGCAGCCTGCCAGGCGACCTGCACAAGCTGTGGCGCACCCGCGACTCGCACGGCTACCACCTGGAGTACGGCTACTCGACCATGGGCTACGAGGTGGCCGGCGGGCTGGGCGTCAAGCTGGCCGACCCCGACCGCGAGGTGCTGGTCATGGTGGGCGACGGCTCGTGGCTGATGATGAGCTCCGAGATCGCCACCTCGATCCAGGAGGGCGTGCGCCTGACCGTCGTCCTGATCGACAACCAGGGCTTCGCCTCGATCGGCGGGCTGTCCCGCTCGCTGGGCTCCGAGGGGTTCGGCACCGCGTACGGAGAGAAGCTCGACCTGGCCGCCAACGCCCGCAGCCTGGGCGCGATCGCGGTTGTCGCGGCCGGCCGGGAGGAACTGGCGGCTGCCCTGGCCGAGGCGCGCACGGCGGACCGCACGACCGTGATCGTGGTCGAGTGCGACCCGCTGGCCGGGGTCGGCTCCTACGAATCGTGGTGGGAGGTGCCGGTGGCCGAGACCTCGGAGATGCCCGGAGTGCGCGCTGCCCGCGAGGCCTACGACCGGGCCCGCACCCGCCAGCGGCCGTTCCTGGGAGGCGATCATGGCGGGTGACCGGCTGCGGGTGGGTGTGGCGGGGGCGGGCATGATCGCCCAGGTCGAGCACATCCCCAACCTGCTGGCGCTGCCCGAGCTGTTCGAGCTGGTGGCGATCGCCGACCCGTCGGCGCACGTGCGGTCGGCCGTGGCCGAGCGGTGCGGAGTGCGCGCCCACGCCGCGCTGCCGGACCTGCTGGCGGAGGGGCTGGACGCGCTGGTGGTGGCGGTGCCCGATCCGCTGCACTCCGACGCTGTGCTGGCCGGTCTGGGTGCCGGCCTGCACGTCTTCTGCGAGAAGCCGCTGTGCTACACCGAGCGCGAGGCGCAGGCCATCCGCGAGCTCCGCGACCGGGCCGGGCGGGTCGTCCAGGTGGGTTACATGAAGCGGTTCGATCCCAACTATGAGGCCGCTTTGGAGCTGCTCCCGGCCGGCGGCGCCGGCCTGCGCTACATCTCGGTCGAGGTGTCCGACCCCGACTCGTGGCCGTTCGTGGCCCACCGGCCGCTGGTGCGCGCAGACGACCTCGATCCGGTGCTGGGCGCCGAGTTGACGGCCCGCGGCCGCGAGCTGGCTCACGAGGCCTTGGGCTTCCCGGCCGAGGGCGACCTGCTGCGCGGCTTCTGTGACCCGTTGATGTCGGGCGTGGTGCATGCCGTGAACGCGGTGCACGGCATGCTGGACAGGATGGGCGTGGCGACCGGCGAGGTGGTGGCCGGCCAGGTGTGGGCGGGCGGCGAGGGCGGCGCCGGCAGCGTGTCGCTTCTGGACGGCCGGGCCCTGTGGCACCTGGCTCAGGTGCTGGTGCCCGAGGTGGGCTGGTACCGCGAGCGCTACACCCTGCACTTCGACCAGTCGGTGGTCGAGTTGGAGTTCCCGGCGCCCTACCTGAACCACCAGCAGACTCAGCTTCGCGTGCTCCGCTCCGACGGCCTGCGGCTGGACACGCTGTCCATCCAGGCCGGTTTCGGCGAGGCCTTCGTGCGCGAGCTGGAGGGCTTCTGGCGCAGCTGCGTGCACGGCGACCCGGTCCGAAACACGGTGGAGGACGCGGCTCGCGACGCGCGCCTACTGGCCGGGATCGCCCGCCGGGCGGCCGGGCGGCCGGCGTGACCTCCCCACACCTGCTGTCGGCCCAGCGGGCGCGGGCGCTCGATCAGCTGTCCACGCCGGCTGGGGTGATCGTGGGCGCCGCGGTCGACCATCGCGACTCGCTGCAGGCGGTGCTCGCCAAGCGCGGGCTCGAACTGGACGCGGCGGGCATCACCGAGCTCAAGCTGCGGATCGCGCGGGCGCTCGGCCCGGCCGCATCGGTGATGCTGCTCGACGCCGAGTTCGCCGCCGGTCAGGCCCTGGCCGCAGGGGCCCTACCGGGCGCGACGGCGCTGGCCGTGCCGCTGGAAGGGCAGGGCTACGGCGATGTGGGCCAGGTGCAGACGACCGCCTTCCTGGACGGCTGGTCGGCCGCCAAGGGCCGCCGGCTGGGGGCGACCGCGGCCAAGCTGCTCCTCCCCTACCGGGCCGACGTGCCCGACCAGGCGACCCGCCAGCGCGAGGTGGTCGCCAAGGCGGTGGGCGACTGCCGGGCGGCCGGGCTGGCACTGATACTGGAGCCGATCGTCTACCGGCGCGACGGCGAGGGGACGGCCGGCGGCGAGCGGTTCGGGGACCTGGTGGTGCAGGGAGCGAGCGAGTTGGCGGCGCTGGAGCCGGACGTGCTGAAGCTCCAGTACCCAGGCTCGGCGGACGGCTGCCGCAAGCTCGACCGGGCGTGCGGCCGGCTGATCCCGTGGGTGCTGCTGGGCGGAGGCGCCGACGCCGAGGTGCTGGCCGGGCAGATCGAGCACGCCTGCGCCGCCGGCGCCAGCGGGTTCATCGTGGGCCGCACGCTGTTCGACGCGGCCCTGGTGGCGGACCCCGGCGAGTCGCAGCGGGCGCTTGATGAGGTGTGCCGGCCGCTGCTGGAGCGGCTGCGGGCGATCGCCGAGCGGCTGGCCCAGCCATGGCGGGCGCGGGTCGGCGAACTGCCGGCCCCCGCGCCCGGCTGGTACCGCGACGCCTAAGCCGGGGTCAGGAGGTCGTTCGACCTCCAGGCACCGTCACGACCTGGTGCCTGGCACGTGCCTGGCACCGGCCTCTTGGTGCCTGGCACGTGCCTGGCACCGGGCCTTTCGCTCGGCAGAAACCGCCGCGCGGGCCGGCGCGGCCGGCACCACCACCCGTGGAGCGGATGGGCGGGAGCCGGATTCCAGCTCGACCGTCGAGTAGTCCGAGCGCTGCACGTGCTGCATCCAGCGTCGGCCCGCCACCGACCGGGACGAACAGCAGGTCGATGGCCCGGTAGGCGAACCGCAACCTGCCTGCGGTGGAGGCGCTGAGGTCCCCGAAGGGGTCGATGACCACCGTCTGCGAGCCTCCGGTGAGAGTGAAGGCGGATTGTCCGTGCCAGCGGATATGCATGCTCGATCCTCTCGTATCCTGCCGCGCGCAGCAGATTAGCAGTCCAGGTGCCTCGATGAAATTGCCGATGCTAAACTTCCGCACTCGTAAGGTTTATGCAGATGGCATCGGTCGGACAGAAAACCTTCAGGATCGGCGAACTGGCCCGCCGGGTGGGCTCCACGCCGCGCGCCGTGCGCCACTACGAGGAACTTGGGCTGCTGTCCGACAGGGGCCGGCCGGCGGGGGGCCACCGCATGTACGACGCCCAGGACGAGGCCCGGCTGCGCGAACTGCTGCACCTGCGCGAACTGCTGGGGCTGTCGCTGGCCGAGCTGCGTGCGTGGTCGGATGCGGAGGCGGCCCGGGCCGGCCTGCGTGCCCGCTGGCACGAGTTCGAGCCGACCGACGGTGAGCGAGCCGAGATATTGCACGAGACGCTGGGCCACGTGGACACCCAGCTCGAGCTGGTGCGCTCGCGGCGGGAAGCGCTGGAGGGTCTGGAGGATGAGCTGACCGGCAAGCGCCGGCGCATCCGCGAGCTGATGGCCGAGCTGGAGGACAGGCTGTCGTGAGCGCCCCGGCGAGCGAGCACGGCGACCGCTACAAGTGGATCGCGCTCTCCAACACGACCCTCGGCATGCTGATGGCCACCATCAACGCGTCGATCGTGCTGATCGCGCTGCCCGACATCTTCCGCGGCATCCATCTCAATCCGCTGCAGCCGGGCAACACCTTCTACCTGCTGTGGATGATGATGGGCTTCATGGTGGTCACCGCGGTGCTGGTGGTCAGCTTCGGCCGGATCGGCGACATCTACGGCCGGGTGCGGATCTTCAACCTCGGCTTCGCCGTCTTCACCGCCTTCTCGCTGCTGCTCTCGCTGACCTGGATGCACGGCACGCCGGCGCGCCCTGTGGCTGATCGCCATGCGCGATCGGCCAGGGCGTCGGCGGCGCACTGCTGATGGCCAACTCGTCGGCCATCCTGACCGATGCCTTCCCCGCACGACCAGCGCGGCCTGGCCCTCGGCATCAACCCGTCTGCCGCCATCGCCGGCTCCTTCATCGGCCTGGTGCTGGGCGGCGTGCTGGCCCCGGTCGTCGTGGCGGCTGATCTTCCTGGTGTCGGTGCCGGTCGGGCTGATCGGCACGGTCTGGTCGTACTGGAAGCTCGAGGAGCGCGGCGAGCGCCGGCCGGCCCGAATCGACTGGTGGGGCAACCTCACCTTCGCCGCTCGGCCTGATCCTGGTCCTGGTCGGCGATCACCTACGGCATCCAGCCCTACGGCGGCCACACCATGGGGTGGACGAGCCCGCTCGTGCTCGGCGAGACTGATCGGCGGGCTGGTGCTGCTGGTGGTCTTCGGCGTCATCGAGACCGCGGTCCGACGAGCCGATGTTCCAGCTCCAGCTGTTCCGCATCCGGGCCTTCACCGCCGGCAACGTGGCCAGCCTGCTGGCCGTCGCTGGGCCGCGGCGGCCTGATGTTCATGCTGATCATCTGGCTGCAGGGGATCTGGCTGCCGCTGCACGGCTACAGCTTCGAGCACACCCCGCTGTGGGCCGGCATCTACATGCTGCCGCTGACCGTCGGCTTCCTGATCGCCGGGCCGCTCTCGGGCTACCTGTCCGACCGCTACGGCGCCCGCCCCTTCGCCACCGGCGGGATGCTGGTGGCCGCGCTCATGTTCCTGCTCTGCTGGAGCTGCTGCCGGTGAACTTCGCCTACTTCGCGTTCGCCGTCGCTGCTTCTGCGTCATCGGCCTGGCCATGGGCCTCTTCGCCTCCCCGAATCAGACCGGCATCATGAACAGCCTGCCCGCTCACCAGCAGGGGCGCCGGCGCCGGCATGAGCGCCACCTTCCAGAACTCGGCCAGGTGCTCTCGATCGGGATCTTCTTCACGCTCATGATCATCGGGCCTGTCGGCTCGCTGCCGGGCGACGCTGCTGCACGGGCTGATCGCCCAGGGCGTGCCGCACGCCGATGCCACCCGCATCTCGCACCTGCCCCCGGTCGGCCTGCTGTTCGCCGCGTTCCTCGGCTACAACCCGATCCAGCAGCTGCTCGGGGCCGCACGTGCTGCACCACGCCGCCGGCCCAGCACGCCGCCTACCTGACGGGCGCGGCTTCTTCCCCGCGCTGATCTCCACGCCCTTCTCGAGCGGCCTGCACGAGGCCTTCGGTTTCGCCATCGTGGCCTGCCTGATCGCGGCCGGTGCCTCCTGGCTGCGCGGCGGCCACTACGTGCACGACGTGCACTCGCCGCCGGTGGCCCAGGCGGCCGACGGGGAGATGGCCCTGGCCGCCGACGGCGACTAACACCGGGGTCAGGCACCGTCACAATCCTGTGACGGTGCCTGACCCCGGTTTGATCCGAGTTGCTAAGACCCGACCCGGGGCCTGAACCCGGGGTGGCGCATTTACATCTGCGCGGCGGGAGGGAGGCCGACGGGGCCCAGCGCCTCCTCGAGCGCCGCCGCCAGCTCCAGCAGCGAGCTGTCGGCGAAGGGCGGCGCCACCGCCTGCAGCCCCACCGGCAGCCCCTCCGGCGTGAAGCCGGCCGGGATGGAGATGGCCGGGCTGCCGGTCATGGTGATCCGCGAGCAGGACCGCATCCACTCGATGTACGACCCCATCGGCTGGCCGGCCACCTCGGTCGGGTACTCCTGCTCGACCGGGAACGGCGCCAGCTGTGTGACCGGGCACAGCAGGTAGTCGAAGCGCTCGAAGAACTTCCCCATGCGCTCGCCCAGAGCCGCGTGCAGGGCCGCCGCGTGGGCCAGATCAGCCACCGTCAACCGCCGGCCCTGCTCGATGTTCCAGCGCACCGTCTGCTTCATCTTCGTGCCCTCGGCGTCGTACAGGTCGCCCAGCTGAATGGCGTAGTCCAGGCCGCGAGCGGCCTCGAACGCCTCGTCGGCGCCGGACAGGTCGGGCTCGGCCTGCTCGATCTCAAGCCCGCACTCCCCCAGCACCGGCAGCACGCGCTCCAGCACGTCCAGCTGCGAGCGCTCCACCGGCAAGCCGCCCAGCGTCGGGCTCCAGGCCGCCCGGCGTCCACGCAGGCTGCCGCCGATCTCGACGACGGCCGCGCCCGTCATCGCGCCCACCAGCAGCGCCATGTCGGCGGCCGAGCGGGCCATCGGGCCCTCCGTCGAGAACTCGACCCACCCGGCGCCGGGTGGCCACTGACGCACGCTGCCCAGCGTCGGCCGCAGGCCGAGCACACCGTTCCACGCCGCCGGGTTTCGCAGCGAGCCGCCCAGGTCGCTGCCGTCGGCGATCGGCAGCATGCGGCAGGCCAGCGCCGCCGCCGCCCCGCCGCTCGAGCCGCCGGCCGAACGGCTCACATCCCAAGGGTTTCGGGTCGGCCCGTGCACCGGGTTGAAGGTGTGCGAGCCGGCGCCCCACTCCGGCGTGTTGGTCTTGCCGACCATGATCGCGCCGGCCTCCCGCAGCCGCCGCACCATCAGCGAGTCCTCCTGCGGCACGTTGTCGGCGAAGGACGGCGAACCGTACGTCGTGCGCACCCCGGCCGTGTCCTGCAGATCCTTGTGGGCGATCGGCAGCCCGTGCAGGGGGCCCAGCGGCTCACCGGCCGCCCGCCGCCGGTCGGCGGCGTCGGCCGCCGCCAGCGCCAACTCGGGGACGCGGGTGGGGACCGCGTTGACCCGCCCATCGATCCGTTCGATCCGCTCCAGATGCGCGGCCACCAGCTCACGCGCGGACAGTTGACCTGCCGCCACCCAGGCAGCCTGCTCGACCGCTCCGGCCAGGCAGGGATCGCTCATCGGTCCGGCACGCAGGCCGTCTGCGCGGGCGCGCCGGCGGCGCGCGCCAGCCACCCGGCCGCCCCCAGGCAGAGCACCAGCAGCACGCCGTAGGCCGTCTCGTTGCCCGCCGCCTGGGCCAGCGCCCCGCCCGCCACCGGCCCCACCAGCGCCGACCCGGCCCACACGATGTTGAGCAGGGCTGCCACCGCGGTCACGCTCACATCGCGGCTGCGCGCGCCGAGTACGGCCAGCGGGAAGGAGACGGTGAAGAGCACGGCGGTCACCGGCGCCCGGGCGAATACGAAGGCCACGCCGGCGGCGGCCGACTGGCTGGCCTCGGGGATCGCCAGCACGACCGCCGCGGCCATGCATGCAGCCGCCCCCACCCCCACCCGCACCGCCCGCTCGCCCAACCGGGCGATCAGCGCGCTGCAGGCGATGAAGACGCCCGCCGAGGCCGCGATCACGCCGCCCACAGCTCCCGCCGAGACGCCGGCCCGGTGCAGGCTGAGCGGCACCAGCAGATTGATGGTGCTGGACACAAGCCCACCCACCGTCATAAGGAGCAGTCCGGCCGACACCTGGCGATCGGCAAACGCGGCCTTGAGAATCGCCACGGCGGGGGCCGTCGCGGTCGCCTCGACCTGCGCGTCCTCGGGCACCAGCGCCAAGCATACGGCCAGGGCAGCGGTGATCCCGGCCACGACAGCGAACGGCGCGCCCAGCCCGTAGCGCTCCCCCACCACGCCGGCCATGCCCGGCCCGGCCACGCCGCCCAGTCCGGCCGTCGTCACCGCCAGAGACAGCAGCTGCGACTGACGCTCGCCGGCCGCGCGCGAAAGCCAGGCGATGCCGGTCGTCCACAGCACGCCGAAGGCCAGGCCGAACAGCGCGCGGGCGGCGAGCAGCGTCCAGAAGCTGCCGGCGGCGGCCTGGGCGGCATCGGCCACCGCGATCACCACCACCGAGGCCAGCGTCGCCCGCCGCACTCCGACCCGCTCGCCCAGCAGCCCCGCCGGGACCGACACCAGCAGGATGGCCACACTGCCCGACCCCAGCAGGATGCCCGCCTCCAGCTTGGATAGGTGGAAGCGCTGGGAGTACTCCGGCACCAACGGCACCATGGCGTTCCACATCGCCTCGCCGGCGAAGATGGTCAGGAGCAGCAGGGGAACGACTGGCCTGCGGCGCACCCCGGCAGCATCGCAGCCGCCGCCGAGGGCCCGCGTAGGTATCAGCGAGCGAACAGCTGGCCGGCCCGGAAGATGCGCACGGGGCGGCCCGACCAGCGCCGCAGCTGGGTCACAGCGACCGCCGTCATGACCAGGCTGGCCACGCCCGACACCGCGAAGGCGGCCTCGGTGCCGCCGCTGGCGGCCAGCCAGCCGGTCAGCAGACCGCCGACCGGGCCGGCGCCGTTGAAGGCGAAGTAGTAGAGGCCGATCACGCGCCCGCGCAGACCGGTCCGGGGCGTTCAGCTGCAGCAGCGAGTTGGCGTTCGACGTCCACAGCGTGAACGACAGCCCGACCACGAAGAGCAGCAGCGAGGCCGTCGATCAGCGACGGTGACCGGGGCCAGCACCAGCTGGGCGAGCGCCGAAGCCGACGGTGCCGATCAGCAGCACCCGCCAGCTGGCCCGGCCCAGCGCTGGCCGAGGTCAGCGCGCCGGCCAGCGCGCCGCACGCCGAAGAACGGCTGTCAGGATGCCGAACGTGCCCGGGCCGCCGCCCAGCGTCTGCCGGGCCAGCACCGGCAGCAGCACGTTGAAGTTGAAGGAGACGGTGCTGACGCACGGTCACGATCAGTCAGCGCCAGCAGCGCCGGCGGAGACGCCGCGCACGTACGCGGAACGCCTCGCCGGTGCCGCGCAGCAGCGTGGGCCGCTCGGCGTTGGCGCGACGCGGGAACAGCTCGTCCATCCGCATCAGCAGCAGGCCGGCCAGCACCGCCGCGAAGCTGACGGTGTTGAAGGCGAAGCAGAGGCCGACGCCGGCCAGGGCGACGAGCACGCCGCCGCATGGCGGGGCCGACCACGCGGGCGGCGTTGAACAGGCTCGAGTTGAGCGCGACCGCGTTGGGCAGCTCGTCGCGGCCGACCATCTCGAACGTGAGCGCCTGGCGGGCGGGCGCGTCCAGCACCAGCACGGTGCCGCGCAGCACCGGCCAGCAGCAGCACCTCCCAGGCGGTGACGCGCGCCGGCCAGAGTCAGCCCCGCCAGCACGCCGGCGATGCACCATCGACATGACCTGCGTCCAGATCACGGTGCGGCGGGCGTCGATGCGATCGACCACCACGCCGGCGAACAGGCCGAACACCGTGAACGGCAGGAACTGGCAGACGGCCAGCAGCCCGACCACCAGCGGCGAATGGGTCAGCGTCAGGATCAGCCAGGCGGTGGCGATGTTCTGCATCCAGGTGCCGCTGACCGAGATCACCTGGCCGGCGAAGAACAGGCGGTAGTTGCGGTGCCGGCGCAGGCTGGCGAAGGTGCGGCGGTTGGCGCGCAGCAGAGCCGTGGTCACGTCGCTCGTCCTCAAGCAGCCGGGTAAGCGACGTCGATGGCACGCTATCGACGGACGCCAGTTCTTCGGCCGGCAGCCGCTCCAGGCGCGCGGCCAGCCAGGCCGTGCGGCGCGAGCGGGCCGAGCGCAGCACGCGCTCGCCCTGCTCGGTCAGCTCCAGTCCGACCCGGCGGCGGTCGTCCACGCCGCGCGTGCGCTGCACCAGGCCCGGCCGTCTCGAGCCGGGTCAGAGCGACGTGGACATGGCGGCGGCCGAGACGCCCTCGCGGTGCGGCCAGGTCGCGGACGCCGATGCCCGGGCACTGACGGATCGCGTGCAGCAGGGCCGCCTGGCTGCCGGTGATGCCCAGCGGCGCCAGCTCGCGCCGCAGCTGGCGGTCCAGCTGCAGCAGCACGGGCCGCAGTCGATTTGCCACATCGACTCGATCCAAACTCGTTAGCACAGCTAACAGTTTAGCAGGTTACCGACCTTCGGCCTCACCCCGACGGGTGAACCGCCAGCTCCAAGGCCCGGTGCCAGGCACGTGCCTGGCACCGGGGTTTCGTGGTGGAGATGGAGCAGTTTGGGTGCCAGGGGGCCGTCGACCGGCTGTGACGATGGTGACCGTCACAGCCGCCCACCGGTACCTGGAGGTCGTTCCTTAATGACGTCGTCACGAGGCGCAGGATGCGGGCACGCTGGAGCTCCAAGGCCCGGTGCCAGGCACGTGCCTGGCACCGGGGTTTCGTGTTGGAGATGGAGCAGTTTGGGTGCCAGGGGGCCGTCGACCGGCTGTGACGATGGTGACCGTCACAGCCGCTCACCGGTTCCTGGCACCGGCCTGGGGTTAGCGAGCGGCGCCCAGCATGCCCAGGTAGAGCTGGACCACTTTCGGGTCGTTGAGCAGGTCGTGGCCGCTGCCGGTATGAGCGTTCTTGCCCTGGTCGAGCACGTAGCCGCGGTCGCAGATCTCCAGGCAGCGGCGCGCGTTCTGCTCCACGATGATGATCGCCACACCGGCCTCGCGGCATGCCTTGACGCGGGAGAAGGCCTCGTCCTGGGCCTTGGGCGAGAGCCCCGCCGAGGGCTCGTCCAGCAGCAGAACGCTGGGCTTCATCATCAGTGCGCGGGCCATCGCGACCATCTGCCTCTCGCCGCCGGACAGCGACCCGGCCCGCTGCGCCCGCCGCTCCAGCACCAGCGGGAACAGCTCGCAGATGCTGTCCAGCCGCTCCCGCCACTGACGCGGTTTCAAGAACAGGCCCATGCGCAGGTTGTCCTCGACGGTCAGCGACGCGAACACATTGTGGCTCTGGGGCACGTAGCCGACGCCCCGCTCGACCAGTTGATGGGCGGCCAGCGAGGTGATGTCCTGGCCTTCCAGCAGCACGCTGCCGGCGCGCACCGGCACCAACCCGAACATGGTCTTGACCAGCGTGGACTTGCCGGCGCCGTTGGGCCCGATCACACCCACGATCTCGTCGCTGGCGACGTTCAGACTGCAGCCCTGCAGGATGTCCACCCCGGGCAGATATCCCGCCACCAGGTCGCGCGCCTCCAGGAACGGCCCGTCAGCCATCGCCGTCCTCCCCCTCCTGCTCCTGCACGAACTCGGGGTCGTCATGGGTCGAGCCCAGGTAGGCATCGATCACGGCCGGGTCCGCGCCCACGTGGGCCGGCCGGCCCTCCGCGATTACGCGCCCCTGGCCCATGCACACCACCCAGTCGGAGATACCCATGACCACGTCCATGTCGTGCTCGACGAAGAGCACCGTCGTGCCGTCGGCGGCCACCTCGCGGATGTGCTCCAGAAGCGACTCCACCAGCGCCGGGTTGACGCCCGCCATCGGCTCGTCCAGGAGCAGCATGGCCGGCGCCGCCATCAGCGCCCGCGCCATCTCCAGGAGCTTTCGCTGGCCGCCGGACAGGGTGCCGGCGTAGTGGTCGGCGTGGCCGGCCAGCGTGAACCGCTCCAAGAGCAACATCGCCCGCTCCTCGATGTCGCGCTCCTGCGCGCGCCAGCGCGACGGCAGCAGGCTGGGCAGGATCTGTTCGCCCACCTGGTTGGGGGCGCCCAGCTTCATGTTGTCGAGCACCGACAGCTTGGCCAGAGCCTTGGTCAGCTGGAACGTGCGCACCATGCCCATGCGGGCGATCCGGTGTGCGCGCATGCCGGAGATGCGGGTTCCGGCGAACGTCCAACTGCCGGAATCGGCCCGGTCGAACCCAGAAAGGACGTTGAAGAAGCTCGACTTGCCTGCGCCATTGGGCCCGATCAGAGCCGTGATCGCCCCCCGCTGCACCTCCAGGTGGGCAACATCCACCGCCAGCAGGCCGCCGAACCGCCGGCACACCCCGTCGGCCACCAGCAGCGCGTCCGGCTTGGCCACGCCAGGCGTCGGCTCGATGCTCTCCAGCACGACGTCAGCGGGCATCGATCATGAGCTCCTCGCGTTTGCCGAAGATGCCCTGCGGTCTCCACACCGCAAGGCCGATCAGGGCGATACCCACCAGCACGTAGCGCAGAGTGAGCACCTGGTCGGAGTTGATGAAGCCTGGGATCCAGCCGCTCTGGATGCCGTCGGTCAGGATGCCGGCCGCCAACTGCAGCAGGAACCAGAACAGCATTGCGCCCACGATCGGCCCGCGGACGCTACCCGGCCCGCCCAGAATGACGGCCGTGTACACGAAGAAGGTGATGTAGGGCAGGTAGTAGCCGGGGCTCACCGACTGCTGGTCGATGGCCAGCATGATCCCCGCCAGCGCGCCCATCACCCCGCCCAGCACCAGGCTCTGCAGCTTCAGCACGAAGGTGTTCTTGCCCAGGCTGCGGGCCGCGTCCTCGTCCTCGCGGATTGCCTTGATGGCGCGTCCCCAGGGGCTGGACACGAGCTGGCGGATGAGCAGCGCCGAAACGATCACCAGCGCCCAGGCCACCACCACCACCCACAGCTCGGTATTGGCGAAGCTGACCCGGCCGGGCCCGTAGTTGCCGGACGGGATCGGGTTGATGGAGAAGAACTGGTTGGCGAAGTTCTGGATGCCGAACGGGCCCTGGGTGAGCGAGCCCTGGCCGCCCGCGTTGATCACCAGCCGCAGCATCTCGCCGGCGGTGATGGTGACGATGGCCAGGTAGTCGGCGCGCAGGCGCAGGGTGGGCAGGCCGAAGATCAGGCCCAGCACGACCGCCGCCAGGATCCCCACCGGCACCGCCACGTACAGCGGGGCGCCCTCATTGACGGTGATGGCGGTGCCGTAGGCGCCCACCATGATGAAGGCCACGTGGCCGAAGTTGAGCAGCCCGGTGTAGCCGAACTGCAGGTTGAGGCCGACCGCTGCCAGTGCGAAGGCGGCGGCCTGGATGCCGATCCCGGCCACGATGGCGTCCTGGAAGGCGGCGTTCACCCGACCCGCTCCCGGCGTCCCAGGATGCCCTGCGGGCGGATCAGGAGCACCGCGATGAGGACGATGAAGGCGACCGCGTTCTTGGCGTCGGGATCGATCCAGTAGGTGGCGATCTCGGTCACCAGGCCGATCACCAGCGCGCCCGCCACCGGCCCGAAGGCCGTGCCGATGCCACCCAGGACGACGGCCGCGAACAGGAGCAGCAGCATCTCCAGGCCCATGTTCCAGCTGACCGCGGTGGAAAGGCCGAGGAAGAACCCGCCGGCCGCCGCCAGCGCCGCGCCGGCCACCCAGGTGACCAGGATCACCCGCTCCACCCCGATCCCAGACGAGGCCGCCAGGTCGGCGTTGTCGGCCACCGCCCGCAGCGCCGTGCCATACCGGGTGCGCCGCAGCAGCAATCCGGTGGCGCCCAGGATGACGATCGACAGCACCACGATCGTCCAGTCCTTGGGCGTCAGCGTGAACGGCCCCGGCCCAACCTGGGTCTGCAGCACATACTCGGAGTAGGGCAGCGGCCGGCCGCCGACCATGATCAGGTACAGGTTGGACAACGCCAAGCTGAGGCCGATGGTGACCACGATCAGCGACACGTTGCCGGTGCGCCGGCGGCGCAGCGGCCGGAACAGGCCGCGCTCCAGACCGAACCCCAGCACCCCGCCGGCGGCGATGGCCAGCACTCCGGCCAGGATCAGCGGCAGCCCCGGCCCGCGCCCCCAGGTGCTGAGCCACCAGGCCACCAACCCCCCAAAGGTGACCAGCTCGCCGTGGGCGAAGTTGACCAGACCGGTGACGCCGAAGATCAGCGACAGGCCGATCGAGGCCATGGCGATGATCAACCCAAGCTCCAGGCCGTCCAGCGCAAGCCCGGCCAGCTGGTCGAAAGCGGACGGCCCGGACGGAAGCTTGCCGGCCTGGCTGGGCGGGACGAGCGGGAAGATCACGAACTTGACCTCGCCCGACGTCACGGTCACATCCGGCAGCGTGTCGCGGCCGATCTGGCGCAGGGCCAGGTTCTTGGGGATGGTCTTGGTGTCGATGGTGACCGAGTAGGTGCCCGGGCCCGGCAGCTTGACCAGCCAGCGGCCGGTCTTGTCGGTGACCGCGGTGCCGATCACGGCCGAGCCCTTCTTGACCGTGAAGCGCACACCCTTTATCGGCTTCAGGGCCGGTGTGCGGGCGAAGCCGCCGATCGCCTCACCGGATGCCAGCGCCGACGGCGCAACCGTTAGCATGCAGCCGACCAGCGCCGCCAGGAAGAGTGAGATCAGCTTCACCGGATCGTCACAGTGGATCGGTGGAGAGCATATGCTAGTGGCCGTGCATACAGCTTTCTCAGGGGAGGATCTATGAACTGGACACACCGGGCCGTGCTGGTTCGGGCCGTTGCGGTCGCCGGCCTGGCGGTCACGCTGGCGGCCTGTGGCTCGAGCTCGAGCAACTCGTCGAGCACGACCTCGTCGTCGACGCCTGCGTCCACCGGCCAGACGGCCACACCGCTCAGCCTGGGCGTCCTTTTGCCCCACACCGGCACACTGGCGTTCTTGGAGCCGCCGATGGGCGACGCCGTCAGCATGGCCATCAAGGACATCAACGCGGCCGGCGGCGTGAACGGCAAGCCGATCTCGCAGACCAAGGCGGATGAGGGCACCGACCCCAACATCTCCAGCCAGAGCGCAAGCACGCTGCTGGCCGACAACGTGGACGCCATCATCGGCGCCGCGGCCACCGGCGACACGCTGGCGGTGATCAACAAGATCACCAACGCGAAGGTGGTCGAGTGCTCGCCCTCCAACACGGGCGCGGTGCTGTCGACCTACCCCGATCACGGGTACTACTTCCGCACGGCGCCGTCCGACGTTCTGCAGTCCAAGGCGCTGGCCAACCTGATCGTCTCGGCGGGCCAGTCCAACGTGGCGCTGGTCGCCCAGGCCACCGACTACGGCAAGGGCTTCATCGACGGCATCGCCAAGGCCCTGACCAGCTCAGGCGCCCAGGTCGCCACCCAGGTCACGTATGACCCGACGGCGACCACGTTCACGGCCGAGGTGTCCAAGATCAAGGCCGCCAAGCCCGACGCCGTGGTGATCATCGGCTACCAGGAGACGGCGCTGGTCATCAAGCAGATGATCCAGGACGGGATCGGCCCCAAGAACGTGCCGATCTACGTCGCCGACGGCGCGCAGTCGAGCACGCTGTGGAAGTCCGTCGACCCGCATAACCCGGCCGTGCTGGTCGGGGTGGGCGGCACAGCCCCTTCGGCGAGCCCGTCCAACGGCGTCAAGTCGTTCCCGAGCGCGTTCAAGGCGGCCTACCCGGGCGTGGACACCATCTACTCGGCGCAGGCCTATGACTGCGCCGTGGTCATCGCCCTGGCGGCCGACGAGGCGCACTCCAACGCGCCCGCCGACTTCGTCAACCACATGAACGACGTGACCGTCGGCGGCACCACCTGCACCAGCTACGCCCAGTGCCTGAGCCTGCTCAAGCAGGGCAAGGACATCAACTACGACGGCGCCTCCGGGCCGCTGGACTTCTCGGCCAATGGCGAGCCGTCCGTCGGCACCTACGACGTCTGGCACTTCGACAACAAGGGTGCGGTGACCACGACCAGACAGATCGTGATCACCCCACAGAGCTGATCTGACCTGCGGGCGGAGGGCCGGCTCTAGGGCCGACCCTCCGCCCGCAGCTGCTCGCCAGGGCGGCGGATCTGCAATAGCTGGTCGTGGTCGCGGTCGATCTGCACGGTGCTGTGGCTGATCCCGAAGCGGTCGGCCAGCAGTTCCTGGGCGTCGTGCAGGATGTGGTCGTGGTCGGCGCCCTCACGCGCGACCACATGCACGGACAGAGCCACCAGGTCGCTGGTGATCGTCCACACGTGCAGGTCGTGCACCTGCTTGACGCCGTCCATGTCGGCCAGCGCCTGGCCGATCTGATCGGGGTCGTAACCGCGCGGGGCGAGCTCCATCAGCACCCGCAGCGAATCGCGCACGACCCCCACCGCCGAGCCGGCGACCAGCAGGCCGAGGGCGGCGCCCAGCAGCGGGTCGGCCGCGTGCCAGCCGGCGATCAGCACCAGCGCGCCGGCAACGGCGGCCGCCGCCGATCCCAGCACATCGGATGCGGCGTGGATCAGCGCCGCCCGCAGGTTCAGGTCGTGCCGGTCCCCTGCCCGCAGCATGGCCAGCACGGGCACGCCGTTGGCGGCCACCCCGACCAGCCCGACCACCAGCACTCCCCCGCCCGATACATGCTCGGGGTTGGACAGGCGGGCGGCGGCCTGCCAGATGACCAGCGCGCTGATGGCCAGCAGGCCGACCCCGTTCAGCAGGGCGGCCAGCACCTCGGCCCGCCGCCAGCCGTACGTGCGGGCGCCGCGCGCGGGCAGCCCGGCCGCCCACAGTGCGGCCAGGGCGATCGCGATGGCCGCCCCGTCGGACACGTTGTGCACTGCGTCGGCCAGCAGGGCAAGGCTGCCGAAGGCGAACCCGGCGCCCAGCTCGACCAGCCCGAAGGCGACGGTCAGGCCCAGCGAGAGCCGCAGCGCTCGGCGGGTGCCGGCACGGTCGTGATGGTGTGCGGCGGCGTGGCCGTGCGCGTGTGCCACCGGCCCAACGTAGCACACGCCCCCGCCGTCGGGATAACTCGTAAACCCGCCTCTTGGCCGGTTTCGGTTCGCGCACTCGGGCGTACAATCGGGGCATGACACGCACCCGCTCTCTCACCGTTCTGGTCGCGCTCGCCGCGGCCGCACTCGCTTTCGGCGCCGCCGCACCTTTGGCTCAGGCGGCGGTCACGTGTACCTTCAGCGCCGGCACCGCCACGGTCAGCATGGCGCCCGGCGACAGTGCCACGGTGCAGCGGTTCGGGAGCGCGATCCAGGTCAACAACGCGTCCTGCGGCGCGGCCACGGTCACCACCACCACGACCATCAACATCAACGGCTCTGCCGGTTCAGCCGGCGAGGTGGTCACGATCAACCTGGGCGGTGGCCCGTTCACGCAGGGCGGCGTCAACCCCGACATCCAGTTCAATGTCTCGCTGGCCGGGTCGACGAACTCGCTGCGGGTGATCGGAGCCGCCACCAACGACGACATCGCCTTGGGCAAGACGGGCGGCGGCACCGAGCAGATCAACCTGAACGCGGGCGCTGGCAACACCTCGGCCGACGTCAGCATGACCGGCGTGGGCTCGGTGCAGGTGAACACCGGCTCGGGCAATGACACGGTGGACGGGCAGGGCGGGGCGGCGGTCGGCGGCGACTCGGCCTTCGTGCTGCCGATGACCATCTCCGGCGGCCCCGGAAACGACACCCTCACCTCCGGCGACGGCGCCTCCACCATCGATCCGGGGCTGGGCAACGACACGGCCACCGGCGGCGCCGGCGACGACACGCTCGTCTCCAGCCAGGGGAACGACGCACTGGATGGCGGCGGCGGCACCAACACCTTTGACGCCAGCTTCGAGACCGCGGCCGTACACGTCGACCTGACGGCCGGGACGGCCACCGGCACCTCGATGGGCTCAGACACCCTGGCCAACATCCAGAACGTCAAGGGCTCCAACTTCAATGACGTCATCGCGGGTGACGGCAACGCCAACCAGATCACCGGCGCGCTGGGTAACGACATCCTCACCGGCGCCGGGGGCAGCGACGTGATCAACGGCGGCGGCGGCAACGACACCATCGACGGCGGCCCCGGCGACGACATTCTGAACGGTTTCTCCGGCAACGACACGTTCATCGCCTCGGACGGCAACGACACCATCAACGGCGGCAGCGAGTCGGAGGGCAACACGATCAACTACTCGGCACAGTCGGGCGGGGTGACGGTCGACCTGACCGGCGGCACGGCGACCAAGCCGGGCGGCTCGGACACCATCTCGGCCATCTCCAACGTGATCGGAACCCCGTTTGCCGACGACATCACCGGCGACGGCCACGCCAACTTCATCAGCGCCGGAGCCGGCAACGACACGGTCAGCGCCGGCGCCGGGCGCGACATCATCATCGGCGGCACGGGCACCAACAGCCTGGATGGCGGAACCGGCGTGGACGTCGTCGAGTACACGTTCGCCACCGCCGGGGTGCACGTCAACCTGAGCACCAACACCGCCACCGGCACCGCTATCGCCGACACGCTGGCCCACATCGAGAACATCCGCGGGTCGCGCTTCGCCGACGTGCTGATCGGCGACAGCCACAACAACATCATCACCGGCGGCCCGGGGAACGACGTCGAGTTGGGCAACTCCGGCGACGACACCTTCAACATGGCCACGACCTCCGACGGCGCCGACCGCATCTCCGGGGGCCCGGGCATCGACACCGTGAGCTACGCCGCCCGCCACGGCAACCTGCACGTGTCCCTGGACGGCGTCTCGAACGACGGCACCAAGGGCGAGCACGACAACGTGCTGGGCGATGTGGAGAACGTGATCACCGGCCGCGGCAACGACGTGGTCATGGGCAACAAGGGCGACAACCGGCTGAACGGCGGGCCGGGCATCAACACGGTCAGCTTCGCCATCGCCCCGCGTGCCATCACCGTCAACCTGACCACCGGCAAGTCCTCGAACTGGGGCCACGACATCCTGGTCAACTTCCGGTCGGCGATCGGCTCCCGGTTCTCGGACACGATCATCGGGAACTCGCTGCCGAACTCGCTGATCGGCGGGTTCGGCAACGACCTGCTGGAGGGCCTGGGCGGCAACGACTTCCTGAGCGGCGGCCCGGGCAACGACCACCTGAACGGCGGCACCGGCAGCAACACCTGCTCCGGCGGCCCGGGGGCGAACGTACTGATCAACTGTTAGACCTTGACGCGGCTGGAGATGGAGCAGTTTGGGTGCCAGGCACGTTCCAGGCACCGTCCGGTGCCAGGCACGTTCCAGGCACCGGGCTGCTTCTAGACTGCGCGCATGACCCTGATCGCGCTGCGCGGCGCCGTCAAGTCGTTTGGCGCCCGCCGGGTGCTGGACGGGCTCGACCTGGAAGTCTCCGACGATGCCCGGCTGGGGCTGGTGGGGATGAACGGCTCGGGCAAGTCGACGCTGCTTCGGATCCTGGCCGGGCTGGAGCATCCGGACTCGGCTCCGGCCGTGCGCCGGCGCGAGCTGACAACCGCCTTCCTGCCCCAACTGGTGGCGGCCGACCCACGCACGCCGCGCCAGATTGTGGCCGACTCCATGCCGGAGCTGGCCGCCGTGGAGCACGAACTCGACGAGGTGGCGGTCCAGCTCGGCGACCCGGCGGTGCACGCCGACCTGGATCGGATGGGCCGCGTGCTGCGGCGCCAGGAGCGGCTGCTGGCCCGATTCGATCAGCTCGACGGGCACGCCTTCGCGGGCCGCGCACAGAACCTGCTCGAGCGACTGGGCGTGGCCGCGGATGAGCTCGACAGGCCGACGGCCGAGCTGTCGGGAGGCAAGCGCAAGCTGACCGCGCTGGCCGCCTGTCTGGCCCCCGAGCCGGACCTGCTGCTGCTGGACGAGCCGGAGACGCACCTGGACGCCGTCCACCGAAGCCGGCTGGAGGAGTTGATCGGGGCCTATGCGGGCGCGGTCGTGATCGTCTCCCACGACCGCTATCTGCTGGACGAGACGGTCAACGAGATCGCCGAGCTGGAGCACGGCCGCGTGCGCATGTGGCCCGGCAACTATTCGGCCTACGCCGCCGCCCGGGAGCTGGCGCTGGCCCGCCAGCAGGAGCAGTGGGAAGCCCAGCAGCACGAGATCGAACGGCTGCAGGAGGCCATCCGCCGGTACAAGCAGTGGGCCAGCATGGTGGACGACCGCCGGCACACGATCCGCGCCCGCAACACCCAGCGGCGGATCGACCGCATGCCCAAGGTCGGCCGCCCGGTGCTCGAGCGGCGCAAGATCGGGCTCGCCCTGCGCAGCGGCCAGCGGGGCGGAAAGCGTGTCGTCGACCTGCGTTCGGTGGATGTCGGCTTCGACGGCCAGGCCGTGCTTGACGGCGTCTCGCTGACCGTCTTCCGGGGCGAGCGGGTGGGTGTGATCGGCGCCAACGGCGCCGGCAAGAGCGCGCTCGTGCGCACCATCGCCGGCAATCTGCCGCCGGTTGCCGGCGAGCGCTGGGCCGGCCCCTCCATCCACATCGGCTACCTGGCCCAGGAGCACTCCCCGGCCGAGCACTCCGACACCCCCATCGATCTGCTGCGCCGGCAGCGGCCGTGCACCGACGAGGAGGCCGTGGCGGCGCTGCTGCGCTTTCTGTTCAGCTACGAGCAGGCGCGGCAGCCGGTGCGAACGCTGTCGGGCGGAGAGCGCACACGCCTGGAGCTGCTCCTGATGATGCGCGGGGGCGCCAACCTGCTGGTGCTGGACGAGCCCACCAACCACCTGGACATCGACTCGGTGGAGATGCTGGAGGCGGCCCTGGAGCGGTTCGACGGCACCGCCATCCTGAGCTCGCATGACCGCTACCTGATCGACCGCATCGCCGACCGCACGGTGGTGGTGGGCGGCGGCCGGGCCGACGCCTTCGAGGGCGGCTACTCGGACTGGTACGCGCTCTCGGCCGGCGCCGAGCCCGCGACCCGGCGCTAGAGCCGGATTGCTTGACCCACCGGCTTGCGGGCGGCGCCGCTAGCGTTCAGCCGGGCAATGGTCGGGCAAGGGAACCGCACACGCGACTGCCGCTAGCGCCACCGCCGCCGCCACGGCCGACGCCGCGCGAACTGCGGCTGGTGACCAGGATGCTGATCGCCGGCACCGCGTCCTGGTGGGCCTGCACGCTGCTCAGCCAGGCCCGGCCGCTGTTCGCGGTGCTGGTGCCGCTGGTGGCGATGGGCGACGACCCCTTCGGCGCCCTGAATGTCTCGCTGACCCGGGTGGTCGGGGTGTTCGCGGGCGTCTTCCTGGGCATCGGCCTGCTGCAGCTGGACCTGCCCTCTACCCTGCTGGTCGCGCTGCTCTTAGCGCTGTCGCTGGGCGCCGGGCTCGTGCTTCGCCCGCACTCGGCGCCGGTCAATAACCAGGTCGCCATCACCGCTCTGTTCATGCTCTACCTGGGCGTGGCGGCCAGGGCCGAGACGGTGGGCGCGTGCCAGGATCTGGGAGACCGCTGTGGGCGCCGCCATCGCCGGTCGCGACGGCGGCCCTGCTGTGGCCGCCCGCACCCGGTCAGAGAGGCCCGCGAGCGGGACGAGCGGCTGCATGGCTGGCTGCGCGAGGACCTGGCGCGGCGCGGCCAACCGCTGAAGCGGATGACCGGCGCCGCCAGTGTCCGGCCCGCCCTCGGCCGAGATCGACCTCGACCGGCTGCACGATCCGCGGGCCCTGGCCCTGGGCGTCAAGATCCGCCAGATGCGAGCCGACGTTGCGGCCGAACCGGGCTAGTCAGGCGGCGACGTCCGGCGTGCGTCCGTACAGCGAGCTGGACACCACGTACACCGCCACCACCACCGTGTACAGAAGCAGACTGAGGCGGGCGTCGATCAGCGCGGCCAGCGTCGATCCGCCCCACAGGAGCGGCCCCACCACGTAGCTTCGGGTGATCCCGACACCTCGCGGATGTCCGCGTCCGGGGCCAGCAGGTGCGTGCGTCCGTAGTGCCAGAGCGCGTTGAAGAGCAGTGCCAGGGCGACCATCGTGCCGCCGTACACAAGCGCCGCGGTGGTCGCGTTGCTTCCGTTGGACGATGTCGCATAGGCCGAGACCAGCGAGGTCGGGAAGGGGATGAAGGACACACACGCCAGCAACGCCAGGTTCAGGAAGAGCAGCATGCGGTCGGCCGAGCCGAAGTGCCGGAACAGCGTGTGGTGGTTGACCCAGATCACGCCGATGGTGGCAAAGCTGACCCCGTAGGCGGCGTAGGTTGGCCACCTGTGGCCTAGCTGGGCGGCCAGCGAGCCGGCGGTGTACGGCACGTGCAGGTCGAGCACGAGCAGCGTGATGGCGATCGCAAACACGCCGTCCGAGAACGCCTCCAGCCGCGTCTTCTCCACCCACCCAGATCAGTGGCCCGGTCGGCCGCTACATCCGGCCGGCGGCGATGATCCGCTGCAGGAACTGCTTGGTTCGCTCCTCGCGCGGCTGCGCTGAAGATCTGCTCCGGAGGCCCCTGCTCCAGGATCACGCCGCCGTCCAGGAAGCACACGCGGTTTGCGATGTCGCGGGCGAAGCCCATCTCGTGGGTGGCGATGACCATCGTCATGCCCTGGCCGGCCAGCTCGCGGATCACCTCCAACACCTCGGCCACCAGCTCGGGGTCGAGCGCGCTGGTCACCTCATCCAGCAGCATCAGCTGGGGCCGCATGGCCAGCGCGCGGACGATCGCCACGCGCTGCTGCTGGCCGCCGGACAGGCGGTCGGGATACTCGTCCACCTTGTCGGCCAGCCCGAACCGCTCCAGCAGGGAGCGCGCGTCCTTGTCCGCGTCTGCGCGTGAGCTGCCCAGCGCATGCCGCGGCGCAAGCGTCACATTCCGCAGCACCGTCATATGTGGGAACAGATTGAAGGACTGGAAGACGATCCCGATCCCCCGCCGGGCTCGGTTCAGGTCCACTCCGGGGTCCGTCAGTTCCTGCCCGTGGACGACGATCCGGCCGGCGCTGACCGGCTCCAGCCGGTTGATGCAGCGAAGCAGCGTGGACTTGCCCGATCCGGACGCCCCGATCAGGCACACCACCTCGTGTTCGGCGACCGCCATGTCGATCCCACGCAGCACCTCGACCCGGCCGAACCGCTTGTGCAGCCCTTCGACGGCGAGCGCCTGGCCGAGGTCGCTCATGCAGCCCTCGAGGCCTGGCGGGAGCGCCGCTCGCGCTCCACCAGCCAGTCGGTGAACCTGGCCATGGGGACGGTCAGCGCCACGAAGATGGCGGCTGCGGCCAGATAGGGGGTGTAGTTGAAATCGCCCTGGACAGCGATGTTCGAGCGGTTGAAGGCCTCAACCGGGCCTAGCAGCCCCACAAGCGCGGTGTCCTTCTGCAAGCCGATGAAGTCGTTCAGGAGCGGTGGGATGACCCGCCGCACGGCCTGCGGCAGGACGACCAGCCGAAGCGCCTGGCCTCGTGACAGGCCCAGCGATCGCGCCGCCGCCTCCTGGCTGGGGTGCACCGACTCGATACCGGCCCTGTACACCTCGGCCACGTAGGCCGTGTACACCAGCACCAGAGCCACGCCGCCCCAGAACGCCGGGTCGTTGGGGACACCAGAGAGGCCCAGGCTCGGCACCCCGAACCCGAACAGATAGATGACCAGGATGGTGGGCACTCCACGGAACAGGTCGGCGTACATGATCGCCAGCGCCCGTAGCGGGAAGAACACCGGCCCGGGCAGGCTGCGCAGGACCGCGATGCCCAGGGCAGCAGCCAGGATCGCCACCTCGGCCACCGAGAAGATCTTCACGTTCAGCCAGAACGCGTGCAGGATCGGGACGAAGTTGACCCGGAACTCGGTGCCGTCGAAGAACGATGCCTTGACCCGCGGCCAGCCGGGTGAGTTGACGATCACGACGGCCGCAACCGTGAACAGGACGACGGTGCTGCTGAGCGCCAGCACCACGTAGCCGAGCGTCGAGTGACGCGCGGCCATCAATCTCACGCCGCGCCTGCCGGGGCCGGGATCCATCACGCCGACGACCGCGCTACTTGAGCACGGGAGCGCCGATCGCGCTGGACAGCCACCGCTGCTGTATCGCGGCCAGCGTGCCGTTGGAGCGCAGCACGTCCAGCGCCTTGTTCACGCAGGAGGTGAGCGGGCTGTCCTTGTCCAGCACCAGGCTGAAGTGCTCGCCGCCCGGCGGCGACGGGAACTGGCCAACCAGGTCACCGTTGGACAGCTGCACGACGGCCATGTAGTAGGCGGTCGGGTAGTCCACCACCAAGCCGTCGATCTGGCCGTCCTTGAGCGCAGACAGGGCATCGTTGGTGGTCGTGAACACAGACGGGGACTGGCTCGGGTGGATCGTGTTGGTGATCACGTCGTAGCCGGTCGTGCCCACCTGCGCGCCGAGCTTGTAGCCCTTCAGGTCGGCGATCGACTTTGCGTTGTCGATCGGCTTGCCCTTGAGCGCCACCAGCGCCTGGTTCTCGTTGTAGTACGAGCCCGACAGGTCAGCGAACTTCGTGCGCACCGGTTTGTAGGAGACCTGGGCCAGGTAGAAGTCGAAGTTCTTGGGGCCGGGCGAGAACGACTGGGTGAAGTGCGTGACCGACCACTTGACCTTGTTCTTGGGGAAGCCGAGCTGCTTGGCCACGGCGTAGGCCACCACGTCCTCGAACCCCTTGTCGTTATAGGGATCGTGGTTGTACTGACCGGTCCACCCATCTCCCGCCGGACCCTCGAAGTACGGGTCGTAGGCCGGGTTGTCGGTGCCGATGGTGAGCGTGCCCGCGGTGCGCGTCTTCAGGTTCTTGGTCGCGCAGGGGTTGGAGCCAGGCGTCGAGTTCGTCGAGCTCGACGACGAGGTCGAACTGCCGCACGCGGCTGCCGCCAGGCAGAGAACTGCGGTCAGGAGCAGGAGGGGCTTGTTCACGGCGATCCGGGGGTCGACTGACGGGGAGCCGAGAGTTTACAGGTCAAACTTGGCCCGCCGCTGCGGCTGCGAACACGATCATCCGCTCCGACCTGGCGGCCGTCATCCGGCGGGCGGCGTCGGGCGGCGCCAGCGCCACCACGCATCCGCCGAAGCCGGCGCCGGTCAGCCGCGCGCCGTACGCCCCGGCCGCTCGCAGCTCATCGGCCAGCCTGTCCAGCTGTGGCGTGGACACGCCGAAGTCGTCGCGCAGGCTGGCGTGGCCCTCGTCCAGCAGCCGCCCAGCCCGTTCCCAGTCGCGGTCGCGCAGCGCTGCCGCCATCTCGATCACCCGCAGGTTCTCGGACACCACGTGGCGGGCGGCCGGATCGCCGGCCACCTGCCCGGGACTCGCGTCGCGCAGCGATTCCAGGCCCAGCCGCGAGGCCGCCCGCTCGCACACCTCCCGCCGCTCGGCGTAGGCGCTGTCTGCCAGCCGCCGGCGCTGGCCGGAGTCGGCCACCACCACCTCCACCTCGGGCCCGATCGGCACCGGTTCGACGGCCAGGCTGCGGCAGTCGATCAGCAGGGCTGCCCCGGGCTGGCCGGCGAGCGAGGCCAGCGGGTCCATCAACCCACAGGGAACGCCGGTGGCCAGCGTCTCGGCCCGCCGGCAGGCGTCGGCCAGCTCTGGGACGGAAAGGCTCCAGGCGGCGGCGTCGCACAGGGCCAGCGCGAGCCCGACCACGACCGCCGCGCTGGAAGCCAGGCCGGCGCCGATGGGGACGTTCGAGGTCAGCACCGCATCGACGCCGATCGCCGGCCTCCCCCGCCAGCCCAGCACCGCCGCCGTGGCCGCCGCCAGCGCGGAGGGGTCAGGGCCGTCCAGCGAGCGCACGCGCACCTGCCCGTCGGAACGAGGCCGGTAGGCGACCAGGCACTCGCGGTCGATCGCCATCGGCAGCACCAGTCCGTCGTTGTAGTCGGTGTGCTCGCCGATCAGGTTGACGCGCCCGGGGGCGCGCACCAGATTGGGCTGCGGGCCGGGGCCGAGAGCGGCACTCAGCTGGTGTGGCGATGCGCTCACCCGGTTCACGCTAACGCTCTCTGTGAGGCGGGCGCCGGCTCGGCGAGCGTTGGGTGTGCCGATCAAGGCCGACCGGCCAGGGGCCATGCAGGTGAGCGCGCAGCTTCCCGTCACCTGGTCGCGGTTGCACGCCGACAGGTCGCTGGGGCCGGGCTTCTCCACGACAACCGTGCAGGCATCCGCCGACGGCCTCAGCATGGTGGTGCGCTTCGACAACCTGGGCAAGGCGGTCGAGCAGCAGATCGTGCAGTGGATGAGGACGTCGACCTGCGCACGCACCGCCTGATCAGCGAACGCGCGTTTGCACACGAGGCGTCAGCCGGGCGCCGCAAGCCTGCGTGACCCGTAAACTTCCAGTGTGAAGGCGACCACCGAGCGGGAGCTCAAGCTGGCCGGGGACGACGTCCGGTTGGCCGACCTGCGCGGCGAGCCGATCGCCGACCGCACCTTCATCTCCACCTACCACGACACCCCCGACCTGCGCCTGGCCGCATCCGGGATCACCCTGCGACACCGGGTGGAGGGCTCAACCGGCGCCTGGCAGTTGAAGCTGCCGCAAGACGGCTCGCGGCTGGAGGTGGAGGTGGGCGGCAACTCCAACACTGTGCCCAAGCGGATCCTGGGCCTGCTGCACGCGCACCTGCGCTCGGTCCAACTGCAGCCTGTGGCGGCCCTGCGTACCGAGCGCTCCGGTGTGCGCATGCGCGACGGCGGCGACGGTCTGGTGGAGGTCGTGCGGGACAGCGTGGTGGTGCTGGAGGGAGGCGCCGAGACGCGCAGCTTCGAGGAACTCGAGTTGGAGTTGGTGGCCGGTCCGGCCAGCGCGCTACGGCACGTCGAGCGCAGGCTGCGAGGCGCCGGAGCGGCAGATGGCGACACCCGGCCCAAGGTCTTCCGTGCGCTTGGCATCAGCCAACCGGAGCGCCGGCTGCCGGCGGCCAACGCGCCCTCCGACCGGCTGGCCGCGGTGATCGCGCAGCAGTACCAGGCCATCATGGCCAACGACCCCGGCACCAGACTGGGCGCCGACCCCGAGCATCTGCACCGCCACCGTGTGGCCGTACGCAGGCTGCGGGCGATCCTGCGTGCCGCCGCGCCGATGCTCGACCCGGCGTGGACAAAGGAACTGCGCGGCGAGTTGGGGCTGCTCGGCCGCACGCTCGGGCCGGTGCGCGACCTGGACGTGCTGATCGACCACCTGCAGCGCTCAGCTGCCGCCCTCGGCGACCCCGACGAGGCGGTCTCCGAGCCGTTGCTGGCCGCTCTGGCGGCCGAGCGCGAGTTGGCCCGAAAGGCGCTCGTGCGGGCGCTCTCCAGCGACCGCTACATGCGCCTGCTGGACAGCGTGGAGGCGGCGGCGGCCCGGCCCGCCGTCAACCACCCGGAGGTCGAGCTGCGAGACCTTGCAGTGCGCGAATCGCGCCGGCTCGCCCGCCATGCGGCCCGGGTGGACGACGATTCCCCGGACGCGGAACTGCACGCGCTGCGGATCCGGGTCAAGCGGGCGCGCTACGCGGCCGAGCTGGCCGACCCCGGCGGCAAACGCTGGCGGCGGATGCTGGAGCGATCGCGGGTGCTGCAGGACATCCTGGGCGCCCACCAGGACGCCTGCACCGCGGAGCTTCGGCTGCGCGAACTGGCCGGCCGCGGCACCGACGGGGCCGTGCAGATCGCCGCCGGGCGCCTGATCGAGCGCGAGCGGGTTCGCCGGGCGGAGACCCGCGAGGCCTTCCCGGAGGCCTGGGCGCGGTACCGGCGGGCGGCCCGGAAGGCGTTTCGGTGAGCTCCCGGATCCTGCTCGTGCGGCACGCCACCGCTGGCTCGCGAGCCGCCTGGGAGGGAGATGACCGGCTGCGGCCGGTGGACGCCGGCGGCCGTCAGCAGGCCACCTGGCTGGCGCTGCAGCTGGCCTCCAGCGGGGCCGGCCGGGTGCTGTCAAGCCCGTATCTGCGCTGCCTGCAGACGGTGGAGCCGGTGGCCGAGGCCCTGGGCATCCCGGTCGAGGCCTGTCCGGAGCTGACCGAAGGGGTTTCTGCTGCGACGCTGGAGCGGTTCATCGGCGGGCTGCGGCGCGAGCCGGTGGCCTGCATCGTGTGCACACACGGGGACGTGGCCGGCAAGCTGGTGGGGCCGGCCGCCGAGTGCGCGAAGGGCTCGCTGTGGGTGCTCGAGTGGCGCGGCGGCGAGCCGGTGCCGGTGCGCTACCTGCCGCCTCTGCAAGAGGTCGTTCCGAACTAACGACAAAGCCGGTGCCAGGAGCCTCTTGCCTAGGCTGCCACCTGGTCACCGAGCAACGCGTGCGCGAGGCCCTCGCGCAAGCCGCCCCGGGCGACCAGGAACGGAACTCCTACCAACTCCTGCAGCTCACTCAGGATGATCGCCCCGGCCAACACAGTCGAAGCCCGGGCGGGGTCGATGTCGTACCGCCGGGCCAGTCCGGCCGGCCCCAACCGCACGCACTGCCCGACAGCAGCGGCTAGCTCGTCGGCGCCCAGGCTGCGGCCTGCCAGCTTGCGCAGCGCGCGGGCCGCACCGCCTGTCGCCAGAGCTGTTCCGGCCCACGGCGGGCGGGTGCCGACCAGGTGGTCGCGCACATGCCGGCGGGCGGCTCGCACATCCTTGCGACCCGGCCGGCCGGCGTGCAGGTGGCGGCGGGTGAGCCGCAGCGAGCCGGTCTCGAACGAGCGCAGCCAGTTGGGCACCCCCTCGGCCAGGCCGACCGCAAGCTCAGTCGATCCGCCGCCGATGTCGCATACGGCCACCGGGCCGATCACATTCGTTGCCCGGCTGACGGCGCCCAGGTAGGCCAGCGCACCCTCCTCGCGGGCCGACAGCACCCGCACCGGCGCGTCGGCGGCATGCTCCAGCACCGAGACGAGCCGCTCGGCGTTCCCGCTCTGTCGCCCAGGCGCGGTGACAACCACGTCGATCGCGTCGCACCCGGCCGAGCGCGCCAGCTTCGCGTAATCGCGAGTCGAGTCGGCGGCCTCGTCCAGCTTGGAGTCGGAGATCCTGCCCAGGCGCTCGATCTCGGCGCCCAGACCAAGCACCGCCCGTTCCTCGCGGATCGGCTCGATCTCTCCCGACTCGCGGCGATGGGCGATCAGCAGGCGAACCGTGTTCGACCCAACGTCGATGATCGCGATCCGCATATCGACAGTGTGCCCCGGCGACCGGTCGGATCGGGGGTCCGTTTGGGTAAGAGACGGTGAAGAACCTGGGAAAATTGCGGAATCTGCAGGGACTTCGAATGTGACCGGATTTCACCGGCCGCCGGCTCAAGCCCTGCTCGCGGCCGCCCGGTCGACCACAAGCAGCGTCGGCTGGGGCAGCAGACTGGCCGGATAGGCCTGGTCTGGCCCGCGCATCACGGCGGCCACCGCATCGGCCTTGCCCTCGCCCACAGCGAGCACCACCAGCTCGCGGGCGGCCCGCAGCACCGGCAGGGTGAGCGTGATCCGGTGCGGCGGCGGTTTGGAGGCCACCACCGCCACCGCCTCCCGTGTGCGCTCCTGCAGTGCAGCGGATCCCGGGAAGAGCGACGCCGTATGCCCATCCTCGCCCAGCCCGAGCAGGCAAAGGTCGAGCGTCACGCCGCGGATCTCGGCGGCGTACGCGGCGGCCCCGGCAGCGGGTTCGAGCGTGCCGTCGATCGGGTGCACGCGCGCGCCGCGGGCGCCGGAAAGCAGCGTCTCGGCGACCAGCCTGTAGTTCGACTCGGGGTCATCGGCCGGAACGCAGCGCTCGTCGCCGAACCACAGGTCGACCCGCGACCAGTCGATACCCGGCGCCTCGGCCAGGAGTTGGTAGGCGCGGCGCGGCGTGGTGCCTCCGGCCAACGAGATATGGCCGCCCGCGGCCGCCACCCGGGCCATCCGGTCGGCGGCAAAGACCGCCGCCCGCTCGGCGTCGTCGACCACGGTCAGGATCACCCCGTCACGGTACCAGGAGGGTGTCGCGAGCAAGCTAGGCTTCAGGGGATGAGCAGCCACGGCGGTATCGATCTCGGCGGGACCAAGATCCAAGCCGTCGTGGTCGACAACTCCGAGACCGTGCTGGGCAGCTCCCGCCGCCCCACGCCCAAGGACGGCGGGCCGGCCGGTGTGACGGAGGCGATGGTCGAGGCGCTGCGTGAGGCGTGCGGCTCGGCCGGTGTGGCTCCGAATGAGCTGGCGGGGGTCGGGGTTGGCTCGCCGGGCACGGTCGACGAGGCGGCGGGCACCGTCGCCTCGGCCATGAACGTGCTTCCCGACTGGGAAGCCGCCTATCCGCTGGGCGAACAGCTGACGGGCAAGCTGGGCGCCCCGGTCAGCATCGGCAATGACGTGCGGGTGGCCACCGACGCCGAATTCCAGCTGGGCGCCGGGCGGCCGTACCGCTCGCTGCTGGGGGTGTTCTGGGGCACGGGCGTGGGCGGCGGCCTGGTGCTGGACGGGAACAGCTGGTTGGGCCGGGGGGCGGCAGGCGAGATCGGCCACCTGGTCATTCGCCGCGGCGGCGCCCTGTGCACCTGCGGCCGGATCGGCTGCATGGAGGCCTACGCCGGCCGGCTGGCGATGGAGCGGCGAGCGCGCGAGTTGGTCGACCGCGGAAAGCACACCGACCTGTTCAAGATCATGCGCCAGCGCGGCCGTACCCAGCTCTCCAGCGGCGTCTGGGCGCACGCCCTCGAGCACGGCGACGAGATGGCCCACCACCTGATCGAGCGGGCGCTGGAAGCGCTGGGCGCCGGCATTGCCTCGGCGGTCAACCTGCTGGACGTGGAGGCGGTGGTGATCGGAGGCGGCATGGGCGTGCGGCTGGGCGAGCCGTACGTGCACAAGATCCAGGCCCTGATGGCCCCGCACCTGTTTGTGGACTCCCGGCCGCCCGCCGTGCACGTGGCCGAACTGGGCGATCTGGGCGGCGCCATCGGCGCGGCCCTGCTGTCATCGCAGGCGGTCGCCGACAACACGCCGGCTTGATCTAGATCCCGGCCGCGCGGCTGGAGCGGCGGGCGCGCAGCGCCGCCCGTCGCATGAGCGTGGAGTGCGTCCCCCGCGGGCGCTCCGAGCCCTCGGGCTGCAACCGCCGCCAGCAGCCGTCCCGGCTCAGCACCCAGGCCTGCTGGTTGTCGGCCAGCAGGGTGTCGAACACCGCGCCGATCTCGTCGCGCAGGCGCCGGTCCTCGACCGGCACGACCACCTCGATGCGGTGGTCGAGGTTGCGCGGCATCAGATCGGCGCTGCCCATCAGCACCGTCGGCTCGCCATCCACCTCGAACCAGAACACCCGGCTGTGCTCCAGGAAGCGGCCGACCACGCTGCGCACGCGGATGTTCTCCGACAGGCCCTCAACTCCGGGCCGCAGGCAGCAGATGGAGCGGGCCACGATGTCGATCTCGGCGCCTGCGGCCGAGGCCTTGTACAGGGCCTCGATCGTCGCCACGTCGGTCAGCGCGTTCACCTTCAGCCGGATCCGGGCCGGCTTCCCGGCCTCGGCCGCCTCCTGCACAGAGCGGATGCGGTCGATCAGCCCCGCCCGCAGGTTGAACGGGGCCACCAGGATCTTGCGGAACCGCTGGGGGCGCCCGAACCCGGTCAGGTGGTTGAACAGGTCGGCAACATCGGCGGTGATCGCCTCGTCATCCGTGAACAGGCCGAAGTCTTCGTACAGGCGGGCGGTGACGGCGTTGTAGTTGCCGGTGCCGACATGCAGGTAGCGGCGCAGGGAATCGCCCTCGCGGCGCACCACCAGCGTGGTCTTGGCGTGGATCTTGAGGTTGGCGAAGCCGTGCACGACGTGCACCCCGGCCTGCTCCATCAGCCGCGCCCACTCGATGTTGCGGCGCTCGTCGAAGCGGGCCTTGAGTTCGACCAGGCAGACGGTCTGTTTCGACCGCTCGGAGGCGTCGATCAGCGACGGCATCAGCGCCGAGTCGTCCGAGGTGCGATAGACGGTGGTCTTGATCGCGGCCACCCCGGGGTCGCGGGCCGAGGTGCGTACGAACGCCTCCACACTGGTCGGGAAGGAGTCGTAGGGCAGGTGCACCAGCAGGTCGCCTGAGCGGATCAGCGAGAACATGTCCGCCCGGTCGGGCGAGGGGGTCAGCCGGTTGCGGGTAACCGGGGCCCACGGCTCGAACTTGAGATCGGGCCGGTGGCGGTCGGCGATCTGGGTCAGGTCGGCCAGGTCGAGCAGCCCGTCGATCGGGTAGACCTGTGGGTGGGCCACCGCCAGGCCCTGCTCCAGCCAGTCCAGCAGGGAGTCCGACACTCCTGCGGACACCTCCAGCCGGACAACGTCGCCGAAGCGCCGGCGCCGCAGCTCCAGCTCGACCGCCTCGAGCAGGTCGTCGGCCTCGTCAGACAGCTCGAAGTCGGCGTCCCGGGTGACCCGGAAGTAGGCGTGCTCGAGCACCTCCATGCCCGGGAAGAGCCAGGGCAGGAAGTGGGCGATGACCAGCTCCTGGGGCACCAGCCGGCCGTCTTCGCCAGCCGGCACGAAGCGCGGCAGGCCCTCCGGGACCTTGACCCGGGCGAACCGCTCCTCCCCGTTCTCGGGATCGCGGACACGCAGGGCGAGGCTGAGCGACAGCCCGGAGATGTAGGGGAACGGCTGGCCCGGCCCCACCGCCAGCGGTGTCAGCACGGGGAAGATCTCGCCCTCGAAACGGTTGGTCAGATCGTCCAGCTCGGTAGCCGCGCAGTCGCCAGGGCCGGACACCACGATCCGCTCGGCCGCCAGCCCCGGCTGCAGCTCGTCCCGCCACACGGCGGTGGTGCGCGCATACGACTCGCTCACCCGCTGGCGGATATCCGCCAGCACGGCCCCCGATGTGCGGCCGTCGGCCGACCGGGTGGCGAGCCCCGCGGCCACCTGGCGCTCCAGCCCGGCCACCCGCACCATGAAGAACTCGTCCAGGTTGGAGCTGACGATCGAGCAGAAGCGCACCCGCTCCAGCAGCGGCAGCTCGCGGTCGGCGGCCTGGTCGAGCACGCGCTGGTTGAAGTCAAGCCACGACAGCTCACGATTGATGAAGCGGTCGTCGGCCGAGTCGGCACTGCGAGCGGGGACAGGGGCGAGGTGGCTCATGCCACCCACATTATCGGCCTGAGTCGCGAAAACGGGTAAAGGACTGGAGAACGGCCGGTGAGAACCCTCACCGGCGACCTCCAGGCTCAGTCCCAGCTGAACTCGCCGGCGGAGCTGGTCTCCATCCAGCCCTCGGTGTCACTCGGCTCGCGGGGCTCGACGGCCGGCATGGCCACGGTATCGGCCGGCGCCTGCAGCGACACGGCGGGATGCTCGCCGGTCTCCTCGTCCTCGCGCTGGGCGTCGGCCTCGGTCTTGAACAGCGGATGGTTGTGGAAGGGGTCGTGTCCCACGAACGAGTCCAGCGGCAGATCGTCCTCGAGATGCCGGTTGCGGCGCTTGAGTTCGAGGTGTTCCTCGATCACTGATGCGAACAACGAACTGCTTGGGGACATCGCCGCCCTCCCGGTCGGAGACTGTGGAGCAAAAACGCCGAAAGAGTATACCAAGAGGTTGTCCCTGGATGGCGCCGTTGCGAGGCGGGGGGTGCGGGCAAGCTGGCAAGGATCAAGCGGCGAGCGGAGCGCAGGCGCCGGCCCGGGGGCGACTCCACGAATTCCAATCTCACCCCACCCACGTCGTTCTTCCCGCCTTGTTTGGCCTGGTACAGCGCGGCATCGGCGATCGCGATCAGATCCAGCTGGGTGGCGCCGTCGTCGGGGCCGGCCGCCACGCCGAAGCTGGCGGTGACGCCGTCGATCGTCTCGCCGGCGAACTGGATGTCGCGTTCGGCGATGGCGCTGCGCAGCCGCTCGGCCAGGTTGGCGGCGCCCTCGCGGTCGGTCTGCGGGAGCAGCATGGCGAACTCCTCGCCGCCGTAGCGGGCGGCCACGTCGATCTCGCGGATCAGCCCCAGCACGGTCTGCCCGACCGCGTGCAGCACGGCGTCCCCGGCCAGGTGGCCGAGGGTGTCGTTGACGTGCTTGAAGTCGTCGAGGTCGAACAGGATCAGCGCCGCTCCTGCCCGAACCGCTGGGCGCGCTCGAGTTCGCGGCCGAGCACGTCGAAGAACTGGCGGCGGTTGGCCAGCCCGGTCAGGGCGTCGGTCACCGCCTGCTGCTCGACCACCCGGTGCAGACGGGCGTTCTCGATCGCGACACCGGCCTGCACCGCCAGCCCCGCCAGCGTCTCGACGTCGTCGGTGCCGAAGTAGCCGTCCTCCGGGTCGACCACCGTCACCAGCCCCAGCAGCTCGTCCTCGCGCACGATCGGGGCGGTCAGGATCGGTCGCGGGAGGATCACCCGCGCGGGGCGCCATCTCCGACAGCGCCACGCCCTCCAGGCCCAGCCCGGCCGACACCGTCATCGGCAGGTCGGTGCGCGACCCGATGGCCGTGCCGATGCGGGCCAGCTCGGTCGCCTGACCGGTCTCGGAGTCGTACAGCAGCAGCCGCCCGCCGCGTCCCCGAGTGGCCTGCACCGCCGTGTCCAGCACCGCGCCCACCAGCGCGTCCAGGTCGTGTGTGGCGGCCAGCGTCTCGCCGTAGCGCTGCAGTGTCTGCTTGACCCGCGCCGCGCTCGGCCTCCAGCTCGTCCACCCGGGTCGAGAGCTCGGTCGTCATGTGATCGATCACGGCGCTCAGCTCGGACAGCTCGTCGGCGCTCGGCGGAGGCTGCTGCCGGGCCGAAGCAGCGTGCGGGCGCGCGCCGACAGCTCGGTCAGCGCCTGCGAGATGCGGCCGGCGGCCAGGAACGCGGCGGCCGCAACCACCAGAGCCGCGATGGCCAGCGGCACGAGCAGCTGCAGGCGGCGGGAGTCGATGGCGTCGTTCAGCGATGCGGACGGGTAGCTGGCCACCAGCGCGGTATGGCCGTTGGCCACCCCAGGCAGGTTCACGGCCTGCACGCGCTGGCCCACGCCGGCCAGGCTGACGTCGGCCGCCCGTGCCACCGGAAGCGCCGGCGCGGGCCCGGTGCGGCCGTCCGTGGCGGCCACAACTCGGCCGCCCGAGACCAGCTCCAGCTCCACCTGCGGCGCCCGCACGAATGGCCCGGCCAGACTCCGGAGCAGCGCCCCGTTGATCGGCTGCCAGGCCACCAGCTGGCGGCCCTTGGCCTTGGAGCCGACCGCCACCGGCACCCGCCAGGCCGGCCCGGGCGGCGGCGTTCCGGCCAGCACCGTGCCCGTCCGCAGCAGCTGCAGATACAGCCCTCCGGGCCGCTTCGAAACGACCTTGGCTGGGTCCCGCTTGCCAGCCAGCGCCCGGCTCACCTCGGGCCTGGCGGCGAACGCGCTGGCCGTGTCGGCAGCCTGCCGCAGCTGGCCCTTGTAGGCCGCCAGGCCACCGGTGACCGCCGCGTTCAGACGGCCGTCGACGTGCGAGATCTGGTTTCGGGGCACGAGCGACGCGGCGAGCAGAGCGGACGCCACCAGCGGTACCAACGCCAGCACCACGAACATGATTGTCAGCTTGTGCCGAAATCGCATGTGCCCCGGCAGACCCCCTCCAAGCTCCCCAGAGTATACGGGAAGATGGGCAAGAACCGTGAGCGGATGCGCAAACTCCTGCTGACGCGGGCCGGGCGGCAGCCTGACCGGCGTCAGTAGGCGGCGAGGTCGAGCGCCGCCGCCAGCAGGTCCTCCTCGGTCGGCAGGTACTCCTGCTCCAGCACGGGGGCGAACGGGATCGGTGTATCCAGCGCGGCCAGCCGGCGCACCGGAGCGTCCAGATACTCGAACGCGTGCTCGGCGATCACGGCGGCCACCTCGGCTCCGAAGCCGCCGGTCAGGTTGTCCTCGTGCACACCAGCGCCTTGCCGGTCTTGCGCACCGAGTCGAGCACCGTCGTCGATATCCAACGGGATCAGCGTGCGCAGATCGATCACCTCCACCGACATGCCCTCGTCTGCCATCACGTCGGCCACGGTCAGCGCCGAGCGCACGGTGGAGGCGTAGGTGACGATGGTGAGGTCGTCGCCGGTGCGGCGTACGGCCGCCTTGCCGATCGGCACCAGCACGCCGTGCGGCGCCGGTGGGCACGTCGGCCTTCTCACGCCGGTACAGGAACTTGTGCTCGCAGAACACCACCGGGTTGGGATCGCGGATGGCCGACCGCAGCAGCCCGTAGGCGTCGTCGGCGGTGGCCGGGCACACGATCTTCAGGCCCGCGTGGTGATGGAACCAGGCCTCCACGTTCTCGGAGTGGTACGGGCCGCCGCCGACGCCGCCGCCGTTGGGGCAGCGCATCACCATCGGCACCGCCCAGCCGATGCGGTAGTGCATCTTGGCGGCGCAGGTGACCAGCTGGTCGAATGCGATCGACACGAAGTCGCCGAACTGCATCTCGGCCACCGGCCGCTGGCCGGCCATGGCCGCGCCGACCGCGACGCCGGCGATCCCCGCCTCGGCCACCGGCATATCGATCGAGCGCGGCTCGCCGAAGCGCTGCTGGATGCCCTTGGTGGCGCCGAACGCGCCGCCCTGCTTGCCCACGTCCTCGCCCAGGCAGAACACGCGGGCGTCGGCATCCATCTCGTCGTGCAGCGCGGCGTTGATCGCCTCCAGGTAGGTCAGCTCGGCCACCCTAATGCTCCGCCCCAGAGGTTCCGTCATGCTCGTGCGAGCGAAAATCGAGCATGGCAAGGACGCAGGGAGCCCCGATATCGAGAATATCGGGGCGACCGAGGACGCCGCCAGGCGACGATTTGCAGCCGCACGAGCGTATGAGGCTTCTGGGGCGGAGCATTAATCCTCGTCGGACTCCGCGAACACGCCCTATAGCGCCTCGCTGGGATCCGGGTAGCCGTCGGCCTCGGCCCGCGCGACGGCCTCGCGCACCTCATCGCGGACGCGGACCGCACCTGCTCCAGCTCGCTTGCGTCCAGCGCCCGCTCGCCGATGAGGTTGGTCTCCAGCCGCTTCAGCGGATCCTTGTCCGACCACTCGGCGAGCGTCTCCATGGGCATGTAGCTCTCGTACTTGTCGTGCGCGGCGTGGCCGCCCATGCGGTAGGTGCGGCACTCGACGAACTGCGGGCCGCCGCCCGCCCGGGCCGCCTCGACGGCGGAGCTCATGGCGCCGTACACCGCGAACACGTCGTTGCCGTCGACGGTGACGGCGGGCACGCCGTAGCCAGCGGCCTTCTTGTACAGCTCGGTGACCTTGGTCTGCCTGGTGATCGGCGTCGAGTAGCCCCAGCCGTTGTTCTCGGCCACGAAGATCGCCGGCACCTCCAGCACGGCCGCGATGTTCAGGCCCTCGTGGAAGTCGCCCCGCGAGGTGGCCGCGTCGCCGAAGCTGGTCACCGCCACGCGCTCCTCGCCGCGCTGCTTGTAGGCCAGGGCGGCGCCCACGGTCAGCGGGATCATGTCGGCCATGTGCGACACCTGGCAGGGGATGTTCCACTCCCGCCCGCCGATGTGCAGGTTGCCGTCGCGGCCGCGGGTGGTCGATCCCTCCTTGCCCATGAACTGGGCGTACATCCGCCAGATCGGCACGCCGTGCACCAGGTAGGAGCCCAGGTCGCGGATCCACGGCGACAGCCAGTCGCCGTCCTCGCCGCGCCGCAGCGGGATCGCGATCCCGACCGAGATCGCCTCCTGCCCGCGCCCGGTGTAGTAGCTGCCCGGGAGCTTGCCCTGCCGGTACAGGTTGAGCGCGCGCTCCTCGACAGCCCGGGTCAGGGTCATCCAGTAGAAGAACTCCAGCGCCTGCTCGTTCGACACCTCGACAGGAGGTGGAGCGGGCACCGCGGAGATCTTGCGCGGAGAGCTGCTCACAGGCCGATCACCCGCGGTGCATCGGTTGGAGCGGCGACGGGGAGAAGCGCCAACACAACTCGCAGGAGTCTAGCCGCGGTCTCGGCGAGCGTACCGCTGTGGACCTCACCACAACCGGATCTCAACATCGTGCGCCGGCGGACGACTACGGCGGCGATGGCACTGCACGACGCCATCCGGCGCTCTGGCCGACCGGGCCGCCGGATCGTTGCCCGATCTGATCCTGCAGCTGGGCGCAGCCACTGGACGGCCCGCGGCGGCCACGACCGCCGTGCGCCCGCCCGGCGCTCCGCCGCCGACGCCGCCTCAGGGGGCGGTCGATGTCCACGCCTGAGGGCCGGCGGCGGGCGGCCGCGCTTCGCTACGACGGCCGGGCGGCACCCAGCCTGGTTGCGTCCGGGCGCGGCCACGTGGCCGAGGCGATCCTGGAGGCGGCCCGGCTGGCGGGCGTGCCGGTCATGGAGGACGCCGTCCTCGTCCATGCGCTGGACGCGCTCGAGCTGGGCAGCGAGGTGCCGCCGGAGCTGTACCGGGCGGTGGCGGAGGCGCTGGTGTGGGCGTACCGGCTGACCGGCCGGGCGGCCCCTGTGGCAGTATCTCCCTGATGGTCAGCGAGTCGCCGCTGGAGCCGACCGAGCACGGGCTCGTTCCGCGCGGACCGGGCTGGTTCATCATGAACGCGCGCGAGGCGCCGTGGATCGAGCGCGGCGGCCGCGGAGCGTACTGCGAGTTCGAGGGCTTCGAGGGCCAGGCCGACTTCTCCCAGCTGGGCATCAACATCTCCGTGCTGGGCCCCGGTGAGCCCATGGCGATGTACCACCACGAGGCCGACCAGGAGGATTTCCTGGTGCTGTCCGGGGCGGCGCTTGCAATCGTGGAGGGCGAGGAGCGGCCGCTTCGCCAGTGGGATCTGCTGCACTGCCCAGCCGGCACCGAGCACACCATCGTGGGCGCCGGCGACGGGCCCTGCGTGGTGCTGGCGGTGGGTGCCAGGGACCGCTCCATCGGGCCGGACTGGGGCGGCTACACCGTCGAGGAGGCAGCGTTGCGGCACGCAGCCGGCGTCGAGCAGGCCACGAGCGAGGCCAGCGAGGCCTACGCCCGCTTCCCGGCCGGGCGGCCGGGCCGCTTCCAGGCAGGCTGGCTGCCCGGGGCGTGAGCGGTGAGGCTGCTTACGACGTCGTCATCGTCGGCGCTGGCGTCGTCGGCTGCGCGATCGCCCGCCGGCTGTCGCTGACGACCGCCCGGGTGGCCGTCCTGGAGGCGGCCAGCGATGTCGGCGAGGGCGCCTCCAAGGGCAACACCGGCATCGCGACCTGCGGCGCGGACTGCACGCCGGGCACGCTCGAGGCCGAGCTGGTGCACTCGCTCGGCTCCGGGCTGGGAGGCCCTGTGCGGCTCGCTCGACACCCCGTGGGAGCGCATCGGCACGCTGTGCGTGGCGGCCTCGCCCGACCAGCAGGCTGGCCTCGAGCATCTGCGTGAGCAGGCGCACGCAAACTGGCTGCGCGGCCGAGATCGTCTCCGCCGAAGCCGCCCGGGAGCTCGAGCCGCTGCTCACCGCCCGACGCTGCACGCCGCCCTGCACCTCCCCGACGACGGCATCGTCGACTCGCTGCGGCTGACCATCGGCTACGCCGAGCTGGCGGCCCAGAACGGCGTGGACTTCCGGTTCAACTCGGCGGTCGAGCGGATTCGACTGCGAGGGCGATCGGATCACCCACGTGACGCGCGGCCGCGGCTGCGGCTGCAGGCCCGCTTCGTGGTCAACGCGGCCGGCGTCGAGGCCGACACAGTCTCCGCGCTGGCCGGCGGCGATGAGTTCCGCTGCTGGCCCCGCCAGGGCCAGTACTGGCTGCTCGACCGGGAGCTCGGCGGCCGCTTCGCCAAGGTCGTCGGCGGCGTGCCACTCCGAGCACACGCGGGGCATCTACTGCGTCCCCACCACCAACCGCTCGCTGCTTCTGGGGCCGACCGCCGACGACCGCGAGCGACCGGGCCGACCAGGTCGGTCGACCGCGGCCACCCTCGAGCACGTGTTCGACGCAGGCCCACGCGCTGGTGCCGGCGGTCGACCGCGAGCTACGCGATCAAGACCTTTGCCGCCAACCGACCGGCCTCGGACACCACCTACCGGGTCGAGCTCGACGCGCAACCGCGCGAACCTGATCCACGCCGCCGGCATCCGCTCCACCGGCGTCGTCGTCTCGCCGGCCATCGCCGAGCACGTGCACGACCTGCTGGCCGGCGCCGGAGCGCCCGTGCGAGCACGAGCGGCCCGGAGCGGTGACCGCCCTCGAGCCGATGCCGCGGCTGCTCCACCATCCCCGGCCCGCAGGAGCTGATCGCCGCGCGACACCGCGCTACGGCCAGGTCGTGTGCGCGTGCGAGCAGGTGACGGCCGCCGAGATCGCGGCGGCCTTCGCGATGGCGCGTGCCGCCGCGCTCGATCGACGCGCTGCGCAAGCGCACCCGGGCGACCGGCGGCCGCTGCCAGGGCGCGGTGTGCCTGGCCGGTGTCTGCTTCCTGTGCTCGCTGCACGGCGACCTGGCGCCGTGGCAGGTGGCCAGCCGGCGATCCGCGCGGCGACCCTCGGCGTGGCGAGCCGCGCGTGTCTGAGCCGGTCGTGGCCGTGGTGGGGGCCGGCATCACCGGCCTGGCGTGTGCGGCGGCGCTGGCCCCGGCGGCGCGCGGGCGGTGGTGGTCGACCGGATCCCGGTGGTCGGCGGCGTGCTCGGCTGGGACCACCCCGCCAGACGTCGGTCGCCGCCCAGGCCGACCGCCGCGGGCGGGAGCCGCGCTGCACCTGGGCGAGACCGCGATCCGCTGGGACGGCGACGACGCTGATGGTGATCGGGCCGGACGGGCGTGCGCCGGATCGCAGGCCTCGGCGCTGGTGATCGCCGCCGGCTCCCGGCCGCTGGGCCGCGCCGAGCTCGGGCTCACCGGGCCGCGCCCGGCCGGTATCCTCCCGGCCACCGTGGCCTGCCACCTGTCCGAGACCGGCCTTCTGATCGGCCGCCGCCCGGCCGTGATCGGCGGCGGCGACTGGGCGGCCCGCGCGCTCGAGCGGCTGCTGCACGCCGGCGCCGACACGGTCGAGGTGATCGCCCCCGACGGTGTGCTGCGGCCCCTGCCCGACTCGGACGCCCGATCACGCGTCGCAGCGACGGCCGCCCGCTGGCGGTCGAGGGCGTGCACCGCGGTCAGCGCACGTGCTCATCGAGGGCGGCGAGCGGATCGACTGCGACGCGCTGGTGCTCGCGCACGGCGCTGACGCCGCTTCGAAACGTCGACGGTGCGGTGTGGGACGGCGCCGCGCACGGTGTACGCGCAGCCGGCGGACGATCCGATGACGGTCGAGGCGGCGCAGGTCGCCGGCCGGCCGCCGCGACCCGGCCGCCGATGCGCTGGAGCTGATCGGCGTGAGGGTGCGCTCGCCGATCGGCGACCTGCCCTTCGCCGTCACGGCGGTGCGGGTGCGACGGCGCGAGCTGGTGATCGACGGTGAGCTGGGCGCCTGGCGATCGCAGATCAACGTGTCTGCCGGCCGACCTGCCGATGCTCGCCCGGGCGCTGCGCAGGCCGTTGATCGTGGCGGCCGCGATCGGCGTCCTGGTGGCCGTCGCCGTGCGGCGGCGATGAGCGCCGTGCGGATCGGGGTCGACCAGGGCACCACCGGCACCCGGGTGGTGGCCTTCGACGAGTCGCTGGACGGTGCTGGCCGACGCCTACCGGCCGGTGCCCTCGCAGCACCCCCAGCCCGGGTGGGTCGAGAAGGACGCCGAGGCGGTCGTCGACCTCGGTGCGGGAGGCGGCTGCGCCGAGGTGGCCGGCGAGGTCGGCGCCGAGCGCGATCGACGGCCGTCGGTCTCGACAACGAGGGCGAGACGGTGGTGGCCTGGGACGCCGACACGCTGCGGCCGCTGGCCCCCGCGATCGTGTGGTCGTGCCGGCGCAGCGAGGAGATCGTCGAGCGGCTGCGGCCGAGGCGGCGTCGAGCAGCGCGTGCGCGAGCTGGCGGGCACCCCGCTGGATCCGTACTTCTCGTCCACCAAGATCACCTGGCTGCTCGAGAACGATGGCCGCGGTGCCGGCTGCGGCAGCGGCCGGCCGGGCCCGCTTCGGGACGCTCGATGCCTACGTGCTGCGCGCGCCTGGGCGACGGTGCCGCGCACCGAGCCGTCCACCGCCGCGCGCACCCAGCTGCAGGCGCTCGCCGCGCCCGGCCGTGGGACCCCGAACTGTGCGCGATCTTCGGCGTCGACCCCGCGACGCTGCCGCCGATCGGGCCGTCGACCGGTGATCTCGGGTCATCTCGGACGGGCTGCCGCTGCATGCGATGCTGGTCGACCAGACCGCGGCGCTGGCCGGCCACGGCTGCATGCAGCCGGGCGAGGCCAAGGCCACCTACGGCACCGGCGTGTTCGTGCTCGCCAACGCCGGCGGCCAGCCGCCGGCAGACCCCGCCGGGCTGCTGCCGACGGTGGCCTGGACGCAGCCCGGCGGCCCCCCGGAGCGGTCACCTACGCGCTGGACGGCGGAGTGTTCTCGGCCGGCTCGGCCATCGACTGGCTGCGCGACCCGCTGGGGCTGCTGATCGACGACCGCCGCGAGACCGAGGCAGCTGGCGCGCTCGGTGCCCGACACCGGCGGCGTGCGCTTCCTGCCGGCGCTTGACCGGCCTGGCCGCGCCGTGGTGGCGGTCGCAGGCGCGCGCCACCTGGGTCGGGATGACCGCCCACACGACCCGCGCGCACCTGGTGCGAGCCGTGCTGGAATCGGTGCGCCTGCGCGTGCGCGACGTGCTGGAGGCGCTGGCGATGGCGGGCGCCCCGCCGGTGCTGCTGCGGGTGGACGGCGGCATGACGCAGAACACCTGGCTGGTGCAGCGCCAGGCCGACGTGCTGGGCATCCCGGTGCAGGTGTCGGCGCACGCCGAGGCGACCGCATTGGGCGCCGCGGCGATGGCGCTGGTGGGCTCCGGCCGGATCCGGTTGGAGGCGGTCGCCGCTCTGGCCGAGACCGGCCAGACGGTCGAGCCGTCGCCGGCCTCAGGCGAGTGGCGGGACTCCGAGTACGCCGGCTGGCGGCGGTTCGTGGACGATATGCGGGCGCTCGAGGGCTGATGCAGGCGCTGGTGGTCTCGTCCTCCGGCGAGTCGCGGGAGGTGGGCGAGGACGAGCTCGAGTCGACGACGGCGCGGGCCGCGGCCGGCCTGGCCAGCCGCGGCGTCGGCCGGGCGGACGTGGTGCTCGTGCGACTGCCCAAGAGCCTCGAGTGGCTGGTGGCGATGCGAGCGCTGTGGCGGCTGGGCGCGATCGCGCTGCCCTGCCCGCACCAGCTGACCGACGCCGACGTCGCCGACCGCGGCCGATCGCTCGGGCGCGGTGCTGCAGCTGCTGGAGGCTGCCGACCTGCCGCTGGCGGACGGCCCGCAGCCCCCGCCGGTGCAGGCGGCGGCGGCCGATCCGGCCTTCCTGCTCTTCACCTCCGGCACCGAGGGGCCGCCCAAGGGCGCACTGCACACGCGCGGCTACTTTCGGCGCCAACCGTCTGCAGACCGAGCGCTGGATGGGGGTGCGGGCCGGCGACCGGGTGTGGTGCACCGCCGCCGCCGGCTGGTCGAAGTCGCTCCGCAACGTGTGGCTGGCGGCGGAGCTGGCGGGCGCCGAGACGGTGATCCACGAGGGCCGCTTCGACGCCGACGAGCGGCTCGCGCTGATCGAGCGGCTGGCGCCCCAGGTGCTGTGCATGTCGCCCACCGAGTACCGCATGTGCGCCCGGGCGGCGACCTTCGGCGGCTCGCCGCTTGCGTCCGTACGGGAGGCGGTTGCAGCCGGCGAGGCGCTGGACGCCGGCACCGTCGAGCACTGGCGAGCAGGCCTACGGGATCCGCGTGCGCGACGGCTATGGACAGACCGAGACCGGTGCGGTGGCGGGCGTGCTGCGCCGGCCAGCCGGCGCCCGCCGGGTCGATGGGGCGGCCGCTGCCCGGGAGTCGAGGTGCGCGATCGAGCGGCGGCGAGCTGTGCGGTGGCCGCCTCCAGTCTGCCCACGCTGTTCGCCGGCTACTGGCGCGACCCGGACGCCACCGGCGAGCGGCTGCGCGACGGCTGGTGGCACACCGGCGATCTCGTCCGCCGCGACGACTGACGGCCTGCTCTGGTACGAGGGCCGGCGCGACGACGTGATCTCGTCGTCTGGGCTACCGGATCGGCCCGGCCGAGGTGGAGGCCGCGATCTCGCTCGCACCCGGCGGTGCTGGAGTGCGCGGCGATCGGCGTGGCGGACGCCCAGCGCGGCCAGATCGTGCACGTGGACGTGGTGCTTCGGCCCGGCTGGACGGCCGGTCCGGAGCTGGCCGGCGAGCTGCGCGCGCACGCCCGGGCGGCCACCGCGCCCTACAAGCAGCCGCGCTCGATGCGGTTCGTGGCCGAGCTTCCGCACACCGCCACCGGCAAGCTGCGGCGGGCTGAGGTGCGCCGGGCCGTGTCCGAGGGCGGCGGCCAGAGGATCCGCTGGTAGGTCAGAACCCGTTTCAGAATGAGGTTCGTCGTGAGGCGCAGGACGCGGTGGTTGCGGGAAGGATCGAGCCGGAGACGGCGGGTGTCAGGGGTAGCGTTCCGTCTGCCTTTGCCGCCAGAGGATGAGCAGGCGGTGCACTTCGTCGGCAAGCGCATGTTCGAGGGCCGCAGCCGGATCGAGGTCGAGAGCGAGCGCGGCGAGGGCGCGCTGGCCGTTACGCGCGACGACTCCCATCGCCTGCGTCGCGACCGCACCGACGCGCACCCCACTTCGCCGGTCACCGGATCAGCGGCAACGGGTTGTTAGGCGCCGGCCAGCGTGATCACGAGGTCTGACGCGTACGCCAGCAGGAAGCCGATCACCAGGCCGGCCAGCACCTGTCCGCGGCTGGCCCGGCGCGAGGTGCCTGTCCACAGCTCGCCGACCACGAACAGGATGGCGCCAGCGGCCAGCGACAGGAAGGCCAGTTGCAGCGGCTTGGACGACACCCGGTAGCCGATGTTGGCGCCCAGGAAGGTCGGGCCGCCGCCCACCAGCCCGGCCAGTCCGATCCAGCGCCAGGACGGGCGCACATCGCCCAGCGGGCCGACGATGCCGAAGCCCTCGGTCGCGTTGTGCAGCGCGAAGCCGACGATCAGCGTGCCGGCCAGCGCCACCTCGCCGCCGCGAGCGGCGACCCCGATTGCCAGGCCCTCCGAGAAGTTGTGGATGCCGATGGCGGTGGCGATCATCATGCCCAGCGCCAGAGACGCGCGGCGGGCCTGCTCGGCCAGCGCAGCCATGTCCAGCCCGGCCAGGGCGGCGTCCTCGACGCTGCCGCCGGCCATCGGCGCCAGCGGCCGCCGCCGGCGCAACTGCCGCTCCGACCAGGACAGGCCGGCCACACCGACCACAAAGCCGATCATCAGCATCGTCACGTCCATCCCAAACGGCGTCCACGAGCCACCGTGGTGGCCGCGGGAGATGGAACCGTCCACCACGTCGTTGGCCTGGGCCATGACGTCGAAGAAGATGAACAGCAGGATGCCGGCCGAGAGCATGGTCAGGAAGCTGCGCAGCCATGCGGACAGGCCCTGCACGCGACCCAGCGGGAGCCCCAGGAAGATGGTGGCGCCGGCCAAGGCGCCCAGCAGCGTGGTCTGACCCGCCGTCATGCTTAGGGCAGCCTAAGTCAAGCCGGAGCGGCGTGCAAGCAGGAGGTACTCCGGGCTACGGCCCGCAGCCCGCGCCGGGCTTGGGCGAGTACGGCCCTTCGACCTCCGGCTTGGCCTGGAACGACGAGTTGCAGCCGCAGGTGGATGCGACGTTGGGGTTCTCGAACCGGAACCCGGCGCCCATCAGGCCGTCCACCCAGTCGACCGTCGAGCCCTGCAGGTAGGGCAGGCTGATCGGATCGATGACGACCTGCACGCCCTCGCAGTCGACCGTCAGGTCGTCCGCTTCGACCTCGCTGTCGAAGCCGATGGCGTACTGGAAGCCGGAGCAGCCGCCGCCCTCGACGGCCAGCCGCAGAACCCGAGCCTCGGGGTCCTCGGAGGCCAGCAAACGCACCTTCTCGGCTGCAGTGTGGGTGAGCGTGACCATCGCCCGCAGTGTAGCAACGACCCGCCTGCGGAACTATCCCGCCGGAGACAGCTCGGCGGCCGCTGCCTGCACCGCCCGCACGATGCCCGAGTAGCCCGTGCAGCGGCACAGGTTGCCGGAAAGGGCGATCCGGATCTCGTCCTCGGTGGGGTCGGGGTTGGCGTCCAGCAGCGCCTTGGCTGAGATCAGCATGCCGGGCGTGCAGAACCCGCACTGCACCCCGCCCTGCTCCAGGAACTGGCGCTGCAGGGGGTGCAGCTCGCCGCCCGCCGACAGGCCCTCGACGGTCGTTACCTCGCGGCCGTCCGCCTGCAGTGCCAGGTACGAGCAGGAGTTGACCGGGCGGCCGTCCAGCAGCACCATGCAGGCGCCGCACTCGGAGTCGTCGCAGCCCTCCTTGCTGCCCGGCAGCCCCAGTTCGCCGCGCAGCACGGACAGCAGGCTGCGATGCGGGTCGATCTCGACCGGATAGCTGGTGCCGTTCACCTTCAGGGTGGCGTGGTATCGCACTCAGACTCCTCTGGCGTGGCTGCTGGCTGGAACCGGGACGTGCTGGCCGCCGGCCCGGGCGAGGGCGACCGCGATCGCCCGCCGGGCGATCACCACCGCCATCGCCCGGCGGTAGTCCGCCGAGGCCCGCACATCGCTGATCGGCTGGGCGGCCGCCGCGGCCAGGCCGGCCGCCGCCTCCACCGCAGCCCCACTGCCGTCGCTCCCGTTCAGCGCCTGCTCGGCCTCGGGCACCCTGCGGATGGTGGGCGCCAGAGCCGTGATGGCGATCCGGGCGTCGGCCACCCTGCCGCCGTCCAGGCGCACCGCGCAGGTCGCGCCGACCACCGCGATCTCCATGTGCCGGCGGTACTCAAGGCGCACGTAGCAGCTGCCAGACCCGTCGCCGGCGGCCGGCAGCTCGATGGCCGTCAGCAGCTCGCCCGGGGCGGCCGTAGTGCGGCCGGGGCCGGCCAGCAGCTCGTCCACGCCCAGCCGCCGGTCGCCGGACTGGGAGGTCAGCACCGCCACCGCCCCCAGGCAGATCAGCGGGCCTCCGGTCTCCATCGCCGGCGACGCGTTCATGACGTTTCCGCCCAGCGTTCCCACGTGCCGGGTGGCGTGGCTGCCGACGATCGCCGATGCGTCGGCCAGCGCCGTGTAGCGGTCGATGACCTGGGCATTCGCCATCAGCTCGGAGTGGGTGACCAGCGCGCCCAGCCGCAGCCCGCCAGCAGCGGTGGTGGATGCGCCGTGCAGCTCTGACACCGCGTGGATGGCGACCAGCGCCTCGGGCAGCGGGGCCTTGCCCTGGCGGTCTCCGACCACCAGGTCGGTGCCCCCGGCCACCGGCCGGGCGCCGGCGGCCAGGGCCTCCAGCACCTCCCCCACGTTCGCGGCAGCCGTGTAGCTGACGCTCATCGATGCATCGCCTCCCACACCCGGGCGGGCGTCATCGGCAACTGGTGCACGCGCACCCCGGCCGCCCGGGCGATGGCGTTGGCGACCGCACCGGGGGTGGGCACACAGGGCGGCTCGGCCACGCCCTTGGCGCCGTTGGGGCCGGCGTCCGGATCCGGGCCGCCCACCCAGTCGACCGCGATCGGCGGTGCGTCGGCCGCCGTCTGCAGCTTGTAGTCCAGCAGGTAGGGGTTCAGCTGGCGGCCATCCTCGCCGACCTGGGTGCCCTCGCTGAGGGCCATCCCAATCCCCATCACCACCCCGCCCTCGACCTGGCCGTTGGCTCCGATGCGGTTGATCACTGTGCCCGAGTCGTGGGCGGCGGCGACGTCCAGCACGCGCACCACGCCGGTGTCCGGATCCACCCGCACGTGCACGGCGTGGGCCATGAAGGTGGGCCCGACCCACGACTCCATGCCCAGCCGGCCGGTGCAGCCGGAGACGTCGGTGTCAGGCGCCGGCGGCGGCGAGCCCGACCCGCGGCCCAAGAGCAGCTTGTCGCCCTGGGCCGTCTCGGCCAGCGCGCTGATCTCGACCCGCTTGGTGGGCGAGCCCTTGACCTGCACCGCCCCGTCCGCCAGCTCCAGGTCGGCCCTGGCCGCCTCCAGCTCCTCCTCCGCCAGATCCAGCAGCTGCTCGCGGATGTCGGCGGCCGCCTGCATCACCGCGCGGCCGTTGTTGAAGGTGGTCTGGGAGCCCGAGGCGCCGGCGTCCCAGGGGCCGGCGTCGGTGTCCTGGTAGAGGATCGTGAACTGCTCCGGGCGCATCCCCAGCACCTGCGCAGCCAGCAGCGGCAGCGCCATCACCGAGCCGGTGCCGCACTCCTGGGCGCCGGTGATGATGGTGGCCGAACCGTCGCCGTTGATCTTGATATGCGCGCCCGACGGCATGCCGAAGGACGGCCACCAGCCCAGGGCGATGCCGATCGCCTCGTCCTCGGGCAGCTCGCGGCCGTAGCCGATCATCTCCGCCGCCCGGTCGAGCGCCTCCGCCGCAGCGATCCGGCCGTACACCTGCTTGGTCGGCCCCTCGTCGCCCGGCTTGATCACGTTGCGGCGGCGCAGCTCCAGCGGGTCGATGCCGATCCGCTCGGCCACCGCGTCCATGTGCGACTCCAGCGCCCAGCACGACTGTGGAGCGGTCGGAGCCCGCACCGATCCCGAGGGCATCCGGTTGGTGTAGGCCAGACTGGCGTCGATGAACAGGTTGGGGATGCGGTAGGGCCCGATCGCCATCATGGCCGCCAGCTGCGGGAAGAACGGTGCGTCGGCGGAGTAGGCGCCGTTGTCCAGGATCAGCCTGGCCCGCCGCGCAAGCAGCGTGCCGTCGGCGCTGACGCCGGTCTCCAGCTCCAGCACCTGGCCCTCCCGCCGGTGATCGGGGGCGATGAACTCCTCCCGCCGCGAGAACACCAGCTTGACCGGGCGGCTGGCCGCCCGGGCCAGCGCGGCCACCTGGGCCTCGAAGTGGAACTCGCACTTGCCGCCGAACCCGCCGCCCAGGTGCGGCACCACGATGCGCACGTCCGCCTCCGGCATCTCGAGCGTCGTGGCCACGCCGGAGCGGGCGATGAAGGGCACCTGGGTGGACGACCAGATGGTCACCTTGTCGCCCTGCCACTGGGCCACGATCGCCCTCGGCTCGATCGGCACGGCGTGTGACATGTCGGCCACGTAGCGCTCCCGCACCACCGCATCGGCCGCTTCCATGGCCCGGTCGACGTCGCCCTTGGCGATGGTCGAGCGCGAGCAGTCGTTGCGGTCGCGGACAACCGCCGCGTCGGCCCCGTACTGCTCCCAATCCGCGTGCACCAGGAGTGCGCCCGGTTCCAGCGCCGCCTCCACGTCGTTTATCACCGGCAGCGGCTCGTAGCTGACGTCGATCAGATCAGCGGCCTGGAGGGCGATCTCGGGCGTCAGGGCGGCCACCGCCGCCACCAGCTCGCCCTCGAACCGAACGACATCCTTGGCAAACAGCGTCCGATCCTGGACGAACGGGCCGTACAGCACATCGGGCACGTCCTCGTGCGTGATCACCGCGAACACCCCCGGCAGCTCGCGAGCGCGAGTTGTGTCGATGGCCAGGATGCGGGCGTGCGCGTGGTCGGCGAACCGGAACTTGGCATGCAGCATGCCGGTCAGCGTCAGGTCGGCGGTGTACCGACCCAGGCCGGTCACCTTGTCCTTACCGTCCTGGCGGATGAACGGTCGCTGCTGCTCGGCTGTGGCCACAGGCATCGCTCCTACGGGGTGGTGGGGACTCACATACTACGACAGGAGGGTGTTCCGGATCAGCCGTGCGGGACCCAGGGCGCCGGCCCGCGCAGGTCGATCCGGTGGCCGTTCACGACGCCGGTCACGCGCACGCCCAGCCGGGGACGCAGGGTCGACCACTCGAGCCGCACCAGCCCTCGGGCCGCCGGACCGGAAAGTCGCAGCACCGCCGTGGCCAGCATGCTGCGCCGGTTCCAGGACGCGCGCCCGGTGACGGCCAGGTCGGCCGTCAGCCGGTCGCCGCGGAAGCCGATCGCAAGTGGCGCGTTCGACAGATAGCCGCCGGCGATCCGGTAGGAGCCGCCGCGCAGGCCGTGCCCAACGGTGCCGTACATGTCGCTGTACCAGCGGGCATAGGCATCCCCGACCGTCTCCGAGGCGGCCCAGGCGGCCCGCCGCACGAGCGCGGTGGAGGCGTCGTCCGGGCCGGCGGGGCGAAGCTGGGGCGCGGTCTTCACCCGCACCGGGAAGCTGGGCATGACCACCTGCGGCGGCATGCTTGCCGCACACCCGGTGTCGCCGGCGGCCAGCGTCTGCAGGAAGCGGCGGGCGATGACGGACGCGCACCGCTGGTAGTCGGCGAGCGCGGTGATGTGGCCGGTGGAGGCGACCTGCACGTAGATGGCGTGCGGGAAGGCGGCAGCCGCCCGGCGGGCGTCCGCCACCGGCGTTGCCTGGTCGAACTCGCCGTTCAGCACCAGCACGTGCAGATCGGGTCGCGGCCCGGCCGGGAAGGCCGGGTCGGGCACCGGCGGCGCCGGCCAGCGGATGCATCCGCGCACCAGCTGATCCTCGTCCAGCGAGGCAAGCCACACCCGCTTGGAGAACGGCGCGAAGGCGTCGGCGGCCACCCCGGCCTCGGCGGCTGCCAGCTGGGCCTGGCGTGTGCGTAGGCCGGCTGCCACGTTCCAGAGCGCCGGGTAGTCGTGGCAGGCGACGGCCGCGTAATCGCCGGCCGAGTAGGCCGAGGGCGCCCCGCCGGCCTCGTTGGCGGTCGCATCCTCTGCCGCCAGCCGCAGCATGGGGACACGATCGCCGTGGGCCAGCGACGCCATCGCAGCCGGCAGGTCGCGGAACTCCGTGTCGTAGTAGGTGGCATCGAACACCAGTTGCGCGAACCCGGGCGCGGTCAGCCGCACGTGCTGCACGAACCCGTCGGCGTCCCGGAAGACGCCCGTCAGCGGGCGCCGGGCCAGGCGCGCGTCCAGCGCCCGGATGCGGCCCAGGGTGCTGGCGCCGGAGCAGGCCCCCGAGCGCCGGCAGACCGCCTGCCAGGCGTGCCGCAGCGATGCGGAGGCCTCCCGCTCGAACGGATCGAAGTTCTGGTCGAAGGCGCCGTCCAGCACCAGCGCCCGCACCATGCCAGGGTGGTGCAGGGCGAAGGCCTGGGCCGCGTAGGTGCCGTAGGAGTCTCCGTACACGTCCACCCGGGACACGCCGATCGAGTGCAGCACGGCGGCCAGGTCATCGCCCACCGCCGCGCTGCCGTACGCCCCGGCGGCGATCCCCAGCGTGCGCGCGCACTGCCCGGTCGCCAGCTCATAGTTGCCGATCCCCTGCTGCAGCGCGTGACAGGCGATCGGGCTCGAGCGGCCGGTGCCGCGCTGGTCCATGACGATCAGGTCATGCCGGCGGTTGAGCGGGCCGAGCATGAACCGGTAGGTCGATGCGGAGCCGATCGACGGGTATCCGGGACCGCCCTCCATCGCCACCATCGGCTCCAGGGCCGGGGTCGCGGGGTCGGTGCGTGGGTACACGCGGAAACTGACAAGCAGCGAGCCCAGGCCCGGCCGCATGCGGTACAGCGGCACCCGAATCGTGCCGCACAGCACCCGCCCGCCGGGCCGGCACGGGTGCAGCGAGCCGGCGGCCGGAGATGCCGCAGCGGGCGCGGCGCCCGCCGCCAGCGCCAGCACGCCGGCGGCCGCGATCGCCACCGCGCGCCCACCGTTCCGCCGCCGCAGATCCCCCATACCGAGGACCATACCGGCCGATCGGGAATCGGAAAGTCCCGCCACCCGGCGTTGACTCGTCTGGCCGCGTCTGCTACCAAGGCCAGATCATGCGCGGGCGACCGACGATCCACCTGGGATGGCTGCGGCTGGCGGCACTGGCCGCCTGCCTGCTGGCCGTGGGTGCAGGCCCGGCCACGGCTGCGCCCGGCGGAGCCGCCCCGGTGACCGTGCGGGTGATGACGTTCAACATCGGCGGCGATGAGTGGGGCGGCGATTTCACCCCGCCCTGGACGCGCACGAACCGCCCTCAACTGACGGACATCGTGCGGGCCATCCAGGCAGCCCGCGCCGACGTCGTCGGCGTGCAGGAGCCGTACGGCCGCATGCTGCTTCTGGCCCGCATGCTGGGGCCGGGCTGGTATGCCGCGCCCCGCCTGCACACCCTGGCCCGCTTCCCCATCCTCGAGCCGCCCGGCGCGGACGGCGTGTGGGGTTGGCTGGAGCTCTCGCCAGGACGCATGATGGCGATCCTGAACACGCACCTGCCGTCTGGCCTGTACGGGCCCGGGCGGGTGCGCCACGGCATCCCGCGGGCCCAGGTGGTGGCCGGCGAGAGGGAGCTTCGGGTGCCCTGGATGCGCCCCATCCTGGCCGCCGCCGGGCCGCTGATTGCAGCCGGCGTGCCGACAGTGCTGACCGGCGATTTCAACTCGCCCTCCTGGCGCGACTGGACGCCGGCCGTGGCCCGCGCCCGCGGCCTGCCCTACCCGGTCCGCTGGCCGGTGTCGCTGCAGGTCGAGCAGGCCGGGTTCCGAGACTCCTACCGGCAGGCCCACCCCTCGTCGCTGGGCTCGCCGGGAATCACCTGGACGACCGGCTACCCAGGCCCGCCGCCCGGCCCCCGCCAGATCAATGATCGCATCGACTTCATCTGGGATGCCGGCCCGGTGCACGTGCTGGGCTCGCAGGTGGTTGGCGAGCCGGGCTCCCAGTACACCGACATCCCGGTCACGCCCTGGGCCTCGGATCACCGGGCGGTGGTGTCCACGCTGCGCGTGCGGCCGGTCGACCCGCCGCCGCTGATCGCGCTTCCGGCTGCCCGCATCGTCTCCGGCCGCGGGCTGTCGGTGCGTTTCCACACCCCGGGGGCCGGCGACGCGGTGGTGATCGCCCATCACGGCGCGCCGGCATCGCATCCGCTTGTGCGCGTCAGCCTGCGCGCCGGCGACGGGGCGATCCAGATCGGCACCGCCGGACTGCGCCTCGGCGCCTACGACGCTGTGCTGGTTGCGCCGGGCGGTGCGGCGCTTGGCCGTCTGGAGTTCGCGGTCGTCGGCCGGGCCGCCCGCACGAGCGTCAGCACCCCGCGCCAGATCGCGGTCGGCCAGCCGATCCAGGTCAACCTGCGCGACGCCCCCGGCAACCGCTACGACTGGCTGGCGATCATCCGTGGGCCACGCTCGCCGCTGGTCGCCTCGTATCTGCGCTGGCGGTATACCGGCGCGCTGGTCGACGGTCTTCTGAGCATCGATCCCGAGGGGCACGGCGAGCCGCCGCTGCCGCCCGGGCGGTATGCGGTCTGGCTGTGCCTGGACGACGGCTTCTGGTGCACCGCCCACGCGCCGTTTGTGATCAGCGGCGGCTGAGAGCAGGGCGTGCAGGGCAGACCTTTGCGGCTCTCCGGGGCGCTCAGCCAGCAGGGTTTCGACGTGCGCTTCGACTGGGGAGAGCGGGGCGCCCAGGCGCTGGCGGCAGGTTCGGACGCGGTGGTGGTGGTGGACGTGCTGTCCTTCACCACCACGGTGGACGTCGCGGCCAGCCGCGGCGCCCTGGTCTATCCCACGCCGCTGGACGACGCGGCGGCCGCCGACCTGGCCCGCGAGCTGAACGCGGAGCTGGCCGTGCACCGCTCGCGCACCAACTCCGGATCTCCCTACTCGCTTTCTCCCCGATCGGTTGCAGATATCCAGCCGGGGACACGGCTGGTGCTGCCCTCGCCCAACGGAGCGGCCGTCTCGGCGGCGGTCGGCGAGCGCGCGCCGGTGGTCGCCGGCTGCCTGCGCAACGCGGCCGCCGTGTCGTCCCACCTGCGCTCGCTGGGACGCCGCATCACCGTGCTGGGAGCCGGCGAGCGATGGGCCGACGGCAGCCTGCGGCCCGCGCTCGAGGACATGATCGGGGCCGGCGCCATCCTGTCCGGGTTGGGCCGGGCCGGTCTGTCGCCGGAGGCCGAGGCGGCGGTGGCGGTGTACGACCGGCTGGGCGGCTCCGGAGTGGCCGGGTGCGCATCGGCCAGCGAGCTTGCCCTGGCGGGATATGCAGACGACGTCCGCTGGGCCGCCCAGCAGGACGTGAGCAGTGCCGTCCCCGTGCTTCACGAGCGCGCGTTTCAAACGTCGTAACGGGGTCTTCAGGCCGCGCGCGCACGCGCCGATACGACCGATATGGAGAAGCCGCACAAGCCCCAGCTGTCCGGCGCTGCCGTCACCGCGGCGGCCCTGCCGCCTTTTGCGTTCTGTGCAGTGGTGGCGTCGGCCGCCCCCCGGCTGACCACGTGGGTTGCCTTCGGCAGCGTGACCACGCTGCTTCTGGCCTTTCTGTATGTGCGCCGCCGGCCAGGCCGGGACGCGCCCTCGCCCACCCGCACCTTCGCGATCTCCATGCTGGGCGTGCTGATCATGTTCGCCGCCTACGTGGCGTTCATGATGCACCAGCTGTCGAGCCCCATCTGACCCCTGCGGCTCGACCCACCCGATACGGGCGGTGCGGCGGCCCCCCGGCCGCACCGCCCGTCCGGGCGGCTTGTCAGCGGCGTACGTCAGCCGTCTGCGTCGAGCTCGTCTGCGCCTGCAGCGACTGCAGGAGCCGGGTGCCGTCCGGGCTGCCCAGCCCGGTGCACGGGTCCCACCCCTGCCCGGCCTCGTAGTCGCCGTTGTTGCCGTCCCTGATGTCGTTCAGAAGACCCTCGCGCTGGGGGTCGTAGAGCAGCGGCTGCATGTACCCGATCGAGGTGTGCATGCCCTCCGTCAGGCGGGCGATCAGCGCCGCCCACAGCGGCGCCACCGCGCTGGTGCCTCCGACAACCGTGTCCTGGCCGTCCACCCGCACCTGGTATCCGGTGCTGGGGCAGGCGTCGCCGGCGATGTCGGGCACACCGCGCCCGCCGGTCTGACCGCCGGACCGGGTGGCGGTGATCGCGTTCTGCCAGGCCGGCCGGCCGTAGACGGTGCTGATGCCGCCGCCGGACGCCCCGCCGCCGCCGTCGGTGTCGTTCCACACGGTCTCGGTCAGGATCGAGCCGTTGGCCGCGGTCAACTGCGTGCCGCCGCAGCCCAGCACCCACGGACTGGCGGCCGGGTAGTCCACGTGCGGCGCTCCCTGCGTCTGGTTGTCGGTCGAGCCGTCGTCGCCTGAGGCCGCGCAGATGGTGATGCCCAGTGTGCCCGCGTCCTGGAACGCCTGGTCCATCTCGTCGCGGGTCTGCTGCGACCAGTTCTCCTCGGCCATCCCCCAGCTGATCGAGATCGCACACGGCCGGTGGTCGGGGTTGTGGATGGCGGACTTGATCGCGTCCACGAAGCCGCGCGCGCTGTTGGGCGCGAAGTAGACGACCACGTTCGAGCCGTGAGCGACCGCCCCGACCACGTCGATGTCCAGCTGCACCTCGCCATCGGCGCCGGTGTCCTGGTTGGCGGCGGTGGAGGCGCCGTCCACCGAGATCCCCTTCACCTGCGGCGGGTCGGTGATCCCGATCGAGCCGAAATAGGTGTTCAGATCGTTGGTGTCGAAGCCGCCGCCGAACTCGAGGATCGCCACCGTTTCGCCGCGCCCGCTGGTGTTGGCCGGGAAGTGGTACAGGTTCGCCACCTCGAGCGGCGTGAACGGGTTCAGCGCCGACGACGACATGCCGGCGGTGGTGCGGATGTGCGGGATCATCTGCGGCCGGGTATCAAAGCCGACCACCGCCCGCACGATCTGCTCCAGCTCCTTGGGCACGTACACCGCGCTGGTGCGCACGCGGTAGGTACGACCACCTGTCTCGGTAGTCGCCATGGACACCCGGAACGCCGCCTGCATCTGGTCGGCGGTGCCCGACAGCGTGACGCTTCGCCGCTCGGGGTGGCGATCCGACACGTCCAGGTTGTAGTGCTTGGCGAATGCCTCGACCGTGGCCAGATCCGTGGCCGAGGTGCCCCGCCGGAGCTCCAGCGTGTGCAGGTCGAGATGGTCGCGATCAGCGGGGGCGGTGGCGCCCAACAGCGCCCGGGTGGTGGCCTCGTCGTGATCCGCCGACGGCCGCATCAGCACCGTCACATCGATCCGCTCATTGCCCGCCACATCACCGGCGGACTCGCCATCCAGCGACGACCCGGCGCCGCTCTGCTGGAGAAGAACGTGGTCCGAAGACGCGCTCACAGCGAACCCCCTTGGGTTGACCCTGGCCTCTGTCGCGCCTCCGTACTCCCGCTGCCCGGCGGTTACCTCGTACGGATTTGACGCAATCCTCGACCCTAGTCTGAGCGAGGGTCGAAGTCAAACCTGCCGACGGCCGTTGCTATCCTCCGCGACATGATCGGCGAAGCCTCCATGAACCGCTCAGAACACGGGCTGGAGCCGTCCGGCGACGGCTGGTTCGTGGTCAACGCCACCCAGGCCCGGTGGCTGGACGACGGGCCTCTGGGGGTGTACACGCCGTTTGCCGGCGAGCCGCCGTTTCCCCTGATCGGCATCAATCTGTGTGTGTTGCAGCCCGGCCAGCCCAACTGCATGTACCACCGCGAGGACGAGCAGGAGGACTTCCTGGTGCTGTCAGGTGCATGCCTGCTGCTGGTCGAGGAGCAGGAGCGGCTGCTCAAGCCGTGGGACTTCGTGCACCTCCCGGCCGGCACCGACCACGTGCTGGTGGGCGCCGGCGACGGCCCCTGCGCGGTGCTCCTGATCGGGTCGCGCACACCCGACGCAGGCGTCGTCTATCCGGTGTCCGAGCTGGCCCAACAGCACGCGGCCGGCGTCGATCAGGAGACCGACTCGCCCAAGCAGGCGTACGCTCGCTACGAGACCGGGCGCCCGGTCGCCTATCGCAGCGGCTGGCTGCCCGACCGGTAGCGAGCTTCGGATGGCCAGCGGCGTCGGCACCGGGTTCGGGGCGGTTGCGGACGAGTACGAATGCGGGCGCGCCGGCTACTCGCCGCAGGCCATCACCCAACTGGTCGAGGAGTTGGGGCTGCGACCGGGGACATCTGTGCTGGATCTGGCGGCCGGCACCGGCAAGATGACCCGCCAGCTGGCGGCGTCCGGGGCGGACGTGGTGGCGGTCGAGCCGGATGCGCGCATGCTCCGCCGGCTGACCGACTCGCTGCCCGGGGTGAGCGCACTGGCCGGCAGTGCCGAGCACATCCCCCTGCCTGACGCCGCCGTGCAGACGATCGTGGTCGGATCAGCCTTCCACTGGTTCGACGCCGCCGTTGCGCTCCCCGAGATGCACCGCGTGCTGACCCCCGGAGGCAGGCTGGCACTGGCCTGGAACCCGGAGGACGACCCGCCGTCGGAGTGGGCGGCCGAGATCCGGCGACTGGTGGGCGGCTACGTCACCGCGCGCCCCGGCCATGCCGCCCGAGACTGGCCGCAGACCCTGTCCGAGAGCGGCCTGTTTGGGAACGTGCGGGAGTGGCTCTTCCCCTGGCAGGTCGAGATGACTGTCGACCAGGTGCTGGCGCGCACGGTGTCGTACAGCTACGTGGCGGCCCTGGATGAGGCCACCCGCAGCCGCATCCAGGACGAGGTGCGGGAGCTGCTTCGCAGCCACCCCCACAGGGCCGGCCTCTACTCGATGCGCTACCGCACCAAGCTGATCGTTGCAGACCGTCTGCCGGGAGTGCCGCGAGCCTGAGATCTCAGACGGATCGGGTAGGCTATGCCCGTCAACCGACCCAGGGGGGGTTATGCGAAGGTTCGCACTCGCGACCGTGATCGCGCTGGCAGGTTTGCTCACGATCGCAGCTCCAGCCATGGCCAAGACGTTCAATGTGTGGCCGGGCCAATCCATCCAGAAGGCGGTCAACCGCGCGCACGCCGGTGACACCGTGCTCGTGCACCACGGCACGTATCACCAGATCGTGCTCATCCACAAGAACGGGATCCATCTGGTCGGACAGGACGTCACGCTGCTGCCGCCCAAGACCGTGCACGGGCTGTGCGCCCAGGCCTCGGCCCCGACCATGAGCGGCATCTGCGTGCTGGGCTGGTTCGACGCCCAGGGCAACCCGCTGCCGACGCGGGCCAAGAACAACAGCGTCTCCGGCTTCCGGGTGATGCACTTCTCGGGCGAGGGGATCTTCCTCTTCAACGTCCGCAACACGCGGGTCACGCACAACATCTCCGCGTACAACGGCGACTACGGCATCGTCGGCTTCGACCAGGTCGGCGGCGCATACCTGTGGAACATCTCCCACGACAACGCCGCGCCCGGCTTCTATCTGGGCGACTCGCCACAGGCGGGTTACGTGATCGCGCACAACATCACGTATCGCAACCAGTTCGGGATCTTCGTACGGCACACCGCGCACGCCCTGGTGACCGACAACCGGTCGTGGGGCAACTGCGTCGGCATACTGCTCCTGAACGACGCTCAGCCGGGTGGCGAGCACAACCTGGCGGTCACCCACAACCGCGTGTGGGCCAACGACAAGGCCTGCCCGCCGGACGACGAGGGCGGCCCGCCGACCTCCGGCATCGGTGTCGCTCTGGTCGGTGTGACCGACTCGATCGTCGCCCACAACACGATCCTGAACAACGTCCCGAGCGGCGGTTCGCCGTTCAGCGGCGGGCTGGTGCTGGTGTCCAACGCGCCGTCCGGCGGCACCACCAACACCACCAACGTGCACGTGTTCGGAAACACGCTGCACGGCAACTCGCCGCTGGACGTCCTGTGGGACGGCCTGGGCACGGGCAACACGTTCACCAACAACAGCTGCAGCACCTCGAGCCCCAGCTCGATCTGCTGACCTCCTGGCCACGAGCCCGGCGCCGGATCCGTCCGGCGCTGGGCTCAGGCCCGCGGCCGGTCTGGGCAATAACGGGCACACGCCGTTCGGAGCCCTCCGCACGCCATGACGGGGCGCTTCTCGCCGGTGTACGACCAGTTGACGCTCTTGGAACCCCTCTAGGCGTTGACGAAGTTGTGCAGCGGCGCGACCTGCGGCGTGCCTCCAGTCCCAACTCCGCAACGAATCGGACCCAGCGTCTCTCCGAACCGCTGGAACGCCTCCGGCGACTCCCACACGTTATACACGCGCAAACCGCCGTTCGGACCCTGGCTGACCGAATGCAACAGGCAGCCGCCGCCCGGCCGGTCCGACAGCGAGCGCATCGACCCGCCGTTGGTCAGCCGCCGGCACACCTGGTCGTACTGCTCGATGCTGCCGTCGGGGGAAATCGAAAAGCACTCCAACTGCCATCTCCACCTCCATGTTCGTGACAATTGACGCGAACGCTGACGTTACCCCACTACCCCACGCCGGCATTCGGCGCAGCCCGCTTCCCGGTTCGCTGGCCGAGCGCCGCCCCCGCGACGGTGGCCGCTGCGGATACCGCCAGCGGCGTCGATAGCCCCGTCGGATGCAGCAGCGCGGGCGCGGCCGCCAGCAGCGCGATCACCCCGGCCAGGGCCACCAGCCCGTGCGGCCGGGCGATGCCCTGGGCGGCGATCACGGCCAGGGCGAGTAGCGAGGCAGCCACCGCCAGCCAGTTCACCGGAACGGGCGGCCCCAGATCGCGCAGGCTGCGGGCCGCGAACTCGTCCAGCCCGAGCAGTCCAGCGGGATCGCTCAGCGACGCCTTGGGGATGGCGTGCCCGAGCGCCGAGGTGACGGTCAGCCGGGCATCCGGGGCGGCCCGCAGGAAGGGGCCGTACTGGGCCAGCGGGAAGTAGCTGTCGTGCGGCGAGGAGGCGATCTCCACCGGCACCGCCAACCGGCCGGCGCCGGCCAGCGGAGACAGCCGCCGCAGGCCGAGCCGGATTGGCGCGGGGATGCGGGCGTAGGCGGCAGTGAAGTGGGCAGGGGTGCGAGCGCGCAGCAGTCCCAGCAGACCGAGCTCCGGCGGTTGCAGTCCGGTTGTGGGAATCCGCTGGATCTCGGTCAGCGGGTCGCGGGCGTTGTCTGAGATGGCAAGGAGGCGACTCGCCAGGGCATCCCGCCCCGGCCCCGGCGGCAGCGCAGCGGCCAGCGAGCGTGCGATCACCAGGTCCAGGAAGGGGGTTGGCCGGTAGGCCACCGAGCGGCCGCCGGCGATCGGATACCGCCCGGTCAGCGCCATCTCGATCACCCCGGGCAGGTTCACATACGGGGCCAGGCAGGCCACGCCGGACAGGTGCAGCGACGCCAGCCGGGTCTCGGCCGCCACCAGCCCCAGCGAACAGCCCACCGACACGCCCAGCAGGCCGGTGCGGCTGACGTCCGGCCAGCGCGAGACGGCCTCGACTACAGCCTCGATCGAGCCCAGCGTGGCTGGCCCCAGCTCGCCCTGGCGGAGCCCGGGCGGGTCGGGCACGACCGTGATGAATCCGGCCTCGCCCAGCGCCCGGGTAAGCCGCTCGACGTGCGGCTCGAACCGGCCGGCCGCGGTGGCGCCGTTCAGAAAGACGACGGCGGCTCGCCGCCCGCCGCCTGGCGGCACGGCCACGTTGGCTGGCACACCGGCCACCACGGTGTTGCGGATGACCGGGGCATCGGTCAGGTCGGTCGCCGCCGACAGCCCCGGCACATGCAGGCTGCCGGTCAGTACGACCACCGTCCGCCACTGCGCCTGAACCCAGCTTCGATACCCCAGCCCCGCCGCCCAAATCGCCAGCAGCACCGCCGCCAGCACCGGCCAGCGCCAGCTGACTGCCCGTCCGCTCATGGCGCCGTCAGCAGCCGGTAGCCGAAGTCCGCCTCGGACAGGTCGAGCAGGTCGCGGTTGCGCCGCCGCCAGGCACCCGAGCGCACGTCAGCGGCCAGCCCGGCCATCGCCCGCTCGACCGGCGCTCCCAGCTGCGCCAGCGTCGAGATGCCGGCCCGCACCCCGGGGTCGAGGTAGGCCTCGGGCCGCCGCCAGTAGGCACACAGAAAGCCGTCGGTGCAGTCGTGTGGGATCGGCACCGCGACGACGCTGACCTGGCCGCCCATCCACTCGGCAAGCTGGCCCACGCTCGGCATCCGCCCGCGGTCGAACTCGACGATCTCGGGCAGGTAGTCACGGACCAGCCAGAAGTCCGCGGCGCAGGTCGGGTCGTGGGTGAAGACGACGCTGCTTCGGGCCACCCGGCGCATCTCGGCAAGCCCCTGCTGCTGGTCGCGCCAGTGGTGCACCGTCAGCACAGCCAGCGCGGCGTCGCAGGCGCCGTCGGGAAGCGGGATGCTTTCGGCCGTCGCCTGCACCGCCGGGGCGCTGCCGGGCGGCCGCTGGCCGATCATGACCGCCGACGGCTCGACGGCCAGGACGGTGGCCGGCGGCTCATACGAGCCGGCGCCGGCGCCCACGTTGACGACACTGCGGGCGTCTCCCAGCGCGTCCCAGACCAGGCGTTGGATGCGCGGGTCGGGCCGCCTGGTGGACGCGTAGGTGAGGCCGATGCGGTCGTAGGACGCGCTCATGCGGTTTTCTCCGTGCATGCACGAGGGTACCGATGATTCAGCGGCCAGCGGCCGGTCTTTGGGGCATCCTAAGAGCGAGGAGCACGCAATGGGAAAGCTGGTTGTCACCGAGTTCATCAGCCTGGACGGGGTCGCGGAAGATCCCGGCGGCGCCGAGTCGTTCGAGCACGGCGGCTGGACGTTCCAGTTCGACCGCGGCCAGGGCGACCTGATCAAGTTCGAGGAGCTGAAGGCGGCCGACGCCCAACTGCTGGGCCGAGTCACCTACGAGGGGTTCGCCAAGGCCTGGCCGACCATGGAGGGCACCGGCGAGTTCGGCGAGAAGATGAACGCCATGCCCAAGTTCGTGGTCTCCAGCACCCTGCAGCAGGCGGACTGGAACAACTCGACCATCCTGCGCGGCCCGCTGGACGACGAGGTGCGGGCGCTGAAGGAGCGCTTCCCGGGCGACATCCTGGTGGCGGGGAGCATCAGCCTGGCTCAGGGCCTGCTCGAGCTGGGGCTGGTCGACGTGCTGCGGCTGATGGTGTTCCCGGTCGTGCTGGGCTCCGGCAAGCGGCTCTTCCCCAACACCACCGCGCCAATCAGGATGAAGCTGGCCCACACAGTCACCGCCGGCGATACGGTGGTTCTCACCTTTACCGCCGGCGGCGACTGAGCGGAGCGCCGACCAGGGTGAATCGTGGATGGCTGGCGAGCGGCGCGCCAGCGGGAGGCGATGCTACGACGCAGCCCATATACGGAGTCAATCTGGGCAAGGCGTGGCATCAACTCCAGCGCCAGCGCGACGCCGCCAGACGCCGCGAGACATCCTGGTCGGCGCTCCTAGTCAGGCGGCCGGTGCGAACTGAACTTCGGGGCCGGCGATCAGTTCCGCCAGCTGCATGCGCACCCGCCCGGCCTCCTGCGCGTGCGCGTCCAGCTCCTCGGCGGTCGCCCCGCGCTCGGCCAGCAGGTCTCGCACCAGCACCAGTCCGCGCAGTCGCAGCAGCAGGTCATCCACCTCGGGGCCGAGCGGGAACGCCCGCTCGGCCCGCTGCTCCGGCATCTGCATAATGGTCATCAGGCGGCCTCCTCAATCGGCTCGCGGTTGTCACGGTTGAGACGCTCGACCTCTGCGGACTGCGGCCGCGGGCCGAGCATGCTTGCGGCGATCACCGCGCCCAGCACAGCCAGGCCGGCCAGCACGATGAACGAGATCTGGAAGCCGTGCGTCAGCCCGGCCTCGTGCGCCGCCAGCCCGGCGCCGCCGGTCGTGTAGGCCGACGCGATGGTGGTGGCGGCGGCCAGGCCAACCGCTCCGCCGACCTGGCGGCTGGTGTTGATCAGCCCCGACGCGATGCCGGCGTCGGCCCGCGCCACCCCGGTCAGTCCGGCCACGAAGGCGGGCACGAACGAGAATGCGAGGCCGGTGCCGCCGATCACGTAGGCCGGGAACAGATCCCAGAAGTAGTGCCCATGCACCGGCACCCGGGCCAGCGGGACGAGCGACGCAGCCTCCAGCAGCAGGCCGCTGGTGAGCACAACGCGCACCCCGAAACGGGTGACCAGGCGCTGAGCCACGTTCGAGAACAGCACCACCGAGAAGGCGAAGGCGGCGAATCCGACCCCGGTCTCGATGGCCGAGTAGCCCAGCACCTGCTGCATGTACAGCGTCAGCAGGAAGAACTCCGAGAAGGTGATCGCGCCGACCAGCACGACCGCGGCGTTGGCCGCTGTCAGCGACCGGTTGCGGAAGATGCGAAGCGGCAGCAGCGGCGCCGGCGAGCGCAGCTCGATGGCGACGAAGGCGGCCAGCAGGGCGACCGATGCGCCCAGCAGAGACAGCGTCTCGGTGCTGCCCCAGCCGACCTGGGTGGCCCGGGTCATGGCATACACCAGCAGCATCACGCCGGCCGTGACCGAGGTCGACCCGGCCACGTCGAAGTGCCGGTGGTCGTGGTTGCCCAGGCTCTCGCCGAGCAGGAACGGCGCGGCCGCGATCACCGCGATGCCGACCGGGACGTTGATGAAGAACACCCACTGCCAGCTCAGATAGGAGGTCAGGAAGCCGCCCAGCAGCACGCCCGCGGCGGCGCCGCTGCCGGATGCCGCGCCCCAGATGCCCAGCGCGCGGTTGCGGTCGGGGCCCTCTGCGAAGGTGGTCATCAGGATGGACAGAGCCGCCGGGGCCAGCAGCGCCCCACCCAGCCCCTGCAGGGCGCGGAAGCCGATCAGCGAGCCCTCAGACCAGGAGAGCCCGCACAGCAGCGAACTGATCGAGAACACGGCCAGGCCGGCCATGAACACCCGCCGGCGGCCGAAGATGTCGGCCAGCCGCCCGCCCAGAAGCAGCCCGCCGCCGAACAGGATGGCGTAGGCGCTGACCACCCACTGGAGGTTCTCCTGCGCGAAGTGCAGGTCGTGCTGGATCGACGGCAGGGCCACATTGACGATGGCGATGTCGAGCACCACCATGAACTGAGCCGCCACCATGACGGCCAGCGCAAGCCACTTCCGGCGATCGTTTGAAAGTCCGATTGAAGAAATCTTCATTGATATCCCCCGAAAATCGTTGACGAGTGCTACGATAGCACAAATGAACGGTTGGATGCGCTACTCTTTGTAAAGATGAACGTCACAGACCCACATCTCGCGATCCCGCAATCGAGATTGCCGGGGCCACCCAAGGAGCTCTTGGGGAGCAGCACTTTCCTGCTCAAGCGGCTCGGCTTCGCCGCCAAGGACCGCTCCCACGAGGCCTTCGAGGGCACAGGCCTGAACGCGTTTCACTTCGCGGTGCTGGCGCTGCTCGAGGAGGACCCGCGGGAGACGCAGGCGGTGATCGCCGACGCACTCGGCTACGACCGCAGCCACATCGTGCGGCTGCTGGACGAACTGGAGGAGCGCGAACTGGTGGTGCGCAAGCGCGATCCGGAGGATCGACGGCGGCACGTGGTCAAGATGACGCAGGACGGCAAGAGGATGCTGGCCAAGCTGCGCAGCATCATGCGCTCGATGGAGGCTGACTTCCTCAACCCGCTGACCGACGACGAGCGGCACACGCTGCACGGCCTGTTGCTGCGGCTGATGAGCAGTCACGACCCTCGCTGCGCCCTGCTCGGCCCGCCTCCCAGCGCGTAGAACCCCTTCGTCGACCGCCACCGCACCTGAGGGGCGCCCCGGGGCGAAGGCGCCCCTCGGCTTGCGCTCAGTCGAGGTCGTGCGAGGCCGGCGCGGTCACCTTCGCGTGTGCGAATGGCTGCATTGTGTAGCGCGCCGTCAGGCCACGGGGCTGCGGGTGTTGGTCAGGAAGCGGTCGCGGAGGGCGCGGCGGTGCGCGCCACCTCATGTGCCGCCGCGTGCCAGAAGGACGTTGCGGCCAGGTACGCGCCGCCCACGGCGATCGTCCCGATGGCTGCGTCCACACTGGCCCGGCCGTCCGCTCCCCAGTACACATCCTGCAGGTCGAGCAGCAGCGCGAACTCGTCCACGATCAAGGCGACGCCACTGCCGTAGGCGGCGGCGGTGCCGGGGTGCAGCCGGGCGGCCGCCTCGCCGTGCACCGCGATGGCGCCCACGCCGGCCAGCAGCGCGATGCCGAAGTTGTAGTGGTGCACGTGCCGGCCGCGGATGATGATGCCGCCAACGCCGCCGCCCTTGCGCAGGCGGTGGGTGATCAGGCGGGCGACGCCGAAGGTTGCGCCGAACGTCGCCCACGAGATCAGCAGGCCGCGCTCGCCATCACCAACGTTCTCGTCCCACACCTTGCGCAACCGGGCCGGCAGGCTGGCCGCCGTGGCGGTGCCTGCGGGCTGCTGGCCGTTCTCAGCGTTGGCATCCATCAGGCAGATTGTAAAGACCCACCCCAGGGCCTGGCCCCGGGGTGGGGTGTTTCCATGCCGGCTACTCGGCGGGGCAGGGCTGGAACAGCCTGCCGTCCAGGTTGACGTCCATGCGCATGCCCGCAAAGCCGTACACCGGCCGGCCGATCGACGCGCAGTAGGTGACGAAGGAGCGGCGGCCGGCGCACGACACCCCGGGTGCGCAGACGTACCCGTCCTCGGCGTACTCCACCTCGCCCACCCACTTGCCGTTCGGCTGCTGGGCGGTGGTGTCCGTGGTGAAGTCGTCCCATCCGCAGGGGTGGGAGCCCGACAGCGACGTGCAGGTGAAGCCGTACTGGGTCGACCCCGCCAGCTGCGACGAGAAGCACTGCCGGTACACGTAGCACTCCTCGACCACCGCGCCGTCGGAGTACTGCCGGCCCCACCAGCTGAGCAGGCCGGAGTTCTTCCACAGCACGGTCATGCCGTCGCGGTGGATCTGATTGTCGGCGTAGGCCAGGAAGTTCTGCCAGTCGCCGCGGGTCAGCTCGAAGCCGGTGGTGGACGGCGGGTCGAAGCTGTCGATGTCGTCAAGCTCGACGGCGTCGAAGCCCTTGGCCGCGCACATGGCCACGCGGGCGTTGATCATCGGCTTGAGCGCGTTCAGCTGGCGTACGTCCAGCCACCGCTCCTGCGGGTAGCCGAAGTAGATCGTGCCCAGCGTGGAGGCGGGGAAGCGCCCGCCCCGGGAGGGCGGGCTGCCGTCCGGACGGTAGTCCTCCCAGGCCAGGTCGAGATAGCAGGCCGCCTTGGGATGCGGCAGCGTCGCCGCCGCCCAGCTGGTGTGCAGGGCGGTGATCTCGGCGGTCGTGGTCAGGAAGCCGTCGATGTCATACATGTCCACCGCCTTCGACCCGGTGCGCTGCAACGGTGTCACCCGCCCGATCTGCCAGTCCCAGCTCATCGGATGGCTCTGGCTGTCGAGGTGCGGGGGGTACCAGCAGGCCTGGTGCGGCCGGGGCACGCAGGCGACCGGGGCCGGCAGCGGCGCCACCGTCCAGCTGAATGTCCTCAGGTTGACGCCGGCGGAATTGGCGGTGCGCACGATCAGGGTGTGTTGGCCCAGCCCCAGCAGGCCGGTGCTGATCACGCGATCGGCCGGCAGATCGCGCCAGCCGCCGTTGTCCATCCGGAAGCGGATAACCGGCTGGCCGTCGGCAGCGTTGTAGTGAGGCGGAGAGATCCGAAACAGCTCCGAACGGGAGCCCGTGCGCTGCTCGGGGGTGCCGTCCAGAAACGCGCTGCGGGGCGCCTGGCCGGCCGGGAAGGCGGCCACCGGCGCCTGGCTGAGCACGCTTCGCTCGGTGTGCAGGACGGTGAACGAGAAGGTGGCCGGGTCGGTCTCGACCGTCACCCGGGCGGTCTCGAGCAGCTTCAGCAGGCGGCCGCTGTCGGCGTGGCCGACCGTGTAGCGCTGGGCGGCGAAGGTGGTCGGCGCGGTGTCGGCGGCCGGCCGGCAGATGTGCGTCACCGGCGAGCACGAGCGCCACACGTAGGCCACCTCAAAGGTCAGCACGCGGTCGCCGGCCGGCAGCGCCGGCAGCTTCCAGTGCAGCCCTGTGGCGGTCACGACGGATCCGTCGCGCAGGGTTCCGGTGATGCGCAACGTACCCACGCCGACCGGCGGCTTGAGCGCCCCGCCCGCAGCCGCCGGCACCGCTCCCGCCACGGCCACGATCAGGCCGATCAGTGCCGCCGCCACCGACATCCGAGCCCACTGAGTGCCCCGCATCGTTCCCCCCTTTAGAGAAGTTCGACCAGTTCCTCGAGCCTGCGCCGGCCCTCGCCGGCCAGGAACGCGTCCCGCTGCGCGGGCGCCAGTCCGACTGCCTCCTTCCAGATCGAGCGGCCGGAGATGAACCCGCTGGCTCCGCCCGCGCGGGCGGCCCGCAGGTTGCCGGTGAAGACCTCGTGATCGACCCCGGCCGAGAGCACCGCCCAGGGCACCCCGACGGCGTCGGTGATGGCCCGGCAGGCGGCCTCGCTGCCCGGGTACTCGAGCTTCAGGTAGCGGGCGCCGCACTCCTCCAGCAGGACGGCGCAGTCGCGGATCAGCTGCGGGCGGCGGCCGAGGAACTCCTGCTCGGACTCGTTGGGCAGCCGGTGCACGAGCCCCTCCACGACGGCCAGCAGGTCGTGCTCGGCGCAGTCGCGGACAACGTCACGCACAATCCGACCGTTGTGGCCGTCGGCATCCTCGCGGTCGGGCCGCAGGCGGACGAGCAGCTTGGCCGCGGTGCCGCCCATGCGGCGCACGCCGGCCGCGCCGAAGTCCGGGATCAGCCGGGCCGCGGCCAGGTCGCCGGCCAATTCGGTGCCGCTCACCTCGAGCGACACCAGCAGCCCCGCGGTGCCGGGCAGCAGGCCGCCGTCGACCACATCGGGCAGCGCGATCTCGGGGTCCAGCAGCACGGCGCTGGCGGCCGGCGCCAGCTCCCGCACCAACGCCCGTTTGAAGTCCCGCAGGGCCTCGTCGTCGCCCGCCGCACCGGCCCGCTCGAACATCCCGCGCAAGCTGACCCGCTGGTCGGCGGCCAGCACCGCCAGGTCGCCGTCCTCGGTGGACAGCTGCTGGACGGCGCGTTTCTCGGACGTCGTGAACATTCTTGATCGCTTGACCCCGATGTGGAACACTCTCAATCATGCCACGGATCGTCTTCATGGGTGCGGGCAGCGTCGAGTTCACCAAGAACCTGCTCGGCGACATCCTGTCCTTCCCCGAGCTGGCCGAGTCGGAGATCGCGCTGCACGACATCGATCCCGAGCGGCTGCGGGTGGGCGAGCAGATGGCCCACTACACGGCCAGAACGCTGTCCGCCAGCCCACGCATCTCCACCCACCTCGATCGCCGGGAGGCGCTCGCGGGCGCCGACCACGTGATCAACATGATCCAGGTCGGCGGCCATCCGGCCACCCTGCTCGACTTCCGCATCCCGGCCGCCCACGGGCTGCGCCAGACGATCGGCGACACGCTGGGCATCGGTGGCATCTTCCGCGCCCTGCGCACGATCCCGGTCATGCTCGAACTGGGCCGCGAGATGGCCGAGCTGTGCCCCGGGGCATGGCTCTTGAACTACACCAACCCGATGGCCATGCTGTGCTGGGCCACCTACGCGGGCTCGCCGCAAGAGCGCATCGTCGGGCTGTGCCACTCGGTGCAGAACACGACCGCCCGAGCTGGCCGAGCTGGTCGGCGTGCCGGTCGAGCAGGTGTCCTTCCTGGGCGCCGGCGTCAACCACCAGGCGTTCATCCTGCGCTTCCAGCGTGACGGCCAGGATCTGTATCCACTGCTGGACAGCGTGATCGAGCGCGATCCCGAGCTGCGCCGGAGGGTGCGGGTCGAGCTGTACCGGCGGATGGGCTACTTCCCCACCGAGTCCAGCGAGCACTCGGCCGAGTACCTGCCCTGGTTGATGCACTCCGACGAGGCCATCGAGCGGTTCCGCATCCTGGTCGGCGAGTACATCGCCGCAGCGTCGAGAACCTCGAGCTGTACGAGGAGATGAGGCGGCGCTCGAGACCGGCGAGGCGATCGAGATCGAACGCAGCCAGGAGTACGCGTCGCTGATCATCCATTCCATTCTGACCGGTCAGGAGCGGGTGATCTACGGCAACGTGCGAAACGACGGGCTGATCGCCAACCTGCCGGCCGAGGCCTGTGTCGAGGTGCCGTGCCTGGTGGACAAAAACGGCGTGCAGCCGACCGTCGCTCGGCGCCTCTGCCGCCTCAGCTGGCGGCGCTCAACCGCACGTTCCTGAACGTGTGCGAGCTGACGGTGACGGCCGCCCTGGAACGCAGCCGCGAGCACGTCCACCACGCCGCCCTGCTCGACCCGCGGCCTCTGCGCGCTGCTCGCCCGCGCCATCCACGACGGTCGTCGAAGAGCTGCTCGACGCCCACGGCACGCGCTCCCGACCCATCCGCCGGTAGCCACAATAAATGGTGCCAGGCACTCCTGGCACCGGAAGGTGGATCGTTACACCGTTGTGACGTTTACGCCGGCGTCGGTGAGTTCGCGGACGCCTCGGGGGAGGCGGCGGAATCGGTGATCACCTCGTCGACCCGGTCGAGGTCACAGATCCGTGCGAACGCCACGCACGCCCAGCTTGGAGCTGTCACAGACCACGTCACGGTCGAGGCCGCGGTCGATCAGCGCCTGGTTGGCATGCGCCTCGACCTCGTGGTGGGTCGTGAGCCCGGCGCTGGGCGGTGATGCCGTCGACGCCGATCATGACCATGGTCCAGGTTGAGCCCGGCCAGTGACGGCCTCGGCCAGCGGACCCACCAGCTCGTAGGACTCCGGCCTGCGCCACGCCGCCGGTGACCACCAGCTTCAGGTTGGGCCGCACCGCCAGCTCGGAGGCGATGCTGAGCGAGTTGGTGACCACGGTCAGCCGGGGCACGCGCACCAGCGCCCGGGCGATCTCGGTGGTGGTGGTGCCGCCGGTGAGGCCGATCGCCGTGCCCTCCTCGACCCGGGCGGCCGCCTCGCGGGCGATCCGCCGCTTCTCCTCGCCGTACCGGCCGCTCCGGTAGCGCAGCGGCAGCTCGTACAGCACGCCCTGGGCCGACCGCGCCGCCATGGGTGCGCGCGAGCAGATGCTGCTCCTTCGAGCAGCCGCAGGTCGCGGCGGATTGTGGCGGCGGACACACCCAGCTCCGCGGCCAGCTCGCCGACGCCTACGCTTCCGGAGCCGGAGAGCCGCTCGAGCACGGTGGAAAGGCGTCCGGCCTGCGCGCATTTGCGCAAGTCTATCCGCTCGAGTCGCGCACGAATCGTGTTGTATTTTGATCGATATCTGCATAGAATCGCCATTTATGAGCGTCACCGAGGCCGAAATCGCGCACTCAGCCGGCAGACTGGCTGCGGGCGCGGGAGGTGGCCGACCGGCACGCGGCAGCTGCTTCCCGCGCCCGGGGAGCGGGTGGCGGCGGTCGGCTGCGGCACCTCGTGGTACATGGCTCGCGCCTACGCCGCCGCCCGCGAGAGCCGCCGGTGCAGGGCGAGACCGACGCGTTCCCCGCCTCCGAGTATCCGGCCGGGCCGCAGCTACGACCGGCTGGTGGCCATCTCCCGCTCCGGCACCACCACCGAGGTGGTGCGGCTGCTGGACGCGCTGCGAAGGCGACGTGCACGGTGCGGTGATCACCGGGGTTCGCGACTCGCCGGTGGCGACAGCGGCCGACGGCCGCCGTCGTGCTCGACTTCGCCGACGAGCAGTCGGTCGTGCAGACCCGGTTTGCCACCACCGCGCTGACACTTCTGCTGGCGGCGCTGGGCGATCTCGATCCGCGAGGCCGAGTCCGACGCGGCCGAGGTCGCGCTGTCCAGGCGACGCTGCCCGACGGCCTCGGCGGTATCGCCGGATCGTCTTCCTGGGCGCCGGCTGGACGGTCGGCCTGGCCAGCGAGGCGGCGCTCAAGCTGCGCGAGGCCGCCGGCGCGTGGACCGAGTCATACCCGGCCATGGAGTACCGCCACGGCCCCATCTCCGCCGCCTCGAGCCGAGCACGCTGGTGTGGCCGATCGGCGCCGTCGACGCCACCGTGCTGGAGGACGCGGCCGCGCGCCGGCTCGACCGTCGCCCCGACGTCGACCGCCCGCTGGCCGCGCTCGTCCTGGCCCAGCGGGCCGCGGTCGCACTCGCTCGTGCCCGCGGTCTCGACCCTGACCACCCCCTCAACCTGACCCGATCGGTGGTACTGCCATGAAGGCTGCGCAGCTGTTCTCCCTGCTGGTCGTCGCCGTCATGGCGCCGCGGGCTGCGGGGGCTCGTCGTCGGGCTCGTCGCTCGGGGGGAGTCGTGCACATCACCATGTGGCACGGCTACGTCGACGTCGAGGGCGCAGGCCATGAAGTCGATGGTGGCGCAGTTCAACGCCTCCCATCCCAAGATCCAGGTCACGGTGCAGTACGACGGCAACACCGACTATGCGCTGCAGAAGGTGCAGACCGCGATCGCCGGCGGCGATCCACCGGACATCTCCTACCTGTACGGGTCGTGGGCGGCCAACATCGCCCAGAGCCCCAAGCTGCTCGACCTGAACGACTACATCAAGAAGACGCCCTCCTTCGGCTGGAACGACTTCTGGCCATCCGAGCGCAAGGCGGCCACCGTGGACGGCAAGATCGTCGGCATCCCGGCGCTGGTCGACAACCTGGCCCTGGTCTACAACAAGAAGCTGTTCGAGCAGGCCGACGTCCCCTTCCCACGGCCAACTGGACGTGGGACGACATCGAACCGCCGCAGCCAAGAAGCTGACCGACCCGGCCAAGAAGCAGTTCGGGTGGGCGTACGTGAACGACGCCGGCGAGGACACCGTGTGGCGCTACGACGCGCTGCTGTGGCAGGCCGGCGGGCGAGATCCTCACCCCCGACGGCAAGCACGCCGCATTCGACTCGCCGGCCGGCGTGCAGGCCCTGACGCTCCTCCAGCAGCATGGGCCGCGCAGGATCACTCGGTCTACCTCGACAACGGCAGCGACCAGTACGCCCGCTGTTCAACTCGGGCAAGATCGCGATGCTCTACACCGGCCCGTGGGACCTGTCCCAGTTCCCGAACGTCGACTTCGGCGTGCAGATCCTGCCGAAAGATCTGCAACCACCAGACGATCTCCGGCCCGGACAACTGGGTGCTGTTCAACAACGGCGACCAGCGCGCCCAGGCCGCGTTGGAGTTCATGAAGTGGTGGACGGCGCCCAGCAGCTGCTGGAGTGGTCGACCATGACCGGCGACCTGCCGACCAAGCAGTCCGTGCAGAATCTGCCCGGCTACAAGGACTACACCGCCAAGTACCCGGGCGACGCGAGTTCGTTGCCAACCTCACTAACGCACTCAAGGTGCGGCCCGGTGACGCCGCTCTATCCCGAAGATCTCGGCGGCCATGGGCCAGGCCATCCAGGCGGTGCTGCTGGGCAAGGAACAGCCTCAGCAGGCCCTCGATCGAGGCGGCCGACCAGGTGAACTCGATCCTCTCGCAGCCCCGCGCCGTAGGGTCCTGGGGATTGCGCCTCTGCGGTCAGAGCACGTCGCGGGCTGGCTGTTCGTCGCTGCCGGCGCGCGGCGCTGATCGGCGCTGTTCGGGCTGGTGCCGATCGGCTGGTCGTTTCGTGATGTCGTTCCAGCACAACGACCTGGTGTCGCCGCCGCACTGGGTCGGCGTCGCCAACTACCAGGCGCTTCGGCACGACCCGGTGTTCCGCGACTCGATCAACCACACGATCGTCTACACGGTGCTGTTCGTCCCGATCTCGATCGCCGCGGCGCTGGCCGTCGCGGTTGCGCTGAACGCCCGCATCCGCGGCATCGCCTTCTACCGCACCGCGGTGTTCATCCCGGTGGCCGTCTCGACCGTCGCCACGGCGATCATCTTCAACTGGGTGCTCGACCCCACCTACGGGATCGCCAACTGGCTGCTGAACGAGGTCGGGCATCCCCTCGCAGGGCTTCTTCCAGGATCCCAACCAGGCCATGTACTGCATGGTGGCGATGACGGTCTGGGGCTGGGTCGGGTTCGACGTGATCATCTACCTCGCCGCGCTCCAGGGCATCCCCCAGGAGCTGCTCGAGGCGGCCGACATCGACGGCGCCAGCCGGTTTTCGACCTTCCGCTCGGTGAGCTGCCGCTGCTCGGCCCGGCCACCCTGTTTCTGGTCGTGTGGTCGACGATCAACGCGCTGCAGCTGTTCGACGAGATCTACAACACCACCCGCGGCGGGCCGCTGATGTCGACCACCGTGGTCGTCTACTACCTGTGGCAGCAGGCGTTCCAGTTCTTCAACGGCGGCTACGCGGCGGCCATCGCCTACGTGCTGTTCCTGGCCATCCTGGTGATCACGCTGATCCAGTTTCTGATCAGCCGAAAGACGGTGTACTACAGCTCGTGAGCCGGCCCCGCCCAGCCCCCGGCACCTGTTCCTGATCCCGCGTCGCTCTGATCATGGCGCGCCGCTGTTCTGGATGGCCATCACCTCGATCGAGACGCCCGATGAGTCCCGCCACTTCCCGCCGGTGCTGATCCCGTCGGGCATCGACTGGCACAACTACACCGCCGCCGTCGATTCCGCCCCGTTCGGAGCCTGGTACCTGAACTCGGTGATCGTGTCCGCGGTGGTGGTGGTCTCGAACCTGGTGCTGTGCAGCCTGGCCGCCTACGCCTTCGCCCGGCATCCGCTTCTTCGGCTCAAACGTGCTCTTCGTCCTGCTGCTGGCGACGCTGATGGTGCCGTTCCAGGTGGTGCTGATCCCCACCTTCCTGATCGTCCGGCACCTGGGCCTGATCGACAACATAAGCGCGCTGATCGCTCCCAACCTGGTCAGCGCTTTCGGCATCTTCATGCTCCGCCAGTTCTTCCGCACGCTGCCGATCGAGCTCGAGGAGGCGGCCCGCATCGACGGCTGCAGCCGCCTGGGCGTGCTGTTCAAGATCGTGCTGCCGTTGTCATATCCGGCCCTGTCGACGCTGGCCCTGATCACCCTGCTGTGGACGTGGAACGACTTCCTGTGGCCGCTGGTGGCGATCAACACCGAGAGCCACATGACGCTGCAGGTCGGGCTCAGCACCTTCCAGGGCCAGCACCAGACCCAGTGGACGATCCTGATGGCAGGCAACATGCTGGCGCTGGCGCCGATGGTGGTCGCCTTCGTGCTCACCCAGCGCTCGTTCGTGCGCTCGATCGCCGCCTCCGGCATCAAGGGCTAAAGATGGTTGGATCCATGTCGCCGCGCGGCAGTTCTACGACAAGGTCGGCTGCACCCTCGCCGCGCAACTGCCCGACTACTACGCGAAGGGCGACGACAAGCTCATCTACCTGAAGCGGGTCCGCTGAAGGCCGGTCACGGCACTTCGAACGACTTCGCTAGAAGGTCGATCAGGCCGGAACGTCGATCGACGGTGCGCGCCACCGCGTCCGTGAATGCCTCTGGGTCGCAAACGACAGTGACCCGGGTCCTAGCCCGCGTTATTCCCGTGTACAACAACTCCCGGATCACGAGCCCCATCCCGAGGGGCCAAGGACCAGCAGCACCTGATCGAACTCCGCCCCCTCGGCTCTTGTGGACGGTCGTGGCCCAGGCGGTCTCGTGCTCTGGAAGACGCGTGAGGAGGATCGTCCGGAACTCCGATTCCGACCCCGCGCCCTTCCTCTTGTGTCTCTCCCCCGCCGGAGGAAAGAACGCCTTCATCTTGCCACCGTCCGACGGAGCTCGAAGAACGATCCCCGTATCTCCGTTGGACAATCGGAGTGCATGGTCGTTC
>CAVUSN010000003.1:0-372022 GCA_963744065.1 uncultured Actinomycetes bacterium | reverse complement strand
GCGTGTCCGCGAACGCCGGGTGCACCTCGGTCACGGCGACCTGGTGCCGCGCGCCGCCGGCCGGGATGCGGATGCCCGCGAGCGCGCCGACCGCGGCCAGCTTCGGCCCGCCGGTGAGGATCACCAGCCCGGCCGAGATCGTGCCTCGTGAGGTGGCCACGACCGTGCCGTTAAGGACCGTGCCATCGAGCCCGGTGAACGCGGTCCGTTCCGCCACGTGCACGCCGCTGCCGAGCAGCGCGGCGGTGTAGGCCGCGACGTTGCGCGGCGGCGTGATGTAGCCGTCCTCCGCGCAGTACGACGCGCCGAGCGTCTGCCCGGGCGCCATCGTCGGGTTGAGCTCGCTGACCTCGTCCGGGCCGGCCCAGCGCACCGGGATGCCCTCGGCCTGCTGCATGGCGATCCGCGCGTGCGCGGCCGCCACCTCGGCCTCGCTGAAGCACGGCAGCAGGTACCCCTGCCGGGTGAAGCCCGAGTCGGTGCCGATCTCGGCATGCTGTGCGAGGTAGAAGTCACGACTCCAGCGGCCTAGCCTGACGGCCTCTGGCGTTCCGCCCTGCATCCGGACCACCCCGGCGGCGCGGCTGCTCGCGCCCTGGCCGAGGTGGCCCTTCTCGATGAGGACGACGTTGTTCCAGCCCGGATTTCCGCAGGAAGTACGCGCACCAGGCGCCGACGGTGCCGCCGCCGACGACGACGGCGTCCGCGGTAGCTGGCAGTTCTGAGATCGTTGGCACGCATTCGATGCTGTCATAGACTGAATGTTCAGTCAATAATTGTCGGAGGTGGGCGGCGTGTACGGCTTGTCAGACGATGACCTGGACATTCAGGCGCGGGCTCGGGTCTTCGCGGACGAACTCATCCCGTTCGAGGTCGAGGCGGAGCTCGGCGACGGCCTGCCGGACGACGTCACCGAGGCGCACAAGAAGCGCGCCATCGAGCTCGGCCTGCACTCCACCAACATGCCGAAGGAACTGGGCGGCGGCGGCTGCACCACGCTCCAGCAGGTCCTCGTGCAGGAGCAGATGGGCCGGGTGACGAACGCGCTCGGCTGGGTCGCGGCGACCCCGCCGTCCTGGCTTCCCCCGGTGGCCACGCCGGACCAGGTTGAGCGCTACCTCAAGCCGGCGATCCGCGGCGAGCGCGAGGAGTGCTACGCGATCACCGAGGAGGGCGCCGGGTCGGACGTGGACGCGATCGAGGCGACCGCGCGCCAGGACGGCGACGAGTGGGTGCTCAACGGCGTCAAGTGGCACGTGACCTCCTACAACACCGCCGACTACTGCTTCTTCCAGGCCAAGAAGGGCGACGGCGAGCACCTCATGTTCCTGGTGGACCTGCCGGCCCCGGGGTGAGCGTGCTGCGCACGCCCGCCTACTCGCACACGATCAGCCACCACCACCCGATCGTCAGCTTCGCCGACGTCCGCGTCCCCGCCGCCAGCCTGGTCGGCGGCGAGGGCGACGGCATGTCCTACGCGCGTGAGTGGTTCCGTTTCGAGCGGATGATGGTCGCGGCCCGCTGCGTGGGCGCGGCCGAGCGCCTCGTCGCCGAGATGACCGGGTTCGCGACGACCCGTGAGGCGGGCGGGCGCCCGATCGCCGGGCACGGCCTGGTCGCGGGAATGCTCGCCGACAGCATGACCGAGCTGTTCGCCGCCCGCTCGATGCTGTACGAGACCGCGCGCGGCATCGACCGCGGCGCGGACGTGAAGGTCGCGCACGGGCAGTGCTCGATGGCGAAGCTGTACTGCTCGGAGATGGCCAACCGGGTGGCCGACCGCGCCGTCCAGGTCTTCGGCGGCCGCGGCTACATGCGGGAGAACGTCGCCGAGCGGTTCTTCCGCGAGCTGCGCGTGGAACGGATCTGGGAGGGCACCAGCGAGATCCAGCGCATGATCATCGCCGGCCAGATGACCCGCCGCGGGCCGGCCGCCCTGGCCTGACCGGGGGGACGCCCCTGTCGACCCCGGCACAGGGGGGAGACCCCCTGTCCCCCCCTTCCCGGGACCGGCCGAACCGCGGCCTCGGCATCTCGCTCTGCGGCTTACCCAGCGCGGCGGCTCGAGCACCTCGGTGACGCGCTGGCCGAGGTAGCCCCGCGCGACGGTGGTGACGAAGGCGTACACCGCGTCCTCGTCCGGTGCCAGCGGCCCGGGGGAGGCGAGCGGCGAGGCCAGCCCGCGCTGCACCGACTCGCAGGCGGCCCAGTCCTGCCGGTTGGTCAGGTCCCAGAAGTCGACGGCGTAGGCCGGGTCGAAGCCGGGCCGCTCGAGCGCCTCTGGCGCGAACGCCCAGGTGCACTCGATCAGCGTGCGGTCGGCCGCGAGCGGCACGAGCCGGTGCGTCATGACGTAGTCCGGGTGCAGGCTGAGCAGCACGTTCGGGAAGATCGCCACGTACGCGACCGTCGCGCAGCTCCTCGCCGGACAGGCCGCGCAGCGGCACGCCGTCGCTGTGCCCGTCGAGCGACATCGTCGCGGCGCCGTCGCGCAGCGACATCCAGCCGCCGATCCACGACCCGCTCGACGCGTAGTTCTCGCCGCTGCGCGGCGGGCTCACCCGGCACAGCTCCGGGTGGATCGCCGGACAGTGATAGCACTCGTGGTAGTTCTCGGTGAGGATCTTCCAGTTCGCGGCGGCGTCGTAGCTGTGCTCCGCGACCGTGACCAGCCGCTCCGGCTCGTACGGCGCGACGATCTCGCCGAGCGCGGCCAGCGGCAGCGGCCCGGCCGCGCCGCCGGAGCCGTCGATGAACACCAGCCCGTGCCACTCGACGGCCGGCATCTGCCGCAGCGGCCAGTCGGCGGGGTCTGAAGCCGGGGGCGTCGCGGAATCCCGGCGCGCCGCGCAGCTCGCCAGACAGCTCGTACGCCCAGTTGTGGTAGGGGCAGACGATGGCCTTCCCGGTGGCCGCCGAGCCGCAGGGCAGCAGCTCGTGGCCGCGATGCCGGCAGGTGTTGGCGAACGCGCGGACCACGCCGTCCTGGCCGCGGGTGAGCAGCACCCCGCCGCTGCCGATGCTCACCGCGAGCTGCGCGCCGGGCGCGGGGAGCTGGGCGCCGCGCGCCGCGCACATCCAGCCGCCGCCCAGGAAGTTCCGCCGCTCCCACTCGAACACAGCGGGATCGGTGTACGCGGCGCGGGGCAGCATCCGGCTTTCCCCGAACGGCCGCAGTGCCTCCGCCAGTTCCCCGGGATCGACCGGAGCGGGCGGGTACGCGGGCGAGTGACCTGGACCATTGGCTTGACTGACCATACAGTCAAGACTAGGTTCCGGCTGAATCACTGTCCAGCCCGTGAGTCGCCCGCGAAACCCTCTCTCCCTGGGCGGCCAGGACCCATCACCCTGTATATTGCGATTTCGGTTGATGTGCCCGTGATACTCAACCGTTATCCGTCGCCAAACATCAGAACTATTGCGTAAACCGTCGAGTGCCCGTACAAACAGTGAGATGACGATGGTTCCGACTCCCGCTTCGCCTGGTACCGCCTCTGGCAGTGTCCCTGAGCAGGAGGCCGCGGTCAGGATCGTCGGCCTGCACAAGCGGTTCGGCGAGGTGGCCGCGCTCGGCGAGACTAACCTGATCGTCCGTCAGGGCGAGTTCTTCACCTTGCTCGGCCCGTCGGGTTCGGGCAAGACGACGCTGCTCCGCCTGATCGCCGGCTTTGAACAGCCCGATGGCGGCACGATCGAGCTCGCCGGCACGGACGTTACGCGAACCGCGCCGTACGCGCGCGACGTCAACACCGTCTTCCAGGACTACGCGCTCTTCCCGCACATGACCGTCGCTGAGAACATCGAGTACGGCTTGAAGGTCCGCCATGTGCCCAGGACGGAACGCGGCGCGAAGGTGGCCAGGGCGCTGGACATGGTCCAGCTCGCGAACTTCGGTCTGCGTAAGCCGGCCCAGCTCTCCGGCGGCCAGCGCCAGCGCGTCGCCCTGGCCAGGGCGATCGTCAACGAGCCGCAGGTGCTGCTGCTCGACGAGCCGCTCGGCGCCCTTGACCTGAAGCTGCGCCAGCACATGCAGCGCGAGCTGCTGCGCATCCAGCGGGAGGTCGGCATCACGTTCATCTACGTGACGCACGACCAGGAAGAGGCGCTCACCATGAGCGACAGGATCGCGGTGCTCAATCACGGCGCGATCGAGCAGATCGGCAGCCCGGTCGAGGTGTACGAGCGCCCGGCGACCGCGTTCGTCGCCGACTTCATCGGCGTCTCCAACGTGATCGAGCGCGACGGGCACCAGGTCACGATCAGGCCGGAGAAGATCACGCTGCTCGCCGCCGGCGATGCGACGCCCGTCAGCGCGGATGCGCACATCGAGCCAGCCACCATCACGGACGTCATCTACGCCGGAGTGCTCACACGCTATGTCGTCGTCCTCGACGCCGGCGGCGAACTCGTGATCAGCCGCCAGAACACGCAGTCACCACCTACGGGCGAAAGCCAGGCAGCCGTCGCTGTGGGAGCACAGGTCCGTGTCTCCTGGCTGCCGGCTCAGGCCTTCACGATCACCTAGCGAGGGGTTAACCACCATGCAGATATTCACCAGGCGGCGCACCGCCCTGTCGGCCGTGGCCGCCGGATTTGCCGCCTTGTCCTTCACCGTGGCCGCGTGCAGCTCAGGCAGCAGCGCCCCGGCCGCAAGCGGGGCAGCCGGATCGGGCAGCTCCGCCAGCCAGCAGGCCGGCACCGCCGGGCTCACCGTCCCCACCGCGAACCTTCCCGTCCTGCAGACGGTCGGCAAGGGCGAGGGCCAGCTCAACCTGATTGACTGGAGCGGCTACCTCGACCCGAAGTGGGTCAAGCCCTTTGAAAAGCAGACAGGCTGCATCGTCAACGGCAAGGACGCGGGCTCATCGGACGAGATGGTCTCGCTGATGAAGAACGGCGGCGGCGGCCAGTGGGACATGGTCTCGTCCTCGGGTGACGCAGACCTGCGCCTCCTGTACGCGGGCGACGCGCACCCGGTGAACATGGCCCTGATCCCCGCAGTGAAGGACTTCTTCCCCGCCTTCCAGGCCCCCGCGTTCAACACGATCAACGGCGTGCACTATGGCGTCTCCCTGCAGTGGGGCCCGAACGTCCTCATGTACAACACCAAGGACTTCACGACCGCCCCCACGAGCTGGTCCGTTCTCTACGACCCCAAGTACAAGGGCCAGATTACGGTTCCCGACAACCCCATCCAAATCGCGGACGCGGCGCTCTACCTGGAGAAGACCAAGCCGAGCCTGGGCATCACCGACCCCTACGAGCTCACCCAGCCGCAGTTCCAGGCCGCCGTCGCACTGCTCGCCGGGCAGAAGCCGCTGATCAAGAAGTACTGGGCGCTCGCGTCGGAGGAGATCTCCGACTTCCAGAACGGCAACGTGATCGTGGGCGCGGGCTGGCCCTACCAGGTCAGCGCGCTGAAGGCGGCCAAGTTCCCGATTGGCTCGACGGTCCCCGCCGAGGGCGCGACCGGCTGGGCGGACACCTGGATGCTCGCAGCCAAGGCCCCGCACCCGAACTGTGCCTATAAGTGGATGCAGTACATCAGCACGCCGCAGGTGCAGGCGCTGCAGGCGATCACTTACGGCGAGACTCCGGACAACGCGAAGGCCTGCGCGATCATGGACAAGCTGCAGGCGGGCTCGTGCGCCGAGTACCATGCCAACGCCCCAGCTAGCTACATTGCCAAGCTCGCCCTCTGGAAGACCCCGCTGGCGACCTGTGACAACGGCCAGACCAACTGCGTGCCGTACGCCGACTGGGTCGCCGCCTGGAACACGCAGGTGAAGTAGCGGCCATCCCATGACATCCACAGCGGGAACCAGGCCAAAAGAACAAGGTCAAAAACAGGTCATACGGAACGTATGGTTGCTCCGCCTGTCCACCGCCCTATGGCGCCGCCCGTGGGCGCGGGCCGGCCTGCTGCTGACCCCTCCGCTGGCCTGGTTCCTGCTGGTCTACGTCGCGTCGCTAGTCGTCCTGCTGGTCACGGCGTTCTGGACCGTCAACCCGTTCACCTCGAATATCGAGCAGACATGGACGCTGTCGAACTTCCAGGAGATCTTCACCACCCCGGCGTACCTGTCAGACATCGCCCAGACGGTCGGGATGGCCGCCGCGGTGACGGTAACCGACGCGCTGATCGCGTTCCCGTTCGCCTACTTCATGGCACGGGTCGCAGCCCCGAGGACACGGACCGCGCTCTTCGTGGCGATCCTCCTCCCGCTGTGGGCGAGCTACCTGGCGAAGGTCTACTCCTGGGTGCTGATCTTCACGAACCACGGCTTCCTCGACTGGGTAGTCGGGGGTCTCGGCCTCGGGCACCCGCAGCTCATCTACACCAACTGGGCCGTCTACGCGGTGTTCTGCTACTTGTGGCTGCCCTTCATGATCATCCCGGTCTACGGCGCGCTCGAGCGGGTGCCTGCGTCGCTGATCGAGGCTTCCCAGGACCTGGGCGGCCGGACCTGGCGGACGACCCGCTCCGTGCTCCTGCCGCTGGTCCTGCCCGGCATCGTGGCGGGGTCGATATTCACCTTCTCGCTGACGCTCGGCGATTACATCACGCCACTGCTCATCGGCGGCACCAGCGCGAATTTCATCGGCAACATCATCTACACCAACATCGGCATCGCGAACAATGTGCCGTTCGCGGCCGCGATGGCGCTGGTCCCGATCGTCATCATGGGCATTTACCTGTCCGCCGCCCGGGCGCTCGGCGCCTTCGAGGCCCTGTAGCGGAGGAGGTGACGTAGTCATGGAATCCAGGGGCCTGCGGATCGCACTGCGCGTATGGGTCACGCTCGTGCTGCTCTTCTTCTTTGTCCCGATCGCATTGATCGTGCTCTACGCGTTCAACAAATCGAATATCGAAAGCTGGCCGATTCCCGGGCTCACCTGGCACTGGTTCGCGGTCGCCTGGAACGACTCTCAGGTTCGCGCCGCCCTGTGGCTCTCGGTGCGGGTGGGCCTGGCGGCCACGGCGCTCGCTCTCGTCCTCGGCGGCATGGTCTCTTTCGCCCTGTACCAGTTCAGCTTCTTCGGCAGGGACGCCATCTCGCTGCTGCTCGTGCTGCCGATCGCACTGCCTGGCATCATCACAGGCATCGCCCTGAACTCCTTCTTCTCGTTCACCGGGATCCAGTTCAGTGCGCTGACGATCGTGGCGGGACACACCACCTTCTGCATCGTGGTGGTGTTCAACAACCTGATCGCGCGACTGCGCCGGATGCCTGGCTCGCTCTCCGAGGCGTCCATGGACCTCGGCGCGCACGGCTGGCAGACGCTCCGCTACATCTTCCTCCCGCTGAGCGCGACAGCGCTGGTCTCTGGTGCGCTCCTCGCGTTCGCGCTGTCCTTCGACGAGGTCATCGTGACGATATTCACCGCGGGCGCGCAGAACACGCTGCCGCTATGGATATTCGGCGCGATCCGCCTCGGCCAGCAATTGCCCGAAGTCAACGCCGTCGTCACGATCGTCATCCTGCTCACGCTTATCCCCGTCGCGCTCGCCGCCCGGATCGCCGGCACCGGCGCGATCAACCGTTCCAGCCGAAGCGCCTAACGGCCGGCGTCGGCTTGCCCTGGCGATGCGGCAAAAGCAAGCATGTCAAGAAGCCGCAGGTCACTGAGTCTTTCAGTCGCCTGCTCCGCCAATGGCGCGCCTGTCGCAGGGAGCACCCGTCGAAGTGCCCGCAGGGCGGCTTCGTTGTCGACGATGTCCCGTCGTACCGCTTCCCAGTACAGCGTCCTGAACGGGGCAAGGGATGGCCGCTGCTGCGCCACGTCGACGGCGGCCGCCCGCGCGGCTGTCCGGTAGAACATGGTGAGGTAGCTGTCGAGTATCGGGAACAGCCCCGGCCTCATCAAGTAGAGCGTTTTGCTGATCTTCGCCGTGCTCACGTTCGCGGGCCGGGCGTCCCAGAAGTGCTCCCACAAGGCCGCTGCCCGGTCGTACAGGCCGTCGGTGGCTCGCGGATCGGCGTCCTTCAACTGGGCATCGAGGGGGATGGCTGCCCAGGGTGCGGTGGTTGCGCGGTCGATGAGCCAGGCGGCTTCCTTCGCGCTGATCCGGGAGCCCATCCACGGGGATCTGGTGGCTCGTACCAGGTCAGGGTCTATCTGGTCGAAGGTGCCGGCCAGGAAGTCGTAGTGAGTCACGGTCCCGCCGTACTGTCGCAGGTAGTCCGCGATCGCGTCAGCCGGGTTGCGGACAACATGCCCGCCGACGGTGATCGCGGGGGAGCGGACAGCAGCCATCGTTCCTCGCAGTTCGTTACGCGGGTCCTTACACGGGCAGGTCGGGCGCGACGCACTCGTCGAAATCCTCCGGGCGCCCGTTGGTGTAGCAGTCAAAGAACTTGCGTACCGCCTCTTCGGGAGTCATCTGCGAGCTCACCGCTCCTCTCTATGGCCGGGGCGAGCAGCGCCCGGATCGCTGGCACCAGGTAATCGACGAGTTCCTCCGGCGTGAGCTGCGCCAGTACGCCGGTGCGGGCGACGTGGCGGGCGAACGTGACGCCGATGAACAGCGAGCCAAGAAGGCCGGCGTAGACCTCCGAGCCCGGTCCGAGCACGTCACGGAAGGCCGCGGTGATCTCGCGCTCGACCGCCGCGTACAGCGGCACCGCCACCTCCTCATCCGACGCCGCGCTGCGGATCAGGGCAACAACGGCGTGCTCGCCGCGGCCCGCGGACTCGGTTCCCGCCACGAATGCCGTCGCGACGCGCTCCGGGAGCGTGTCCAGATCCCCTGGCACGACTTCCGCGGCGGCGCGCGGCCCCGGCAGCGCCTCGATGAGAAGCTGCTCCTTGGATCCGAAGTGCCGCATGACGAGGCCGTGCGTGACGCCGGCCCGGCGCGCGATCTCCCGGATGGTCGCGCGCGCGTAGCCGCGCTCGGCGAACACCTCGCGCGCCGCCTCGAGGATGGCCGCCCGCGACGCCTCCGGGTCGCGCCGGCGCCGGGGCGGCGGGCAGCCTGGCCGGCTCTCCATACGCCTAAGTATACAAGTGGTCATTAACGTCTCGCCGGTGGTACTGTCGTTAGTGACCGCTTGGTCATTAGTGATCCGGGCGGTGCCTGCCCAGGGAGGATCTCCATGCTTGACACGCCGCGTCCGCGTCGCGGGCCGTCGCCGCGCCGGCTGTTCGCCATCGCGGTGGCGGCCGCGGCGGCCTGCTTCATCCTCACGCTGTCCTACGGGTACGCCGATCACGCTCCGGCGCCGCACGGGGTGCGGGTCGCGGTGGCCGCGCCGCCTGGCGTGGTACGCGAGGTGGCCGCCGGGCTCGCGCATGCCGCGCCGGGCGGCTTCACCGTCGTGGCCGCGCCGTCGGCGGCCGCGGTGACCAGCAGCGTGCTGTCGCAGTCGGCGGCCGGCGGTCTGGTCGCCGCCGGAGCGGGGCCGGTGACGATCGTGACGGCGGCCGCGGCCGGGCCGGCCCAGCAGCAGGCGGTCACCGCCGCGCTGACGGCCGCGGCGGCCGCAATGCACCGCCCGGCCCGCACCCTGGACGTGGCGCCGCTGCCGGCCGGGGACCGGGCGGGCCTGTCGGTGTTCGTGTTCGAGCTCGGCCTGCTCATCCCCTCCGTGCTGGCCAGCATCGGCCTGTACTTCGCCGGCCGCCGGCTGCGGGTCTGGTGGCGGCTGGCCGCCGCCGCCGCGTTCGCGGCCCTGGCCGCCGCCGCCAGCGTCCTGGTGCTGGACGCCGTCTTCGGCGCCCTGACCGGCGTCCCCTGGGCGCTGGCCGGGGTGGGGTTCTTCGGCGCGCTGACGTTCGTCGCGTTCGTGACCGGCTGCCAGGCGGTCACCGGGCTGCCGGGCACCGGGCTGGCCGCGCTGGTGCTGGTGTTCACCGGCAACGCGGTGTCCGACGGGACGGTCCCGTTCGCGTTCCTGCCCGCCGGGTTCCGGCAGGTCGCGCCGTGGCTGCCCAACGGCGCCATCGTGTCCGCCGCCCGCGACGTGACCTACCTGCCCGCCAGCGACCTGGCCCACCCGCTGTTCGTGCTGGCCATCTGGCTGACCGCATCGCTGGCCGTGCTCGCCGCCGTGGACCTGCTGCACCTCGCCGAACGCCGCCGCACACCGCACCGGCAAGCCGACATCTACGCGACACCGGGTACCACACACCTGAAGCGGCGCCTCGCCCGCCAGCGGACAGCCGCGCTCGAGACCGCTAGCCGAACATAGATCGCTTCAGCATGGTCAATGTGTCCAACTTCTTGGCTTCTTCTTAGCCGACTCGGAGGGGCACGTGCGCGGGTCACGCCCCCGTCCCAGCGTTGGCGATGCCCATCGACGCCGACAGCGACCGCGGATCCCGGGTCGGCCATGTGCCGGCCTCGGCGGCGCCGATCAGCGTGCGGATCAAGTCGTTGAACAGCTCGGGCTCCTCCAGGTTGAGGGCATGCCCCGAGTTCGGCACGACGGCGAGCCCTGCCGCCGGGATCGTGCGCTTGAGCAGCAGGCCTGGCTCCAGGCAGGCCTCGTCCTCGTCGCCGTTGACCACGAGCGTAGGCGCGGTGATGCCGGCCAGCTGGCCGGTGATGTCGTACAGGGACGGCCGGGATCGCTGGATCCCGATGACGGTGAGGGCCATGCCTTCGGCGGAGTGCTCGGCCAGCTGCCCGGCGAACTCGTCCCAGACACGGGGGTTCTTGCGCCGCAGCTGTATCCGGTTGGGCCCCATGGCCTGCCTGGCGCTGACGGCCGCCATGCCGTCGGCGCGGAGGGCGGCCGCCATCTGCTCGGTCTCGGCTAGGAAGGCGGCCCGGCCACTGGGGCTGGCTCCGCTGCCCGCACTGGCCACCAGCAGCGAAGAGACCCGGTCGGGGTAGCGGATGCCGAGCTGCAGCGCGCAGAACCCGCCCATGGACAGTCCCACGACATGCGCCCGGGCAACGCCGAACGCATCGAGGACGTCGATCGCGTCGTCGGCCTGCCGGAGGTAGTGGTAGCGCTCCTGCCCCGGCGGGACTTCGGACGGCGGGTAGCCGCGGGAGGAGTAGGTGATGCAGCGGAACGTGCCCGACAGCGCGTCGGCCTGCCGGGACCAGGTCCGGTGGTCGGCGGCGAACTCGTGGATGAACAGGACCGGCAGGCCGGACCCGGTCGCCTCCGCGTACAGGCGCACCCCGTCCGATGTGATGACGTCGGTCACGTCGTTCCTTTCTGTCGTGTCGCCGGGGGAGGGCTACCGCACCTGCCGGATGGTGTCGCGGATGGCGAGGAGCGTCGGCATGTCCGCCGCGCGCAGCGCGTCAAGGAAGTCCGACAGCTCGGCGTCGAGATCATCGGCGAGGATGTCGACGAGGCCGGTTTCCGCCGCCCGCGCCGCGTCAATGCGTCCGGCCGTGAACAGCAGATGACTGGCCCGGCCAGAGCCCATCAGCTCGACCATGCGCGTGACGGTCGGGCGGTCGTAGACGATGCCGTGCCGTACAGCCGGGATGGCGAAGCTCGCGCGCGGGCTGGCCAGCCTGATATCGCAGGCCAGAGCCAGATTGTTGCCGCCCCCGATACACAGGCCGTCGATCACGGCGACGGTCGGGAGCGAGAAGTCCCGGACGGCGTCATAGCCGCGCAGCGAGATTTCGCGGTACCGGGCGGCGGCCTCCCTGTCGCCGCTCTTCAGCGCGGTCAGGTCCGCGCCCGCGCAGGAGACCCCGGGCAGGCCAGTGAAGACAAACGCCCTGACGTCAGGGCGGTCCGCGGCCTCGGCGAGCGCGGCGCGGATCGCCTCCCACATGGCCTGGGACAGGGCGTTGCGCTTGGCCGGGCGGTTGAGCTGCAGGATGGCCGCGCCGTCGTCAACACGGAAGATGATGTCGCCGCCCGCCCGCACCTCGCAGTCCTGGTCAGACATCGGTACCGCCGGCCGGCCGGGGCGGGGGCGGGAAGCCGGCGGAGGGAGCGCTGGGTCGTACACCGCGCCGGCCGCCTGCAGGGCGGTGACATCCTCGGCCGAGTAGCCGAGGGAACCGAGCACCTGCGCGGTGTGCTCACCGAACACGGGCGCGCCGCGGCGGATCTGCGGCGGTGTCTTCGACAAGCGCAGCGGAGAGCTGAGCGCGCGCACCGGACCCAGAACCGAGTGCTCCACGGTGGTTGTAATGCCGCGCTCGTTGAGGTGCGGGTCAGCGATCATCTGGTCGTATGTGTTCACCGGCCCGGCCGGTACCCCGGCGGCCAGCATCGCGGTGACCCAGTGGTCGGTCGTGTCGGTGACGAGCACCGACTGGATGTCCCGCTCGAGTTCGTCGCCGTGGGCGAGCCGGTCCTGGGCGGTGGCGTACTCCGGGCGTGACGTCCAGTCCGGGCGGCCGAGCACCTCGGTGCACAGCGCCTGCCACATGCGCTGGGTGTTGCCGCCGACCGTGACGTACCCGTCCTTGGTCCGGTAGGCCTGGTACGGCGCGTTGCGTCGATGCCGCGTGCCGGCTGGCGCGGCCACCTCGCCGCTGCCGAAGTAAGCGGCCGCCTCCCAGACCGTCCAGGCAATGCCCGACTCCACCAGCGACGTGTCGATGTACTGCCCGCCCTCGCCCCGCAGCCGCGCGATGTACGCGGCGAGGATGGCCTGGACCGCGGTCACGCCGCCGGCGATGTCGTTGAGGGCGATCCCGGACTTCGTCGGCGGGCCGCCCGGATGGCCCGTCATACTGAGGAACCCGCTGATGCCCTGGGCGATGATGTCGTAGGCCGGACGTTGCGCGTAGGGTCCGGTCTGGCCGTAGCCCGAGATCGAGCAGTAGATGATGTCCGGGCGGACCGCGCGGACCGCGTCGTAGCCGCAGCCGAGCCGTTCCGTGGTGCCGGGCCGAAAGTTCTCCACCAGGACGTCACTGCGGGCGGCGAGGGCAAGCAGGGCCGTCAGCCCGTCCGGGTGCTTGAGGTTCAGCGCGACGCCGCGCTTGTTCCGGTTGACCTGGGCGAAGCAGTAGCTCTCGCCGTCGCGGAACGGCCCCATGGCCCGTGATTCGTCGCCGCCAGGCAGCCGTTCTACCTTGATCACGTCCGCCCCGAGGTCACCCAGAACCATCGTCGCGTACGGGCCGGCCAGCACCCGGGTGAGGTCGAGGACGGTAACGCCGCTGAGTGGCAGAGACACGTGCGATCCTCCATTTCCATAACTGTGATTGTCATACGGTATGGCAGGCTGCGCCAGGTCCGGCCCCAGCCCCAAACAGCTGGAGTAGGTCTGCGACCTCTCTTCGCAAGGGAGGTCCGGCGGGATCGTGGGGACATCGGTCGGCTTGTCGAGGACGAATCCCCCTCGCCGTGGAGTGAACGCCTGACGCGCGCTATTGACCCGATTTTGTCGGTGCCCCGGCGTACGGTGATGGACTGTGGACGAGGATGACGCCGGTGCGGCGCTCGAACCGGACCTTGACCGGCTGACTGCGTATACCTACCTGACGGTTCCCGACAGGAGGACGTACCTGGCGATCATGCGTGTCTTCACGGCCACGCTCCTCGCTGACTTGTCGGCACAGGACGTCGCCGAGCGGCTGGTCGGCAACCTGTCCGCGGATGTGATAGCGGTCAAGCTGGACAACCTCAAGACCTGGGGAAACCTGCTGCCCAGCTCACGCCCCGTGAAAGCGTCGAGCATCCGCGAATACCATCGCGTTCGGTCCCGGTACCAGCTGTCGCCGCTCGGCGAGCGGGTCCAGCGGCAGGCAGGGGAGGTACTCGCCAGCGCCGACGCCGCCCGGGAGGTGAGCCGTGAAATGCTCGGCCTTGTCGCCCGTGGTCTACGAGAGCTGCGCGAGGCAACGCAGCTGCCCGGCGAGGCTGATCCCGCCGAATCCCTTGAGCGCATCTCGACCCTGTTCGCGCAGTTCGGCCAGTTCGCCGATTCGGTCCGGGATTTCTATGCCTTCCTCGGCCAGGTGATCTTCCGCTATGACCTCGACTCGGACGAGTTCTCGGGCTTCAAGGAGCTACTTCTTGACTATGCCGAAACGATTACCGACGACGTCGCGTTCTTCGCGCCGCAGATCGAGCAGAGCCTGCTCGGGCTCTGGCCTTTCCTGCCACGACTCCTCAAGAAGATCGACGAAACCGACAAGGGCCTGTCAGCCCTCCGCCGCGCCGAGATCGAAATTCAGCGAAGCAGGGGCCGTGATCTGGCGGACTGGGAAAGCCTGCGCGCCTGGTTCTTCGACGAGTCAGGGGAGGGGAGCCAGGTTAGCCAGCTCCGCGATGCCACGCTCCGGGCACTGCAGGCGCTCCTCGTCAACGCCAAGCGGATGATCCGCTCCGCCACGGGTGAGGTCTCCAGGCGCGGTGACTTGCTGAAGCTCGCCCGCTGGTTCGACGCGAGCGACGATGCGGTGGCGCACGACCTGTTCGTCGCGGCCTTCGGCCTGTACGGCGCCCGGCATCTAGGGGTCGAACCGGAACAAACCGACGAGCCGCCTGCCACGACCAGCTGGTGGGACGGCCCGGTCGCCCAGGTACCTGTCGCGCTGCGCGAGCGCGGTTCCCGTGCGCCGCGTGGCCGCGCCGCCAGCGCTGAGGACTACGCCGCACAGCGGGAGAAACTCCGCCAAGAGGCTGCCGCGGCAGCCGAATGCCAGCGCGCCGCCGCGGCTGAGTTGCGCGCCGCAGCCGTGCGCCTCGCCGATGTCCGCCTCTCATCCCTCGCGACGAATCTGCTCCTGGACCTAGTTGCCCGCTCCCTGGCGTCCGCGGCACCGGGGTTCGCCAGCGTCACCGGCGCCGACGACGACCTTGGCGTTAGCATCATCCTCACCAGGCAACCGGGGACCTGCACCGTCATCCGCAGTGCCGACGGCGACTTCACCCTTGACGAGCTCACTCTGGCTATCGGCGCCACGGCAACCCCGGACATAACTCACCCGAGCACAAGCCAGGCGGCGGGATGACCGACTTCGCCGAGAACCTGGCGGCCGAGCGCCGGACTGCTATCAGGCTCCTGCTCCGTCACCCGCTGGTGACAGCGGCCACTAACCCAGACGAGTTTCCGCTGATCCGCCGCCACGCGGACGAACTCGCCAGGCAGTTCAGCCAGGTGCTGGGGTACCGGCTCACGGTCGAGCCGGGCTTCGCCCGGCTGCACAAAGCCGGCCTCTGCCGCCAGGCCTGCCGACGGCTTGAACGGGGGTCCGGCGCCCCGTTCACTCCGCGCACCTACGCCTACCTGGCCCTAGCCCTCGTCGCCCTCGTCACCGCACCCGAGCAGCTGCTGCTGTCGGAGATCGTGACACGGATCCGCGCCGCCGCCGCCGAGGCCGGGATCGGCCTCGGCGATCCAAACCGCGTTACCGAACGTCGCGCGCTCGTGGCCGCGTTGAAACAGCTCATGATCTGGCGCGTGCTGGCCGAAGACGAGGGGACGGTCGACTCCTACGCGGGCAACGGCGAAGCGGATGCGCTCCTCACGATCGACCGTGAGATAGCCAGGCGGCTGGTGAGCGGGCCGGTCGGCCAGGCCGCGTCCCCCGATGACCTGATCGGCAAGGCCGCGGACCCAGGCGAGGCGGGGCCGCGGCACCGGGTCAGGCGACTGCTCATTGAGACCCCTGTCGTCTACGTGGACGAGCTGACCGACGAAGAACGTGACTGGCTGCGCCGCAGCCAGCGCCGCGAGCAACGGGTTCTCGAGGATTTCGCGGGGCTGCACGCAGAGATCCGGGCCGAGGGGGTTGCTCTCATCGACCCGGAGCAGGAGCTCACCGACGTGCAGTTCCCCGGCACGGGCACGGTCGCCTGGGCCGCCCTCCTCCTCATCGGTCAGCTAGTCGGCGAACTCACCGCGGAGCTGACCCCGGCCAGCGGTACCGCTAGCGTCCCCATCCCTGACGGCCGGGTCGAGGAACTGCTCGGCGCTCTCACCGAAGAGCACCGAGCAGCATGGTCGCAGGAGCTCACTGCCTCCCCGGCCCTGCTGGCCGACGCCGTGCTCGACCTGCTGCATCGGATGCGCCTGATCATGCCAGCCGGCGCACCGCAAGCAGGCTGGCTGCTCACCGCCGCTGCCGCCCGCTACGCGCCGGAGGTCTCGCGATGATCCCGCTCACCCGTCACCCCAGCCGGTTCCGGCTCGATCGCGCCGGAATCCACCAGGTGTGGCAGTACGACGACGAGTTCTCGTTCGGCGACGGAAGGTTGCTGCTGCGCGGCAAGAACGGCGCGGGCAAGTCCAAGGCTCTGGAGGTCCTCCTGCCGTTCCTCCTCGACGGCGACACCCGCCGGATCGACGCTTCCGGCGGCGGCAAGACTTCGCTGAAATGGCTGATGCTCGACGGCTGGACGGCGGGCACCAACCGGCTCGGTTACCTGTGGGCGGAGTTCACGCGCGTCGACGACGAGGGCGAGCCGCGTCGGGTCACGCTTGGCGCCATGATCAGGGCGTCCACGTCGACCGGTGAGGCGAAGGCCGAGTTCTTCGTCACTACCCGCGCGGTCGGCGATGAACTGCCGCTGCACGACCCGGACCGCCGTCCGTCCAGGGAGAAGGCCCGTGATCTCGTTGGCCACGACAACTGGTACGAGCGCCCGGCCGACTACCGGGCGCGGGTCGCCCGCGAGCTGTTCGGCCTCACCGACCTCGCCCGCTACCGGAACCTCGTCCACCTGCTGTATGGCCTGCGCCGTCCGACGATCGGCGACCGTATCGAATCCGGCGAGCTCGTCAAGGTGCTCAGCGACGCGCTTCCGCCGCTCGACGACGACGTCATCGACAAGGTCGCCCGCAACCTCGACGACCTGGACTCGGTCCGCGAGGAACTGGCCAGGCTGGAGAAGACCAACGCCGCGCTGACCGCATTCCTCAGGAGTTACCGTGGCTACCTGCATGGAGTCCTCCGTGCCCGTGTCACAGAGGTGCGGGCCGCGCTCACGGAACTGTCCGGCAAAAGAAGAAAAGCAGGAGATGCTGAACGGGCGGTGGCGACTCTCAAGAGCCGAGAGTCTGCCGAGGAGGATGCGGTCAGCGCCCTTGAGGAGGCTCGTGCCGCGGCTGACGGCGACTTGCGGACGCTCCGGGACAGCGCCGCGTACGGCGCGCTGCGCGACCTGCGCGACAAGCGGGAGACGCTGCGGGCCGTGGCGGAGACTGCCCGTACCGCCTGGGAAGCCGCTGGCCGGGCCCGTGACGGCGAGGTGACGGCCGCGCGGCTGCTGAGCGATGGCACGGCCGACATCGGACGCGATCTGTCCGAGCTGCGCACCTCGCTGCGGGCCGCCCGCCCGGTCGCCCGCGCCTGTGGTGTCGACGAGGGGCTGCTCGCGGAGCCCCCGGCCGTTCGGAAAGAAGTCTTGTCTGTTCCCGTGCCCGATCGACTGACCGACCCGCAGGATGCTGCCCTGGAGGTCGTCCGGCCGGCCACCGAGGTGCTCGACGCGGAAATCTCCGGTGAGTTGGCGGGATGGCGGACTGGGCTCGCCGAGGCGGACGTAGTGCTGAAAGCCCGGCTGCGCGCCGCGGCCGCGCTGGACGGCCTGCTGAAAGATGTCACAGCGGCCGAGGTGAAGGCTGCGGGCCTCCGTGAGCAGTCAGAACGACTCGAAGGCCAGCTGACCGGCGCCAGGGACCGCGCGCAGCAGCGCGGCGACGACTTGGTGCACGCCTCGGAGCAGTATGCCGCCGACGTCGAGGCGTGGGCGGACCGCCTGCCCGACCCCGCGCCGGTCACGATTCTCGTGGAGATGCCCGACGATGCAGCGGCGCCCGCCACGGAGCGCGCCATCGACCGTGACGCCCCGGAGGCTGTCGCGCATGCCGCCCACGAGGTCGCCGATCCGGTGCTTAGCGCGTACGAGACCCGCCGCGACGAGGTTGTGACGCGTGAGAAATTGCTGGAAGGCCAGCGTGACGGGGCCAGGGACGAGAAGCGGCGCTGGGAGTCGCAGGCCGACCCGGAGCCACCTCGGTCGCCCTACTCGGCCGCGGACCGGACGCCGGGCGCTGGGGCACCGCTGTTCCTCCTGGTTGATTTCGCCGACCCGGTGCCGGACGCCGACAGGGCGGGCATCGAGGCGGCGCTCGAGGCCAGTGGCCTGCTCGCCGGGTGGATGTCGGCGGACGGCACGCTACTGGCAGGCGATACCCGTGACGTCATCCTGCACGCCGGCGAGCCCGTGTCTGGGCAGAGCCTGGCCGACGTGCTCCGCCCGGTTCCCGGGCACGGCGTCGGCGAGACCGCGGTTGGCCGACTGCTGCGCAGCGTCGGACTCGGGGAGAGCACCGGTTCGCCACAACCGGAGCCAGCCGCGCGCACCTGGGTCGCCCGCGACGGGCGATACCGCTTGGACGTCGTGCGCGGCGCACACGGCAAGGACCGTGCCGAGTACATTGGCGCCGGCGTGCGAGCCATGACCAGGCAACGGCGCATCGCCGAGCTGGCTGAGCGCGTCGCCAGCCTGGATGCCGAGCTGGACCGCGTCCGCGCTGACCGGACGCGGATCGAGCGGCAGCGCGACGAGCTGCGCGCTGCGCTCCGCGGGATACCTCAAGCGCGGTCACTGACCGACGCATGGACGGACTACGACAGCGCGGTCCGAGAAGTCACGCGGCTGGCGGCCGAACTGCTGACCGCCCGGCGGGCGGCGGAACAGGCCGCCACAGCGGCAGCAGGCCTGCGCAGCCGCGCCGAAGCGCATGCCACCAGGGACGGACTGCCCGTGGATCGCGAACTGCTCGGCCGGCTTGAGTCGGACGTGCGCGGACTGCGGGCGACGCTGCAGCGACTGGGCGACGACGCACGCCGCGTGCTCGCGCGAATGGAGGGCCACGCCCGCACCAGGCTCTCCTGGGAGCAGGCACGGGGTGCCCGGGTCGATACCGAGTCCGACTACGCGGCCGCCTACGGAAAGCTGACCGCCGCGCGTCGGGAACTGGATCTGCTCGAGAACTCGGTCGGCGCGACTGAGCAGGACATCATGGCCCGGGAAGAGGACGCGAAGGGTCGCTTCGACGCGGCGGAGCGCCAACTCCCGCACGCGAGGTCCGCCCACCGTACGGCACACGACGACCGGCTGCGAGCCGAGGCCGAGCGCGACCGCCTCGTCGAAGAGCTTGCCAGGCAGGAGCGGTCTGTCGTGGCCGGGGGGATCGCGCTGCGCCGCCCGCTCGGACTGCCTGGCCTCCCGCTGGCCGCCGGCCTGGACGGCGTGGACGTCCTGCTCGACCGGTACGACGCCGAGCAGGACGGCGATGTCCGCGCCCGCATCGCCGCGCTGCGAGCCCTGGCCGAGGACGTCGCGGCGATGCTCGGCCCTGCCGGTGCCGACGTCTCCGGCTCGCTGATCATCAGGCGGGGCGAGGAACTCCGTGACGGCCTGGCCGGCGGGTACGACGCGGAGGGCGCGGAGGACGACGGTATCAAGCGGTACGCGCTGCGCGATGACACGGGCGTCCACGACGTGGCGGTCGTGGGGGAGCGGATCAGGTCCGCAGCCGAGGCGGCCAGGAACCGGCTGTCGGCGCGGGAGCAGGAGGTGTTCGAGACCTATCTTCTCGGTGAGCTCGGCGACCACCTGTCCCGGCAGGTGCTGGCCGCGCAGCACCTGGTCGGCGGCATGAACGACACGCTAGACCAGGTCCGCTCCTCGCATGGCATCGGCGTGCGCCTGCAGTGGGAGCTGCCACGGGACGGGGAGGCCGACATCAGGGCCGCGGTGACGCTGCTGCGCCAGCCGTCGGCACTGCGCACCAGGGACCAGTCCGGGCAACTGCGCGACGCGCTACGGCGGCGCATCGAGGAGGCCAGGCGCGCCGAGCCGTCCGCAGGCTATGCGGTGCACCTGCGCGCCGCGCTGGATTACCGGGAATGGTTCGAGTTCAAGGTCAAGGTCACTGAGGCGGCCCACCCAGACCGCGAGCGCGTGCTCAGCCACCGGACCGCGCTCAGTCAGGGCGAGATGCGGGTAGTGGCCTACCTCGTCCTGTTCGCCGCGGCGGCGGCGCACTTCACGTCGGTCGCGGCGAGCGCGCCCCAGGCCCCCAGGCTGATCCTCCTCGACGACGCGTTCGCGAAGGTGGACGAGCCAACCCACGGACGCCTTCTCGGGTTGCTGGTGGAGCTGGACCTCGACTTCATCATCACCAGCGAACGGCTCTGGGGCTGCTTCCCCGCCGTACCGAGCCTGCACATCTACGAGTGCCTGCGCGACCCCGGCATCCGGGGCGTGGCCATGGTTCACTTCACCTGGGACGGTCGCCACAAGCGCCTGGCCGGCGTATGAGCCCGCCGCACGCGCGCACACTGATCCCGCCGACCACGCGCGCCTGGCTCGCCAGGCCAGAACTGACTCGCCTCTGGGACGCCGTGCACGAGCGCCTGCAGCGCAACGGCATCGCGGTCCGCGGCCACGTGCTGATCCCCGACACGACCGATGCCGAGCGCGAGGCACTCAGCTTCCTGATGCAGCGCGTGTACGCTCCGGGCCGGGTCAGCATCGCCCTAGCTGAGCTCGACGACTTGCTCAGGGAAAGCGCCGCCGGATGCGGCCTGGCCGATGTTGCGGCTGAGCTGCGCGGCGGGCTGGTCAGCAAGCCGGCCATGCGCAGCGCCCGCCAGGCAGCGCGGGACCAGGTGCGGGCCGCGGCGGACGACGCGATGCGGGCCACCGGGCTGGCCGGGCTGCCGTGGGCACCCGGCTGGCTCGACGAGACCTGGCGCGGCGGCGCGGTGTCCCGGCTTCCGTCCGACCGCGCCACCCTCCTCCTGGTACAGGCCATTACTGTGCTGGCCCGGCTCCATGTGACTGCCGAGCGGGTTGCGGAGGCGCCGAGCCTCGCCAGCAGTAGCCGAGGAGAGCTTGCCGAGCATGTCACAGGAACGGCGCACGGTCTAGACGATGACACCGTCCTCGCCCGGCTGGTGCTGCGTGGCCTTGCCCGCTCACGAGGGGTGGAGTTCCCGCGCGATGCTCGCGCCCGCCGCCAGCTGTGGGAAGCCGCGGGCGTCGCCACGGACCAGGTTCAAGCACGGTGCTGACCTACGGTCTGATGCCGCTGGGTGACGACTGGCCGACCCGGCTCCTGCGGACACGCTCGCTGGAGATGGCTGAAACCCATCTGACGATGCGAGACATGCGGCGGATGGAGTGGCACCTGGCGCCCGGTACCGAGATCTTCGTGTGCGAGAATCCGCGAGTCGTCGAAGCCATCGCGGACGCTGGCTGTCAGAGGGCCCTGATCTGCACCTCAGGCAATCCGACGACGACAGTCTTGGCCCTGCTGGATGCCCTTATGGGCGCAGGTGCGCACCTCGCCTACCGAGGTGATTTCGATTGGCCAGGGGTGGCGATGGCTAATCGCATCATCAGGAGGTATAACGCGAGGCCGTGGCGGATGACCGCCGCTGACTATGAAGAACACGTCCGCATAGCTCGCGGTCGCGCTACACCACTGCAGCCGCTGTCCGGCCAGCCGATTGCTGCCGAATGGGATCCGGAACTGACACCGGCGATGCAGGCGATAGGCGTGGGCATTCAAGAAGAGTCTGCACTCGAGCTACTGCTGGCCGACCTTGAATCCGGGAGTGCTTGACGGTAACGGCACGTGGAGCATCCCTGACTCACCCGCTCAGCTGTTCAGCGCGGCTAGGCGGTGGGAGGTCCACCATGGCCACTTGCATTGCCTGGTTCCAGTGACTTTCGCAGCCAGATGCCAGATGTTACGTCAGCAGGCCGGCGAGCGTGCCCTGCACGTTGCCGCCTTTCCACTGGCTGGTCACCAGCTTGGCGGGGTTGTCCTGGTCTCGGGAGAAAAGGTGCAGCCGGCCCTGGTGGCGGGCGAGCACCAGGTCGGTGCTGGCGCCGGCGATCTCGGCTGACCCCTGTGTGGAGTAGTGCGTGAGGGTGATCAGCGCGGAACGCTCAGCTGAGGCGAGCACGCTGTCGGCGTCCATGGCCGGATCAGGATCTGCCTGTGACCCCTTGGGCAGCCAAGCGGTGAGCTGCCTGAGGGATTCGTCGAGCTTGTACAGGCCGATCTGGTGGACGCCGAAAGTGTCGATGCGGTAGACCAGGCAGATCTGTTCAGGCTGCGGGAGCAGCAGTATCCGCCACGGCTCACCCGGACCTGTCCCGGTCGCGCGGGCGTCCATGACCATCCGGGCCCGCTGCTCGAACGCCACCGCGATGCCGAGGTCGCCCCGTACTTGCACCTGCTCCCCGGGAGGGCCGGCCACGATGAGCTGGCGGGCCACCAGCGACCGGATGGCCTCGGTGAGCACCTCGTCCGATGGTCGGGCCTCCAGGAAGTCCACGACGGCGTCAACCGCCGTCAACTCGGCGATGGTGTACGCCCCGAGCAGCACCGGACCGGTGCCGACCAGGCTCACCACGGCCGCGACGAGCCCTCCGGGCACGGACGCCTGGCTAGGGCCAGGTGCGGACCCGCTTGTGTGAGTGTCAGTCATGCCGTCCCCGCTCCTGCCCGCCATGGTTCCGCTGCCGACTCGGCGCGGAGCTCACCCAGGATCGCGGCGGTCCTGCGCACCGGCGTCTCGGTAACCCATACCTTGGAGCTGCCGAACAGGCCCCGCCCGGCCCGGCCGGACAGCGCCTGGCCAAGCTCATTAGCCGGGTCCGCCTGCCCAGGCGGCCGGAACCGGCCCGCCAGATCGCGCGACACCGCGGTGGTGTCGTCGGCGGCCGAGATCCGGCGCAGCGCCAAGGTCAGCGACTCCGCCACCGCCGGCGGCAGCGACATGGGGACAGCGAGGTCAGGCGACAGGTACATCGGCCGCCGCTCGGTCATCGCCGACAAGCCCCAGGGGCCGACGTTGCTGCGGGTCAGCCGGTACATCACGTAGTCCATGAGGTGCCGGATGTCGTTCAAGCTGGGCAGCTTGCGCTTGCCGAAGGCCGCCGGGGTCTTCTCCAGCTGCACCCAGGTGCCTTGTGCCGTCCGCCCGTGCAGCTTCTCCCTGACCACCTGGCCGCGCATCCCGATGTCGGGGTAGCGCGACTTATCGATGTCACGGTGATGGCTGGAGATACGCAAATGGCTGACGTCAGTGAACCGCCAGTCCTCGTACAACCGCGGGTCGTCGATCAGCACATGGCCGCCGCACAGCACATCGTGCAGCTGCGGCACCTGCAGCCCGTTCCGCTCCAGATCGGAAATGATCGCCGCTTCCTCTGGGCTGAGGTGCTCAGCGGCGGCCAGCAGCCCCTTACGGTATGCGCCTTCCCGGGCCGTAATCTCGATCATCAGCCTCACCCTGGCCCGGACCACCTCGGTCTGCCCGGTGCTCAGCGCACCTGACACCGGCCCGCCGGGACGCTCAGCAGGCGCGATACCCGTGACCACAGGCTTACGGCGCACGTTCCCAGTAAAACACAGCCGTCACGGATCAACCCGTTGCCCCCTACGTACGGTGAGCGCTCCGGCCGAACCGCCCGTCACGCGTAGGTCCGACGACGCGAAGAGCAGTAGCGCCGTACGGACCGGTGGCTTGCGGCCCGGCGCCCGGGTCGAGACGCTGTGCGGCCACCGGCAGAATGCCGCGGCCGTTCCGCTAATTTCTGATTCAGCGTCAGCCGGCCCGAACGCCCGCATGGTCGCCCCGTCCGGTGCCGTCAGCGAGCAGCGCACCCCCGGCCGGCGCCTCGCCCGCCGGGGACAGTGCGTACGGCAGCGTCCGGTGCGCTAGCCACGCAATGTTCCGAAGCCGACTGGTGCCGGGGGAGTCGATGCGGAACGGCCCGGTGACGTCCAGGCCATGCGCCCCGTACTCGGCCAGCCGCGTAGCCGCCAGCGCGGCGGGCTTGACCGGCCCTGGTCGCGGCAAGTGCGTCCGGTAGGCGGAAAGACCCCGCAGGAGCCGCTAGCGGCCATCTGCACACGGGCCAGAACGGCGGATCGCGCTCGCTGTTCAGTCGGTTTCGGGCCGCGCTTACCGCAACAGAAGTCTTCGGGTTTCAGCGGGCCCAGTGGTGCCTGCACAGGAGTGGTGTTTTTGGGGGCCGGGCGGGCGGTCGCCGCCGGGCACGCCTGCGGGCGGTATCTGCTACTGGGTGACGGCGTCGTAGATGGCCTGCCCGTAGGTGGCACTTCGGTCCGAGCCGATGATTCCCGGTGCCATCTTGTTCATCATGTAGGAGATTGTCATGCGGCGGCCGGTGTCCATGATGATCATGGAGCCGCCCCAGCCGCCCCAGAAGCAGATTCTCTCGTCGGGGAGCCAGGGCAGCAGGTCAGGCCGGGGCAGCCCGTAACCGATGCCCAGCCGCAGCGGAACGCCGAGCACCAGGTCGATGCCGTTGAGCTGCTCCCGGAAGATCAGGTCGATGGTGCCGGGGCCGAGCAGGCGAACTCCGCCGATCTGGCCGCCGCGCGCGACCGCCGACATGATCCGGGCCACCGATCGGGCGTTCCCGTGCCCGTTCGCCGCGCCGATGTCCGCCAGCCGCCAGCCGGGCGTGTTGGCGACGGCGGCGTCGATGGCCGGCCCGGTCAGCGTCTTGACCGCCGGGCTGTCCGGGCCGAGCGCCTCCAGGTCGAAGGGCAGCGGCGGCGGCGGGACCACGTCGGCGATCCGCGCCCAGTCGCCTTCGGCGGCGCCGATCTGGAAATCGGCGCCCAGCGGCCCGGCGATCTCCTCGGCGACGAACTGCCTGAGCGGCTTGCCGCTGATCCGCCGCACCAGCTCACCGACCAGGTGCCCGTAATTGAGCGCGTGATAGCCCGACGCGGTGCCCGGCTCCCACCACGGAGCCTGGCCAGCCATCCGGGACGTCGCCTTCTGCCAGTCGTACAGATCCTCCACCACGGCAGGCTGATCCAGCCCGGAAACGCCGGAGGAGTGCGACATCAGGTGGCGGACCAGGATGCCCTGCTTGCCGTTGGCGGCGAACTCCGGCCAGTACGCCGCGACCGGGGCATCAACATCCAGCTCGCCGCGATCGGCGAGCATCAGCGCGGCCAGGCTGGTCACCGTCTTGGTGGAGGACCAGACATTGGTGATGGTGTGCTCCGACCACGGGATCAGCCGGGCCTGATCGCAGAAGCCGCCCCACATGTCGATGACAATCTCACCGTCAATGTCCACCACCAGCGACGCGCCCAGCTCCTCGCCGGAGTCCAGGTTCCGCGCCAGCGCGCTGCGCACCGCCTCGAACCGGCCCTCACACACGCCACGTATGTCCGCCATAGTCGTTTCCCCTCGTTGAAGGCCAGCGCTCACCGGCTAATCCGCGGACACACGCCAGCGGCTGCGGCGCGAGCCGGGATGCCGCACCGTCATCGTGCTCCCGGGAAATAACCGCCGTCAAACATGACCCCGACCGCCAGCACCCCGGCAGCACGCGCTGCCGCCGACCGCACCCAGAGCGGGGTCACGCCAGTAAAGTCAGCTGACCCGATCCGGACAGGTGCACCCTCTATCTGCAAGCGCAATTCACGCCGCCTGGCGCATATAACCATGGGACTGTCGCGCTCTTCCCAGGACCGGGCGGCGGGCGTCGTCCGCGCCGCGGCCCCGCTGCACAGCTGGCTGGACCAGCAGGCCGGACCGGACCCCTACCTGACCAGCCGGCCACGCCGGGCGGTCACTTCGCCCGCGGGATGTGCGACGTCTCCGTGGGAGGCGCTCGACAGCGGTGGTGCATGCCTCCCTCAGAGGGAGAGCCGATCACGAAGCGCAAGACGAAGAAACAGCCGAGCAGCTCCATACCGCCGATTCGGCGCGTTCTTCATTGTCGGCGCGGGAGGTGAGTGGCGAGCACAGATTAGCCGGTTCGGGGGCTTTGCAGCCGCGGAGATGGCCAGTTGGTCCACGTACAGCGACCTCCTCCTGCTCCCGCTTTGCTGGCGACTCCAGGCGCTAGGGGTAGCGTCTTGCTCCTGCCAGCCGCTTGCCCCTTGCGGGACGGTCCCGGGACGTTGCGGCGACGGTTCAGGTGAGCCCGTGCTGGTAGGCGTAGGTGACGGCTTGGGCTCGGTCGCGGACGCCGGTCTTGGCGAAGAGATGATTGATGTGGCTTTTTACTGTGGTCTCGCTGACCACCAGCCGGCCGGCGATCTCTATGTTGGACAGTCCTTGGGCGATCAGTGCGAGCACTTCGGCTTCTCGCTGCGTGAGCCCGGCGGGTAGTTGCGGTGTGGCCGCGGTGGATGGGCCCGTCGCGATGGCGTTGACCAGGTGCTGCTGGACCGCGGGGTCGATGGCGGCCTGGCCGCTGGTGACCCGCTCGAGCGCTTCGCGGATTTCGCCGGCGCTGGCGTCTTTGGTGAGGTATCCGCGGGCGCCGGCGCGCAGCGCGTCGATGACGGAGCGGTCATCGGTGTAGGTGGTGAGCACGAGCACTTTGATGCTGGCGTCATGGTCGCGGAGACGGCGGGTGGCCTCGACGCCGTCGCAGTGAGGCATCCGGAGGTCCATCAGCACGACATCTGGCCGCAGCCGGATCGCCAGCGCGAGCGCCTCGTCGCCGTCGGCTGCCGTGCCCACCACCTCCACCCCGGCGAGCAGCCCGAGCAGGGTGCCGAGTCCCTCGCGGACCACGCGCTGGTCATCGGCCACCAGGACGCGGATGGCCGGGTTCATGCCGGCACCCACAGCTCGACCAGGAACCCGCCGCCGGTGGGCCCGGCGGTGAGCGTGCCGCCGAGCAGTTCGGCTCGTTCCCTCATGCCGGTGAGCCCGTAGCCGGTCCCGTCAGCGGGAGCCGGGCGGTCGCGGCAGGAGCCGAAGTCTTCGATGGTCAGCCTGGTGCCGGACGGCTCATATGCCAGGCGGATCTCGACCCGGTCGGCGTGGGCGTGCTTGCGGATATTGGTCAGTGCTTCCTGTGTGACCCGGTAAAAGGTCAGCCGGCCGTCGGTCCCCAGGTCCCGCTTGCTGCCGCCGGTCACGGCTACTTTGCAGGGCACGCCGGTGCCGGCTTCGAATTCGGCGGCCAGGTCGGCCAGCCGCTCGGGGCCGGGCAGCGCGTCGTCGCGGAGCATGCCGATAGCGCGCCGCGCCTCTTCCAGCCCGGTCTTGGCCAGCCGGTGGGCCCGGTCGATCGCTTCCCCGACTTGTGAGTCCGCGCCACCCTGGGCGGCGAGCAGCCTGGCTCCCTCCAGGTTCAGCACCAGGCCGGACAGCGAGTGGGCGAGCACGTCGTGCATCTCGCGGGCGAGGCGCTGGCGTTCGGCCAGCGCGGCGGCCTGGGCTTGCGCGGCCCGGGTCTGCTCCAGCTCGGCGAGCAGCAGTTCTGCCCGCTGGTTGCTCTCCCGCAGCCGCCGGGCGAACAGCGACAGCGAGGAAGAACGCCAGGATCCCGAAATCATTCAAGACGATGCCCGCGATGGGTGCGCGTCCGTTGGCCAGCCATGCCACCGAGACCGCGGCAGCGGCCACGCCCGCTACCAGCGCGCTGAGACGAACCGGCAGTACCAGGGCGGCCAGGCAGACGGCGGGAAACACCCCGAGGAACGCCGCGCCGTTGCCCTGCAAGCCGATCAGCGCCGCCGCGCTGACCACGGCAATGACCAGCACCGCTAGCTGCACTGCCGACCCGGCCTGAGTCAGCCACATCGCGGCGATGGTGGCACCGCAGAACACGATGAGACCCACGGCGACACCAAGCGCCTCGCCCTGGCCACCCGGAGCTGGCCGGGCCTGGAACGAGGTGATCACCACGAACGCGATCGCGGCCACCGCGAGCACGCGGATCGAAAGGTAGGCCGCCTGTTCGCGGCCCCGCGCCCGTTCCAGCTCGGACACCCCGGCCGCAGTGGCGGCTTTGGTGCTCACCCCTCAACCGTACGGCGGGATCTCGCCGCCGTCTCGTGCCGGTGGGTGGATTCGCGGCCAGCGGGGCCTCCTCCCGCGGGTGGAGGCCCCTCCACCCGCGGTTCAGGTTCTGGCGGCGGGCAAGTTCCACCGCCGCGCCGAAGACGGCACAGCCGTCCCGCAGCAGGCTTGCTGGCAAGACCCACCCAGCCTGGGGAGCGAGATGGACAGCACCGGCCAGGAACGCGGCCTTGACCAGCCAGGCACCGCCTCCGCCCAGGCGGAGCCAGTGATCAGCGTCCGCGGCCTGGTGAAGCGCTACGGCAGCCAGGAGGCCGTCGCCGGCATCGATCTCGACGTGCGGCACGGGGAGATCTTCGCCTTCCTCGGGCCGAACGGCGCCGGCAAGACCACCACGGTAGAGATGCTCGAAGGCTTCCGGCAGCGCACCGGTGGCGAGATCTCCGTCCTGGGCCACGACCCGGCCACCGCGGGCGGAGCGTGGCGCGACCGGGTGGGCGTTGTCCTGCAGGAGTCAGAGCCCGAGCCCGGCTTGTCGGTACGTGAGTGCCTGGCCATGTACGCCGGGTTCTACCGCGCGCCGCGCGACATCGACGAGACCATCGCCCTGGTCGGCCTCACCGGTAAGGCAGGCACGCTCGCCACCCGGCTCTCCGGCGGCCAGCGGCGGCGGCTCGATTTCGCGCTCGCGCTGATCGGTGACCCCGAGCTCATCTTCCTCGACGAGCCGACCACCGGTTTCGACCCGTCCGCCCGCCGGGCCGCCTGGGAGGTCGTCGCCGGGCTGCGGCAGCTCGGCAAGACGATCTTCCTCACCACCCATTACATGGACGAGGCGGAGTACCTGGCCGACCGGATCGCGGTGCTGTCCGCCGGGCGCGTCGTGGCTCACGGCACTCCGCGGACGCTGGGCGGGCGCGACCACATGGCCACCGCCATCACCTTCACGCTCCCAGCCGAGCTGCAGGCGCGTGACCTGCCCGAAGGACTGCGCCCGCTGGCCGGGCCCGGGCCGGAAGGATCGACGGTTCTGCACAGCGAAAGCCCGCTCGTTCACCTCCAGATGCTCGGCAACTGGGCGCTCGGCCGCGGCTTCGACCTTCCCGACCTCGACGTCCACCGCCCGACCCTGGAAGATGTCTACCTCTCCCTCACCGGCCCCGCCAGCGCAAAGGACCAGCGATGATCCGCATGGCACTGCACCAGTCCAGCTACGACCTGCGCGCCTTTCTCCGCAACCGCCAGTCCCAGTTCTTCACCCTCGCCCTGCCGATCCTGTTCCTGGTGATCTTCGCCTCGGTGTTCGGCAGCAGAGGCCAGACCGTCCCGGTCGCTGGCGGGCGGATCAGCACCTCGGTGTCCTACGTGCCCGGCATCATCGCGCTGGGGGTGATCGCAGCGTGCTTCGGCAACCTGGTGGCCTCGGTGACCGCACAGCGCGAACGCGGCGTGCTGAAACGGCGGCGCGCGACACCGGTCCCGGCGGCTGCTGTCATCGCCGGCCGGGTGCTCACGGCCATCGTCATCGCGGTCGTCATGTCCGCGGTGCTGCTCGGCATCGGCTGGGCCGCCTACGGCGCCCACGTCCCCGGCCGCACCGCCCTCGCGCTCGTGGTCACCGTGGTGATCGGAGCCGCCTCCTTCTGCTGCATGGGTTACGCGCTCACCTCGCTGATCCACAACGAGGACACCGCGCTGCCGATCACCCAGGCGCTGCTGCTGCCGCTGTATTTCATCTCCGGGGTGTTCGTCACCGTCACGATCCTGCCGCACTGGCTGGCCGACGTGGGAGCGATCTTCCCGGTCCGCCACCTGGCCAACGCGCTGCTCATCGCCTACAACCCGCACACCACCGGGCTTGGCTTCGCCGGCGTGGACCTGCTGATCGTGGCCGCATGGGGAGCCGCGGGCCTTCTCATCGCTCTGCGCACGTTCAGCTGGCTGCCGCTCGGACGCTAACCCGGCGGGCCGTCCCAACGCGATCACAGGAGGAAGACCATGGCCACCGAAGTCCAAACCCAAACCGGGCAGTGCGTGACCCACGGAACGGTCCAGGCCACCCGCGAAATCCCGAAGATGGGATTCCCGTTCGTCGTCTACGCTTTCTTGCGGTCCAGGGCCAAGCGCAAGCCGTTCCTCTGCCCGGAATGCGGAGAGGCGGTCGAGGCCGACTGAGCCGTACACAGCCAACCCGGGAGCACCAATGCGCGTCCGACCCGGCACAGCTGCCAGCCTGCGCACCGGCATCGTCTGCGAGCACATAGCTACCGCATCCGGTCGGCCCCCGGGTGGCGCGCCTGGCGCGCGGCACTAGGGCTTCCCCTCGCGCCGTTCATATCCTCCGCACTCCGTGACTGGGAGACGCGGGTAACGGGAAAGGGTGATGTCCCATGCGGCGCGCGTGCAACGGAGGTAGGCGGTGCCCCGCCCTGTCTCGTTGAGCTTCGCATGCCTGCAGGCTCCGCAGAGCCCTGGCTCCGCACCGAGCTTCAGCCACGCAGCATCAGACGGCCGTTCAGGCATGAGACGCAGAATATGCCTCTGTGCTGGCCTCGGCCCAGCCGGGCCTCTTGCCGTCCCCTCTCACAACTCCGGCCCGCACCAGTGGCGGTCGCCCGCACACCGCCACCGAAACCTCCGGGGCGGTTCAGACCCGCGGTTAGCCTGCTCCCGGTGCAGGGCGTGTCCGCTTCGGGCGGGGTAATGTCCGGGAGGATTCCCGGCCGCCGGGATGCGTCGGCGGCCGGGAATCTTCGCTGCTCGATGCCGGGGTGCGACGCGCTGTCTGGATCCGCTGCTCAGCGGATGTACAGTTCGTCCGCGTCGTACTCGGTGAACTCCATGTTCGACGCCACATCGGTCATGCCGAGCGACTGGAACGCGGGGAAGAGCTGCTCGGCGGCCCACCGGTCCATATGGGCCTTGGACTGCCACACGGTCACCACGTGGAGCCCGTTCTCGTCCGTGCCGGCCGCCCAGGCGAGCAGGCCGTCGATGTCCTGGGGCGGGTTGTGCTTGGCGGCGACCGCGCGGAAGCCGTCGATCGTTACGCCGGGCGTCGCCGCGATGTGGATGTGTGCCATGTTGGTCCTGCCTTTCCTGGGTTTGTGCTGGCAGGAAGGACGCTACGGGAAAGCCCGGATCCGGCCATCCGGGGAATCACTCACCGGAGTACTCATTCACCGTCGGCCGGGTACTCATAGACGACTCGCGTCATGCTCTCCGCTGGCCCACGCGGCGATCTGGCTGCGGTTGCGCAGCCCGAGCTTAGTCAGGATGTGCTGGACGTGGTTCTCGGCCGTCCGCTCGGAGACATACAGGTTCTGGCCGATCTGCTTGTTGGTCAGTCCCCGCGCGACCAGCCGGGCCACCTCGAGCTCGCGGGGGCTGAGGGGTGAGTCGCCGGCTGCCGCGGCCGTCAGCTGGGCTTGCAGCTGTTCGATCCATTCGGTGAACGGGACCATCCCGAGCTGTTCGGCCTCGCGTGCGGCGGCGGCCAGCGCGGCCAGCGCCTCGTCCCGGTCACCGGGCGCCTGCCGGCGGGTGAGCGCGGCGGCGAGTTCGACGCGGGCTTGCACGGCGCAGCCACGGGCACCGTTGGTGTCGCAGATCGAGGCCGCCGTCTGCAGGTCTTCAACCGCCAGGTCGAGATGGCCCAGCGCGGCGGCCGCCTGTCCGAGCGGCAGCTCGACCGGGCCCATGTATACCCCTGGTCCGGCGCCGTTCGCGACGTGCTGGCCGCGGAACGGCTTGAACCGTGCCGCCAGGAACTCGATGTCCTGCGTCCGGCCGAGGCCGATGGCGACCGGCAGCCCGTGCGCCCAGGCCGCCATGCGCATCGCCGGTACCGGCGTCCAGGACCGGACCGGGCCGGCCTGGGCATAGGCGGCCTCAGCGCCGGCGCGGTCGCCTTGGTGGAGGCGGATCAGCGCGAGGGTAAGCGCGGGGAAGACGGTGGCGACGCCGCGCGTGGTGTCCACGGCATCCGGCCGCAGGTGCGCGGGGATCTGGTCCCATAGCTCGATCATGCCAGATCTGCCGAACCCGATGTGCAGGCCCGCCTGGCCGAGCCGCATCGCCTACGAAACCGGCCTCGTCACACCCCAGAGACGGCCGTAACCGCCGAGGCCGAACCCGGCGCTGGTGAATACTGCGGACGTGCAGGGTGGTCGCGTCAATCGGATATCGGTGGCCCCCGTGAAGTCGCTCGGACTTATCCACCCGCAGTCGGTGGATCTGGGCCTCACCGGGGTGGTCGGGGATCGCCGGTTCTGGCTGGTGGATTCCGACGGGCGCCTGCTGAACGGCAAGGTCTGCCCCCGGCTGATGCAGGTGCGGCCGCGCTGGGACGAGACGACCAGGGCCCTCGAACTGCGCTTCCCCGACGGCACGGTGGTTGACGGCGTGGTCGAGCCGGGCGCGCCCGTCGACGCCGAGCTGTATCACGTGCCCCACGCCTCACGGCAGGTGCGCGGACCGTGGCAGGAGGCGCTGGCCGAGTTCGCGGGCCGCCCGCTGACCCTGCTGTGGTCTGAGCGCGGGGCCGTCGACCGGGGGAGCGACCGCAGCGGCTGGACATCGCTGGTGTCACGCGCGTCGCTGCACAGGCTGGGCGAGGTGGCGGGGGCCGAGCTGGTGGACGGACGCCGCTTCCGGATGATGTTCGAGATCGACGGCGTCGGCCCGCACGAGGAGGACACCTGGATCGGTCAGGACGTGCAGATCGGGGGCGCCGTCATCCGGCCGGTGGGCGATGTCGGCCGCTGCGTGGTCACCAAGTGCGACCCCGACACCGGGACGTCCGACCTGGACACGCTTGGCGCGCTAGCCCGCTACCGGCCCGAGGGCCAGATCGAGCCGCTGCCGTTCGGCGTCTTCTGCGACGTGATCGAACCTGGTTCGGTGCGCGTCGGCGACCCTGTGTCCGCCTAGCTCACGAGGGGCGGTTCCGCAATGATCGAGACCTCGACGCCGTGCACGGCGGAACTCTCGCCGAGGTCAGCCTTGTGCCCCGGGTTGAGGATGTTGACGTTGGCGTGGCTGGCCTCGCGGCGGGGCCAGCGGCCCTTCGGCGACAAGGCGACGCCGCGGGGCACGATGTCGCCGACTGCGACTCTCAGGCCGGTCAGCTCGCCCTCGTCGTTGGCCAGGGTGACAAGGTCGCCGTCCTGCAGGCGGTGACGAGCAGCGTCGTCCGGGTGCAGGGTCACCGTCGCCTGCCCCAGCCTGCGAGCGATCTTGGTGTCGTTGGCGAAGGTGTCGTTGAGCGTCCACGCCGAGGCTGGTGAGAGCAGCCGCAGGCGCCCGTCGCCTGGGCGGGCGTCAGCCAGCGGCTGAGGGATGCGCGGGTGCCCGTCAGCTTCGGCCGCGAGTGAGCGGATCTCCACCTTGCCGCTGGGGGTGGGGAAGCTGCGATCGGCGAACTGGACGATCGGCTCGACGGCCAGCGGCAGGCTGCGAGCCGCCGCCAACTCGCTGAACGTCTCGGCCACGCCGCTCTGGCGGACGATCTCATCCAGCAGCACGTCGTCGGGTTCGAACAGCTCCGGCTCGGTGTAGCCCATCGCGCGGGCCAGCCGGCGGAAGATCTCCTGGTTCGAGAGCGCCTGGCCCGGCGGCTCCAGCGCCGCCACCTGGGCCGACACCGCCAGGTTGAAGTACGGCGTGACGACATCGTTGAACTCCAGGAAGCTGGCGGCCGGCAGCACGACGTCGGCGAAATCCGTGGTGTCGGTGGAGAACAGGTCGACCACGACCGTGAACAGGTCGTCGCGAGCCAGGGCGGCCCGCAGCCGCGTCTGCTCGGGGTTGGAGGCGGCGATGTTGATGTTCCAGCAGAAGAGCGCCCGTGACCGCCCGGGGTCCTCCAGGCAGCCGGCCAGATCCATGTGGCTGATCGCCGGGGGTGGTTCGCCCAGGTGGGAGGCGGTGAGCCAGTCGGGATCAACCGGCACCTGGTCGTTGAGGTACAGGAAGCCGCCGCCGGCGCGGCCCAGATTGCCTGTCACCGCTGGGAGCAGGGACACAGCCCGCACGACATTGCCGCCGGTGGGTTGGCGCTGCAGGCCCTGGCCGATCCACAGGAGGGCGGGCCCGCTCGAGTACAGGTGCGCCGCACGCTCGATGTCCGCCGCCGCCACCCCAGTCACCGCCTCTCCCCAGGCGGGCGTGCACTCCCCCAGCATCGGCTCCAGCTCGTCCCAGCCGACCGTGTGCTCGGCCAGGAAGGCGCGGTCGGCATGCCCGTCGCGAACCACGACGTGCATCAGCGCAAACGCGAGCGCCGCATCCGAGCCCGGGAACGGCTGCAGGTGCAGGTCGGCCTGGGCGGCCGTCTCGGTGCGGATCGGATCCACGACGATCACCGAGCCAGGCGCCTCCGACAGCCAGTGCTCGTGCATGTGCGGCGCGCTCGCCGACGGGTTGGCGCCCCACACCAGGATCGCCCGGGCGGTGTCCGCCGAGCGTGGATCGAATCCGACCAGGGATGTCCCATACACGTACCCCAGCGCGACGTGCCCCGCCTTGTTGCAGACGCTGTCCGGGTCGACCTCGGTTGCGCCAAGTCGGTTGAAGAACCGCATCGGGAAGCCGTAGGCGAGTGTCGAGAAGGTCCCGGTGTAGTGGGCGTTCATGATGCTCGCCGCCCCGTTCTCGTGGACGACAGCGCCCACCCGGTCAACCACAACGGCCAGTGCCTCGTCCCAGCTGGCCTCGCGGAACTCCGGCCCAGGCTTGGCTCCCACCCGCAGGAGCGGAGCCGTCAACCGCGCCGACGGGTCGAGGAAGACGCCGTTGTAGCCGATCGAGCATTTCCGGCACAGGCGGCCCCGGCTGACCGGATCTGCGGGATCGCCCCGCACGACGGTGCGGCCGTTGCGGCGCACCACCAGCATCCCGCACGAGTCGTAACAGTCACGCGGGCAGGTGGTTCGAACCGTCTCCACCCGCCCACTTCACTCCAGCCGGCCCCCGCTGTCAAACACGAGGCCGCCCGCGCCGGGTGGCCGGCCGTCCCCGGGGCCGGCCACCCTTGGTGTTCGGGGCGCTTCTAGGCCATGTCCCGGTTGGCCGCGTCGGCAGCCTTGGCCAGGGCATGGGCGGCGGCGAAGAACTTCTTCGACTGACCGTGGAAGAGCCCCGTTTGTGCGAGGAAGTTGACCGCGGCCATGGCGCCCGAGTTGTGATCGGTCGATGGCCGGATGACCGAGCACTGCGGCAGACTCTTGTCGATGAAGTCGCACGGCTCGGGCATGATCAGGTTGGTCTGGAACTGCTCGCCGCCGAACGGCGGTGAGTTCAGGTCGGGGAACGTCACCCCGGTCTCGGGGTCCTTCACGCCGGCCAGCGGCTGCGCCACCGCGTTGCCGGCCTTGTCGTGCCAGACGGCGAAGTGGTTCACCTCGGTGCCGCCGATGGAGACGACGATCCGCAGCACCTCGAGACTGCGCACCTTGAGGCTCATCGTCGTGTACAGACTCGACCCTCCCTGCTCGATCATGGCGAAGTGGAACCCGGCCGTGTTCGCGATCGCCTGCATACGGCTCTGCCGTGCGGTCGTCGGGGGCACCGGCTGCGACATGCCCGGAGGGGTGTCGGTGTCGTTCAGGGGGATCGCCGGCTCGCCGACGATGTTCACGGCCTGCGGGAAGGCCGCCCCGAGATCGGGGTTCCTGGTGCTGCGGTAGCGCGTGTACCAGCTCGTGTCGACGTTCAGCTTCTGCAGGTTGGTCAGCCGGCCGATCTGGCGCGCGCCCTTCGCCTTGCTGCTGGGAAGCGTGCGGAACTCGTCCAGGTTGACCGGCTGCTCGCCCTTCGAACGCAGGTAGGCGTTCAGGAACGACGCGTGGCTGGCCTCGTCGTCGGTGTTGTCCGAGATGTACTGCGGCATGTCCCCGTCCAGGTTCTCCAGGGCCGCGATGTAGGCGGGGTTGCCACCGTTCACGCCGCCCAGTTCGGCGTACTGCTGCCACAGGTCGGTCTCCAGCAGCTCGGCCGCGGCCAGGAACCGCAGGATGGCGGCATCGCCCTTGGACAGGCCGCCCGAGGAGGCAAACGCGCTGGAGGCCCCGAGCGCGCCCCCGGCAAGCGCGGTGGCGCCGGCCGTGCCGACGCCGATCAGGAAGCTGCGCCGCCCGATCACCCTGTTCCAGTGTGCGTCGAGTTCCTCGGCCGCAGGCGGCGCATCCGCGGTGGTCCGTGTCGTCGTCATCTGCCCTCTCCCCTCGATAGGTTGTGCCGGTGCCCGGCGCTGCGGCTACGGGAGGGCGGGGGAGAGCGGTTTTGCCCACGTGGGGCGGGTCACGTACGTCCTTCACCAGTGACCGCCGACACAGCCCAGCGCCGAACCCTCGGCCCACAGCCGATCTCTCAGCCGCCAGCCGGCGAACATGCGCGAACTGACTTGGCGACAGACGCGTACGCCTGTGGGGACGCTCACCCGAGACCGTTCGATTCACGCTCGAGTAGTTGTAGAGTGGTACATGCCCATGAGCATCCCCTCCCCACTGCCCGACCCCCTTGTCGATGTCATCGCCGAGCGGTTCCGCGTGATCGGCGAGCCGATGCGGATCAAGCTGCTCGACCGGTTGCGCGCTGGCGAGGCGTCGGTGGGCGAGCTCGCGAAACTGCTCGGGGCCGGGCAGCAGAACGTCTCCCGGCATCTCAACGTGCTGCACGCGGCAGGCATCGTCAGCCGCCGCAAGGATGGCACGCGCGTGCTCTACTCGATCAGCGACGACAGCGTCTTTGCGCTGTGCGAAACGGTCTGCGGCTCGTTGCACGAGACGGTCGGCGAGCTCGCGGCGCTGCTCGCGGCCAGCAGTCGCTGACGCGCGCTGCGTCCTGTCTCTACATATCTACCACTGTAGAGTGGTATAGTGGCAGAGAGATGGCCCCCGCCACGTCCCGGATCAACTCCGTCGGCCCGATCGGCCGGCTCGGCCGATTCACCGCCACCCACGTGCGCGCCGTGGTGCTGGCCTGGGTCGTGCTGGCGGTCGGCCTCGGCGCGCTGGCGCCGAGAGTCGAGACCGCACTGTCGGGCGCCGGCTGGGAGGCAACCGGGTCGGAGTCGGTGACGGCCCGCTCGATCATCCAGCAGCACTTCGCTGGCAACAGCTCGAGCGCCATCTGGGTGGTCGTCCACTCGCCCAGCAGGGCATGGACCGACCCGGCCTTCGCAGCAACCCTCGGCCGGGTGCAGAAGATCCTGGGCGCTGATCCGGCGATTGCCTCGGTCAGCGCACCGCGGCCTGGGGTCTCGGTGTCGTCTGACGGTCACACGGCGATCGTGCTGGGCGGCGCCGCGCGCAGCCCCAAGGAGATGGTCAGTGCCGCCGAGCGGTTGAAGGGTCCGCTGTCGCAGGCTGGCGTCCACGGCGTCACCGTCAATACGACCGGCGCGTCGGCGATGTGGTCGGACTTCAACACCGCCAACCGCACCGCGATGATGCGCTCGGAACTGTTCAGCTGGCCGGTCACGCTCGCCATCCTGGTGCTGGCCTTCGGCTCGCTGGTCGCTGCCGGCCTGCCGCTGATGCTCACCATCACCGGCCTCGTGGCGAGCGCCGGCGTGCTCTTCCTGGGCACACGGCTCGCCGATATCTCGATCTGGGCGATGAACTTCGCGCTGATGTTCGCGCTCGCCCTCGGCATCGACTACGCCCTGTTCATCGTGGCGCGCTACCGGGCAGCCCTGTTCGGCGCCGGCCTGTCGCCCGCGGAGGCCGTCGCCGTGACCATGGATACGGCCGGCAAGGCAGTGCTCTTCTCCGGCCTGACCGTTCTGGTCAGCCTGTCTGCGGTGATGCTCGTGCCGAGCCCCGCGTTCCGGTCGATGGCGCTCGGCATCATGGTGTCGGTGGTCTTTGTGTTGGCCGCGGCGCTGACGCTGCTGCCCGCGGTGCTCGGCTGGCTCGGCTCACGTGTCGACCGGCTGGCGCTGTCCTGGGTGCACTCGGGCGAGCACCGCTCCCCCCGCTTCGCCGCCTGGGCCGAACGGCTGTGGCAACACCCGTACGCGTTCGGCGGGGGCGCCCTGGCGATGCTGCTGGCGCTGGCAGTGCCGATCCTCGGCCTGCGCACCGGGATGCCGTCGATCAAAGTCGTGCCCACGGGTGACACCTCACGCGTCGGCTACGGGCAGGTGCAGTCGGCGTTTGGCGCCGGAGCGCCGGGAACGCTGCAGATCGTGACGCCGGGCGCCCAGGCTGCCGTGGTGTCCGCCACCGCCAAGGCCGACCCCGGCATCGCCGCGGTCATGCCGACACAGCTCGACCGAACCGGCGGCACCGCGCTGATCCAGGCCGTCCCTTCGGCCGGGCCGTCCGACCCAACTGTCGGCCAGACGATCGACAGGCTCCGCTCCAGCCTGCCGCGCGGCGCCCTAGTCGGCGGATCGGTGGCCGAGAACCACGACCTCGAAACGGCGCTCTCGCGGGCCACCCCGTGGGTGATCGGCGTCGTCCTGACGCTCGGGTTCGTCCTGCTGCTGGTCGCGTTGCAGGCGCCCGTGATCGCCCTTGTCGGCGTGCTCACCAACCTGCTGGCGACCGGCGCCGCATTCGGCATCGCCCGCCTCATCTTCCAGAACGGCCACGGCGCCGGACTGCTCGGATTCCAGTCGCAGGGCTTCCTCGACGCGTGGGGGCCCGTGTTCTTCTTCGCCATGATCTTCGCCATCAGCATGGACTACACGGTCTTCCTGCTGGCGTCGGCGAAGGAGCACCACGACCGCTCGGGCGATCCACGCGAGGCGATGATCGGCGGCGTTGCGCACTCCGGCCGCGTGATCCTGGCCGCCGCGGCTGTGATGGTCGCTGTGTTCTTCACGTTCGCGCTGTCCGGGCCGCTCCCGCCCAAGGAGATGGGCGTCATCCTCGGCGTGGCCGTCCTGCTCGATGCGCTGTTGGTGCGGCTCATCCTGATCCCGGTCGCTCTGCGTCTGCTCGGGAAATGGGCATGGTGGCTGCCCCGCTGGGCCGACCGGCTGCTCCCCGACGTCACCTTCGGTCACTCCTGAGGGCCACCCGCCCGAAGGTCGCTACACGCCCCTCGTGGCCTGGATCTCGCCGGCCTTGACGGCAACCACCAGACGCTCGTAGTCACGCTGGTTCTGGTCGGCGTAGGCCTCGGCGAACTCGGCCAGGGCGCGGTCGAACGCATCGCCCGACCCGAGGTAGGCAGCGATGGCGACGACATCCCCGGAGCGGGCATGGGCGCGGGCCAGCGTCCACGCGCACGTCCGGCCGTACACGGCCATGCCTTTGGGTTTCATCTGCTCGATGTCCGCTGAACCCTTCCAGTCGCGCAGCTGGCGACCGTAGTAGTCGCCCTCCGGCTCGCCGGCGCCTGGCTTTCGCCGCGGCCAGCCCAGGAAGATGTCGCTGGCGGCCTGCATCAGGTGCTGGCCGGCGACAACGCGGCGGCCATTGCTCGCATGGGCACTCTTGCCGGCGTACTGCTCGAGCACCGACGCGTGAGCCTGCTTGAACTGCAGGAACAGCGGATCGCCGGCGTCGCGGCCGAGCATCAGTACGACCCAGTCGCGGGTGCCGACACTGCCCACCCCCACCACCTTGCGCGCCACGTCGACGATCCGGTATCGCTCGAGCAGCGCGCGCCGGTCGACCTGCAGCGTTCCCCGGTAGCTATTCACCAGCCCATGCAGCGCATCCCGCAGCTGGTCGGCCTCGACGCCGGGGGCCAGCTCGGCGACCGGCTCCAGCAGCGGCGGGTGAGAAACGAAGCGCGGCTCGCCGTCCACCAGGTGGATCAACTTGGACGATCCGGCCAGCCGGTGGTGGATGCCGGCCCCGGCAAGCGGAAGCTCGGCGTGCGTTCGCATCGACCGTGTGAGGGTCGAGGGCAGCGTGTCGACCTCCAGCCGCGCATACCACACGTCCAGGTTCCGCATGCCGGCGAATCGGCGCATCGCCGCGCGGTAACCGGCCACCGCCTCGGTGATGATCGTTCCCCGTTGTTTGTGTGAGAAGCCATTGTCGCGACCGGCAACAGCGATGCTCGCGGCCAGGCGTTTGACGTCCCACTCCCACGGCCCCGGCAGCGTCTCGTCGAAGTCGTTCAGGTCGAACAGCAGCCGCCGCTCGGGCGACGCGAACACCCCGAAGTTGGACAGGTGTGCGTCGCCGCACAGCTGCGCCCGCAGTCCGCAGCTTGGTGTGGACGCCAGGTCGGCCGCCATGACCAGCGCCGCGCCGCGGTAGAACGCAAACGGCGACGCCAGCATCCGCCCGTACCGGATCGGCACCAGCTGCGGCACCCGCCCGCGTGCCTGCGACTCCAGAAGCGCGAGCGGATCGGGCCTGGCCGGCGCCGGCTCAAACCCGGCGTGGGCCATCCGCGGCACGGCCTTGCGCGCCGCCCTCCCGCGGGCAACCCGGCCGGCCACGCTCACACTGCCACCTGGTGCACCGGCTGATTGTCCCATCCAAGAGCGCGCAACTTGACCGGCGCAGCGGGTTCGCCCATCACGTCAGGTATTAAGTCACGCCGGCTCGTGGTCGATGGAGATTGAGTGTCATCGGCGGCCCCTGTGGCAGGTGGCGGTGCTCTGGCGGATCAGGGCGCGCGCAAGCCTGCCAGGATCTGGCTCGCCCACGGCCTGTTAGCGCTCCTGCTGGTCGGATACCTGATCTCACTGGTCGTCCGTTCGGCTGACGCCTATTCGCCGGCGGTGGACGGTTGGGGGGTCGACGGATGGGAGCTCCTGCTGTGCGCGATGGCGTTCTACCGCGCGTTCACTCGGCCGCAGGGACGGGCACTGTCGCTGGCACTGGGCGGTGCCATGCTGGCGTGGTCGCTGGGCGATGTGGCCCTCACCATCGAGTCGCTGGGCGGCGCATCGCCGCCCACGCCGTCGCTGGCTGATGCCTTCTACGTCGCCTTCTACCCGCTGGCCTACCTGGGGTTGGTGTTGCTGCTGCGCCGGGAGTCCAGCAAGCTGGTGCCCGCCTCCTGGCTGGACGGGGCGGTCGCCGGCCTGGGAGCCGCGGCGCTGTGTGCGGCCTTCGCATTCGACCGCCTCATGCATCTGTCCGGCGGTGGCGGCGTCGCTGCGACGGCCACCAACGTGGCCTACCCGGTGGGCGACGTGTTGCTGCTGGCCATGGCCGTCGGCGGCAGCGCCGTTTTGGCCGGCGGCGGACGCCGCGCGTGGCGGCTGGTGGCGGCCGGGTGCGCGGTGGTCGCCATCGGCGATACCTCCAACCTGTTCCAGGCCACATCATCCACCCACCTGGGCGCAATCGCAGACGGCATCGCCTGGCCCTCGACCCTCCTGCTCCTGTCGGCCGCCGTGTGGGCGGGCCGGGGACGCTCCGAGCTGCTGGCCCACCAGCCGCCCCCCGGCTTCCTGCTGCCCGGGCTGGGCGCAGCCGCCGGGCTCGGCGTCCTGCTGGCCGGCAGTGTGTCGCCCATCAACTCGGTGGCCGTCGGACTGGCCACGGCCACCCTGGCAGTGGTCGGCATCCGGCTGACGCTGTCGGTCGCGAGCCTGCGCAAGCTGACCGAGCAGCGCCACCGGCAGGCCATCACCGACCAGTTGACCGGGCTGGGCAACCGCCGCCGGCTGGCATCGGTGCTGGACGGCTTCTTCGCCGATCATGCAGATCAGGCAACGGACGCCCGCCGGCTGGCGTTCCTATTCGTCGACCTGGACCAGTTCAAGGAGGTCAACGACTCCTTCGGCCACCCAGCCGGCGACCAGCTGTTGACCCAGATCGGGCCGCGCTTCCAGCACTGCCTGGGGCCCAACGACCTGCTGGTGCGGATCGGCGGCGACGAGATCGCGGTGGTACTGGTGGACGCCGAAGATGCCCACGCCGCGGCGGTCGCGACGCGCCTGGCCACAACGCTCGAGGATCCCTTCGAGCTGGACATGGTGAGCGTGCAGATCGGCGCCAGCATCGGGGTCGCATTCGCGCCCGACGACGCCACTGACCCCGACGAGCTGATGCGCTGCGCCGACAAGGCGATGTACCGATGCAAGCAGGCCGGCACCGCGTACGAGACCTACGACGAGCAGATCGACGCCGAGCGCGACCGGCTGCGGCTGATGGACGACCTGCGCACGGCCATCGCTGAGAACCAGTTCGAGTTGCACTACCAGCCCGAGGTGAACGTGCGCAACGGGACGATCTCGGCGGTCGAGGCGCTGCTGCGCTGGCCGCACCCACGGCTGGGGTACATCCCGCCGCTGGAGTTCCTGCCGCTGGCCGAAGAGGGCGGGCTGATGCGCCCGCTGACCGCGCTGGTGCTCGATCAGGCGCTGACCCAGTGCGCCCGCTGGCGGGCCGAGGGCCAGAACCTGGCTGTGGCCATCAATGTGTCGGCCACCAACATCCTGGATGCCGACTTCATCGACGTCATCCGCCGCCAGCTGCACCGCCATCAGCTCCCGCCCAGCGCGCTGGTCGTGGAGATCACCGAGACCACCCTGATCTCCGATTTCGAGCGCTGCAAGCGGGTCACCGAAGAGCTGAGCGAGCTGGGCTGCATGGTCTCCATCGACGACTTCGGGGCCGGCTTCACGTCGCTCGCGTACCTGAGCCGGCTGACCGTCGGCGAGCTCAAGCTCGACCGCACCTTCCTGTCGGGGCTGACCGGTGTGGACGGGATGCGCGACCTCGACCTGGTGCGGGCCACCATCCAGCTGGCCCATGCGCTGGGGCTGGTGGTCGTCGCCGAGGGCGTCGAGGAGGGCTCGACGCTCGAGCTGCTGGAGGCGATGGGGTGCGACCTGGCGCAGGGCTACCACATCGGCCGGCCCGCCCCCGCGTCGGCGTTCTCCTTCCGCACCAACCTGGCCGCCTGAGCCGCAGCCGCCAGCCAGGCCGGTAAGACCGTGCGCACCCTGACCGGCAGCGCGGCCGACGGTTCGATCCGGGCGACCTGGGATGGCCGCACGACCAAGAACGTCTCCGTCCCGAACGGGGCGTACACGTGGAAGCTGACATCCACCGGCATGGACGGCGTCGGCAGTACCAGTCAGACGGGCACCCTGACGATCACCTGATCGCTGACTCACGCTGTACGCTCGCCGGCGTATGACGATTCCCGAGCGGCTGCGCGACAGGGTGGCGGTGATCACCGGGGCGGGCGGTGGGATCGGCGGCGCCTGCGCCCGCCGGCTGGCGCAGGAGGGCGCCCAGGTGATCGTCACCGACATCCGCTCGGATGTGGCCGAGCAGACGGTTGAACGGCTGCGCGCGGAGGGGCTGGCCTGCACCGGAGCTCCCTGCGACGTGCGCGATCCCGATGACATCGCGCAGCTGGTGGCGCTGGTCATGGAGCGGCACGGCCGCATCGACATCCTGCACAACAACGCCGGCGTGCTGATCCCGGGCACCGCGCTCAGCCAGACGCTCGATGACTGGGACCTGCACTACACCGTCAACGTGCGCGGCATGCTGCTGATGAGCCGGGCCTTCATCCCCATCATGCAGGGCCAGGGCTCCGGCGTGATCGTCAACACCGCGTCGATCAGCGGCATGGTCGGCGAGCCCAACCTGGCCGCCTACGACTCATCCAAGGGCGCCGTCATCAACCTCACGCGGCAGCTGGCGGTCGAGTACGCCCGGGATGGCATCCGCGTCAACTGCATCTGCCCTGGCTGGGTGGACACCGGCTTCAACGACCCCATCTTCGAGCAGGCCGGGATGGACGCCGCGGCCGTCGCCGCCATGGTCGAGCAGTGGGTGCCCATGAACCGCCAGGCCAGCGCCGAGGACATCGCTCCGTCCGTCGCCTTCCTGTGCTCGGACGACGCCGCCTACATCACCGGACACGCGCTGGTGATCGACGGCGGGCTGATGGCCCAGTAGCCGCGACGCGACGCCGGCGGGCAGGTCATCGGCGAATTCACAGCCGCGACCCAGCAGGGTCGCAGGGTCGGCGGGCAGACTTGGACCTCGGACCACCACCGAGGAGCCACATGCCCGACGAATTCCCCACCCACGTCTTTCAGCCCAATCAGCCGCGCCGGCCTCACCCGGCTCGGGCGGCGCGACGCGCGCTGGCGGTGGCGAGCTGCGCCGCCCTGCTGGCGCTGGTCGGCGTGTTGCGAACCGGCCAGCCGACGGCCTCGTCCTTCAGTTCGGCAGCGGCTGCCCGCACCGCCGGCACGGTCATCCACACCACCAGCAGCGGCAGCACGACCGCGGCCACGACCACCGCCACCCGGACCGCGTCGGCCGCGCAGCCGTCCTCCAACTCGCACACCACCAGCGGTGGCAGCTGAACTCCGCTTCCAGGCCATGGGCAGCTCCGCCCATGTGGTCGTGGTCGGCGGCCTGCCCGGCCTGGCTGACCGCGCCCGCAGCCGCGTGGATGAGCTCGAGCAGCGTTGGAGCCGGTTTCGCCCGGACAGTGAGATCAGCCGACTGAACGGGTGTGCCGGCAGCTGGATGACGGTGTCGCCGGACACCCGGCTGCTGATCGAGCGGGCGGTCGAGGGCTGGCGGTTGACGGCCGGCCTCTTTGACCCCACCCTGCTGGGTGCGATCCTGCGGGCGGGCTACGTGCGGCCGTTCGAGCAGCTGCAGGCCGAGCCCAGGCGGGTTGCCGCGAGCCAGGACCAGCGCCGTGCCGGAGCCGGCGAGATCGAGTTCCGGCCGGGCGGCCGTGTCCGCCTGCCGCACGGTGTCGGCTTCGATCCCGGTGGGATCGGCAAGGGCCTGGCCGCGGACATCGTCTGCCGGGAGCTGCGCCAGGCTGGCGCTGGCGGCGCCTGCGTCAACATCGGCGGCGACGTGCGCGTCTCCGGCACCGGCCCGGAGGGGGCCGGCTGGACGGTGGCCGTCCAGCACCCGCGCAAGCCGCAGGCGCTGGCGCTGGTGGGGTTGACGGACGGCGCGGTGGCCAGCTCCACCACGCTGCTCCGCCGCTGGGGCACAGCCGAGCAGCCCCGCCACCACCTGATCGACCCGCGCACCGGCGCCTGCGCCGACACCGCCGTCGAGTTCACGAGCGTCCTGGCTGCAGACGCCTGGCTGGCCGAGGTGCTGGCCAAGGCCGCCCTGCTGGCCGATCGCCCGTCAGCCTGGCGCCTGCTCAGAGCCTGCGCAGCCGAAGGCCTGCGGGCCGACGATCGCGGCCGCGTCGAGCACACGACCGGGCTGGCTCGCTATCTGAGCGCCGCCCCGGCTCCTGCCGCCTGAGCGCGCCAGCCACTCGGCGCGGCTCTCAGGGTCTTCCCAGGCCGCTACCAGCCTCGCCCGATGGCGCGGGGTCAAGATGGGGATATGGCATTCATCAACTCTCGAAAGGATCACTCATGACCGCCATCATTCTCATCAACGTTCTGCTGTCGGGCGCCGTGCTGGCCGGACTCGCGATTGTCATGTCACGCCCGCGCGAACTGCAGGCCGACTGGGCACACGCCGAGCCGGCCCGCTCAGACGCCGAGCTGGAGTTCGACCGGGCCGCCTAACCCGGCGCCCGCCGACGCAACCACCAACACATGAACAGCCTCCTCATATGGGATACGGCCCGCGCCAGCGGTTTCGTCACACTGGGGCTGGTCTCGGCCAGCGTGCTGGCCGGCCTCGCCATCAGCCTGCGCGCGGCCACAAGGCCGATCCGGCGGGCCTGGCTGCTCGACCTGCACCGCTTCCTGGGCGCCACGGCGATCGCCTTCCTGGGCATCCACGTCGGATCGATCCTGCTCGACACCTATACGCACTTCGGCCCGGTCAACGTGCTTGTGCCCTTCACCGGCAGCTGGCATCCGCTGGCGGTCGCCTGGGGCATCGCCGGGATGTACCTGCTGGCCGCGGTCGAACTGACGTCACTGCTTCGCCGGCGACTGTCGCTGCGGGTGTGGCGGGCAACGCATTACCTCACCTTTCCGCTGTTCGCCTTCTCGATCGTGCACACACTGACCGCCGGAACGGATCGCCACTCGGTGTACGTGCGCGCTGGCGTGATCTCCGTGGCGACGGCGGTCGGCACCCTGCTCCTCGCCCGCATCGCCCTGCCGTGGATCACCCGCGTACGCACGCTGCAGGCTGAGGCTGCCTGGCGGTGAGCACCCTCCTTGCCGCCATCGAAACCCCGGCCGCCGATCTGGTCGTCCCGACCCGGCTGGCACTGGGCGAGCATCGGCGCACGTATCCCGCAGCCGGGATCCGGGACCACCGCCCCGGTCAGCTGACGGCCCTGCTCTCCGACGCCGGGCTGCAGGGCCGAGGCGGCGCCGGATTCCCGACCGCGCGCAAGCTGGCCGCCGTGGCGGAGGGGCCAGGGCCGCGGGTGGTTGTCGCCAACGGTACCGAGGGCGAGCCGGCCAGCTTCAAGGACGCGCTGCTCATGCGCCGTCAGCCGCACCTGGTGCTGGACGGGGCGCTGCTGGCGGCCGCAGCCGTCGGCGCCGACCGGGTGATCGTGTGCGTCGACCGCACCCAGCGGGCTGCGCTGGACAGCATGACCCGGGCGGTCGTCGAGCGCAGGCACGAGTTCGGCCGTCGCCTGCAACTCGAGGTCGCCGGCACGCCGGCCCGGTATGTAGCCGGCGAGGCGACCGCGCTCGTGCACTGGCTGAACGGCGGGCCGGCCAAACCGACGCTGGCCCCGCCGCGCACCTTCGAGCGAGGCGTGGACGGCCACCCAACGCTCGTCCAGAACGTCGAGACGCTGGCCCACATAGCCCGCATCTCGCGCTTCGGAAGCGCCTGGTTCAGCGCCCGCGGCGCCGAGGGTGAGCCGGGCACGCGGCTCTACTCGGTGAGCGGAGCGGTCGGCCGCCGGAGCGTGATCGAAGACGATATCGGCACGCCCATCGGGGACCTGATCGAACAGGCGGGCGGCGCCACGGCGCCGCTCCAGGCGGTGCTGGTGGGTGGCTACTTCGGCGTCTGGCTGCCGGCGGACGAGGCGCTGGCCACCCCGTACAGCCGCGGCGGGCTGGCGCCGCTGGGTGCGTCGCCCGGGGCGGGCATCGTGATCGCGCTTGCGCAGGGCGAATGCGGGATCACCGCCACCGCCCGCCTGATGGGCTGGTTCGCCGAACAGAGCGCCGGTCAGTGCGGGCCATGCGTGTTCGGGCTGGCCGCCATCGCCCGCTCGACCGAAGCGATCGCCCGGGGAGCCGCATCGGCGGCGCACCTGCGCCGGCTCGAGCGGTGGGCAGGCGACGTCGACGGCCGCGGCGCCTGCCGCCACCCCGACGGGGGCGTGCGCCTGCTGAGAAGCGCGCTTCGCGTGTTCGCCGAGGACATCGACCACCACATCCACGGATCGGGGCCGTGTGCCGCAGCCGGCTGACCTGCGACTGACCGTCGATCCGATCGCCTGCGACGGACACGGCGTGTGCGCGGAGCTCTTCTCCGAGTGGATCCGGCTCGACGACTGGGGCTATCCGATCATCCGGGCCGAGGCGGTGCCGCCCGATCTGGCCGCGCGGGCCCGCTGGGCGGCCGCCAACTGCCCCGCGCTGGCGCTCAGGCTGCGCCGCGATCAGCCCGGCTGAGTCGGTGGTGAGATAGGGTCGGCGGCGTGAGCACGTCCGCGGGCCGGTTTGCTGGGCGCGTCGCCCTGGTCACGGGCGGAGGGCGCGGGATCGGCCGGGAAACGGCGCTCGCGCTGGCCGCCCAGGGGGCGGCGGTGGCGGTGCTGGCGCGCACCGCCGAGCAGTGCCAGCAGACGGCCCGCGAGGCCGGGCCGGGTGCGACCGCGGTGGTCTGCGACGTGCGCGACGCCGACCAGTGCGCGGCGGCGCTTGAGACCGTGCGCGGCGGCCTGGGGCGAGTCGACCTGGTGGTGCACGCCGCAGGCATCTCGCCGGTGCGAAAGCGCGCCGAGCAGCACGAGCCGCCCGAGTTCGCGCACATCATGGATACCAATGTGGCCGGAGCGTTCAACATCGTGCACGCCGCCGCGCCGCAGCTCCTGGACGGGGGCGGCAGCGTCGTCCTGGTGGCCAGCGTGCTGGGCCTGGTGGCGAGCGAGCGGCTGGTCGCCTACGGCGCCTCCAAGGCCGCCCTGGTGCACATGGCCCGAACGCTGGGCAGGGAGTGGGCGCCCCGCGGGGTGCGCGTCAACGCCGTCTGCGCGGGCTACGTGCCGACCGCCATGACCGAGCGCATGCTCGCGGTCGACCACATCCGCGAGGGCGTCCTGGCCGACATCCCGATGGGCCGCCTGGCCACGATCGAGGAGGTGGTCGCGCCGATCCTGTTTCTGGCCTCGGACGACGCCTCCTACATCACCGGCACCCACCTGCTGGCCGACGGCGGGCAGGCGGCATGAGCGAGTTGAGCCCGCAGTTGGCCGATCTGCGCGATCAGGTGCGGCGGTTCGTGGCCGAGGTGGTGCTGCCTGCCGAAGCCGACCTGGGCACCGGCGAGCTGGCGGCCGAGCAGCGCCAGGCGCTGCAGCGCGAGGCGGCCGGGCGAGGCCTGCTGGCGCCGCAGGCGCCGACCGAGTTCGGGGGCCGCGGGTTGTCGCTGCTCGAGCAGAGCGTGATCTTCGAGGAGGCCGGCTACAGCCTGCTGGGCCCGCCCGCGCTCAACTGCGCGGCGCCCGACGAGGGCAACATGCACCTGCTGCACGCAACCGGCACGCCGGCCCAGCACGCCCGCTACCTGGCGCCGCTGGTGCGCGGGGAGGTGCGCTCCTTCTTCGCCATGACCGAGCCGGCCCCGGGTGCCGGCTCCGATCCAGCGGCGCTGCGCACCACGGCCGCCCGGGTGCCCGGCGGCTGGCGGATCGACGGCCGCAAGTGGCTCGTCACCGGGGCTGAGGGCGCGGGCTTCGGGATCTGCATGGCCCGCACCGGTGAGGCGGGCGCGACCATGTTCATGGTCGACGCCGGCACGCCCGGCTTCACCGTCGAGCGCCGCACCCAGACGCTCGACCACGCGATGGGCGGCCACTACGAGCTTCGCTTCGACGACTGCCGGGTGCCCGACGACGCGGTGCTGGGCGAGCTCGACGAGGGCTTTCGCAGCGCCCAGGTGCGGCTGGTGCCGGCCCGGCTGACGCACTGCATGCGCTGGCTGGGCCTGGCCCGGCGCAGCCTGGACATCGCGCTTGACCACACCCAGTCGCGCGAGCTGTTCGGCGCCCGGCTGCACGAGCTGGGCCTGGCCCAGGCGCTGATCGCCGACAGCGTGATCGACCTGGACGCCAGCCGCGCGCTGATCCGCCAGGCCTGCGCGGCCATCGAATCGGGCGCCCGCGGCAGCGGCGAGTCGTCGGTGGCCAAGGTGTTCGTCTCCGAGGCTGTCGACCGGGTGGTCGACCGGGCCATCCAGCTGTGCGGCGGGGCCGGCGTCTCGCACGAGCTGCCGCTGGCCAGATTCCTGACCGAGGTGCGGGCGTTTCGGATCTACGACGGCCCGACCGAGGTGCACCGGTGGTCGATCGCCCGCCGGGCCAGCCGGCGGCGGGCGGAGGAAGCTCTGACGGAAGGACCTTCGTCGTGAGGCGCAGGGCCGCAACAGGAGGTCATTCCGTTAGAGCTTCCAGGGATCGCGAATGATGGCTGCCGGCGCCGCCGCCGACATCGTCGACGACGCAAGCGCGGCCACCGGCCTGGAGCGCCCGCCGCTGGTCGTGGTGGAGGCCGTGCGACGGTTCTGCGACCAGCACGGCCTGGGCAGAGGCCCGCTGCAGGCTTCGCGCATCGGCCAGGGCAGCTCCAACCCCACTTTCCTGCTGCAGCGCGGCGGCGAGCGCTACATCCTGCGCCGGCCGCCCCGCCCGCCCTACCCGGCGTCGGCCCACGACGTGCTGCGCGAGGCGGCCCTGCAGGACGCCCTGCGCGGCCACGGAGTGCGCGCCCCGGCCGTGCTCGCCACCTGCGAGGACCCGGCGCTGCTGGGGGTCGCGTTCTCGATCTCCGAGTTCGTGCCCGGACCGGTGATGACCAGCGAGCTGCCCGCGGCCCTGGCCGACCCTGCCGCACGCCGCGAACTGGCCTTCGACGTCGTCCGGGCGCTGGCGGAAGTGCACAGCGTGGATGTCGGCGCGCCCGCCCTGGCGCCATTCATACGGCCGGGCAGCTACGCCGAGCGGCAGGTGCGCCGGTTCCGGGCGCTGTGGGACGAGAACGCCACCCGCGACATCCCCGAGCTGACGGAGCTGGGCGGCTGGCTGGCGTCGACGGCGCCCGCGCCCGCCCAGCCGTGCGTGATCCACGGCGACTACCGGATCGGAAACCTGGTGCTGGCCGATAAGGAACCGCGTGTGGCCGCCATCCTGGACTGGGAGATGGGCGCCGTTGGAGATCCGCGCGCTGACCTGGGCTACTTGGCGGCCACCTACTCCGACCGGCACAGTCCCGGATCGCCGCTGGAGCTGACGCCGGTCACCCGCGAGCGCGGCTTCCCTGACGCCGGCGAGCTGGTGGCCCGGTACGCGCAGCTGACCGGGCGCGATGTCGAGCCGCTGGGCTGGTTCAGGGTGCTGGCGTTGTGGAAGGGCGCCATCTTCTGCGAGGCCATCTACGGCCGGCACCTGCGCGGCGAGATGCCGCACGACCAGTTCGCGGCCAGCCTGGAGACGGGCGTACCCGAGCTGGCGCGGGCCGCCGCCCGGGCCGCCGAGGAGGCATGAGTGGAGCCGGATCTCGACGCCCTGTCCTTCGAGCCGCTGACCCCGCTGCGCTTCCTCGACCGGGCAGCCAGTGTCTTCGGCGGCCGGGTGGCCGTCGTCGACGGCGATCTGCGCCGCACCTACGGCGAGCTGCGCGACCGCTGCCGGCAGTTCGCCGGCGCCCTGCGTGTGCTGGGTGTCGAGCCGGGCGACCGGGTGGCGGTGCTGGCGCCCAACAGCCCGCTGCTGCTCGAGGCGCACTACGGCGTGCCCGGTTGCGGGGCCGTGCTGGTGGCGCTCAACTACAGGCTGTCGGCCGGCGAACTGGCCGCCATCGTCGAGCACGCCGGCGCCAAGCTGCTGCTGTTCGACGCCGACCTGGCGGAGCTGGCCGCCGAGACCGTCGGCCTGGCCGGATGGCCGCCGATGGCGCTCTCGGGCACGGAGTTCGAGGGGCAGTTGGCCGGCGCAGCGGCGCTCGACCCGCCGGTGGTGGATGAGCGCTCGCTGATCTCGATCAACTACACCAGCGGCACCACCGGAACCCCCAAGGGCGTCATGTACCACCATCGCGGCGCCTACCTCCAGGCGCTGGCGATGGCGCTGCACGCCGGCCTGGATGCCCGCAGCGTGTTCCTGTGGACGCTGCCCATGTTTCACTGCAACGGCTGGTGCTTCACCTGGGCGGTGACCGCAGCCGGCGGCCGCCACGTATGCCTGCGCAGGATCGACCCGCCGGCCGTGTGGGGGCTGATCGAGGCCGAATCGGTGACCCACCTGAACGCCGCCCCGACCGTGCTGACCATGATCGCCGAGGCCGGCGCCGGGCCGGCACAGCCGCGCATCCACGTGTGCACCGGCGGCGCGCCGCCCTCCCCCACGCTGATCTCCAACCTCGACCGGCTGGGCATGGACGTCACCCACCTGTACGGCCTGACCGAGACGTTCGGGCCGGTCATGTTGTGTGAGCCGCAGCCGGACTGGCCGCAGGCCGACCCGGCGGCGCTGGCCGGCTTGCTGGCCCGCCAGGGGGTCGGCAACATCATCGCCTGTCAGCCGCGGGTGGTCGACCGAGCGGGGGACGACGTGCCCGCCGACGGTCACACGCTGGGCGAGATCGCCCTGCGCGGCAACGACGTCATGCTCGGCTACTACCGCGCGCCGGAGTTGACGGCGCAGGCCGCGCCGGACGGATGGTTCCGCTCCGGCGACCTGGCGGTGATGCACCCGGATGGCTACATCGAGATCCGCGACCGGGCCAAGGACATCATCATCTCGGGCGGCGAGAATATCCCGTCGGTCGAGGTCGAGCAGGCCCTGGTCGCCCATCCGGCCGTGCTTGAGGCGGCCGTTGTGGGAGCGCCGGACGACCGCTGGGGGGAGGTGCCCGTGGCATACGTCACCCTTCGCGAGGGGGCCGAGGTCGGGCCGGACGAACTGATCGAACACGTCAAGCGGCGGATCGCCCGCTTCAAAGCGCCCAAGCGGGTTGTCTACGGGCCGTTGCCCAAGACGGCCACGGGAAAGGTGATGAAGTACGCGCTGCGCGAGCAGCTGCGAGGTGAGGTATGAGCGCGGGCACCTTCTACTTCGACCTCGGCTCGCCGTACGCGTACCTGGCGTCCGAGCGGATCGACGACCTGCTGCCCGGAGTCGAGTGGCAGCCGACCCTGCTGGGCGGCATCTTCCAGGCCACCGGCCGCAGCTCGTGGGCGCTGGCCGACGAGGGTCGCAGGCGCGCCGGCATGGCCGAGGTCGAAGCCCGGGCCGCCAGCCGCGGCCTGCCGCCGCTGCGCTGGCCCGATCCCTGGCCGGGCAACACGCTGTACGCGATGCGGGCGACCACGTACGCCTTCTCGGCGGGTCGCGGCCGCGACTTCGCCCGGCACGCATTTCGAGCCGCCTTTCAGCACGGCGTCGATCTGGGCCTGCCAGGGAACGTGCTCGAGATCGCCCAGCAAGCCGGCATCGACCCGACGGCTGTGGAGGCGGCAACTGCGGATCCGGAGGTCAAACGGGCGCTTCGGTCGGCCACCGACGCCGCCCTCGAGCGTGGTGTGATCGGCGTCCCGACTGTTGTCGTGGCAGGCGAAATCCTGTGGGGCGACGACTGCCTGGAGGATGCAGCCGCACGTTTGAGCGCCCTCTGAGCCGATACCCGTAGGCAGATACCCGCATCCATTTTCTCATGAGGTGCGGTGTGTGAGAGCCGATCTCTTCCCCACGGCGGCGGAACTCGCCGCCACACGGCAAACAGGGGAGGGACGTATGCAGGGAGCAAGGGCGGACGGACCCGTCCACGCGGCCATGTTCGCGGCCTCCGCCGCGGTGGCCTCATGAGAGTCTGCGTGATCGTGGGCACCCGCCCTGAGGCGATCAAGCTGGCGCCGGTGGTGCACGCGCTCGAGGGCACACCCGGCGTCGCCTGCAGCGTCGTCTCGACCGGCCAGGACCGGCAGATGCTCGACCAGGCTCTGGAGGTATTCGGGATCCTTCCGGATGTCGAGCTGAGCGCCATGCGATCGGCTCGGCAGTTGGGCGACCTGACCGCTCGGCTGGTCTCCGATCTGGGGGAAACGTTGACGCGACTGGCGCCTGATCGTGTGCTCGTGCAAGGGGACACGACGACGGCGCTGTGCGGTGCGCTGGCCGCCTACTACGCGGCTATTCCGGTGGGCCACGTGGAGGCCGGCCTGCGTACCGCAGATCTGTACAGCCCATTCCCAGGGGAGGGAAACCGGCGACTGGTGGCAGTGCTCGCTGACCGGCACTACGCGCCGACCGCCCGCAGCGCCGACAACCTGCTGCGGGAGGGCGTCGCCGGCTCCTCCATCGTGGTCACCGGGAACACCGTGATCGACGCCCTGCTGTGGGCCGCCAGGCGCACGCCGGGCGTCCCGCTGAGCGCGCCCCGCACCCGCTCCCGGCGGATCCTGGTCACCCTGCACCGGCGCGAGAGCCAGGGCGAGACGATGCGACAGATCTGCCTCGCTATCCGCGAGGTGGTGGAGACGCGGGACGCCGAGGTGGTGCTGCCCGTGCATCACAGTGCGGCCGTCCGATCGGTGGTGCACGAGACGCTGGGCGAGGTGGATGGGGTGCATCTGATCGAGCCGCTGGGCTATCTCGAGCTGGTGGCCGAGTTGGTCGCCTGCGACCTGGTGCTGACGGACTCCGACGGGTTGCAGGAGGAGGCGCCGGCGCTGGCCAAACCGGTGCTGGTGGTGCGCGACACGACCGAGCGCCCGGAAGCTGTCGAATACGGCGTGGCCAGGCTGGTGGGCACCGACCCCATCACGATCATCAACGACACCACGCGGCTCTTGGACAGCCGGCTCGCCTATCGGGCGATGGCCCGAGCCGCCAACCCGTTCGGGGATGGCGCCGCGGCCCAGCGGATCGTTGACGATCTGATCGGCGTCGACTCCCAGACCCAGGAGCTGGCGCCAGCCGCCTGAGGCCCACGCCGCCGGCCGCCGCTGGCCCCCTGGCGGCCGGCCTAGGCCCCCCGGCCGCCCATCTTGCCCTCCCAGGCATCGGCCAGGAGTTCGGCCAGGTCGCGCTCTTCCACCCGTGCGAGATCCACGCCGGCCGCAGCCAACCGCTTGCCCCACCACACCTCCCGGCAGGACTGCGGGTCGGCTTGGACGGCTGTCAGGATGCCGGCCTGGTCGAGCATCACGTTCATCTGCTGTGGCGTCCACAGGGTGGCGAAGATCCGCCCCGCCACCCGAAACGACGGCCGCCCGTGGTGGTCCTGCTCGACGGCGCCGGGCAGGCTCAGCGCCAGTTCGCGTGCCCTGCCGGCGGAGACCACGGCCCGGCTACACCCGCATGTGCAGGCGCAGCGTCGTCCCCGACTCGTCCGAGCGCAGCTCGCACAGGTCGCACAGCTGGTTCACCAGCCACAGGCCGCGGCTGCCATCCACGTTCACCGATGGCGGACGGCGGCCGACCAGCGGGTCGGTGATCACCCCGGGATCGGCGATGTCGCACACGACAGCCCCCGGCTCGTCCCACACTCGAACGGTGGGCGGGTGCTGGGCGTGGTTCAGCGAGTTGGCGGCCGCTTCGGTGACCGCCAGCACCAGATCCTCGGTGCGCTCGCTGCCCAGCGCCTGCCCGCAGCGGTCGCGCAGGCCGCGGCGCAGTTCGGCGACATCCGTCACGGCCTCGAACACAGCAGCGCCGGCCGGCGGCGATGCCAGTGGCGGGCGCCCGATGCGCAGGAGCTCCGATTCGTGGTACTCGGCGCTGGGCGACTGCACGCCTCCCTGCATGAGCAGCGGATGGGTACAGTGCGAGTCGGCCAGCGTGCGTCCGTCCAGGCGCAGGTCGTACGGGCACAGGATGGTGATCGGGGTGTCGGCGAAGGCGAGGTTGATGAGCGCCTCGTGGTGGGTTGCCTCGGCCAGCTCGGCGTCGGAGCGGCCCCGCCAGATCGGCTCGCCGACCATCCGCGCAGCGCGGCCGCCGGCCCGATCGGCGAACACCCGGACGGCCGGGATGATGCGGGCCGGATTTCGGCCCAGGCTGGCCATGTCGAACCAGCTGACCCGGTCGGCCAACGCGCCCAAGCGCTCCCGCAGGCCGATCTGGCGGTCGCCGGGGACGGCGATCATGACCGGCTGACCCAGGCTCAGCCCCGTCTCCGCGAAGCCCGCCAGCGCCCCCACATACTCGTCATCCGACGTGTAGTAGAGGCCCACATGCTCGAGTGTCCCGGTTCCGCTCAGCCAGCTCCCCTCCCGGCACAGGATACCGGGAGGGGCGGGCTGACCGTTTCCCCCGATGCGGTCAATCAGCGGTCGAAACTGCCAGATGCGAACGCACCATCCACAGCTGCTCCTCGAGCGCCCGGACGACGTCCACCAACACGTCCTGCGACGCGGCGTCCAGCTCGCCCAACCTGTCCATGTGCGTGCGGATGCGGTCGGCCGACTCGGACAGCCGGTTGACGAGTTCGCGGAGCACGCCCTGGTCGCTGATCGGGCCACGCTCCAGCGACGGGCTGTCCTCCCGCGCCGCCACCACCGCCGCCTGGCCATCCGGAAAGCTGCCGATGGCAACCGCGCGCTCGGCGACGGTATCGGACAGCTCCCGCCAGGAGTCCACCAACTCGTCCAGATACAGGTGCAGCGACCGGAAATGGGGGCCGACGATGCTCCAGTGCAGCTGCTTTCCGACCAAGGCGAGGTCGACCAGCTCGACCAGCGAGTCCTGCAGCTGGTTTCCGATCTCGGTGCGTTCGCTGGCGCCCAGCGACGGCAGATGTGACGCGGTGACGGTTGACGGCATGGCTCCTCCTCGGATGGCGCGGGTGTGCGGCGTACTGGGACGCTGCTTACCCACCCCTGCCGCACCTCGAACCCGCCTCCCCCATTCGAGGGACGGCGGGCCGATCAGGCCGCTTGCAGACCTGCCCGGTGGGAGGATCGGCGAGCAGGACCCGGGTGCCGATTCTTCCAGTACGGCCGAGGCTCCTCTGCGGCCATGGCGCCCGTGTTGGGACGGGGGGTGCCTGATCGAAGGCCGTCGGGCCGGGAAAGCCGAGAGCGACGGGTCTGGCTGCCCGGCGGCCTTCGATCCAAATCGCTTACAGCAAGCCGCGGATCGCGGCTGCCGCGAACGGATGGCGGTAGACGTAGCGTGCGTCGTTCGGCCCCACCGGCACGGCCACCGCCTGACCGGCGCCGGCGTCGTATGCAGTCACCACCAGTTCGCCGGTCTGGGGCTGCCACAGCAGCTCGACGGCGATCCCCTCCGCCTCACGCGCGTCCAGCTCGCGGAATCCACGCCACAGCTCCAGCTCGTCGAGCGTATCGACGGTCTCCCCGGTGTGAATGGCGGCGGTGGCGATGGGGCGGCTCCTGGGGTCGAGGAGCCTTCTTCGCCGCCGGGCGCCCCGCGCCTTCTAGACCCGGTGCCAGGTTTCAACCTGGCACCAGAACTGCTCCATCTCCACCCGCGTGGTTGCCCCTAGGCGGCTTGGCGGCCGTCGGCCGGCGCTGCCAGCGCCGCCCGGATCTCGTGTACCAGCTGGTCGGGCGTGAACGGCTTCTGCAGCAGCGCCCACCCACCGGCGCCGCTGGCCGACCGCTGGTTGACGAGCTCCAGCGACCGCTCCGGGTAGCCCGAGACATACAGCACCCGCACCTCGGGGTTGATCTCGCGCATCCGGTCGACCAGTTCGGGGCCGCTCATGTGCGGCATCACGATGTCGGTCACCACCAGGTCGACGGCGCCGGCTGCGGACTGGAAGCGATCCAGAGCGTCCTCGCCGTCACAGGCCGCGACCACCCGGTAGCCGTACAGGTCGAGCGCCTTGCGAAGCGGCGCCCGCACGCTGTCGTCGTCCTCCACCAGCAGCACCGTCTCCGTCCCGGTGCCCAGTGCCGGCGGGTTGCCAGCAGGCGCAGCGGCGGGCTCGCGATCGGCCCGGGGCAGCCGCACGGTGAAGGTCGTGCCCCGACCAGGCTGGCTGGCGACATCGAGTGTGCCGCCGGTGGCGACCACGATCCCGTACACCGTGGCCAGGCCGAATCCGGTCCCGCCGCGGTCACGCTTGGTGGTGTAGAAGGGCTCGAAGATGTACCGCTCGTGGGCGGGGTCGATGCCCACCCCGGTGTCGGCCACCCGCAGCTCGACGACGGGCTGCTCGATGTCGGCCAGCACGCGCACCGAGATGTTCAGCAGGCCGCCATCGGGCATGGCGTCGCGGGCGTTCACGGCCAGGTTCAGGATCACCTGCTCGATCTGGTCGCTGTCCGCCCACACCGGCGCGGAGGTTTCGCTGACGTTCACCTCCAGCCGCACGTCCTCGGGGATCAGCGGGCGCAGCAGACCCTGCATGGAGCGCACCGCCACCGCCATGTCGATCACCTCACTGCGCTGCACGTGGGGCTGCCCGAAGGCCAGCAGCTGGCGGGTCAGGCTGGCGGCCCGCTGCACGGCCTGCTCGATCTGGGCGACGTGGTGGGAGTATTCGGGGTCGCTCGTGTCCTGGCACTCGCCCAGCAGCCAGTTGTAGCTGCGGATGGCCAGCAGGATGTTGTTGAAGTCGTGCGCCACGCCGGCGGCCAGCCGTCCGATGGCCTCCATCTTCTGCGTTCGTCGCAGCTGCTGTTCCAGCTCCCTGCGCTCGGTCACGTCGGCGGCCACCATCAGCGTGCCGGTCGGATGGCCATGCTCATCGGTCAGGGTCAGCGTGTTCACGACCACATCGATCTGCGAGTTGTCAGCCCTGCGCGTGGTGGCGTTCATGTTGCCGGGCGCGGTTCCGGGGACGGCGCTCTCGATCTCGAACTCGCATGGGTGCGGCTCGCCCAGCACATCCACGCTGCGCCACCCGAACAGCCGCTCCGCCATGGCGTTCCAGACCTGCACGCGGCCCTCCGTGTCGCACTCGACGACGGCGATGGGGACGGCGTCGATCAGGGTCTGGAGGCGGCTTGCCAAACCCCGCGCGGCGCGCTCGCTGGCCCGGGCTTCGGCCACCGCCAGCTCCAGCCGGGCGGTCAGCACGTGGGTCAGCGTCGAGGCCAGAAGCAGCGTGCTCATGGGGATCAGCCAGGCGGTGAGCGTGAGATCGGCGCGGGCGTACAGCAACCACGCGTACGCCCCGCCGACCATCACCACATGCGCCACATTTGCACGCAGACTGAGGAACCAGGCGGCGTAGATCGCCACCCACAGGTACAGGAAGGCGTACACGTGAGTGCTCTGGCCCTCGAAGTACAGGGCGTCGGTGATCAGCACGGTGCCGATCCCCATCAGCAGGTGATACGCCGGCATTGGCATGCGCCGGCCATAGGCGATCGGCAGCGTCGCCAGCGCCAGCGCGGTGGCGGACGCGCCCAGCACAGCCTGGGCGTTTCGGCCCGGCGCAGCGTGCAGGAGCAGCGACAGCAGGCCAACGAGCGACCCGGCGATGAAGAGCGTTGCCATCGCCCTGGCCATGGCGCTATTCGGTCGCTCGAAGATCGCCTCGCGACTGCTGAAACGAACCGGCCAGTTCTCGACCAACGTCCCCGGCCAGCGCAGCCGCCTGGGTGGCTCCTGCAGGGCGGCCGTCAGGTGATCCACCCCTGACGCAGGGCCATGGCGACCGCCTGGGCTCGCGTCTCGGCGCCCAACTTGCGCATGACGGCGGCGATCCGCACCTGGGTGGCGGCCCGCGAGACGCCCAGCCGGCGGCCCGTCTCCTCGGTGGTCAGACCCTCCGCCAGCATCTCCACCAGCTCCCGCTCACGCGGCGTCAGCCCGGTCGCGATCTCGCCCAACCCGCCCAAGAGCGGTGTGGCCAGGGTGGGGTCGATGTACGGGCGGCCGTCGGCCACCATGCCGATGGCCCGCACCAGCTCGCTGAGCGGGGCATCCTTGACCACGAATCCGCGCACCCCGGCCTCCACTGCATCCGCCGCGTGGGCGCCGTCGGCGTAGCCCGTGTACACGATCACCCGCGTCTCCAGGCCGGCCGAGGTGATCCGGCGGCACAGGTCGATCCCGTTCAGGCGCGGCATCTCCATGTCCACCACAGCCACCGCAGGGCGCGTTCGCTCGATGGCGTCGAAGGCCTGCTCGCCGGTCGCCACCGCCGCCGCCACCACCACCCCCTGGGCGGTCAGAAAGCGGCTGACCGAATCCAGCACCGCGGGATGGTCGTCAACCAGCACACATGTGAGTGGTTCAGCCGGCAATGCCTGCCTCCTCGGCCATAATCGAATCGATGTCGCCCATATTGGCGACGAACACGTCCAGCACCTGCGGGTCGAAGCGGTTGCTGCGCCCAGCGCACAACACCGCCAGCGCGCGCTCCATCGGCATCGGCGGGCGGTGCGGGCGATCGCTGAGCAGGGCGTCGAAGGCATCCGCGACCGACACGATGCGGCCCTCCAGCGGAATCGCATCGCCGACCAGGCCGTCCGGATAGCCGTTGCCGTCGACCCGCTCGTGGTGGGTGTGGGCGATGGCGGCTGCCAGGTCGAGCAGCGGGTCGCCCGACCCCGCCAGCAGATCACGGCCGATCACGGTGTGCAGGCGCATAAGGTCGCGTTCCTCGTGCGTCAGCCGGCCGGGCTTCAGGAGCACTCGGTCGGGGACGCCGATCTGGCCCACATCGTGCAACGTGCTGGCTGCGCCCAGAGCCTCGGCACGCTGTGCCTCGATGCCCAACCGGCGGGCCACCAGCTCGGTCACGCGGCCCACCCGGCGCAGGTGCGGGCCCATCCCCGGAAGCCGGCAGTCGGCGGCCAGCGCAAGCCGCAGCAACGTATCCCGACGAGCCTCCTGGAGGGCCGAGTTGAGGTCGCGAAGGGCGCCGCGCAGGTGCGACAGGTCCTCCTCCAGGCGCCGGTTGTCGACCATGGAACGGACGCGGGACTGGCGCCGGCGAAGCACATCGGAGACGGCGATCAAGAGATCGTCCGGTCCGAACGGCTTGGCCAGGAAACGGTCGGCGCCCGAGTCCAGCGCCGCTTCGGCGGTGCCCAGATCGCCCCACCCGCTGATCATGACGACGGCCACGTCAGGATGGTCGCGGGCGACCTCCCTGGCCAGCGCCAGGCCGGACTCGCCGGGCAGCCTGACGTCGCACACCATCACGTCCACCGTGCCATCGGCCAGCCGCTTGCGGGCGTTGCCCACATCGGCAGCCACGCTGGTGTGGTGCCCGTCTCGTTCCAAGAGTTGCGCCATGGCGCCGGAAACGTTGGCATCGTCGTCAACGACGAGTACGGACGCATGCAGGCGCTCACGCCACAGATCGCGTTTGCTGCGACTCACCGACATCCTTGCACCGCCACCTCGACTGAACCGAAGACCCGGACCAGGGTCTGATCGGCAAACGCGGGAAATTCCCAAACCCCGAGCGCATCAAGGCCCCCCGGTCGGCGGTTGGCGGCAGGCGTTGTGTTCGCGCTTCTCACCCGACCGGGTGACGCGCGGCTGGCGGTTCGGTGCAAACGCCTCTCGGCCGCCCCGGAATCACCCCAACGGGTGTGCCAGCCCTGGCGCTGCCCGCCCGACCATGTCCCTGCGCGGGTGTGTGTAGCCGCGGCTGGCCATGGTTCGGGAGGTTGAGATGGAAGCGCTGGGTTGGGATCGACGCTGCTTGTTGCTGACGAACCACGCCCTGGTGCTGGCGGTTATCGCCGAGGAGCCGGGCGTGCGCATCCGCGAGATCGCCGAGCGGGTGGAGATCACCGAACGGGCGGTCGAATCGCTCTTGACGGACCTGATCTCTGTCGGGTTCCTGTCCCGCAAACGGGTGGGCCGGCGGAATGCCTATCAGGTGCACGGCGAGAACAGGCTGCGCCACCCACTGGTGGGCGAGCGCACCGTGTCCAACTTGCTGAGCGCGATCCGGCCCGCTCGAGCCGCCGCGATACCAGAAGCCGACTTCGCGGATACCGAAACCGGCAGCCCGACTCCCGAACAAACTCTCTCTTGTGCGAACCGCCGCGAAGGAACGATGGTAAGAGCGGCGACCAGTTCGACGAAGGAGGGAGTCACGATGAAGCGGGTCTTGGTGTACATGGTTGTCGCCTCGCTGCTGGCATTCGCCACGGCGGCGCTGGCGGCCACGACCGGGGGGCATCACAAGCTGCGGCAGCAGCTGAAGCGCCCGGCCGCAATCCAAGGCATCGCGAATCCCCAGAACAACGCGGCAGGCGCCACATCCGCTTCGGCCGGTGTGGCAGGACGAACGGGTACGACTGGACCAGCCAAGGCGTCGACCAAGGCGAACGGCTCTGCGAAATCCCACCAGTCCTCGAGCAGGGGGAGCGGTGGGGGCGCGGTGACCGATCCGCCGGTGTCGACCGGAGGGTCCGTGAATACAACCGTCGGAGCCGGCCCCATCAAGACGACAGTCTCCGTGGGCGTCGGCAAGGGCGGAGTGAACGTCGGGGTCTCGCCGCCGGGCGGGAATCCGATCTCGATCGGGGTGTCGCCGCCCGGCAGCGGCGAGCCTCCGATCACAGTGGGGGGTCAGGATCCGTTGAGCGGACTCGGCCTCTAGCGAAGCCCTGTATCCGGGTGTGAAGCCGCCGGCATCGCAGGCCCCGGCGGCCTCACTTCACACAACGAGCCCGTGCACCCGGTGCAGGCATCCGGTCAGGCCCCATGGTGTGCGCCGCCCACTTGCGCACCATGGGGCCTCCGGCTTCGGCCTGCAACTCTGACGGACGGGAGATCTGATGCGAGTCGAGTACCACCCGGGGCGGCTCGAAGACGCTGTCACACAGATGGAGCTATCGTCACCCGCCATCGTGCAGGCCCGCCGGCGCGAGCCGGCCCGGATGCGCAGCCGCCGGCAGGGCGCCTCCCGGCTCGAGCCGCTGGTGCACGCCCGCCGCGAGACCGCCCACCGGCTGGCGCTGGCGGCGGAGTTCCGAGACCCGCAGATGGTCGGCCACCTGGAGCGGGTGGGCGCCTACGCCAGCCTGCTCGCCGCCGAGTGCGGGCAGCGCCCGCAGCGGTGCGAGCAGATCCGGGTCGCCAGCTGCCTGCACGACGTGGGCAAGATCGGGATCCCGGATCGGATCCTGCAGAAGCCCGGGCCGCTGACCACGGCCGAGCGGGCGACCATGCAGCGGCACACCCTGATCGGGCACACCCTGATGTGCGATCTGGGCGACGAGCTGCTCGACCTCGCGGCCACGATCGCGCTCACCCACCACGAGCGGGTCGACGGATCCGGCTACCCGCACGGGCTGAGCGGAGGCTCGATCCCGGTCGAGGGCCGGATGGCGGCCATCGCGGACACCTTCGACGCGCTCACCTCGAGCCGCGCCTACCGGCCGGCCTTCACCGAGCAGCAGGCGCTCGAGGTGCTCGAGCAGGGGCGCGACAGCCACTTCGACGGCACACTGCTCGACCGCTTCCTGGCCATCCTGCCGGAGATCGCCCGGGCGGCCGCCTGAGAGCATCCAAAACCGGCTACGCTCACCGCATCCGCGTGGCACAACCTGGAGGGCGAGATGGCCGAGATGAAGCTGCACATCCTCAAGCCGAGCGTCAACAACCTGACGGTGCGGATCTTCGTCCGAGCCGCGGGGCTGGACTGCGAGGAGCTGGACGTGTGGGGCAAGACCCAGACGCCCGAGTTCCTGAAGATGAACCCCGCCCACCTGACCCCCATGCTGGAGGAGGACGGGCTGCCGCGGACGACGCTGTGGGAGAGCTGCGCGATCATGCAGTACCTGTGCAACAAGCACGGGCTGACCCAGTTCTACCCCGAGGATCCGGGCGAGCGGGCGATGATCGACAGCGCGATGTTCTACCTGATCGGCACGCTCTACCCGCTGCTCGCGCGGGCCACCTATCCGGCGCTGTCTTTCCCACAGTACCCCGGTGAGGTGGGCGCGTCCGAACTGGACGCCGACGCCAAGTCCGACGCCCAGAAGGCCGCCGAGGCCGCTCTGGCCGAGCCGCTGGAGGCGTACCGCAAGTTCTTCCTGGACGGCAAGACCTTCATCGGCGGCGGTTCGCCTTCCATCGCCGACATCCGGCTGGCCGCGTCGCTCGAGTTCCTGAGCGCGATTGACTACGACCTGCCGGCCTGGACGCGCGACTACATGGCTGCGATGGAGAGCACGCTGGGCGACGCCTACGCCGAGCCGGCCGCGGACGTGCGCGGCTACATCGCGTATGCGACGACGCCGCAGACGGCATAACCGACCGGAGTTTCGAAGCCTGTAACCAGGCCGCAAGATCGACGTTAGATCCCACCTCTACGGTCATGGCGAGGCGTCCACGAGGGCGCCGCAACCACGACCTGGAGGTGGGATCGGTGAGCAGTTCAAAGCTGGCGGCACTCGTCGGCGCGGCGGCGCTGGCGGTCACGGCCGCTCCTGCGGGGGCGACCGCCGGACCAAACGCCGACGCACTTTTCACCATGACCAACGCCGCATCCGGCAACCATGTGCTGGTGTTCGCGGACGGCCCGGGTGGCCACGTGCACAGGCTTGCCTCGGTGGCTACCGGCGGGCTGGGCAGCGGCGCAAACCTGGGCTCCGAGGGCTCGATCGCCCTCAGTCCCGACCACGGCCGGCTGTACGCCGTCAACGCGGGCTCCGGCACGCTATCGGTGCTGGGTGTCAGCGGCACCCATGTGTGGAAGCAGCGGATTGTCAGTTCGGGCGGGACCGACCCAATCAGCGTCACCGCCGGCAACCGCTGGGTGTACGTGCTGAACGCCGGCGGAACGCCCGGTGTGGTGGGATTCCGGGTGACGGACCGCGGTCTGACCCGCATCCACGGCGGCGCCCGGTCGCTGACCGCCGCCGATGTCACACCCGAGCAGGTGTCGCTGAGCCCGTCCGGGCGCACGTTGGTGGTCACCAACAAGACCTCCAGCACCATCGACACCTTCGCGGTACATAGCGACGGCTCGCTCGGGTCGGCCCGCTCGCAGACATCGGACGGCGCTGCCTCCTACGGGTTCGCGTTCACCCGCCGGGGCGAGCTGATTGTCTCCGACGCCGGCCAGGCCCCCACCAGCGCCGCCACGGCCTACTGGATCGGCCGCCATGGCACGCTCCAGACGGCCTCCGGCCCGCTGGAGACCAACCAGCTGGCCGCGTGCTGGGTGGCCGTCACCCCCAGCGGGCGCTACGCATACGTGGCCGACGCCCACAGCGGCACGGTGAGCGGACTTCGGATCAGCCGCAGCGGCGCCATCTCGCTGCTGGACGCAAGCGGCGTCAGCGCTTCGGGCGGCTCTGGCAGCACTACCCTGGACGAGGCCGTGTCGCCCGGCGGGCGGACGTTCTCGGTGCTGGTCTTCAACACCACGCCGGGTGTGAATGCCGTGCTCAACTTCCGGATCGCGGCCGATGGCAGCCTGCACCGTGTGTCGCGCACGGCCGGCTTGCCTTCCAGCACCTCGGGGCTGGCGATCGGCTGACCGGCCGCCGGTTACCAGAACCTGAACAGATATGGGTGGGCGGCGGATGCGTTGGTACGCTGATTGCATGGCATCCGCCGCCCAGGCTGTGCGCGTGCTGGTCGTCGACGACGAGCCGATGGTGCGCGACGTGCTCACCCGCTACCTGTCCCGGGAGGGCTTTCACGTGACGGGCGCGGCCGACGGCCACCAGGCGCTGGAGGCGATCCGCGACGGCGCCCCCGACGTCATCCTGCTCGACCTCATGCTGCCCCGCCTGAGCGGCCTGGACGTGCTGCGCACCCTGCGCATGGAGGGCAATGTGCCGGTCATCATCCTGTCGGCCAAGGCCACGGAGCAGGAGCGAATCCAAGGCCTGCAGCTGGGCGCCGACGACTACGTGGTCAAGCCGTACTCACCGGGCGAGGTGGTGGCCCGGGTGCATGCGGTACTGCGGCGCACCTCGCCGGCCGATGGGCGGCTGGCCTTCGACGAGCTGGAGATCGATCCAGCCCGCCGGGAGGTGGTGCGCAACGGCGAGGTGGTGCACACCACCCGCAAGGAGTTCGAGCTGCTGCACCTGCTGGCATCCAACCCCGGGCAGGTGTTCAGCCGGCCGCAGCTGCTGGAGTCGGTGTGGGGCTACGTGTGGACGGGGGCGACCGACACCGTGACGGTGCACGTGCGCCGCCTGCGGGCCAAGATCGAGCTCGACCCGTCTCAGCCGCGGCGGTTGATCACGGTGCACGGCGTGGGCTACCGGTTCGACCCGTGAACGAGCCGCTGCGCATCCTGGCCCTGCTGGGGCCGATCGCGCTGGCCACGATCATCTCCTCGATCGCGGCCCGCAGCCTGGTGCGCCGGGCCGGGCTGGGCCCCACCATGGTGGCGATCGCACTGGTGGCGTCGATGGTCACAGTGCTCGACGTGCTGGTGCTCAACCACTTCATGCTGCTCGATCCGGGCAACCGGGCCGAGATCCTGTCGGTCGCCCTGTACTCGCTGACCGCCGGGGTGGCTGCGGCCCTGATCGTGGGCCGGTCGACCAACCGCGCCATCGGTCGGCTGGTGGGGATGGCCCGGGCGATCGGCCGAAACGACCTGGACACGCGGGTGGGCGAGCTGCATGCCAGCCCCGACCTGCAGCTCTTGGCCGACGCGCTCGACCAGGCGGCGGCCCGGCTGGACGCGGCGCTGGCCGCCGAGCGACAGCTGGAGTCGGAGCGGCGCGACCTCATGACCTCCATGTCGCATGACCTGCGCACCCCGCTGGCCAGCCTGCGCTCGATGGTGGAGGCGATCGCCGACGGCGTGGTTGACGACCCCGAGACCGTGCGCCGGTACACGTCCGAGATGGTGCGCTCGATCATGTCCCTGGTGGAGCTGGTGGACGACCTGTTCGAGCTGGCCCAGACCGACGCTGCCCGTCTGGCCGAGGACGAGCGGATGGTCCCGCTGGCAGAGGTTGTACGACAGGCCGTCGACCTGTGCGGGCCGGACGCCGCGGCCAAGTCGGTGCGGCTGGAGGTCGACCTGGGAGCCGCCGCGGAGCGCCCGTGCTCACCCAAGCTGGCCCGGGTGGTGCACTCACTGGTCGACAACGCCGTCCGCCACACACCGGTCGGCGGGCAGGTGAGCGTGCACGCTGCCGCCACCGCCGCCGGCATCGAGGTGTCGGTGCAGGACACCGGCGAGGGCATCAGCGCAGAGCAGTTGGCGCGGGTGTTCGAGCCATTCTGGCGCGCCGACCCGGCTCGTCAGGGCCGCGGCTCCGGGCTGGGGTTGACCCTGGCCAAGCGGATCGTGGAGGCGCTGGGCGGCCAGATCGAGGCCACCTCGACACCGGACGCCGGCTCGCGCTTCCAGGTCTCGGTACCCACCCGCGCCTGACGACCCGGTGCCTCCTTGACGCCGCTGGAGATGGAGCAGTTTGGGTGCCAGGTTGAAAACCTGGCACCCGGTACGATCGGGCGGTGGAACGCGCACTGATCGCCGGCTACGTACGCTCGCCCTTCCAGCCCGCCCGCCGCGGCGCCCTGGCCCGGGTGCGGCCTGACGATCTGGCCGCCGGGTGGTCGCCGAGCTGGTCGCGCGCACCGGCGTCGATCCGGAGGAGATCGAGGACGTGACGCTCGGCTGCGCCTTCCCCGAGGGCGAGCAGGGCATGAACCTGGGCCGCATCGTGGGCGTGCTGGCCGGCCTGCCGCGGATCGGTCGGCGGCTCCACGGTCAACCGCTTCTGCGGCTCCTCGATGCAGGCGGTGCACACCGCCGTCGGCGCGATCGCGCATGGGCGCCGGCGACGCCTACGTGTGCGCCGGGGTCGAGTCGATGAGCCGGATCCCGATGGGCGGCTTCAACCCGCTGTACAACCCGGCGCTGGTCGAGAGCTACCCGCAGATCTACATCAGCATGGGCGAGACCGCCGAGAACGTGGCCGAGCGGTTCGGCGTCACGCCGCGAGCAGCAGGAGGCGTTCGCGCTGCGCAAGCCAGCAGAAGGCGGCGGCCGCCATCGCCGAGGGCCGGCTCGGCGGGCGAGATCGTCCCGATCGGCGACCGTGGACTGCCGACGGCTGCCCGCGGCCCGACACGAGTCTCGAAGGGCTGGCCGGGCTGCAGCCCGCGTTCGCACGCGGCCGGCACCGTCACCGCCGGCACCTCCTCGCCGCTGACCGACGGAGCCGCGGCGGTGCTGGTCGTCTCCGAGGCCTACGCCGAGAGCGCAGGGCTCGAGCCGCTGGCGGCGGTGCGCTCGTTCGCCGTCTCCGGCTGTGACCCGGCGATCATGGGCATCGGCCCGGTCGCCTCCAGCCGCAAGGCGCTGGAGCGGGCCGGGATCGCGGTCGCCGACCTGGACGTGGTCGAGCTCAACGAGGCGTTCGCGTCGCAGGCGCTGGCCTGCCTGCGCGAGCTGGAGATCGACGAGGCCCGGGTCAACCTCGACGGCGGCGCGATCGCGCTCGGCCACCCGCTGGGCGCCACCGGCGCGCGCATCACCGGCAAGGCGGCCGCACTGCTGCGGCGCGAGGGCGGCCGCTACGCCCTGGCCACCCAGTGCATCGGCGGCGGCCAGGGCATCGCGACGGTGCTGGAGGCGGTGTGACGCGAGATCCGCTCGGCGGCCGTGATCGGCGCCGGCACGATGGGCGCCGGCATCGCCGCCCACATCGCCAACGCCGGCGTGCCGGTCGTCCTGCTCGATCTGGGCGACGCCGCGGCGACCGCGGCCGCGGGCCTCGCCAAGCGCCGGCCGCCGCCGCTGGTCGAGCGCGCCGCGGCCCGGCGGATCACCACCGGCTCGCTGGAATCCGACCTCGAGCTGGTGGCGGAGGCCGACTGGATCGTGGAGGCGATCGTCGAGGACGTGGATGCCAAGCGCGACGCTGTACGTACGGCCTGGACGGCGTGCGCCAACCCGGCTCGATCGTCTCATCGAACACCTCCACCATCCCGCTGCGCGAACTGCTGGCCGGCGCCCCGGCGGGGCTGGGCGCCGACTTCATGGTCACCCACTTCTTCAACCCGCCCCGCTACATGCAGCTGCTGGAGACCGTTGCCGGGCCGGACACCCGGAGGGACGCCGTCGAAGCCGTGGAGGAGTTCGCCGACCTGCGGCTGGGCAAGGCGATCGTGCGCTGCAACGACACGCCCGGCTTCGTCGCCAACCGGCTGGGCGTCTACTGGATGGCCACCGCTATCGGCGAGGCGCTCGAGCGCGGACTGACGGTGGAGGAGGCAGACGCTGCTGATGGGCGACGCCATCGGCGCTCCTCGCACCGGCGTGTTCGGGCTCATGGACCTGGTCGGGCTGGGCCTGCACGAGCACGTGACCGGCTCGTTCGACCGGCTGCTGCCCGAAACCGACGCCTGGCACGACGTGCCCGACCATGTCGGCCTCTTCCGGCGGATGGTGGCGATGGGCGCGACCGGCCGCGCGGCCGGCCGCGGCTTCTACGCGCGCGATGGCTCGCAGCAGCTGGCCATCGACCTGCACACGCTGGAGTACCGGCCGGCCGACCGAAGCCCCGCTTGGCCGCGGTGGCGGCCGCCCGCGAGGGCGGCCTGCGCGCGCTGGTGGGCACGGCCGACCGCCACGGCGAGTACGCCGAGGCGGTGCTGACCAAGGTGCTCGACTACGCCGCCGGGATGGTGCCCGAGGTGACCGACCGGCCGGAGCTGATCGACCTGGCGATGCAGCGCGGGTTCAACTGGAAGCGCGGACCGTTTGCCATGAGCGACGAACTCGGACGGCGTTCACTCGCCCCGGCCGCCGGTGCGGCGGCCGGGCGTGCTGGCTGTTCGCCGACGTCAGGGCCCGGCCGGCTGCTCGGGACAACGACGCCGCCTCGCTGTGGGATGCGGGCGACGGTGTCGCCTGCCTCGAGTTCCACACCAAGGCGAACGCGATCGACGACGACGTGCTGGAAGCTGATCGAGCAGCACGGTCTCCGCCGCCGGGAACGCCTACGCGGCGCTGGTGATCTACAACGAGGGCGCCGTTCTTCTCGACCGGCGGCAATCTCGCCCACCTGCTGACGACTGGCCAACGTGGCCGCCTGGGAGCGCATGCACCGGTTCGGCGTGCGCGGCCAGCGAGCCCTCGACGGGCCTCAAGTTCGCGCCGGTGCCGGTGGTCGGCGCACCCTCCGGCCGCTGCCTCGGCGGCGGCTGCGAGGTGCTGCTGCACTGCGACGCCGTGCAGGCCCACACCGAGACCTACATGGGCCTGGTCGAGATGGGGGTCGGCCTGCTGCCGGCCTGGGGCGGGTGCAAGGAGCTCCTGATCCGCGGCGCGGAGTCGGCGGCGGGCGGCCCGATGCCGGCGGCTGCGATGGCGTTCGAGCTGATCGCAACGGCCACCGTCTCCGGCTCGGCCCAGCACGCCAAGCAGTTGGGCTACCTGCGCGCGTCCGACCGCATCACCCCCAACCGCGACCGGCTGCTGGCCGACGCCAGGGCCTTCGCGCTGGAGCTTGCCGACGGCTACCGGCCACCGGAGCCGCGCATGCTGACGATCGCCGGCCGGTCCGGCGCGGCGACCCTGGAGCTGACCGCCCGCCAGCGGGCCGCGACCATCGGGGCCAGCGAGTACGACCTGGTGCTGGTCGGCGCCTACGCCCGCGTGCTGACCGGCGGCGACGCCGACCCGATCGAGCCGATCCCCGAGTCGGCCATCTCCGAGCTCGAGCTGGACGAGGTGCGGCCGGCTGCTCCGGCGGCCGCAGACGATTGACCGCATCGCCCACATGCTGGCCACCGGAAAGCCGCTTGCGGAACTGACCGTGCAGAACGTACTCCGCGCCCCTGGCCGACTTCCGGTTCCTGCTCGAGGAGGTGTTCGACTATCCGGGCCAGGTGGCCTCGCTGCCCGGCTATCGAGGAGGCGACGCCTGGACACGGCGCTGGCCGTGCTCGACGAGGCGGCCGCCTTCGGCGAGTCGGTGCTGCTGCCGCTGAACCCGGTCGGCGACCGCGAGGGCTGCAGCTTCCAGGACGGCGTCGTCACCACCCCGCCGGGGTTTCGGGACGCGCACCGGGCGCTGGTCGAGGGCGGCTGGTGCGGGGTGGCGATCGCGGCGGAGCACGGCGGCTCCGGCCTGCCCGAGGTGCTGAGCGTGGCCTTCGAGGAGATGGCCTGCTCGGCCAACCTGGCCTTCGCCACCTATCCGCTGCTGACCGCGGGGGCCGCCAACGCGCTGGCCGCGCACGGCTCGCCCGAGCAGGCGGCCGCCTACGTTCCACGGCTGGCGGCGGGCGAGTGGAGCGCCACCATGTGCCTGACCGAGCCGCACGCCGGCACCGACCTGGGCCTCTTGACGACCCGTGCCGAGCCGGACGCCGACGGCGGCTACCGGATCACCGGCACCAAGATCTTCATCACCGCCGGCGAGCACGACATGACCGACCAGATCGTGCACCTGGTGCTGGCCCGGCTGCCCGACGCGCCGCCCGGCACCGCGCGGCATCTCGCTCTTCATCGTGCCCAAGTTGCGTGGTCGGCCCCGACGGCCGCCCCGGGGAGCGAAACGGTGTCGTGTGCGGCTCCATCGAGCACAAGATGGGCATCCGCGGGTCGGCCACCTGCGTGCTGCACTTCGACGGCGCGCGGGGCGAACTGGTGGGCCAGCCGCACGCCGGAATGGCGCAGATGTTCACGATGATGAACCGGGCCCGGCTGGGTGTCGGGGTGCAGGGCGTGGGCATCGGCGAGATCGCCTACCAGTCGGCGCTGGCCTATGCCCGCGAGCGCCGCCAGGGCCGGGCCGGCGGGCGCCGGGAGGGCCCGGCCGACCCGATCGTCGTGCACCCCGACGTACGCCGCGCGCTGCTGCGGATGCGGGCGCTGACCGAGTCAGGGCGGGCGCTGGCGATGTGGCTGGCCAACGAGCTGGACATCTCCCACCACCACCCCGATCCCGACCGGCGGGTGTGGGCAGACGACCTGGTGGCGCTGCTGACGCCGATCATGAAGGCCGCCTGCACCGACAACGGAGCGGAGGCCGCAGGGCTTGCCATCGGCGTCTACGGCGGGCACGGCTACATCACCGAGTCGGGTGTCGAGCAGCTGGCCCGGGACGCCCGCATCAGCCAGATCTACGAGGGCACGAACGGCGTCCAGGCGCTCGACCTTGTCGGGCCGCAAGCTGTCCCTGCACCAGGGCCGGCTGGCGCGGCGCTTCTTCCACCACGTGGACGAGCAGCTCGAGGCCCAGCGCCCGCCCGGCCTGGAGGAGTTCGAGGATGGCCTGCGGGCAGCCTTCGCGCGTCTGCAGGAGGCGACCGTGTGGATGGTCGAAAGCGGCGCCCGCGACCCCGAGGAGACCGCGGCCGGGGCCACCGACTACCTGCGCCTGTTTGCGCTGACCGCGTTCGCGTCGCTGTGGCTGCGGATGGCGGAGGCCTGCCACGACCCCGGCTCGACGGCGACGCCGGAGTTCAGACAGGCGAAGCTCGCCACCGGCCGCTTCTTCGTCCGCCGCATCCTGCCCGAGACGGCGGCCCTGGCCGAGATCGTGCAGTCGGGAAAATCGGCCGTCGCCGGGATCGGCGAATGACGAAAGGCGAGCCATGATCTACACCAGCCCCCACCCGCCCATCGAGATCCCCGACGTCACACTGCACGAGCTGGTGCTGGGCCGGGCCGCTGAGCGGGGCGGCAAGCCCGCCCTGATCGACTGCACCAGCGGCCGGGCGCTCAGCTTCGGGGACGTCGACCGGATGACCCGGGCGCTGGCCGCCGGCCTGCAGGCGCGCGGCCTGCAGCCCGGCCAGGTGGTCGGCACCTTCGCGCCCAACCTGCCGGAGTACGCGGTCGTCTTCCTGGGCGTCGCCCGGGCGGGCGGCGTCAACACCACCATCAACGGGCTGTACACCGCGGGCGAAGCCGAAAACCAGCTTCGCACCTCCGGCGCCCGCTTCCTGTTCACGGTCGGCGGCATGCTCGACCGCGCGCTGCCGGCCGCCGCAGCAGCGGGCGTGGAGGCGGTGTTCACGCTGGACTCCGCCGAGGGCACGCTGGGCCTGGCCGACGCGCTGGGTGAGCCCGCCGACCTGGTCGAGCCCGACCTCGACCCGGCCACCGCGCTCGTCTCGCTGCCCTACTCCAGCGGCACCACCGGGTTTGCCAAGGGCGTCATGCTGACTCACCGAAACCTGGTTGCGAACCTGGTGCAGACGGCCTGCCACCTGCCGCTGGATCCCGACGACGTGGTGGCCGGGGTGCTGCCCTTCTTCCACATCTACGGCCAGACCGTGGTCATGAACAGCGGGCTGATGTCGGGGGCGACGATCGTCACCATGCCCCGCTTCGACCTGGAGGGGTTCCTGCGCATGGTCGAGGGCTACCGGGTGACCAAGGCCTACGTGGTGCCGCCGATCATCGTCGCCCTGGCCAAGCACCCGCTGGTCGAGGGCTTCGACGGCTCCAGCATCCGCATGGTCATGTCCGGCGCCGCGCCGCTGGACGCCGACCTGGAGGCGCTCTGCTCGCAGCGCGTCGGCATCCGCGTGCAGCAGGGCTACGGCCTCACCGAGGCCAGCCCGGTGACGCACTGCACGCCGCTTTCCGAGCCGCACGTGGGCGGCAGCATCGGCAAACTGCTGCCCAACACCGAGGCCCGCATCATCGACCCCGCCACCCGTCGCGACACCGCCCCCGGAGAGCCGGGCGAACTGCTCGTGCGCGGACCGCAGGTGATGATCGGCTATCTGGACGACCCGCAGGCCACCGCCAACACCTTGGATCCCGACGGCTGGCTGCACACCGGCGACATCGCCACCTGCGAGGATGGCTGCTGGCGAATCGTCGACCGGCTCAAGGAGCTGATCAAGTTCAAGGGCTACCAGGTGCCGCCGGCCATGCTGGAGGCGGTGCTCTTGACCCACCCAGCCGTGGCCGAGGCGTGCGTGGTGCCGGTGGCCGACGAGGAGGCCGGCGAGATCCCCAAGGCGTTCGTGGTCGCGCGCAGCCCGGTGGACGCCGATGAGCTGATGGCCTTCGTGGCCGAGCGGGTGGCGCCGCACGAGCGCGTGCGCCGACTGGAGTTCATCGAGGAGGTGCCCAAGTCGCCGTCCGGCAAGCTGCTGCGGCGGGTGCTGGTGCAGCGCGAGCGCGAGCGGGCCGCCGCCGGCTGAGCTTTGGCTGCCGGTGCCAGGCAGGTGCCAGGCACCGGCCTTCCCGCCCCACCCCACAACCCGGTGCCAGGCACGGGCCTCCCCCCGCCCCACTGCCGGTGCCTGGCACCTGCCTGGCACCGGCCTTCCCGCCCCACCCCACAACCCGGTGCCTGGCACCTGCCTGGCACCGGCCTTCGCCCCAGCCCACTGCCGGTGCCTGGCACCTGCCTGGCACCGGGTTTCTTTCGAAACGCTTAACACTGCCGACGCCGACACACGAATTCGCGGTCGGGGGGCCATACTGCGTGTATGAGCGAGGTTCGTGTCGGCCGGGCGGCCTTCCTGTCCACCATCGCGGTAGGCGGGGTGGGCATCCTTTTTGGCGCCAGGATCACACGAGGCCTGCACCGGCCGCTGGCCGACGTCGGCTCGGTGATCCCGGCCGCTATCAAGAACGTGCTGCCGAACGGCTGGCGGATCTACGCCATCAACCCGCCCTGGCCGGTCTTCCATCCCGCCACCTACAAGCTCGAGATCACCGGCCACGTGCGAAAGCCGGTCACGCTCACCTGGGCCGACGTGCAGCGGCTGCCCAGCGTTGCCCAGACCACCGACTTCCACTGCGTGACCGGCTGGTCGGTGGACAACGTTCACTGGCGCGGCGTCCGCCTGGAGACGCTGTGGGACCTGGTGGAGCCGCTGCCCAGCGCCCGCTATGCCAACTTCGTGTCGATGGAGGTGCCCTACGTGGACACGCTCTCCATGTCCGCAGACCCGGCTGTCGCGACGTGATGCTCGCGCACACCATGGACGGGCAGCCGCTGCTGCGCGAGCACGGCGCCCCGCTGCGCCTGATCATCCCCGAGATGTACGGCTACAAGAACGTCAAGTGGCTGCACAAGATCGAGCTGGTGCCGGCCCTGCATCCCGGCTTCTGGGAGCAGAACGGCTACGACGTGGACGCCTGGGTCGGCCGCTCCAATGGCTACTGAGGCCGCCCCTGCTGACGGCTACGTGCGCCGCTTCAGCCCGGCCGAGCGGACGCTGCACTGGCTGCTGGCAGTCACCTTCCTGGTCATGATGGCCACCGGCCTGATCCTGTACCTGCCGGCGTTCGCGCAGCTGGCCGCCAACCGCATGCTGTGGAAGACCATCCACCTCGGCGCGGCGGTCGCCTTCTGGGGTGGGCTGATAGCGCTGCTGCCGGGCAACACCCGCGAGCTGCGGGCGACCGCGCGCCAGATCGACCGCTTCGACGGCGACGACGGCCGCTGGCTTCGCTGGGCGGTGTCGCGCCGCGGCAGCGAGCCGCCGCAGGGCCGCTTCAACGCCGGCCAGAAGCTGAACACGGCCGTCATCGCCGGCCTGATGGTGGTGTTCACCGTCTCCGGGACGCTCATGTACCTGCAGGAGACCGACGCCGGCTTCCGCGGCACCAGCGCCATCCTGGCCCACGACTGGGCCACCTGGGTGGCCGTGCCGCTGGTGCTGGGCCACCTGTATCTGGCCGTCGTCAACCCATCCACCCGGCACTCGTTGAGGGGCATCGTGCTGGGCAGCGTGCGCCGCGACTGGGCCGCCCGCCACCACGCCAAGTGGGAGCCGACGGCGCCGCCGGCGGGTCAGACCGACGGATCCAGCGCCGGGTCTGCGCGCTGAGCGACGGCGGCCAGCCGGTCGAGCCATGGCTTGGCGCCCAGCCGGCTGAAGATCTCCGCCGCCTCGGCCAGCCAGGCCTGCGCCTCGTCGGAACCGGGGTCTGACTCCAGCAGCAGTTCGGCGCCCTCCAGCTCGGTCACCGCCAGCCAGAACACGATGCCCAGCCGGCGGAACCCGTCCGCAGCCGCCCGCATCCGCTCGAGGGCGCCTTCGCGGTCTGCCATGCGGGCCCGCAGGCGGTTGGCATGCGCATCCAGGTACGGCGGCCGCAAGCCCGACTTGAGCCGTTCGATGATCGTCAGCAGCTCGTCGGCGGTGGCCGGCTCGTCCAGGGCGAATGCGGCTTCGATCGACCACACCAGGGCCTGCTTGACGTCCTGGGCCCCAGCTCCGACCAGCTCTCGGGACGAGCCCATCGCCCGCCTGCCGGCTTCCAGGGCCTCCCGATAGCGACCCTCGGCGAAGCGCAGGCTGGCCATGCCCGCGGCGTGGGACGACCGCTCCTGCACGTCGACCGACGACTCCAGCCGGTGGTAGATCCCCAACAGCCGGCGGGCCTCTGCGATATCTCCCCGGTGCAGGTGCAGCTCCAGCACGCCCGTGAGCGGGCTGAGCAGCGTGCCGGCCGTGGGCAGCACATCCTCCGGCACCTCGGCCAGCGCGGCCAGGGCATCGTCCCACTGGCCCAGCATGTAGTAGACGTAACTCATCTCCGTCCACGTGAACCACTCCTCGGGGCGTGAGCCGATCTGCGCCGCCAGGGCGCGTGATTGCTCGAGGTACCCGACGGCATCCTGGTAGCGGTCACGGTGGAAGGCCAGGTCGGACAGATTGCCCGTGGCGGTCGCCGCATCCCGTAGGAGGCCGTGCTCCATGCCAGTTTCGACCACCATCCGGTAGAAGCCGGCAGCCTCATGCGGGCGTCCCTTGGAGGTGGCGACCAGGCCCTTGGTCAGCCATCCGACCACCAGCACCTCGGGCAGGCCCAGCGACTCGGCGATCGTCACCGCCCGCTCGCACAGCTCGGCCGCCCGTTGGACGTCTCCGGCGAAGATCAGCGACGCAGCCAGCCTCGCGGTCAGGAGGGCTACGGGTTCGTCGGGCTCGTCGTCCGCCACCCGGCTGTAGATCCGCTCCATCCGCTCGATCGCCTGGTCGAGGTGCCCGATCCGTTCGTCGACCTTGGTCCAGTTCGCTGTCAGCCCCGCCGCAGCGTGGGTGTCACCCAGCCGCTCGTAGATCTCCAGGGCCCTGCGGTACAGATCCACAGCCTGCTCGGGCGCGGCCATCCGTTCGGCCATGCCGGCTGCCTGCTGCAGCAGTCCGGCCTGGCCGTGGAGGTCATCCGTGAGCTCATACGCGCCCTCGTAATAGCGACCGGCCTCGCTCGGCGCGCCCAGGGACTCCGCACGACGTCCCGCGCGAACCAGGAGCTCGCGAGCACGGTCCCTGACCGCCTCCGCGCCATCCTCGTTGGGCTGGGCGGCGTAGGCCTCCCGGTAGTGCGAGGCGAGCACCTCGACGAGTTCCTCGTCGCCGGGAAATGCCCGCTCCAGATAGTCGGCTGCGGCCAGATGGCGCGCGTAGCGCTCGCGCTTGGACAGCGTCTCGGTGGCCACGTGCCGCACCAGGTCCTGAAGGAAGCCGTACTGCCCGTGCTCCGGCGAGCGCGGGTCGGCCTGGATGGACAGCACCTCCTTGCGCACCAGGGCGGCCAGCACGGGTTCCACGTCCGCCTCGTCCATCCCGCTCAGCGCCGCCACGGCCTGCATCGCGAAGGTCTTGCCAAGAATGGCGCCGTCCTGCACCAGCCGCCGCTCGTCCGCGGTCAGGCCGTCCAGGCGGGCGGCGATCAGCGCGTGCAGCGTCTCGGGCACCTCCAGCGACTCCACCTGGCCGGCCGGTCGGTAGGCGCTGCCCTCGCGCACCAGTGCGCCGCGGTCGATCAGCATGCGCACGGTCTCCACCGCATACAGCGGCACGCCCTCCGCCCGAGCCAGGATCTGATCCCGCAGATCGCGTGGAAGGCCCGGGACGAGCCCCGTCAGCAGCTCCTGCATCGCCTGCTCGGACAACGGCTCCAGATAGATCGAGGTGAAGTTTCGCTTGCCCGCCCCCCATGTCGGCCGTTTCTCGAGCAGCTCCGGCCGGGCGGACGTGACGACGAAGATGGGGCTCTGCCGGGCCCACTCCAGCAGGTACTCGATGAAGTCCAGAAGGGATGCATCGGCCCACTGCATGTCCTCGAACGCCAGCACCGTCGGATACACATCGGCCAGCCGCTCGAAGAACGCTCGCCAGGCCGCGAACAGCTCCTCGCGCTGGAAGCTCGCCCCCTCCTCCAGCCCGAGCAGGTGCGCCACCCGCGGCTCCACGAAGGCTCGCTCATCCGCATCCCCGACGTGCTCCTCGAGCACGGCCCGCAGCTTCTCCAGCGCCGCCTCGGTGGCGTCGTCCTCTGAGATCCGGCAGCGCATGCGCACCATGTCGGCCAGCGCCCAGTAGGTCACGCCCTCGCCGTAGGAGAGGCAGCGGCCGCGCTGCCAGTACATGATCTGGGCGATCCCGTCCATGTACTTGTCGAACTCCCACACCAGCCGCGACTTGCCGATCCCGGCGATGCCTGTCACTGACACAAGATGGGCACGCTTCTCGTCTGCGCAGGCGTGGAACAGGTCCTTGATCTGGCGCAGCTCGCGGTCGCGGCCGACGAACGGCGCCTCCAGCCCCTCGGACTTGAGCGCGCCGCGCGCGCCGGACACGACCCTCACCGCCCGCCACAGCCGGTGCAGGCCCTCCTTGCCCTTCAGCTCATGAGCACCGACGTCCTCATAGACGACAGCCGGCTCGGTGGCCCTACGGGTGGGATCGCCCACCAGCACCTGACCCGGGTCGGCCAGTGACTGCACCCGGGACGCGGTGTTGACGATGTCGCCGGTGACCATCCCCTCCGCCTGCGCGCCCACCGTAACCGTCGCCTCGCCTGTCAGCACCCCGGCCCGCGCCCGCAGCTCGCCGACACCCACCTCGTCACCCAGCGCCGACACCGCCGCCACCAGGTCGAGGCCGGCCCGGACAGCCCGCTCGGCGTCATCCTCGGTCGCCGTGTGCGCGCCCCACACCGCCATCACCGCGTCGCCGATGAACTTCTCCACCACGCCTCCATACAGCTCGATCAGCCGCCGGCAGGTCTCGAAGTAGCGCGACTGCAGGTCGCGCACCTCCTCGGAGTCTCGGCCCTCCGACAGCGTCGTGAACCCGACCAGGTCGGCAAAAAGCACCGACACCAGCCGCCGCTCGGCGACCGGCTGCACCGGCGCCGCCGCCGGCGGCGGCGCCGTCCCGGGAGCGGGCGCGGCGTCGGCCGCCAGCGCAGCCCCGCACTCGTCACAGAAAGGCTGGCCCGGCTCAAACGGCGCGCCGCACTGGGCGCAGGCTGCCGCCAGCGAGGCGCCGCAGGAGCGGCAGAACTTCGCGCCCTGGCGGTTGTCAGTGCTGCAACGACCGCAGATCACGCGCCCAGTGTACGCAAACACCGGAGGGGCGAGAAGGCCTGGCTAGACGCGCGCATAGGCCACGTACCCGCAGCTCAAGCGCAGACGGGCTGCGGGCGCGTTGGGGAGGTCGAGCCCGCGCACCTCGGCGCGCGTGCAGGCGACCTCGAACAGCGGGCTCTGACGGCCCCATATCAGCCGACGCCATCGAACTGAGTGCCGTCGGCGTTGCCGCCACGGGAGCCCGGCGCCGCGCAGCAGGGAGGCGCCGGCCAGCGCCACCACCAGCACCCCCCAGCCCAGCCATCGGCACCGCCCAGCTGCGGTGGGCCATCTGCGCCGCGTCGGCGTGCCCCTGGTCAGGGCGGCGACCCATGTCTGCGAGCCATTCGCCGGCAGCCGCCGATCGGTTCAGCCCGCTACCAGGTCTCCCAATGGGTGACCTCGGCCAGCGGCCGCCGCGCGGCGGGCCGGAAGTCGGTTCCCAGCGTGTGGGCGACCGGGATCAGGCCGACCTGGGTGACGCGCTCGAAGGGAATGCCCAGGAGCTCAGCCGCGTCGCGCTCGCGATCCAGGTGGTAGGTGGTGAAGACGCTGCCCAGGCCGCGGGCGCGGGCGGCCAGCTGGAAGCTCCATGAGGCCTGCATGATCGACCCGTAGAGGGCGGCCAGCTCGCCCGCCGGCTGCCCCTCCGGGCGGCCCTCGACGCACGGCACCAGGTGCACCGGCACCTCGTGCAGGTGCACCGCCAGGTAGCGGGAGCTGGCCTCCCCGGCGGATTCGCCGGGCGGCTCCTGCTCGGGCGCTGCGCCGTCCGCGTAGGTCATCCACACATCCCGGTAGATGGCGGCCAGCCGCCGACGCAGATCGGCGTCCGTGACCACCACGAAATGCCAGTGCTGGGCGTTGGTGGAGGTCGGCGCCTGCACTGCCAACTGCAGGCACTGTTCGATCAGTTCGCGAGCCACCGGCCGGGTCAGGTCGAGCCGCCGGCGAACGGCCCGGGTGGTGGACAGCAGCTGATCGGGGGAGAGCTGGGTCACGGCCGCTGACCAGAATACCGACCGCTGGTAGGCTGGGCGGGCATGGATGTGAACGTGTTCGGCGACGACTGGGACGGCCACAACGAACGGCCGGGGTGGCAGCTGCACAGCCTCGGGGTCGGCCGCCGGCTGGGCGCCGAGCGGATCGGCGCCTCGGTGTACGAGATCCAGCCCGGGCAGCGGAACTTCCCGTACCACTACCACCTGGCGCTGGAGGAGATGGCGATCGTGCTATCGGGTACGCCGACGGTGCGTCTGGCCGACGGCGAGCGGACGCTGGCTCCCGGCGATGCGCTGCTCTTCCCCCGCGGCAAGGGCGGCGGCCATCAGATCCGCAACAACACCGACTCGCCGGTGCGGGTGCTGATGCTGTCGTCCAAAGCCGACGTGGAGGTGGCCGTCTACCCCGACTCGAACAAGATCGGGGCGATGGGCCAGGCGCCGGACGGCACCAGTATCCGGCTGCTGGCCCGATCCGACTCCGGCGTCGGCTACTACGACGGCGAGGAGTAGGCGACCGCTCAGCCAACGTTGAGCAGCACGATGCCAGCCGCCACCACGCCGCTGGTCACGATCCGGCGGGCGCCCAGCCGCTCCTTGAAGAAGACGGCGCCGATCACGGCGGCAGCCACCACGCTGGTCTCGCGCAGCGCCGCCACCTCGGCCAGCGCGCCGCGCCGCTGGGCCCAGATCACGAGGCCATAGGCCAGGCCGCCCAGCGCGGCCGTCAGCAGCCCCCGCCGCCAGCGCGCGCGCACCAATCCGGCCCGGCCCAGCACGAACGGCGCCATCAGGAAGCCCTCGCCGGCGAACAGCCAGATCGTGTAGGCGACGGCGCCGCCAGAGTGGCGCACACCCAGTCCGTCCACCACCGTGTAGGCCGAGATCAAGAGCCCGGTGGCGATGGCCAGCCGCACGGCCAGACCCTGGCCGGGCCGCGGCCGGCCGGCCAGTACCGCCAGCCCGCCGCTGATCGCCAGCACCCCGACCAGCTTGCCTGCGCTCAGATGCTCGCCGGCCACCACCGCCGCGGCGAGCGCCACCACCAGCGGGCTGGTGCCCCGGGCGAGCGGGTACACCTGGTTGAAGTCTCCGGCCCGATAGGAGCGGGAGAGCAGCACGTTGTAGAGCATGTGCAGCACCCACGAGGTGGCGATATACGGCCACGCCGCTCGTGCCGGCACGGCGAACGGCGCGGCCACCAGACAGGCCGCGGAGAGCGCCAGGAAGCCCAGCGCCAGCACCTGCAGGCGGTCGTCCACGGGCTTCAGGATGGCGTTCCAGATCGCGTGCATGAGCGCGGCGACGAGGACGACGGCCGTCAGCAAGGCGACACACTCTATCCGAGCGCCGCGGGCACGGGCCGGGCCAGGGTGCGGGTTTCCCCCCAGCCGACCCCGGGGTCAGCCACACCGCAGTTTGGGGGCCTGTTCGGATGTGACTCACAGCCAGCGGTGGCATCCTTCCTGCCATGAGCCCTACCGCAGCCACCCCGTGCGCCCCGATTGAGTTGTGCAGCCGCGCTGCCGATGGAATTGAGGTGACGCTGCTGTGGTCACCCGACTCGAACCGGCTGACGGTGGCGGTGGTGGACACCAAGCTGAACGCCGGCTTCCAACTGGAGCCCGCCCCGGAGGACGCGTGGGACGTGTACGAGCATCCGTTCGCACGGGCCGCGGCGCTCGGCGTCGAAGTCGACAGGGTGTAACTTTGCCGGTCGCAGTGCGTGGTCCTGGCGTGTACACGAGTCAGCAACTCGTATGACCCTGTCCGCCGCCGAGGCCAACCCCGCCCGCGCGACCATCGACTCCGCCTACCGCGAGTTGCACGCTCCGCTGCTGCGCTATGCAGAGGGCATGCTCGGCTCGCGGGCCGACGCTGAGGAAGCCGTCCATGATGCCTTCATCGCAGCACTCCGCCAGGACCGCCTGGACGACCCGCGCCCGTGGCTGTTTCGAGTCACCCACAACGCCGCCATCAGCATCATCCGCCGTCGCCGCGGGCTGGTCGGGATCGACGCCGCAGGCGAGTCTCCGGCCGCCGATCCGACCCCGTATGCCCAGGCCGAGCTGGGTGAGCAGCTGGAGCTGCTGCAGCACGGTCTCGACAAGCTGCCCGACCGCTCCCGCTCGGCGCTCGTGCTGCGTGAGCTGGCCGGCCTCTCGTACGCCGAGATCGGCGGGGTGCTGGACGTCAGCGAGGCCAACGTGAAGGTGCTGATCTTCCGCGCCCGGCGCTCGCTGCACGAGCTCTGGGACGCCGTGTCGGCCGACTGCGACGGCGTGCAGCTGGCGCTGTCGGCGGCGGCCGACGGCGAGCAGGGACGGGTCTCCGCGGCCCGGGCGCGGCTGCACGCAACCCACTGCCGTCCGTGCGGGGCGTTCGCGGCCTCGGTTGGCGAGCAGCGAGCCGGACTGCTGGCGTTGGTGCCGATGGCGGCCGGAGTGCCCGGCTCGCACATGGCGGCAGCGGTCGCCGCGCACACCGTGAGCGGAGGCAAGGCCGGCGGACTGTGGGGCGCAAAGACGCTGATCGCCCTGGTGGCGGCAGGGGCCACAGTGACCGCCGGCGGCGCCGCCCTGGAGAGCACCGGGCTGGTCGGGCATCCCCACCATCCTGCGCCCCTGCACGTGCGCACGCCGACACCGCCCAGCGGAGTGGCCGCCTTCTCGGAGGGCAGCGGCCAGGAGCAGACCGGAGTCGCCGAGGATCGCGGCCCCGGCGGCGAGGATCGCGGGCAGGGCCGTGCCTCCGAGGACACAACCGGCGCCAGCGACGGCGGTTTGACGTCCGAGGCTCAGGGCGGTGGAGACGCGGCAGGCGCAGGCGGAGCCGAATCGACCGGTGGGGGCACCGAGTCCGGAGGTGCGGGCGCGGCCACCGGCGGCTCGGGCGGCTCCGGCGAGGACGGCAGCGGAACCGGCGGCGGTTCCAGCACGGGCTCGGGCTCGGGCGACAACTGAGCCCTGCTCAAGCCCGGGTGTCGACGCCGGCGCCTCCCAGCGCCACCTTGGCCCGCGCCGTCACCAGGTGATAGAGCACCAGCAGCTGCACCAGCGCCAGTGAGTCGGAGCGGTGCAGATCGGTGCCGGTCGTGAACTCGCCCAGCCGCTCCGAACGCAGGTGGCTGGCGAAGTGCATGTGCGACCAGATCCGCTCCTCCAGCTCGAGCGCTGTCGAGGGCTGGAGACGGCCGGGCACGAACAGATCCTGGTCGCCGTCGCGCCCGATCACGGTCAGCTCGTCGTCGGCGTCGCCGATCACGTCCTCCAGGTCCGGGTGCGGCAGCCCGGGCCGCAGCAGCAGGTGCGCGTCGAGGTGTGTGGCGTCGGCCTCACCGTCGGCATCGGGAGGCGCAAACCGCACGACCATGTCGGCCCGCGCCCGCTGGGGCCGGATGTAGATCTCGGAGTCGGCCTCGCGCCGGTCCAGCTGGGCCAGCACCTGGTTGGTCGTGTACCCGCGCCGCGAACAGTCGCGCAGCACCTTCCAGCGCCGCCGCATGCTCTCGGGCGGGTCGAGGAAGATGCGGATGTCGAAGCAGTCGCACATGGCCGGCGTGTGGAAGCCGAGCAGCCCTTCGACGATCACGAACGTGGCCGGGCGCAGGTACACGGGCGGCCCGAAACTGCCGTCCACGTGCCGGTAGACCGGCTTCAGCACGGGTTCCCCCTGGCGCAGCAGGCCCAGGTGCTGCTGCATCACGTCCATGTAGTTGCAGGCCGGATCCAGCGGCGTCACGTCCAGGCTGGCGCGCTGAGCGCGGTCGAGCCGGTGATAGTCGTCCAGGCATACGTGGGACACCTGATCCTGGCCGAGCAGGCGCACGATGCCCCGGGTGAGCGTGGTCTTTCCGCTGGCGGAGTCGCCGACGACTCCGAGCATGATCGGTCTTGGCACTGGCCTCCCCTACGGCGATTGGACGCTGCCGCCCTTGCCAGCTTAACTCGGTTGTCCAGCCCGGTGACGGCCGAACGGGCCGCGAACTTTCCGCCCAGATTGCGGGTACTGGTCGATGGGCGACCCCAATAATGTGTAAGACCGGCCTTGACTGGGCACCCAAAAGGGGTACGCTCAGGCCAGATGCTCGCTGGCCCAGGGGGAGCCGGCCATATGGACGCGCGATACATGAGCCACAAACGCCTGCTAGCGATTGCCGCATTCGCGGTGATGTCGTTTGCCGTGGGATTCGCCGTTGCGATCCACGGCTCGCCGAAGCCTGCGCTCGCTGACACCTGCACGCTGCCCGCTGCCCGAGGCTGACACCGGTGGTGGTGGAGGAGGCGGTGGAGGAGGCGGCGGCGGGTCCACAACGACGCCCCCTCCGCCTCCACCGCCCCCCGGCCCCGTCACCCATCTGCGGGTGCGCCACGTCAGGCAACCACCTGAGAATCACGTGGGCTCTTCCCACCGGGCAGCAACCTGAGGACCGTGTGGGTGATGCGGACGTGGCGGCATCGTGCTCGACCGGCATCATCGACGGGACGCGGATCGGCGGCACGGCGGTCCGCCGTTCGGCCATCGACAGCAGCGCCAGGATCAGCACCAGGTACTGCTACACCGTCTTCGTGTTCAACACCGCCGGAGAGCGATCGCCGTCCAGTACGAGGGTTGGGGTTATCCCTGACCGCACGCCGCCCCTGCCGGTCAGCAGCGTTCAGGCGACGATGTCCGGCTCCGCGATCAAGGTGACCTGGAGCAAGGCGCCTGACGGCGACCCACTACATCGTGCTGCGCACAGCCGCCGGAGCATGCGCGACCTCGTCGAGGACGGCTGGAGCAACGCGCCTGGGCGGCCCGACCGGGAAATTCACGACGCTGAGCGCGACCGACACCACGGCCCAGCCCGGTCAGCAGTACTGCTACTCGGTCTTCCCCGTTGATGCCAAGGGCAACGTGCAGAAGACCGCCAAGGTCAACTCCGGCGCGGTGACGGTGACGCGCCGGGTGGCGGCACCTCCACGGGCGGCTCGACGACGAGCGACCCACCACACGGCGACCGCCTCTGTCAAGTCCGGCAGCCGGCTGATCAGCTCGGCGGTGGCGCAGATCGTGGCCGCCGTCGGGGTTGCGGTGATCGTGTTCGGGCTGATCATCCTGGGCGGGCTCAAGCTGCAGGGCAGCTTCACCATGCCCGAGTTCCCCGGCCGTCGCCGGCAGAACGGGTATCCGTACGGCCGCAGCCGAAACGCCGGCGTGATGAAGCTGCACCTGGGTGACTACGACACCCGCGCGCTGGTCATCCCGGCGGTGCTCGGTGTCGGCCTCCTCCTCGTCGTGGCTGCCGTGGCGGCACTCGTCGTCTGATGCGTCGCGGGCTCGTCATGCTGGGTCTGCTCGCCGTCGCGCTGACCGCGCCCACGGCGCAGGCCGGGATCCTCGGCGCCGTTCTCGACGGACAAGGATCCGAGCTTCGGCTCGGTGCAGCTGGGTAGCTCGCCCTCGGTCACGGTCACCTTGACCAACACCGACTCGCTGCAGCACACGATCGACGCGCTGGGCGACTTAGCGATCACGCCGTCGGGAACCGACTTCTCGATCCTGAACGACAACTGCAAGGGACAGCTGCTGAGCGCAAACGGCGGCGGCAGCGATTCGTGCACCTTCGACGTGCAGTTCGCGCCCGGCACGCTTGGCGCCCAGACCGCTCAGGTCGACGTGAACTACGACGCAGGTTCCACCGCGTCCAACGTCGCCAGCCTGTCCGGCACCGGGGCGGGATCCCCGACGGCCGATCTGTCGACCGGCACGCTGGCCTTCGGCCCGGTGGCGGTGGGCAGCTCGCCTCAGCTGTCTGTGTCGCTGACCAACAACGGCAATGTGGCCCTGGCGGTGAGCGGCGCGTCGATCGCTTCGGGCGCCGACTACGGCGAGACCGACAACTGCTCGGGGACGCTCGCGGCGCACGGCGGGTCGTGCACCGCCCAGGTCACCTTCACGCCATCGCAGCCAGGCACCGACAACGGCACCCTGCACTTCAGTGACGACCTCGGTACGCAGACGGTCAATTTGACCGGGAGCGGGGTTGGCCCCACGGCCGACCCGTCGGCCGCCACGCTGGCCTTCGGCTCTCAGAACACCACCACCACCTCGGCTCCGAGGTCGGTCGCGTTCACGAACAACGGGACGTCCGCCCTGACCGGGATCACGGCGTCGATCTCGGCCGGTAGCACCAACTACACAAAGACCGCCGACACCTGCACCGGCGCGACGGTCACGGTCGGCAACAGCTGCTCGGTCACCGTCGTCTTCAACCCGAGCACAATCGGCAGCCTGCCCGGCCAGGTGCGGCTGGTCGACAACGCGTTCGACTCACCGCAGACCGTGGCGCTGTCCGGAACCGGGACTTCCCCCAACATCCACGTCAACCACACCATCCTCACCTACTCCTCCCTGACGGTCGGCAAGGCTGGCCCGACACAGACCGTCACCGTCAGCAACACCGGCAACGGTCCGCTGACCACCGGCGCCGTCACGATCCCGGGCCCGACCACCAACAGCCCCAACCCGAAGAGCTTCTCGCGGACCGCCGGCAACTGCTCCAACGCCGTCCTGCAGCCGAACGCCTCGTGCACCGTGACGGTGCGGTTCCTGCCCCAGGCGCGGGGGACGCTGACCGCCCAGCTGTCGATCCCGGCGACGCCGGTTGGTGCCACGGTGACCTTGACGGGTCAGGCAACTGCCCCGGCACCGATGCAGGCTGTGCATGCCGCCGTTGGCTGCACCGCGTCGCTGATCACCTGGACGCCAAACAACAACATCACAGGATTCCGTGAAACGGTCGTTGTGCGCAACCGCACGCGGCCGCCCCGAAACGCGATTGACGGCACCATCCGCCATCCCACCTCGCCGGGCGCGCTGCTGGACACCGGGCTGAGCCTGCACACCTCCTACCACTACGCCGCGTACGCCCAGTACCAGTTCTACTCGGGCGGGCCCAAGGTGTACTCCGACCCCACTCGTGAGGATCTGAAGACGCAGCGGTTCTGCAAGCCGATGAACCACGCGGTGATCACCGACACGACGCCGGTAGTCAGTTGGGTCGCCTACCCGAAGGCGCTCGGATACAACCTCCAGGTGTACCGAAACGGCGTTAAGCTCTACAGCCCGCAGACAAGCCACCTTCATTGGGCCATCGGCTCCCACCATGCCCTGAAGAAGGGCGACACGTACGTTTTGAAGCTGCTCGCCTACACCCGCGGCCACACCAGCAACGGGATCCCAGCAGGCAGCGAGACGATTACCGTGAAGTGACCCTGACCGCGGCTACGGCGGCCGGTAGCCCAACGCCGAGCTGGCGAAGAGCAGGAACTGGATGCTGGGGGCAAACGTGACGTACGCCCGGTGCACCGACTCCCGCCGCAGCCCGATGTCCGCCATCGCATAGGCCAGCGGGAACGCCACCAACCCGAAGCGGCCGACCGAGAACAGGACGCCGGACAGCAGCGGCAGGGCGAAGATGCCGGCCACGTACAGCGTGTCCTCCCAGCGCGCTCCCCGGAACCTGTCCGAGCGCAGGATCGGGACGAGCAGCGACAGGTACGCGATCACCGCCAGCCCGCGGGCCAGGTAGAACACGTCGCGGGTGGTCGCGAAGCGCCAGAACTGATCCGCCAGCGGCACGAGCGGGAAGGATGGGTGCCCGCCCCACTGGCTCTGCACGTGCACCATCGCCAGCGGGTCGCCGACCACGTGCCACAGCCACGCCGCGTGCGCCATCAGCGCGACGGCCGGCGCTGCGGCCAGAGCCCAGCTGGAGGGGGTGCGGCGGCGGTAGGCGCGCACGGCCAGGGGCAGCACCAGCGCCGCGCCGGTGGGCCGGCACAGCCCGCAGGCGATCCCCAGCGGGATGGCCCAGCGGTCGCGGCCGCGGTCGGACAGGACGAAGAGCCAGGTCGCGACGGCCAGAAAGACGCTCTCCGAGTACGCCAGGACGAGGCAGAATGCGTATGGCGAAAGCACCAGGTAGAGCAGCGCCCGGCGCGCGTGCCGTTCGCCCAGGCGGTCTCGACCCAGCACATACAGGCCCGCCATGCCGATCAACGCCGCCAGGTTGGCGACCGCCAGCGAGGCGATCGCATCCCCGGTGCCGGTGAGCTCCCGCCACAGCCATATCAGCATCGGGTAGAAGGGGAAGAAGGCCACCGACAGCCCCTGCTGGTAGCCATGATGGGAGACATCCACGTAGTAGACGGTGTCCCACCCGGTCAGCGCCGTCCACGGCTGAGACTGCCACGGCGCCAGCGCCCGGTGCCATCCCAGCTGATGGGTCAGCAGCACCCCGGCAGCGCCGACCACGAGCCGGCTGGCCAGCCACAGGCCGATCACCCATCGGCCCATGCGCCACCGCTCGGAGCTGAGGATCACGGGGCGTGACACTACCGCGCGGCCAGTTGGGGGCGCCCCCGGTGTGGAGAGGCGGAGGCGCCACGGCCGCGCGGTCGACCTCTAGTCGCCCGTACTGAGAGCGTCCTCCCGCGACCACCGATACACCTCGCGCATCATGTGCGGCGGCGATAGCGCCCCTGCCATCTTGACAACGTCCCGCAGCAGCCCGGGCTGGGCTGCCAGCCGGCGCACCGCCGGCAGCGGATCGTCGCCCTCGAACAGGAACATCACGTCCTCGTCGCCGATGAATACGGCATGGTGGTCGAACCCGGCCTTGTCTGGGTCAAACGGGGGACCGGCATCGAACTGCTTCACCAGCCGCTCCCGCTCTCCAGCCCGGACGTGAGCGGTGAAGGCGATCCGCTGGGTCATCAGGCCACCTGCACCTTCTCCGCCGCCTGCGGCTGCGCCACCGATGGCGGGATGACCAGCACGGGGCAGCCGGCCAGATGCAGCAGCCGCTGGCTGACGCTTCCCTCCAGCAGCCCGGCCAGCGGAACCTGGCCGCGGGTCGCGGTCACGATCACGTCGGCGTCGTTGCGGCGCGCTACCCGGGCGATGACGTTGGCCTCGTCGCCCATCACCGTGACGTTGCCGTCCAACTCCACCTGCAGCCCTGCGGCCTGCAGGCGCTCCATCTGCTCGTGCACCACTTCAGTCTGCACCGGCTCGGCCGCGTGCGTCTGTGCGTGCACTGCGACGACTCGGGCGCCCGGGGCAGCCTGGCTGATCACCGCGGCGACGGCCGAATCGCACCTATGCGAACCATCCAGTCCAATGACGATTGTCTTGAACATGATTCCTCCAAACACTCCGTTGCCTCAATCCTCGTGAGGTCTGGTACCACCTTAGGAGGGCGAGCCGGCGGTGACATCGGCAGAAGCGCTGCACAGACGCTCGTAGGAGCGGCCCACACCGCTACGGAAAACCCGCACCGGCCGCAGGGAGTACCCGGATGCCGGTGCTACGAGACACAGACATGCTGGAACCGTGAAGGTAGTAATCGCGGGCGCTGGCGTGGCCGGGCTGGAGGGGCTGATCGCACTCCACAAACTGGCAGGCGACCGCGTGCAACTGGAACTGATCGCGGCGGATCTGGAGTTCACCCACAGGCCCGCGGCGGTGGCTGAGCCGTTCGGGCTGACCGAGCCGCATGTGTTCGATGTCGCAACCATCGCCCGAAGGTGCGGCGCACGGCTGCACCACAGCCGGCTGGCTGAGGCCGACGACCGGGCGGGTATCGGCCTCATGGAGAATGGCCGCCGAGTCGAGTTCGACGTGCTGCTGATAGCCAGCGGCACCCGGGCAGCGCCGGCCCTGCCCGGTGCCCTCACCTTTCGCGGCTCGCCGGACGTGGCCGCCTACCGGGACCTGCTGGCTGACCTCCGCGCCGGAGCCGTTCGGCGGCTCGCCTTCGCGGTCCCGCACGGGGTCGTGTGGCCCCTTCCCCTGTACGAGTTGGCCCTGCTGACCGCCAGCCACGCGGCCGAACACGGCTGCTCCCCGAGTTTGACCCTGGTCACCCCGGAAGAGCATGCGCTGGAGCTGCTCGGTCCCGCCGCCAGCCGGATCACCGAGCAGCTGATGGCGGAGCAGGGCATCCAGCTGATCACGGGCTCGTTCCCGATCGGGTTTGCCGGCCACCGGCTGTCGCTGGCGCCGCAGGGGGCGCTGGACGCCGACCGCTGTGTCGCTCTGCCGGTGCTCTCCGGGGATCCGGTGCGCGGGTTGCCCTACACCACGGGCGGTTTCCTGGAGGTGGATGGCCACGGTCTGGTGGAGGGCTGCGAACGCGTGTATGCGGCCGGCGACGTGATCCGCTTTCCGGTCAAACTGGGCGGGCTGGCGGCGCAGCAGGCCGACGCCGCCGCCCAGGCCATCGCCTCCAGGGCGGGGGCGACGGTGGAGGCGGTGCCGTTTCGGCCGAACCTGCGCGCGGTGCTGCTGACCGGTACCGGCCCACGCCATCTATCAGGTGTCGAAGGCGTTGAGAGCGGGCTCGCGGGGACTTCGATCCCAACCCCCCTGCTGGCCTCGGTACTGGCCGAGCAAAGCTGCTCGAAGGGCTGAACCGGCGTCTTTCTGGGCAACACGTTCCCGGAACGCGCAGCGTGTCCTAGACTTCCGCGCGGATGGGTGCGCAGTATACCGACGATTCCCGGCTGGAGGCGCTTGTCGAGGCAGGAATCACCATCGCCAGCGGCCTCGACCTGGACGTCATTCTGAGCCGCTTGGTCAGGCTTGCGTGCACCCTGACCGACGCCCGCTACGGCGCCATCGGCGTTCTCGATGAGACCGGCAACAGACTGGCCCGGTTCATCACCCAAGGCGTTGACGACGGGACACGAGCCGCCATCGGGCCGGAGCCCACCGGGCGCGGAATCCTGGGCGTACTGATCACCGACGCCCGGCCGCTGCGGCTGGAGCGGATCTCCGGCGATCCCCGTTCGATCGGCTTCCCCGCGAACCACCCACCAATGTCCAGCTTCCTGGGCGTGCCGGTGATGGCCGGTGGATCGGTGTTCGGAAACCTGTATCTGACCGAGAAGGCCGGCAACGAGCAGTTCACCGACCAGGACGAGCGACTGGTCATCACACTGGCCGCCCAGGCCGGCGTGGCAGTGCACAACGCGCGGCTGTTCGTGCGCGCCCGCGAGCACGCGACGGCCCTGGAGCGGGCGGTCTCGGAGCTCTCATCGGTGCACGAGATCAACGAATCGATCCTGGCCGGCCAGCCGGTGGAGCGGGTGCTGCGGCTGATCGCCGACCAGGCCCGGATCGGCATGCAGTCGCGGCTGGTGATGGCCTTCGTGGTCGATCCCGACCGTCAAACCCTGCGCCTGACGGCCGCCTCCGGGGAGGGCGCCGAAGAGCTGAAGGGCGTGGCCGCGCCAGTCGCCGGCTCGCGGGTGGGCGCCGTGCTTCAGGCCCGCCGAAGCGCACGGGTGGACGACCTGCGCGACGAGCAAACCGGCAAGACGCACGCAATCGCCATAGCGCCGATGGTCTACCACAACCAGGCGGTGGGGGTGCTGGCCGCCCGCGACCCCATCGAACGAGGCGTGTTCACCGCGGAGGACAGCCACCTGCTGGAGTTGTTCGCAGCCCGCGCGACGCTTGCCCTGGGCATGACCAGAGCGATCGCGGGCGAGCGCGAGCGGGCCGACGCCGAGGTCCTGCCGAGTCGCGAAGAGCAGCAGGAAGTGTCGCGCCGGGAGACCCTGCGCCGGGTGGTGGAGGCGCAGGAGCGGGAGCGCCGGCGGATCGCCCGGGAACTGCACGACGACACGGGGCAGGCGCTGACGTCGGTGCTGATCGGACTGCGGCTGGCCGAGGAGAGCGACGATCTGGAAAGCGCGCGCACTACCCTGCACGACCTCCGCGAAACCGTTATCGTGGCGATCCGGGACCTGCGCTCGCTGGCCGTCGAACTGCGCCCCACAGCCCTGGATGACTTCGGCTTGGAGCCGGCACTGGAACGCCTGGTGGATACCTTTGGGCGGCGCACCGGCCTGGTCATCGACCTGCACGTCTCCGGGATCGAGTTGCGGCTCGGCGAGGAGTTGGAGACGGCCCTCTACCGGGTGGTCCAGGAGGGGCTGACCAACATCGCCAAGCACGCGGGCGCGACGCAGGTGACCGTGAGCGTGCGCGGCCACGACCACGTGGTCAGCCTGAACGTCGAGGACGACGGACGGGGGTTCGAGGTGTCGGGGCCCGCGCTGGGCCTGGGGTTGGTCTCGATGCGCGAGCGGGCGGAGCTCGTGGGCGGTAGCCTGCGCGTGGAGTCGACGCCCGGTCAGGGCACAACGCTCGTGGTGGAGGTGCCGATGTGATCAGAATCCTGGTGGTCGACGACCACGCTGTTGTGCGTTCCGGGCTCAAGCTGCTGCTCGCCCGCGAGGACGACATGCAGGCCGTCGGCGAGGCCGGGGACACGCGCGAGGCCGTGCTGGCCACCCGCCACCACAAGCCGGACATCATCCTGCTCGACGTGACCATGCCCGGCGCCAGCGGCGTGGACGCCATCGGCGACCTGCTCAAGGAGGCGCCCGGGGCTCGAGTGCTGATGCTGTCCATGCAGGACGATCCCTCCTACGTGCGCCAGGCGTTCGCGGCAGGGGCCAGCGGCTACGTGCTCAAGGAGGCGGCCGACGCCGAGTTGGTACAGGCCATCCGCCGCGTGCACGGGGGCGAGCAGTACGTGCATCCCAGCCTGGGCGCCAGGCTGGTCAGCCCCTCCACCCATGCCGACGGTCAGGAGCCGCTGTCGGATCGCGAACGCGAGGTGCTGTCGTTGCTCGCGCTCGGACACACCAACCATGAGATCGCCCAGAAGCTGGTGGTCAGCGTGCGCACGGTGGAGTCGCACCGCGCCCATATCCTGACCAAGCTGCGGCTGTCGACGCGCGCGGAACTGGTGCAGTTCGCGATCGACAACGGCCTGCTCAAGCGTCAGTAGAAGTCCCGTGCGGCAGTTGGGCGTGGCCCCCGATGCCGAGCCGGCCTGGATGGCCGATGGTAAGGGCATGGGCTCCCAGTACACCATCGCATGGAGTGACTCGACCGGCATTCGCCGCGTCGGGCGGCTGGTGGTGAACGGTCGCGGAGTGACCCTCGAGGGCACCGAGACGACCGCCCCCCGCCGCCATGCCACCGTCTACTCCGACCTGGACTCGGTAACGGGGGCAAGTGTGGTGCGAAACGGCGAGCTGCCGGCGGTGCGGATCGAGACGGCTGAAGGCCCGCTGGTCGTGGAACTGGTCACGGGCGGGCGCGGTGCCGCCCTGGCGCTGGTGGACGAACTCAGCGCCCGCGCGGCCTGAGAACCCGCTTCGGAATGATGTTCTGTTGCGGCTGGTTCGCGCCGGTGGGGCGGCAGGCCCGCCGCCCCCGTCTGATCCGATCAGCTGGCGCTGGCGACGGCGTCGCCCGCAGCGGCGGGCACCCGATCGGCCTGCGGCGGGATCGCCAGCACCGGGCACGGCGCGATGTGCAGCAGCCGCTGGGTCACGCTGCCCAGCAGCAGCCCTGCCACCGGCGAATGGCCGCGGGTGCCGATCACGATCACATCCGCGCCCAGCTTGCCTGCGACCTCGGCGATCACGTGGGCGGGCCCGCCGCCCACGGTGCTCTCCAGGTGCAGATGGGTGTCGAAGCCGGCGTCGACCAACTCCTTGGACTGCGCACGCACCCGAGCCTCCAGATCGTCCTCATCGGCCCGCGCCGTGTGCCCGCCAGCTCGGCCGGCCACGATCTCGCGCACATGCACGATGTCGATGCGGGTCGAGCCCGGCTCAGCCACGTCCTTGGCCACCGGGATTACCCGGTCGGACGGCTCTGATCCGTCCAGCGCCAATACGATCTTGCTGAACATCTCACACCTCCGTTTCACGGTTGCGGCGGCTAATGCTCGCCGTCCGATCCATCCTGGCGCACCCCGGTGACGGGCGCATCGGTGTGCAGGCGGACAGCCGCTGACGATAACTACTGAGCGGGTGTTCGGCAACCATCCGGCCGCCCAGGCGGCTTCAGGAGCCAGCCGGGACGACCAGCAGCGAGGCCGTTGCGCGCCCCCAAGCGGACGCCAGCATGTCCGCAGGCACCACCAGTAGATCGGCTGCGGGATCTGCCAAGGCGGTCAACTGGGCGCCGGTGCGAACCGCCACCGCCGCCGCGAGATCCCGTGCAGCCAGCGTGTCGCCAACCGCCACCAGCACCGGCAGGCCGCGGTCGCCGCGGGCGATCAGAAGCGGACACCGGGTGCGTGCAGTGAGCGCGTTGACCACGCTGCCCGCGTGCCCCTCACGCGGCGCCCCAACCGCCAGCAGATCGGCATCTGCAGCCTCTTCGAGCAGCACCTCGGCGGTCTTTCCACTACGCAGTCGGGCCAGCACCGCGCGCCCGCCCACCACACATCCGGCCGCGTCCTCGAGTTCCTCCATGGCCAGCCGGCGAACCGCCGCCGGCGGCTGGGCGGTGCCGTTGCTGCTGATCACGTCGACCAGCACCAGCGCGTCGGCGGGAACGGAGATGGCGGCCGCCTGGCGCAGCGCGCGCTTGCTCTCTGGCGAGCCGTCCATGCCGACCATGGCGCGCCAGAACACCGGCGTGCGAATCGGCTGCCCAGTCTCGATGTCGAGCACGTCACCCACGCTTCGAGCATCGCGGCGAACCCTGGGCGGCGCATCAGCATGCGCGCTGCATCCGCTTGCCTCGTTCTACGGGCAGACGATCGTGGTTTTCCGCCGGACGAACAGCTAGGCCGCGTCGACCCGCACCACTCTGACCGCGCCAACCGGGCAGGCCGCGCAGATGCGCGACGCTCGCTCAGCGTCCAGCACCGCCACCAGCACCCGGGCGCAGCCGTCGTTGTCCAGAGCGACAGCGCCCGGATCCTCGGCCACGCACTCGCCGTAGCCCACACACGCGTCGCGGTCGATCACCAGACTCACGTGGTTCATCTCAGCTCCTCTCTCTCGGGGTGTTTATGAACTCGACTCACAATGGTCTCCTGCTGCGGCTGGTCTGTGGGCGCGGTGGCTGCGTCCCACGCGGCGTGCGGTGCTCAACGTGGCCTCCGCGGCCCTTCGGGCCGGTGCCTGCGCTCCGCTCGCCGCTCGATCCTTGCCGCCGCGCCCACATCCTGCACCTCGCGACGGAGTCCATTGTGAGTCGAGTTCGTGTCATACGGCCACCAGGCCGCGGGCTTCACGCAGACGGGACGGTAGGTCGAGCAGCACAACGCACCTGGGCTGCCGGTCGGCGTCCAGGCCGACGTGCATGCCGTCCACCAGGGACCACTCGCACACCGCGGAGGCCAGGCCGACCTGTTGCACACGCAACCTGCCGATGTCCGAAAACCAGTACGGCTCGCGCACGTACGCCGCCCGACTGCCGAGCACGGACGCCGCGACATGGGCACCGCTGGCGCGGGCATGGTCCCAGTGCGGGATGGCGAGCATGCCGTGCCGCGGATGCGGAAAACGGGCCACGTCGCCGCACGCCCACACCCCATCCATGCCGCGCACCGCGAGCGTCTCGTCGGTCTCCATCGTGGACTCGCCGGTCACCGCCAGAGCCGCCGGCAGGGTGCCGGCAACCCCGGTGGCGGCAACCATCACGTCGGCCGCCAGGCGCCCGTGCTCGGCCGTCACCAGGACGCCCGCGCCGTCCTCACCGGGTTCGATGCCCTCGAGCCGGCACTCCGTCAGGAGCTGCACCCCTTCCTGGACGAGCGCGTCCTGTGCCGCCCGGCTGACCGGCTCTGGGAACCGCCCCAACGGCCGCGCCCCATACTCGAGCAGCACCACCTGATGATCGCGGGCGAGGGTCGCAGCCGTCTCCGACCCGATCAGGCCCGCGCCGACGACGGCGATCCGGCGGCCCGGCGGGCACAGCCGCGGCAGCAGGTGCTGCAGGTCCTCGGCGGTGCTGTTCATGTGCATGTGGTCGGCCCCGGGCAGGGGCGGGCGGCGGAACGACAACCCGGTCGCCCACACCAGCGGCCCGAACTCCAGCTCCATCCCCGGCCCACCGGCGCGAGCCTGCACCGTCAGCCGGCGCCGACCGACCTGCAGGTCGGCGACCAGGCCGTCGACATGGTTGATGCCGCGGGCGGCGATCGATGCCGCGTCGGCCAGATACGGCACACGGCCTGTCGCAAGCGCCCGCTTGGACAGCGGCGGCCGGTCGTAGGGAAGCCCCGGCCCGATCATCGTGACCGGCGCCCCGGCGTCGGCCAGGGCCGCCGCACACGCCCACCCGGAGATGCCGTTTCCGACCACGGTGACCGGCTCGCGGAGCGCGCTCATGCGTGCTCCCGAACCGGCGCGGGGGCGGCCGACGACAGCTCGAACCAGCGCCACCAGGCCACACCGGCAACCAGGGCGGCCGCGCCGCCGTAGGCACCCAGCGCCCACGGCGAGCGGCTGTCGCTGCCGCTCATCACGCCGTGCACGAGCGCGGTTCCCCACATCAGGTAGCCGCCGTAGTGCAGCCCGCGCCAGACCCGCTGGCTGATCACGCGAGCCCGCTTGAGCCGGAACGACAGCGGCAGCGCGATCACCAGCCACAGTGCCACCGCGCCCACCACCACCCCCGGCCGCGGGTCGAGTCCGACCAGCGAGCGCAGGTGCACGCGCGCATAGTGGTCGAGCATCAGCGCCGTGATGTGGGTGGCCACGGCGACCAGGCCCAGCGAGCCCAGAAACCGATGGAACCCCAACTGCGGCGCCGCCGGCCTCCAGAACCGCGAGGACAGGAGCACACCCCAGGCCACCACGAGCGTGTAACAGCCGAAGGCCACGAAGGCGCTGGCACGGGCGATCTGCCACAGGATCATGCCTGCACCTCGGACCAGGCCGCGGTGAAGCGGACAACGTCCCCGACCGTGACCATCGCCGGCAGGTCCAGCCCGTCGATCAGGTCCGGCCGCAGGGCCAGGCACTTGGCCAATACGTCAGCGCCCACCGGGTCGGGTGCGAGCACGGTGGCATGCGCCCGCGGGCCGGGACAGCCCGTCGCCGGGTCGATCAGATGGTGCGCCTCGACATCGTCGCCGTTTCGCCACCGCCTGCGCCCATAGCCGGACGTCGCGACGCCATGCCCCTGCCGCAGGATCACGTGCGCGACCGGGCCTTGCATCGGCATTCCGGGCCGGTTGGGCTGGGCCGGGCCCGGCCGCTCCACCGCCACCATGTGGTCGCCGCGCGCGGCCACCAGATCGCCGCCGGCATCCACCAGCAGCGCCGGGTCGTCGCACATGGCCGCCGCCAGCCGCCCGGCCCGCAGCGCCATGTAACTCTTGGCGATGCCCCCCAGATCCAGCCGGGCTCCGGCCGGGACACGCGCCCGGCCGCGAGCGGGGTTGAGCTCCAGCGACCCGGCCACCGGATGGCTGCCCGGGCTGGTCGGGGCGTGCGGGCGGACGCTGGTCAGGCTGGACGCGTACCCCCAGCTGGCCAGAGCGCGCCCGACCAGCGGCTGAAACAGCCCGTCGGTGCGCTCGTACCAGCCGACGGCCAGCTCGAGCAGAGCGGCGGTCTCGGCCGAGATCCGCACCCAGCGGCCCGCGCCGGCCGACAGCCGGCTGACCTCGCTGGTCGGACGGAACCGCGACCAGCGCTCCTCGTCGCGTTCCACCAACCCGGCGACGGCGCCGGCGACGAGGCTCTCCACCCCGCCCGAGTGGTGGATGCGCCAGGTCGTGCCGGTGGCCGGCCACTCCCAGACCGTGCTGCCGACGTGCTTGGAAGCCGGCATCAGCTGGTGCGGGTGGTCGGGGGCGCCGGAGCGCTGACGGGCACCGGCGCCGGGGCCGGGGCGGCGGCAGGGGCCGAACCGGACGACGGTACGGTCTGATACACGGTGGCCTGCTGTGCGCTGCCGGCGCCCGACTGGGCCTGCTTGAGCGCGACCAGCATGCGGTGTTCGGAACGCGTGGTGAGGCGCACCAGTCGGTCGTAGCGAACCGCCATCCGGTGCGCGGCCAGCGAGGCCGCGCGGTCGTGCGCGACGGTGGAGCTGACGAGCGTCTGCCATGCGCGGGAATCCGACTGCCAGCCGGCCGCCATGCTCTGGGCGCGCATCGCCATCACCACCGCGACGGCGCAGACAAGGGCGATCACGACGGTATACACACGTATTGCGGTACTAGTCATCGGTTCCTCCGGAGTCGTCCGAGGTGTGCGGGGGTGCAGCCGCGACCGGCTGCGCGACCGGCTGCGCCACCGGCGCGGCGGCCGGGGCGGGCGCGCTGATGGTGACGACCCGCGGCGGCAGGGTGACGGGATGCACGTGCGGGAGGCGCGGCGCCTTCCACGCCAGCAGCCGATGCGGCTTGGCGTGGGCGGCCGGGGCCGCCGCCGCCCGGGCCAGCTGGGCGCGGGCCGCGGCCGACTGGCTGAGCCCCGCGCCTGCCGGCGACAGCGCGCCGGTTCGATCAGCGTAGGCGCCGGCGGCAACCAGAACGCCGAACGCCAGGGCGATGAGAAGGGCCATCCCCGCTTGCGGCCGATGTGAGCCGGCCGTCCGGGAAGCCGCGGTGGCAGAGTTCACTGTCCGTTCCTTCCGGTGGGTGTGAGCAACACCGCCACCGATCAGCCCTCATCGGTGTGCGGTCATATCACCCACCACGCCCGGGCGGCCCGGAAGTTACGGCGCCGGCTACCAGGTCTTCGCGCGGCCGCCGTCGGCGGCCCGCCGCACCAGCACCCTGGCGTCCACCGCAACGCAGCCCGCGGGCCCGGCGATCACCGGGTTCAGGTCGAGCTCGGCCAGCTCAGGCAGATCGACAGCCAGGGTGGCCAGGCGGTGCAGCAGGTCGGCCAGCGCGCGGGTATCCGCCGCCGGCGCGCCTCTGTATCCGCGCACCAGCCGGCCGGCTGCCCCGGCGGCCAGCAGTTCGTCCACATCAACGTCTGTCAGCGGGGCGAGGGCGAAGCGGGCGTCGTCGATCAGCTCGGCGTTCACCCCGCCCGGCCCGAACGCGATCAGCGGGCCGAAAACCGGATCGCGAACCGAGCCAACCAGGAACTCAACCCCGGCTGGGGCCATCTGCTGCACGATCACCGGCGCGCCGATCCGTTCCACCGCAGTGCGCACGGCATCCCACGAGTCGAGGTTGATGGCGACCCCGCCGGTGTCGCTCTTGTGCACGCCCGGCGCCGCGGTCTTCACGGCCACCTTGCCGCCCAACTCGGCCGCCACCCGCACCGCGTCCTCAGCGTCCACCGCCGTCCGCTGGCCGGTGGTGGGAATGCCGTACGCGGCCAGCAGATCCCACGCCGGACCGGGTTCCAGCCACGCCTGATCCGCGTCGCGGAGGGCGTCGGCCACGATCCTGCGAGCGGCCGCACGGTCACAGTCCTGCAGTTCGGGCGTCGACCCGGCCAGCCGGCGCAGCCAGCGCGAGCGCTCAAGCGCCACGCCCAGGGCGCGGGCGGCCGACTCCGGGAAGGCGAAGCGGGCGAAGCCGCCCGGTGGATGGTCGTCGCGCTCGCCCATGATGACGCCCAGCACCGGTTTGGCGTGGCCCTCGAGGCCGGCCACAGCCTCGGCGACGGCGCCCGCCACCTGGGAACCGGTGGCCACGATGGGCGGCGCGAACAGGATGATCACGGCATCCACCCCGGGGTCGGCCACCAGCAGCGGCACGGCGGCCGCATAGGTCTCGGCCGTGGCCGAGCCCAGCATGTCCACCGGGTTGGCGACGCTGGCCTCGGCCGGCAGCACGGCGCGCAGAGCTTGACAGGTCTCCTCCGCCAACTCGGCCGGCTCCAGCCCAGCCCCAACGCTGGCGTCCACGCAGAGGATGCCCAGGCCGCCGGCGTTGGTGGCGATGGCCACCCGGTTTCCGCGCGGCAACGGCTGCGCGGACAGCAGGGTTGCCACGTCCAGCAGCTCCTCCAGCGTGCGCACGCGCACCACCCCGGCCTGCCGGAACAACGCCTCGACGGCCGAGTCGGCGCCGGCCAGCGCGGCCGTGTGAGATCCGGCGGCCTTGGCGCCCTGACGGGTGATGCCGCTCTTCATGGCCACGATCGGCTTGGCCCTCGACACACGGCGGGCGATCCGGCCGAACCGCTCCGGGTTGCCCAGCGACTCCATGTACAGCAGGATCAGACCGGTTGTCGGGTCGTCCTCCCAGTACTCCAGCAGATCGTTTGAGGATACGTCCGCCTTGTTGCCCACCGAGACGAAGGAGGACAGCCCCAGGCCGCGGCTGGCGGCGTGCTCCAGCACGGCCAGGCCGAGCGCGCCGGACTGCGACGAGAAGCCGATCGGGCCGGGCGGGAAGGCGGCCCCGGCGAAGGTGGCGTTCATGGCCAGCGGCGGCACGGCCAGGCCCAGGCAGTTGGGGCCGATCAGGCGCGCGCCGGCGGCCCGGATATGGGCCAGCAGCTGGGCCTGGCGCTCGATGCCCTCCGCCCCCACCTCGGCGAATCCGGCCGAGATCACGCACACCGCCCGCACGCCGGCGGCCAGCACGTCGTCCACGGCCGCCAGCACCGCCGGCCCGGGCACGCACACAACGGCCAGATCTGGTGGGGTCGCAAGCTCGCAGACAGTCTTCACGGACGCCACGCCGGCGACCGCCTCGCCGGTGCGGTTGACGGGGATGGCCTGGCCCTGGAACCCGCCATCGACCAGGTTTCGGAACAGCGACCCGCCGATCGACCCAGGCTTGGCCGAGGCGCCGACCACGGCCACCGAGCTGGGCTGGAAGAACGCTCGCAGGGACGCCGACACGCCGGTGTGGTCGCGGGCGTCCACCTGCGCCAGGTAGGCGTCGGTGGGCGTGATCCGAAGCTCCACCCGCACCTCGCCGCCCTCCATCACCTGGCTGATCCCGAATCCGGCCGACTCGAACACCCGCAGCATCTGCAAGTCGGCCGACAGCACCTCAGCCTCGAAAAGTTCGATGCCGATGGCGATCGCCTCGGCGGCCAACTGCTCCAGGAGTCGGGTGCCGATGCCCCGTCGCTGATGGGCGTCGGCCACCACGAAGGCGGCCTCGGCCCGGCGCCGGTCGCGCAGGCGGGCGAACTCGGCCAGCGCCACCACCCGCATCTCCCCGCCCTCGGCCAGCTCTGCCAGCAGCACCCCGCGCTCGTCCCAGTCGGGATCGAGGATCGACTCGCTGAAGGCCGCCTCGGGCGAGCGCACGGCGTGGAAGCGCAGATACCGGCTCTGCGGCGAGAGCGCTTCATAGAAGGCGTGCAGCGCGGCCCGGTCGGCGGGGGTCGGCGGGCGCAGCCGCAGCGTGCCGCCATCCCGCAGAATCACATCGCGGACGCGCCCTCCGCCGGACGTCAGCAGCTCGCTCACATCCACGAGCCTAGCCCGCGCAAGCGGTGAGCCGCATCGGGCCAATCACGGATTCTGGGCGTGCGGCAAACTACTGCGCGCTTGTGCGATCGCGTCCGCGGCCCGATAATCTGCGGACACGGGAGAGGTGGCCGAGTGGCTGAAGGCGCCCGCCTGCTAAGTGGGTCTGGGGGGTAAACCTCCAGCGAGGGTTCGAATCCCTCCCTCTCCGCTCGTTCTGGCTTCGGCACCTACTGGGAGTGCTGGCGGATCCAGCTGGCCAGGTGCTGGGCCAGCTGGGCGGGCGTCCCGCCGGTGGGAGCGGCGGCCGGTTCGGGGGCGGGCTTGGGCGCGCGGCTCCCCGACGTCGCCAGCCACAACGCCACCACGATCGCCATCATCGCCGCCACCAAAGCCAGCGTCCCGGCCAGCCGGCCGGGGATGCGGCGGGTCGACTGGTTCGTGGTCCGATGGGTTGGCCACTTGGCCGTCTCAACGTTGTCCAATTGGGCAGTCGGCGCCGCCATCACCCGGGTCGCCGGCGCCGTCTGCTGCTCGCCCAGCATGCCGGCCAGCTGCCCGGCCGACGGCCGGTCATGAGGCGCCGGCACAAGACAGGCGGTGACCGCGTCGTCCAGCCACACGGGCACGTCCGCCCGCAGGTCGCGGGTCGAGGAGGCGGGCGCCGAGCGCTTGGCTGACACCAACCCGGTCAGCGTGTCGGCCTCGTGTGGCGGGCGCCCGGTCAAGAGCTCATAGCAGACGACGCCCAGCGAGTAGATGTCGGCGGCGGGCGTGACCGGGCCTCCCATCGCCTGCTCCGGCGCCAGGTAGCGGGCGGTGCCGAGGATGCTCCCGGTCATGGTCAGCCGCGCCTCGTCGGCCGCCCGCGCGATCCCGAAGTCGGAGATCTTGACCGTCCCATCGCCCGCCACCAGCACGTTCTCCGGCTTGACATCGCGGTGTACCAGGCCGGCCGCGTGCGCACAGCCAAGCCCCGCGCAGCACTGCACCGCCACCTCCGCCACCCGGGCCGGCGCCAGCCGCCCTGCCCGCGCCCGCTCGCCCGCAAGCGTCTCGCCGGCCACGTACTCCATGACGATGAAGGGCCGGCCGTCGTGCTCACCGATGTCGAACACCTGCACGATGTTGGGGTGGTTGAGCCTGGCCGCCAGCCGCGCCTCGCGCAGGAATCTGGCCCGGAAGTCGGCGTCGTCGGCCAGGTTGTCCGCGAGCAGCTTGACGGCCACAGGACGCCCCAACTCCCCGTCGTCGGCCAGGTACACCACCGCCATTCCGCCGCTGCCCAGCAGTCCATCGACCCTGTAGCGGCCAAGCTGCGTGCCGGGAGCTCGACTCAGAATGGGCTCCGTCGCGAGGCGCAGGATGCGGACGCGGTGACAAGGATCGAGCGGCGCGCGGAGCGCAGGCACCGGCCCGAAGGGCCGCGGAGGCCACGTTGAGCACCGCACGCCGCGTGGAACGCAGACACCGCGCCCGCAGACCAGCCGCAGCAGGAGACCATTCTGAGTCGAGCTCCACAGACCGTCAGCCGCCACCTCCGTCGCCGGGTCCAGGCCCACCGTCACCCGGGCCGGGCCCGTGTCCGTGGTGCTTGTGCGGCTTGTGGGGGTGCGGTGGATGGGGCTTTGGGGGCGGGGTCTGCACACACCGGACGCGCGCGGTCAGGTCGGTCGTGGATGAGGAGAGCGGTTCGCGCAGCGCCGCCGGCACCTGTCCGGCCGCGATCGCCTGCGACACGGAGTTCTCCAACGTCGCCGCCTCGGTCACCGCCGCGCAGGAGTCGCCTGCCCGCAGGCTGGTCTCGACCGCGGCCGCCTGTTCCGCCAGTTGCACGCCCAGCGCGTGCGGCAGCTTGGGCGGCGCCGAGGCCGTCCCGGACGACCCGCCGCACCCGGCGGCGACGGAGATCACCACCAGCGTGACTGCCCGCCATCTGGCCATCTGCTGCATATTCCCCAAATTCCCGCACCCGACACGCCGGTCATCTACCATCGCCAGCGATGTCGACGCCCTCCGGACCGCCCTGGGCCCGCCCGTTCTCGGGTCGGCTCGAGCAGCTGACCATCGACAGTCAGCTGCTGCGCGGCAACCCGCTGGGCGATCCGCACATGCGCCCGCTGTGGGTGCAGCTGCCGCGCGGCTACGACGACGCCCCGGATCGCCGCTACCCAAGCATCTACGTGATCCAGGGCCTGACCGGCCAGCTCGACATGTGGACGAACAGGGTGCCGTTTCGGCCGAACGTGCCGGAGCGCGTCGACGCCCTGTTCGCCGACCCCGCGGTGCCGCCGTGCATCGTCGTCTACGTCGACTGCTGGACATCTCTGGGCGGAAGCCAGTATCTCGACTCGCCCGGCACCGGCCGCTACCTGAGCTACCTGTGCGACGAGGCTGTGCCGTGGGTGGACGGCCGCTACCGCACCCTGCCCGAGCGCGCCAGCCGGGCGCTGACCGGCAAGTCGAGCGGCGGCTACGGCGCCATGGTCGTGCCCATGCTGCGTCCCGATGTGTTCGGCGCCCTGGCAACGCACGCCGGCGATGCGCTCTTCGAGTGCTGCTACCTGCCGGAGTTCGGCAAGTGCGTGCGCTATCTGCGCGATCTCTACGACGGCTCCTATGAGCGGTTCTGGGAGGACTTCCGCTCCCGCACCGCGTTCACCCGCGACGGCGACGACGACCTGCTGAACGCGTGGTGCATGGCGGCCTGCTACTCGACCGACGCCGACGGCACCGTGCGGCTGCCCTTCGACCCGGCCACCGGAGCACTGGTGGACGAGGTGTGGCAGCGGTGGTTGGACGTCGACCCGGTGCGCATGGTGGCCCGGTACTCCGAGGCGGTGCGCAGCATGCGGGCGATCTACATCGACGCCGGAAAGCGCGACGAGTGGTTCCTCGACCTGGGGGCCGAGGCATTCAGGCGCGAACTGGCCGCAGTCGGGGTCACCGACGTCTTCTTCGAGCTCTTCGACGCGACCCACATGGGCATCGAGTACCGGTACCCGATCGCCATCCGCTACCTGGCCGAGCGGCTCGCGGCCTGAGCACTCACCCGCTCGCCAGGTCGATCCCATCACGTCCAGCGACCGCCCCCAGTCGCTCACCGTCTCGCGCAGGCGGCGGCCGCCCATCTCGGCGTAGAACCCCAGCGCGTTGGGCTCGGCCTCCCACTCCATGAGCTGCGCCCCCAACTCGGCGGCCCGCCGTGCGGCGTTGCGGAAGAGCGCGGAGCCGATCCCGAGGCCCATCGTCGCCGGGTCCACCCACAGATGGTCGAGCACCGCAACGCCGTCGCGCGGCGGCAGCAACCCGGCCCATGCCGCCACTTCTCCGCGGGTCTGCGCCACCCACACCTCCTGTTCGCGCAGCGTGGCCTCGATGTCGATCGAGGCGGCCCAGTCAGCCACGACGGCCGGGTCGTAGTCCCACCAGCCCTTGGCGGCGGCCAGAAGCTCGCGCAGCCGCTCGCCATCAGCGGGCGTGGCGGGGCGCAGTTCGAGGCCGTCGCTCATGGCGCCCGGGGGCCGCGGCGCGCACGCAGCCTGTCCAGCAGCGACTGCGGCCGCGGCTGGGTCTTCGCCCACTCGCCGCGGGTGGGCAGCCGGCCCTGGGCGCGGGCGGCCTGCACGCACTCGGTGTGGGCGTGCCGGCGGCGGCTGCTGTTGCCCTCCGGGGCGATCAGCATGTGCCGCGTCATGGCGTGCAGCCGGAAGCCGCACAGCGGGCACGTGTAGGTGGCCGGCTTGCGGTTGCCGGACGGGCGGATGGCCCACCAGTCGGCCTTCTCGAGCCGGCCCATCAGCCCGTCCGCCGGCGCAGTGTGAGCGCCCCCAGTGCCAGCGCGAGCAGGGTCACCCCGATCGTCACCGCCAGGTCCCTGGCCACTCGGGAGTCGAAGCCGCCGGTGGCCTCGACCCGCGACAGCGCGTCATAGGCATAGGTCAGGGGCAGCACGTCGGCCAGCCACTGCAGCGCCCGGGCCATGTCGTCGCGGGGGACGAACAGCCCGCTCAGGAGCATCTGCGGAAACACGGTGGCGGGCATGAACTGGACGGCCTGGAACTCGCTGCGGGCAAAGGCACTCACAAAAAGGCCCAGCGCCATGCCGAGCACGGCGTTTCCGGCTGCCAGGAGGATCACCAGCCCGGCGGACGCCTGCGTATGGACGTCCAGCAGGCCGAACGCCACCAGCGAGGCGACGGCCGCCTGCACCACGCCCATCACCCCGAACGCGATCCCGTACCCCAGCAGCAGGTCGAGCTTGCCCAGCGGGGTGGTCATGAGCCGCTCCAGCGTTCCGGTCGTGCGTTCGCGCAGCATGGTGATCGAGGTGACCAGGAACATGATGATGAACGGGAACATGCCCAGCATGGGGGCGGCGATCCGGTTGAAGGTCTCGGCCTGGCCGTTCAGGATGAATTTGAGCAGGGTCATCAGCACGGGCGGCACGACCAGGAGCAGCGCGATCGTGCGCGGGTCACGGCGCAGCTGCCAGAACACCCGCAGCGCGGTGGCCAGGGTGATGCGCGGGGTCACCTGGGCGCCCCCTCCTGCTGGGAATGGATCAGCGCCAGGAATGCCTGGCTGAGGTCGTCCGCCCCGGTGCGCTCGAGCAGCGCGGCGGGCGGTTCGGCGGCCAGGATGCGGCCCTCCCGCATCAGCAGCAGCTGGTCGCAGCGGATGGCCTCGTCCATCACATGGCTGGACACCAGCAGCGTCACGCCCTGCCCCGCCAGCCCGTCGAAGATCTGCCACAACTCCTCCCGCAGCACCGGGTCGAGGCCGACCGTCGGCTCGTCCAGCACCAGCACCGGCGGCTCGTTCAGAAGCGCCGCGGCCAGCGACACGCGGGACAGCTCGCCACCCGACAGGCTGCCGACGATCCGGCCCTGGAAGGCGCCCAGGCCGACCGTGTCGATGGCCTGCGGGATGCGGCTGGACTGGGCGCCAAGCACGCGGGCGAAGTAGCGCAGGTTCTCGGTCACCGTCAGGTCGCCGTACACCGACGGGGCCTGGGTGACGTAGCCCACCTGGTCGCGCAGGTCCGGCGATCCCGCCGGCCGGCCGAGCACCGTGACCGCTCCCGAACGCACGATCTGGACGCCCACGATGGCCCGCATGAGGGTGGTCTTGCCACACCCCGACGGGCCCAGCAGGCCGGTCACCATGCCTGCCGGCACATCCAGGTCGAGCTCGTGTAGCACGTGCGTGCCGCCTCGGTCCACGCTCAGCCCGCGCACCTCGATCGCGTTGTCAGCCTGCTGCGCCACCCCAAGATGTTAGGCCTCACCCCAGGGTCAGACCCCGGGCCGAGGTCTTTACACCTTCCGGCGAGGGGCATGTCGGCGCCGCGGGCCTGGCATCAGATGGACGATCCGGCGGATATGGGCATGGCGGCGTGCACGCCGCTCGAACTGCAACTCGTGCTCCCGCAAGAGCGCCACCCGCTCCAGGTATTCGCGCTCTGTCTCAGGGAAGTGCCTGTCTGACCTGTGTGGAGTGCGGATTGGTGTTCCTTGCATACCTGGAGCCTCACACCTGTCCCGCCGTTCGGCATCGGAGGCAACGCCGATCCCCGTTTCGGGAAGGCCGCAAGGCTCTCCAGAGTTGCCAGAAACCCCGGATTGGAGGTCCGCGTGGCCGCCGATGCGGCCGCCGTGCGGACGTGGTCCGATGGCAGCATGGGTGGACCGTACAATCGAGGGAAGCAGTTCCTGGCGGGCGCGACAGCGCTCGGCCTGGTGGCGCTTGTCGCCGGCTGCGGCGCTGCCGGCTCCACGGCCCCGCCCTCGTCGTCGACCTCCACCCCGACAACACCGGCACAGGCCGTTGCCCGGTCGCTGCGCGTGTTGCAGACACCCGCCCTGGCGGCCATCCCTGCGATCCGCCGAGCGCAGGGGACGATGCGCCAACTGGGCGCCTCCTCCAGCGAGGCCGATCGGGCGGCTGCCGTCCTCGTGCTGCGCCGTGGGGCCGATCGGCTCCTAAGCTCGGCCGTGCGCATGCGGGCGCTCCAATCCGGCGACCGCTCCGCCCGCGGCGGACTGCTCGCCACCGCGTACACCCAGGCGGCCGGCGCGCTGCACCGGATCGCCCGCGTGGTGGCTGGAAAGGCGAACGGGCTGGGCTCGGCCAAAGCCGAACTGAGCCGCGCGGCAGGGCAGGCACTGGTCTGGCGGGGGACCGTGACGCGGGTCATGCAGGCTGCCGGCGGGACGCCCCCAGCCTGGCTTGCAAGCCCGCACGCGGCGATCCAGAACCTGCTGCACGCCGTCCAGGCGATGCATCTGCCGGCCACTCCCCCGACCGGCCGCGGCACCGTCGGAATCGCGCAGCTGCAGCGGCGGCTATCGGATCTGACATTTCTCCCGCCCGGCTACAGCACGGGCGTCTACGACTACCGGACGATGCAGGCGGTGATCGCATTCCAGGGGTGGGAGGGCATGGAACGCGACGGCGTGGTCGGCCCCCAGACCCGCCTCCAGCTGGCCGGCGCCCAGCGGCCGCAGCCGTGGTCGACCACCGGCCGGCATCTTGAGGTGCACGTGGCGCAGCAGGTGCTGCTGCTGGTCTCGGGCGGGCAGGTGACACGCGCGATCCACGTTTCCACCGCTGCTCCAGGCCATGTCACACCGACGGGCACGTTCACCATCTACCGCAAGGAACGGATGTCGTGGTCGGTCCCCTTCCAGGTGTGGATGCCCTACGCCTCGTACTTCACAGGCGGCTACGCGCTGCACGAGTACCCTGACGTCCCGCCGTACCCGGCGAGCCATGGCTGCATCCGCGTTCCGGCCGGCGAGGCGGTCGTCGTCTGGCGGTTCGCCGCCATCGGCACCCTGGTAATCATCCACTGACGGATCCGCGCTGGCGCGGATGCCGCGCACGGCCGGCGGACGCACACTGGACCCATGAAGCGCGGCGCGCGTACGCGGGCGGTGACTCTGGCGGCGGTGGCAGCGCTTGCCCTGACAGCACTCCCCGGCGCCGCCGCGACACGCATGCTGAGCGGCCGGGCGGTTGGCGGCTCGAGCAGCGCAGCCGCCGGCCACGCGCCGCTTGCGGCATTCCGCGGGCTGGGTACCTGGGTCGACCTGTACGACACCCCGGAGCGGGCGGATCCGCAGTCAACGGTGGCGGCCATGCACGGCCATGGCGTGCGCACGCTGTTTCTGGAAACGTCCAACTTCCGCTCGTCGGAGGACGTCGTGTCGCCGACGACTGTCAGCCTTTTCATTACGGCGGCACACGCGGCCGGGATGCGGGTGGTGGCCTGGTACCTGCCGTCCTTCGCATCCTCCTTTGACTACCGCCGCTGCATGGCGGCGATCCACTTCCGCACCGCGGACAGGCAGGGCTTCGACGGCTTCGCGCTGGACATCGAGTCGGCCGTCGTGACCGACGTCTCGTTGCGCACGACTCGCCTGCTCTCACTCGCAAGACGCGTGCGCGCCGGCGCCGGCTCGGCGTACCCGCTGGGAGCAATCGTGCCCGCGCCCCGGGGCATGCAGCTGACTCCGACCTACTGGCCCGGCTTCCCCTTCCGGTCGCTGCGTCCCCTGTTCGACGTCTTCCTGCCCATGGGCTACTTCACCTACCACACCCGCGGCGAGTTGGCCGCGCACGACTACACGGCCGCGAACGTGTACCTGCTACGCACGCAGACCGGCGACCGGGCCGTTCCCATCCACGCCATCGGCGGCCTGGCCGACGCCGCAACCGCGGCCGAGGTGACCGGCTTCGTGCAGGCCGAGCGCGAGCGCGGCCTGCTGGGCGCCAGCCTGTACGACTTCTCCACCACCTCCGCGGAGGAGTGGAGCATCCTCTCGACGGTTCCGGCCAACCCGCGCCAGACCGCCGTCCTGCCCCGCTCGCTGCCGGACGCCTCGCCGCTCGGGAACATCCCCGGCGGCGATCGCAGCCACCCCAAGGAGGTGTTCTACCGGGCGACCTCCGCGAGCAAGCCGTTCGTGGTGGCGTTCCGGGCGTTCGACGTGCAGGCCGGCGAGGTGCAGCTGTGGGTCAACTGGCACCTGGTGGCGACGCTCGCCCCGACCTCCCCAGGCGCCTGGAGTCACAACCGCCAGCGCGCCATCCCGGCGGGGGATGTGAACTCGGCCGGCCCCAACGAGATCCAGTTCGTGGCCGCCGGAAGCGACCCGCACTGGAGCATCTGGGGCGTCCGTGACGTGTCACTTGGCGGCGACGCTGGCCGCTCCCCGTGACGGCCGCCGGACCGACGGGAAAGCCGAAGCCAGGCTCAGCGCTCCCCCCGATGTGCCAGCGGGGATTGGGGGTCACGCTACAGACGTGGCAACATCCGGCGACGCCCTTCATCGTCTGACCAGCCTCCGGGATCCCGTGGGGGTGCTGTCGGTGTACATTGGCCCCGGGGCCGCGGAGCCGTCGGGCACGCGTCGCCCCGTGTGGGAGGAGCAGGCTCGCACCGCCCTCCACCAGGTGCTGCACGACGCCCAGGATCACGCTGCCGTTCGACGCTGCCTGGGCCTGATTGCGCCGGCGCTCGAGAGGGCGCTCGATGCGGACGAGACCGGCCGCGGGCGGGCGGTCTTCGCGAGCGTGGCCGGCGGCGAGGTGGAGGAGGTGCACATCCGGCCGCAGCTGCCCACAGGCGTGTGGCTGGGCGAGCGCGCGCACGTGGTTCCGCTGGTGGCCGCGATCGGCGACGGAGCACCGGTCGGCCTGGTCGTCATCTCGATGCACCAGCTTCGCATTCTGGAGCTTGAGCTGGGCGAGGTGCGCGACCTCACCGAGCGCGACGTCACCCCGCCTCGGTTCGAGTGGTCGCTCCGCAAGGAGCCGACCGTCGGCGTGATGGAGGATCGCCGGCGGATCGCCGCCGTCGGCACCCGACTGGCCGTGGATCGGGCGCTCCAGCGTGGTTGGCGGGGCGTCGTCGTGGCCGGGAACGAGCGGCTGGCGGCGCCGGTGGTCGCGGAGTTGATCGGTCACGGCCTGGATGTCACCCACGTCAGGCTCGACCCCGCCCCCGAACACACGCCCGCCGTGCTCGCCGCAGAGTTGACGCCGGCCGCCGACGATCTGCGCCGCGGCTGGGACGTCAAGCTGGTGGAGCGGATCACCGACCAGGCCCGAAGCGGCGCACGCGGTGCACTCGGGCTGGCCGACGTGCTCGAGGCACTGGCAGGCGGCCGGGTGGCGCAACTGGCGATCGACCGCGAGCGCGCGTACCCCGGCGCGCTGGCGCCGGACGGACGAGCCGTGCCCCCTGGGGTTGTGCCGGTCGGGCTGGCGGGGCAGGAGCTTCGCCCGCTGCCCGATCTCGCAGATCACCTGGTGGCAGCCGCGTTCGATACCGACGCTGACGTGACCGCGGTGACCGGCCGGGCTGCAGAGGCACTGGCGGCCGGCGGCGGCATCGGCGGGCTGCTGCGCTGGTGAGTGGCGGCTGCGCCGCGCCCCGAAGTCAGGCGGCGAAGGTCGGCTCGGGCGAGACGAAGTTCGGGCGCACGTAGGCCGGCTCGAAGCCGTGCCGCAGGATGTTCCGGTAGGAGGCGTCCGTCCCGCCGGGCGTCACCTCCCCGGTTTCGGTCACCACCCGCCGACAGCCGTGCTGCATCGCATACCGGATCCGCTCGACCATGATCGCCCCCTGCCCGCCCCGCCGCCGGAACTCCGGCAACGTCGCGGCCGCGCCCAGCCAGGCCGCCTGGCTATTGGTGTGCACGAGCCCGGCGGCCGTCGGCACGTCGCCGGCAAAAGCCAGGAAGCAGGCCCAACCCGGCCTGCCGACGACCGCGACCAGCGGCTCGCCGGCCGTCTCGGGCATCCCGTAGCCCTCCGTCACCACGCGGGCGAAGTCGTCGGCCCGATCCGGCCCGATCAGCTCGACGCGCAGACTGGTGGCGACCGGAGCCGGGGCGATCGCCCCCCGCCGGAACTTGACCCAGGCATACCCGGGCCGGTAGCCGCGCTCGCGCAGCCGATCGGCCAGATCGGCGGGCTGCGCGCCCGGGGCCACGCTGATCATGTGCTCGCGGACGCCGTACCGGTCGGCGATCTCATCCAGATCGGCGTCGCTTGCCGGCCGGCCGACGCCCAGCCCGATCACCCGGTTGAACATCAGCACCTGCAGCTGGGGATGCAGGATGCCAACCGCCTGGCCGAGCGTGAACGTGTAATCCGGAAAGAGGCCCGCGAACGCCTCCGCCTCGACCCATTCCAGCTCGCTGGTGTCGTCGCCGTTCATTCCGGCGACCGGCCGAGCGCCGGCATATAGCCCTGCTGCTCGAGCCAGTGGCCGCCGTCGATGGTCAGATCAGCGCCGGTGATGTAGCTCGCGTAGGGGCTGCACAGCGCGGCCGCCCACCAGGCGATCTCCTCCACGCTGGCCAGCCGCCCCGCGGGCACGCTGGCGGCCACCCGGGCCTCGTCGGCGGCGGTCGGCCACAGCGCCTGGCCGGCGCCCTCCGTGGCGGTGGGGCCGGGGCAGATCGTGTTTACGCGGATCCCGTGCGGCGCCCATTCCACCGCCAGCGTGCGGGTCATGGCCACCAGCCCGGCCTTGGCCGCCGCCGAGTGCACTGTGCCCGGGCCGCCGGTCCAGGCGTAGCTTGCGATCACGCTCAGGATCGCCCCGCCATCGCCCTGCTCGATCATCCGCCGGCCGGCGGCGCGGGCGCACAGGAATCCGCCGTCCAGCACGATCGAGGTGACCGCCCGCCAGCCGTTGGGGGATAGGTCCTCCGCCTTGACCACGAAATTGCCGGCGGCGTCGTTGACCAGCACGTCGACCCTGCCGAAGCGCTCGACGGCGGCCCCCACCAGGGCGTCCACCTGGTCGGGGTCGCGCACGTCGGTGGGGCATGCCAGCGCCTGGCCGCCCGCGCCCTCGATCAGCCCGACCGTCTCCTGCAGCGGCTCCGGCCGGCGGCCGGCAACCACCACGTGAGCGCCCAGCCGCGCGAACTCGACCGCCATCCCACGCCCCATGCCGCTACCGCCGCCGGTGACGACGGCCACCTTGCCGTCGAAGGCTCCCTCAACCAGCATCGGTCGCTCCTTCCGTGGGGATGATGCGCGCGTCCAGCGCCAGCACGCCGGCCGGAGTCGCCAGCAGCGGATTGACCTCCACCTCGGCGATGTCGGGGCGACTGGCCGCCAGCGCGGACAGGGCGACGGCCGCGCGGGCGGCGCCGGCCACGTCCACCGGCGGGCGGCCGCGGGCACCGTTCAGGATGGCGGCACCGCGCAGCGAGCGCAGCATCTGCTCGGCCCGCTCGGGATCCAGCGGGGCGAGCCCAACCGCCACGTCCTGGAAGGTCTCCGCGTACACGCCGCCCAGGCCGACCATCGCCACCGGGCCGAAGCGGGCGTCGCGGCGGGCGCCGACGATCAACTCCACCCCGTCGGAGAGCGGCGCCATCTGTTCGACCGAGAAGGCCGGCGGCGCCAGATGCTCGGTCATGCGTGCGAAGGCCTGTTCAAGATCCTCATCATCCACCAGTCCGACCGCGACGCCGCCGGCGTCGGATTTGTGCAGCGTGCCCAGCGCCTTCAGCACAACCGGGTAGCCGAGCCCGTCGGCCGCCTCGCGCAGCTCGTCCAGCGTGTGCACCTGGTGGGCTAACACGAACGGCACGCCCGCCTGCTCGAGCAGGCCGCGGGCGGCGAAGTAGCCGTCGGTGGCGCCGGCCGGGGCGGTGGCCGGGATCCGCGGCGCGCCGGCGGCTGCCGGCTCGGTGTGCAGCTGGGCCAGCGCCCAGCAGGCCGACTCGATCGTCCGGTAGACGGGGACGCCGCCCGCCCGCAGAGCATCGGTTGTGGCGGTGGCCGGGTACATGCTGTGGGCGACCAGCGGGCGGCCGCTGTCGCGGGAGGCCTGGGCGACGGCCCTGGCCACCTCCACCTCGCGCTCCAGGAAGTCCTCGGAGTAGGTGCTGTAGCCACCGAAGTAGCCGGTCAGAAGCAGCGCGTCCACCTCGCCCGACTCCAGCACGCCGCGCGCCACCTTGGCGTAGGAGAAGAAATCCTGCTCGCCGCCGCCGGCCAGGTCGATCGGGTTGCCGGTGGCCGCGGTGTGCGGCAGCTGGTCGGCCAGCGCCCGGCTCAGGCCGTCGCTCAGACGGGGCAGCTCGAGCCCGACCGCGGCTGCCGCGTCGCAGGCGATGGCGCCGTGGCCGCCGCCGTCGCCGACCACCGCCACACGCGGGCCGGCGGCCCGCCGTGGCGTTGCCAGCGCGGCCGCCAGATCGACCAGCTGAGCCGGGGTGGAGACGAGCCGCACGCCGGCCGCCTGACACCCCGCCTCCACCACCGCCAGGTCGCTGACCAGCGCGCCGGTGTGCGAGCGGGCGGCCCGCACGCTTGCCTCCGAGCGGCCGACGGTGAGCAGGATGACCGGCTTGCCGCAGCCGGCTGCGGCATCGACGAACGCCCGCCCGTCGCGGAAGTCCTCCACATAGACGGCGATCAGCTCGGTCGGCGCGTGCACGGCGAAGTCGGCCACCAGCTCGGCCAGGTCGACGTCGGCCTGGTTGCCGGTCGAGGCGAAGCGGGAGAAGCCCAGGCCGTGGTCGCGGGCGAGGAGGCCCAGCTCCAGGGCGAGGTTGCCGCTCTGCGAGATGAGGCCGATCGAGCCGGGCGGGAACTCGTTGGAGCAGATGCCAAGCTCCGACGATGCGTCGTACACGCCCAGGCAGTTGGGGCCCAGCAGCAGCGCCCCGGCCGCGCGCACACGCTCGACCAGCGCGCGCTCCTGCTCGCGACCCTCGTCTCCCAGTTCGCCCAGCCCGGCGGTGATCCCGACCAGCGCCCGGGCGCCGGCCGCCAGGGAGTCGTCCACGGCCTGCTCGAACGCGGCCGCCGGTACCGACACGACCACCAGGTCGGGAGTGCCCGGCACCTCCGCGAGCGATCGGAAGACAGGCCGGCCCAGCACCTCGCCGCCGTTTCGGTTGATCAGGTAGACCGGCCTACGGCCCTCGCCCTTGAGCGCGCCCCGGGCCAGCCAGTTGCCCCACTTGGCAGGGTCGTTGGAGGCGCCCAGGATGGCGACCGAACGGGGGTCGAAGAGCGGGGAGAGGTCGCGCGGCATGCGCACGGATCCTGTCAGAACACGGCCGGTGCCGGCCACCGGGAACCGTTCGTCCATACGGGCGCGGCAGGGTTAGGGAGCGCGGGCCGGCCAGCCCGGGGCGAGCCAGCGGCGTTCGCGCCGCCAGCGGCGGATCGTGCGGGCGGTCGGAGCCTGGGCGACACCGTAGGTTGCCGACTCGACCCGCGTCTGCACCGCGGCGACACCGTGGCCCGCCGCGAACAGCCGCTCCGCGCGCAGGCGAACGGCCGGCCACGCATATGAGCCGGGCCGGCGCCGCGGCGGGCGTTCACGCAGCGAAGCGATATGGGCGTCCAGCGCCTTCCGCCGCGCGGCCGTCAGGCATCCATGCGCCTCCCACGCGCGCATCAGGGTGAGCACCGCATCACGCCCACTGCGCCCGGTCAGGAACTCGACGCTCGCATGGCCCGTGCACAGCCACACCGAGACGCCGTAGCCGAAGTCGACGCGCGCCGTCCGCCCCCGCGTGCGATCAATGCAGATCGCACATACGGGCTGCTTGAGCGGCACCTTGCGCGCTTTGTACAGCGTCGGGACGGAGAACGTCGGCATGCTCCGAGTGTGGCGGAGCGGATGTCGCGTGTGGGTCACGAGGTGTTACAGGGGTGTGGGGAATTGCAATCGGCCGACACCGGCACGGCCAACTGGCCATCCCAAACCCCGGGTACTGCAATTGACCGTTCTCCGGACGGCCAAGTGGCCACAACAGTCGAGATGCGTGCAGGCGGCGCACGGGCTGGGCCCGGCACCCCGCGGTAGGTGCCGCGCGTGAGACGCAGTTCGAGGCCGCGCTAGTCGCGCTCGAAATCCAGCTCGACGGCCTCGCACACCGGCCGGTAGCCGATCCGCCGGTAGATCGAGTTCGACGTCGGGTTGGCCTGGTCGGTGAAGAGCACCACCGTGTGCACGCCGGCCTCCAGCAGATCACGCGTCAGCCGCCACACGAGCGTGGTCGCGTACCCCCGCCCGCGCAGGTCGGGGGGCGTGTAGACCGGGCCGACGCGGGCCACACCGGGCGATGAGTTCGACGATCCGGCAAACGACACTATCCGGCCCTCGTCCTCCCACAGCAGCAACCCGAGCGGGGCGCCGAGGCGCGCGTCGATGCCCGCCGCCAGCTCGTCCCGGCCGCCCTGGAGGCCGGCCTCGGCCGAGAACGCCGTCATCCAGTCCAGCAGCAGCTCGCGATCGTCGGGCCCGGCGTCGCGCAGCTCCCCCGGCGCCTGCGGCACCTGCTCGAGCGTCTCCAGCCTGTGCAGCCGAAGCTGCATCCGCTCGCGCGCCCTCCCGCCTGCCCGGCGCACCCAGGCCGCGGCGAACTCGTCGGCCTCAGGCCGCGCGCCGTTCAGCCCCGGCAGGTCGGGGCAGTCTCGCACCACCGCCCCCACCAGCGCCTCCAGCGCCTCAGCCGAGGCCGGCCGGGCCACCACCGCGTGATACGGGGGCGTGCGCAGCGCCGCCGCCTCGGCCACTCCGTCGCGCTCGCACACCCACAGCGCCGACTCGGCGTACCGGCCGGGCGTTCGCACCAGCGCCTCGAGCACGCCCAGCATCACCGTGTGCCGGGCCTCGTCGGCGGCCAGCAGCGGGCCGGCCAGCTCCCGAAACTCCGCAGGCGACGCCACCCGCCGGCCAACCGCATTCTCCATCCCGGAAGACTACGGCGTCGGGCAGCTCTCCGGCGTCGAGGGCACCAGCAGGAACGCGTGCTGCACCCCGTTGTGGCGGCCAACGCCGGCGATCTCTCCGCTGTCGTTGATCGCGGTGGCGGTGCCCAGGTGCCAGCCCGAGCCCGACGGGATCAGCGTGTTCAGATCGGTGCCCACGCCGCCCGTGATGATGAACGCGCTGGGCTTGAAGAACTGCACCGGGTGGAACGCACCGACGATGTCGCGGCAGTTGTTCATGTCGTGGATCTCGGGGATGAACAGCGCCGGAGTCGAGATCGGCTGCCAGGACGTGCCGTCAAAAATCACCATACCGAGCGGATCGAACGTCTGGCCGGCGATCAGCCCGTTGTCGTTTATGGCGACGGCCGCAGTCTCAGAGGCGGTCTCGACCGACGGCAGCCGCGTCAGCACGCCGTTTGCGTACTCGAACGGGGACGCGCCGTGGGGATCGTCGACCAGCGTGCCGACGGCGGTGCCAGAGTTATTGACGTCCTCGCCGATGCTGCCGCCGAAGCCGTCCAGCGGCAGACTGACCCACCCCTGCTGGTTTCGGAACGCCGCCTGAGACTCGCCGGCCGCGTTGGTGCCGTTGCCGATGATGGCGCCGGTGTCGCCGATCCGGGCCGGAGCGATCAGGCCCAGGTTGTGCATGGAGCCCTGATTGGCCCGCCACAGGAAGGCATGCTGCGGCCCGCCCCCCGCCACGCCGGAAAGCCCAACCACCGCCCGGTTATCGCTGATCCCCGTGGCCTTGCTGCTGCGTCCGCCCAGCGTGCCGATGTCGATCATCTTGCCGTCCCGGTACACGAACGCGTGCACGGCGCCTGAGGAGGTGGCCGCCCAACCGACCACATCCCCGCGGTTGTTGATGTCGGTGGCACCGCTGGATGTGCCACCCAGGGTGCCCAGGTCGATCACCGTGTAGGTCGCCGCCGAGGCCGTGGCGGCCGCCAGCAGCCCCACCACTAGCATCGCCACCCACACGATTCCCGCCCGTCGAAACGTCCCGGATGCGCGCATGACCCACCTCCGTCGTCGACCTGCCACGGTCAGACTTGCCCGAACCCGAGGCTATACCCGGGGCGCTGCCAGGTCAACCGGCCGGCCCAGCGCGGCCGCGGCGGCGCCCCGCCCGGTGCGCACCGCCCCCTCCATGTAGCCGGCCACCCAGTGATCCGAGCCGGCCACGTAGAAGGGCGGCTCGTGGGTGCCATGCAGCGGCCCGACCTGCATCAAGTCACCCGGCGCCCATTGGGTCACGTAGCCCTGGGTGAACGGCTCGACGCCCCACTCGACGGTCGCAAACCCGGTCGGCTCGCCGGCCCTTGGCCCGTACAGTCGCACCAGCGCCGCCAGCAACTGCTCGCGGCGGACATCGGGAGGCGCGGCCAGGTGGTGGGCAAGCCGCTCGGGCGGCACCAGGATCGACAGCACGCCGTCCGCCTGCGGCCAGGTCGAGCCCAGCACGCCCTCGCTCTCGGCCAGGCCGTTCTGGCCCTGCTCGCGCCAGAACGGGGAGCGGTAGCCGGCCACTGCCTTGGCCGCCAGCGAGTGGCGCATGCGCTGCAGCGAGCGCAGCCGGTCGGGCGAGAGGCCAACGATGCGCAGATCGCGCAACGGCCCGGCCGGCACGGCGCACACCACCGCCTCGGCCCGCAGCGTCTCGCCGTCGTGCAGTTCCACGGTGACCCGGGGGCTGGTCGAGATCCCACGCACCGGCGCGCCCAGCCGCAGCCGTTCACCCAGCTCGGCCGCCAGGGCCCGCGGCAGCGCGGCCGAGCCGTCGGCCAGGGTCAGCCCCTCCCACGTCTCCAGGTCATAGCCGCCGATCCCGCCCGCCAGCGCGTCCATACGCAGCCCGGCCAAGAGCGACACCCGCTCGCTCGACCCAGCGGCGACGCCCAGGTGGGCGAGCTCGACCGCCCGCATCACCGCCGGCCGGGCGCCGACATCGCGCAGCCAGTCGGCCAGCGACAGCCGGTCGAGCCTGTCGGCCTCGGGATGCCGCCACGGATCGTCGGGGTCAACGGTGCGGGCGAGCGCCCCCAGCAGTCCCTGCACGCGGGCCTGATCGGCGGCGTCGGCGGCGTCGAACCAGGGCGGTTCGTCGCCCACCTGCACGCCCTCGGCCAGATCCCAGGTCATGCGGCCCGGCTCGGCCACATAGCTGGGGCGGGTGGCCAGGCCCAGCTCGCGGGCCAGGCCCAGGTAGGCGGTGTGGAACTCGCCGATCAGCTCGCCGCCCATCTGCGCCTCGCGGCCGTCCTCGAGCGGCGCGGCGAACACACGCCCGCCCGGCCGCTGGCGCGCCTCCAGGCACACCACGTCGGCCCCGCCCAGCATCAGGTCGCGAGCCGCCGCGAGCCCGGCCAGCCCGCCGCCGACCACGACCACGTCGGTCATCGAGCGTCCGGCCCGACCGCCTGCTGCAGCAGCTCCCGCACCCGTCGCCGCTCCTGCTCGGCCAGCCCGCCACCGCCCGGCACGGTCAGCGACAGCATGTGCTGCTCGTTCAGCACCGCCGCCACCAGCCCGGCCAGCGGATCGGGGCCGAAGCGAGCCAGGTAGCGCTCCAAGAGCCCCCGCCGGTCGGCCAGATAGGCCAGCCAGCCGGCGTAGTCGCCGTGCAGGATCAGCCCCTCGACCTGGTCGATCTCCTCCAGCTCGCCGTTGCCAGGCTCCTCCAGCGCGGCCCGCAGCGCCGCCACGGCGGCCGGCAGCTGGGCCTCCACCTCCGGAGTCAGAAACAGCCACCGATCGGCGGCGGCGGTGGCCGTCACGCTCCCACCCTGGTGCGCAGTTCGAGCGCCACCGCTTCGCGCACCAACTCCAGGCTGCGTTCGCGGGGCAGGATCTCCAGGAGCATCAGCGGCCCCATCCCCTCGACGAAGGCGGTCAGCCGCCAGATGGCAGCCTCGGGGTCGGTCGAACTGGGAATCGAGCCGTCGGCCTGTCCCTCGCGGACGATCTCGGCCAGCCCCCGCACCCAGTCGCGGTACGAGTCCTCCAGCACCCCCCGCAGGTTGCGATCGAACAGCGACTGGTTCCACATCTCCCGCCACAGCATCCAGTTCTCGTAAATGTCCGTGCCTTCGTCGTCCAGGTACAGCAGCAGCAGCCGCTCGATCCGCTCCGGCGGCGGCATCTCCTCGGAGGCGATCCGCTCCTCGACCGCAGCCGCCCGCTCGTCAGCGAACACGAAAGCGTGCTTGAGCAGCTCACCGCGGGTGGCGAAGTAGTAGTGCACGAGCGCTGTGGAGACGCCGGCCTCGGCCGCCACATCACTCATGCGCAGGCGGTCGATGCCCATGCGCGCGATCACCCGGCAGGCTGCCGCCAGGATCTCCTGCCGCCGCGGCTCGCTCACCGGCGGGAGCCGGGATGTTTGACTGACGCCACAGTTAGGACCTAACAGACGGGCCCTCGCACGTCAAGCCAGCGAGCCGTTGACGCATGCAGGCGGGCGTGATTTACTGGATGCCTCGCGGCTGACTGATCGATCAGTCAGCCCGTCGAGCCCCCGCCATGGACCCGATCCGCACCCTGCCGGCCTGGACATACCGCTCAGCGGCCTTCTACCGGGCCGAGCAGCAGTCCATCTTCCGGCGCTCGTGGCTCCTGGTCGGGCACGTCTGCGACCTGCGCGAGCCGGGCGACTACGTGACCATGAAGGCCGCCGGCGAGCCGATCATGGCGGTGCGCGGAGCCGACGGCGAGATCCGCGCCTTCTCCAACGTCTGCCGGCACCGCGGGGCCCGCGTGGCGGACGGCGCCGGCAACTGCGGCAAGGCCTTCCGCTGCCCCTACCACGGCTGGACGTACGGCCTGGACGGGCGCCTCTTGGGTGTGCCCGAGAAGACCGGGTTCCCCGGCTTCGACAAGGACTCGAACGGCCTGTGGCCGCTGGCCTGCGGTGTCGTCTGCGGGTTCGTGTTCGCCAGCCTGGCCCCCGATCCGGAGCCGCTGGACGAGGCCCTGGGCCCGTTCGCCGAGTGGCTTGCGCCCTATCGCCCGGAGCGCCTGATCGGCTACGACACGCACACGGCAGTGCTGCCCATCAACTGGAAGAACTCGATCGACAACTACCTCGAGGGCTACCACATCCCGGTCGGGCACCCCGGCCTGCTGCGCCTGCTGGACTACAAGAGCTACCAGGTCGAGACGTCGGATGCGGCCGTCTCGATCGCCCGCAGTCGGATGCGCGACAAGGCCTCCAAGAACTTCCAGGAGCGCATGTACCAGCGCTTCATGCGGCCCATGCCGGGCCTGCGCGAACGCGAGCGGGATGAGTGGAACTTCGTGTTCGCGTTCCCCGCCATGACCTTCAACCTGTATCCCGACCAGATCGACTACTGGCTCAACTATCCACTGGACGAGTACCGCACGCAGAGCGTGTGGCGGGCCTTCCGGCCGCCCGAGACGCTGGGCCGGCGCGACCGCCTGGTGCGCAAACTGAACATGCGCATCAACCACCTCGTGCAGGAGGAGGACAACGACCTGACGGCGCGCGTGCAGGAGGGCCTCGGCTCCAGCCTGTATCGGGCGGGCGTGCTCGGCGCACGCGAGAACGGCCTCAAACACTTCCATGACCTGATCCGGGCGGCGATCCCCGCCGCCACGGCCGACGACGAGCGCGAAGGCCAGGCCGCAATCGCGGCCAGCGAGGCCGCCGTGCCCACTTGACAGATGGAGCGCCCGCCGTTCAGGATGGTTCGCTCACGAGAGGGAAGGGGATCCTGATGCACCCCATGGAACGCCGAAACGGGCTCAACCGACGGGATTTCCTGATGCGGTCGGGCGGCGCCGCAGCCGGCCTCTCCAGTGTCGGCGCGCTGCTGGCAGCGTGCTCGAACAGCACCACCACGCCCACCTCGTCGGTTGCTGGCCAGACCGGCCCCGTCGGCCCAGGCGGGTACCCGTTGGCGCGGCCGAACCACCCGGTCAAGCTGCCTCTCTGGGAGCAGCCGATCGACTCCGGGTTGAAACCGGAGACCGGCGGTACCTTCACGGTCTACAACTACCCGGACTACATCGACACCGACCTGCTCAAGGCATTCGGCAACAAGTACGGGGTGAACGTGGTGGTCACCCCGTTCCAGGACATCAACTCCGGCATCACGAGGCTGGCCAACGGGTCGGTGTCGCCCGACGTGATGGAGATGACGCCGGACAATGTCGATCGGTCGGTGGCCGGGCATCTGATCAAACCGCTCAACCTGGACTACATCCCGAACCTCAAGAAGAACGTGTACCCGGCGTTTGTCAGCCCGTTCTATGACGTCGGATCGCGCTACACGGTGCCGTACACCATGTACGCCACGGGCATCCTCTGGCGCAACGACCACGTCACCCAGGACATCGCTGGCATGACCCAGCCGTGGGACATCTTCTGGGAGTCGCAGGCCTATGCCGGCAAGGTCGGACTGCTCAGCGAGGTGCGCGAGACGATCGCCATGGCGCTCCTCCGCAAGGGCAATTTCGACATCAACACGGAGAATCAAAACCTGGTCAACCAGGCCGTGAAGGATCTGAAGGAGCTGTACTCCATCTGCAACATCAAGGTCGACGACACCCAGTACCAGGCCATCCCGGAGGGCCGGTCGTACCTGCACCAGGCCTGGTCGGGTGACATCATGTCGGCCTACTTCTACTATCTGCCCAAGGGCACGCCGGAGAGTGTGATGTCGTTCTGGCGGCCGCCCAAGGGCAAGGGGCCCGTGCAGAACGACTGCTTCTCGATCTGCAACACGACCACCAAGCCAGTGCTGGCGCACCTGTTCTTGAACTTCCTGCTGGACAACCACTGGGGCTACAAGAACTTCGTCGACTTCAACGGCTACCAACCGCCGCTGAACGAGATCGACCCCGCGGACCTGGTCAAGAAGGCCGTCATCACGCCGTCGATGCAGTCGGCGGTGTTGACTGAGGCCGACCTTGGCCCGACATCGCTCCAGGAGTGCACGCTGACCCTGAACGGGCAGCAGATGTGGCAAAACGCGTACTCGGACTTCACGGCCGGTTAGGGGGCTGAGGGCATGTATCCACGCTGGTTGTGGCCTGGATTCGCGATCCCCGGCGTGGTCTGGCTGATCCTGCTCTTCCTGCTCCCCTTCTACGCCGTGGTCGGCGTTGCCTTCGGCGGCATCGACCCGATCCTGCAGACCCCCATCCCGGCCTGGAACCCGCTGAACTGGAACGTGGGCTGGATGAACCAGGTGCTGGGCGAACTCGCTCCAGGCGGCGTGTACTGGGAGGCCGAGAAGCGCACACTGGAGTACGTCGCCGTCTCCCTAGCGCTGTGCATCGCGATCGGCTACCCGGTCGCCTACTACATCGCGCGCCACGCCCAGCGCACCAAGAGCCTGCTTCTGATCCTGCTCATCCTGCCGTTCTGGATCAGCTATCTGATGCGCATGTTCGCATGGGTCAACCTGCTGTCGCCGACTGGCTACGCGACACGCTTTCTGTCGTTCACGCATATTTCCAATCTGGCCATCGACCTGCACCTGCTGCAGACCCAGCAGGGCTGGCTCAATGGCCAGAGCTCGACCGTCATCCTGGCACTGGTGTACGGCTATATCCCGTACTTCATCTTGCCCCTCTATGCGTCGCTTGACCGCATCGACAAGAGCCTTCTGGAGGCCGGACGGGATCTGGGGGCCAGCCCGTTCAAGACCTTCTGGCACATCACCCTCCCCCTGTCCAAGACGGGGCTCCTGGGCGGGGGGGTGCTGATCGCGCTGCCCATGTTCGGCGATTACTTCACACCCGACATGGTGTCTGGCTCGCCGACCACCAGCATGATCGGAAACCAGATCGACTTCTACTTCCACGGCAGCGCTTCGCCCACCATTGGTGCGTCGATCACGATCCTGCTGTCGGCCTTCCTGGTGCTCCTTATGGGCTACTACATGTACTCCGTGCACAAGGCCCAGCAGGAGCAGACGGCGCTGTGAGCGCGCTCACCGCCCCGCCCACCGAAGGCGCCCCGCCGCTTCCCCCGGCGCCGCCCGAGCCCACCGCGTTGCAGCGCGTGCGCGGCTGGGCGATCAACCCCTGGGGCCGGCCCCGCTTCCTGCCGCTGGTGACCTGGCTGTACATGGTGTGGGCGATTGTGCCGGTGCTGATCGCGGTCCAGTTCTCGTTCAACAACAGCCGTTCGCGCACGCTGTGGGCGGGGTTCTCGACCCGCTGGTACTGGTCGGATCCCAACTCCGTGTGGAACCAGCCACAGCTGCGTTCTGCGCTCGAGCAGAGCATCAAGCTGGCCGCCGCGGACGTGATCGTGTCCACCCCGATCGGCGTCGCTCTGGCGCTGGGCCTGGCCCGCTGGAAGGGCCGCGGCTCCGGCTCCTCCAACTTCCTCATGCTGTTCCCGCTGGTCACGCCGGAGATCGTCATGGGCGTGTCGCTGCTGCTGCTGTTCACGCACATCTTCACCTTCGTCCACACCAGCACGACAGCCCAGATCCTGGGCCACGTGACGTTCTCGATCTCGTACGTGGTGGTGATCGTCAGAGGCAGGCTGTTCTCGATCGGCAGACAGTTCGAGGAGGCGGCGGCCGATCTCGGCGCGTCGCCCCGGGTGGCGCTGACCAGGGTGCTGTTGCCGCTCTTGACGCCGGCCATCGTCGCCAGCGCGGCAATCGCCTTCGCCATCTCGATCGACGACTTCGTGATCAGCTACTACCTATCCTGCGGCGCCCCCTGCGACACGGTGCCGATCTTGATCTACTCCGCCACCCGCGCGGCGCCGCTGCCCAACATCAACGCCATCGCGACCATCATGATGGTGCTGACGCTGGCCTCGGTGGTGGCTGGGTATGTCGTCTACCGCGTCTTCACCCGTGGCGAGGAGAGCGCGGCTGGCGGCCTGGCGGGTGGTCTGGGAGCGTTCGACGTCTGATGGCAATCCGGTAGGCTGGGAGGGACCGTGGCTGGAGAGGTGCAACTGATCGACCTGGTGAAGCGGTTTGGCGATGTGGCCGCCGTGGACGGGATCAATCTGGAGATGCCCAGCGGGGAGTTCTTCTCGATGCTGGGACCGTCCGGCTGCGGCAAGACCACCACCCTGCGCATGATCGCCGGGTTCGAGGAGCCGACCGAGGGCCGGATCCTGCTGGACGGGGACGACATGCAGTTCACGCCGCCGCACAAGCGCAACGTGAACACGGTGTTCCAGAGCTATGCCCTGTTCCCGCACCTGAACGTGTTCGACAACGTCGCGTTCGGGCTGCACCGCCAAAAAGTGGCGAAGGCCGAGTTGCGCCAGCGGGTGGCCGACGCGCTCGAACTGGTGCAGCTGACCGGCCTGGAGAAGCGGAAGCCCGTGCAGATGTCGGGCGGCCAGCAGCAGCGCGTGGCGCTTGCCCGGGCGCTGGTGCTGAAGCCCGCGGTGCTGCTGCTGGACGAGCCGCTGGGCGCCCTGGACGCCAAGCTGCGAAAGCAGCTGCAGGTCGAGCTGAAGGCGCTGCAGCAGCAGGTCGGGATCACGTTCGTGTACGTGACCCACGACCAGGAAGAGGCGCTCACCATGTCCGACCGGATCGCGGTCATGTCCAACGGCCGGGTCGAGCAGGTGGCCCCGCCGGAGGAGGTGTACGAGCGGCCCTCGACCACCTTCGTGGCCGACTTTCTGGGCGTCTCCAACCTGATGGACGCCGATGCCAAGGGGGCCACGGCGGACGGCAACTGCCGGGTCATGGTGGGTGAGTTCGAGTTGGAGGCCGGCCAGGGCGAGACCACCACCACCGGCGCCACCAAGATCACCATCCGCCCCGAGCGCGTGCGCCTGCTCTCGCACACCGAGGAAGGGCCCAACCGGCTGCCGGGCATGGTTGAGCGGCCCGTCTACCTGGGCAACTCGGTGCAGCTGATCGTGCGCCTGGCCAACGGCAACACCGTGCAGGCGCTGATCCAGAACGTCGGCGAGGAGATCCCCTTCAAGCAGGGAGACCCGGTCAAGGTGTTCATGCCGGCCGAAGCCCTGCGGGTGCTGACCGACACCGGCACAGCGCCGATAGAGGACCATCCGGCAGTGGCGGTCGCCAGCGGCTCACCTGCCAACCCGATGTCCGACAGCCCAGTCGGCCCCATGCGCTGAGTTAGAAGCTCTAACGGAATGAATCGTGGATGGCTGGCGAGCGGCGCGCCAGCAGGGTGTCGCGGCGCGGCGCAGCGCATATCCGGAGGTAATCTGGGCAAGCCGCGCCGTGGCTCCATGCGCCAGCGCGACGCTGCCAGGCGCCGCGAGGCATTTTGTTAGAGCTTCTTAGAGGGACGAGCTCGGAAACCGGGGTCAGGCACCGTCACGTGGTCCGTGACGGTGCCTGACCCCGGTTCTTCTATCCCCGATTCTTCTATCCCAACCCGGCGGCGGCAACCGCGGCTGAGGCGCACGCCTCGTCCTGCTCGCCGGTGCCGCCGCTGACGCCGATCCCGCCCACCAGCCCACCGTTCTCCCACAGCGGCAGCCCGCCGGCGTAGACGACCACCCGCCCGCCGGTGGTGGTGTTGAAGCCCCAGTCGGCCCCTCCGGGCTGGGTCGAGGTCATGAACTCTCCTGTCGGCGTCTGCCACAGCACCGCCGTGTAGGCCTTGTCCACGGCCAGCGTCATCGCCCCCAGGGCGGCACCGTCCATGCGCGCGCTGGCGACCACGTGGCCGCCCCGGTCGACCACCGCGGCGGCCACCGCCAATCCCTGTCCCGAGGCCTCCGAGCGCACGCGCTCGAGCAGCGCCAAAGCCTGTTCCAGACTGACCTCATTGTGCGAAACCGTGCCGGCCACAGGGCGACTCTACCGCCTGCCGAGGGCCGGGTGCCCTTTGACAAGCGCGGTATATGTGCTTATGGTTCGCACTTCGTGCTTCGTGCACTACTCATTTCGGTTGTCGTGCTGCTGCCGACAGCCACGGGGGCGCAGGCCGTTGTTGTGGGGGCCCCCAGCCATACGAGGGAGACGAGCGTACCGACGGTGGGCGACCGGGCGGTACAGCTTGCGCTGCGCCAGCGCGGCGTGCCCTACACCTGGGCCGGGACGACCCCCGCAGGGTTCGACTGCTCCGGGTTCACCCGCTGGGTGTACGCCCAACTGGGCCTCCACCTGCCTCACTCCAGCTACGCCCAGTGGGATCTGGGGCGGCATATCCCCCGCTCGCAGCTTCGGCCCGGCGACCTGGTCTTTTTCGCCGGCCATGGGCATGTCGGCATCTACGTCGGCGGCGGCCGCTTCATCCATTCGCCGGAGTCGGGCGAGGTGGTCTCGATCGCCCCGCTTGACTCGGACTGGTACGGCGCCACGTACGACGGGGCCGTGCGCCTGCCGCACACCCAGTGGCCGTGGAGGCGACCCGGTCGCACCGTCCCGCCTCGGCACTTCCTGAATCGTCGCTGAGTCCTACGCGGCCAGCCGCCGGTCGGCCCAGCGCCGTCCGACCTCGGCCGAGCAGCACCAGCACCATCGACAGCGCGACCACGATCGAGCCGATCGCGATCACCTCGGGCACGAGCGCCGGCGTGCGCGTGCCCGAGTACAGGAAGACCGGGTAGGTGGGCGGCCGCCGGGGGCGCGAGGAACGAGGCGATCGCGAACTCGTCGAAGCTGATCGTGAACGGCGATCAGCACGCTCGACACCAGCGCCGGCGCCAGCAGCGGCAGGGTGACCAGCAGAAGGCCTTGACTGCGGCCGCGCCCAGGTCGCGCGCGGCCTCGACGATCGACGCGTCCAGCGTGCGCAGCCGCGGCAGCACCACCAGCAGCGAGTAGGGCAGCGAGATCACGACGTGGCCGGCCAGCACCGCCTCAGCGACGCTGGTGATCCCGAGCTGCGTGCAGCAGCGATCACCATGCCGATCGCGAGCACGATGTAGGGCACGACCAGCGGCAGCAGGATCAGCGTCGTCCACAGCGGCCGCAGGAAGCAGCCGCCGCCGGGCCAGCGCCACCGCCGCCATGGTGCCGAGCATCGTCGCGGCGATGCCGTCGAGCATGGCGATCATCGCGCTGCGCCGAGCGCCGAGGTCAGCGTCGGTGTTGGAGAAGGCCGTCGTGGAACCACTTGGTGGTGAAGCCCGACCGGCAGCGTCTGGATCGTGCTGTCGTTGAAGGCGAAGATCACCAGCACGACCAGCGGCGCGTACAGGAACAGCACCAGCAGCGTGAAGTAGCTGCACAGCAGGGTGCGGCCGAGCCGGCCGACGGCGCGGTCATCGTGGCCGCGCTCCTCGCAGGTCGGTGCTCAGGTAGCCGCCCGAACAGCGAGCAGCATGACCAGCACGACGACCACCAGCCACAGGGCCAGCACGGCGCCGTAGTTCCAGTCCGGGCGTGTCGGTGAAGAAGCGCCTGGATCGAGTTGCCGAACATGCTGCTGATGGGCCCGCCGACCAGCAGCGGCGTGATGAACTCGCCGGTGGTCGGGATCAGCACGAACACGAAGCCCGCGATCACGCCCGGCAGGCTGAGCGGGAAGGTGACGCGCAGGAACGTCGGTGAACCGGCTCGCGCCCAGGTCGTGGGCGGCCTCGAGCACGCGCCGGTCCATGTTGTCGAGCACCACGAAGATGGGCAGGGCGACGAACGGCACCCACGAGTAGAACAGCACCAGGCCGACCGAGAACTTGGAGTAGATCAGCCAGCGGATGGCGTCGCCCGTGCGGCGCGCAGGCCGCAGCTCCCACAGGAGCGAGTTGATCGACGCCGTTGTTGTTCAGGATCACCTGCCAGGCGATCACGCGCAGCAGGTAGCTGGTGAAGAACGGCGCCAGCAGCAGCCATGCAGCAGCGTGTAACGGCGGCGCCGGGCGACGAAGGCCAGGAAGTAGGCCAGCGGGTAGGCGCCCACGACGGCGACCACCGAGACCACCAGCGTGATCGCCATGGACGATCTTGAAGCGATCCCAGAACGGGTTGGGTCCCGGGGCGGTCAGGAAGTCCTTCCAGTTGGCCGTCGAGAACGGCGCTGCGGTAGCCGACCAGGTTGGTCTGAGGTTGACGCTGTAGAGCCCGATCAGCACGATCGGCACGACCAGCAGCGATCAGCACGTACACGGTCGGTGGCCAGCACCAGCAGCGCCGAAGCCGGGCCGCCAGCGCCGGCGTCGCGCGCACCGCGCCCGACCCTTGCACGCTCATGCGCGTCGCGGAGGCGGCTCAGGCCGCCTGCACCTCCTGCCATGCCAGCTCGTACTGCGGCCGCGCTCGGCTCCCAGCTCTGCAGGTGCACGTCGGAGGCCGTCGATGGCCGTTCGGGTCGCCGATGTTGAGCGGCTTGGCCAGCTGTCTGGTCCTTGATCTCCGAGGCTTGATCGTTGGCGTCCGAGCGTGCCGTAGTAGAAGAGGTTGGTCATCTGCGACGCACGCCTGGTGGTTGATGAAGGACTCCACGTACTTGTGCGCGTGGTAGTAGTTCTTGGTGTCCTTGCCGAGCATGAAGCCGCAGAACCAGCCCAGCCGGCCCTGGCTGGGCTGCATGTAGGCGACCTGGCAGGCCAGCGCCTTGGCATCGATCGCGTAGGCGTCCTGCCAGGCGTAGGTGATCCAGATGTCGCCGGACTTGAAGCGCCGGCTGCATGCTGCGCCGTACTCGCTCGTCCAGTAGAACTTGTTCAGCGGCTTCTGCTCGATCAGCGTGTTCTTGGCCTGGTTCGAGCTGGTCGGAGTCATCGTCGTCCATCTTGGGGAAGCCGAGCTTCAGCGCCGCGATCTCCAGGTTGGATCGCGCCGCCGTTCCACATCGAGATCTTGCCCTTGTACTTCGGGTTCCAGAACAGCTCCCAGCCGGTGGCGTCGGCCGGGTCGACCTTGTCGGTGCGGTAGAGCACGCTGGCGTAGCCCCAGTCCCACGGGATCACGTACTGCTGGCCGTTGATACTGGCGCCCTGCTGAACCAGGTACGGGTTGAGGTTCCCGAAGCTGGGCAGCAGGCTGGTGTCCCACGGCTGCACCAGCCCGCGTCCACGTAGTCCTTGAAGTTCTCGTCGCAGGGGTGCATGATGTCGAACGGCGCGCTGGTGCGGCCTTGCTCCAGCGCCTGGTCGTCGTTGACGATGTAGACGTAGGAGATGATCCGATGCCGCCGAACTCCTTGGTGTAGTCCTTGCCGGCCGATCATGCCCTGAGGTCTGGGCCTTGGTGCCGTCGGCCTCGTAGCCGCCCCACTCGAGGATCGAGAGCTTGCCGGGCTCCTTGCTGATGCCCGGCCGCTTGGTCACCGTTGTCGATCCGCCGGTGCTCGAGGACGATCCACAACCGCCCAGAAGGACGGCGCCGCCCAGGCCAGCCGCGCCGATCAGAAAGTCTCGCCGATCCATCCCTTGCATGGTTTCGCCTCCAGGTGGAGCTACGGGGGACCCGAATCTAACGGTATTCTCGGTCGGAGTCCACGCAAACGATGGCAAAGCACGTCCTTCGTCACATCTGCGCGGCGCTGGTTGTGGCCGCGATTGCCACCGCGGCGAGCGCCTGCGGAGGCGGATCGGCGGCCCCGGCAGCTTCCGCCGCACCCCGGCCGCCAGTCCTTTCCGGCTCAGCCGTGCCCTACCTGCCCAGCCGCGAGCGTGGTCTGACCGCCGCCGACCTGCTCAAGGACGGACCCCAGCCTGGCCTGGTGGCCGACCTCCAGCGGTGGGGGTTCCGGGCCGGTGCCCAGCGCACGTTCCAGGGCCAGTCGCACCGGCTGCAGCTGGTGGTCGCGCGCACGCTGGTGTTCGCGGATGCGACCGGCGCAAGGGCCTACGTGGAGTACGTGCGCCAGCACGCCTCCGACACCCTGGGCTCGACCCCGATCGCGACGCCGCTCTCGTCCGCTGGGCGCTCGGGCTGGCTGATCACGCCCGCCGCCTGCGCCTGTCACATGGCCCAACCGGCGGTGGTCGGGGTGGTCAGTCTGGGCGCCCGCGTGACCTGGCTCGAGCTGAACGGGCCGGAGGCGTCGAGCCGCGTGCTGCAGTCGCTGCTGGACATGGCTCCATGACCGGCCGCGTCCTTGCCTGCGATCCCGACTACCCACTCGACCTGCTGCGCCCGATCCTGCCCGACGTGCAGCACGGAACCGTGGCCGAGGCCGGGCCGGGCACGCAGGCGCTGCTTGTGTCGCCGACGGCGCCGGTCAGCGCCGCCGACATCGCCCGCCTGCCCGATCTGCGGGTGATCGCGTCGGCCTCGACCGGCTTTGACCACATCGACCTGCGGGCGGCCGAGGCGGCCGGCGTGGCCGTGTGCTGCGTCGAGGACTACTGCACCCAGGAGGTGGCAGACCACGCCATCTCGCTGGTCGTGGCCGGGTTGCGCGGGATCCCGACTGCGCTTCGCAGCGTGCAGGCCGGCGAGTGGGACTTCCGGGCCGGCGGCACGCCCAAGCGGCTGGCCGACGCGCGGCTGGCGGTGGTCGGGTACGGGCGGATCGGCCGCGCCGTGGCCGAGCGCGGCCGCGGCCTGGGCATGCAGGTGCGCTATTACGACCCCTTCCTGGAGGGCGGCGAGACCGACCTGGACGCACTGCTCGAGTGGGCTGACGCGGTCACGCTGCACCTGGCCCTGTCGGATCAGACCCGCGGCATGCTGGACGAGCGCCGGCTCGCGCTGATGCGGCCAGAGTCGGTGCTCGTGAACACCGCCCGCGGGCCGCTGGTCGATCGCGAGGCGCTGAAGCGGGCGACCCACCTGCGGGCCGCCTTCGACCACGTCTGGGAGCAGCCGCCGGCGGATGACCTGCTGGGCCTCCCGCACCTGGCCATCACGCCGTACATGGCCTGGTTCTCGGCCGAGACGGAGTGGCTGCCGTTCATCCGCGCAGCCGAGGCCGCCGCCCAGGTGCTGGGCGGGAGCTAGCGGGTCAGCGCGCGGCTGATGATCAGCCGCTGGATGTCGGAGGTGCCCTCCTCGATCTCCTCAAGGCGAGCGTCGCGCACCCACTTCTCGACCGGGTACTCGCGCGAGTAGCCCCAACCGCCCAGCGTCTGGAGCGCTGCCCAGGTGACGAAGGTGGCCGTTTCCGACGCGTACAGCTTGGCCATCGCCGCCTCCGCCGGCACGTGCCGGCCGGCGTCCATGGCGCGGGCCGCCCGGTGGGTCAGAAGCCGCGCCGCATCCACCCGCGTGGCCATATCGGCCAGCCGGAACCCGACCGCCTGGTGGTGGCCGATCGGCTTGCCGAAGGCCTCCCGGGTGGAGGCGTACTCGAGCGCGTACTCGAGCGCCGCCCGGGCGATGCCGACGGCGCTGGCGGCCAGGTGGATGCGCGACTCGTCGAAGGTGTGCATGAGGCTGTAAAAGCCCCTGCCCTCCTCGCCCAGCAGGCGGTCGGCGGGGAGCTGACAGTCGTGCAGGAAGACCTCGGTGTTGATGATCGCCCGCTGGCCCATCTTGCGCATCGGCTCGCCGAACGACACGCCCGGGTCGGACTTCTCGACCACGAACGCGGTCACGCCCTTGGAGCCGGTGCCGGGGGCGACGGTGGCGAAGATCACGTAGTACTCGGCCAGGCCGCCGTTGGAGATCCAGGTCTTCTGGCCGTCCAGCCTGTAGCCCTCGCCGCTGCGTACGGCGGTGGTGGCCATGGCGGCGGTGTCCGAGCCGACCCCCGGCTCGGTCGAGGCCAGGGCGGTCAGCGGCGGGCGTTCGCCGCACAGCGGGGCCAGCCAGCGCTGCTGCTGCGCGGGCGTGCCGACCTCGAGGATCGGGCGGGCGAAGAACCCGGCCGAGGTGATCAGGTTGCCGATCCCGGCGCAGCCCCAGTTCAGCTCCTCCTGCACCAGGCAGCCGGTGAGTACGTCGGTGATGCCTCCGCCGCCAACATGCTCGGGCAGCATGAAGGAGGTCAGCCCCAGCTCGGCCGCCTTGTAGACGATGTCCACCGGGCAGTGGGTGTCGCGCTCGTCCACCTCGGCCGCCACCGGCCGGATCTCGGCCCGCGCGAACTCCCTGGCCAGCGCCTGGATCTGGCGCTGCTCGTCGCTCAGGTCGGGTGTGGTGGGTGCCAGGTCAGCCACGCCGCCACGCTACCAGAGGCCCGCCCAAAGGGATCTCAGAGGGCGACCTCGGCCCCGGCGCCAGCCTCACGCGCAGCCTCCAGAACGAGCGCCGCGGCCGCGGCATCCTGCACCGCCACGCCGACCGACTTGTACACCGTCAGCTGGTCGGCCGAGGAGCGGCCGGGCCGGGTGCCCAGCACCAGCTCGCCGATCTCGGCGTGGATGTGGTCGGGCCCGATCAGCCCGGCGGCGATCGGCCCCAGCAGGTCGGTCGAGCCGGAGGGGAAGGGCGCCAGCGCGGCCGCCCGCGACTCCACGACCACCAGCCCGTCCGCCACCGTCGCGTCGTCCAACTCGCGGCCGTCGGGGTTGAACCCGACCGAGGTCACGTGCGCGCCCGGGGCCAGCCACTCACGGCGCACGACCGGCTCGACCGAGTGGGTTGTGGCACACACGATGTCGGCGCCGGCCATGGCCTCGGCGTAGGAGCCGCAGGCGACAACGTCGATGCCGAGATCCGCCGCCAACTCGGCGGCCAGGTTCCGAGACCGCTCGAGGCTGCGGCCGGCGATCCGCAGCTGGCGCACCGGGCGCACCCGGACGATCGCCTTGGCGTGTGCCCGGGCCTGCACCCCCGTGCCCAGGATGGCGACGACCGAGGCGTCCTCGCGGGCGAGCAAACGGGCGGAGAGCGCTGAGCCGGCCGCCGTCCGCAGGGCGGTGATGGAGGTGCCGTCGAGGGCGGCGATGGGCTGGCCGGTGTCCGGGTCGAAGGCCAGCACGACGGCCTGGTGGGTGGGCAGCGGCCCGCCCTCGTTGCCCGAGAACACCGACACCAGCTTGCAGGTGAGCGCGCCCAGCGAGGGCACGTAGGCAGGCATGGCGGCCAGGAAGCCGCCCTGCTCGGGTACGAGCGCGGCGATCCGGTCGGGCGCCGACGCGCGGCCGGAGCTGAGGTCGGCCATGGCGCCGGCCAGAGCGTCGATCAGCCGATCGGAGTCCAGCAGCGACTCCACCTGGGAGGCGTCAAGCACCAGCATGCCGGCCGTTCTACCACACCTGCGCGGGCCGCCGGCGGCCGGCCGGGAGCATCTAAACTCCCGGGGCCGCAAGGTCACGGAGAGGTGGCAGAGTGGTTGAATGCGGCGGTCTCGAAAACCGTTGTGCGTCGTTAGGCGTACCGGGGGTTCGAATCCCCCCCTCTCCGCTCGTTCCATCCCCACCTGGGTCTGACCCTGGTTCGCTGATAGGCCGGACAGGCCGGGGTCAGGCACCGTCACGAAACCCGTGACGGATGCCAGACCCCTTTCAACCCGTACCGGTCGGCGTGAGCCCGACTACAGGGTGATGCCGGGCGGATCGGCCAGATCCGGATGGGCCGCGGTGAACGCGCGCGACCTGGCCACCGTGCGCATCCACTCGTAGTGCAACTGCTTGGCCACCACGGGGATGGCGCCGGCCCGGCGCATGCGGTCGAGCCCTGCCTCGTGCGCGTTTCCAGGAGAGGCGACGGCGTCCTCGACCACGACCACCCGCAGGCCGCGGTCGAGCAGGCCGAAGCGCCGACTGGGCGACGCACACGTCGGTCTCCAGGCCAGTCAGCACCGCCGTCCCTCGCCCTGCGGCGGCCATCGCCGGGCCGACCAACGGATCGTCGGCCGCCCCGAACACCTCCTTGCGCAGCACCGGCGCGCCTCCGACGGCCTCGACCAGCCCCGGGTGCAGGCCGCCCCAGTCCTCGGGCGACTCGACGGTGGCGATGATCGGGATGCCGCAGAAACGCGCGCCCAGGGCCAGGAACGCGATCCGCTCGATCAAGCCCTCGGCGGCCGGCCCGGTGACCCGCTCGACGAAGCCCGGCTGGGTGTCGATGACCAGTAGCAGGCAGTCGTCCGGGTCGATCAGAAGGCCCACCCGACGATCCTACGCCGCCTACACGCCGACGGGCTCGCGGACGAGGATCACGGTCGTGCGGTCAGGCTGCCACTCACGCTCGATCAGCAACACCTTGGCCAGGAGCGTGTGCACGTTCATCGCCTTCATGACCTGTTCGTCCTCATACGGCAGCACGTGATCGCGGATGCGGCGAAGGGCGGCGTCGAGATCGGGCACGATCTTCTGGCTGCCGATCACCAGGATCAGCTTCTCGGCGCCGACGGCGTACGGCCCGAGCTGGCTGGAGGAGGCGGAGGCGACCACCACCACACCGTCCTCAGTGATGGCCTGCGCGCTTCCCAGCTCGTAGTCCGGTGAGGCCATCAGCTTGCGGATGGCCCGCATCTCGGTCGCCCGGTCCATCTTGGTGTAGCGGTTTCGAATGGCGTCGTAGCGGCCGGAGTCGTGCACCTCGGCGAAGACGCCGATCTCGTCCAGCGTCTTGGACTTGGCCGATCCCACCTCGGCGCCCTCGGGCAGGCGCGACAGCAGCTCGGCCTTGGCGGACGCGCCGTCGTCGACAATGACGGCGGTCAGATTGCGCTCGCGCAGCCTGTCAGCGACACGCTGCAGCGTCTGCTCGGTGGCGGGCGTTGCGAACTCCGACAGGGCCTGATTCATGGGTGCCTCCGATCTCTGCGTCCGGGCCATCGAAAGCAGAGTAGGCCGGCACCTCTCGAGCCACAGCTGGACCCGCACCGCCCGGTAGGGTTGCGCTTCGCAAACGAACACGGAGGGCAACCGATGCTCGCAGAGTTCAAGGCATTCCTGCTGCGCGGAAACGTGGTCGACCTGGCCGTGGCGGTGGTCATCGGCGCGGCCTTCGGGGCGGTGGTGGCGGCGCTTGTGGCCGACATCCTGACCCCGCTGATCGCCGCCATCTTCGGCTCGCCCGACTTCTCGGGCCTGGTCTTCCACGTCCATGGGTCGGTGTTCCGGTACGGCTCGTTCCTGAACGCTGTGCTGGCCTTCATCACGGTGGCTGCCGCCATCTTCCTGTTTGTGGTCAAGCCGATGAACGTGCTGGCGGCCCGCCGAGCGGCCGGCCAAGAGCCCGGGGCCGCGGCTGCGCCGACCGTCGACCAGGAGCTGCTGAGCGAGATCCGCGACCTGCTGAAGGGGCAAGCCGCAAGCTGATGGTTCTCTAGACTCGAGCCGATGCCGCATGCACTGAGGGTGTCGGGCCTGGGCAAGCGCTACGGCCGCACGCAGGCGCTGGCCGGCGTCAGCCTGGAGCTGGCGCAGGGCGAGCTGGTCGGCCTGCTGGGGCCTAACGGGGCCGGCAAATCGACGCTGGTCAAGATCTGCTGCGGACTGGTGCGGCCCACTCAGGGCCAGGCCGAGGTGTGCGGGGCGCCGGCCGGGTCGCGGGCGGCGCGATCCGTGCTCGGCTACCTGGCCGAGCTGTTCCGATTCCCCGGCTGGATGACCGCCGAGGAGGTGCTGCAGCTGCACCAGCGGCTGGCCGGGTCGACTGGCGGCCGCGATGAGCGCATGCGGCTGCTGGAGCTGGTGTCGCTGGCCGACGACCCGCGCCGGCGGGTGGACGCCATGTCCAAGGGCATGCAACAGCGGCTGGGCATCGCCCAGGCCCTGGTCGGCGAGCCGCGGCTGCTGATCCTGGACGAGCCGACCAGCGCGCTCGACCCGGCCGGCCGGCGGGTTGTCCGCGACCTGCTGGACGAGCTTCGCCGGCGCGGCGTGGCGGTGCTCCTGAACTCCCACCTGCTGAGCGAGGTGGAGCTGGTCTGCGACCGGGTGGTGATCCTGTCCCACGGGCAGGTCGTGAGCCAGGGCAAACCTGCTGAGATGACCCGCGGCCAGGGCGTGGATGTGCAGACCGACGCCGGCACCCGCCGCTACGACGTCGGCCGCGATGGCGTGCCCGACCTGATCGCGCGGCTGGTCGCCGACGGTGAACGGATCCACGCGGTCACCCCGGTGCGCTCCACGCTGGAGGAGGTCTATCTGCAGGCGGTGGAGGGGGAGATGGGGTGAACGGCGTTGTCGTGATCGCGCTGGCAACGCTCGGCGAGCTGACCCGGCGGCGTGTGGTGGTGGTCGTGGCCGCGCTGACCATCGGCTTCCTGGCTCTGTTCGAGCTGGCAAACCAGGTCGCGTTTCACAACATCGCCGGCGGCCGCACCGAGTCGGGCGGCGTGCTGGTCGACCAGCACACGCTGGCCGGCGCATCGCTGGTCGGGCTGGGCATGTTCGCCGACCTGTTTCTGGGTGCCGTCCTGGCCGTGTTCCTGACCATGAGCGCCGTCCGCGGCGACGCCGAGCAGGGGCTGATGCAGCCGCTGGTGGTGCGCGAGCCGGGTCGGGCGGCGTACCTGACAGGTCGGATCGTGGCTGCCGCGGGTGTGGCCGGCCTGTACACGTTCGGGGTCTACCTGGCGTTGGTTGCGATCACCGGCCAGGCTGGCGGCTGGTGGCCCGACAACATCGTTCTTCCCGGTCTGGCGCTCGCGCTGGCGGCCACGTTGCTGTCCGCGATGTCGCTGCTCGGCTCCGTGTTCCTCTCCACCATCCCCAACGGGATCGCCATGCTGATGGCCTACGGGGCCGGTCTGGTGGGCGGGTTGATCGGCCAGATCGGCTACGCGCTGCCCTCCCAGCGGCTGCAGGACATCGGCCGCGACGTGTCCTGGGCGCTCCCCTTCGACGCCCTGTACCAGGCCGGCCTGCACTCGTTGACCGCCGACACGCAGGGGCTGACCGGCGTGGTCGTGCGACTGGGCCCGTTGGGCGGCGCCCAGTCGGCCGGGCCGGGGCTGGCGGTGTGGGCGGTCGCCTATCTGGTCGTGGTGCTGGCGGCCGCCGGCTGGGCGTTCAGCCGGCGCGACCTGTAGGGCGCCTGGTTATCGCGGCGCTACTTGAGCGTCGCGAGATAGGCGATCAGGTCGGCGATCTCCTGATGCGTGAGAATGGTGCCCCAGTGCGGCATGTCGACGATCGGCGTCTTGCCGATCACGCTGCCGGAAACGATCACGTCACTGATCTTCTTGGCCGTGTTGAACTGCGCGCGGAAGTCGGCGGTCGCCAGCGGCGGGATCGACTTGTCCGCGGACAGGGGGTTGGGGACTCCGCCCAGACCGTTTGGACCGTGGCAGTTGATGCACCCGAAGTTGATGTAATCGATCGACCCCGCAACCGCCGAGCCCTGGTCGGTGGGGACGGGCAGCGGAGTCGCCGTCTGCACAGGCGGAAGGCCCGCGTGCAGGTAGGCCACGATGTCGGCGATCTGGGCCGAGGAGATGATGCCGTGCCAAACCGGCATGAACGGTTTGGTGGGATCGCTCGAAACCCCGGCGCCGTGCTCGATGATGTTGGTCAATGCACTCACGGTCAAGCTGGGACCGACGCTGGTGAGGGCCGGGACGTCGGGCGAGACGCCGCCCTTGCCGCCGATGCCGTGGCACTGGGCGCAGGCGAAGCGGACGAAGTCGTGGGCTCCTGCGGCCACCTGAGCCGATACATGCGGGAAGTTCTGGGACACCGACTGGGACTTGCTTGGGCCGGGCGCCGGCTCTGTGGTCGAGTTGGCGGCCTTGCCGCCGATGAAGGCCAGCACCGGGACGGAGACGATCGCGCCCAGCGCCAGGATGGCCAGTATGCCGCCTGCCCAACCGGCACCGGCGCTACGGCGATGTGGAGACTGGCTCACGTTCAGGGGACCCAACCAGGGAGGAGAACTGCCGTCATCGGCACACTACCCGATCAAGTGCTCCGTAAAAACCCGCAATCTGCCGCGGTGGCGGCGGCCGTTCGGGCCCCGCGCCGCCGGATCGCCGGCCATCGGTAGACTCCATCCCCCGCGCCCGTAGCTCAGGGGATAGAGCGCTGCCCTGCGGAGGCAGAGGCCGCACGTTCGAATCGTGCCGGGCGCATGGCTCAACCAGGCCATTTTCGAGAGCCCGAAATGCCGAAAAGTGCACGATTCGTACCTCGTACTCTGCCTCCGCTTCCGCCGGAGAGCCCACGAGCCGTGCCCAACGCGAGCGAGAGGCGAAGGCGTACTGGGACTCGCTAAGCGAGGCTCAGGAGATCTGGGCGCTGCAGAAGATGGGCTACTTCAACATCGGGCAGAGGACGTAGAGCGACGCATCGACGTCGAAGAGGGCGGTGCTGTCGGTCGGAATCGGACAGGGACTGGTTTCCCGGTCTGCCCTGGAGCTGTGGGCGAACCGCGGCTAGACTCCAGCCGCCCCGCCGAGGGAGCATCACATGGCCGAGTACGCTCGTGCCGTCACGAAGTCGTGCTCGAGCGAGAGCCTTCGTAGCTGCTCACCGATGACGAGCAACGAGAGTCCCGATGGGTCATGAATACCGCCTCACGCCTGTTCGGCGCACCGTTAACACTCTGGTGGGACTGTTGATTCGCGTCGGAGCGGGCGGGCGCCACACCTACCTCCTCACAGTGAGAGGTCGCAAGTCTGGCCGCACATACTCAACCCCGGTCACACTGATCGAGGACGAGCAGCGTTATCTCGTCGCTCCCTACGGAGAGGTGGGATGGGTGAGGAACGCCCGCGCTGCGGGCCAGGTCACGCTCACCCGAGCCGGTCGCTCAGACACGATGCGGATCTCCGAGCTGCAGCCCCAGGAAGCCGCGCCGGTGCTCCGCACCTACCTCCAGCGAGTCTCCGTGGTTCGCCCCTACTTCGATGCCGCCCCGGACGCCCCGCTCGACGCTTTTGCAGCGGAGGCGCCACGCCATCCGGTGTTCCGCCTAACCGAGAGCGGCGGCTCATCCACGGACGCATCTCCCGGCAATCAGACCAACTGACCCCAACGTCCCAGGCTGAGAGAGAGCGCGATGTGAAGGACCTATTGGGACTCGCTGAGCGGGGAGCAGGAGGTGTGGGCGCTGCGGAAGGGGGCTACTTCAAGATCGGCCAAGGCCGGTAGAACGATGCCCCGCTCGGCCTCAGGCCGATCCGCCCATGAGCGCCAGCGCGATCTGGTCGGCCCACGCCTCGATCACGGGCCAATCGCGGTGGTCGCCGAAGCGTCCGCCGAAGGCGTGAAATAGGACGCGCGACCAGAATGGCCATTGGTGCTTGCGGATCACGCCTTGAAAGACGCGGTACTCGCGCGGCTGCACCGCGGAGCGCACCTCGGTGATGTGCTTGGGCTCCTTGTGGGTCAGCGGGCCAATCAGGCGCTTCGTGTCGCCGAACGATCCGACGCTGAAGAGCCAGACTGGTCGGGCGGCGAGAACGTCGCGGTGCTGGTTAACGAACCGGTCAGCCTCTGGGGGCCAAGACTGGTCGTAGACCGGTGCGCCGAACACTACGGCGTCGTAGGCGTCAAGCGACTCGACTGCGTCAACCTGGCGAAGGTCGACGGCGGTGCCAGCGTCAGCGATGCGCTCGGCGATGCGGGCCGCGATCCCCTCGGTCGTTCCATGGCGACTGGCGTATGCAACGAGGACGGTCATGCTCGCGATGGTTGCGGTCACGGCACACGGTCGCATCCGAGAAACCCTGCATGCCGAATCGTATCTGCCGCATCGCCCGCGGGCGGGGACGGGCGCCATACCCGCGGTTCTGCGGATGAAGGCCGCCACCAGGGCTATATGGAACCGCGGCGTCGGTCGTCTCCGAACCAGCTTGCTTCCGACCACCCGTCTTTGTCGCGCTCATGCCGGATGCCGGCCCTGCGCGAGATGCCGATGATCATCCCCGCATGTGACCGGCGCACAGGAAACCGCCTCGCCGTTCCCCTCAGCGAGTGCGGCCGGCCGACTCAACCTCCACCCAACCACCCCAGCCACTACCGCGACCATCACCACCACCGCCGCCAGCACCAAACCACTACGACCGCCCCCTCCGAACCCTCGGCCCGAGATCATCCGATACCCCCATCGACGAACAGAGGCGACCACACTAGGCCACCGGTTGCGATCGGCGCTAGTCCTCTTGCCCAAAGCGCCGAGGTTTCGGGCACATCGACACTAGCGGAGCCAACCCGCACCGCTCGTCCGCGTGTGCCCCTCCACGGTGCCGGCCTCAGACATGCTGTGACGATCCGATCCGTCCTCAAGACCGCTGCCCACGAAGCCTGGATCTCAGGCGCGGTCACCCCGCACGTCGCCCGCCACAGCTACTGCACCCTGTGGATCGAAGAGAACGGCGAGGGCGAGCACGCAATGGAAAAGCTGTCCCGACAGGTCGGCACCTCCGTCGCCAAGCTGCGCTCGACCTACGTCCACATCACCTACACCGAGGCGAACTAGGCCCACCTGCGCTCCTTCGGAAGCCGACAAGAGCGCGGCGCCAGCACCAGCTAAGACTCGGCCGCACGTTCGAATCGTGCCGGGCGGATGAAAGAGCCAACCTCTTGGCGGGCGCCGCACGTCATCGCGGTAGCGGCGCCAGTGCGACGCCGACGATGAGCCAATATTCCGGCCCGGGGCGGTAGTGCGCAACGACCCAGCGCACGCCGTACCGGTCGATGGTCAGGTTCGACTTGGAGCTGCTCTGACGGTGGATGGTGACGGCGCGGCCCAGATCCGTGCGGTAGACGCGGATCGTGTGCGCCGTCTGGAAGACGATCCGGCTGCCGTAGATGCCCAGGCTGTGGGCGCTGGCGTCGTTGCGAAGCGGCATCGACCCGAGACGGGCGCCGCCCGGGACTGCGAACCGAACCAGATGATGGGTGCCCTGGCCGTCTGTGACGATCACCGCCAACTGGGTGGGAGACATCGCCATCGCGCTGACCGTTCCGGTTACCGGGATGGTGGACAGGAGCGATCCGTCGGAGACGCGGCGCAGCTCGATGGCGCCGGCTGAGTGGTAGGTGCCCGTCGCATACGGCAGGTCGGCCAGCACGCCCCCAGCCGTTGCCAGCAACACGGCCGGCGGAGCCCCCGCGACGGTGGCCAGGTGGGCACGGCCGGCGGCGTCGAAGCTGACGCTCCGGATGCGGCCGCCGGTGACCGTCTCGTCGCAATACGCGGCGCAGTCGACGTGGATGACGGCCACGCTGTACAGGACGACGCCGTCGCCTGCTGCCAGGGGTCCTGTCTCGGTGCCGCCCGGATACCCGCAACCACCGGCGCCGCAGCTCACATAGGTGGACGCCAGCCGGGTCACCTGTCCACCCGGGAAGGTGGTCGCCCACAGCGTGGTGCTCAATCCGCTGTTGCCGCCGAACGGCGAGTACGCCCACAGAATCCGCTGCCGGCCGTTGGCGAAAGTGGTTGCGACGTGATGGTGGCCATCAAGGTCGTTCGGGTGGCACGCCCCGACGCGGAAATCCTGCCCGAGCATGATGTCGCCGCGGTGCACCTGATAACAGTTTTCCAACGGCTGGCTGATGGAGATCCACGCGGCCCGCCCGCTCCCATCCATCGACAACTGGTCGATCGAGCTGGGCGTCTTGATCAGCACCCTGGTCGGCTTCGCCGCCGAGCCGGGCGGCACGAGGAGCAGTCCGAGTACCGCCACGAACGTCACTAATCCAAGTCGCCGCAGCGTAATGCCACCTCACTTCGGGTCAGCCTTCAGCGTGCCATCGAAGCAGGGAGCGCGCATCCGTGGAACCGCTGCTGCGGCTGCCCGAAACCCGCAGCCCGGTCAGTCGCGGTCGGGCTGACTGGCCAATCGGTTGGCCATCACCATCCGCGACGCCGGCCCCACCGTCGGCGGCTGGCTGTGCTGCCGGTCGGCGTCGCAGCATCGACCACGTCCACCTGACGGGCGACCGCGAAGGAGGTTCGCCGCACATCGTGGAAGTATTGGTCTGATGCGTTTGGTCGAGATCGTGTTCGCCGTCGGATGGGCGGCGTTCTGGCTGTACTGGCTGGTCTCGGCGTTTTCGATGAAGAGGGGCCGGGTCCTGTGGGCACGGGAACTGCGCATTAGGGCGGTCATCCTGGTCATCGCGATCGCCCTGGTTCGCCTGGGGGCCTTCCGCGGAGGCGGAGTCTCCACGGATCCCGTGCGCGCCGGCTTTGGACTCGTGCTCTTCGCTGTGGGGTTGGGGTTCGCGATCTGGGCCCGCATCCACATCGGGCGCAACTGGGGCACCCCGATGACACAGAAGCTCGAGCCGGAACTGGTGACCAGCGGCCCCTACCACCTGGTTCGCCACCCGATCTACTCGGGAATTCTGACGGCGGGCGTCGGCACCGCGCTCGCGCTGAACTGGCTTTGGCTGGCCGCCTTCGCGCTGGCCGGCATCTACTTCGTGTACGCCGCGACCATCGAGGAGCGGTACATGAGCGAGCGGTTTCCGGACACCTACCCCGCCTACAGGCGCTCCACCAAGATGCTCGTACCGTTCATCTTCTAGCCCCACAATTGGCGTCAGGTGACGGGAACCTGGACGTGCCCGGATGAGTCCAAGTGGAACCGTGCGGGCTTTGATCGCAGTGGCAATGCTGCTGGTGCTGACGGCGAGGTGCTTGGGGTCATCATCGCCGGCTGGAGCACCCGGGACGGCTACGGGCGGGCCGAAGCTGGGCGGGCCGGCGTGGTTGGTTACCGCCGCCTCGCGGGAGGCGGTACGGCTGGGCGATCCGACCGTCACCTCAGCCTTGGTCGGACCGATCACCGCTGGTCAGGCGCGGGTCGTGTTTCAAGGTCTTCGGCGCTCCTACCCTGAGCACGCCTACCTGCTTGTGCTGCGCGGCGCATTCGTCACGCCCCGAATCATGTGCCCGGAAGACGCGTGGGGGTGCCCCGGCTACGCGCCGGCGGCGTTCACCGAGGAGGTGACCCTCCTCACCCGGCCAGCCTTCTCGCAGTGGCAGGGCCTCGCGATTGCCGTACCGATCCGCCCAGCACCCCACATCCCGTTTCGGCTGCGCCGGATCCACTTCGCACCGCACCCCTCCATGCTGCCGACCGGCCCGCTGCTTCGCCTCGCGATCGCGCAGGCCCTGGCCATGCACGCAACCCGCATGCGCAACATCGGCTTTGCCCCACTCACCGCCACCCAGGCCGTGCGCCTGTTCGGCGCGAGCCACCGGGCGGGTTACCTCGTCCTCGAGACCGGCCTGTTCCACAATCCACCACCGGCCTTCGGACAGTCGAAAGGAGCACGTCGGGCGTGGTTTCGCTGGGCGGCGATCGAATACGCCCCAGGGTCGACGACCGCGGCCGCGTTCCGATCCCTCCCACTGCCCTGCTCGGCCGTCTACAACCACCGGATCGAGGGCATCCACGTGACCTGGATCGGCGTCCCGTACCTGTTCCCACACATCCCCCGCCACTTCTATGCAGCCGGCCCCTGCTGAGTTGCCGGCACGCGACTGGGAACGTCAGCCGACCTGAGGGGGACCGGCGGCGATCCGCTCGTCCACCTCGCGCATCCGCGCGGCCGAGTCGTGCGGCATCTCCCAGCGCGTCTCCATCCACCAGGTAGCGCCGGCATCGCGCCAGGGCCGCACGATGGCGGCCGCCTGCTCGGAGTCGCCGGCGGGCGTCTCACCCTCCGCGAGCGCGTCGAACGGCTCGCTCATCCCTCGCTCCACCAGCCACGCCCGCAGCTCGCGCAACTCCTGCGGACTGCCCTCGCCCCCGTACTGAGGGATCACGCCATCGCATTTCAACACGCGCCGCATCGATCTTGGCCGCGGCCACACGCCCACCACCCACATCGGGATCCGCGGCTGCACCGGCCGGCCCACTCGGTTCAGGTCGTCCCGCTCGCACGCATACGAGTAGTGCGTGCCCTCGAATCGCTGATGCCCAGCCCACAGGTCGCGGATCAGATCGATGCCCTCGTCCATCATGTCCGCCCGCTCGCGCAGGCCTGTCTCCTCGCCGGTGTCGGGCAGGTCGGTGGTGATTGCCCCGACCCCGATCGCCAGCACCGCCCTGCCCTGGGATAGCTGGTCGAGCGTCACCACCTGGCTTGCCACCTTCCACGGACGCCGCCACGGCAGCGGCGTCAACATCGTGCCCAGCCGCACCCGCTGGGTGCGGGCGGCCATCGCCGCCAAGAGCGTCCAGGCGTCCACGCCGTAGGCGGCCTCCCACACGAACACCCCGTCCCAGCCGGCCCGCTCGGCCGCCTCGGCCTGCATGAGCTGCTGGGTCGCAGTCCCGCCTGGCAGGATCACCGCACACCGCATCACCACCACGCTACCCCACAGCACCGATCACCATATGAGAGCCGCCTGGCAGTTAGGCGCTCTTAGAACCCGTTTCAGAATGACGTTCTGTTGCGGCTGGTCCGCGGCGGCTGCGGGTGCGTCCCACGCGGCGTGCGGTGCTCAACGTGGCCTCCGGCCACGCCTGCGCTCCGCTCGCCGCTCGATCCTTCCCGCAACCACCGCGCCCTGCGCCTCACGACGAACCTCATTCTGAAACGGGTTCTTAGAAGCTCGGCCTCGCGGCGAACCGGGCGTGGACGCGGCAGAACGCGTTCACCCCCGCCCGGTTGAGCGGTACCACCGGCGTGTCCCACACCGGTGGGCCACCGTCACGGTGGTACGCTCGGCCCATGCCTGGGTGGATGGTGTTCATCGTCGACTTGATCGCGGCGGGCGGGGTGATGGTGGTGCTGGAACAGCTCGCCCGGCTGTACCGCCGGTTCCGACCGGGTGGGCCAGGCGGCACGGACGGAGGCGAGCCGTGGCAATACCGACCTCGGGCCCCTCGCGGTGGGCCTCACACGCGAGGATCGCAGACCGGGCGCGCGACTCGCCCGGCGAAGACCCGCCGGTAACCCGCGGCCCGCGCTGCGCCGTCAGCGCGTGACGGTGACGGTGGCCGTCGGACTGTAGGCCGACGGGCCGTTAGCAGCGCCCTTGGGCGCGGCCACGGGCGCGCGCCAAGAACCGCGCCCGCGCGCCTCTAGCTTCGCGTAACCAGCCCGTACAGCCTGCGGCCCGAACATCCCAGGGCGACGCCCTCGAGCAGGGCGAGCGCGATCCCAAGCAGCGGCGAGACATCCAGAGCGACCTCGACGGCCACCAGGGCGACCGCCAGGCTCCAGACGACCAGGATGCTCGTGTCCAGCGGCCGCACGGCCGGCGCCGGGATCCGACCGGTCGTGTCGCCGAGTCGCTGGCGGGTGCGCCGCCACGCGCCACGTGTGCTGTCGAGCGCGCTCGCGACCCGCCCGCCGGCAGTAGTACGCAGGGCCGTCAGCCGCTCGCTCACGCTGCGGCTGGGGTGATGCCCCGAGTCGGCGCGGGGACGGCCGACCGTGGGTGGGGTCTCATCGGTGATATCGGATCGGACGATCTGTGGGGTCTCAAATGTGTCGGTGGTCATGCCCGACTGGTTCGACGGCGCCGGGCCAGTCCCTACCCGCCGATTCGCAGCCGCCTGCGCTTCAATGAAAACCATCCAATCCTCGGCGTGGATGGTGTGAGGATGGGTACGTCGCTGTCCAGCGCGCTTCAGCTGCTGCCTGCCGCCAGCGTCGTCGTCGTGGCCGTGTTCGTCGCCGTCATGCTGGGCGTCGGCGACAACCGCATCGAGCGCCGCCTGCGCCAGATCCGCGGGCCGATCCACCCCCCGACGCCGGTCACGGTGCCGGCTGACGATCGCGCGCGGCACGACCTGCGGCCAACCGGGCACACCCTGCCGCAGCAGTGGCGCCCATACCTGATCTTCGGCCTGCTGCCCGTGTGGTGGGCGCTGGGTCTGGCCTTTTTCCAGTGGCCGCTGATCACCCTGCCCATGATCTATCCGCTGGCCCGGATCGGCCGGCACATCCGGATGCCGCGCAGGTTCGGGATCTGGCTGCTCTTCATAGCCTGGACGCTGGTCTCGGCAACCGAGCTGCGGTCGGGTTCCCGGGCGTTGGCGTTTGTGTGGCGCGACTCGTTCTACGTCTCCTCCACCCTGCTCTTCCTGGTCATCTACAACTCGTCGGAGCGGCGCCTGCCCACCCGCGCGGTGGTCAACGGGCTCGCCGCCTACTGGGTCTGCATCGTCGTCGGCGGCTGGCTGGGCGTGCTCTTCCCGACCATCTCGCTGGCCAGCCCGGCCCAGCACATCTTTCCCGGCAGCCTCCTGCACAACACCTACTTCTACGCCCACGTGCATCTGCAACTGGCCCAGGTGCAGCACTTCCTGGGCTTCCGCGAAGGCCGCCCGCAGGCGCTCTTCGCCTACACCAACGCCTGGGGCTCGACGTTCGCCATGACCACACCGTTTGCGATCGGCGCGCTGGGCGCCACCCGCAACCTGGCCTGGCGGCGGATCCTCAAGTTGACGATGGCGGCCGCGGTGGTGCCGGCCGTCTTCTCGCTCGACCGCGGCATGTGGCTGAGCCTGGGCATCGGCATCGTGTACGCGGCCTTCCGGCTGGGCGCCCGCCGTGAGGGAAAGGTGGCCCTGCGGATCGTGACCGTGGTCATGGTGCTCGGCCTGGTGGTCGCCATCAGCCCGCTGGGTACGCTGGTAGCCGGCCGCTTCTCGCACAAGACCGGTGACACCAGCCGGCTGGCCCGGGACGTGGCTGCCCAGGCGCAGGTGGCCGCCAACCCGATCGTCGGCTACGGATCGCCCAACCAGGCCGTCTCCACCACACACACGCAGAAGTCCGTGGGCACCGAGAGCGAGGTGTTCCTGCTGCTCTACTCCCACGGGGTGCCGGGCCTCTTCCTGTTGGCGCTGTGGCTGGGCTACGTCGTTGTTCGCAGCGGCCGCATCCGCGACGGCGACTCGCGGCTCAACTTCTGGATCCACACTGCGCTTCTGATCGCCTGCGTGCAGGCGCCCTACTACGAGCTGACCGAGCGGATGCCGATCATGTTCGCGGCGGCAGCGCTGCTCACGCGGCGGATCTCCCAGTGCGAGCTGACCCCCGACCGGCCGCGCCGCCGGCGCATCCGCCGGCCGGCCCGCGCTCCGGCCCCGCTGATCGGCGCGGGGGCCAGGTAACCGCCGCCGCTGCGGCTCGTCGAGTTGGATGCTGTCGCCGTCCTCGAGCCCCAGCACGGTCTCCTGCGGTTGCGACAGCCATCGGCGACGGCATGGCCGCTCACCCAACAGGGGGCCGCGAACATCGCCCGCGGTGTCGATGTATGACCCACGGGCCGCGCATGCGGCATGGGGTCAACTGAGAGGAGGCACCTCCCTTGAGCGTTCGCCTCGAGGAGCTTCGCGGCCAGGCCGGTCAGACCATGGCCGAATACGCCGTTGCACTCTCGATCATCACCATCATCGTCGTTTCCGCGCTGGCATTCATGTCAGCCGCCGTGACCAGCACCATCAGCAGCGTCGTGGGCATTCTCTAGCGGCACCTTCCTCATTTCCTCCGCAGGCGAAAACGGCCGGTGTGGGATCCCTCGGGACTCCGACCGGCCGTTGACGTTCCGGCGAGGCTGGTCTGCGAGCACGCTGGCTGCGCCTCGAACTTCGGGTCGGAATGGTGACGGAAAATGCTCGATCAATCCGGCGCGGGTACGGTATGGCCATGCACAAGCCGTTTCGCAGGCTTCGGCGTCGGCTGCGGTGTTTCCGCAAGGGCCACAAGTGGGAGCGCCGGATCTCGTCCACCGACGAGACCGTGGTGCGCGAGGTGTGCAGCCGCTGCGGGCGGCACGGCAATGTGCGGAACGCTCCCTGGGCTCGACCTACACCTCGCTGATCGGGCTTAGAAGCTCTTAGTGGTTGCAGGTGTTGGAGCCGGAGTCCAGCACCTTGCCGGTGGTGTCCTCGAACTGCCAGCTGTAGCTGTCTGTGCCCAGCGTCAGGAACAGCACGCCGTAGGTCTTCGTCGAGAAGTTCACGTTGACCGGGTTGGATCACGGGTCGAGACCGACCAGCTCGCGGTAGAGCGCCTCCGCCCGCCGCCGCATCGACGCCAGCTTGGGCGACTCCACCTCGGCCCGCATGCGCCGCTTGAGCGCCTCCCGCTCGGCCGTCGGCCGGGCCAGGGCCTGCGCCTTGGCGTCGCTCTCGCCACTACCGAAGCGCTGGACGTTGCGCTGGTTGATCAGGTCGAAGATCCGCTGGTCGTTCTCGGGCGATGACTCCCACACGGCATACGACGTGCCGAAACGTTCGTTGACTCGCCCGATGACGGCGCCGAAGTCGGACGTCATCTCGGCGAAGCTGGTGACCACGAAGCCGTCCCGGTAGGGCAGAATTCGCTCGTGGAAGCGCACCCAGGCCTGCAGCGGCGCGCGGGCGGGAATCCGCCGCCGGGCCATGTGCGACAGCGTCGAGTCCACCGGCGGGCGCACGATCACGATGGTGGGCAGCCCCCAGCGCACGGCGGTGATCACCTGGGCGGCGGCGTGGGTGTGATGAGCGACCCGCACCTCCCGCGGCTGGGCCAGCCGAAACCCATACAGCGCGTAGGTGCTGCCGGCCCGCCCGAAGGCCTCGAGCACGAGCTCGGTGCCGCGGTTCAGCGGGTAGTCGGGACTCCCGCGATGGCGCAGCCGGGCCATCGGTATGTAGATTCCCGGATAGACGTTGACGCGATAGCGGGTACGGTATGCCGCCTCCCGCGCCAGCCGCCGAAACCCCGCGCTCGTCAGCTGCGGCACGCCCGCTCCCCCCACCTGACGTCGACTAAACAATCACCATGCCATTGTCTCAGGAACATGTCAATCCCGCTTGCAACTCGCGCTGTGCGCATGGATGATGGACGAATGAACGGACGCCGGCTGGTGCGTCAGAAGCATCTCCTGGGACGCCGCTCGCGCGGTTGGGTGGTCAACCTGTACCGCAGCGAGCCGGCTTTGCGCTGGAAGCGCGAGGGCCGCTACATGCTGATCGTGCTGGGCACGTTCGCGGTCGAGTGGTACCCGGCCTGACGTCATCGACCATCCCTGATCGCGTCGTGGGCCGCCTGTGCACGGCGGCGCAGCCGTGCGTATCGGGGCAGCTGGTACCGGTGCAGCAGTGAACCGCTGATCTGGGTGCGGGCGGGCGAGGGCCGGGCCACCCCCTGCTCGGCCACATCGCGGCCCGAATCCGGGCTGCGGCGCTGGATCGCCTGCAGCTGATCGAACGAGATCTGGCCCGACGGGAACTGGGGAATCGATCGCCGCCAGGCCGGCCGGCGGTCGATCACCACGCCCGGGCAGCTCGGCCAGCCAAGCCCGTGCCGACCACCGCGCCCGGTCGGCCCCGTGCGCCTGCGGCACGTGCCAGCGGACCGGCCGTGGCGACCTGTTCACGCATGGCCAACGCACCCCACAGGAGTGGTCATCCCACCGTCGGCATTCCGACATCGAACGCTCACCGCCCGGGTCGACATCGCCCCCTCCAGATCGCGACCAGCCGGCGCCGCGGGTCACGGGCAAACGCCTGTTTTCCAGAGGGCCGGCCTACCCAACATACTCGCACAGTCACTCTCAGAAAAGTGTCAGGATTACGTTACCCCGCTGCGGAGTTAGAGCAGCGGACTCCGCGGGTAGGTGCTCTCCACACGACAACAGCGGAGGGCACATGCCAGACAGCGTCAAGGACATCCAGGGCAAGCTCAAGGAGAAGGCCGGCGAGGCGACGGACGACGACCGCCTCAAGCGCGAGGGCCAAGTCGAGCAGGGCGGCGAGCAGGTTAAGCGCGGCGTCGATGCCGCGGTGGACAAGACCAAGCAGCTGCTGAAGGACGAGTAGCGGCGCTTAGACGCCGAACGCGCGCAGGGCCTCCGCGCGCGTCGCGAAGGTCGGCACAACGGGTGAGATCTGGACGAAGCCTGCGAGCATCGTGGAGGGGGATGACCTCAGCCGGGGTGCCTGCGCCGCAAATCATGCGGATCCTCAACGACACCCTGCGAGCCGAGCAGAAGACCGCCAGCACCTTCCAGTTCGCGACCGTGTGCATGACGACCATCTCGGCCGCCAGGTCGGAGGCGAGCTTCGTGGTGGCCGGTCACCCCTCGCCGGTGCTGGTGACCAGCGACTTAGAAGCTCTAACAAAATGCCTCGCGGCGCCTGGCAGCGTCGCGCTGGCGCATGGAGCCACGGCGCGGCTTGCCCAGATTGCCTGCGGATATGCGCTGCGCCGCGCCGCGACACCCTGCTGGCGCGCCGCTTGCCAGCCATCCACGATTCATTTCGTTAGAGCTTCTTAGCGGCGACGTGCGACATCTCCAGCGCCCAGCCATCGGGGTCATGACCGACGTGGAGTGGGCCACCCACCGGGTCGAGCTGCCGTTCGACCCGTGGTCACTGATCTTCTACACCGACGGGCTGGTCGAAGGGCGGGGCCCCGACGGCCGGCGGCCGTACGGCGTCGAGCGGCTGTTGCCGGCGCTGGCGGCCACCGGCCCGGGGGTTGCGGACGCGGATCTCGACCGACTGCTGGCCATCGTCGAGGACACCAACGACGGTCCGCTGCCCGACGACGTGGTCGTCCTGGCCATCTCGCGGCCGGCGCTCGGCGTGCCGTCCGCGACTGGCGAACTGGTCGACTAGCCGGGAAGCGCTTCCAGGAATGCGCGGATCTGGCGCACCGCCGGCGGGATGTCGCGCAGCCTGATGTGCTCGTCCGGCGCGTGCACCTGGCAGCCAGGATAGGTGGGGTTGTCGGGCGGCGACAGGCCGGGCACCCCGACAGAGTCGCGCAGGGCGCCCAGCAGGGGCAGCGTGCCCGGCACCATCGGGTTGATCAGCGGCCGGGCGCCGGCCGCCCGCTCGGCGATCTCCGCCACCCGGCGCACCAGCGGGTGATCGATTGGGGTGGCCACGGGCGCGCTCTTGGCCAGGACCGTGATCTGCACATCGTTCAGTCCCGCGCTGTCCAGCACGGCCCGCAGGGCCGACTGCACCTGGTCGGGATCCTGATCCGGCACCAGCCGAAAGTCGAGCCAGGCGCTGCCCTGGGCCGGCGTCACCGTCTTGGTGCCCGGGCCACGGTAGCCGGTGGAGATGCCCGCGATGTTCAGGCTGGGCGCGAACGCCAGCCGTTCGCGGAACGAGCGGCCGGTAACGCCGTCCACGAACCGCTTGACGCGATAGGTCTCGGCGAATGCCCGCTCGACCACGTCTCCGTACTCCTCCAGGGCCGCCCGCTCGGCGTCGGCCGGCTCACGCACCGACTCGTTGAAGCCCTCCAGCAGCACCCGCCCGTCCGCATCTCGGATGGCGGCGATGGCAGCCAGCAGGCGCCAGGGCGCCCCCGGGATGACGCCGGCCGAACCGGAGTGCGCGTCCGAGCCCAGTGTCTCCACGTCCAGTCGGAAGGCCAGCACGCCCTTGAAGCCGATCGCGATCTCCGGCCGTCCGCCCAACTCCGGGTCGGAGCCCTCCCAGAAGCCGGCATCAGCCCGCAGCAGATCGGCGTACTCGCGGGCGATGGCGGGGAAGTTGGTGCTGCCGATCTCCTCCTCACCCTCGATGATCCAGCGGACGCCGATCGGCAGCTCACCGTGCTCCCGGCGCAGCTCGTGAATCGCCGCCAGCCGGGTGCCGATCTCGCCCTTGTTGTCGGCGGCTCCGCGGGCGTACATGCAGCCGTCGCGGATGGTCGGCTCGAACGGCGGCGACGACCACAGGTCCAGCGGATCGGGTGGCTGCACGTCGTAGTGGTTGTACAGAAGCAGCGTGTACGGCGAGCGCCCCAGCTGCTCTCCGTACACGGCCGGTGCACCGCCGGGCACCACCAGCTGGCGGGTGGTGAAGCCGGCATCCGCCAGCATCGACTCCACCACCCCCGCTGTTTCCTCGAGCCCGCGCCCCTCAGCCGAGACGCTGGGCATGCGGCACAACTGCTGGATCAGGTCGAGCGCCTCGGCGGCTGCCCGATCCCCACCCAGCGATGACACGTTGACCGGCTGCCCTGCGCTACGCGGTGTGGGCCGGCTGCCGCTCCGGATCGGGCACGATCCGGATGTAGGGCTTCGGCTCCTCCCAGCTGCCGAAGAGCTCCTTGGCCTGCTCGTTGTTCACCGACCCGGCGATGATCACGTCCTCGCCCTGCTGCCAGTTGACCGGCGTCGAGACCTTGTGCTTGGCGGTCAGCTGCAGCGAGTCGATCACCCGCAGCACCTCGTCGAAGTTGCGGCCGGTGGTCATCGGATAGACCAGGATCAGCTTGACCTTCTTGTCCGGGCCGATCACGAACACGTTGCGCACGGTCTGATTGTCGGCGGCAGTGCGGTCGCTCGGGTCGCCGGAGACGTCGGCGCCGAGCATCCCATACAGCTTGGACACGTTGAAGTCGGCGTCGCCGATGATCGGGTAGTTGGGGGCGTAGCCCTGCGTCTCCTCGATGTCCTTCGCCCACCGCTCGTGGTCGGCCGACTGGTCGACCGATAGGGCGATGATCTTGACGCCCCTGCGGTCAAACTCAGGCTTGATCTTGGCCATGTAGCCGAGCTCGGTTGTGCACACCGGGGTGAAGTCCTTGGGGTGCGAGAAGAACACAACCCACGAATCGCCGATCCAGTCGTGGAAGCTGATCCGGCCCTCGCTCGAGTCGGCCTCGAAATCGGGTGCCGTGTCACCAATTTGCAACGACATCTTGAAACCCCCTTTTGGATCCATTCTCGTCCCCGAACGCTAGCACGCTGGCGGTCCCCCGCGAGCCCCTGATCAGGCTGCCGGCGCGCGCTCGCGGCGGCGGCGCAAGCGGCGCCCGCGGCGGCCGCCCCGGCCGCCCCGCATGCGCAGTCCGGCGGCCAGCTGGACGCGCAGCCACAGTCCGGTGTCGGACGGCGTCAGGCCCAGCCGCGGCCGCAGGAACGGTGTCTCCGCACCCTCTCCCGCAGCCAGCGTGCAGCCGCTCTCATAGCCGGCAGCGGCGGCCGCCTGGGCCACCCTCCGATCGGCCAGCCCATACGGGTATGCGACCGACCGGCACCTTCCCAGACGGGCGGCGATCAGCTCCCGCGACGCTCCCAATTCCTGCGCCAGACGGTCGTCTGTCAGCTCGGTCAGCCGTGGATGGCTGACGGTGTTGGAGCCCACCTCCCAGCCGGCGTCCACGAGCCGCTCCAGATCCAGCCAGCTCACGCTGCGCATGGGCCGCGCTGGCTCGTCCTCTACGCCCGGCCAGCGCATCGGCTCTCCCGACTCGACGAACCGGGTGACCACGAACACGGTGGCTGGAAAGCCGACGCAGTCGAGCGCCGCGACAGCTCGCAGCACCGAGCCGTAGCCGCCGTCGAAGGTGATGACAGCGGTGCGCTCGGGCAGCGTCCCTGCCGGACTGCGGCGTTCGGCCTCGGCGTGGGTCAGCCCCACATAGCCGCGCTGACGCAGCAGCCGCAGCTGGGCGAACAGCGTCGACTCCGGCATGGATAGCGGGGATGCCCAGGTCGATCCCACAGCGTTGTAGGCAAGCCGGAGCACAGAGCCGGGTGCGTGTCGTTCGTCCATCCCCATCACCTGCCTGAAAGCAGGCCCGCAGTCGGGGCGACACTCCCACACCTGCGCGAGCTGTGTCAAGGTGGGCGGGCAGTGGTCGAGAGTGCTGTCATCGCGCCCATCCCAGCCGCCCAGCCGACCATCGGACAGCTGCACGCGCTGCACACGCCGGCGGGTCGGGCGGGCATGCCCACACACGTCACGCTGCTCACACCGTTCGTCGACCCCGACCACCTGGCCGGTGAACCGCTGGCGCTGCTGCGCGACGTGCTGTCGGCGTTCACCCGTTTCTCGGTGTCCTTCCGGCGACTGGCCCGGTTCGCCGACGGGTTGGCCGTCCTCTACGCTGAGCCCGAGCCGGCGGCGCCGTTCGTCGACATGACCCGGGCCCTCAGCGACGCGTTCGGGCTGCTTCCCTATGCCGGCCTGCACGAGACCGTCGTTCCCCACCTGACGGTCGCCTCGCTGGGCCGGGTCGAACCGCTGGACGCGATCGAGGCCGCGGCCCAACCGATGCTCCCGCTGACCACGGCGGTGACCGCAGCGGAGGTGTGGGCCAAACGCGAGCCGGGCTGGCTGCTGGCCGAACGGATCGCGCTGGCCGAGCCCGGCTGATGGCGCGGGGAGCGCCGGTCAGATGACCCGGCACTCCCCCGCCGCCGACTTCTACTGGAACTCGGCGAAGCCCTGCTGGGTGATTCCACCGATGGTGGTGAAGTCGCCACCCGCGCCGAGCGTGGTGCCGTTGCCCGCCAGGGCGAAGATGCCCAGGTTGCTGTTGGCGTGCGGGTTCCACGGCGTGAGCAGTCCCGTCCCCTCGTCCACGGCCAGCAGCTTCAGCCGCTGGGTGGGCGTGGTGCAGGTGTGCTGTCCGCCCTGCGGCCCGCAGTAGTTCTCGTAGTGGCCGCCCACGTACACCTCGCCGCCCATGACGGTGATGGCCTGCACGTTTCCGTCCGTCCCGCCCTGCCACACTGTGGCGCCGGAGGTCAGGTTGAGCCCGGCGAAGTTGCCGCCGTTCCCGGCGCCGGCGATGTACAGGCCGACGGAGTCGACGCTCATGTCCACCACCGAGTAGGCCAGGTGGTGGGTGAAGGTCGACACCTGGCTTCCGGTGGAGGCGGACAGCGCGTCCACATGGCTCTCGGAGACGCCGTTGATGGTGGTGAAGCTGCCGCCCACGTACACGGTCGAGCCGTCGGCGGACAGGCGCACCGTGGTCACCAACGGGGTGGTCGACGACGCTCCACCCGCCTGCGGCGACCAACTTGCGAGAACCGAACCGTTGCTGGAGTTGAAGGCCGCCAGGCCCGAGTGGGCGACCCCGTCGGCCAGCGTGAATGCTCCGCCGGCGTACACCATGCTGCCGTCGGCGCTCACCGCCAGCGAGTTGACCTGCTTATCCAGCTTGCCCTTGAAGGCCGAGATCACAGCACCGGTGGCCGCGTTGACCGCGCCGATCCGGGAATGGGTGCCGGTGCCCAGCTTGGAGAACGCACCGCCCACGAACAGCGTGGGAACAGTGCCCACCGTTCCGCCGGCCAGCGACGTCACGTTGCCGCTGGCGCCCGGGTTCCATGTGGTCAAGAGCGCGCCGGTGGTGGCGTCGAAGGCGGCGATATGGTTGCGCGCCACCTCGCCCGTGCCCGCCGGGTCACCGGCTGGACGCACGGACGTGAACTTGCCACCGATGTACACGTTGCCGTCGAAATACAGGATCGCCAGCACGCGGCCGTTGGTCTGGTAACTCGTGATCGGATGACTGCCGACAACCGAGGCCTGAGCCGCGGCCGGCAGACCGAACAGTGCGGTGAACGCGACCGCGCATCCCAAGCGCGAACGCCAATTCCCCAACCCCAACATTCGTCTCACAAGACCCCTCCCGCGAGGATTACTCAATCGAGTGTAACCCCGATCCGGAGCCTGACAAGCCCCGTGCCCGGCTGGCTGATCGGCTCCAACCGAACCCGAAGAGTTGCCCCGTTAAGGGGTTGCGCCCGCCCGTGGCGAGGGTAGAACGGACTAGAGGTCCAGTTTTCGAACACGGGGGCAATGGTGAACACTGAAAGCATGGCCCGGAGTCGCCGGGCCTTTGTGCTGGCGGCTCTGGGGGTCGCGACGCTGGCCGCCGGATCCGCTACCGCGGCCACCAGGTCGGTGGTCGAGTTCAAGATCCCGACGGCCAAGAGCGGCCCAACCGAGATGACGGTCGGGCCCGACGGCAACGTCTGGTTCGTCGACCAGACCACGGGTAAGATCGGCACGGTCACTCACAAGGGCGGCATCACCGGGTTTCTGATCCCGACCGCCAAGAGCCAGCCGGCCGGCATCGCCTCCGGCCCCGATGGCGGGCTGTGGTTCACCGAGGCGGGCACAAACAAGATCGGCCGCTACATGCCGGGCAGCGGCTTCACCCAGTTCACCATCCCCACCGCGGCTTCGTCGCCGCGCGGGATCGCGGCCGGGGCTGACGGCGACATGTGGTTCACCGAGTATGCCGCCAACAAGATCGGCCGCGTCACCACCAGCGGCTCATTCACCCAGTTCACGCTGACCGGCGCGGCCAGCGGCCCGTCGCGGATCGCGGCCGGCCCGGACGGCAATCTGTGGGTGACGCTGGCCAAGACCAACGAGATCGCCAAGGTCACCACCTCGGGCACGATCACCAGATACGCGCTGCCCGCGGGGGCTGCGCCGGCCCGCATCACGGCCGGTCCGGACGGCAACATGTGGTTCACAGAGCCGGGCATCAACAAGGTCGCCAACATCACCACCGGCGGCACCGTGACCCAGTTCCCGCTGCCCAGTGCAGGCGAGAAGCCGGCCGGCATCAGCGCCGGCGCAGACGGCAACGTGTGGTTCACGGAGCAGGGCACCAACCGCATCGGCAAGATCACGCCGGGCGGCACGGTGAGCGAGTTCTCGGTCCCCACAGCCGGTTCGGTGCCGAGCGGCATCACGGTCGGCGGCGACGGCGAGATCTGGTTCTCGGAGTTCACCGGCAACAAGGTGGGCTACGTGGCCGACGCGGCCGGGCACACCACCTACGCGGTCATCCATGACAACGCCAGCGAGCCGACCAGTCGGGTGATCCCGCTGGGCACCAGCATGCGCTGGATCTTCGTGGGCCCCAGCGCCCACTCGGTGACTGACTCGACGGCCATGGGCCTTTATGACTCGCACGCCCAGCACCAGGTGTCGACCTTCAGCCAGTTGTTCGGGGTGGCGGGCGACTACCCGTACTCCTCGACGGTGGCCTCGGATCCGACGTCGGGTGTGATCAAGGTGCCGCCGATGGCGCCGCTGACCGGCATCCAGAACACGCCGTTCACGGTCACCTGGGCGACCAGCATCCCCAACACGGGCACGGTCGATATCCAGGTGGAGACACCCGGATCGTCCAGCTTCACACCGTGGGTCACGGGCAGCAGCGCCTTGAGCGGCGCCTACACGCCGACCGCCGGCGCCGGTGTGTACAAGTTCCAGGCCCGGCTGAACCTGGGCGGCGGGTCGAGCGACTGGTCGTCGATCACCCGCGTCACCGTCAGCTAAAGCACCACAGCCACTCAGTTGTAAACACCGAGACCCGGGGCCTGGCCCCGGGTCTCGGTCTTAACACTTTGTGCGACGCTACGAAGGTGACCGACCTCGACCGGGTGATCCGCCGAAACACCCTGATCCTGGGGGCGGTTACCGCGGTCAACTCGACCGTCCTGCAACTGGCGGCGGCCGTGTCCTCGCTGACCTTCGTGCTCGTCACCGGTGAGCGCGGACTGCTCGGTTTGGGGCCGGCGATCTTCCTCACCTCCTCCGGCGTGACCGCCATCGTGGCCGGGCACTCGATGGACCGGTTCGGCCGGCGCCCGGTGATGGCGGCCGGTTTCGCCAACATGAGCGCCGGCTGCGTGCTGACGGCCGTGGCCACCCACACCTCGTCGGTGCCGGCGCTGCTGGCCGGGTTCGTCCTGATCGGCACCGGCATGGCCACCTCGCTTCTGATCCGCACCGCCGCCGGCGACATGTTCCCGCCCGAGCGGCGAGCCCGCGGCATCTCCTACGTGCTGGTTGGCTCGGTGTTTGGAGCCATCCTCGGGCCGGCCGTGTTCAGCCCGCTCTTCGCCCACCGCAAGGTGTCGGCCAGCATGCTCACGGTGCCCTGGCTGGCCGCCGCCGTGATCGCGCTGCTGGCCATGGGCCTGGTGCTGACGGTGCGCCCCGACCCGCGCGAGATCGGCCAGCTGATCAGCCGCCCCGACGAGCGCGGCCCGGCCTCCCCGCCCGCACCGCTGGCCGAGATCATCCGCCGGCCGGGCGTGGTGCCGGCCATGCTGGCCAGCCTGGCCAGCTTCGGCGTGATGGTTTCGGTGATGAACCTGACCGGCTACATGGTGGTCGAGCTGCACCACCACAGTCAGGACTCGGTGTTCCCGATCGTGGGCGCGCATGTGCTCGGCATGTATGCGCTGGTGCTGGTGGTGGGCGCCCTCATTGACCGCATCGGCCGCACCCCCGCACTGGCCGGCGGGCTGGTGGTGTTGGGCGGCTCGGCGCTGGCCCTGCAGTGGTTCTCCAGCGTGCCCATGACGGCGCTGCTGCTGTTCGGGCTGGGCATCGGCTGGAACATCTCCTTCGTGGCCGCCACCGCCCAGCTGGCCGACCGCACCAGCCCGCTGGAGCGGGGCAAGCTGCTGGGCCTGAACGACCTGATGGCGTCGTTTCTGGGCGCGATCCTGGCCCTGGTCGGCGGCTACGGGCTGGAGACATCCGGTGTGGCGGCCCTGGCCGTCGGGGCCGCCATCATCGCCGTCTCCCCGATTGCCTGGATCGTCTGGCTGCACCCGGTTTCCGAGCCGGCCACGGGCACTTCCGAAGCGTAAGTTGCAGTTTACGGAAGGATGTGCTTACATAGAGCCATGGAAGCCGCCCTGCGCGCCATCGCCGAGCCTCACCGCCGCCAGATCCTGCGCCTGGTATGGGACAGCGAACTGTCGGCGGGCGAGATCGCGACCCACTTCGAGGTCAGCCGGCCGGCCGTCTCCCAGCACCTCGCGGTGCTGCGCGACGTCGGCCTGGTGAGCGAGCGGCGGGCGGGCACCCGGCGGCTGTACCGGGCCAGCCCGGCCGCCCTGGCCGAGCTCAAGGCCTTCCTCGACGAGTTCTGGGGGGAGCGGCTGGAGTCGCTCCGAAGCGAGATCGAAAACCGGCAGGGGGAGGCGCGGTGAATCAGGTCGAATCGGTGTCATTCCAGCGCGAGATCGTGATCGCAGCACCGCCGGAGACGGTGTGGGAGTACCTGGTGAACGCCGATCTGGCCAGGCGCTGGATGGGCCAGCAGGTGGAGTTCGACCCTCGCCCGGGCGGCATCTACAGGGTCGAGGTGCTGCCGGGAAACACCGCCCGAGGCGAGTTCGTGGAACTCGACCCGCCCCACCGGCTGGTTTACACATGGGGCTGGGAGCCGGGCGAGAACGGCACTCTGGCCCTGGTTCCACCGGGAGCGTCAACGGTCGAGATGCAACTGGAGCCTCGCGAGGGCTCGACCGTGGTGCGCATCCACCACCGCGACCTGCCGACCGCAGAGTCGGCCGAGTCGCACGCGGCAGGCTGGGATCACTACCTGCCGCGGCTGGTCATCGCAGCAACCGGGGGCGATCCCGGTCGCGATGACTGGCTCCCGGCCGAGTAGCCCTCGGCCGCCACATACACACACCAGCAAGCGAAGGAGGAGCGCCATCATGGCGAATCCAGTCGTGCACTTTGAGGTCGTCGGGAAGGATCTCGAGAAGCTGACCTCGTTCTACTCCGACCTGTTCGGATGGAAGACCCAGTCGGTGCCGGAGATGGGCTACACCCTGGTCGAGAAGGAGGACCAGGGGATCGCCGGCGGCATCGGCCAGGACCGAGACGGCGGCGCCGGCCACGTCACCTTTTATGTGCTCACCCCCGACCCGCAGGCCACGCTGGACAAGGCGGTCGAGTTGGGCGGCCGGGTGGTCATGCCGGTGACCGAGCTGCCCCAGGTGACAATCGCCCTGTTTGCAGATCCCGAGGGGCACGTGATCGGCGTCTCCAAGGGCATGTAGCGATCCACCCCGCCCCGCCTCCCAGCACGGGGGAGGCGGGGCGGCCGGAGGCGATCGAAGAGGTTGTCCCTGGATGACGCCGTAACGAGGCGCAGGATGCGGGCTCGCTGGCAAGGATCAAGCGGCGAGCGGAGCGCAGGCACCGGCCCGAAGGGCCGCGGAGGCCACGTTGAGCACCGCACGCCGCGCAGGACGCAGCCAGCGTGCACGCAGACAGCCGCAGCAGGCGTGATTCAGGGACAACCTCGATATGCTCAGGCACGCCGGCCGGCTGGCCGGCCTCGCAAGCGACACCCCCCAGGGAGTGACCATGTCCGAGCCCGTCGCCGTCCACGCCGACCCCGTCAGCGCCGCGTTCCAGGGCGGCCAGTACGCGGTCGAGGGCACCCTCGTCCCGCAGCTGGTGTTTCACCTGTCCGGCTCGGAGGCGATCTTCTTCGAGCACCACACGCTGCTGTGGAAGGACGCTCAGACCGAGATCAGCCTGAAGAAGCTGCCGGGTGGCCTCAAGCGCAAGATCGCCGGCCTCGACTTCTTCATGACCCGCGCCCACGGCCCCGGGCGGATCGCCTTCTCGCACGACTCGCCGGGCAAGGTGGTCACGCTGCCGATCCAGTCAGGGCACGAGCTGCATGTGCGTGAGCACATGTTCCTGGCCGCGACAGACAACCTGGAGTACACGTTCGAGCGGGTCAAGGGCGTGCGCAACATGCTGTTCGGCGGCAGCGGTATCTTCGTGGACAAGTTCCGCAGCCAGGGCGGCGAGGCGCTGGTGTGGTTGCACGGCTCGGGCGATCTGTTCGAGATCACGCTCGACCCCGGCGAGAAGCTGGACGTGGAGGCCGGAGCCTGGCTGTACAAGGATTCCAGCGTGCAGATGGAGGCGATCACCATGGGCCTCAAGACCGGCCTCATGGGCGGCGGCGGCAAGCTGACCTGGAACCGCTTCACCGGGCCTGGCCGGCTGTGCCTGCAGACCATGTTCATCATGCCGATCGCGGCCGCCGAGAATGCCGGCGGAAACGTCGTCCAGGGCGCCGAGCTGGGTGGCGGTCTGGCGGCCGGCGCCAAGATCGTGGGCGGGCTGCTGCGCAGCTAGATGATCGACGCCACGCCGCAGGGCGAGGCCCTGTACCAGGACCTGTTATGGGTGCACTCGCTGGTCCGCCACGACCTGCAGGTCGTGCGCGAACTGGCGGCCCGGGTCGAGCAGGGGCTGGACGCCGACCAGTTGCGGTCCGAGCTGGAGGAGCTCGAGACCAGCGGGCCGCTGTGGCACCTGCGCGTGAACTGCCTGCAGTACTGCCGGTTCGTGCATCACCACCACCGGCTCGAGGACGTCGCGCTGTTCCCGGCCATCCGCCGCCAGAACCCAGAGCTCGGCTCGGTGGTCGACCGCCTGCAGGCCGATCACCGGCGGGTGGCCGAGATCCTGGATGAGATCGAGGCGGCGGCCGACCAGCTGACCGAGGAGGAATCGCCGCAGGCCCGGGAGCGCGTGACAGCCGGACTGGACGCGTTGGCCGAGCACCTGCTCACGCACCTCGACTTCGAGGAGGAGTCGGTCGGCCCGGCCCTGCGCGCCTGGAGCGAATGAGAACCGGGGTCAGGCACCGTCACGGACCACGTGACGGTGCCTGACCCCGGTTGGCTTAGGGATCCAGACCCACGTAGTTCTCGGCCAGCGTGGTGGAGGCGGCCAGAGAGGACGTGACGTAGCGCAGCTGCGACAGCTGCAGCTGCAGGTCGAAGGGGTCGCCATCGGGCGAGCGGTGCAGCATCGAGGTCATCCACCACGAGAAGTGCTCGGCCCGCCACACCCGGCGCAGGCACGTCTCGGAGTAGGCCTCGAGCAGATCGGTCGAGCCCGAGCCGTGCCAGCTGATGATCGCCTCGGCCAGCCGGCGCACGTCGGCGATGGCCAGGTTGAGGCCCTTGGCGCCGGTCGGCGGGACGATGTGGGCCGCATCGCCGGCCAGGAACAGCCGGCCGTGCTGCATCGGCTGGGCGACGAAGCTGCGCATGCCGGTGACGCCCTTCTCCAGGATCGGCCCCTCGGCCAGCGTCCAGCCCTCCACCCCCAGCCGTCGCTGCAGCTCCTGCCAGATCCGCTCGTCCGGCCACTCCTCGATCGGCTCATCCGGCCGGCACTGCAGATACAGCCGCGACAGCTCGGGTGAGCGCAGGCTGAGCAGCGCGAACCCACGCTCGTGGTGGGCGTACACAAGCTCGTCGTTGGACGGCGCGACGGCGGCCAGGATGCCCAGCCAGCCGAACGGGTACTCGCGCTCGTAGGTGCGCAGCACGCCTTCCGGGATGGTCGGCCGGCACACGCCGTGGAAGCCGTCGCAGCCGGCCACGATGTCGCACTCCAGCTCATGTGCGGCGCCCCCGTGCCGGTAGTGGATGACCGGCCGGTCGGCCTGGTGGCCGTCAACCCGCACGTCGGAGACCTCGAACAGCAGCGGCTCGCCGTCGGCCAGGCGGGCGGCGATCAGATCCTTGACCACCTCGGTCTGGCCGTAGATGACGATCGACTTGCCGCCGGTCAGCTCGCTCAGCCCGATCCGGTGCCGCTCGCCGTCGAACTGCAACTCCACTCCCTGGTGCACGATGCCGTCCCGGCGCATGCGCTCGCCCACGCCGGCCCCGTCCAGCAGGTCGACCGTGCCCTGCTCCAGCACGCCGGCCCGGATCCGGTGCTCGACGTAGTCGCGGCTTCGGTCCTCCAGCACAACCGAGCGGATGCCCTCCACCTGCAGCAGGCGGGCCAGGGTCAGCCCCGCCGGCCCGGCGCCGACGATGCCGACCGGCACCCTCACCCGGCGTCCCGCGCGAACAGCGCGGCCTGGCCCTGACCGACGCCCACGCACAGGGTGGCCAGGCCCAGCCGGCCGTCCCGCCGGCGCAACTCGTGCACCAGCGACACCACCAGCCGTGCGCCGCTCATGCCCAGCGGGTGGCCGATGGCGATCGCGCCGCCGTTCACATTCACCCGGTCGGGGTCGAGCCCCAGCTCGCGGATGACGGCCACGCTTTGCGACGCGAAGGCCTCGTTCAGCTCCACCAGGTCGATGTCGCCGATGCCAACGCCGGTGCGCTCGAGCAGCTTGCGCACGGCCGGGATCGGCGCGATCCCCATCAACCGCGGGTCGACGCCGGCCACCGCGCTGCCGGCGAACCGGGCCAGCGGCCGGGCGCCCAGTTCCCGCGCGCGTTCCTCGCTTGCGATCACCAGGGCCGCGGCGCCGTCGTTCATGCCGCTGGAGTTGCCGGCGGTGACGCTGCCGCCCTTGCGGAAGGCGGCCCGCAGGCCGGCCAGCCCCTCCAGCGTGGAGTCCGGCCGCGGGTGTTCGTCGCGCTCAAGCTCGCCCACCGCCACCAGCTCGTCTGCGAACCGGCCGCCGGCGTCGGCCTGCGCCCAGCAGGCCTGCGAGCGCAGCGCGAAGGCGTCCTGGTCTGCCCGCGACACGTCATACCGCTCGGCCACGTTCTCGCCGGTCTCGCCCATCGATTCGAGCGGGAACATCTGCTCCATGCGCGGATTGGGGTAGCGCCAGCCCAGGGTGGTGTCGTAGATCGTGCGGTGGCCGCGCTCGAAGGCCCGAGCTCGGCTTGGGCATGGACAGCGGCGCCCGCGTCATCGACTCCACCCCGCCGGCCACGAACAGGTCGCCGTCGCCCGCCATCACCGCATGGCAGGCGGCCACCACCGCCGACAGCCCGGACGCACACAGCCGGTTCAGGGTGACCCCGGCCACCGACTGCGGGAAGCCGGCCAGAAGCACCGCCATCCGGGCCACGTCGCGGTTGTCCTCGCCGGCCTGGTTGGCGCAGCCCAGGTAGACGTCCTCGATCTGGCCCGGCTCCACACCGGCCCGCTCGACCGCCGCCGCGACGGCCGTCGCCGCCAGGTCGTCGGGGCGCACCTCCGAGAGCGCGCCGCCATAGCGACCGACCGGCGTGCGCACCGCCGACAGGATCACCGCCTGCGTCATCCGCCGGCCTCCCGCTCCTCGTCCCACAGCTCCTGGGCCAGGGCGAAGGCGCTGTTGGCGGCCGGCACCCCGGCATAGATCGCGCACTGCATGAGCGTCTCCGACAGCTCCTCCCAGGTCAGGCCGTTGCTGCGAGCGGCGCGCAGGTGCAGGCGCAGCTCGTGCTGGCGACCCAGGGCCACCATCATGGCCACGGTGATGAAGCTGCGCGTGCGCCGGTCGAGCCCCTCGCGGGCCCAGATCTCGCCCCATGCGTAGCGTGTGATCAGCTCCTGGAAGTCCGCCGTCAGCGGCGTGGTGGCGGCGATCGCCCGATCGACATGGGCGTCGCCCAGTACCTCCCGCCGCACGCCCATTCCGCGCTGATAGCCCGGGTCGCTCATACGCCATCTCCCTTCGCCGCGTGTGCCATCAGGTGCGCCATCACCGCCCGCCCGAAGACCTGCGGCTGCTCGACACTGACCAGGTGGGCGGCGTCTGCGATCAGCTCGAGGCGCGCTTCGGAGATGGCAGCCGCCGTCGCCCGCGCGGCCTCGGGCGGCACCACCTGGTCGCCCTCGGCGCACACCACCAGGGCCGGCGCCCGGATGCCGCCCAGCTGATCGCGGAAGTCCCAGCCGGCCAGCGCGTCGCAGCATCCGGCGTAGCCGTCGGTGGTCGTGCGCAGGTAGCGCTCGCGGTAGGCCTGGATGACCTCCGGCCGGCGCTGCCGAAAGCCCTTGGTGAACCAGCGCTCGAGCGCCGCCTCGACCACCGCACCGACGCCTTCCCTGCGCACCAGAGCGGCCCGCTCCCGCCACACCCCGGGCGTGCCGAAGCGGGCGGTTGTGCAGGCCAGGACGACCCGCTCGACCCGGTCGGGGCAGCCGGCGGCCAGCGCCATCGCCACCGCCCCGCCCAGCGACAGCCCGCACACACCAGCCCGCCCGACGCCGGCCCTGTCCAGCACCTGCACCAGCCCGGCGGCGATGTCCTGGATGCTGAAGGGCCCCTCGGGGACAGGGCTTCGGCCGTGCCCGGGCAGGTCGAAGCGCAGCACCCGGAAGGCCCGCGCGAACAGCTCCAGTTGCGGCTCCCACAGATCCAGTTCGGTGCCCAGCGAGTTGGCCAGCACCAGCGCCGGCGCGTCGGCCGGCCCGTCCAGTCGGTGGTGCAGATTCACCGCCCGCGCTCCGCCCTGTGTAGCTCCAGCGCCCGGTCGACGAAGGCGCCGGCGGAACCCAGGTAGGACTCCGGCGCCAACGCAGCCGCCAGCTCCTGTGCGCTCAGACCGCCCACTCCGGCCGCGGCCAGCTCCTCAGCGAGGCTACCGCCGCCCGCGGCCACGCGGGCGGCGGCGTCGGCCACGGCCTGCCGGGCCGCCTGGCGGCCCAGCCCGTCGGCCAGCCGGAAGGCCGCCGCCTCCGCCATCACCGCGCCGCCGCCGGCGCCCAGGTTCGAGCGCATACGCGCGACGTCCACCTTCAGGCCATCCACGACCTCAGCTGCCGCGGCCGCCGCGCCCCCGGTCAGGGCTAGCGCACCTGACAGGGCGGCCCACTCGGCGTGCCAGCCGCCGACGCCGCGCTCGTGCTCCTGGCCTACTCCCGAGATCAGCACCGAGGCATGCCCGTACACCTGGCGGGCGCAAGCCACGGCCACGGTCGACCGCGCCGGGTTCCGCTTCTGCGGCATGGTGGACGACACCCCGCCCGCCGGCTCGGCCGCCTCACCCACCTCGGTCTGGGCGAGCAGGGCGACGTCGCGGCCGATCTTCTCGGCCACCCCAGCGGCCACCGCCAGGGCGCCGGCCAGCTCGGCGATCCGCGTGCGGTCGGTGTGCCAGGGCAGCGCGGGCTCCGCCAGCTCGAGCTCGCGTGCATACAGCCGCAGCACCTCGGGCCCGGCCTCGCCCAGCGGCGCCAGCGTCCCGGCCGCCCCGCCCAGCTGGGCGGCCAGCCGCCGCTCCGCCAGCTCGGCCAGCCGCCGGCGGGCGTCCAGCACAGCCACCAGCCAGCCGGCCGTCTTCAGGCCGAAGGTGATCGGCACCGCCTGCTGCAGCAGGGTGCGCCCGGCCATGGGCGTGTCCCGGTGACGGGCCGCCAGCCCGGCCAGGCCGTCGGCCAGGTTGTCCAGGTGGGCGATGATGATTGCCAGCGCGCGCTTGCTGACGAGCATCGCGGCGGAGTCCATGATGTCCTGGCTGGTCGCGCCGAAGTGCACGCGGTCAGCGGCCTGGCCGGCCGCCTGGCGCAGGTGGCGGACCAGCGGCTCCACCGGGTTCCCGGCTGCCCGCCCCTCGGCCGCCAGCTGGGCCGGGTCGACCAGGTCCGGGCGGCAGGCCTCGGCCGCCGCCGCCGCCTCGTGCGCGGCCATCACGCCGGCCAGCGCCAAAGCGTTTGCCAGCGCACGCTCGGATTCCACCATGGCCCGCACCCAGGCCCGATCGGACACCGCCTCGGCCAGGTCGGGCGGCACGAAGATGGCGCCGAACGTCATAGGAGGGGGTTCCCGAATGGCGTCGTCACGAGGCGCAGGATGCGGGCACGCTGGCAAGGATCAAGTCGGCGAGCGGAGCGCAGGCACCGACCCGAAGGGCCGCGGAGGCCACGTTGAGCACCGCACGCCGCGCGGGACGCAGCGAGCGTGCCCGCAGACCAGCCGCAGCAGACGCTCATTCGGGAACGACCTCCGGGGCGAAGAACGCCGTCTGGCGCTCGCCCTGCAGGTGGATGTCGAACCGCAGGCCATCGCCGTCGGGCTTCGCGATCATGGTTGCCGCCTGCTCCGGCGGCAGCGCCGAGAGCACCGGGTCGCCGGCGTTGGCAGCCTCGTCCGGCAGGTAGAGCCGGGTCAGAAGCGGCTTCAGCAGGCCGCGCGCGAATACCAGCACGGCCAGGTGCGGAGCCTGACCGGCGACCCCCTGCGGCGGCGCAATCACGAACTGGAACTGGCCGTCGTCATCGGTGCCGCAGCGGCCGAAGCCGGCGCCCAGCCCCTGGTGCCACACCTCCACCAAGGCGTCGGCCAGCGGCTGCCCGGACCCGTCCAGCACCCGGCCGCGCACGCGCACGGCCGCCTCCGAACCGGGCGGCACCAACTCGTTCAGCGGGCGCGTGCACAACCCGAATGAGAAGAACGGGCCGACGGTCTGCGACGGGGTCCGCGGCAGGCCCATCAGTCGTCCTCGGTGGGGGTGCGGGCGGAGCCGCCAAGCACGATGTCGAAGCGGAACCCAAGCGCCCACTCGGGGCTGGTGGTGTCCCAGTCCAGAGCGCTGATCAGGCGCAGCCGGGCGGCCGGGTCGCGGATCGACTGGAAGATGGGGTCGGCGTCGAACAGCGGATCGTCGGGGAAGTACATCTGAGTCACCAGACGGTCGACGAACGCCCGCCCAAAGAGCGAGAAGTGGATGTGGGCAGGACGCCAGGCGTTGTGGTGGTTCTTCCACGGGTAGGCACCGGGCTTGATGGTGACGAACCGGTAGCGGCCGTCGGCGTCGGTCAGGCAGCGGCCGGCGCCCGTGAAGTTGGGGTCGAGCGGCGCCGGGTGCTGATCGACGTGGTGCACGTAACGGCCGGCCGCGTTGGCCTGCCAGATCTCCACCAGCGTGTGCGGGATCGGCCTGCCGTCGCCGTCCCTGACCTGCCCCGATACCACGATCCGCTGGCCCAGCGGCTCGCCGGGATGGCCGGCGGTGAGGTCGTGCTCGGCCTGGTCGACGGCGCCCGGCCCGAAGGCCGGGCCGGTGCAGTCGGCCAGCATGTCGGGCAGGATCCAGAGCGGCCCGCCCGGCGCGCGCAGACGGGTGGAGCGGTAGTCGGGCGAGTCGTAGGCCGGCTCCTGGCCGTCCGCCACCCGCTCGCCGTCGGTCTGCTGTTGCAGCCGCTCGCTCACTCGGCCCCCCTCGCCCCGGCCACCGGCGCCAGCTCACGCAGCGCCGCCAACTCGGCCGCCGAGGGCGGGTCGGACACCACCAGGTCGTCGGACACCGCCAGCTCCCAGCCGGTGGCCTGGCGCACCTGTTCGACCTCGACCCCGGGGTGCAGGGCCGTCAGCCGCAGCTCGCAGTCGATCGGGTCGGGCTCCAGCACGCCCAGGTCGGTGACCACCGCAGTGACGCCCGCCCCGGGCAGCCCCAGCCGCTCGCGCGAGCCCGGCCCGTCGCCCTGGCCGATGGTGGTGCGGAAGTCCAGACGGTCGACGAAGGCCCGCGCCGTATGCCGCAACATGACCAGCGTCTGGCCGCACATGGCGCTGATCTCGGGCGCACCGCCGGCGCCGGGCAGGCGCACCTTGGGCTGCTCGTAGCTTCCGATCACTGTGGTGTTCAGGTTCGCATAGCGGTCGATCTGGGCGGCCCCCAGGAAGCCGACGTCGATCCGCCCACCCTGCAGCCAGTAGGCGAAGATCTCCGGCACTGGCACCACCGCATCGGCGGTCTCGGCCAGCTCGCCGTCGCCGATCGAGAGCGGAAGATGGCGCGGTTTGGCGCCGATCGTCCCGCTCTCGTAGACAAGCACGATGTTCGGCGCATGGGTGGCCCGGGCCAGATTGGCGGCCTGGCTGGGCAGGCCGATGCCGACGAAGCAGACCACGCCGTCGGGCAGCCGGCGGGCGGCCGCCACCGCCATCATTTCGGACGCGCTGAAGGGCTCGCCGGTCATGCCGCCCGGCCGTCCTCGGCCAGGCGCCGGTGGTACTCGCCGACGTCGGCCGTCTCCAGCACGTGCACTCGCATCCACGCGGCGAACCTGTCGCGGTCCCGGCTGATGCCGTCCCAGGCTGTGTAGAAGGCGTTGTCGCGGTCGTAGTAGCCGTGGGCGTAGGAGGGATGCGCGCCGCCCGGCGCCTCACACACCGCGGTCAGCGCCCAGCTGGGCAGGATCACCGCGCCGCGCTGCGGCTGCAGTTCGTCGACCACCTCCTCGACGGTCACGATCGCCCGCTTGGCGGCCAGCGCCGCCTCCTTCTGCACGCCGCTTATGCCCCACAGCTGGACATTGCCACTGCGGTCGGCCTGCTGCGCGTGCACCACCGCCACGTCCGGATTGAGCGCCCGCACCGCCGCCAGCCGCTCGCCGGTGAACGGGCAGTCCACCCACGACGCGGATGCGGTGTGCTCCGGCAGGTCGGTGCCTGCGTAGCCGCGCAGCACGCCGAACGGCAGCCGGGCGGCGCCCGCTGCGTAGGCCGCCGCCATCCCGGCGTGGGAGTGCTCCTCCAGCTCCAGCGGCCCCGGCCACGCGTGCTCGACCGCGTCCCGGAAGCGGTGCAGCGACCCCACGCCGGGGTTGCCGCCCCACGAGAACACCAACCGGCTGGCGCAGCCCATGCCGATCATCTGGTCGTACACCACGTCCGGCGTCATCCGCACCAGCGTCAGCCGCTGCAGGCGCTGGCGGATCAGCTCGTGGCCGGCCGCGTGCGGAATCAGGTGGGTGAACCCCTCCAGGGCCACCATGTCGCCATCCCGCACGTGGGCCGCCACGGCATCTCGCAGAGACACGATCTCAGCCATGGGTCGCGGCGCCGATCAGAATGGGAACGGGCGCTTCCCGCTCTGCACAGTCACCCATCGCATCTCCGTGAACTCGTCCATCGCGTAGGTGCCCCCGAACCGCCCCCAGCCGCTGTCCTTGACGCCGCCGAACGGCATCTGCGGCTCGTCGTGCACCGGCTGGTCGTTGATGTGAACGATCCCCGACTCGATGCGCTGGGCAAGCGCCAGGCCGCGGTCCGGGTCGGTGGTCAGGATACCGGCGGACAGGCCGTAGGCCGTGTCGTTGGCGCGCTCCACCGCCTGCTCGCCCGAGTCCACGACCTCCAGCGAGGCCACCGGTCCGAACGTCTCCTGCTGGGCCAGCTCGCTGCCGGCAGGGACGTCGGTGATCAGGGTGGCCTGGTAGCACGGCCCAACCGCCTCGCCGCCCGCCAGCAGGCGGGCGCCGCCGGCCACCGCCTCGTCCACCCGGCGCTTGACCGTGGCCAGCGCCTGCGCCGAGATCAGCGGCCCGATGATGGTGTCCATCTCCTTGGGGTCTCCCAGTTTGAGGCCGGCGGTCTTGGCGGCCAGCTTCTCGGTGAAGGCATCCGCGATCCCCCGCTCGACGATGATCCGGCGAGCCGACATGCAGATCTGGCCCTGGTGCAGGTACGCACCGAAGGCCGACGCGTCCACCGCGTAGTCGAGGTCAGCGTCGGCCAGCACGATCAGCGGGTTCTGGCCGCCCAGCTCGAGCACCACCCGCTTCAGGTGGCGGCCGGCCGCCTCGGCGATCCGCCGGCCGGTGGAGGTGGAGCCGGTGAAGTTGAGCCGGCGCACCCGAGGGTCGGCGATCAGCGTGTCGCCCACCCCGGCCGCCTCGCCGTGCCGGTGGGTCACGATGTTCAGCACGCCGTCCGGCAGGCCGGCCTCGGCGAAGATCTCGCCCCAGACGAGGCCGCCCGAGTAGGGCGACTCCTCGGAGGGCTTCAGCACGACCGTGTTGCCGAACACGAGCGGCGACGCGATCGAGCGGGCGGACAGGATCAGGGCCGCATTCCACGGGGCAATCGCGGCGACCACGCCGACCGGCCGGCGGATGCCCATGGCAAAGGCGCCCGGCATGTCGGAGGGGATCACGGTTCCCAGCGGGGCGTAGGCGATGCCGGCCACCTGGCGCAGCAGGTTGGACACGAAGCCCATCTGGAACATGCCGAAGCCGAAGCTGCAGCCGGTTTCCCGGGCCAGCCAGGAGACGATGTCCCCCTGCCGCGAGTCGAGGATGTCGGCGGCCTTCAGGAACACGCCCTGGCGGACTGCCGGCGGCGCCTGCGACCAGCCCTCGAAGGCATCCGACGCAGCCGCGATCGCCCGCTGCGTGTCGTCCGCGCCGGCGGCGGCGACGTGCGCCACCACCTCCCCGGTGAAGGGATCGAGATCGTCGAACGTCCCGCCCGCCGCGTCGCCCCAGCTGCCGCCGATGAAGAGCTGGCAGTCGCGGGCAGTTGTCTGTGTGGCACTCATCGCGTCTCCTCTCGTCGTCCCCAATGATGGCATGTACCGGTACCCAGACTGCTCATCCCTCAGCTCCCTCCGCCGCCCGCTCCGTCTGTTCAACCCGGTAGCCGACCGGCAGCAGTTGGATGCCGAAGCGGTCGACCACCATCCCCCACAGCCCGCGCGGGAAGAAGAGCGCGAACACGATCGCCGTCACGCCCAGCCCGATCAGATAGCCGGGCCCGTTGGAGACGAACTGGGTCTGGATCACCCACAGCACGATGGCGCCCAGGATCGGCCCCTCGAAGGTGCCCAGTCCGCCCACCAACACCATGAAGATCATGTACGCCGTCAACTGCACGTCGAACACCGAGTCGGTGGTGATGAAGAAGGTGTTGGCCAGCGTCATCGCGCCGGCGGCGCCGCAGCCCACCGCCGCCAGCACGAACAGCACCCGCTTTCCCGACACCACCCGCACGCCCAGCGATGCGGCCGCGTCCTCGTCGTCGCGGATGGCCTGGAGCGACGCCCCCAGCGGGCTTCGCAGCAGCACGAAGAGCGCCGCCAGCAACAGCACCGCGGCTCCCAGACCCCACCAGTAGGTGTCCTGCAGGCGCTGGCTGGGCGAGTAGGCGTCGAACTGCAGAAGCGACGTGCCCGTGCCCGCCCCCAGCCCGGAGTCGAACGAGACCAGCAGGCCCAGGATCTCGGCCGTCACCCACATCCCGATCGCAAACTGCGCGGCCCGCAGGCGCAATGCGAAGAACGACATGGGCACCGCCAACACGCCGCAGGCCAGGGTGGCCAGGAGCATGCCCATGTACGGCGACTGGCCGTGGAAGCGCACGAACCACACGGTGCCGTAGGCGCCCAGGCCGATGAACGCCTGCTGGCCGATGGAGATCAGCCCGCCGAACCCGGCCAGCGCGTTCCACATGGTCGCCATCAGCACCAGGATCAGAAGCGCCGTCAGCTTGACGGTGGCGTTCTGGCTCAGGGCGGCGGGCACGAAGGCCATGGCCACGGCCACCGCCAGCACCACGCCGACCGACGCCTGGGACAGCCGCGACCAGCGCCGAACGACGGCGCCGGCCGGTGCGCTTCCGGCACGTTCGGCGGCCGCCGGCTGGGTCATGCGGTCACCGGCTCGCGTGACGCCAAGAGCCCGGCACCGCGGGTGGCCAGCACGATCAGGCACAGCAGGTGGCCGGCCAGCACCGAGTACTGGGTGTTGTACTGCTCGCCCAGAGTCTGGGCGACGCCCAGCGCAATCCCGCCCAGAAGCGTCCCCCACAGCGACCCCAGGCCACCGATCACGACCGCCTCGAACGCGAACAGGAGCTCGGTCGGCCCGGTGGTGGGGGCAAACGACGAGCGGATGGCGACGAACACGCCGGCCAGCGCCGCCACCGCCACGGCGACGGCGGTGGCGGTCGCGTACACCGCCCGCGCGTTGATGCCAACCAGCCCGGCCACGTCCACGTCCTGGGCGGTGGCCCGCATCACCGCGCCGTACCGGGTGCGGTTGAGGAACAGGTGCAAGAGGCCGATCACAACGAAGGCGACCGCCAGCGTCAGCACGCCCAGGGCCGGGATGGAGATCTGGCTGGTCAGCTTCCAGCTGTCGGTGGTCACCCTGCCGGCCTGCCCGCCCAGCGACCGCACGTCGGGCGAGAACCGCTCCAGCAGCACGTTCTGGATGGCGATGGAGAGCCCGAAGGTGGCGAGGATCGGCGTCAGCAGGCCGGCTCGCAGACTGCGGTCGAGCACCAGAAACTGCAGCACCGCCCCGATCACCAGCATCACCGGCAGGATCACCACGAAGCCCAGGAAGGGCGAGATGTGGGCGTGGTCGAGCACGACCAGCACCAGGTACGCGCCCACCACGGCCAGGTCACCGTGGGCCAGGTTGATGATCCGCATGACGCCGAACATGAGCGACAGCCCGCACGCCATGAGCGCGTATACACCGCCCAGCAGGACGCCCTGAACGAGCGCGTTCACCCAGTCCATTAGTGCTCCGTCCCAGAGGTTCCCGCGCCTCGCAACGACGCCATCAAGGAACCACCTCCCCATGGGCGCGGAGGCCGAAGTAGGCCTCGGTGATGCGCCCGCGAGCCGACACCTGGGCGGGCTCTTCGAGCACGATCCGGCCCTCCAGCATGCAGGCAACGCGGTCGGCGAAGCCCAGCGCCCGGTCCAGGTCCTGCTCCACCAGGATAGCCGTCGTGCCCTTACCCGCGGCATCCGCCAGCGAGGCGTACACATCGTCGCGGGCGGCCGGTGAGAGGCCCAGCGATACCTCGTCCAGCAGCAGCAGCTCGGGGTTTGCCATCAGCGCGCGGCCGATCGCCGTCGCCTGCTGCTCGCCTCCTGACAGGCTGGCGGCGGCCTTCCGGCGCAGCGGCTGAAGCAGCGGGAACGCCTCCAGCACGGCCTGCACGTTCCAACGCCCGGAGCGCCCGCACACCGCGCCCACCCGCAGGTTCTCCTCCACCGTCAGCCCCGGGAACAGCCTGCGCCCCTCCGGCACCAGCGCGATGCCCATCGCCACCCGCCGGTGGGCGGGCACCCGGGTGATGTCGCGGCCGCGGAAGAGCACCCTCCCGCCGGCCGGCCGGTGGGCGCCGGCGATGGTGCGCAGAAGCGTCGTCTTGCCGGCCCCGTTGGCGCCCACCAGGGCCAGCGTCTGGCCCTCCTCGACGCTCAACGAGACACCGCGCACCGCCTGCAGGAGCCCGTGCCGCGCATCGAGCTCCTCGACCGCCAGCAGGCTCACGCCACCCTGCTTCCCAGGTAGGCGTCGATGACCGCGGCGTTGGACATGACCGCCGTCGGCTCGCCCTCGGCGATCACCCGGCCGGCGTCCATGCATACCAGCCGTTGGATGCCCTGCACCAGCAGGTGCACCACGTGCTCGATCCACACGATCGCGACGCCCGCCTTGCGCAGGTCGGTGATGGTGGCCACAAGCTGGACGGCCTCCGCGTCGGTGAGGCCGGCGCCGATCTCGTCCAGCAGCAGCACGGCCGGGTCGGTGGCCAGGGAGCGAGCCAGTTCCAGCCGCTTGCGATGCAGGAGTCCCAGGCTCTCGGCCGGGCGGTTCGCCAGCTCCAGCATGGAGCAGGTCTCCAACACCTCGATGCAACGGGCATAGGCCTCCCGGCCGCGCTTGCCGGCGCCGGCGGTGGCGCCCACGAACACGTTCTCGAACACTGTCATGTGCCCGAACGGACGGGGGATCTGGTGGGCGCGGCCGATGCCCATCCGGCAGCGCCTGGCCTGAGAGGTGCGGGTGACGTCGGCGCCTCGCATCCGCACCTGGCCGGCGTCGGGCCGCAGCGCTCCGGCGATCACGTTCAGCAGCGTGGTCTTACCGGCCCCATTCGGGCCCACGATGCCGACTGCGTCGCCCTCGGCGACCACGAAGTCGACGCCGTCGATCACCGTGAGCGCGCCGAAGCGCTTGCTGATCCCCGTCGCCTCGACGAGGGGTACTGACATATCGGCCACTAGAAGCTCGCCGTCTCGCGTGGCCCTCCGGGCCGCGTAGAGGCGGCGAGCGACCAGCCCCGCGGTGAGTTGGGGTCAACCATCTCGAAGGTCAGGAATACGGCTTGAGCTTACCCTGGATGGGGATGTTGGGATCGTCCGAGTTCTCGCAGAAGATGAACTCCAGCGGCCACTTGTTGCCCTTGATCCACTGGCCGCCGGGGATCGGGGTGACGACCACGTTGGGCACTGGCCCCTTGCCCCACGCGAGCTTGCCCAGTGGGGTGTCCACCGACAGCGACTTCATGGTGTTCGCCACCTTGACCTTGTTCTTGGGGTCGCCGCTCTTCTTGAGCACCGCCGCGGCCACGTCGAACAGGGCCAGGCTGGGGCCGAGCTGCTGGTTCCACTGCTTGTTGCTGGCGGCCTCGTAGCCGGACGCGAGTTTGGCGGAGGTGACCCCGGTCAGGCTGGAGCTATAGGGCCAGGTCTCGCCCCAGTAGAAGCCGGTGGCCAGGTTCTGACCCAGGCTGCCGAGCGCCTCCACCTGCGACGCGAACAGGCCCGTCTTGGCGATCTGGGCGATCTTCACCTGCTGCGCATAGCCCTGCTGCGCGGCCTGCCGCCAGAAGGTCGCGAAGTCCGGTGGGATCGGGAAGGTGTTGAAGATCTGGCAGTTCTCCTTCTTGAACAGGGAGATCTGCGACGTGTAGTCCTGGGTGCCGTCCTGGTAAGCGCCGGGGTCGACGATCTTGTAGCCGGCCTTCTCCAGCAGCGGACCCAGCGCCTGGCGGATGGCGTTGCCGTCGGCGTCGTTGGGCCACATCACGCCGACCTTCTTGTTGGTCGCCACCTGCGGCCACAGATGGGTGTAGTTGTCGGCGAACTGCTGGACGCCGAAACAGAAGTGGTAGGTGAACTTGAACGGCGACGGCTGCCCGGGCTTTGCCCCCCGGCCGAAGTACCAGGCCTCCCACGGGACTACGGTGGAGATGCAGGGGACACCGGCCGCTTCGGCTGCGTCGGACACCGGGTTCACGGTCTCGGGGGTGGAGGTGGTGAGGATCAGATCGACGCCCTCGGACTGGATCAGGTCGTTGGCCATCTGCGCGCTGACCGACGGCGTGGACTGGCTGTCCTTGTCGACGATGGTGACGTCGTACTTCGTGCCGGCGATGGTCAGGCCGGACTCGAACGCCTTCTTGGCCAGGCCCAGCACGTAGGGATCGGGCTCACCGAAGCCCGATGCGGGCCCGGTCAGCGGGCTGACGAAGCCGATCTTGATCGAACCCCCGGAGGTGCCGCCCGAACTGGAGGAGCTGCCGCACGCCGCCAGCCCCCCGGACACGGCCAGTCCACCCAGGCCGACGCCCGCTCGTTGGACGAACTGTCGCCTGGAGAAACCGCTCGATTCCCTCTCACGCTCGTCGCCAGCCATGGTCCTCCCTCGCAAATGTGAACGGCCGAATGAGGGCGATCGTACGATGGCCCTTGTTCGATTGTCAAGACAGTGGTTCAATATGTGGACAGTATGAGCAGCGGGCCACCAACTGAGCGCTCAACCGACCCGGGCTTCTCGCAGTCGCTGGAGCGCGGGCTCGCCATCCTGTCTGCCTTCCGGCCCAACCGGGCGGCGCTGGGCGTGAGCGAACTGGCGCGCGAGCTGCGCCTCAACCGCAGCACCACGCACCGCTACGTGGCCACGCTGGCGCTGCTGGGCTACCTGCAGCAGGATGGCGCCACCCGCAAATACCGGTTGGGCCCGCGGGTGCTCGACCTCGGGTTCTCGGCCATCAACTCGATGGAGCTGCGCGAGATCTCGCTGCCCTTCCTGCAGCAGCTCTCCGAGCACACCGGGCACACCGTCAACATGGCCATTCTGGACGGCGACGACATCGTGTACGTCGAGCGGGTGCGCTCGTCCCGCCAGGGTCAGCGCGAGATCGACCTCAACCTGCACATCGGCTCGCGGCTTCCGGCCTACTGCACGTCGATGGGCAAGGTGCTGCTGGCGTTCATGCCCACGGAGCAGCGGGCGGAGGCGATTGCCCGGGCGGCGCTGATCCGCCGCGGGCCCAACACGCTGACCGCGCCGTCGGCCCTGGCCGGCGAGCTGGAGCGGGTGCGGGCGGCCGGCTACGCGGTCAATAACGAGGAGCTGGCCTACGGGCTGCGCTCGATCGCGGCGCCGGTGCGGGCCCAGAGCGGCGAGGTGGTCGCGGCCATCAACCTGGCCGTGCACCGGTCAATGATCTCGATGGAGGACCTGACCGCCAACCTCAGCTCGGTGCTGCGGCTCACGGCCGACGAGATCTCGGCCCGCAGCGGCTACCGGCGGGCCGCGGGTTGACCGAAGCGCTCCGCCCCCAGCCCCCACCGCGGATGTAGAGTGGCGGCCCGCGCAGGCATGGCGCCAGCGGGGGACACGAGGGGCGGTGTGACGAAGAGGACTACCCGGCGTCTGCGTTCCGTCGGTCTGGCGACGGCGGCGATCGCCTGCGCCGGGGCGGGCGTGTTCGCACTGGCTCGCTCCCCGGCTGCGACCGGCCACGCGACGGTGGTGCGCACGGCCGGCCGCCCGACCCCGGGCGCGAACCAGCACCCGGGCATCGCCATGGTCAGCCGCATGCCACGGGTCGAGCGGCCGCCGGTGCCGGATGCGCCGCCCGGCCAGCCGGTGCCGATCCTCATGTACCACGTGATCGGATCGCCGCCGCCGGGCGCCCCCTACCCAGGGCTATTCGTGTCGCCGGCGGACTTCCGCGCGCAGATGCTGTGGCTGCGCGGCAGGGGCTTCCACCCGGTCACCCTGACCCAGCTTTGGGGGTACTGGCACGGCGGACAGCTGCCCATCCACCCGATCGTGCTGACCTTCGACGATGGCTACCGGGGCGACGCCACGGTGGCCGCTCCGCTCCTGCACCGGCTGGGCTGGCCGGCGGTGCTCGACCTGCTGGTGGCCAACCTGCACCGGCACGGCTGGGGGCTGCACGCCTCCCAGGTGCAGCAGATGGTCGCCGACGGCTGGCAGATCGCCTCGCACACGCTCACCCATCCCGACCTGACGACCCTCTCCGCGGCCCAGCTGCGGCAGGAGGTGGCGACGTCCCGTCGGGTGCTGCAGCGCGAGTTCGGACAGCCAGTGGACTTCTTCTGCTACCCCGCCGGTCAGTTCAACTCGACGGTGATCGCGGCCGTGCAGCGGGCCGGCTACCTGGCCGCGCTGACCGAACTGCCGGGCGAGGCCAGCTCCGGCTCCCCGCCCTACGAACTGCCCAGGATCCGGATCGCCGACACGACTACGCTGGCGGATCTGGCGGCGGCGCTGCTTCCGCCTGGCTGAGCTCGCGCTTCTGCACCTTGCCCATGGCGTTTCGAGGCAGCTCCGCGACGAACCGCACCTCGCGCGGCCGCTTGTGCGAGGCCAGCAGCCCGCCCACGTGGCGGGACAGCTCGGCTGGGCTGGGCGCAGCGCCGTCGCGGACCACCACCCAGGCCACGACCCGCTCGCCCAGATCGGCGTCCGGCTCGCCGGTGACGGCCGCCTCGGCCACACCCGGATGTTCGAGCAGAGCGGCCTCGATCTCCCCGGCCCCGATCCGGTAGCCGGCCGACTTGATCAGGTCGGTGGATCGGCGGCCGACCAGCCGCACCGTGCCATCCGCCGTTCGGGTGGCCAGGTCGCCCGTTCGAAACCACCCGTCGCGCAGCGCCTCGGCGGTCGCGTCGGGCCGGTTCAGGTAACCCAGGAAGAGGTTCGGCCCGCGCACCTCCAGTTCGCCGAAGGTCTCGTCGTCACGCGGGTCGATCAACTCGCCGGCGTCGTCTCGCAGCCGCAGCTCAACGCCCGCCAGCGGGCGTCCGACATACCCGGGCCGTTCGTCGCCGATCCGTGCCGACGTGTTCATGAGCGTCTCGGTCATCCCATAGCGCTCGACGACGCGGGCCCCGGTGGCGTTGCGGATGCGGTGGTGATCGACCGCCGGCAGGGCGGCCGACCCCGACACCAGCAGCCGCGCTGCTGCGAGCGCACCGGCGATCTGGGGGTCGGCCTCAGCCTCCGCCGCCAGCCGGTGGTACATGGTGGGCACCCCGAACAGCACGCTGCCGCCCGCGGCCAGCGCGGCGGCTGCCGCCTGCGGCGTGAAGCGGCCCAGGTGGTGGACGCTGCCGCCGCGGCGCAACGGGCCCAGAACGCCCAGCACCAGCCCGTGCACGTGAAACAGCGGCAGCGCGTGCACCACCCGATCGGCGCCCGTCCACTCCCACACCTCGGCCAGCGCGTCCAGGTTGGAAGCGACCGCTCGCCGCGGCAGAACCGCCCCCTTGGGCGGCCCAGTGGTGCCCGAGGTGTAAACGATGAGGGCCGGCGTTTCCGGGTCCGGCTCGGCCGGAAACGGCGCGTCGCTGCGCAGGCGGGTGTCCACGGCGCGTCCCGGAAGCGACGCAACGCGCTCCGGCAGATGCGCGCCCGGACCGTGCAGCAGCAGTCGGGGCCGGCAGTCGGATATGAGGTGGTCGAGCTCGCGGCTGCCGGCTGTGGGGTTGATGGGGACGACGGCCGCCCCGGCCAGCAGCCCTGACACGACCCCAACGCACGTCTCCAGGCTGGGCTCCGCCCACACCGCCACCCGCTCCCCTGGCGGCAGCTCGCCGGCCAGGGCCAGGGCAGCGCCGCGCAGCTCGGCGTAGGTCAGCGCCTGGTCGCCGAACCGCAGCGCCTGCGCGGCTGAGCCGTCTTCAAGCGCGGGGAACATGCGGACAAGGCTAATCGAGCGATGCTAAAGCCCATCGCTGCCGGCCGGAGCGATGTGTCCAATTGGACGTCCGACGAGTTCCAGTCGTGCCAGTCCGCGACATCTCCACACGGCGGGCGCTGTCCCGAGTGATCGACCTAAGTGAGCATGCCGGACGCCCTTGCGGTCGGGCGAGTCCATCGAGCACTCAGAGGGTCGGGGACACGGCCGGTAACAACCCGGCACCCCACTTGGTCGGGCTCCCCGACCCGTCGCCACTCTAGCCTCGGCCGAGGAGGGGTCTCTCCGCCGCCACTCAGGCCGGCAGCCCCGCCACCCGATCCCGCGAGGGCAACCCCGACGCCCCGCACAGATAGACGTCAACACACCGCGCCGCCTCGCGGCCATCGGCGATGGCGGACACGATCAGGTCGGCGCCGCGCACGCAGTCGCCGGCCGCGAACACCGCGTCGACGCCGGTCCCGTATCCGGCATCCACAGCCAGGCTGCCGCGCGTCCCGACGGCGACGCCCAGCTGGTCGTAGGCCGGGTCGCGCTCCACCCCTGCGAAGCCGATCGCGACCAGCACCAGATCGGCCTCCAGCAGCTCCGGGCTGTGGCCGACCACAGGGGTGGGCCGCGGCCCCAGGCCGGAGTAGCCCGGGTAGTCGAGACGGCGCACGCGCACGCCTGCGACGTGCCCGTCACGGCCCTCGAAAGCCTCCGGCTCGAGCTGCCACTGGCGGCTTCCACCCTCATCGTGCACAGGATGACGACGGCGCACGAACGGCCACTCGGGCCAGGTCGCGAGCGGACTGCGGTCGGCTGGCGGCAGCGGCCCGTGCGCCACCTCCACGACGGAGCCAGCGCCCTCCCGCAGAGCGTTGCCCAGGCAGTCGGCGCTGGTGTCGCCGCCGCCCAGGATGACCACCCGCCGGCCGGTTGCGGTGATCGCCGAATCGCCGGCTGGCAGCCCGGCCAGTGCCCGGTTTCGGCCGACCAGGTAGGGCATGGCCAGCTCGACGCCGCGCAGTCCCGCGCCCGGCACGTCCAGTTCGCGCTGGCGCTGCGCGCCGGTGGCCAGCAGCACCGCGTCGAACCGGGCCAGTAGTACGTCGGCCGGCAGGTCGGCCCCGACCGCGCAGCCGGTCACGAACCGCACGCCCTCCGCCTGCAGCAGCTCGATCCGGCGGTCGACCACCCACTTCTCCAGCTTGTAGTCGGGGATGCCGTAGCGCAGCAGGCCGCCCGGCCGGTCGTCGCGCTCGTACACCGTGACCGCATGTCCGGCTCGAGCGAGCTGCTGGGCGGCCGCCAGCCCGGCCGGACCGCTGCCCACCACGGCAACCGACCGGCCCGAGCTGGCGGACGCCGGCAGCGGCCGCACCCAGCCCTCCGCGAAGGCCCGGTCGATCACCGCCAGCTCCACCTGCTTGATCGTCACCGGCTCGTCATTCAGGGCCAGCACGCATGCCTCCTCGCACGGCGCCGGGCACAAGAGGCCCGTGAACTCGGGGAAGTTGTTGGTCGAATGAAGCGACTGGGCTGCGCCCAGCCAGTCGCCCGTGCGGACGAGCTCGTTCCAGTCCGGAACCAGGTTTCCCAGCGGGCAGCCGGTGTGGCAGAAGGGCACGCCGCAGCCCATGCAGCGGCCGGCCTGCTCGCGCGCGAGGCCGTCGTCCACCGCGCCTGCCTGGTGCCGGTGATCGGACAGCCGATCGGCCACCGGGCGGTACGCACGCACGCGCCGGCGCAGTCTCAGGAAGCCCTGCGGGTCAGGCAACGGCGGCCTCCCGCGCAGCCTCGGCGGCCGTTTCGCGCTGCCTGCGTAGATCGTGCGGCAGCACCACCGCGAACGCGTGCAGACAGCCCTCACCGCGGGCCAGCAGGCGCCGGGCGACCTCGCTGCCGGTTGCGTCCAGATGCCGCTCCAGCAGCTCCAGCAGCAGCAGGCCGTCGGCGTCCGCGACGGCCCGCTGGACGCTCACCGAGTCGCGGTTGCAGCGGCCGGCGAACCCGCCGTCGGCGTCCAGCACGAAGGCCAGCCCGCCCGACATGCCGGCGGCGAAGTTGCGCCCGGTCTCCCCCAGCACCGCCACCGTCCCGCCGGTCATGTACTCGCAGCCGTGGTCGCCGAGCCCCTCCACCACCGCGGTGGCGCCCGAGTTGCGCACGCAGAAGCGCTCGCCCGCCCGCCCGCGGATGAAGGCCTCGCCCGAGGTGGCCCCATACAGCACGGTGTTTCCGACGGCCACCGCGTGCTCGGCGAGGTAGCCGCGATCCGCCGGCGGACGCACGATCAGCCGGCCGCCGGAGAGACCCTTGCCGGCATAGTCGTTGCAGGCGCCCTCGAGTTGCACGGTCAGCCCGCGAGGCGCCCAGGCTGCCAGGCTCTGGCCGCCCCATCCGCGCAGCCGCAGCACGATCGAATCGTCGGGCAGCCCGCCGGGGCCGGCCCGGCGGACGATCTCGCCGGCCAGCATGGCGCCCACGCTGCGGTCGGTGTTGCGCACCCGGCGCTCCAGCACAGCCGGGCCAGCGCCGTCCAGGGCCGGGCCGGCCGCGGCGATCAACTCCCGGTCGAGCGCCGCAGCCGGGGCGACCCCCGAGGCGAGCCGGCGGCCGGCCGCCGCGAGCAGCAGCGGCGACAGGTCGAGCCCGCGCGGCGCCGAACGCTGACGCAGCAGGTCGGCCTGGCCGATCACCTCGTCCAGCTGGGAGATGCCCAGCCCGGCCATCAGCTCGCGCACCTGCTCGGCCAGGAAGACGAAGTAGCGCACCACCTGCTCGGGCGTGCCGACGAACCGCCGACGCAGCTCGGGGTCCTGGGTGGCGATCCCCACCGGGCAGGTGTTGAGGTGGCAGACCCGCATCATGACGCAGCCGGCCGCCACCAGCGGCGCGGTCGAAAAGGCGAACTCCTCGGCGCCCAGCAGCGCCGCCACCAGCACGTCGCGGCCGGTGCGCAGGCCGCCGTCCACCTGCAGCCGCACCCGTTCGCGCAGGCCGTTTCGGTGCAGCACCTGCTGGGTCTCCGCCAGCCCCAGCTCCCAGGGCAGGCCGGCGTGCTTGAGCGACGACAACGGCGAAGCCCCGGTGCCGCCGTCGTGGCCGGCGATCACGATGTGATCGGCGCCGGCCTTGGCGACGCCGGCCGCGACCGTGCCGACGCCGGCCTGGGCAACCAGCTTGACCGAGACCTCGGCCGTGGGGTTCACGCAGCGCAGGTCGTGGATCAGCTGGGCCAGGTCCTCGATCGAGTAGATGTCGTGGTGCGGCGGCGGGGAGATCAGGCCCACGCCCGGGGTGGAGTGGCGGAGCCGGGCGATGGTCGCGTCCACCTTGTGGCCGGGCAGCTGTCCGCCCTCGCCGGGCTTGGCGCCCTGGGCGATCTTGATCTGCAGCTGATCGGCGTCCACCAGGTATGCGGCGGTCACGCCGAACCGGGCGGACGCCACCTGCTTGATGGCCGACCGGCGCAGGTCGCCGTTTGCGGTCCGGCCGCGAACGGCCCGCGTCCTCGCCGCCCTCGCCGGTGTTGGAGCGGCCGCCCAGCCGGTTCATGGCGATCGCCAGCGTCTCGTGCGCCTCGGGCGAGATCGAACCCAGGCTCATGGCGCCGGTGGCGAACCGGCGCACGATGGCGGTCTACGGCTCGACCTGGTCGAGCGGCAGCGGCTCGCCCCCCGCCCCGGCTCGAGCAGCCCGCGCAGGGTGGTGGCGGCGGCCTGCCGGTCGACCCCGGCGGCGAACTCCGCGAACCGGTCGGGACTCGTGGTCGCGCACCGCCCGCTGCAGCGATACGATCGCCCTTTCGTCCCACCGGTGGTGCTCGCCGCGCCGCCGCAGCCGGTACTCGCCGCCCCGGTCGAGCTCCGCCAGCGCGTCCCCGAATCCGGCGGCGTGGCGGGCCGCGGCTGCCCGTGCAGCTCGGCCAGGCCGATCCCGCCGACACGCGACACCGTGCCCGGGAAGTAGCGGTCGATCAGCCCCGACCCCAGCCCGACTGCCTCGAAGATCTGTGCACCGCGGTAGCTCTGGATGGTCGAGATGCCCATCTTCGAACAGACCTTGAGCAGGCCGTCGGTCGACCGCCTCGACGTAACGCCCGCGCAGGTGCGGCTCCAGCGCGTCCAGCACCAGATACGGGCACACCGCCGCCGCGCCGTAGCCCAGCAGCAGCGCGACGTGCATCGTCTCCCGCGGCTCGCCGGAGTCCACGACCAGCCCGCACATGGTGCGAGCGCCCTCGCGCACCAGGTGCGAGTGCACCGCCGCGGTGGCCAGCAGGGCGGGCAGCGGGGCGCGATCGGCTCGTCCACCTCGCGGTCGGACAGGATGACGATGGCCGAGCCGTCCCACACCGCTCGCGAGGCCGCCGCGGCACAGCGAGTCGACCGCCCGCTCGAGCCCGTCGGCGCCCTCGGTCGAGCGGATACGGGCGGACAGCGTGACCGCGCGGAAGCCGCGCAGGCTCGACGTTTCGCAGCCGCTCCAGCTGCTGCTGCGGTCAGCACGGGCGATCGGGTGCACCACCCGCCGGCAGTACTCGGGCCGCTCGTCCAGCAGGTTTCCGATCGCGCCGATCGACGTCTGCAGGCTCATCACCAGCGCCTCGCGGCTGGGAGTCGATGGGCGGGTTGGTGACCTGCGCGAAGCTGCTGCCTGAAGAACGTCGGACAGCAACCGCGGCCGCGGTCCGACAGCGCCGTCACCGGGGTGTCGTCGCCCATCGAGCCGACCGGCTCGGCGCCCGTCGGCCAGCGGCTCGAGCACGAGCTCGAGCTGCTTCGGCGGTGTACCCGAAGGTGCTGCAGCAGCCGCCCGCGCTCGTCGGCGTCGAGCTCGTCACGTCGCGCATCGGCAGGTCGTCGAGGTGCATCTGGTGGCGGGCCAGCCAGGCGCCGTAGGGCCGGCTCGGCCGGCCAGCCGGCGCGCACGTCCGCGTCGATCAGGATGCGGCCCCCGACGGTGTCGATGACCAGCAGCCGGCCGGGCTCGACCCGGTCGCCCTCGACTCGATCTCCGGGCGGGTCAGCGTCCAGCACGCCGATCTTCGGATGCCAGCACCACCAGGCCGTCGCGGGTGCGCACGTAGCGGGACGGCCGCAGCCCGTTTCGGTCGAGCGCGGCCACCACCTTGAGGCCGTCGGTGGCGACGATCGCCGCCGGGCCGTCCCACGGCTCGATCACCGAGGCGTGGTACTCGCAGATGGCCCGCACGTCCGTCGGCCAGTCGGTCGAAGGGTCGGTCCAGGCCGGCGGCACGAGCATGGTCACCGCATGCTCCAGCGAGCGCCCGCTCATCACCAGCAGCTCGAGCGCGGCGTCCAGCTTGGCCGAGTCCGACCACCGCTCCTCGGCGATCGGATAACAGCTTCTGCAGGTCGTCGCCCAGAGCGCCTGCGACCGCAGCTGCGGCTGGCGCGCAGCCAGCCAGTTGGCGTTGCCGCGCACGGTGTTGATCTCGCCGTTGTGGGCCAGCAGGTTGAACGGGTGGGCGAGATCCCAGGTGCCGAGCGTGTTGGTCGAAAACCGGCTGTGCACGACCGCCAGCGCGCGTCTCGAAGCGCGGATCGCTCAGGTCGGGGTAGTAGCGCTCGAGCTGGGTGGCCTTCAGCAGGCCCTTGTACACCAGCCGCCGCGAGACGACAGGCTGACGATCATGAAGTCGGCCTCGGGCACTCCGGCGGCCTGGCCGCCGAGCCGCTCGATCCGGCGCCGGATCACATACAGCTTGCGCTCGAACTCGTCCGTCGCCGCCCGGAGCGTCGCTCCACGAACAGCTGACGCACCACCGGCTCGCAGCGATCGAGCCAGCTCGCCGATGGCGCTGCGAGTCGCACCGGCACGTCGCGAAAGCCCAGAGCACGGTGTCCCTCCTCGGCGCACACCCGCACACACAGCTCCTCGCAGCGCAGCCGCAGCGCCGGGTCGCGAGGCAGGAACACCAGGCCCGTGCCGTAACCGCCGGGCTCGGGCAGATCGTGGCCGAGCAGCGCCGCGGCTTCCCGTCGCAGGAACCGGTCGGGCAGCTGCACCATGATGCCCGGCGCCGTCCCCGGTGCCGGGGTCGGCGCCGGTGGCGCCCGCGATGCTCGAGGTCGCGCAGCGCCCGCAGTGGCCCGCTGCCACCAGCTGGTTGGTGGGCGCGTCCGTCCAGCCGCACCAGCGCGCCGAGCCCGCACGAGGCGTGCTCGAACTGCGGGTCGTACAACCCGTCGGCAATGCTGCCCTGGCGCATCGAGGCAGACTAGCCGATTCTGAACCATTCTGCTCATTGGGCGACGGAGTGGTGAACCATTTGATTCACACTCCGTCGCGGGAGCAGGGCGGGGAGCCAACCTACGGCAGCGACACCCACGACTTGTAGGCGGCAAAGGTGGCCGGGTGGGCGTAGAGGCGGAAGTCGTAGCCCTTGGGCGACATGGAGTCGAAGTAGACGACCGCGGCCACATTGGGGCTGGAGGCGACCCACTGGGCGGCGCCGGCGATCCAGCCGGGCGTGCGCGGGTCGGAGCCCGGCGAGGCCGTCTCGGCGATGAAGAACGGCCGGCCCTGCGACACCGAGAAGGCGTACGCGGCGGCGAAGATGTCGCCGAAGGAGCGCCACTTCTGGCCGGGGAAGTTGTAGCCATCGGCCGCCACGTAGTTCACATAGCTGGCGCCGGGCCAGAACGTCTGGGCCACCCCGGTCGGATAGTCGAAGGCCATCGGGCACCACACGAACTTGACGTTGGCCGCGCCGACCGACTGGAAGATCGACCAGGTGTGCCGCCAGGCCGCGATCAGGTCGGTGGCAGAGCCGATGTTGCGGGGATGCCCCTTGGGCTGGTCGAACTCGTAGAACGGGCGCAGATAGATCGTGATGCCCTCGGCCTTCAGCGCCTGGGCGGCCGCGGTGATGCGGGCGTCCTGCGAGCCGAAGGCGATGGCCGCCGCGGTGGTCAGCGGCGCGGCCGACCAGGACAGCATCGGTGTCGAGCCATCCGCCTGGTCGGCCGCCAGCTTCTTGGACCAGCTGGTGAAGTCCCAGGGCACGTAGTGGCTGTCTATGGGGAGCGTCGTCCCCAGGTGCTGCTGAAGCGCGGCGGCGCCGCCCGTCTCGTTGGGAAACGCGCCGACGGTGGCGGCGGCGCGGGCGCTGGCCGGAACTGCCAGGGCGGCCAGGATCAGGCCGCCGGCGATCAGTGGACGTAGCATTGTGAGACCCCCTCGTGATGCTGCTCGTCTCCCATCACGTCGGGTGCATTCCGCTACAACGGAACACCCGGAAGGGTGGTGTCGGCTCCCCCAGATTCGGGCGCGGGGTACCGCGGACGCCGGCGGCTATGGTGCGGCGCATGCGCCTGGACGGATTCATGCTGGCCCGCTATGCCGAGCAGACGCCCGGCGGCCTGGTGGTGGCCGGCGGCGGCTGGACGACCTGGAACGTGACCGAGCCGATCCAGGCCGACGGCGGCGAGCCGGCGCCGGCCGCCGTCATCCAGGGCTCCGTGGTGTGCCGGCTGATGCTGACGCCCGAGGAGTCGGACGCCAGCCACTCGCTGGTACTGCGGCTGCTGGACTCCGACGAGACCGAACTGTCACGCGGAGAGCTGCAGCTGGACGTGCAGCGCGACCGCGAGCTGCCGCGCAGCTGGGACCAGCTGGCCACCGTGATCGTGCCGCTGGGCTGGGTGCCGGCCCCCACCTTCGGCCTCTACCGGTTTCAGCTAGAGACGCCGGCCGGCGACCTGCTGGGCACCTGCCCATTTCAGGTCGTCAAGCGATATTGAAACCGGGGTCAGGCACCGTCACGGACGACGTGACGGTGCCTGACCCCGGTTTGGGGATTTCTAATCGTCGGCGGTGCACGTCCTCCAGCAGCCGCCCGAAGTCGGGGCCGTCGAACTCGACCACCGCCCGCTCGTACTTCTCGATGCCCCACTCCCAGAAGTCGAAGTCGATGTCGGAGACGCCGTCCTGGATCGAGGCCCACAGCGTCCAGCCGTACTTCGACATCAGCCCCCACAGCCGCGCCCGGGCCACCTTGTTGCGCAGCGGCCGGCCGTAGTAGGCGGCGACCAGCTGCGTCGAGCTGGTCGAGCGACAGGTTCGACTCGCTCCAGACGTTGCCGAGCTCGAAGCAGGCGTCGTTGTTGCCGGAGTACTCGTAGTCGATCAGCCGGAACTCGCCGCCGGTGTCGATGAAGTTCTCGGCCAGCAGGTCGTTGTTGCAGGGCACGGTGCCCTCGTCGCGGACGGCCATCGCCGCCTCGATCTCGCGCACCGGCGGCTCGAACTCGAGGTAGCCGTCGGGCAGCTTGAAGCCGCGCTCCTGCACCAGCGCCAGGTAGCGGCGCTGGATCTCGAACATGTTGAAGTCGTCGCGGAAGCGGCCGGCGCCGTGCAGCCGCCGGCAGGCGTCCGCCACCATCTCGATCTTGTCGCCGCGGCGCAGGTCCTCGGCGCTCTGGGTCTGGCCCTCGATGAACTCGAGCACCATCAGCGAGCGCTCGGGCTGGTAGCCGATCACGGCCGGCGCCGACGCCCGCGTCGGCGGCGGCCACCGTGTTTCGGTACTCGTTCTCGCGGTCGATCGCGAGCATGCCCGCGTCCTTGGCCGAGACCCGCACGACGAAGGCGCCGTCGTCGGTCTCGACCTTGTAGTTGGTGTTGGTGAGCCCGCCGGCGAGCTCGCTGACCGACGCGCGCCGCGCAGCTCGGGGACGACGTCGATCAGCTGCGTCGAGGCTTCGTCGACCGGCATAGCGCCCACTATAGTCAGTCGCCGTAAACGTGGTACAGACCAGTTTCCCGACGATCGCGCCCAGGTCGTCGTGATCGGCGGCGGTGTCACCGGATGCAGCGTCGCCTACCACCTGGCGCGGCGGGCTGGCGGGACGTGCTGCTGGTCGAGAAGGCCGAGCTGACCAGCGGCTCGACCTGCCACGCGGCCGGCCTGGTCACCCAGTTCAACCCGTCGCCGACGATGATGCGGTTCCGCCGCTACAGCGTCGAGCTGTACGAGCGGCTGGGCGTGTTCGACCGGCTGGGCAGCCTGCGGATCGCCTCCAGCCCCGAGAGCCTGGTCGGAGCTGCGAGCGGGGCGCCAGCCGCGCCCGCGGGATCGGCCTGGACGTGCACGTGCTGTCGCCGCGACGAGGCGCTCGAGCGGATGCCGCAGGCCAGCCGGAGACGACCTGTACGGCGCGATCTGGGTCGAGCAGGACGGCTGCGTCGACCCGCACACCGCCACCCACGCGCTGGCCGAGGCCGCCCGCGAGCTGGGCGCGCGGTGCCAGCAGCAACACGCGCGTGACCGGGATCGAGCTGGACGCCGCGGCGGGCGGTGCGGGCGGTGCTGACCGAGCGCGGCCGGATCGAGGCCGAGCACGTCGTCAACGCCTGCGGGATCTGGGCGCCGCAGGTGCTCGGCCATGGTGGGTGCGTTCACGCCGTCGGTGCCGGTCGACCACCAGCACATCGCCCTGGCGGCGGTGGACGGCCACGAGCTGCCGCGCGACATGCCCTGCTTCCGCGACACCGACAACCTGGTCTACGGGCGCGTCGGAGGCGGGCGGCGTGCTGTTCGGCGGCTACGAGCCGAACCCGGTGCTCGCGCTGGCTGGACGGCGTGCCGTGGGAGCATGCGGCGGCCAACTGCTGCCGCCCGACGAGCAGCGGTTCGCCCAGCTCTGGAGCGGGGCCGCGCGCCGCTTCCCGTTCCTGGAGGACGCCGGCATGGTCACGCTGGAGTGCCACCCCGACGCGATGACGCCCGACGGCAACCCGCTGCTGGGGCCGATGCCGGGCGTGCCCGGCTCTGGATGGCGGCCGGGCTGTCGCTGAACGGCTTCGGCGGCGCCGGCGGCATCGGCAAGCACGATCGCCGAGTGGATGACCGACGGCGAGACCGAGCTGGACACCCACGGCATGCGGGCCTGGCGGTTCGGCGACGCCTACCGCGACCCCGCGCAGGTGGACGCGGCCGGGCGCGAGGTGTACCGCTACTACTACCGGCTGCGCTACCCGGCTGGACCACGACGAGTGGGGCCGGCCCAACCGGCTGAGCCCGCTGCACGGCCGGCTGCAGGACGCGGGTGCGGTGTTCGGCGGTCAAGAACGGCTGGGAGCGGGCCGACTCACCTCGCCGACACGGCGCCGTGGCGGCGGGCCGGCGCTGACCAGCGCGGGTACGGCTGGACGCCGCCGCCCTGGTTCGACGCGGTGGCCGAGGAGCACCGGGCCTTCCGCGAGCGGGTGGGGATGATCGACATGACCTCGTTCGGCAAGATCGAGCTGGAGGGCCCGGGGGCGCTGCCGCTGCTCGATCGGGTCTGCGACAACCGCATCGACCGGCCGGCCGGATCGGTCATCTACACCCAGATCCTGCAACGCCCGCGGCGGGATCGTGGCCGACGTGACCGTGACCCGGCTGGCGGAGCAGCGGTTCCGGGTGGTCACCGGCGCCGGCGTCGTCGAGTCCGACATGGGCTGGCTGCGCCTGCACCGGCGCGACGCCGACGGGCCGGTTGAACTGCGCGACGCCTGACGACCGGCTGGCGGTGATCGGGATCTGGGGGCCGGCCGCCCGCGAGGTGGTGCAGGCGGTGTCCGACGACGACCTGTCCGGCGCCGCCTTCCCGTTTCGCACGGCGCGTCCGGTGACGGTCGGCGGCGCCCCGGTGCTGGCCCAGCGGATCACCTACGTGGGCGAGCTGGGGTTCGAGCTGTACGTCGCCGCCGGACGCGGTGCAGGTCTGGGACCGGCTGGCCGAGGCAGGCGCCGAGCACGGCATCCAGCCCTGCGGCTACCGCGTGCTGGAGGGCCTTCGGATGGAGAAGGGCTACCGCTACATGGGCACCGACCTGACCGGCGGGGACACGCCGTACGAGGCCGGACTGGGCTTCTGCGTGGCCCTGGACAAGGGCGAGTTCGTCGGCGCGAGGCGCTTCGGGAAGCGTCCCAGCGGCCGCTCTCGCGGCGGATCCGCACGCTGCTGTGTTGGGTCCGGCGAGCAGGTGCCGGTGTACGGCGGCGAGGCCGTGCTCGGTGGACGGGTGACGGGCGGGCGGGTGCGCAGCGCCGCCTACGGCTACACGGTCGGGCGGGCGATCGCCTACGCCTACCTGCCGGCCGATCTCGACCCCGGGCTGCAGCTGTCGGTGGAGGTGCTGGGCGAGCAGGTCGCCGGCCGAGCTGGCGGCGGACGTGCTGGTCGACCCCAGTCACGAGCGCGCGCGGGCCTGAGCGCCCGCTCCGGGCCGGCCAGGGGCCGGCCCGGGGCGATCTCACCGCGGTCTGGCAGCCTGCAGCGGCTGCCCGGTCTCCAGCAGCGTCTTCAGGCCGTCCAGCACCAGATCCCAGCCACCAGCCACCGACCGGTAGGTGGCCGTCTCACCCTGGAAGCGGTCGTGGGTCAGGGACGCCTACCTGGAGGCGATCGCCTGGTCCGACCGGGCGTGCGAATCGGCCATCCGCCACGCTGTCTGAGGGCTCACTGGCGCTGCGGCCACAGCTGCCGCGCCCGGTAGCTGCGGAGGGCCCACGCGCCGAGCGCGGTCGCGACCACCACAGCGCCCAGCGCGGACGGATACCCGCCCCTGATCAGCTGTACCAGGGCCATCACCGCGAACACCACGGCCAGCGCCCCGAACAGCTGCATCCGAGCCTCGTAGTCGGCGTGCGGATCGAACTGCTCGGCCGATGGGGTGACAACCTCCTGCAACCTGTCCCAGGCCATGCCCTTCGTCTACCACGACGGGCCGGATCGGAAACAACCGGCTCAGTGGATGTCGGCCGCCATCTGGGCCAGGGCAGGGCACGTTGGCATGCTCGGGATCGCGCTGGGGGCGCGCTTCGGCTCTGGTAGCCGGACGTGTCCCCCGGTCACCTCGCCGGTGTTTGCCATGAAAATCCCGGCCTCGAGCCAGCGGCCGCGTGCGTCGCGAAGCACCGTGAAGCTGGCCACGAAGGGGTAGGCAATCCGGGCGAGACGCCGGCGGAAGGTCGTGCGGGATGGTCGAAGGGCCGATCACGCCTGGACGCGCAGCCCAAGTCGACCCAGTGGCGGGCGAGCCGGGACACCCACCGGCGACGCGGGTCCGCGCAGTGTCACACCGGGGCCAGCAGCCCCTCGGTGCGCAGCACGTGCAGGCGGGCGACCGCAGGCCAAGCATCGCCGCCCGACGGCGCACCCCGCCAGGGCGGCTGGCGCATCGGGCACCGGATAGCGCCGGCGGGCCTGGGTGCCGGAACCGCCCACCACCCAGGCAACGGATGCGCCGGTGCGCGTCAGATGGTCACGCCGTCCATCATCCTGAAGCCGCGCCGGCGGGCCTGATCACGATAGGTGTGCACAGCCATCCGGGCCACCCACTGCGCGTAGTCGCCGGCCAGCCCCGAGGACGGCACCTGCACCCGCAACCAGGCGCTGCCGCGATAGGCGCCGAAGCCGCGACCGGTCGGAGCGCGACCGATGCTGAGGTCTCGAACCCCGCCTCCACCCAACTGCGCCACGATCCTGCGCATGACCGCGATCGGGGTGCGGCCAGGGATCGTGGGCACCACCAGCACGCGGGCCGGCGGCGCAGAGCGTGTGGGTGACGAGGCCCACCCGAGGCGGTTGTCGTCGCGGCCTGACCCGAGCAACCCACCAGGACCACGGCGATCACGACCAGTGGCGTAAAGCACGGAGTCGCATGTCACTCGGACGCCGACGGCGCCGTCGGTTCGCGGACATGCAGCGGCCGCCCGGGCGGTGGGAGCCCGGGCGGCCTGGCGTGCCGCGATCGTCAGCCCGCGTTTGAGAAGATCGCGAACCGGTCCTGCGTCTGCCCGCCGATGCCGGTGAAGTCGCCGCCGACGTAGAGGGTGCCGCCGCCGCTCTTCAGCGCCCACACGCCGAGCACCCCTGCGCTCGAGGTGATGTCCGGCGCCCAGGTCTGCAGCTGGCCCGCAGGGCTCAGCTCGAAGATCTTGTGCCGGGGGATGCGCGACGAGTGCCCGTACTCGGACATCGGGCAGTTGGGCTTGGGGGCGACGTTGTCGCCGTGCATGCCGTAGATCGGGTAGCCGCCGACCGTGGTCACGGCCTGCACGTTGCCGTCCGTCATGTAGTACCAGAGCTCATGCCCGGTGCTGATGTCGAAGGCCAGCGCGGCGCCGCCCGGGCCGCCCATGGCGGTGTACAGGGAGTTGCCCGACCGGGTGATGTCGAGGATCTCGTACTTGGGATGGCTGGCCCACGGCAGCGGCGCGCCGGTGGCCATCGACAGCGACGCGAGATGCGCCTGGCTGGCCAGGCCGTTGATGGTCTTGAACCAGCCGGCCACGATCAGGCGGCCGTCGGCCGGGTCGGCGACCATGTCGCGCACCTCGTCGGAGGCGGCGGGCTTCCAGCTGGGATTCAGTTCGAAGAGGCCGGGGCCGCCCAGCGTCAGCCTGGCCAGCCGCACCCGCGGCTGCCCCGACACCGAGGTGAATGCGCCGCCGATGTACAGGTCAGAGCCGGACGCCGCGATCGCCTTGACGGTGCCATTGATGTGCAGGTTGGGCACGGTCGGCGACAGGTTGCCGGTGGCCACGTCGAAGGCGGCCAGATGGCTCTCGGCGCTGCCGTTGACGGTCGTGAACTGACCGCCCGCGTACAGCGTCTTGTGGTCGGGCGAGGCCGCCAGGAAGTAGACGCGCCCGTTCACCTGCGGCGCCCACGACAGGAGCGCGCCGGTGGTGGCATCCTCCGCCGCCAGATAGGTGCGGGTGACGGTCTGCCCCGAGTGACTGGCGGCGCTGGTGAAGTTGCCTGCGATGTAGACGACGTTTCCGAGCCGCAGCATGTCGTCGACGCGGCCCTGCTCCTTGTTGGCCAGCGTCCAGTGCGCGACCGGGAACTGCCAGGCGCCGGCGACGTCGGAGTTGGACAGGCTGGGCGGTGCGGGCGGCGAGGACGCGAGCGCGCCCGACGCCGTGGCCAGGCCGGCCGCAACCGCGGCCGCCAGACCTGCGCTGCCGATCAGGCGGCGAGCGCGGCCGGTGGTGAGTGAGAACATGATCCGGGACCCTCCAGTGATGTGGCGGAATGCGACCGCGCGGCGTCGTCACGGCCGTCGCCCACTCCCCTCGGACGCTCCGGCCGCTGCCTGTGAGACCTGACTGACGACCCCCTCGCAGTCACCGAAGAGATCGGATCCAACCCGCCCGGCTATAGGAAATTGCGCGGGTTTCGGGGCCGAATCACGGGCGCGGTGAGCGCGCCGTCACTCCTTGGGGGGATGCAGGCTGCCGTCGAGCAGCGCGCGGCCCACCACCACCGCGTCGGCGCCGGCCGCGCCGGCGGCCGCCACATGGTCGAGCCTGGCCACGCCGCCCGCGGCCAGGAGCAGTCCGGGGACGAGCGGACGCAACTGCCGCAGGAGCGCGGTGTCGGGGCCGGCGCCGGTGCCGTCGCGATCGATGCCGGTGACCAGGAAGTCCTCCACACCGGCCTGCACCAACTGCTCCACGAACGCATCAGCGCCCAGGCCGGAGTCGCGCTCCCATCCGTGCGTACGCACCCGGCCGTCGCGCGAGTCTGCCGCCACGGCAAGCCTACCGCTGGCCCGCGCCAGGTCGCCCACCAGCCGCGGCTCGGAGACCGCCAGCGACCCGACCAGCACGCGCTCGACCCCCATCTCCCACAAGCCCTCGATGTCGGCCGCCGAGCGCACCCCGCCGCCCACCTGCAGGCGCACGCCGGGCAGCCCGGCCAGCTCTTGGATCACGGCCGCATGCGCGGGCGGCCGCTGGCCGCTGCGAGCGGCGTCCAGGTCGATCACGTGCAGCCATCCGCTGCCCGCCTCGGCCAGCCTGCTGGCGACCGCCAGCGGGTCGTCCGAAAACTCGGTCACCTGGTCGTAGCGGCCCCGCCGCAGACGAACGACCCGGCCCCCCAGCAGGTCAACAGCGGGGATCACCGCCACCTCGCCTCGTTTTAGCATGCTAAAATGCTACCGCAATGGCACAGGCCGCCGCCCAACCCCTGCCCGAGCCCACCGACGCCTGGCGCACAGAGGCCGTCGACGACCTCAGCCGGGCCCTGCTGGTGCTGCGCACGCCCGACGAGATGGCCGCCTTCCTGCGCGACGTGTGCTCGCTGCACGAGCTGGAGGTGCTGGCCCATCGCTGGCAGGCCGCCCGCCTGCTGGACCAGGGCATCCCGTACGCCCGGGTCGCCCAGCAGGTGCACGGCTCCACCGCCACCGTGACCCGGGTCGCGCACTGGCTGCGGCACGGCCAGGGCGGCTACCGGCTGGCGCTGGACCGTTTGTCCCGGAGCAGCCGGTGAGCCGGCCATTCCGGCTGGCGCTGCCCTCCAAGGGCCGTCTGCACGCCCCCGCGCTGGCCCTGGCCCGGGACGCGGGCGTGGAGGTGGATGTGACCGGCCGCGCGCTGCACGCGCACTGCTCGCAGTGGGATATCGAGGTGCTGCTGGCGCGGGCGGACGACATCCCTGCCTGGGCCCAGGACGGCGCGGTGGAGGCTGCCATCGCCGGCCAGAACCAGGTGCTGGAGTCGGGCGCCAGCGTGGATGAGCTGGCGCCGCTGGGCTTCGGCCGCTGCTCACTGCAGGTGGCGGTGCGCGACGGCGCCGGCATCGACCGCGTCGACCAGCTGGGCGGCTGCCGGATCGCCACCTCCCACCCCGTCATCACCCGCCGGTTCCTCGACCAGCACGGATTGCAGGCCGAGGTCAGCGCCATCCACGGGTCGGTCGAGCTGGCGCCGCGGCTGGACGCGGCGGACGCGATCGTCGATCTGGTCTCGACCGGCGACACCCTGCGCGCCAACGGCCTGCGCCCGATCGCGACCGTGCTCGAATCGCAGGCGGTGCTGCTGGCCCGCGCCGATCTGGACGAGGGCCAGCGAGCGGTGGCCGAGGAGCTGACCACGGTGATCCGAAGCGTGGTCGCGGCCCGTGACCAGCGCTACCTGATGCTGAACGCGCCGGACGGGTCGCTGGACGGCATCATCGACCTGCTGCCGGGGCTGGACTCGCCCACCGTGCTGCCGCTGGCGGCGGCCGGCATGCACGCCGTACACGCGGTGGTGCCGCGCGACAGGGTGGTCGAGCTGCTGGGGCCGCTGCGGGCGGCCGGCGCCCGTTCGCTGCTGGTGCTGCCGATCGACAACCTGATCCCGTGAGCGCCGTGCTGCCGATCCGGGCCGACCTGGCGGACGCCCGCCCCTACCGGTGGCAGGAGGGGATCCCCGAGGGCATCCCGCTGGCCCGCTTCGACATGAACACGCCGCCCTCGCCGCCGCGCTGGTACGCCTCGGCGCTGGCCCGGCTGGGGCGGCTGCCGGTGCAGTCCTACCCGGACGCAACCTACGCCCGGCTGCGCGCCGCGCTGGCCGAGTACACCGGGTTTCCGGCCCACCGCATCATCCCCACCTGCGGCGCCGACGAGGCGCTGATGGTGTGCGCCCTGGCCGCGCTCCGGCCGGGCGACCGGGCCTATGCGCGGCGGCCCTGCTACGCGGTGTTCGAAAGCGCGGCTCGGCTGGCCGGCGCCGAGTTCGTCGACGAGGAGCAGGGCGCGCGGCTGCGCTTTGTGTGCTCCCCGCACAACCCCACCGGCGGGGACGCGGACGCGGCCGAACTGGAGGAGCACGACGGCCTGCTGGTGATCGACCAGGCGTATGTCGAGTTCGGCGGGGAGGATCTGTCCCGGCTGGCCCTGGAGCGCGAGGCGACGGTGGTCGTGCGCACCATGTCCAAGGCGTTCGCGCTGGCCGGCGAGCGGATCGGCTACATGCTGGTGCCCGAGCGTCTGGCCGAGCCGCTGGATGCGATCCGGCTGCCGGCCGGGATCTCGGTCACAGCCGCCGCCCTGGCGGAGCTGGCGCTCGAGCACATCGATGAGATGCGGGCGGACGCCGAGGCCACCGTTGCCGAGCGCGACCGCATGATCGTTGCGCTGCGAGCTGCCGGGTACCAGGTTGGCGACTCGCGCGCCTCGTTCCTGCTGGTGGACGCCGGCCGGCCGGCGGCCGAGGCGGCGGCCGAACTGGCGGACCAGGGCCTGATCGTGCGCACCTCGGAGGATCCCCGACTGGCAACACACATCCGCATCAGCCCGGCCTGGCCGGCCGACAACGACCGCCTGTTGGCAGCCCTTGGTGCGTCCGCCGGGGAGCGGGCCCAGCCCGCCGGGGGGCGGGTCGGAGAGCTGACGCGGCGGACGGCCGAGACCGACGTGCGCTGCCGGGTGGCGGTGGACGGCACCGGCCGCCCGCAGATTTCCACCGGGATCGGCTTCCTCGACCACCTGCTGACCGCGCTCTCGGTGCATTCGCTGATCGACATCGACCTGACCTGCCAGGGCGACCTGTGGGTGGATGCCCACCACACCGTCGAGGACGTGGCCATCGCCCTCGGCGGCGCGCTCGACCGTGCGCTGGGAGACCGGTCCGGCGTGCGCCGCTTCGGCGACGCCCGGGCGCCGCTGGACGAGGCCCTGGCGCATGTCACCGTCGACCTCTCGGGGCGCGGGGTCGCCACCTACGACCTGCGCCTGGTGGGGCCGGCGATCGGCGAGCTGCCGGCGTCACTGGTTGCGCACTTCTTCGACACGCTGGCCCGCAACGCCCGCCTGGGCCTGCACATCCGCGGCTCCGGCGATGACGATCACCACCTGGTGGAGGCGGCCTTCAAGGCCCTCGCGCTGGCCCTGCGGGCCGCCTGCGAGACGGACGAACGGCGGGCCGGATCGGTGCCCAGCACCAAGGGGGCGTTGTGAGCGCCGGCGAGGTGACCGTGATCGACTACGGCGCGGGCAACCTGGCCAGCCTGACCGCCGCCTTCCGGCGGCTGGGCCGGCGGGTGCAGGTGACCGGCGACCCGGACCGGGTGACAGCCGCTCGCAGGCTGGTGCTGCCCGGGGTGGGAGCGGCCGGGCCGGCCCGCCGCGAGCTGCGCCGATTGGGCGTCGATCAAGCCATCGGCCGGGCGCTGGCGGCCGGCGGCACGCTGTTCGGCATCTGTCTGGGCATGCAGCTGCTGTTCGAGCGAAGCGATGAGGGCCCGGCCGACTGCCTTGGCCTGCTGCCGGGCGGAAGCCGACGGATCGACTGGGCGCGCCGGCTGCCCCATATGGGCTGGAACGACGCCGTCGCCCAGCGCGACCACCCACTCACCGCCGGGCTGCCCGCGGTGTGCTACTTCGCGCACTCCTTTGCGGTGGATCCGGGTCAGCAGCAGGCGGTCGTCGCCACCACCGAGCTGGACGGACGCAGCTTCGCCTGCGTGGTGGCGGACGGGCCGGTGGCCGGCGCCCAGTTTCACCCCGAGCGCAGCGGCTCGGCAGGACGGGCGCTGCTCGAGGCCTACCTGGGCTGGGCGGATGCTGCGTAGGCGGATCATCCCCTGCCTGGACGTGCGCGGCGGCCGCCTGGTCAAGGGTGTGCGCTTCCAGGAGCTGCGCGACTGCGGCGACCCGGTGGCGGCGGCGGCGGCCTACGCCCGGGGCGGCGCCGACGAGATCGTGTGGCTCAACATCTCGGCCGGGGCTGAGGACTGGCAGGCGCTGCTCGACGCCGTCTCGCGGGCCGCCGAGCAGGTGGACGTGCCGCTGACCGTGGGTGGCGGGGTGCGCTCCCCGGCGGATGCCCGCGACCTGCTGCTGGCAGGAGCCGACAAGGTGGCCTGCAACACCGCAGCCCTCGACCGCCCCGAGTTGGTGGACGAGCTGGCCGACCGCTTCGGCCGGCAGTGCGTGGTGGTGGCCGTGGACGCCCACCGTGACGCCCAGGGCGGCTGGCGGGCGCGGGCGGCGGCCGGCTCCCGCGACACCGGCCGCGACGCGCTGGAGTGGATGGACGAGGCGACCGGGCGCGGTGCCGGTGAACTGCTGCTGACCAGCATCGACTCCGACGGCACCGGCGGCGGCTACGACCTGGAGCTGATCGGGCAGACCTGCCAGCGGGTGGGGGTGCCGGTGGTGGCGTCGGGCGGGGCCGGCGGGCCGGCCCACATGGTGCGGGCGCTGGAGGCCGGGGCGCAGGCGGCGCTGGCCGCATCGATCTTCCACGACCGCCGCTACCTGGTGGCCGACGTCAAGCGCGAGGCGGCGGCCGCCGGGCTGCCGGTGCGACTGTGAGCCCGCCCTGGGGAGAACTGGTGGCCTGCATCGTGCAGGACGCCGACTCGGGCGATGTGCTGATGCTGGCCTGGGCCGACGACGCCGCGCTTGAGGCCACCCGGCGCACCGGCCTGGCCCACTTCCACTCCCGCTCACGCGACTCGCTGTGGCTGAAGGGATCCACCTCGGGCAACACGCTGGCGGTGCAGTCGATCACCCCCGACTGCGACGGCGACGCCCTGCTTTGGCGGGTGCGGCCGGCCGGCCCGGTCTGCCACACCGGTTCGCAGACCTGCTTCGGCGACCGGGTCGAGCAGCGGCTGGGAGTGCTGTCGGAGCTGGCCGGGGTGATCGAGGCCCGCCGGGATCGGCCGCCGGAGAGCGGTTCCTACGTGGCCCGATTGCTCGCCGGGCCGCGCGAGCAGGCGCAGCGGAAGGTGGGCGAGGAGGCGGTCGAGGTGCTGCTGGCCGAGCCGGGCTCGCCGCACCTGGTGTCCGAGGTGGCCGACCTGTGGTTTCACAGCATGCTGCTTCTGGCCCGCGACGGGATCGACCCGCTGGCGCCGCTGGACGAGCTTCGCCGCCGCCGTGCTGGCTGACTACCACATGCACCTGGTGGGCGATGACGACCCGCACACCGCCGACAGCTACAGCCTCGAGCACATCCGCCGCTATGTGGACGCCGGCGCGGCTGCCGGGATCGCCGAGATCGGTTTCTCGGAGCACGTCTACCGGTACACGGTCGTTCGCGACTGGGTGGCCGCCGACGGCTGGCGCGGGCAGGCGATGCAGGACATCGAGCAGTACGTGGGGGCGGTCAGCGCCGCGGCCGCCGAGGGGCTGCCGGTGCGGCTGGGGCTGGAGCTGGACTGGGTGCCCGGCCGCCAGGCCGAGATCGCCGCTCTGGCCGAGGCGTATCCATGGGACTACCTGCTCGGCTCCTATCACTGGCTGGGTGACCGCGAGATCGACCACGCCGCCAACTCGGTGTGGGAGACGCGGCCCGAGCCCGAGGTGTGGCAGCTGTATGTGGACGGCTTCTGCCAGGCCGCCCGCAGCGGCCTGTATGACTCCATGTCGCACCCCGATCTGGCCAAGGTGTTCGGGCACCGGCCCGACCCGGAGCCGCTCGAGCTGTACGCCCAGATGGCCGACGCGGCCGCGGCCGGCGGCGTCTGCATCGAGGTCTCGACGGCGGGCTACCGGCGAGTGCTGGGCGAGCTGTATCCCGCACCGGCGCTGCTGCGGCTGTTTGCCGAGCGCGGAGTGCCGGTCACCCTGGGCTCGGACGCGCACGCCCCGGCCGGGGTCGGCCGCGACTTCCCGCGTGCCCTGGCCGAGCTGCGGGCGGTGGGCTACCGCAGCCTGACGGTGTTCGAACGGCGCGGACGGCGGCAGGTCTCGCTGCCCTGAACCGATACGGTCCCCGTATGCCGCCGGCCTTCACCCACCCCATCGACCTCGACCAGGTGCACCGCTCGGCGGCCTTGCTGGAGGGTGTCGCCCACCGCACGCCGGTGCTCCGCTCGCGCACGCTGGACGAGCGCACGGGTGCCCGCGTGCACCTCAAGGCCGAGCACCTGCAGCGCGGCGGGGCCTTCAAGTTCCGGGGCGCGTACACCATGATCTCCACCCTCACCGAGCAGGCGCTGGAGGCCGGAGTTGCCGCCTACTCGTCGGGGAACCACGCCCAGGCGGTGGCCATCTCGGCCGGTATGCGGGGCGCGCCGGCGACCATCCTGATGCCGGCCGACACGCCGGCTGCCAAGCTGGCCGCCACCCGCGGCTACGGCGCCGAGGTGGTCACCTACGACCGTTACAGCGAGGACCGCGAACAGCTGGGCAGGCAGCTGGCCGAGGGCCGAGGGCTGACGCTCGTCCCGCCCTACGAGCACCCGGCCATCATGGCCGGGCAGGGCACCCTGGCCGTGGAGCTGATGGCCCAGTCAGGCGGCCTCGACCTGCTGCTGGCGCCGGTGGGCGGCGGCGGTCTGATCGCCGGCTGCGCGACGGCCGCCAAGGCCCTGGACGGGTCGGTGCGGGTGATCGGCGTCGAGCCGGAGGCGGGTGACGACACCCGGCGCTCGCTGGCGGCCGGCGAACGGGTGCGGATCGAGATCCCGCGCACGATCGCCGATGGCCAGCAGGCGGCGATCCCCGGCCAGCTGACGTTCGAGGTCAACCGGGCGCTGCTGGACGAGGTGGTGACGGTCTCGGATGCCGAGATCGTGGCCGCCATGGTGTTCGCCTTCGAGCGCATGAAGACCGTGCTCGAGCCCAGCGGCGCCAGCGCTCTGGCGGCGCTTCTGGCCGGCCGGGTGGCGGCGGCCGGGCTGTCGGTTGGGATCGTGCTTTCTGGCGGGAACGTCGGCGCCGCCCGCTTCGCCGAACTCTTGACCGTCTGACCACCAAGACGCTGGTGGAGATGGAGCAGTTCGGGTGCCAGGAGGTGGTTCCTTAATGGCGTCGTTGCGAGGCGCAGGATGCGGGCACGCTGGCAAGGATCGAGCGGCGAGCGGAGCGGAGGCGTGGTTTCACCACGTTGAGCACCGCACGCCGCGTGGGACGCAGCCAGCGTGCCCGCAGACCAGCCGCAGCAGACGTTCATTGAGGAACCACCTCCAGGTAGCTCGTCGACCGGCTGTGACGATGTGATCGTCACAGCCGCCCACCGGTACCTGGCACCGGGTCGTTGCCGGTCAGCCGTCGAGCGCTGACCGGGCACGGGCGATCTGCTCGCGCAGCGCCTCGGGCGTCTGCCGGGCGGCGGCAGCATCGGCGGCGGTGGGCTGGCTGAACCGCTCGCCGGCCGCCACCCGCTCGGCCACCTGACGGTGGGCATCTCGGAACGGCACGCCGTCGCGCACCAGCGCCTCGGCCACGTCGGTGGCCACGGTCGTGCCGTCGCCCGCCGCCTGCGCCATCCGCTCGGCGTTGAAGCGCAGCCCACGCACGCACACAGTCATCGCCCGAAGCGCGCCCAGCAGGTCGTCCAGCTGGTCGAAGGCCGCCCGCTTGTCCTCCTGCAGGTCGCGGTTGTAGGCCAGCGGCAGGCCCTTCAGCGTCGCCAGCAGGCCGGCCAGGCGGCCGATCGCGGTGCCCGCCCGGCCGCGCGTCAACTCGGCCGCGTCAGGGTTCTTCTTCTGCGGCATCATCGACGACCCGGTGGCGGCCGAGTCGTCCAGCTCGGCGAAGCCGTACTCGGCTGACGTCCACAGCACCAGCTCCTCGGCCAGCCGCGACAGGTGCACCATGCACAGCGCGCAGGCGTACACCAGGCCGCTCACGTAGTCGCGGTCGGAGACCGCGTCCAGCGGGTTCTCGAAGCGGCGGGCGAAGCCCAGCTCGGCCGCCACCCAGTCGGGATCGAGCGGCAGGCTGGAGCCGGCCAGCGCCCCCGCCCCCAGCGGGCACACGTCGGCGGCATCGGCCACCGCCGCCAACCGCCGCAGGTCGCGGGTGAGCGCCCATGCATGGGCGGCCAGGTGCTGGCCCAGCCACACAGGCTGCGCACGCTGGCCGTGCGTGTAGCCCGGCATGACAGCATCGCCCGAGTCCTCGGCCCGGTCGAGGAGTGCGCCGCCCAGCCCGCGCACGGCCTCGGCCGCCCGCGCGCAGGCGTCCCTGACCCACAGCCGCATGGCCGTCTGCACCTGGTCGTTTCGGCTGCGGCCGGCGTGCACCCGCGGCCCCAGCTCGCCCAGCAGCCGCTCGATGGCCGAGTGCACGTCCTCGTCGGCAGCGTCCGGCTCCAGCTCGACCTGGGCCAGGGCGGCGACGATGCGATCGGCCAGATCTGCCTCCAGCAGCCCCTGGCGGGCCAGCATGCGCACGTGCACTGCGCTCGCCCGCAGGTCAAACGGGAGCAGCCTCCGGTCGACCCCAAGCGAGGCCGTGAAGTCGAGGATGACGGGGTCGAGGCCGGCCCCAAGCCGGCCCGACCACAGCGGTTGGCTCACACCTCGACGGTATCAGCCTCGACCGGCTGGGTGTCCTGCGCGCGCACCGCCGACCAGGTCTTGGTGGGCAGCGACCACACGTGGATGAACCCGGCCGCGGCCTGGTGCTGGAAGCTGTCGCCCTCCTCGTAGGTGGCCAGGCCGTGGTCGTACAGCGACCCAATGGCCCGCCGGCCGACGATCTGGCAGGAGCCGCGGTACAGCCTCACGCGGGCCTCGCCGGTGACGACCGCAGCGGCCGACCCCATGAATGCGGCCAGCGCATCGCGCAGCGGCGAGTACCACAGGCCGTTGTACACAAGCTCCGCGTAGCGCTGGGCGAGGCCGGACTTGGCATGCGCCAACTCGCGCTCGCACACCAGCTCCTCCACGCCCTGGTAGGCGGCCAGCAGCAGGGTGGCCGCCGGCACCTCGTACACCTCGCGGCTCTTGATGCCGACCAGCCGGTTCTCGATCATGTCCACCCGGCCGACGCCGTGCGCGCCGGCCAGCGCGCCGGCCCGCCCGATCAGCGACACCAGGTCGAGCGGCTCGCCATCCACCGCCACCGGTACGCCGGCCTCGAAGGAGATGGTCACCTCCTGCGGCGCGGGCAGCGCGCGGTCGGGCGCGGTGGTCAGCGCGAAGGCCTGCTCGGCCGGCGCCACCCACGGGTCCTCCAGCGGTCCGGCCTCGATCGAGCGGCCCCACAGGTTGTGGTCGATGGAGTACGCCTCGCCCGACTTGACCGGCACATCCAGCCCGTGCTGGTGGGCGTAGGCGATCTCCTGCTCGCGGGTCATGCCCCAGTCGCGCACCGGCGCCAGCACCGCCAGGTCGGGCGCCAGCGCCGCCACCGCGGTCTCGAACCGCACCTGGTCGTTGCCCTTGCCCGTACAGCCGTGGGCCACCGCGCCGGCGCCATGGGCGCGCGCCGTCTCCACCAGCTTGCGCGCGATCAGCGGCCGCGAGAGCGCGGACACGAGCGGGTAGCGGCCCTCGTACTGGGCACCGGCCTGCAGCACCGGCAGCACGAAGTCGGCCGCGAACTCGTCTCGGGCGTCGGCGATTACGACCTCGGCGGCGCCGGCCGCCTGCGCACGCGCGACCACCTGCTCGCGGTCGATGCCCTGGCCGACGTCCACCAGCAGGGCGATCACGTCGGCCCCGTACTCCTCGGCCAGCCAGCGCAGGGCGACGGAGGTGTCGAGTCCACCGGAGTAGGCGAGAACGATGCGGTCGGTCATGCGTAGCGCTCCTTCAGGTCACGGATCACGTCGATCAGATCGCGGCCGGTGTGCGGCTCGCGGGCCACCAGGGCCAGGGTGTCGTCGCCGGCAATCGACCCGATCACCTCGGGCAGGCCGGCGTTGTCGAATGCGAGGCCGACCGGGTGCGCGTTGGCCGGGCCCGTGCGCAGCACGAGCAGGTTTCCGGAGGCCTCCATGGTGCGCACCAGGCCCAGGGCAATCACCACCGCCGCCAGCGGATCGGACGGCTCGGCGCCGTCCTCGGGCAGCGCGTACACGAGCCTGCCCTGGCGGCGTACGCGCATCGCGCCCATGCGGTCGAGGTCGCGCGACACGGTGGCCTGCGTGACCTCGAACCCGCGCACGGCAAGCAGCCGCTGCAGCTGCTGCTGGGTCGACACCTCGTGCTCGTCCAGCAGCTGGGCGATGGCGTCCTGGCGGTCGTTCATGCCGTCACCACAGTCTCGGAGCCGACCCACACCCGCAGCACGCCGCCGCGCAGAGCGTGCGATCCGGCGGCCAGCTTGGGCAACATGCCGCCGGCCACGGTGCCGCGCGCGACCAGGCCAGGCACGTCTCCAACGGCCAGCCGGGCGATCACACCGCCTCCCGCATCCAGCACACCAGGCACGTCGGACAGGAACGCCAGCTCGTCGGCCTCGAGCGCGACGGCGACGTGCGCGGCCGCGTGGTCGGCGTTCACGTTGAGGCCGGCGAAGGGGTTCACGACCGGCACGCAGCCGTCCGCCAGCAGCTCGCGCAGCGGCGCGGTATCCACCGCCTGCACCGAGCCGACCAGCCCCAGCCGGGGGTCGCTATCGGGGGTGGCGGCCAGCGCACCGACTACGCTGGCCGCCTGCACCCCCGCCTGTCGCAACTCCGCGACAAGCCGTGTGTTCTGCTCGGCGAGCATGCGCTCGACCACCTCCAGGACCGCGCCGTCGGTCACCCGCTGGCCGTCCACAAACCGCGGTTCGATGCCCAGCCGGCGGCACTCCGCCGAGATCTGGGGGCCGCCGCCGTGCACGACCACGACCGACATGCCTGAGGCCAGCATGGCCGGAACGTGAGCGGCTGGACCGGCGGAGGCTCCGCCCACCTTGAGCACCCGGACCACGACGCTCACAGCGCGGCCTGCACGTCGGAGAGACCCGCATGTTCTGGCAGCCCGAGCATCAGGTTGGCGTTCTGGACGGCCTGCCCGGCTGCTCCCTTGACCAGGTTGTCGATGGCCGCGCAGGCCACGACGCTCGACCGCTGGCGATCCGCCCAGACACCCACATGACACAGATTCGATCCGCGCAGGAGCTGGGTGCGAGGCTGCTCGACGAGTTGTACGAAGCGCTCTCCGGCGTAGGCGGACGAATACAGGTCGTCCAACTCGGCCTGCCCGATCGGATCCGCCAACCGGACGTGAGCGGTGACCAGCAGGCCGCGCACGAACGGAGCCAGGTGCGGGGTGAAGCTGACCGAGACCGGCCGACCGGCCAGCCGCTCCAGCTCCCGCTCGATCTCGGTCTGGTGTGGATGCCCGACCGGTGTGTATGCCGACATGCCCTCGGCCGCCTGGCAGAAGGCGTTGGCCTCGGTGGGCGACTTGCCGGCGCCGGAGACGCCGGACTTGCCGTCCACGACCACGTGCGGGCCGAGCAGGCCGGCCACCGCCAGCGGTGCCAGCGCCAGCGCGGCCGCGGTTGCATAGCAGCCGGGGCTGGCCACAAGAGACGCGCCCGCCACCTCATCGCGGTGCATCTCCGGTAAGCCGTAGCACCACTCCCCGCGCAGGTCGCGGGACAGGTCGACCACCCGCGTGCCGGCCGCCGCCAGCTCCCGGGCCAGCAGTCCGGAGACGCCATGGGGCAGGGCCAGCAGTGCGATGTCGCACCCGGCCAGCGCCGCCGTGTCCACCGGCCCTGCCTGAGCATGCAGGGTCGGATGCACATCCAGCAGGCGCAGCAACTCGCGCCCGACATAGCCAGATGCGCCGGCCACGCCGGCGGTCAGGGTGAACGAGGAGGTATGGACGGCGACAGCCATGGGCGCATGATATTACACGTCGTGCGCAATTCTATGCAACCAGGAACGCGCTTCCGCCCCGGACTCGGCCGCACACCGTTCTTACAGCACGCGCGGCAGCAGCGGGCCGGCCGCCCGCTGGAACGCCGCCAGCGCCGCCGGCACATCGGCCGGCGACCCGGTCAGGTGGTACACCGCGATGTCGAAGAGGAGCGCCGCATCGGGGTCGTGCGCGCCAACGTCCGACGCGCAGTCGTGCCCAAAGACCCGAGCCGCGACGTCCAGTGCCTCGACCGCCTCGCCGTAGGCGTCCGTCTCCAGGTCACCGGCTGGATCGCTCGCATCCAGCGCCCGGCACACCGATCCGGTGCACGGCAGCAGGGCCCGCCCCTGGCGCAGCACGGTGACTGCAACGGCGGTGTGCGGAGTGACAGTGACCGGCAGTTGCAGCGCTTCGTCCATGCCCCAAGATTACGGTCACCGAAGCGAGTTCGCTAGATGGTCGCGGGCGTCCAGCGGCCCGGCTGGGGCTGATCCGCGCGCCCCTCCGCCTGCAGCCGCTCCAGGTGCGAGAGCGACTCGACTAGCGCGAACCGCTGCTCGTGGAAGCCCAGCCCGTCCTCGGCCCAGACCAGCTGCGACACCGCATAGGCGGTGTCCGCACCGGCCGCCAGCGCGGCCAAGTGCACGTCCAGCCGCTCGCGGTGGTGCTCGCGCAACTCCTGGGTGCGGCGCCCCGGATCGGTGATCAGCGGGCCGTGCCCCGGCAGCACCAGGGACGGCGCCAGGGCGTCAAGCGCGTCCAGGCTGCGCAGATAGGCGCCCAGCGGGTCGGGCCCGGTGTCGGGCCAGCGGCCGACGTTTGGCGTGATCTCGGCCAGCAGCACGTCGCCGCCCAGCAGCCGGCCGCTGCGCTGGCCGTGCAGCGCGATGTGACCATCGGCGTGCCCTGGCAGCAGGTGCACGACCCACCGCTCGCCGGCCAGCTCCAGCTCGTCGCCGGCATTCACGAGCCGGGTTGGCGATGGTGGATGGATCGGCAGCCGCTGCTCCGCATCGGTCGAGCGGGCGGCCAGCTCGGGCGGCATGCCATGCAGCTCCAGATGTCTGCGGAACTCATCCGGGCTGTCCACCCCTCCCCACGCGGCGGCCGACAGGCGGGCATCCAGCTCCCCCTGCACCACCTCGCGGGCGCGGGTCATCCGCACCAGATCGGCGCCCGCGCCCAGGTGATCGGGGTGGTAGTGGGTGATCACCAGCCGCTCCACCGGGTCCAGCTCGCGCAGCACCTCGGCCCACGCAGCCAGCGTGCCCGGATCGCCCAGGCCTGCGTCGACCAGCGTCCACCCCGACGGGCCGGGAAGCGCGTAGCAGTGGACGTGATCCAGCGCCCACGGCAGCGCCAGCGTCACCTGCACGATGCCGCCGTCCAACCTGGTCACAACCGCCGCTGCCATTGCAGGTCGGCAGTCTAGGTGCATCGATCGCCGCCAGAGCAGACCCCGTGGGGATGTCTGCTAGCGTCGCCGGGATGCCGGACGTGGTCGTCTGCGGGTCGCTCAACATGGACGTGATCGCCTATGCCAGGCGGCTGCCGCACCCCGGTGAGACGCTCTCGGACGCCCGGCTTGAATACGCACCGGGCGGCAAGGGCGCGAACCAGGCGGTGGCGGCCGCCCGCCTGGGCGCGGCCACGGCGCTGGTCGGTGCGCACGGCGATGACGGCTTCGGGCATGCCGTGCGAGCCGCCATCGAACGAGCCGGCGTGGACTCGAGCGGCCTGCACACCGTCGCCGAGCCGACCGGCGTGGCCCTGATCGTGGTCGGCGAGGACGGCGAGAACCAGATTGTGGTCGCCCCCGGCGCCAACCGCCACCCATCCGCACCACCCGCCGGGCTGCACGCCGCCGTGTGGGTGACACAGGGCGAGACGCCGGTCGAGACCGCCCAGGCCACCCTGGATGCGGCCCGCGCCAGCGGCGGCCTGGCCATCGTCAACGCCGCGCCGGCCGGCCGGCTGCCCCCGGACCTCGTCCGCCGGTTCGACCTGGCAGTTGTGAACCACACCGAACTGGACGCGCTCGGCGACGGACTCCCGGCCGCCGTGCTGCTGACGCTCGGCAGGGAGGGCGCCCGCCTGCTGCCGGACGGGCCCCAGCTGCCGGCCTTCCCCGCCGAGGTGGTCGACACCACCGGCGCCGGCGATGCCCTGATCGGCGGGCTGGCGGCCGGCCTGGCCGCGGGCATGCCGCTGGCTCAGGCTGTGCGGCTGGGGATGGCTACGGCGGCCGTCAGCGTGGAGCGGCGGGGCGCCCAGGGCAGCATGCCCAGCCGGTCCGAGGTGGACGCCCGCATGGCCCTCGGCTGACGCACGCGCGGCCGCGGCATTTCAGACAGGGAGGTTCAGAAACGCCGCGGCCTGAGAGCGCGCCAGATCACCATGCCACCGCAGTCGTTCCCGGTCTGTGATCCCGGATCCGGCGGTGACCGCCGTCACCTCCGGCCCCCGGCGGGAAAGCCGCAACCCTAATCGGCAGCCGCACCGATGCGGCACCCCCCACCTCGGGCGACGATCTCAACGGAAGGAGGTGGCGTCATGTCACTGACGCGGAAAGATCTGGCCGCCACCGTGCTGATCGCGCTCATGGTGGCCTGTCTGATCGCCACGACTCAGGGCGCCTCGGTGCTGCTGATCGGCTCCAGCCATCGCTGGGCGGCGGCCGCCATCCTGCTGCTGGGCGTCGCCGGCTGCTCGCTCGGCTCCGCCTCAGAGGTGGCCGGCAACCGGATGCTGATGGCGGCTTTCGGTGCGCTGGGGATAGCGACGCTCGGGGCGGGCCTGTGGGCCCTGATCAGCGGACGGCTGCTGGCGGTGGAACTGCTGGTGGCGGCCAACGTCGTGCTGTGGGCGGTCTCCACCACCCGGCACGCGTGGCACTACCCGCACGCACCGATGTCGGTATGAGCCGATCCAGCCGGCCCGGGCCGCCGCGGTCCGGGCCGGCGGCGATCGATCTCTAGCAGCAGCCTTCCTTGTAGCGGCAGCGCAGGCAGTGCCAGGAGGCCTTCGTCCACAGCATGTCGGCGCCGCAGCGCGGGCACGGGTTGTCGGCCAACTGTTCGGGCAGCCGGCAGGCCGGGCCGGGGATCACAACGGGCTGCGGTCGATCTCGTGCCACCCGACCACCGTAGCGGCGCACGCGGACGGGACACATTTCGCTTACCCACGGGCCACATATCGCTCATGGGTGGGCCGTAGGGTCGGCGCGACGAGTCAAGGGGGAACGGAATGGCGTACGTGCGTGATCTTGGGTCGGCCGACCTGTGGCGGTACTCCGAAGAGCGGTCGCGCAGACGCCGAGCCGCACGCGCCCGGCAGCGCAAGATGCGCCGGATCAGTGTGCCCCTGGCCATGGCCGTGACCGCGTCGGGCACGGCTACCACGGCGTTCGCCGGCACCGGCAAGTCGTCGGCGCATACCCGGCCGGCGGCCGCCCGGCAGCACGAGCGGATCCTGCAGGTGCACTCAACCGGGCCCGACGTGGCCCGCCTGCAGCGGCTGCTGGGCGTGCCTGCGGACGGCGTCTTCGGGCACCGAACGCTGGAGGCCGTGCGCCGGTTCCAGCACGCCCATAGCCTGCTGGTGGACGGCCAGGTGGGGCCGCGAACCTGGGCCGCGCTGCTGACCGAGGATCGCGGGCGGGTCGGCGAGCTGGTGCTTCGGCTGGGCTCACTGGGGCCGCAGGTGGCAGCGCTCCAGCGACGTCTGGAGATCACCGCCGACGGCGATTTCGGCCCCATCACGCTGGCCGCTGTGAAGGCCTTCCAGCGCTCACACGGGCTGGTCGTGGACGGTCAGGCAGGCCAGGACACGCGGGACGCATTGCGCCGGGTCGGACACTGGCGGGCCCCGCGGGAGAGCGGGGTCGCGGCCCACGCCAGGCATGCGCGGCACCACCGCCGCGATCACCGGCGCGCACCCGATCCGCGGCCGGCGCTGGGCGAGCGCGCCGTGCACGTGGCCGAGGGCTATCTTGGCGTGCCCTACGTTTGGGGCGGCGAGAGCCCCAGCGGGTTCGACTGCTCAGGCCTGGTGCAGTACGTCTACGCCCGGCTCGGTGTCGAACTCCCGCGCACGAGCTACGAGCAGTTCCGCGAAGGCACGCATATCTCGCAGTCCGACCTGCGGCCCGGCGACCTGGTCTTCTTCGACGGGGCCGGCCACGTCGGCATCTACGCCGGCCACGGCCGCTTCATCCACGCTCCGCACACCGGCACCAGCGTGCAGTTCGGCAGCTTGAGCGGCTGGTACCTCGATCACTACACGGGCGCCGTGCGGGTCACCGGCTGATCCCTCGGGTCGCAGCGCACCCGGCAACTGCGCGCCGGTGGCAAACCACAGCAGCATCGCGGCGCCGGCCACGATCAGCACGTCGCCAACCGAGAACACGCTTGCCAGCGGCACCCAGCGAGGCGTCGCAAAGCGGTCGATCAACCACGGCAGGCTGGGATGGGCGAGCGCCACACTGTTCGCGTGCACCCCATGCTCGACCCGGCCCAGTGATCGCAGGGCGGCGGCGGAGGCCGGCATGTGCCCGCCGTTGGCCAGCATGGCGGCGACGTTGGAGGCCAGACCGAGCCCGATCAGAGGTGTGCCGCGCAGCCGGGCGTTGACGGCGGTGCCGGCGGCCAGCATCGCGTAGGAGCACAGGGACATGACGGTGGCGACCCGGTCGCCCACCGACCACGGGAAGAGCCCAGCTGGGAACGCCACCAGCTGCAGGCCGATGGCGGCATAGAAGATCCAGGCCGCCCGCAGCCGCAGGTCGGCCAGCCGCCCGATCCGCCCGCCACCGGCGAGGGCGATCGCCAGGGCAAGCGCGAATCCGGTCAGGAGCAGCATCAGCCGCGGCTCACCCGGTCGCGCTGCGCGGCGCTTCGTCGGTGCTGACCAGGTGGCAGCTGGGCGAGGCCAGGTACTCCTCCAGCGCCGCCACCACACGGGCGTCGAACTGTGACCAGCAGCGCCGCCGCAGCTCCGACACAGCCGCATCCACCGAGCCGGCCGCGCGGTACACCCGGTCGGAGGTCATGGCGTCGAAGGCGTCGGCGGCCAGGATGATCCGAGAGCCCAGCGGGATCTCCTCACCGACCAGCCCCAGCGGGTAGCCGGACCCGTCCCACCACTCGTGGTGGTGGCGGATCCAGCGGTCGACCGGCGACACCCCCAGCCCCTCCAGCAGGCGGAAGCCAAGGTCGGCGTGCTCGCGCATGGTGCGCAGCTCATCCGGCTCCAGCCTGCCGGGCTTCTGCAGGATGGCGTCGGGGATGGCGATCTTGCCGAGGTCGTGCAGCAGTCCGGCCAGCCGCACCTGCTCGATCACCTCGGGATCCAGCCGCATGGAGCGGGCGATGCCCTCGGCCAGCCGCGACACAGACTGGGAGTGGGCGCCGGCGTATGTGTCCTTGGCGTCCACCACCCGGATCAGGCTTTCGGCCGCCCGCAGCCGGGCGTTGCGCTCGGCGGTCTGCGCCAGTTCCTGCGGGCTGAAGATCCGCACCACCGAGTCGGAATAGATGCAGGAACGGTTCTTGCCGTGGTTCTTGGCCCAGTAGAGGGCGCCGTCGGCCACCTTCAGCAGCGCGTCGCGGTCGTCGGCGTTCTGCGGATAGCCGGCGATGCCCGCGGACACAGTCACCTGCTCACCGTGTTCAAAGGTCGTCTGCCACAGCCGGTGGTGCAGCCGCTCCAGGGTCGGGTTGGCCTGCTGCACCGTGACACCGGGCATGACCACGGCGAACTCCTCGCCGCCGATCCGGTAGGCCCGATCGCCCCCGAACTCCGACCGCAGCAGGTCGGCCAGCCGCTGCAGCACCTGGTCGCCAACCGGGTGCCCGTAGCAGTCGTTGATGCTCTTGAAGTCGTCCAGGTCGATCATGCACAGGCTGACCGAGCTACGTGTGGAGGCGGCCATGGCCAGCGCCTGGTGCAGGGCGATCTGAAACGCCCGGTGGTTGCCCAGCCCTGTCAGGGCGTCGGTTTCGGCGTCGCGGGTGGCCAGTACCGTGCGGTAGGCGTAACGCTGGTACAGGGCCAGGGCGAACAGCGGGCCGGCCAGTAGCACCTCCAACTGGGGCCGGATCACCCACAATGACGCTGCCACGCCGGCGATGCACGCCATGATCACGAAGGCCGGGCCGGAGTGCCGCAGGTTGTCCTCGACGATCGCCCGGAACCGCACCCCGGCGGCGATCGCCACGGCCCCGGAGACCAGGATCACGTTGGTGGCGACATAGGCGGCGCCGCCCGCGAAGGCGAGGATGGTCAGTCGGTCTGAGCCGCTGGGGTTGAGCCCCGACGTGTGCACGTGGAGCAGGAACCCGGGCAGCGCGGACATCATCACCGCCAGCGCGTACATGGCCGAGTTGAACGCCCGCCGCACATACGGCACGTCGTCGGTCAGCCCGACCACACCGGTCGCCACCACAGACGCCAGCACTCCGTACTGCCAGCCGAACAGCATCTGGGTGGCCAGCAGGAAGACGAACGACAGCGACACGGTGCGGCTGCCGTGATCGTCCAGCGGCACCGGCTTGAGCTCCGACAGGAGGGCGGCAAGTGCAAACGCCGCGGCGCCGCCCGCCACCCTCAGGGAGGGCGGGGCGGCAACCACGGAAACGACCGCCCCGGCCACCACGGGGACCGCGGCGGCGATGACCGCCGCCACGTACCGGAGCAGCCGGGGCGAATGAGTTTGGGACGGAGGGTTGGACATCAGGGTTCACGCCGCGCGGGAGCCGCCGCCCGGCGCCCGATGAAGGCGCGCTAGCTGGGGGCTACTGCCAGCGAATGGTGGCGCCGGCCGAGACGACGTACGACGCGACAGCCGCGAGCACCAGAGCCGCGCGCAGGCTGCGAGAGTTCCACTTGATCATGTAGCGCACCTCCCTTCGGGGGTGTGGAGGGTTCGGAGCCGAAGTGGCTTACGCGTCTCGTGATAGCCAGCAATCGCCCACCCGGAAGCCCCCGGATGGGTGATACGCATGGCACCCCGGTCAGGCGATCCCGGCCTGGCGGCCGAGGGATCGCCCGCTAGCCGGTCGGGCTTTCGATCCTCCCCGAAGCGGTGATACGCACCCCTCGCGAACCCAGATCGTCCCTGGAAAGCTGCGCAATCACGCGCGCTCCCTCCCCCGAAGGGTCGATCTCGGGCTGCCCGGCGCCGACCAGCCTCAGAGAGGTGATGCTGCCCGAACGGAACCTGCCGTCAGCCGCCAGGGTCATGTGCAGGATGGCGGACACGCCCAGCACACCCTCCAGGGTGAAGTTGTGGTAGCCGGCGAAGTTGCCCAGGCTGTAGGCGATCAGGCGGCCGTGGTAGATCTGCATGGCCCGCAGCACGTGCGGGCCGGAGCCCAACACCAGGTCGGCGCCATCGTCCACCGCCATGCGCGCAAACGCCTCCGGGTCGCCCCGGTTCTCCCCGACGTAGTACTCCGTGCGCCCGGTCAGATGCTGGGCGGCGGTGCCCTCGGCGCCGGCGTGGATGGCGGCGACCACGATGTCGGCCCGCTGGTCGGCCCGCCGGATCAGAGCGGCAGCGACGCTCGGGTCGTTCAGCGGCGCCGTGTCCGAGTAGGGCGCGAATCCGACGAACGCCACCCGCAGTCCGCCCACCCGCAGCACGGTGATCTCCCCCGGAAGGCCGGTCTGCGCCAGCCCAGCCCGGTGCAGCGCGTCGACCGTGTCCGCTTGGCCCTGCGGCCCGAAGTCGTAGGAGTGGTTGTTGGCGTTCGAGAGGATCGTGAAGCCGGCCTGCTTGAGGTAGGTCGCGAAGCTGGGCGGCGCCCGGAACTGGAAGCAGCTGGACGACGGCTTGGCGCCGCACTTGCCGATCGTCTGGTCGGTCAGGGTGCCCTCCAAGTTGCCGAACACGATCTGGCCGCGCAACTGCCTGCGTACACCCGCCAGATAGCTGCCCGGATCCGGCGGCAGCGTCGGCGTCGACCCCAGCATGGTGTCGCCCACCGCCGACAGGGTGATCGTGGCAGTGGACGGTGGCGACTTCGAAGAGGTCGGAGGCGGCTGCGTCCCGGTGCGTGTGGCGGCCGTGGTCGCCCCACTCTGGCGCGAGGACGAAGCGGCCTGCGGCGCATGGTGCCCGCGGGTACGGGCAGCGATGGCGTATCCGGCCGAACCCAGCACGGCCGCCAGCACCACGACGAGCCCAAGCCGGCGCCGGCGCAGCGCCCGCCGCCGACGCGCGAGGCGGATCTCTTCGCGCTCCATCCGCCGCCGCTCGTATGCCTCCCACTCGTCCACGCTTGACCTATCATCGCCGACCGTGGAGACCGAGCAGCGGATCGTGGGGGCGATCGCCGCGGGCAGGGAGGAGTTGGTCGAACTGCTGACCGACCTGGTCGCGTTCGACACCACCGCGCGTGAGCCGAACGACCCGCCCCGGCAGGAGGCGGATCTGCAGGAATACCTGGGCGAGCGGCTGCGGGCCGCCGGCGCTGCGGTGGACGTGTGGGAGCCCGACCCCGAGGACATCGCCGGCTCGCGCCAGTTTCCGCCTGGGCTGGACTTCGACGGCCGGCCGCAGATGGCGGCCCGCTTCGCCGGGACAGGACAGGGCCGCAGCCTGCTTCTGAACGGCCACATCGACGTCGTCCCGTCCACCCCACGCGACCGCTGGACAAGCGACCCCAACACGGCCGAGGTGCGCGACGGCAATCTGTATGGGCGCGGCGCCTGCGACATGAAGGGCGGCGTTGCCTGCATGGTGTACGCGGCCGAGATCCTCGCCCGGCAGGGCGTGCGGCTGGCCGGCGACCTGATCGTGAACACGGTCACCGACGAGGAGTCGTCGGGCGCCGGCGGCGCGGCCAGCGTGGCCCACGGCGTGCGGGCCGATGCGGGCATCGTGCCGGAGCCGACCGACTTCGAGGTGTGGGTGGCCTGCCGCGGGTCGCTGACGCCGGTGATCACCGTGGACGGCCGACCTGGCCACGCCGAGATGGCCCAGCCGCACTGGCGCGAGGGCGGCGCGGTCAGCGCGATCGAGAAGATGGCCGTGGTGCTGGATGCGGTGCGCCGGCTGCGGGACGAGTGGACCGGCCGGCCGGATAAGCGCCACCCGTACCTGTCCTCCGGCTCGATCGTGCCGGTGATCGTGCGCGGCGGCGACTGGGCGGTCACCTACCCGGCCACCTGCGAGCTGACCTGCGAGGTCATGTACCTGCCGGCCAACGCCGACGCCGAGGGCTGGGGGCGGGATGTGGAGGCCGAGATCACCGAGTGGATCGCCGCGGCCGCCAGGGCCGACCCGTGGCTGGCCGAGCACCCGCCGCGGATCGTCTTTGGCAACGACATCCCGCCGGCCGAGGTCGACCCCTCGCATCCAATCGTGGAGGCGATGCTGGATGCCAGCGCGGCGGTCGGCCAGCCGACCACACTGGGCGGGCTGGACTCCTGGTTCGACGCCGCCACCTACACCCGCTTTGCAGACACGCCCTGCATCGGCTACGGGCCGCGCAGCATCCACTGGGCGCACACCATCGACGAGTACGTGCCGGTGGACGACCTGGTCACCTGCGCCCAGGGCCTGGCCCTGGCCGCGATCAGCTACTGCGGGCTGGCGGGCGAGTGAACTACGCGCCCACAGTACGGCTGGCGACGCCGGCCGACCTGGACGAGGTGACTCGCCTGCTGGCTGAGTTCTTCAGTCACGAGGGCCGGGTCGTGCAGCATCTGGAGCAGAACGTGTGCGCCATCCTGGACAACCCCGGACGCGGCTTCTTCGCCGTTGCCGAGGGCCACGGCGTCGCCTCCACCACCATCCGCATCTCGGCCGGCGGCGGCGCCAGCGCCGAGATCGAGGAGGTGTGGGTGCAGCCGTCGGCACGCGGACGCGGCCTGGGCGCTCGGCTGATCCGCACGGCGGTGGGTGAGTGCCGGCGGCGCGGGATCGAGTCGATCGAGCTGCGGGTGACGCCGGACGACCGCGAGCTGGGGATCCCCGACTTCTATACAAAGCAGGGATTCGACGTGCGCACGGGCGTGCTGGTGGCGCGCTACCGAAACGGCGACTGACCGGCGCTCTGGTAGAGCGTAGACTCGGCGCCCTATCCCCATTCCAGGAGGAACCTGATGGCAAGCGCACACGGCAGCGGCTGGCAGGTTGAGGACATCGACCAGGTGCCGCCGGTCAAACCCGACTGGCCAGCCACCTGGAAGTCGATCCGCCACCACTTCGGGATCACGGCCTTCGGCATCAACGGCGTCACCAAGGACGCCGGCAAGGTGCTGATCCCCGAGCACGACGAATCCGAGTCGGGCCAGCAGGAGATCTACTTCGTGCACACCGGCCAGGTGCTGGCCACACTGGACGGCGAGAGCGTGACGGTGGGCGCCGGCGGCGTGATCGGCGTGCAGCCGCAGGTCAAGCGCAAGATCGAGTCGACGGCCAGCCCGACCACCCTTCTGTGCATCGGCGCAACGCCCGGCAAGCCATACGAGATCGGCCCCTGGGAGCTGTAGGCCTAGGCCGCCGGGAACGGCAGCGGGCTGACCACGGCCGGCACGCCGCCGGCCTCGACCGCCTGGCCGTCCTCGACCTCGCGCCGCAGCACCGCAAGCCCGATCGGCCCCAGCCGGGCTGAGCGGGCGCTCGACCCCACCCTGCCCACCTGGCGGTCGCCGGCCATCACGGGCGTGCCCGGCGGCGGCGGGTCAGCATCGAAACGCAGGCCGCGCAGCCCGCGGTTGGCGTGCCCGCGGTAGTGCAGCCGGGCCACCGGTTCCTGGCCCGGATAGCAGCCCTTGGAGAAGCTGATCGCCCGATCGACGACGCCGGCTTCGGCGGGCATCATCTCACCGTCGAAGTCAACGCCGAAGAGCGGGATGCCGGCCTCCACGCGGGCCGCCTGCCATACCTCAGCCGGTCCGCCGTCGGCAGGCGCCGCGCCTGTCAGGGCCAGCTGGCCTGCCGGCGTCTCCAGCCTGGCCAGGGCACCGGCGCCGTCGCCCCACACCACCGCCTCGGGGCCGGGCTCGAACTCCACCTTCTTGCGGAAGCGGGCCCGCTCCAGCGTCTGCACGACATCGTCGCGGGCGTCGGGAGGGCAGGCCAGCACCAGATCGTCGCCCACCCGGAACACCTCCATGTCGGCCACCACGCGGGCCTTCGGCGTCAGCAGGAGCGCGTACACCCCGCCGCCATCGGGCACCGGCGCCAGGTCGTTGGTCAGCATCGACTGCAGGAAGTCCAGCGCATCGCGCCCGGACGCCCGCACGCATGATCGATCCAGCACGACTGCCATCAACGTAAGGGTAGACGGGGTGTCTGCGGCCGGCGACTTGCGCCGCTCAGGCACACTTCAGACAGGGAGATTCCTACCAGGAGGTCTTGTGGGTCTTTTTCGAACCAGTGCCGATCGCAAGGCGCAGGCCGCGGGTGTGGATCCCGCGCGCATCCCGCCCGGCCAGTACTTCACCGACAAGTGGCCGGTGCTGCACGCCGGCCGCGTGCCGCGGGTCGATCTGGCCACCTGGACGTTCCGGGTGTCCGGGCTGGTCGAAAACGAGCTCGACCTGTCGTGGGACGAACTGCTGGCGCTGGGCACCAAGGAGGTCACCACCGATATCCACTGCGTGACCCGGTGGACGAAGCTGGACATGCCCTGGAAGGGCGTGCCGATGGCGGCCGTGCTGGACGCCGCCCGGCCGTTGCCCGAAGCCCGGTTTGCCATCGCCCACGCCGAGCAGGGGTTCACCGCCAACCTGCCGCTGGATGCGCTGCGAGACGAGGACGTGCTGCTGGCCTACGAGGCCGAGGGCATGCCGCTGACGCCCGATCACGGCTTCCCGCTGCGGCTGTTCGTGCCCAGCCGGTACTTCTGGAAGAGCGCCAAGTGGCTGCGTGGGCTGGAGCTGGTAGCCGAGGACCGGCCCGGGTTCTGGGAGGGCTACGGCTACCACAACGACGCCGACCCCTGGCGGGAGCAGCGCTACGGGTTCTGACCGGCCCCCGGGCAGGGCGTCGGTACACTCGCCCACGTGCCTGAGCCAGCCGCCCTGACCGACCTCTTCTGCGAACGGCTGGGGCAGTTGGTCGAGATCGACTCGCCGTCCGGCGGCCGCGAGCAGGAGCTGGTGTGCGAGTTGGTGCTGAGCTGGCTGGCGCCGCTCGGCGTCAGCCACCGCTGGATCGATGAGCCCGACAACCCAGCCCGCAGCCTGCTGATCACGCTGGCGGGCGACGGCCTCCACCCGGTGGCCCTGCTCGGCCACCCGGACACGGTGTTCCCGGTCGGGGAGGCGGCCGCCCGGCCCTTCCGGCGCGAACGCGACCGCTGCTTCGGCCCCGGCGTGGCCGACATGAAGGGCGGCCTGGTGCTGGCCGCCATGGCCATGGAACAGCTGGCCGGCGAGCCGCGCCCGTTCTCGGAACTGCGGCTGGTGCTGTGCGCCGACGAGGAGATCCGGCTGAGGGCACCGGCCGCCTGCGATGCTGCCCGCGATGCGGCCGGGGCGCTGGTATTCGAATGCGCGCGCGAGAACGGTGATCTGGTGTCGAGCCGCAAGGGGGCGGTATGGCGGACGATCGAGTTGATCGGGCGGCCATCCCACGCCGGCGCCGACACCGCCCGCGGGCGCAGCGCCGTGTCCGCCCTGGCCCGCGAGGTGCTGCGCATCGAGGGCCTGGCCGAGGGCCGGCCGGAGATGACCTCGGTGGTGACAACGGTGGTTGCCGGCGATGCCGCCAACACCGTCCCCGGATGGGCGCGGGCCACCATCGACATCCGCTCCAGCGTGCCCGCCGACCTGCAGCTGGCGGAGGCCGAGCTCGACCGGCCCAGCCCCTACGACGGCGTCGCGATCGAGATCTCCGACCGCGGCACCTGGCCGCCCATGCCGCGCGCCGAGCGGCTGGTGGGGGTGGCGCTGGAGCGCGCCGCGGAGCTGGGTCTGACGGTCTCCGAGCAGCTCTCGGGCGGCGTCTCGGACGGCTGCTGGACGGGTGAATGGGGCGTGCCCACGGTGGATGGACTGGGCCCGGTGGGCGGACACGACCACACGCCGGAGGAGTGGATCGAGGTGGCCAGCCTGCCCCGCCGGGTCGACCTGGCGGCGTCGTTGGTGCGCGCCGCCTGCGCCGTTGACTGACCCGGTGGGGACGCTCGCGTACACGCGTCTGATCGTTCGGCTGGTGATGGTCGGTGTCGTGCTGGCCGTCCTTCTGACCGTCGCCAAGGCCGGTGGGACGAGTGTCGGCCCCACCTACCGCGAGCTGCTGGGAGTCGGGCTGACCGTGTTCCTGCCCGGGCTGGCGCTGGCGGGCGCCTTCCAGCTGGACGAGCGCATCGATCCGCTGCTTGCCTTCGCGCTCATCCCGGCACTTGGCGTGCTGGCCTGGGCGCCGCCGCTGGCGGTGGCGCTCACGCTGCAGCTGCCCTTCGGATTCGTGGCCGGCGTTGTGGTCGCGATCACGTGGATCGCCGCCGCCGTCCGCCTGCCCCGACTGCCGCCCTGGCAGGACCTGGGGGCGCTGGCCGGACTGGGTGCGCTGGCCGCCTTCCTGGGCGCGCGCTGGCAGTCGATCCTGATCGGCGACGGCCTCTTTCACGCCAGCGTGATCCGAAAGCTCCTGACCGTGGACGGGATCTCGTGGACCAACGTGTGGCCGTTCTACGACCAGCACTCGCATGCCGGCTACGCCTTCCCGCTGCTGCACGCGGCCCAGGCAGGAGCGGTGATGGCGGCCAGAGGCGACTTCTCCACCGACTACACGTTCATGGTGCCGGCCTTCTCGGTGTTCGTCCCGCTGGCCGCCTACGCACTGGGATCGGTCATCTTCGGGCGGGCTGCAGCGGTGGTCTCGGGCCTGCTGGCGATCTGGATGGCGATCACCGCCGAGCAGTCGCTGAGCGTGGCCCAGCAGCCGCGCTACTACATCTCGCTGGTCGTCGTGCCGCTGGTGTGGGCACTGCTGGTGGCGGCCAAGCCAGGTCGGGCCACCACCTGCACGGTGGTCGGGCTGCTGCTGCTGGTCGCCTTCGTGCACTCCACCTACGAGCTGCCTGTGCTGATCACCGGCGCCGCCATCGCCGTGCTGCGTCCGGCCATGCGCGTGCCGCTTGCGATCGGCGCCGCCGCCAGCGCGGTCTTCATCGGCGCCGTGTACGCGATCACGATCCTGGGCGCGCCCAAGAGCCCGCAGCCTTACCGACCGAACTCCGAGTTCCAGATGTTCGACGGCCACCGGGTGGCGGTGTCGGGCTCGGTCATCTTCCACGGCCGGCCGGAGCTGGTGCTGGCGCTGGCCGCCATCGTTGTCTTTCTCCACCGACGCGGCACGCCGCTGGGCTGGCTGGCGGCGGCGGGCGCGGTGGAGTTCCTGCTGGTGGCCACCCCCGGCGTGCTGTGGCCGGTGATGGTCGTGGTCGGTGAGGGCCAGGCCGTGCGCTACTGGGAGGAGATCCCGTGGGTGTGGATGCTGGCGCCGGCCATCGTGATGGCCGCCCGCGCGGCGCCCCTTCGAAGCGCGCTGGCCGCCGCGATCGGCACCTACGTGTTGGAGCGCACGCACTTCCTGCCCGGGTCGCATGCGGACTACCTGGCCTGGGCCGGCGCCCTGGTGGTGGCGCTCTCGGCCGTGCGGGCGGTGCAGCGGCGGGGCTGGCCCAAGCGTCCTGCCAGGGTGTTTCGCGAGCCCGGCTGGATCGCCGTCGGGGTGGTCACGCTGGGGGTGATGCTGGGCTCGCTGCACAAGAACCAGGTGCCGGTCATGGACGCTGTCCAGGATGGCCGCATCCAGCCCGGGGTGACCGACCGTCCGACCCCCGAAGCGGTGCACTTCCTGGAGACCGGCGACCGCCGGCTGTCGGTGGTGCTGGCGCCCTACCACGCCAATCACGCCAACTGGTTCGCCGGCATGTCCTACGAGTTGGTCGGGGAGGCCGGCGTGTACACGGTGGCGATGTCGCACTACCACACCCAGGCCGACCCCAAGGACCAGCCCGACCAGCGCCGGGAGGACGTGGACAGCTTCCTGCGCTCGGGCACGTCCACCGCCCGCCGAAACGCGATCCTGGCCCGCTGGCGGGTGCAGTTCGTGGTGGTCGAACAGACCGCCCCGGCGAGCCTGCGCCAGCAGTTGGAGGCTGATCCCCAGCTGCACCGCGTGTTCGCAGACCCACCCAGCGTGCCCGGCTACGCCAGCCTGATCATCTGGCAGGTGCGCTGAGCGTCGAGCTCAGGGCACGAACGTGCGTGTTCCGAAAGCCAGGAAGATCAGCATGGCCAGCAGTGCCGGAGCCACCGTCTTGACCGCGGTATCCACCCGCTCGTCGCGGCCCCAGTCGGCCAGCGCCCACATCAGCGGGAAGGCCACCATGCCCATCCGCCCCATCGACAGGAGCGACCCGCCGCTGGACGGCAGCAGCACCACCAGCGCCGCATAGATCAGGTACTCGGCCGGCAGCCGCAGCACCCGCCAGGCCCGGTACCACAGGTACACCCACGCACACGTGAAGGAGATGTCTGCGGCCGTGCGCAGAAGGCCGTTCTCCAGCACGTCCTGGTAGAGGCCGCGGGCCAGCTCCAGCGGCAGCGGCACCAGCCCGCGGCCCCAGCCCCGGTGCTGGGCATGCGTGTTGCCCAGCCAGTCGCCGGTGCGCCAGCCAAGGAAGAGGAAGAAGCCGAGTTGGGCAGCGACCATCAGCAGCAGCGGCAGGTAGGCCCGCCAGCGCAGGCCCTCGCGGCGGTAGATCCGCCAGGCGAAGGCGGGCAGCAGCGCGATCCCCACCGGGCGGGCCAGCACGGCCAGGGCTCCCGCCGTCGAGCCCAGCCACCAGCGGTTGTGCCAGGTGAGCGCGAAGGCGGCCAGCGAGCAGAGCAGGAAGAGGCTCTCGGAGTAGGGCAGCGAGTACACAAAGGCCAGCGGCCAGATGGCCACGTACAGCGTCGTGCGGCGAGCCATGACGACGTCGTAGCGCTCCAGGGTGATGCGGTAGAGCAGGCACAGGGCGGCACCGAAGAACGCCACCGAGAGCAGGCTGCCGAGCACGTAAATGGGCAGCGGAATCCAGCTCACGGCCCGCCACATGAGGGGCCACAGGGGGTAGAAGGCAGCGGTGTTGCCGTGGGCGATGGCCGGGTCGTAGCCGTGCTGCTCGACCCACTGGTACCAGACCGAGTCCCACCGGCCGAGCGGGCTGAAGACGGCGCCGTAGGTGAGCCCGGAGTGCTTGGGCACGCGGTTCGTCCAGGCCACGATCACGAACAGCAGGTAGACCACCGCCCGGCTGGCGGCGAACACAGCCAGCGGATAGCGCAGGTCCACAAGCAGCGCCCGCGCCCGCTGCGAGACCGGGAGAGTCGGAGCCGCGGGCTGTGCCGCGGACGGGATCTTGACGGCCATCGGCCTGGACAGCCTATCCGCCGCCGGCGCTGGGCGGGAGAGCAGCCGCCGCCGGCGCGGCGTGGGTGTCCGGGATGAGCAGGTGGTGGACGGCCAGGTTGGCGTGCTGGCCGAAGCGCAGGCAGGCCTCGCGGACGCGCACCTCCGGCCAGATCGGGTCGGCCCCGGCGGAGGCCCACCAGGCAACCGCCTTGCGCACGCCCAGGTCGCCAGGCGCGAAGGCGTCCGGCCTGCCCAGGCAGCGGGCCAGGAACCAGTCCACCGTCCACGGCCCGATCCCGGGCAGCTCCAGCAGGCGCGCGCGGATCTGCTCGTCGTCGGCGCCGGTGAACTCCAGGTCGGCAGTGGCCAGCGCACCGATGGCGCGGATCTTGGAGCGCGACAGGCCCAGACCCTCCAGATCCTGGCCGGCCACCTCGGCGGCCCGCGGGAACGCCCACCACTCCACGCCGTCGTGCTCAACCGGCCGCCCGAACCGGCGAACCACCCGGTTTCGGATCGCGCAGGCGGCGATCAGCGACACCTGCTGGGCAGTCACCGCCGTGACCAGCATCTCGAATGGATCCACCATCAGCGGCGGATAGAACCCGGGAGCACGGGCGGCCAGATCGGGGTGGACGGCGGCGAACGCCGGCCGGTCGAACACCAGACCCAGCATGTGCCGGATGTCGGCCCGGTCGGCGGCCGACGCGCGGCCGAACACCTGAGCCCCGCGGCGGTCGATGCGAACCGCCCGCCCCGACCGCAGCACCCGGTGCAGCGCGCCATCCGCCCACCGGCTGGCAAGGTCGTCCCCGAACGCCCGGAAACGGAACGTGGAGCGCTCGAAGTCGTAGTCCGGCGGATGCTCGATCACGCCAGGCACGGTAGTAGGCTTGCCCGGCTGCACACACCGACCCAGGAGGCTTTGCGTGTCTGACCGTATGTTCGACCTGCTCGCACGACTGGACGCTGCGATCGGCGTGTCCGGGCACGAGGAGGCCGTGGCCGAGGTGATGCTGGCCGAGCTGGACGGCGCCTACGACAGCCACGAGGTCGACCCGATGGGCAACCACTACTTCATGCGGACCGGCCCCGAAGGGGCTCCCAGCGTGATGCTGTGCGCCCACATGGACGAGCTGGGCTTCGTCATCCGGCACATCGAGGACGAGGGCTTCCTGCGCATCGGCCCGGTCGGCGGCCACGACGCCCGCATGGTGGTCGACCAGGACATCGCGGTGCACGGCCTCGACGGGGAGGTGCGCGGGATCACCGGCGCCAAGCCGGCGCACCTGGTGGAGCGCGAGGAGCGCAAGCTGGCGATCCCCATGGAGGAGCTCTTCGTGGATGTCGGCACCTCCAGCCGCGAAGAGACCGAAGGGCTGGGCGTGCGGGTGGGCCAGGTGGCCACCTTCCTGCGCGAGGGTGCGCTGCTCAACCGCAGCCGGGTGTTCTCCGGCAAGGCGGTGGACGACCGAGCGGGATGCGCGGTCATGGTCGAGGCGATGCGCCTACTGGCGGGCAAGGACATCGCCGCCAGCGTGTGCGCCACCGCGTCGGTGCAGGAGGAGATCGGGCTGCGCGGCGCCGAGGTGGCGGGAAACCGCGTGCAGCCGGATGTGGCGCTGGCGCTGGACGTGACGGTGTGCGGCGACACCCCGGGGGTGGAGTTCCGGCGATCGCCGATCACGCTGGGCGCCGGCCCGGCCATCAAGTACTTCGACGCGTCCAACTCCGGTAGCGGCGCACCCGTGCCGCGACGGCTGACCGAGCGGCTGGAGAAGGCCGCCGACGGCGCCGGGATCGTCTATCAGCGCGAGGTGCTGTTCGGCGGCGGCACGGACGCCTGGGCGATTGGCACCAGCGGCATGGGCGTCGTGGCGGGCTGCGTGTCGGTGCCGTCGCGGTACATCCACTCGGCCGTCGGCTGCGTCAACCTGGACGACGTGGAGGGCGCGGCCAGGCTGGTGGTGGCCTTCATCGAGGACGTCGCCGCCAACGGCCTTCCCTGAGCGAGCACAGGCCGGTGCCAGGCACGTGCCTGGCACCGGCCTCGTTCTCAGCCGCCGTTCAGCGTCACCGGCACCTCCAGGATGTCGTGCTCGTCGCCGCCCGACCCGGGCAGCGGTGTGAAGACGAGATACCCGGACTGCACCCCGGCGACCCGGAATGCCAGGTGCAGGCCGACGAAGGTCGACAGGCACTTGCCATTCTCCGGGCACCCGTAGATCACCCGCTTCGCCAAGAGGTGGAAGCCTGCGTCGTACAGGCCCACGCGGACAGGGCCGCCGTGCGGGAGCACGAACGAGACGCGAATGCCGACCGGACTGGTCAATGTCGCACCCTCGGCGGGCGTGCGCACATTGAAAGTCGGCCGCAGCAGAACCGGCTCCCGCAGCGTGACGGGCGGGCCGCCCCCCGCCGGATGGACGACGACCTCGAGCGTGCCGTTCCCCCAGCGTGACACCTCCAGCTGGTCGATGGGGAGGCTGAAGCTGCCGAGACAGGCCGCGCTGCACCCGGACGACGAGTCTCCTGACATGAGCGGATTTCCCGCGGCGTCCAGCAGGCGGAAACGGACATCGGCCCCCGGGGAGCGGGCGATGCCTGTGATGGTCGTGCGGGGAGTGACCACCCCGCCCGCCGTCGGGTTGGTTATGACGACGGCGGGCAGAGCATCGCGCAGCGTGAGCCGGGTCGGCCCCGAGATGTCCTGACCGGCAACATCGAGCTGGACGCTGTGCACCGCCCGAAGTCCGGTCAGCGTGAACACGATCTGCGCTCTCTCCAACCGGCGAGTCGCGGGCGTACCGCCGAGGCCCGGCCGGAGGTGGACGATCGCCACGCCGCGGACGATGCGAACGCCCACCACGGCGGTGGGCGCCACCGCGCTCGACAGACCGGCGGCTCGCTCAGAGGCTGTGGGGCCTTTGCCCAGTGCCCGCAGCAAGAAAACCGGCGCCGAGGGCCGCCTGGGCTGGATGCGGGTAGTCGGCCACAGTTTCGCCCCTCGGATCAGCCACAGCTGCTCTGAGGCGCCCGGTTGCGGCAGCGGCGCCGTCCGACCGCTCGAGTGACCGCCGACGGAGATGCTCGTCGAGACGATCGTGGGCGGCCCGGCGCTTCCGCCGCCGCTGATCACGATCCCGTTATCAGTGGAAGGCGGCTGGACAGGCACGGCTCCGCCCCCTGCGCCGCAGGCTGCGGCCAGCGCCAACACGGCGGTGGCGGGTATGAGGCGTCGGATCATGATGGCCCTCCTGGGGTGTCGGGGAGATGCAGGGTGAAGCGCGTCCCGGCGTCTGGGACGGAATCGACCTCGATGCGGGCGCCGATCAGCGCGGCGTTCTCGGCCGCGATGGCAAGCCCAAGCCCGCTGCCCGCACCGGCGCGCGCGGTGTCGGCCTTGGAGAAGCGCTCGAACAGTCGGTCGCGGAACTCGGCCGGGACGCCGGGACCGTGGTCGGCCACTCGAACAGCAACGCCGCCGGCCTGCTCGGTGATACTGATGTCCGCCCGCCCGCCTCCGTGCGCGAGCGCGTTGTCGACCAGGTTGGCGAGAATCCGCTCGAGCCGGCGGGGATCGGTGGTGACGCACGTCCCACGCCCGCCGCGCACAGCCACGGCCCCATCCCAGCCACGCGCGGAGCACAGGCTGTCAACCAGCGCGCCCACGTCCACCTCGCCCACCTCGATCTGCTCCTGGCCGGCGTCCAAGCGCGAGATCTCGAGCAGCTCGTCCACCAGCCGTCGCAGCCGTCCAAGATCGCGCGTCAGCAGCTCGCTCATCCGCCGCGCCTCGTCGGGCATCACGTCGGCGTGCCGGGCCAGCAGCGCCGCCTCGTTGACCAGGGCCGTCAGCGGCGTCCGCAGCTCGTGCGCGACGTCGGCGGTGAACCGCCGCTCGCGGGCCTGCGCCTCGGTCAGCTCGGTGATCTTCGCCTGCAACGCGTCGGCCATCGTGTTGAACGAGTCCGCCCAGGCGCCGAACTCGTCGCGGCCGCCCGCCGGGAGCCGGGTATCGAGCAGTCCTTCGGCCAGCGAGCGGGCGGCGTCGGAGGCCGCCCCGACGGGGGCCAGCATGCGTCGGGCCAGCACCATCCCGGCGATCGCCGAGGCGGCCAGCACGACGATCCATGCGCCCACCAGCACGTTGCGCAGCTGGTCGAGGTCGTTCCACAGCTGCCGCTCGTCGAAGTAGAAGTAAAGCTGGCGGCGATTCAGCTGGTCGGGCACGCCGACAGCCAGCAGCGGGTCGCCGCGCACCGTCAGCCGCTCGTAGCCCATCTGGCCGCGCCGCTGCACGATCTGCCGCAGGTCCACGGGCACGGGCAGCAGTCCCGGCGGGACGTGGCCGGCCGAGGCGATCACGGAGTAGAACCCGCCCTCGCGGCTGAACGCGGCGGCCAACGCGGCATTCTGTTTGTACGACTGGGCCACGACCAGATTCGTCCGCGACTGGACGAGCGCCCTGTTCACGGAGTCCTGCAGGCGCTCGTGGCGGACGAGCAGGTACGCACCCGTCGCCAGCGCCCCCGCCGACACGCCTCCCACCAGCACGAACGCGATCGCCAGCCGGCGGCGCAGCCGGCCCGGGCGGATGGGAGACGCGGTGGTCATGGCCAGAGCATGCTCCACGCCGGCAACACGGGGATCACCGCGGTGTAACCGCGGCGTAACGTCAGGCCAACCGGTAGCCGACGCCGCGCACGGTCTGGATGCGCTCGCCGCCCACCTTGGCGCGCAGGCGCTGAACTGCCACGTCCACCAGCCGCGAGTCGCCCAGGTGCGTGTAGCCCCACACCCGCTCCAGCAGCTGGTCGCGAGTCAGCACCTGGTTTCGGTGCAGAGCCAGCTCGTGCAGCAGCCGAAACTCGGTCGTGGTCAGGCCCAGATCGGCGCCGCTGCAGGCGGGCCTGGAACGCCTGCGGGTCGACCTCCAGATCCCCGACGACGAGCGTGCGAGGCTGCTCGGAGCCGTCGCCCGCCCGCCGCAGAGCCGCTCGCAGGCGGGCGATCAACTCGGGCAGCTCAAACGGCTTGGTGATGTAGTCGTCGGCGCCCAGCTCCAGGCCGACGACGATGTCGACCGTGTCGGTGCGGGCGGTCAGGATGAGGATCGGCACCGTCGAGTCGCGGCGCACGGCCCGGCAGATCTCGAAGCCGTCCATGCCGGGCAGCATCAGATCCAGCAGCAGCGCGTCGTACGCGGCCTGCCGGAACTGGGCCAGGCCGTCGGCGCCGTTGGCGACCGTGTCGACACGGAACCCCGCGTTGCCAAGGCCGGTGCCCACGACCTCCCGGATGGAGGGGTCGTCCTCGACCAGCAGGATGCGCTCATCCATGCGGCGAGAGTATCGCGCCCCAACAACGCACCGCCCATAAACACCTGAGGCGGAGAACTGAGCTCCCCGCCTCGCACCGCCAGAAAGGCCGGTGCCAGGCACCGTCACAAACCCGTGACGGATGCCAGGCACCTTGGGGCAGCCCGCGACCCCCGGTCGTCCCCCAACTACCTGAGGCGGGGACCTGAGGCTCGCACCGCCAGAAGACCGGTGCCAGGCACCGTCACAAACCCGTGACGGATGCCAGGCACCTTGGGGCAGCCTGGGGCAGCCCGCGGCCCCCGGTCGTCCCTTAAACGCCTGAGGCCCGGGGCTAGGCCCCGGGCCTCGTACTGGCAATCCGGTCCCCCCGGTTGAGGGGGGTTCATGGGGGGAGCCTGCTCCCCCCATGTGATTTACATCATGTCCGGCATGCCCCCGCCACCCATGGGCGCCTTGTCCCGCTCCAGGCGCCTCGGCCACGATGGCCTCGGTGGTGAGGATGTTCTTGGCGATCGACGCCGCGTTCTGCAGCGCCGAGCGGGTGACCATGGCGGGGTCGATGATGCCGGCCTTGACCATGTCCACCATCTCGCCGGTGTCCACGTTCAGGCCCTGACCCGCCTTGGCGCCGCGCACGTCGTTGACGACGACCGAGCCCTCCAGGCCGGCGTTCTCGGCCAGTTGGCGGAGCGGCTCCTCCAGCGCCCGGATGACGATCCGCGCCCCGGTTGCCTCGTCGCCCTCGAGCGTGTTGTCCTTGACGGCCTTGACAGCGTGCAGCAGAGCCACGCCACCGCCCGGCACGATGCCCTCCTCGAGGGCCGCGCGGGTGGCCTGCAGCGCGTCCTCGACGCGATGCTTCTTCTCCTTCATCTCGGTCTCGGTGGCAGCGCCGACCTTGACCACCGCGACGCCGCCGGCCAGCTTGGCCAGCCGCTCCTGCAGCTTCTCGCGGTCGAAGTCGGAGTCAGTGGTCTCGATCTCGGACTTGATCTGCTTGATCCGGCCCTTGATCGTCTCGCTGTCCCCGGCCCCGTCGATGATGGTGGTCGAGTCCTTGTCGACCACGACCTTGCGCGCCCTGCCGAGCTGGGTCAGCCCGGTGTTCTCGAGCTTCAGGCCCATCTCCTCGGTGATCACCTCGCCACCGGTCAGGATGGCGATGTCCTCCAGCATCCGCTTGCGGCGGTCGCCGAAGCCCGGCGCCTTGACGGCGACGGCGGTGAAGGTGCCGCGCAGCTTGTTGACGACGACGGTGGCGAGCGACTCGCCCTCGACGTCCTCAGCCACGATCAGCAGCGGCCGGCCGGCCTGGATGACCTGCTCGAGCACGGGCAGCAGATCCTTGACCGCACCGATCTTCTGGTTGGCGATCAGGATGTACGGGTCGTCCATGACCGCTTCCATGCGCTCGGAGTCGGTGATCATGTACGGCGACAGGTAGCCCTTGTCGAACTGCATGCCCTCGGTGAACTCGAGCTCCAGACCGAACGTCTGGCCCTCCTCGACGTTCACAACGCCGTCCTTGCCGACCTTCTCGATGGCATCGGCGATAACGTCGCCGATCTCGCGGTCGCGAGCCGAGATGGTGGCGACCCGGGCGATGTCCTCCTTGCCCGAGATCTCCTTGGACTGCGACTTGATGTCGTCGACCACGGCGGCCACGGCGGCCTCGATGCCGCGCTTGAGGGCCATCGGGTTGGCGCCGGCGGACACGTTCTTGAGGCCCTCGCGGACGATGGCCTGGGCCAGCACGGTGGCGGTGGTGGTGCCGTCACCGGCGACATCGTTGGTGGCGGTGGCCACCTCGCGCACCAGCTGAGCGCCCTGGTTCTCGAAGACGTCCTCGACCTCGATCTCACGCGCGATCGTGACGCCGTCGTTGGTAATGGTGGGGGCGCCGAACTTCTTGTCCAGCACCACGTAACGGCCCTTGGGGCCGAGGGTCACCTTGACCGCGTCTGCCAGGATGTCCACGCCGCGCTGAAGTGAGCGGCGGGCATCCTCATTGAACTTCAGTTCCTTGTGTGCCATGCAAACCTCCCTACGCCTTCGCGGCGACCTTGCTTGTGGTGACCTTGGCCAGGATGTCCGACTCGCGCAGGATCAGGAACTCGTCGCCCGACAGCTTGACCTCGGTGCCGCCGTACTTGGAGAAGATGATCTCGTCGCCCTTCTTGACGTCGAGCGGGACCAGCTTGCCGTCCTCGTAGCGGCCGGGGCCGACCTCGAGCACCTTGCCGCGCTGCGGCTTCTCCTTGGCCGTATCGGGCAGGACGATGCCGCTGTACGTGACTTCCTCTTCCTCGAGGACCTCAACGATGACGCGGTCGCCCAGGGGCTTCAGATCCATGCATTCCTCCTGGCTTTCCGTGGTTCGGACCGATTGGCACTCACACCAGTGGAGTGCCAGGAAGGAATGATAGATGGCCTGATTTGCGGCAGTCAAGCGACATCGTTGGCAGTCTCATGCCTCGAGTGCCAACCATCGCAGGCGTGCAGCGACGATACACGTGAGGAGCACCAGAATGGCGTAGGTGAGGCGGTCGGAAACGGCCGTCGCGATGGCGGCGCCGGCCGCCGGTCCAATCACAAAGCCGGCTCCCCAGAAGACGTTGAGCAGCCCGAAGACGACCGCCTGGCCCATGCCGGCGTTCTCGGCGCCCAGCGAGCACAGCGGGAAGCCGACGGCGTACTGGGACGTGATGAAGGGTGTCACGCCCACGAACACGACCGCCACCACCGCCGCGCTGACGCCCGCGTCAGCACCACCAGTGCGGCCGCCGTGCCGCCCATCGCGACCAGCGCGATCGGCACTCCGCCGACCCGGTCGAAGGCCCGCCCTGCCAGCCGGTTGGTGACCACCGAGAGCACTCCGCCGGCGGTCAGCACCACCGTGATCTGTCCGGCCGAGTAGCCGTCGTGGCCCAACCCCAGCGGCACCAGCGTCTCCAGCGTCCCGGACACGGCCGCCACCAGCAGCATGATCACAAGCGCCCCCAGGATCGGCCCCCGGGCCAGCGCCACCGAGGCCAGCCGGCGCAGCTTCACGTGCTCGACCGGCCGCGCCGGCGGGCCGGCTGCCAGGGCGGCCGCCACAGCCAGCAGCGCGGCCGCCACGCCCATGACCACGAACGGCACGCGGATCCCGTATGCGCCCCCCAGCGGGCCGCCGACCAGCGGCCCCAAGAGCGCCCCCAGGTTCGCGTACGCCATGGCCGTGCCCAGTTTGCGCCCGCGCTCGCCGGGGGCCGAGTCGGCCGAGAGCCAGGCCAGCCCGGCCGTCCACGAGACCGCCGAACTGGTGCCCTGGCCGGCCCTGGCCGCCACCAGCACCCAGAAACTGTTGGCCACGCCGAACGCCAGCGTGGAGATCGACAGCAGCGCGACTCCGGCGATCGTGATGCGCTTGGGCCCCAACCGGTCGGCCCAGTGTCCGACCGGCACCGACGCCACCAGCACCGCTGCGCTGTAGGCCGCCACGACGATCCCGGCCTGGGCCTTGGACAGGTGCAGTGCCCGCTGATAGGCCGGCAGCAGCGGCACGATCGCAAACAACAGGAGCAGGTCGAGGAAGACGATCGCCTTCACGATCGCCGCTGTGGGGCGCATGCCCGGGCACGCTATCGCACGGCTCCAAACGGCCAACGACATCCCTGCAACCGCTGGTATGATGGCTCGGTGCTGGCGCTGAACTTCTACTCGTCGGTGGTCGCAGACCAGCTCCGCCACCGACGCAAGACCGCCACCATCCGGCTGGGCGACAAGTCCACCAAGTACAAGAAGGGGCTGGTGGTCGCGGTGCTGGCCGGACAACGGTTCGGGATCCGCGAGAAGATCTTCGACGCGGTCATCGACAAGGTCGAGGTGAAGCCGCTGCGCGAGGTGTCGCCGCGCGAGATCCAGCACGACAACCCCGAGATCCGCCACATCGACGAGTTCGTGCACTTCCTCGGCCAGCTGTACAACCGCGAGGTGTCCGAGGAGGACACGGTGACCGTCATCCACTTCTCGGAGATCCGCTCCTCCCTGTGACCGAGGCGCGGCTGGAACAGCCTGGTGCGCGAGTACCAGGCCAAGCACCGGGTGCCGTCGGTCAGCGTCGCCCTGGCCCGCGACGGCGGCCCGCCCTGGGAGCTGGCGGTGGGCACGGCCGACGCCTCACGCCAGGCGCCCGCCACGCCCCGCCATCGCTACCGGGTGGGGTCGATCACCAAGACCTTCACAGCCACAGCCGTCATGCAGCTGGTGCGACGAGGGAACGGTGGGGCTGAACGACCCGCTGTCGGCCCACCTGCCCGAGCACGCGAACGCCGAGGTCAGCGTGCGGCGGATGCTGGCCCACCTGTCGGGCATGCAGCGCGAAGCGCCCGGCGATGCCTGGGAGACGCTGCAGGTGCCCACCATCGAGGAACTGGTGGCCAGGCTGGACGAGGCCGAGCAGGTGCTGCCGGCCGGCGAGCGCTGGCACTACTCGAACCTCGCCTACTCGCTCTTGGGCGAGCTGGCAGCCCGCCATCGCGGGATGCCGTACGCCCAACTCGTGCGGGAGCGCCTGATCGCCCCCGCCGGGCTGACCGAGACGTCATTCGACGCGGCCGAGCCGATGGCCCGCGGCTACTTCGTCGAGCCCTACAGCGACCTGGTGCAGGCCCAGCCGGACCTGGCGCTGAACGGCTTCACCGGCGCCGGCGGGCTGGCCTCCACGGCCGCCGACCTGTGCCGCTGGGGTCACGCCCTGGCCGGCCCGGGAGCGACGCTCGTGTCAGCCGGGTCGCTCGACCGCATGCACCTCGTACATGCCATGGTCGACCACGAGCGGTGGACGCGTCGCCTGGGGCCTGGGTCTCGAGCTGCACCGTCACGGCGAGCGCCTACTGGCCGGGCACAGCGGCGGCATGCCGGGGTTCCTGACCGGGCTCATGTGGTCGCGGGCCGACCGAGTGGTGTGCGCAGTCCTGACCAGCTCGGGCGCGACCGGCGACCCCACCGACCTGGCCATCCGCCTGATCGACGCGGAGCTGGCCGAGCGGCCGGCGCGGCCAGCCGAATGGCGCCCCGGCGAGCCCTGCCCGGCCGAGCTCGAGAGTGCGCTGGGTCCGTGGTGGACGGAGGGCATGCAGTTCGTGTTCAGCTGGCGGGACGGCCACCTGGAGGCGCGCGCGCCCGACGCCCCGCCGGGGCGCGCGCCGGCGGTGTTCGAGGTCGAGCAGGGCGACGTGCTGCGTGGGATCAGCGGGCGAGAGGCGGGCGAGCAGCTGGTGCTGATCCGCGACGGGTCGGGCCAGATCGTGCGTATGCGCTGGGCTGGCTATCCGATGACGCGCACGCCGGACCCGTTTACGCCGGCCGAGTAGCCAAACCGACTACGGGCCGTGGACGAAGGGCGGCTGCTCGAGCGCCTCGCGCAGTGCACCGCGACCACCCGTCACGACCGGTGGCCCGTGGGTGACCAAGAGCGCGTCCGCCTCCAGGTCGAGCAGCGGCCGCAGGCTGGGCAGAAGCCGCTCGTCGTACCAGGGCTGGCGGGCAGGTGTCAGCCGCTCGGTCAGCCACACCCGCACCCCCTGATCGGTGCCCACCACCGCGTCGCCGAACACCAGCGCGCCCGCATCCGGGATGAAGATCGGCGTCTCCTGGCGCCCGGGATTGCCGATCGGCTGGGCGATCGCGCCGACCGGCAGCCGCGCGCCGGGCTGCACCGCCGGAAGCCCGAGGCGTCCCGCAGCCGCTTGGCCGACCGCCGGCGGGCCGTAGATCGACCCGCCGTAGCGGCTCTGAGCGGGCTCGGCCGAGCGCACGTGGTAGCCGATCGTGATCACCGTGTCGACCGGGCCGGCGACGATCCCGTCGAGCTCCTCCCACACCTCGTCGGCGAGCACCAGCGGGTCGATCAGAAGCGTGTGGTCGCCGCGTGCGGGCGGCGTAGCTGCCGACCTTGGCCCCGAACGTCGCCCGGGTGCCACTCGGGATGCCGCGCCGTCCACGTCCACACTCCACCGCCCAGGTCGCGCACCGCCGCGGTCACTCGTCGGCGTCGTCCCAGACTGCCATCGACACGGTGACCGTGCCGGGCTTGCTCGCGGACTCCTCGCGCACGGCCTCGCGGGCGCTGCGAAGCGCCGACCCGGCGCGCTCGATCAGCTCCTCGAACGTCTCGGCGTGCGCCGGGCAGGCGGCGATGCCGACCGCGGCGTGGGGCTGGGAGTCGCCCTTGCTGCCCGCCCGGGCGACCGCGCGCAGCACGCGCTCGGCGGCCACCGAGGCGGCCTTGGTGTCGGTCTCGGGCATGATCACGCCGTACTCGGTGGAGCCGACCCGGCAGGCCAGGTCGATCGCCCGCACGCTGCCGCCGATCGCCACGCCGAGCTCGCGCAACGTGCGCTCGGCGCGACGTCGTCGTCGCCGTGCGTCGCGTCTCGACGCTCGCCAGCGCCAGCGCCAGCGGCCGGCCGTAGGTGCGCGAGCGCTCGATCTCGCGGGTCAGCGCCTCGACGAAGTGGCGGCTGTTGAAGAGTCCGGTGGCCTCGTCGCGGCGCTCCAGCAGGGCGGTCTCGTCGCGCAGCTCGGCGACCTCCTCGCCCAGCAGGTGCACCCTGCGGCGTTCGCGCACGACCGCGAGCGCGGCAGCCACGAGGGCGCCGCACAGAAACGCGATCAGGCAAAGAGGGACAGGGTTGAGGTCACGAGGGCGTTCTCTCGTTATCGTCACCAAGGCCCATGGCGTCAAGCCGAACATGCCGTTCGGGCTTGCGCCGGATCTCGGTGCCAAACAGCGTGGGCGGGCGCAGCTCGGCGCCGCAGCCCGCGCAGGTGAGCGCCATCATCGACTTGATCGGCAGGCCGCAGCTCTGACATTCGGTGATCACCACACCGCCACAGTCGGGACACTCGCCGGGCACCGCCGCCGCCCCGCCGGCCATGAACCGGCGACCCCAACCGCACCGCAGGCAAAACCCGCAGCAGTCACCCAGCTCCCGCGACCGGTCATACCCCATTGACTCGATTCTTGCACACGGCGCGCGGCGATGATGGCAGCTCGACAACCAGCTGGTTTTGGCCACCTTCTCCGCTAAGGTTCGAGAAGGAATGGCAGTCGCACGCGAAGCCACACCGGTGGGGTCGGCAGCGGAAGTTCGAGATGCCGACCTCGACCGCGAAGACGTCCTCCAGATCTACCGCAACATGCTGATCACGCGTGGGATCGAGGAGCGCGGCCACATCCTCTACCGCCAGGGCAAGATCCCGGGCAGCTTCTACACCGGCCGCGGCAACGAGGCCGCCGCGGTGGGGGTCGCCACCGCGATGCGGATCGACGACGTCGGCACGCCGGTGCAGCGCGACATGGGCGTGCACGTCACCCGCGGCACCGAGCCGTGGCGGATCTTCGCCCAGTACATGGGCAAGGCCGACGGGCTGGCCGCAGGCCGTGACGGCAACGTGCACATGGCCGACATCCATCTCGGCCTGATCGCGATGGTCAGCCACCTGCCGGCGTTGATGCCGGTGGCGGTCGGCTGCGCGCTGGCGTTCAAGCTGCGCAGCGAGCCGCGGGTGGCGGTGGCCTGGAGCGGCGACGGCGCGATGGCGCGCGGCGACGCCCACGAGGCGATGAACATGGCCGGGGTGCACAAGCTGCCGGTGGTGTTCATCGTCGATCAAAACCAGTACGCCTACTCGACCCCCAACCGGCTCGAGTTCGCCTGCGACCACCTGGCCGACCGCGCCGCACGCCTACGGGTTCGAGGGCGTGGTGGTCGACGGCACCGACGTGCTGACCGTGTACCGCGAGGCCCACACCGCGATCGAGAAGGCCCGCGCCGGCGGTGGCCCCACGCTGCTCGAGCTGGTGACGCTGCGGATGGAGGGCCACGCCGTCCACGACGACGCCTTCTATGTGCCGCGCGAGCTGCTCGAGGCCTACGCCCGCAAGGATCCGATCGAGCGCTTCCGGCGCTGGCTGAAGGCCAACGAGCTGCTGGACGAGGCCACCGAGGACGAGATCGCGCTCGAGATCAAGCAGCTGCTGAACGAGAGCCGTCAAGCGCGCCGAGGGCGGCGCCGCTGCCGACCCCGCGCAGCTCGCCGACGGGGTCTACGCCGACCCCGAAGAGCTCGACACACCCCACCACCGATGACGAGGAGCCCGTGACCACAAAGACCTACCTGCAGGCGATCTCCGACGGGCTCCGCGAGGAGATGCGGCGCGACCAGCGCGTGTTCCTGCTCGGCGAGGACATCGCCGTCTACGGCGGCGCGTTCAAGGTCACCCAGGGCTTCCTGCAGGAGTTCGGCGAGGACCGCGTGATCGACGCGCCGCTGTCGGAGACGGCGATCACCGGCGCCTGCACCGGCGCGGCGCTGATGGGCATGCGGCCGGTGTGCGAGATGCAGTTCTCGGACTTCGTCTCGTGCGCATTCGACCAGCTGGTGACGGTGGCCGCCAAGCAGCACTACCGGGTGGGCACGCCGGTGCCGATCGTGGTGCGGCTGCCCTCCGGCGGCGGCTTCTCGGGCGGCCCCTTCCACTCCCAGAACCCCGAGGGCTTCTTCGCCCACTGCCCCGGCCTCAAGATCGCCTGCCCGGCCACGCCGGCCGACGCCAAGGGCCTGATCGTGCAGGCCATCCGCGACCCCAACCCGGTGCTGTTCTTCGAGCACAAGCACCTCTACCGCCGGATCAAGGGCGAGGTGCCCGAGGGCGAACACACGGTCGAGTTCGGCAAGGCGCGCATCCACCGGGAGGGCGACGACCTCACCATCGTCACCTACGGCGCGATGGTGTACACCGCCGAGGAGGCCGCCGAGCAGGCCGCCGAGGCCGACGGCACCTCGGTGGAAATCATCGATCTGCGCACGATCACCCCGTGGGACAGGGAGGCGGTGCTGGACTCGGTGTCGAAGACAAGCAAGGTGATCGTCCTGCACGAGGACACGCACACGTCCGGGTTCGGCGCCGAGATCGCGGCCACCATCGCCGAGGAGGCCTTCGAGCGACCTCGACGGCCCGGTCGTGCGCGTCACCGCGCCCGACACCCCGGTGCCGTTCTCACCACCCCTGGAGAAGGCCTTCCTGCCCCAGGTCGAGGACGTCCTGGCCGCCATCGACAAGCTTTCCAGCTATTGAGGAGCTGATTCGCCAATGACCACAGGAATCCTCGTCGATGTCGTCATGCCCCAGATGGGCGTGAGCGTGTCCGAGGGCACGATCACGCGCTGGGCCAAGCAGGTCGGCGACACCATCGCCGCCGACGAGACGATCGTCGAGATCTCGACCGACAAGGTCGACACCGAGGTTCCCTCGCCCGCATCCGGCGTGGTCAAGGAGCTGCTGGCCGAGGAGGGCGAGACCGTGCCGGTCAACACCCGCATCGCCGTGATCGACACGGGGCGGGGCGGCTCGACCGCGGGAGCCCGAGCCGCCGGCACGCCGCCGTCCGCGGCCGAGCGAGCGTGGCCGGGCCGCGCCGCCCGACGCGCGCCGCGCCCGCTGCCGCCAGCCCGCCGCCGAGCCGCGCCGCAGGCCGCCAACGGCACCGCCGCCGTCGCGCGACGACCAGGAGGGGCGCAGCTTCGTCAGCCCGGTGGTGGCGCGGATGCTGGCCGAGCACAACCTCGACATCAACCAGATTCCCGGCACCGGCAGCGGTGGCCGGGTGACCAAGCGCGACGTGCGCCAGTTCATCGAAGCGGCGGCGCGCGCCGAGCCGCCCGCGGCGCCGCGCCCGGCGGTGCACGACGTGCCGCACTTCTCGGCGCTCGCTCGAGGACGCGATCGTCGAGCCGACTCCGTGGTCGGCAGCCCGCCGCCCGCGCCCGCCGCTGCACCGCCCCCGCCGCCGCCCGGCGCCGGCTCGTCCCAGCCCCGCGACCGGCCGCAGCGACGCCCAGACCGGCGGCGGCGAGGAGCTCTACCGCTTCTCGACCATCCGCAAGGTGATCGCCCGGCACATGCGCCACTCGCTCGACACCGCCGCGCACGTGACCACGGTGGTCGAGGTCGACATGACCGGCATCGTCGAGATGCGCAAGCGCTGGAAGCCCGAGTACAAGACCCGCCACGGCGTCAACCTGACCTACATCCCGTTCGTCGCGCTGGCGACCATCGACGCCATCTCGCAGTGGCCGTGGGTCAACGCCGAGGTGCAGGGCGAGACCGCCATCATCAAGCAGTACGTCAACCTGGGCATGGCCGTGGCCGTCGACGACTCCAAGGGGCTGATGGTGCCGGTGATCCGCGGCGCCGAGGAGAAGAACCTGCTCGGCCTGTCGCGGTCGGTGGTCGAGCTGGCCGACAAGGCCCGCACCAAGACGCTCACCCCCGACGAGATGTCGGGCGGCACCTTCACCATCACCAACCCGGGCGTGTTCGGCGCGCTGATCGGCACCCCGATCATCCCCGAGGGCCAGGTCGCGATCCTCGACGTCGAGGCGATCGTCAAGCGGCCGGTGGTGGTCACCGACGAGCACGGCAACGACGCCATCGCGATCCGCTCGATGATGTTCCTGTGCCTGTCCTACGACCACCGGCTGGTGGACGGCGCCTACGCTGCCCAGTTCATGGCGCAGCTCAAGCTCAACCTCGAGACCTGGGACGAGGGTTCGTTCGGGCTGTGACCGAGGCGTACGTCGAGAACCTGGGGCGTCACGCCCTACGCCACGAGCACTGGCCGAGATGACCCAGCTGGCCGCCGCCCGCAGCCAGTGGGCGGTACCCGACACGGTGCTGCTGCTCGAGCACGAGCCGGTGATCACGCTGGGCTCGCGGGCCGACGCGCGACCAGGAGCTGCCGCTCGCCGACGAGGAGTACGCCGACGCGCGGGATCGAGATCGTCGAGGTGCCGCCGCGGCGGCCGCTCGACCTACCACGGCCCCGGCCAGCTGGTCGGCTACCCGATCCTGGATCTGACCTCGCGCGGTCGCGACCTGCGCGGCTACGTGCGCAACCTCGAGCCAGGTGCTGATCGCGACGCTGGCCGAGTTCGAGATCGAAGGCCACGCGCTCGACCAGCCGCACGCCTCGGGCGTGTGGGTGGACGACCGCAAGATCGCCTCGATCGGCGTGCGCTGCGCGCGCTGGGTGACCAGCCACGGGTTCTCGCTGAACGCCGACCTCGACCTGGGCGTGTACGACCTGTTCGACGCCTGCGGGCTGGGCGGCGCCCGGTTCACCTCGATGACCGCCGAGACCGGCCGCGACGTGGAGCGTCGACGAGCTGCGCGCGCCGGTCACCCGCACCTGGCCGAGATCTACGACCTCGAGTTCTCGGAGTTCCCGGCGGGCGTGCCGTGGTCTGAGCTCACCCGCGAGCGCCCGCAGCTGGATCAAGGTGCGCGCGCCGTCGGCCAACACCCGCTTCGACGAGCTGCGCGAGATCATGCGCGACGGCGGTCTGCACACCGTGTGCGAGGAGGCCCAGCTGCCCCAACATCGGCGAGTGCTGGGGCCGCGGCACCGCCACCTTCCAGATCCTGGGCGACGTCTGCACGCGCGCGTGCCGCTACTGCGCCGTCACCTCCGGCCGGCCGGCCGACGCGCCCGACCCGCTGGAGCCGTTGCGGGTCGCGACGGGCCGTGCCAGAAGATGGCGCTCGGCCACGTGGTGGTCACCTCGGTCGACCGCGACGATCTGCCCGACCACGGCGCCGGCCACTTCGCCGCCACCATCCACGCCATCCGCCGGGCCCGCCCCGGAGTGCGGCATCGAGGTGCTGGTGCCCGACTTCCTGGGCTTCCGGGAGGAGGCGCTGCGGGTCGTGCTGGACGCCGCCCCCGACGTCTTCAACCACAACATCGAGACGGCCGAGCACCTCTACCGGCGGGTGCGGCCCAAGGGCGACTACCGCAAGGCGCTGGGGCTGCTCGACCGGGCCAAGGACGTGTGGGCCGAGCTCCACCCCGAGCGGGCGCCGATCGTCACCAAGAGCGGCATCATCGTCGGCATGGGCGAGTCCGACGACGAGGTGGTCCAGGTGATGCGCGACCTGCGCGACCACCGGGTCGACGTGGTCACCATCGGCCAGTACCTGCAGCCGACCGAAAAGCACCTCCAGCTCGACCGCTGGGTGACGCCCGACGCAGTTCGATGCGCTGCGCCAGCAGGGCGAGGAGATGGGCTTCGGGGCGGTGTTCGCCGGCCCGCTGGTGCGCTCCAGCTACCGCGCCGAGGAGCAGCTCGAGGCTGCTGCCGGCGGCGCCCGCGCGCTCGCCTACTGACCGTCCGGCTGCCTGCCGGCCGCGATCAGCTCCGACACCGTCACCGTCGATAGCGCGCGCTGCGCCAGCGCATCGGCCAGCGGTTCGATGGCGGCCACGGTGGCTCGCCACGACCTGCGGGCCGAGTAGGCGTCCGAGTCGTGCAGCAGCAGCAGGTCGCCCGAGCCCAGCCCACGGCTGAGCCTGGCGGCGATGGCCGGCCCCGTCGCGCCCGGCTCCCAGTCCCGGCCCCAGCGCGTCCAGCTGGTCAGCGGCAGCCGCTGGCGGCGGGCGAAGGCCACGGTGGCGAGCGCCGCCGCCCCGAAGGGGGCGCGCAGGCTGCGCGGGGACCCGCCAGCCTGCTCGATCGTGTGCAATCCGCGCGTCAGGTCGCGGGTCACCCAGGCCGGTGGCAGCAGCACGTGCGGCAGATGGCGGTCGCCGTGCAGCCCCAGCTCCTGCCCGGCCGCCACCAGTTCGGCGACCAGCTCGGGATTGCGCCTGACATCGCGCCCGACCAGGTAGAAGGTGGCCCGCAGGCCGAGCCGGTCGAGCTCGCGCAGCACCGCCGGGGTGCCCTGCGGGTGCGGCCCGTCGTCGAAGGTCAGGGCGACCCGGCCGGCCGCCGCCGGCACCCGCCGCAGCACACCCGGGAACCCCAGCCGCCACACCGCGGACAGGGCCGGGCTGGCGTTGGCCCCGGCCACCGCCAGCGCCGCCGCACGGGCCCGGCTCACCGCACCAGGTGGTGGATGGCCACCAGCGCGGGCGCGCGTGTCAGGGTGACAATCGCGATCAGCGAGAACGCGCCCAGCACCGGTCGCACCGACCGCCGGACGACCGCCAGCGGGCCGATCGCAGCCGGCTCGGCCTGCCCAGCCAACGCGTCAGCGGCGCATGGGCGGTCGAACAGCTTGAACGCCCGCTCGGCCTGCTGTGCCGACCGGGCGGCCCAGTCGCTGCCGACACCCAGCAGCTCGCGCAACCGCTCGGGACTCTCGGCGACCGTGACCAGCCCGGCCGCGGCCATCTCATGGCAGTTGTCCTCGCCGTGGCCGGGCAGCGGATCGAACATGACCACCGGCACGCGGGCCGCGAAGCCCTCCAGGCAGGTCAGCCCACCGGCGTTCTGGATCAGCACGTCGCTGGCCGCCATCAGCGCAGGGATGGCGCTGGAAAAGCCCAAAACAGTGGCTCCGGCCAGGGCCGGATCGGCCAGCATGCGCCGGCGCAGGGACTCGTTTCGGCCAGTCACCACGATGGCGTGCGCTCCCTCCACCGAGGCCACGGCAGTCGCCGCCCCGTGCAGGTTGCCCACGCCCCACACACCGCCCACGATCAGGGCCACCCGGGCGCCGTCCGGGATACCCAGCTCATTCCGGGTGGCCGGCCGCATCGCGGGCAGGCAGGCATCCAGCGGCACCGGAGGCTGCACGGGCGTCAGCTCCGGCAGGCTGTCGCCCACGCTCAGGTTGGCGTCCAGGTCGTGATGCACCCAGGCCGGGTGGGGGTCGAAGTCGGTGATCATGGTGGAGCAGGGGATGGTCAGCCGGCCGCTGCGGCGCAGCGCAGCCAGCACCGCCGAGACAATTGGATAGGTGGACACGATCCGGTCCGGCCGGGTCTGCGCGATCCGGCCCAGCATGCGCCGCCGACAGCGCATGCCCAGCGCCCACCCGACCAGCTTGATCAGCCGGTGCGAGCGAGTCCCTCGGTACAGGAGCCGCCATGACCAGGCCGCGTGTTCGAGCTCCCAGTGGTAGCCGTCCACCACCAACCGGTGCACGAGCGGGCCCATCAGCGCCAGGCCGTCGTCGATCTCGACCTGCGCGCCGCGCGCCTTCAACGCGTCGGCAAGCCCGCGGGCGGCTGCATCATGGCCCGCGCCGACCGGGGCTGACAGGATCAGGACGCGCATTGCCTCCTCGAAGTATGGGCGGCCCAACGGACTGACGGATCCACCTGCCAATCTGAAGCATACAATCGCCCCAATGACGCGGTTTCGGATTCTCACGTGGGGTCCGGAGGAGCTGCCCGCGGTCGTCTGCCTGCACGGCGTGAGCGGGCACGCGCGCCGCTTCGAGCGGCTGGCACGAATGCTGGACGACGTACGCCGGGTGGCCGCCTACGACCTGCGCGGGCACGGCCGTTCGCCGTGGTCGGGCGAGCAGTCGCTCGACCAGCACGTCGCCGACCTGGACGAGGTGCTGGATACGCTCGGCCTGGACTCGGCCGCCCTGGTCGGGCACTCGCTGGGCGGGCTGGTCGCCGTGCGCGCCGCCTGCCGTCAGCCCGAGCGGGTGAGCGCACTGGTGCTGCTCGATCCGCCGCTGTTCACCCCGGCGCCGCTGCTGCGCGAGCGCGCGGGGACGCTGCGCGCCGGCGCCGCGTTCGCAACGGTGGACGAGGCGATCGAGTGGCAGCTCACCCACGGCGGCCTTGAGCACACGCCGCGAGCGCTGCTGGAGGAGGAGATGGCCGAGCACCTGGTGGCCGGTGAGGACGGGCTGTTTCGGCCTCGCTACAGCCGGGAGGCGGCAGCCGCGGCGGTGGAGTCGCTGATCGACGAGCCGCCGCCGCAGCTGGAGGAGGTGGCGTGCCCGACGCTGCTCATCCGCGGCGAACGGTCGAGGATGATGTGCGACGACGACGTCGGCCGGGCCAGCGCGGAACTGCCGCACTGCACCGCCCACATGGTGCCGGGCGGCCACATGCTGATGTGGGACGCGCTGGCCGAGACCGGCGCCCTGGTGCGCCAGTTCCTGCTGGTGCCTCAGCGCAGCAGCGCGTAGACGATCGCGGCCGCAAGCGCGCAGCCGAGCGCCGCCAGCGGCACCCACGAGGAGCCGAGGCGGGTGTCGCTGACCGCCTCGCCGGGCGCCGGCGGCGGGTACATCGGCTCCTCGCCGGTGGCGATCCGGTGGGCCACAGCCTGGGCCTCGTCGGCCTTGATCAGTCGGCCACCACCTCGTCGTCGAGGCCCAGCTCGGCCGATCTCAGCCGATCGCGGTCGGCGCCTCGTCGCGGAGCTCGATGAAGCGGTCGCACGGCGTAGTCGGGCAGATGCGAAATCCGTCGAGCTCCTGGCCGGCGAAGCGCAGGGCCAGGAAGCGGTTATCGGGGGACGGCGACTGCGAGCTCAACCCAGGCCTCGAACATCGACCGGGCGCGTGCCCGCATGCATCGCCTCGCGTGGTCGCGAGAACTCGCCCAGCAGGCGGTCGATCCCGCCCGCGCCGAGCGTGCGGTCGGCGTACTCGACGTAGGCCGGCACCCTGCGCCCACTCGCGCCGCCATGGCTCCGGACACCTCGACGTGGAACTGCACGCCGTAGGCGCCGATCGCCGAACCGGAAGGCCTGGTTGGGGTAGGCCGGCGAGCGACGCCAGCGAGCGTCGCGCCGGCGGGCAGGTCGAACGTGTCGCCGTGCCACTGCAGCGTGGGGAACTCGGCCGGCAGCCCGCGCGAAGACCGGGATCGGTGCGGCCCTCGGCGGTCAGCTGTCACCGGCAGCACGCCCACCTCGGGCGCCGGCCGGCGTAGACGCGCGCGCCCAGGCTCGAGGCCAGCAGCTGCACGCCCAGGCAGGCGCCCCAGTACGGCACCCCGGCCCGCACGGCGTCGCCGATCAGACGCTTCTCCGCGACCAGCCAGGGCAGCTCGGCCTCGTCGTTGACGCTCATCGGGCCGCCCATGGCGACGATCGCGTCGAACCCCGCCAGTCCTCCGGCAGCGGCTCGCCCTCGTCCAGCTCGACCCGGTGGATGGACGCGCCGCGCTCGCGCAGCACGTCCTCGAACTCGCCCGGCGGTTCGCAGGCGATGTGCTGGAGCACGAGCACCTGCCATTGGCAGAGCCTACCGGACTCCGGCGATCGGTTGCCCAGGCGCCATCCGGTCGCAGGTCGAGCGCCTCGTCCAGCACCGCCTCGTCGACTCCGTGCTCGCGCGCCACCTCGCGCAGCGAGCGGCCCGGAGGCGGCCGCATCCTTGACGATCGCGGTCGCCCGGTCGTAGCCGATGTACGGGTTGAGCGCGGTGGCGATGGCCAGCGTCGCCTCCCCGTAGCGCTCGCACGTCTCCACGTTGGCCTCGATGCCGTCCACGCACTTCTCGGCAAACAGCCGGCAGGCTGCCGAGCAGCAGCGCGATCGAGCTGCAGCAGGTTGCGGGCCATCAGCGGGATCTGCACGTTCAGCTCGAAGTTGCCCTGCAGGCCGCCGACGGTGATGGCGGTGTCGTTGCCGATCACCTGGGCGGACACCTGGCACACCACCTCGGGGATCACCGGGTTGACCTTGCCGGGCATGATCGACGAGCCCTTCTGCAGCTCCGGGATGACGATCTCGGCCAGACCCGCGCGCGGGCCCGAGCCCATCCAGCGCAGGTCGTTGGCGATCTTGGTCAGCGACACCGCCACGGCCTTCAGCGCGCCGGACGCCTCCACCAGCCCGTCGCGGTTGGCCTGCGCCTCGAAGGGGTCGGCGGGCGGTCAGGATGTCGAGGCCCGGTGTCGGCGGCCAGCCGGGCGCGCACGCGCTCGGCGAACTCGGGGTGCGTGTTCAGGCCGGTGCCGATGGCGGTGCCGCCCAGCGGGATCTTGCCCAGCCGCTCGACGGTGCCCTGCACACGCGCCCGGCCCTCGCGCACCTGGGCGGCGTAGCCGCCGAACTCCTGGCCCAGCGTGACCGGCACGGCGTCCATCAGGTGCGTGCGGCCGGACTTGACCACGTCGGCGAACTCGTCGGCCTTGGCCGCGAGCGAGGTCTGCCAGCTGCTCCAGCGCCGGCAGCAGCTCATGCACCATGCGGTCGAGCGCCGCCAGGTGCACGGCCGACGGGAACACGTCGTTGGACGACTGGCCCATGTTGACGTGGTCGTTGGGGTGCACGCCCTCGCCGGCCAGGGTCGCGATCACCTCGTTGGCGTTCATGTTGGACGACGTGCCCGACCCGGTCTGGAACACGTCGATCGGGAACTGGTCGTCGTGCTCGCCGGCGGCCACCTGGTCGGCGGCCGCGGCGATCCGCTCGGCCAGCGCCGGCGTCGAGCAGCTCCAGCTCCGCGTTGACCCGCGCCGCCGCGCGCCTTGATCCGCCCCAGCCAGTGCACCACCGGGGCCGGGATCGGCTCGCCCGACACCGGGAAGTTCGCCACCGCCTTGCGTGTCTCTGCGCCCCAAAGCTCAGCCATCGACCGTCCTCATTCGTGGGTCTCGTGGCAGCTTACGTCCGGTCGGCAGCCGCTCGCGCTGTACGCTCGGGCAGATGCAGAAGCGGGGCCGGCAGGAGCATGGGTGGAGGGCGACACGGCGTGAGTTCCTGGCCGCCGGCACCGCGGTCGTGGCAGCAGCCTGCGGCACCACCGGCGGTAGCTCCGACTCGACTCACACGAGCTCCCACGCCGACCCCGTCATCGAGTCCGGGCTTCGCATCGCCAGCAGGCCGGCATCCATCAACCCGGCCAGTGTGGCGGGATACCAGCAGCTGCACCCGGGGCTGACCGTGACCCAGACCAACTACGCCAGCAACGGGCAACTGCTGGCCCAGTTGGCCGCCGCAAAGGGCCAGCCGACCTTCGACGTGATCGTGCCCGACGCCGACCACGTCGCCATCGAGCGCAGCCTGGGCCTGCTGAGGCCGCTCGACCACGACCTGATCCCTAACCTGCGCAACCTGGAGCGGCACTGGACGCAGCTGCCGTACGACCCGGGCAACGCCTATTCGGTCATCAAGGACGCCGGCATCACCGGGTTCACCATGCGCACCGACCGGATCAAGGCCGACCTGCGCACCTGGCAGGACTTCTTCGGCTTCCTGCCGCACGCGTCCGGCCTGACGGTGAACTTCATCGACAGCCCGGCGCAGGTGGTCGGCGTGGCCCTGAACAGCCTGGGCTACTCCCTGAACAGCGACGACGACGGCCAGTTGAACCAGGCCGAGCAGCTGCTGATGAAGGTGCGGCCGTTCGTCGCCAGCATCGACCCGCAGTACCTGAGCAGCTTCCAGAACGGCGCCATCGACCTGGGCATCACCTCGTCCGGGGATGGGATCGCGATCCGGGCCGCCCGGGCCGGCCTGGATGACATCAGGGTGGTGGCGCCGGAGGGGCGGTCGGAGATCTGGATCGACAACTGGTGCATCTCGGCCTCGGCCCCCGACCCGGTGGCCGCCCACGCCTGGATCAACTACATCCTGGATCCCCGGCATGACGCGCTGCAGATGCGCTACACCGGCTATGAGGTGGGCACACCGGGCTCGTTCCCGCTGGTCGGCGCAGCCGCCAGGGACCCGCTGGTCGTGTTCGGCCCGAGCATCCTCAACACCTACGAGATCCTGCGCACCACGCCGGACGGGCTGCAGAAGCGGATCGCTATCTGGGACCGGTTCAAGGAGGGGGTCGCCGCGTGAGCCAGCGCCGTTGGGCGTGCCAGCGGTGGATGGTGCGCGAACTGGGGGCGTGGGCTGTGCAGGTTTGGGTGGCGAGTAGGCCGGCGGTGGCCGTTACCGCTGCGTGGGGTGTGGCGCCGGCGGCGAACCGGCGTTCCAGAGTTCGGCGTAGGTCGGGCCAGGCGTAGCTTCCGGGGCGTGGCCGGGCTGGTCGTTCGCGCAGCCGGTTGATGTGGGCGGTGAGCGCTTTGCTGCGGTTTGAGGTCAGGCAGCCGTGGGCTGACCACAGGCGTTGCAGGGTGAGCACGAAGTCGCGCCCGCCGCGCATGGTCTGGAACTCGCGGCCGGCGTGGTCGCCACACAGCCACACCGCGACGCCATGGGTGAGGCGCACCAGCTGGGTGCGACCGCGGGTGCGGTCGGCGCAGATCGCGCATACCTGCTGCTTGGCTGGAACGCCGCGGGCCTTGTAGAGCGTAGGTGTGTGGGCCATGGGGTGAGTGTGCAGATCAGGGTGTCGTGTGTGGGTCACAGGGTGTGCCGAGAGCGTCCCAACATGCGAATGGCGCTCACGGGCACCGACAAAGTGGCAGGTCGTCGTCTTCTGCAAGTGGCAGTCGCGAGCACCGACAAGTGACAGTGACTGTGACGGCTTCACAGCCAACTGGCACACACTGCGACCGCCGAATGGCATGAACACTGGTATGGCCGGCTCCAAGTGACAGTCATGAACACCGTCAAGTGGCACACCCACACGACCACAACAGCAGGGCGCGGATGCCGCCGCTTCCTCAAGCGGCGGCGGCATCCGCTGCTACTCAAACGGCGCTTGACAACCCACTGGTTCGTGATCTGGCGGCTGAGAGAGCCACACGGCGATCGCGTGCTGATCGCCGAGAACCGGGACTCAGGCGGTCGACGAGAGCGTGATCCCCGGCGTCGCCGCGCACCTCGAGGCCGTCTCCACCTCGTACGAGTCAGTGAGCCCGCGGCCTGCCAGCCGGCACCAGCCACACGTGCGCTGGCGAGTACCGGCCGAGCACCAGTGACCCCAGCTGGCAGCCGGCGGCTGCGAACAACGCCAGGCACACGGACACTGCCGGCGACATGTAGCCGCTGGCCACCATCGCCACCAGCGCCCGCGGCGTCTGCTCACCCAGGCCTTGGGTGCTCCACAGTTCGAACACGGCCAGCGCCGGCCCGGCCAACCCGATCAGCCACACCAGCGCCATCATCCGCCGGCCGCCGCGGGCGGCCGCCCCCAGCCACAGCCACGCGTGGGTCGCCGGCAGCACGAGGATCAGCGCGAACGGATTGGCTGCGGCCAGGAGCAGCGCCGCGAACATCATGCCGGCCAGGCCGGTGGCCAGCCCGGCCGTGCGCTCACCGCCGGAGACCGGTCCGGCCGGCACCAGCCGCGGCCGGACCACGAACCGCCAGTACAGCAGCGTCAATCCCGCCGCCAGCAGCAGGCCGTCGGTGGTGACGGCCGTGCGGCCGGCCAGCGGCACGCTGGAGATGGGCGACAGCAGCCGCCCAGGCGCCAGCGTCAGCAGCCACAGCACCAGCAGCCCGACCAGCCAGGTGGATGCCCGCCATGCAAACGCCCGCGCGCCCGCCGCCAGCGGCAGCCGGCGGCGGCGAAGGCCGGCCACCAGGTCGAGCACACAGGCCAGCGCCGGGGCCAGCAGAGCCGTCAGCGCGATCTGCACCAGCCACCCGCGCACGACCTCGCCGCCCAGGAACAGCATGGGCGGTCCGGCGGGCTCGATGGACGGGGTCGAGTCAAGCGCCGCCACCATGTTCGCCACCGCGCCGCCGACACCTGACAGCTCGGGCACGCTCAGGCCCGACAGGGTTTCGGGGCGTCCGCCCAGCGGCCCGCCGGCGATGGTGATGGCGGGGATGCCGTGGGTCAAGAGCGGCCCCTGCTCGCCGGACGCGTAGGGCACCGCGTAGCCGCTCAGCTGGTCGAGGGCACCCGGCAGCATGGGCGGCCGACCGGTCGCCTGTGTCAGCTCCTCGCGAGCAGCGGCCACCAGCGTCGGGGAGGTGCCGCGTGGGCTCTGCGAACGCAGCAGCAGCGACATCCGGACGCCGGCCGGAGAGCCGATCGAATCCAGCACGATGGCGGCCACGATGTGGTTGGCCAGCGGCCAGCTGCGGGCAAACCGCTCGACGCCCTGACCGCCGCTGGTGCCGCCGTCGGTTGAGACCAGCACGATCCCCCGCTGCAGCGGCAGCGGGGCCAGTACCTTGGCCAGCTGCACCAACATGGCAGTGCCCGCGGCGTTGTCCGCGCCGGAGCCGTCGCGGTGGGCGATCACGGCGATCACGCCCGGCTGCGTGCCGGGCGCGTAGGCGATCACGTTGATCATGGCCACGGGATTGGGACGCCAGGGCAGCTGCGAGGCGAACTGGTCGATCTCGGGATGGGGATCGAACCGGCGCACACGCGAGGCCACCCAGCCGGCGGCCGCCAGCTCGGCCGGGCTGCCCGGCGAGCAGCACGGCCGGCGGGTCGCCCGCTCGACGCTCTGGAAGGCACCTGCGGCGTTGGCCACTGAGACGCCGTTTACGGTCAGCGGGGGCTGCGGCGGCGCCGGCAGGGCCGGCTCGCGGACGGCCAGGGCGGCCGCGATCGGAAAGATCGCAGACACCGCCAGCAGCAGCCGATACAGGGGCCAGGAGACGAGCGAGCGGCGTCGGCCGGGTCGATGCCGGGGGGTGGTCGCCACGCGGCGGCGGTTATAGCACACGCGACGGCACGCAGGCTGGCCGGCGACGGTGCTCCTCCCGGGACGAGCTGCTCGCCCAGATAGCATTCATGACATGGCTGATGCCGCCACCATCATGCTGGTCGACGACGAGGAGTCGATCCAGAAGCTGCTCACGTTCCCGCTCGAGCGGGAGGGCTACACCGTTGTCCAGGCCCGCGACGGTGAGGAGGCGTCTGCGCCGGTTCGACGAGTGCGACATCGACCTGGTGGTGCTCGACCTGATGCTGCCCAAGCTGGACGGGCTCGAGGTCTGCCGACGGCTGCGCACCAGCTCGGCGGTGCCGATCATCATGCTGACCGCGCGCGACGACGAGGTGGACAAGGTGCTGGGCCTGGAGCTGGGCGCCGACGACTACATCACCAAGCCGTTCTCGATCCGCGAGTTCCGAAGCCGGATCCGGGCGATGCTGCGACGGGCGACGCTGACCGCGGAGCAGCGGCCGCCGGACGACGGCGATGGTGGAGGCCGACGGCCTGGTACATCGACCCGGCCAAGCGGGCGGTGTCGGTCGACGGCCAGCCGGTGCAGCTGACCTACGTGGAGTTCGAGATGCTGCGCACCCTGGCCATGCACCCGGGCCGCGTGTACAGCCGCCAGGCACTGCTGGAGGCGGTGTGGGGCGGCTCCGCCTACCGCGAGCCGCGCACGGTCGACGTGCACATCCGCCACCTGCGCGAGAAGCTCGAGGCCGACCCGCGCCGAACCCGACGTTCATCCTCACCGTGCGCGGCGTCGGCTACCGCTTCCGCGCGGTACCGCTCCGATGCGCGTCCTGCGATCGCTGCGCGTCCGCCTGATCCTGGTGCTGGCGACGGTGGTGGCCACGGCCATGGGCGTGGTGTTTCTGTACGTGGTGCCGACCCTGACGGCGACACCTGATCGCCGACCGCCTCAGACCCGGCTGGTCAAGGTCGCCCACCGGCGAGCAGGTGAGCCCGCCAACTGCGTGACGGCCGTTCACCTCAGCACACGGTGTCACGCAGGACACTGGTGCGGCTGGCCGGCGTCGCCAACGCCCGGGTCGGCGTGTACTACGGGACGAGCGCGGGCAAGCTGGTGCCCTCGACCGCTGCTGTACCCCCCATCGGTCGGCCCGCAACAACCCGGTGGTCGTGAGCGCCCTGCACTCTTCCGGCCCGGGGCCGGGCGCACGGCGTCGGGCAGCATGGTGGTGGCCTTCCGCATGCCCGGTGCGGTCGTGCTGCTCACCCAGCAGGTGAGCGACGTCAACGGACCGGCGACGCTGGTCGAGCGGCGGATCCTGATCGCGCCGTGCTCGCGCTGGGGGTGGCCGATCCTGGTCGGGCTGGGCGTGCGGCGCACGCCATCTCTCAGCGTCTGTCCCGGCTGGAGCTGGCCGCGACCCGGATCGCGCGATGGGCGAGTTCGACCAGCCCATCGGCGACCAGTCGCCCGACGAGCTGGGCCAGTCTGGCGCGTGCCTTCGACCTCATGCAGAGCCGGCTCGACCAGGCCGACCGCGCGCGCAAGGACTTCATCGCCAACGCCTCGCACGAGCTGCGCACGCCGCTGTTCTCGCTGGGCGGGTTCCTGGAGCTGCTGGACGACGAGGACCTCGACGACGACACCCGGGAGGAGTTCCTGCGAGCATGCGCGAGCAGGTGCAGCGGCTGACCAAGCTGGCCTCCGACCTGCTCGACCTGTCCCGGCTGGACGCCGGCGCCGTCGACGGTCGAGCGCGAGCCGATCGACCTGAACGCAGCGGCCCGCGGCGCTGGTGCGCGAGTTCCGCGGGCTGGCCGCCGGGCACGGCAGCCGGGTGGTGCTGGTGCGGCCGACGGACGCAGCTGCCGCACGCGATCGGCGACGAGCAGCGGGTGCAGCAGATCGGCCGGGCGCTGGTCGACAACGCCATCCGGCACAACCCCGCGCGGCACCGAGGTGCGGGTCGCGGTCGCGGCCGACGACGGCATCGTGCGGCTGGAGGTGGCCGACGACGGCCCGGGCATCGACCGGGCTGACGGCCGCGACCACCTGTTCGAGCGGTTCTACCGCGGCGAGGCGCGCCACCGCGGCCGGCAGCGGCCTGGGCCTGGCGATCGCCCGCGAGCTGGCCGAGCGGATGGACGGCTCGCTGGAGCTGCGAGTCGCGGCCGGGCGAGACGGCGTTCGCGCTGAGCCTGCCGGCCGAGAGCGGCGCGCCCGATCTGCAACCGCCTCCGTGAATATCCGCCTGACGGTTGCTAACGTCCGCGCGCCATGCAGCGCGTCAACGTCGGCCACAAGTCCCTTGCCGACTACGCCTCGATCGTGGGCCGGTCGCTGGCCGACGAGATCCGCGACCCTGGCCGAGCCGCTGCGCGGCAAGCGCATGCTGCACCTCTCGGCCACCGCCTTCGGCGGCGGCGTGGCCGAGATCCAGTACACGCTGATCCCGCTGCTGAACGACGTCGGCATCGAGACCGAGTGGCGCGTGATCCACGGCCGCGACGAGTTCTTCGACGTCACCAAGGCGATCCACAACGGCGCTGCAGGGCGACCCGCGTCGGCTGACGGCCGAGCAGCGAGAGGTGTTCACCCGCTACAACCAGCTGAACGCCGACGACGCTGGAGCGACGCCGACGAGTGGGACATGATCGTCGTGCACGATCCCCAGCCGGTCGCCATCCGCGGCATGCTCACGACCACCCGGCCGCGGTGGGTCTGGCGCTGCCACATCGACCTGTCGGCGCCCGAACCCGCGAGGTGCTCGACTTCCTGCTGCCGTCGATCTGCGAGCTACGACGCCTCCATCTTCCACATGCACGACTACGTGCCGCAGCGGCGCGGGCTGCACCGGCGCGGTGATCTGGCCGCCCGCGATCGACCCGCTGGCGCCCAAGAACATGGCGCTGGCGCCGGAGGACGCGGCCTACATCGTCGACCAGTTCGGCATCGACGTCGACCGCCCGATGCTGCTGCAGGTCTCGCGCTTCGACCCCTGGAAGGACCCGCTGGGCGTGATCGACGCCTACCGCGAGGTCAAGAGCGCAGCACCCCGGCGTGCAGCTGGCGCTGGTCGGCTCGATGGCGCACGACGACCCCGAGGGCTGGGAGTTCTACAACCGCACCGTCGAGTACGCCGACGACGACCCCGACATCCACATCCTCTCCAACCTCAACAACGTGGGCGCGGTCGAGGTGAACGCCTTCCAGGTGCACGCCGACGTCTGCATCCAGAAGTCGATCAAGGAGGGCTTCGGGCTGACCGTGTCCGAGGCGCTGTGGAAGGCGCGCCCGATGATCGGCGGCAGGCGTGGGCGGGATCGTCGCGCAGATCGAGGACGGCGTGACCGGCTACCTGGTCAGCTCGGCCGAGGAGTGCGCCGCAGCGCTGCCTCGACGATCCTGGCCGACCCGGCCGACGCCCGCCAGATGGCCCGGCGCGGCAAGGAGCAGGTGCGCCGCAGCTTCCTGACGCCGCGGCTGGTGCGCGACTGGCTGGCGCTGATGCACCGCCTCGAGGGCGAGAGGTCGAGCTCGACTTCCACGACGCCGCGACGTGATCGCGCCGCCCGCCGGCATGGACTACCCTGTCATGCGGATGGAAGCCCACACCCTCCTGATCGTGTCCAACCGCGGCCCGATGCGGTTCGAACGCTCCCCGACGGCTAGCGCACGGCCACAGCGCGGCGGCGGCGGCCTGGTCACCGCGCTTTCGGCGCTGACGACGCAGCGGCCCGCTGACCTGGGTGGCGAGCGCGCTCACCGACGACGACGCCGAGGTGGCCGCCGAGGGCGTGTACGAGGACGGCAACCTGCGGCTGCAGCCTGGTCGCGCACGACCGCGAGGAGTACGACCGCTACTACAACGTCTTCGCCAACCCCACGCTGTGGTTCATCCACCACTACCTGTGGGGGCTGGCGCATGGAGCCGGACGTCGACCGCAACATCCGGCTGGCCTGGGAGGCCGGCTACCTGCCGGTGAACGAGCGCTTCGCCGAGGCCGTGGCCGACCGAGATCGCAGGCCAGTCGGCCGACGACACGCCGGTGGTGATGGTGCACGACTACCAGCTGTTCATGGTGCCGCGCCGGGTGCGCGCAGCGGGCGCCGCGATGCGCTGATCCAGCACTTCACGCACATCCCCTGGCCGATGCCCGACTACTGGCGGGTGCTGCCCGACGACATCCGCACGGCGATCCACGAGTCGCTGCTGACTGCGACATCGTGGGACTGCACACCGAGCGCTACGTGCGCGCGTTCCTGCACTGCGTCGACGAGCTGACCGATGGCGAGGTCGACTTCGCCACACCGCACCGTGCGCTTCCAGCGGCCGGCGACGTGCAGGTGCGCGCCTACCCGATCTCGGTCGACCCGGCCGAGTTCGAGCGGCTGGCGGCCTCGGACGAGGTGCGCGAGCAGGAGGCCAGCGTGCTGGCAGGCCCGGCCCGAGAAGATGCTGCTGCGGGTCGATCGCACCGACCCGTCCAAGAACATCGTGCGCGGCTTCGCGCGCCTTCGACCTGTTCCTGTCCGCAGCACCCCGAGTGGCGCGGCCGGGTCACCATGCTGGCGCTGCTCGACCCGTCACGGCCCGAGATCCCCGAGTACGCCGAGTACGTCGGCGCCATCCAGCGCGCCGCCCGCGAGGTCAACGACCGCTGGTACTCGACCGGCATTGGACGCCGGTCGACCTGCGCATCTCGGACAACTTCCCCGCAGGCGGTGGCCGCCTACAAGCACTACGACGTGCTGCTCGTGAACGCGATCTTCGACGGCATGAACCTGGTGGCCAAGGAGGCGCCGCTGGTGAACGAGCGCGACGGCGTGCTGATCCTGTCCGAGAACGCCGGCGTCGTACGAGGAGCTGCGCCGCTGGGCGCTGATCGGCGTCAACCCGTTCGACATCCAGCAGCAGGCGGACGCCATCTACCAGGCGCTGACCATGCACGCCGAGGAGCGCGCGCGCGCGGATCGAGGGCCTCCGCGAGCAGGTGCGCGACCACGACATCGGCGGCTGGATCGCACCCAGCTGGACGACCTGGCCGCAGCCGCGGTGTCCACCCCGACCCGTAGACTTCGCAGTCGCATGGGCGAGATCCGGATGATCGACGTCGGCGACAAGCCGGTGACCCGCCGGCGCGCGGTGGCGCACGTGCGGGTGCTGCTGCCCGGGCACGTGCGCGAGCGGATCGCAGCCGGCACCCTGCCCAAGGGCGACGTGCTGGCGGTGGCGCGGGTGGCCGGGATCATGGCCGCCAAGCGCACGCCCGACATCATCCCGCTGTGCCACCCGCTGCCGCTGACGCCGGGTCGACGTCGACGCCGGTGCTGGTCGACGACGGCGTCGACGATCACCGCCGCGGCCGAGACCACCGCCCAGACCGGCGTCGAGATGGAGGCGCTGACCGCCGCGCTGGCGGCCGCGCTGACCGTGTACGACATGACCAAGGGCCTCGACCCCGCGATCACGATCGACGCGGCCTGCCTGCTCGAGAAGGACGGCGGCAAGAGCGGGCACTGGCGGAGGCCGGAGTGAGGGCCGCGGTGCTGACCGTGTCCGACGGGGTGGCCGCCGGCGACGCGGGAGGACACGCAGCGGCGACGTGCTGGCAGAGCGGGCCGCAGGCGGCCGGCTTCGAGCTGGTCGAGCGGCGCGTGGTGGCCGACGAACGCGACCGATCGCCGAGGCGCTGCGCGAGCTGACCGGCCTGGCCGACCTGGTGCTGACCACCGGCGGCACCGGCTTCGCACCGCGCGACGTCACGCCCGAGGCGACCGCCGAGGTGGTCGAGCGGCCCACGCCCGGCCTGGACGAGGCGATGCGCGAGGTGTCGCGGCGGGCCTCGCCGCACGGCACTGCTGTCGCGGCGGCTCGAGCGGCATCGCCGGCCGCAGCGCTGATCGTCAACATGCCCGGCAGCCCCGCGCCTGCGCCGAGTGCTTCGACGCGATCGCGCCCGCGCTCGAGCCACGGCATCGAGCTGCTCGCTCGGCCCACGGAGCACCCGCTTGAGCGCCACGGCCGTCACCGCCCGCCGGTTCGTCTCGCTGGTCAAGCTCGAGCACACGGTCTTCGCCCTGCCGTTCGCCTACGTCGGGTGCGATCCTGGCCCGACGGCAGGTGCCGTCCGCCGCCACGCCTCGGGCTGGGTGACCCTGGCCATGGTCGGCGCCCGCAGCCTGGCGATGGCGCTGAACCGCCTGATCGACGCCGAGATCGACGCCCGCAACCCGCGCACGGCCGCGCCGCGAGATCCCGGCCGGCCTGCTCACCCGACGGCCAGGTGCTGGCCTTCTGCGCCGGCTCGCTGGCGGTGTTCCTGTTCGCCGTCTGGCAGCTCGACCCGATCGTGCGGTGGCTGTGGCCGATCCCGGTGGCTGGCATTCGTGCTCTATCCGTACACCAAGCGCTTCACCTGGCTCTGCCACCTCGCGCTGGGCCTGTCGATCGGGCTCGCCCCGCTCGGCGCGCTGGCTGGCGGTGAGCGGGGACGCTGCGGCTGGCGCCGTTCCTGCTGTGGGTCGCCGTGGCGCTCTGGATCGGCGGCTTCGACGTGATCTACGCCACCATGCGACCTCGAGTTCGACCGCGCGCGAGGGCCTGCACTCGCTGCCGCCGCCGGTTCGGCATGGGCCGGGCGCTGTCGGTCACCCGGGTCTGCCCACCTGCTGCCGTCGGCTTGCTGCTGTGCGCTCGGGCTGGCGCTGTCGCTGGGCCCGGCCTACTACCTGGCGGCTGGCCGTCGTGGCGGCGCTGCTCGGCTACGAGAACTCGATCGTGCACCCCGACGACCTGTCTCGGGTCAACGTCGCCTTCTTCACCCTGAACGGGGTGATCTCGCTCGTCTTCCTGGCCGGGGTGCTGGTCGATGTCCTCGCCTGAGCCGCCGTCGGCCGTCGCTGCGACGGCCTGGTGCGGCGGTTCGGCGAGCGGGCGGCCCTGGACGGCGTCGAGTCTGCCGGTCGCGGCCGGCGAGCGCTGCTCGCTGACCGGCCCCAACGGCGCCGGCAAGACCACGCTGTTGCGAGTGCTGGCGCGAGTGCCCTGCGGGCGACCGAGGGCGAGGTCGCGAGTGGCCGGCCACGTCGCTGCCCGGCGAGGCCGCGCCGGTGCGGCCGCTGATCGGCTACGCCGGCCACGAGCCGCTGGTCTATCCGCCGCCTGACCGCCCGCGAGAACCTCGAGCTGTACGCCGCCCTGTACGGCGTGGACGGCGGCGACCGCGGATCGCCCCAGGCGCTCGAGCTGGTCGGCCTGGCGGCGCGGGCCGGCGACCAGGCCGGCGAGCTCTCGCGGGGCATGCGGCAGCGGCTGGCGCTGGCCCGGGCGCACCCTGCACGGCCGGCGCTGCTGCTGCTGGACGAGCCCACCGCCGGCCTGGACGCCGACGGTCGCGAGCGTGCTGCGGGCAGGTGCTGGCGCAGGGCGGCCGGACGTCGTGATCGCCACGCATGAGCCCGACCGCTTTGCCGGTGGCCGAGCGCAGCGGTGCGGCTGGAGCGCGGGCGGGTGGCGGAGTGAGGCCGGCATCCGGGTCGCGTGCCCTGGTCCGCAAGGACCTGCTGCTGGAGCTGCGCGGCCGCGAGCTGGTGCCGGCGATGGTCGTGTTCGTGCTGGCCGCCTTCGTGCTCTTCCGGTTGGCCTGGGCGGCGACCGCCTGGCCGGCGGCACCCGGGCGGCCACCGGGCCTGCTGTGGGTGGCCGTCGTGTTCACGGCGATGCTGGGACTGTGCGCGAGCCTTCGCCGACGAGCGCGAGCACCGGCTGTGGGACGGCCTGCTGGCGGCGCCGGTCGACCGGGCCGCGATCTGGCTCGCGCGGAGCCGCTGTCGCCTTGGTGTTCCTGGTCGCGGTGCAGGTGGTGGCGCTGCCGCTGTTCTGGCTCTTCTTCCTGCAGCAGGCGGCCAGCGCCCTCGTATCCCGGTGCTGGTCGCGGCGCTGCTGCTGGCCGACGTGGGGATGGCGGCGCTGGGCGCGCTGCTGGCCGGCCTGGCCTCCGCGGTGCGCGCCCGCGAGGTGCTGCTGCCGGTGCTCTTCCTGCCCTTCGCGCGTGCCGCTCGTGGTGCGTCGCAGTGCAGCCTGACGATCGACACGATTCCCCCGCAAACGGCCGATTTGGAGGCCTGCAGGGGCTCGGTTTTCTGGCTCTCTATGATACGATCTTCGCGCTCTTGGGCTGGGCGCTGTTCGAGTACGTCGTGGAGGACTGACACGCTGTGAGCGACTCGCCAACGGAGCCCGCACGACCGGGCGACTGGCGCGGCCACGGCCGCCGCGCTAATGATGACCGCTGGCCCTGCGCTGATCTTCTTCTACGTCCCCTCCGACGTCGACCAGGGCTTCTCGCAGCGCATCTTCTACTTCCACGTGCCGATCGCGCTGACCACCTACACCTGCTTCGGGGTGGGCGCGCTGAACGCCGCCCGCTACCTGTGGACGGGGGACATGCGCCACGACCTGCAGAGCTACGTGCCGCTGCACCTGGGCGTGATCTTCGGCTCCCTGACCCTGGTCACCGGCTCGATCTGGGCCCACTACTCGTGGGGCACCTGGTGGTACTGGGGCTCCACCGAGCTGACCACGTTCCTGATCATCTTCCTCTTCTACTGCGCCTACTTCATGCTGCGCTTCTCCGTCGAGCCGGGCGAGCGGCGGGCCCCCTACTCGGCCGTGTACGCCATCCTCGGCGTGGGCCTGATCCCGGTCTCGATACTGGCCGTGCACCTGGGCCAGGACGTCATCCACCCCATCACCTTCACCCGCCACGGCGCCAACATGGACAACTCGATGCTGCTCACCTTCCTGGTCTCGCTGGCGGCCATGCTGACCCTGGCCTACGCGATGTACGAGGTCGAACTGCGGGGCAAGCGGCTGGACGACCAGGTGGCCAGGCTGCGCCGGCTCGCACGGGAGGGTGTTCAAGGATGAGCGTCTACTGCGGCTGGTTTGCGGCCACGCGCATCCTGCGCCTCGAGACGACGCCATCCTTGAACACCCTCCAGGACGCCGCGTGATCCTGGCCTCGACATTCTCCGCTACGCAGGTGCATTTCGTCGCGGCCGTGTACGGTGTGGCGTGGATCGTCGTGCTCGCCTACGTGATCATCCTGAACTCCAAGCTCGGCCGGCTGGAACGCCAGCTGGACGAGATCGTGGGCCTGCTGGAGAGGCCCGGCGGCGATGCCTGAGCCGGCGCCGGTCAGCCTGCTGGTGGTGGGCACCAACCACCGCCACGCGCCGGTGGCGGTGCGCGACCGGCTGGCCGCCCGCGACCACGGACGGGAGCTGCTTGAGGACCTGATGCTGCACGACGCGGTGGCGGAGGCGGTCGGCCTCTCCACCTGCAACCGGTGCGAGCTGTATCTGGTGGGCACCGACATCGAGGCCATGCGGACGGTGGCGGTGGAGCGGCTGTCGGCCTACTCGCGGCAGAGCGTCGAGCAGCTCGACCCGCTGCTCTACGCGCACTACGGGGTGGGCGCCGCCGAGCACCTGTTCGCGGTGGCCGGCGGACTCGACTCGCTGGTGCCGGGCGAGGCCCAGATCCTGTCCCAGATCCGCGACGCATACGCGGCCGCCAGCGAGGGCGGATCGACCGGGCCGGTGTCCAACCGGTTGTTCCGGGCCGCCATCGAGGCCGGCAAACGGATCCGCCACGAGACGGCCATCGGCGCCGGCGGCGCCTCGGTGGCGTCGGTGGCGGCCGAGCTGGCGCGGGAGCGGATGGGCGGTCTCGACCAGGCCACGGTGCTGGTGATCGGGGCCGGCAAGCTGGCCGAGCTGGCGGTGGCCAACCTGGCCTCTCGCGGCGCCGGCCGGATCCTGGTCGCCAACCGCAGCCCCGAGCGGGCGGCGGCGCTGGCCGAGCGGTTCGGCGGTCAGGCCGTGTCGATGTCCGAGCTGTCCAGCGCGGTGGCCGCGGCCGATGTGGTCGTGTCGTCCACCGCGTCGTCCGAGCCGGTGCTGCTGGCCGCCGACATCCCGGCCGGCCGGCGCGTGCTGATCGACCTCGCCATCCCCTTCGACATCGAGCCCGCCGCAGGCCAGTTGGACGGCGTAACGCTGCTGCACGTGGACGACCTGGAGGACGTCGTGCGCCGCACCATCGCCCGCCGCGAGGGCGAGTCGGGTCAGGCGCGGGCGATCGTGGCCGAGCAGGCGGGCGAGTTTCGAAGCTGGCTGGCGGCGCTCGAGGTGGTGCCGGCCATCACCTCGCTGCGGGCGCTGGCCGAGCAGATCCGGCTGGCCGAACTGGAGCGGGCGGAGGGCCGCTGGGAGAACATGAGCGAGGCCGACAGGGCGCGCCTGGATGCGCTCACCCGCAGCATGCTGCAGAAGCTCCTGCACCGGCCCACGGTGCGGCTGAAGGAGCTGGCCGCAGAGAGCGGCTCGGCTCCATATGCGGAGGCGATGGCCGAACTGTTCGGCCTGTGAAGCTGGGCACGCGGGGGAGCGCGCTGGCGCTGGCCCAAGCGAGGCTGGTGGCCGACCTGCTGGGGGAAGCCGAGATCGTCACCGTATCCACCGCGGGCGACCGTGACCAGCGGGGCCGCTACGAGGACATCGGCGACGGCCGCGGCGTCTTCACCCGGGACATCGAGCGGCAGCTCCTGGAGGGCCGGATCGACGCCGCGGTGCACAGCGCCAAGGACCTGACCGGGGAGATGCCCGAGGGGCTTGCGATCGGCGCGGTGACCGAGCGCGACGACCCCCGCGACGCCTGCTGCGGGCCGTGGCCGTCGCTGGCCGAGATCCCTGCCGGCGCCCGCGTGGGCACGTCGTCGGCCCGCCGCAGCGGCCTGCTGGCGGCGCTTCGGCCCGACCTGGAGGTGGTACCGCTGCGCGGCAACGTGGACACCCGCCTGGGCAAGCTGGACGCCGGCCAGGCCGACGTCATCGTGCTGGCCGCGGCCGGGCTGCGGCGGCTGGGCCTGGAGCACCGGATCGCCTTCTGCCTGGATCCGCACGAGTTCGTTCCGGAAGCCGGACAGGGGGCGCTGGCCGTGCAGGTGCGGGCGGGCGAGGAGCATCGGGTGGCGGCCGCCGAACATGCTCCCAGCCGCCGGCTGTGGGACGCCGAGCGGGCCCAGGTCGCCCAGCTGGGCGGCGGCTGCTCCACCCCCGTCGGCGCCTACGCCTGGTTCGAGGATGGGGAGGTGCGGGTGCGCACCTGGGCGGCATGACGGTGCACCTGGTGGGAGCCGGCCCGGGCGACCCGGGGCTGCTGACGGTGCGCGGACACGAGCTGCTGGAGCGCTGCGACGCGGTGGTGTACGACGCGTTGGCCGACCGCCGGCTGCTCGAGCTGGTGCCCCCCGCTGCCGAGCGCATCGATGCCGGCAAGCGCGCCGGCAGCCACCGCATGTCGCAGGACGAGATCAACGCCCTGCTGGTCGAGTTGGGCGGGCGGCTGGGCTGCGTGGTGCGGCTGAAGGGCGGCGACCCGTTCGTGTTCGGGCGGGGAGGCGAGGAGGCGCTCGCGCTGCAGGCGGCCGGAGTGGCATTCGAGGTCGTCCCGGGCGTGTCTTCTGCCTACGCCGTGCCCGCCTACGCCGGCATCCCCGTCACGCACCGCGGGATGGCGGCTCAGGTCACCTTCGTCACGGGCCACGAGGACGCCGAGCGGGAGGGCTCGGCACTGGACTGGGCGTCGCTGGCCGCGACGCCGGGCACGCTGGTGTTCCTGATGGGTGTGCGCACGCTGGCCCGAAATGCCGCCAGCCTGATCGAGCACGGGATGAGCCCGGCCACGCCGGCGGCGGTGATCTCGGACGGCACCCGCCCCGGCCAGCGCAGTGTGACCGCCCCGCTGGGCGAGATCGCCGAGGCGGCGGCCGGGCTGGGGGCGCCGGCGATCGTCCTCGTGGGTGAGGTGGCTGCACTGAGGGATCAGCTGGCCTGGTACGAGCGGCGGCCGCTGCACGGCCGCCGGATCGCCGTCACCCGAGCCCGCGCCCAGGCCAGCGGCCTGGCCGCCCGGCTGGAGCAGTTGGGTGCCGAGGTGGTGCAGGCGCCGGCCATCCGCATCCAGCCGCTGGAGGTGGGCGAGATCGACCCGGCAGCCTTCGACCTGATCTGCCTGACCAGCCAGAACGGCGTCGAGCAGCTGATCTCGGGCGACGTCCGGCGGTTGGCCGGCCGCCGGGTGGCCGCCGTCGGCAGCGCCACCGCGGCCGCCCTTCGGGGGCGCGGCATCGAGCCCGACGTGGTGCCCGCCACGGCAACCCAGGAGGGACTGCTGGAGGCGGTGGGCGACGTGGCCGGCCAGACGGCGCTGGTGGCAACGGCCGAGGGCGCCCGCGACGTGCTGGCCGATGGCCTGCGGGCCGCGGGTGCGACGGTGACGGTGGTGCATCTGTACCGCACGCTGGCCGAGCCGGTGGACGTGGAGGCGCTGCAGGCCTGCGACCTGGTCACCTTCACCTCCTCGTCCACCGTGGCCAATGTGGTGGCGGCGCTCGAGCCAGCGGATCGCGCGCGCCTGCGGGCGATCTCCATCGGTCCGGTGACCACGGCCGCCCTGCGGGCGGTCGGCATCGAGCCGGCGGCGGAGGCCGATCCGCACGACGTGGACGGCCTGGTTTCGTGCGTGCTGGAGTTCGTGCAGCGCCGGTCTGCCTGAGAACCCGTTTACGGATTCCTCGCACAAGCTTCACAGGCAACAAAAACCTGTCCAATCGATCGCCGGTAGCCTCGCGAATGTGACCCCCCTGCTGCTTGACCCTGGAACCTTCCAGGTCGCCGCACCCGAGTTGCAGAGCACCGTCGGCGGTGACCCGTCGGCGGCCCGCCGGTTCCCGCCCGGGGCTCGGATCGCGGCCATCACACCCGCCATGGGTCTGTTTGAGCTGACCGACGAGCAGCTGACGACGGTCATCCAGCGGGCCACCGCCGGTCTGCGCGGCAGCGTCCCGCGGCGGATCAGCGCCTGAGCGCATCTGGGTAAAGTGGGCGGCGTGCCGCCGTTCGTCACCTTCCTGTCGGATTTCGGGCTCGAGGACGACTTCGTCGGGATCTGCCACGGCGTCATCAACCGCATCTGCCCCGAGGCCCGGGTGATCCACGTGTCGCACGGCGTGCGGCCGCAGGCGGTGGGCCAGGGCGCCCGGGTGCTGGCCAGCGCGATCCGCTTCCTGCCGGTGGGCGTGCACCTGGCGGTGGTCGATCCCGGGGTTGGGTCGCAGCGGCGGGCGATCGCACTGCGCACGGCCGACGGTCGCTTCTTCGTCGGCCCCGACAACGGCCTGCTGGTGCTGGCCGCGGACGCCTGCGGCGGGGCCGTGCAGGCGGTGGCGATCGAGAACGAGGCCTACATGCTGCATCCCGTGTCGCGCACCTTCCACGGCCGCGACGTGTTCGCCCCGGCCGCCGCCCACCTGGCCACGGGCGTCGAGCTGGCTGAGCTGGGCCGGGCCCTCGACCCGGCGGCGCTGACCCGCCGGGCCGACCCCGAGCACACGGTCGACGGCAGCCTGCTGACGGCAATCGTGCAGGGCATCGACCGCTACGGCAACATCCAGCTGGCAGTCTCGCCCGGCGAGCTGGACGGGCTGTTCAAGCCGGGGTCGCTGGCCGAGGTGTGGACCCAGGACGACCGCTACTACGTGCGCTGCGCCGAGACCTTCGCCGATGTCGACCCGGGCGAGCTGGTCATGTACGAGGATTCGTCCGGTCTGCTGGCGATCGCCATCAACAGCGGGAATGCGGCCGAGCTGACCGTTGCCGAGATCGCAGACGCGCTGCGGGTGCAGTTTTCACCGGCCCCAGAACCGCCTTGACCGGCGGGCCAAATAGTGCTTGAGTGAGAGGTGCTTCAAGCGGCCTCCGAGGAGCGGTAGCACCGTCCCGGAGGCCGCTTCTTTGTGGAGCCCGGGCGCGGCCCCCGGATAGACTCCGCTGGCTTGGCGAGGTAGCTCAGTTGGTAGAGCACGCGACTGAAAATCGCGGTGTCGCTGGTTCGATTCCGTCCCTCGCCACTCGCTGAATCGCTCTTCTGGAGCCGAATCTCTGGTTTGAAGTCTGAATCGACCGGTGGGGGTGGCAACGAAACTGGCAACACGGTGAGCCTCCGTAGAGGCACGGCAAGGCCGCTGCTGGTGGTGAAGGTTCGTCTGAAGAACGACCCGAGCTTGGAGCACGAGCGCGAACGCGCCCCCTGGCCCTACCGATCCTCACCTCCCCGCCAAACAGGCGAGCGCCATCGAAGCGAGCACCCCGACAAGCTCAGACTACGGACGTGTGAAACCGCTCTGAGCTGTCCTGGTCTCTTGTAAGGCGTGGGGTGGTGTCTACACCCTGCCTATCCATTCTGGGCAGGCTGGGAGCTTCTGAGCAATCAGTCGAACTCCTGACGGGTTCACCGGGTCACCCCCACGTCCCGAACATTCGCGCCGTCGGGGGCGGCCAGAAAAGCAGGCGGAGGCGGGGCGGCCGGCCGGTCGCCGGCGCGCCCGGCTCGTTTTGTTAGGTGCCGTTCCAGTACGCAGTGACCGTCTTGTAGAGCCACACCTTCGTGGTCGTCAGGTGGCGCAGCGTGCATGTGGCCTTGGTCGAGCGCGTGATGCTTTGGACGAAGAAGTTGACCGGGATGGTGACCCGGTACGGGGTCCCGTTCGGCTTCACGCTGGCGGCGACCACGTGCTCGATGGATGGTACCTGAGTGTCCCAGGCATAGGCCGTGATCGAGCAGCCCAGCTTCTTCTCGGCGGCAGCGTTCGTGCTGTGCCACGACCAGCCGGATCCATGCTGCATCCAGAAGCTGATCTGCGTGCCGCCGGACAGATTGTCGTACACCTTCAGGCCAACCGGCGGTGGTGTTGCCTGCGCTGTCCCCGCGCCGCTGATCGTGACTGCGAGCGCCAGCACGACTAGGGCGAGCGAGCGTTTCATTGTTTGTGCCTCCTTCTACTGCTCTTATTCTCCTACCGCCGACCGGAGCGGGGCATCAGGGAAACCACCCATCTCCAAACCGGGAGCAGTACCCGGCGGCCAGGACGGCGGGTAGCACTTGACCGGCTGATCCAGCCCGGAGGCAAGGCCAACGCGACCGCTCGCCGTTCGTGGGCGCCGTTCTGGGCAGCGTGACTCATTCGCCGATCGCGAACGCGGCCGCATCTCCATCTGGAAGGGTCGACACAACCGCCACTTGGCCAGCCAGCTTCGAGCCCATCACCAGCCGTGCCGCTTCTACTCCCAGTGGCGTGAATGGCGCCAGCGCCTGCACCCGCCGAAGCCGGTTGGTCGCGACATCGCGGCGGGCGCTGGTCATGAGCAGGTTTCGGTCGGCGTCGACCGGGACGAGGCCGACGCCGAGATCCCAACACCAGCGGATCGCCTCCAACGTCACGAAGCCGGTATGGCCGAGGATCAGGAGCCGGCGGAACGGTCACGTGGATGGACGTCGTTGCCGCAGCGACACGTGAACTTGAGCGTGGCGAGGCGCCGCCCGCAAGGCACGCCCTTCGTGTCAGCTCGGTTGCAGCGAAGCCAGACAGTGGCGGGTCGTGCAGGCCGTGAAGCGCTTCCCAGAGCCGTGGACGGCAGACGCAGCCTAAGTTCGAGCCCTAATAGACGAGCTCGCTGTCGACGAGCAGTAGGGCTTGGTGTGCCAGTTCCGGTGGCCCAGGGCGGTACGGGTGGGCAACGCCGTCAGCTGCAGGCACCGACAAGCACGCCGCCGCGGCATATGGGCAGGCACCGGGACGAGCGCTTGGCGGTGTGATCAAGCCGCGCGCCCCGCTTGCGGTCAGGCTGCGGGAGTACTAGGCTCGCTTCGGGGTGTAAAGGGCCCTTGTCGGGAGACAACGAGGGGGACGGTGCGACTGACGAATGCGGGCCGCGACGAGCCGCTGCGGTTAGCGGTGCGGGGTGGCGGTGCTGTTTGTCAGTGCGGCGATTTACGATGGAGGGCTCGCGATGCGGCGTTTCGGAGTGTTGATAGCGGCGGCTGGAGTGGTGCTCTCGTGTGCGGCGAGCGCCGCGGCGCCGGCTGTCGCGGCGAATGGTGGCCTGCAAACGGTTCAACGGGTCGTACTTCGGGCGTTGTTCAATCTCCCCGTTTCGGGGATTGCGGGCGGAGCCGCCAGCCTGGCCCCGCGGGCGATGTTTGGCAAGCGGACGACCGGGCTTCACGCTGCCGGCCTGCGTGCGGCTGCGGAGTCGGCATTCGCCCATGCGTCGCCGATCGTGTCGGGCAAGCTGCCGGGGTTCCTCGGCATTCGCGGCCTCACCAACTATGACCAGGTCAACGCCGGCAGCGGGGTGTACAAGAACTCGCAGTACACCCTGGAACCACCGGACCAAGGGTTGTGCGTCGGCGGCGGATACGCGATCGAGGTGATCAACACTGCTCTTCGCGTGTACACCACCAGCGGACGCGCGGTCACGCGGCCGATTGCCCTCAATCAGTTCTACGGCCTCGCGCCCGAGGAGACCTCCACAACGCCGCCGGGTTTCGGGCCGAGCATCGGCGATCCGCGGTGCTACTTCGACCCGGCGACGCACCGGTGGTTCTTCTCGGTCTACGACCAGTCGGTCGACCCGACCAGTGGGGATCTTCTGCCGAACACGAGCGTGTTGTTGGCCGTGTCCAGGACGTCGAACCCGCGGGGAGCCTGGTGGGAGTATCAGATCAACACCACCGATGACGGGACCGGCGGCACACCGAGCCATCCCGGCTGCCCATGCTTCCCCGACCAACCGCTGATCGGCGCAGATGCCAACGGTTTCTACGTAACCACCAACGAGTACGGTGTGGTCGGAACGGGCTACAACGGTTCGCAGATGTATGCCATGTCCAAGCGTGGTCTCGAAAACGGATCGACCGCAAGCGTGGTGCATATCGACGCCGCGCAAATGACTGTCTCGCTGCCCGACGGGGGATTGGCAGTCTCCATCCAACCGGCCGAGTCGCCCACTGCCGGATCGTGGCAGCGGGCGAACCACGGTACCGAGTACTTCATGTCGGTGACCGACTGGAGCGTTGGGCCGGCCCTGGGTCAGGGTGCGCATCGTATCCTGGCTTGGGCTCTCAGCAACACTGCGATGCTCGAACGCGAAGACTCCGTCGGTGCACCTAGGCTTCCGCGTCCTGCCAAGCGAGTTCTACACACAGCCGCCGAACGCGACTCAGAAGGACGGGCCGCGGCCGCTAGGACAGTCGCTGCACGACCCGCTCGAGGTGCTGAACACCGACGACGACCGGATGAACCAAGTGGTATACGCTGCCGGCCGGCTGTGGTCGGGTACCAACACCTCGATCACCGACGGTGGGACCGGCATGTCCGGAATCGCCTATTTCGTCGTTCGGCCGACCCGGGGCGGGATGTTCGCGCCGGCGATCACGACGCAGGGGTACCTGGCGGCACGCGGTGCGAACATCATGTACCCGGCGATCGGCGTTACCGCCGGCGGCCGGGCGGTGATGGCGTTCTCGCTCAGCGGCCACCGGAACTTCCCAAGCGCGGCATATGCCCCGTGGCGCAACGGCCGCTTCGGCCCGGTGTACATCGCCGGCGCTGGCAAGCTGCCCGAGGACGGCTTCACTGGATACAAGCAGTTCAAGTACACGCCCGGGATCGGTCGCTGGGGCGACTACTCGGCCGCCGTTGCCGACAGCTCCGGCAACATCTGGATGGGCGCCGAAATGATCCCCAAAGCCCCGCGCACCCCATATGCCAACTGGGGTACCTTCATCTGGAAGATTCGCGGCTAGCGGGACGCTCATATATGGGTGGGCCGGTGACACCCGGCCCACCCACCCTCGTCCCCGCCAGGGCCAAACCTGCCCAGGCCCTTCCAGCCCTCGCGAACCTGCCGCTCGGCCATCTCCTCGACTCGCCGGGCCGACCAGTCGTGCAGGGCGCGGCCGCCGCGCATGGCTCCGCGACGCGGAAGCGGGCTCACCAGTCAGGCCTGTCGCAGCGGTCGCCGACGCCCCCACACATTGACCACCCACGTTTCCGCGGAGTGGGCGGCCAGCTTCTGGCGAAGCCGGCTGGCGTGCGAATCCAGCCCTCGGGTACGGCCGGGTTAAGAGATAAAGGGCATCCAAAACCGGCCCCTGCTGGCGGCGGCACTCCAAGCCGACGATTGCCGCGCCGCCGACCGACCATTCAGGGCGCGGCACGTCGCGGAACCCGGGCGCGATCCCCTACGTCCAACCTGCATGGTACGGCTTTGCGCGTTCATGCTGACGCTGGTGGCAGTCAGTGGAGTCGGATGGGCCTGCTCGCCGCGCAGCCCGATAGACCGCTCGGTGAGTGCGAGGATCACACTCATCGCCACCATCGGGCCGACCGAGCCAGTATGCCGAGTCGGTGCACCGTGTTCGGCGCCGTACCGTGGCCGCGTGCTGCTCCGCTCCGAAGGAGGCCAGACGAGCGTGATCGCGACCGGTGCGCTGGGACGCGGGCTGGCATCGCTCCGCCCCGGCACATACGAGATTCCCGAGCAGGTCGACATGCCGTATCCGCGATTGACGAGCGTCACCGTCAATGGGCACGCTGTGGGTCGCGATGATCGTGGCGGCTACTCCGTCCGCCTTGTCCCCGGCCGTGACCATCTGCAGCTCGTGTTCGACACCGGAATCCGCTAGCCGGCGAGGCGCACCCGCACCCCCGGTCTTTAGGCCGGCGGGATCGCCGCCCAAGGACCCAACGGGCTGTCGGACTAGCGGCAGGCACCGATCGTGATTGCGACCGCGCTGGCTAAGAAGCTCTAACGGAATGAATCGTGGATAGCTGGCGAGCGGCGCGCCAGCAGGGTGTCGCGGCGCGGCGCAGCGCATATCCGCAGGTAATCTGGGCAAGCCGGCGCCGTGGCTCCATGCGCCAGCGCGACGCAGTCAGACGCCGCGAGGCATTTCGTTAGAGCTTCTAAACCCGCTGTGTTGCTTGCTGGAGGTTGTGGACCGGGAACGTGGTCTCGCGCGGCGGCGTCTGGAACCCTCCTTGGATGCCGGCCTGCATCTTCGGCATCAGGACATCGTCGCGAAACCGCTCCCAGCTCTCCTGTGACTCATGCACCGCCGCGATCGTCCAGCCGCCTTCAGACGGGCCCGCCGCATGAAAGATCTGCCCATCGGGCAGACCGCCATCAGACGGATGCACCGCGCCGATCGACGCCTCGTACTGCTCCTTCGTGCCGCCCGGAAAATGATGCACGACCCCGTATGCCATCTCCGCTCCTCTCGATACTTTGTGTTCCGCGACCCTACACCCCGCCCGGCGGCGCTGCCCTGGTCGGGCGGGCCGATGAGTGCCCCGCTCGTGCCCACAAAGACGCCGGGCGTCTTCAAGCGTGGAAGCCGCTACGCCGTCCGGTTCCGCGCGCCGGACGGGAGGATCTCGACGTGGGTATGGTCGCCCTGCATGCTGTAAGACCTGTGAATCACGGCGTTCACGAGGCCTTCGAGCCAAGCGTCGCGCGGGATCATCCCAACCCGCTCGAACTTCCCATCTCGGCCGAGCGCTCGACGCGTCGGAAGCCAGGCATAATTCGCTCCTGTGCGGAGTCCAGCATCGCGCTCCGGGAACTGAAGATCGCGGTGCCGCTGGTTCGATCCCGGCCCTCGCCACTCAGAGAAAGCGCCGCAAATAGCCGGGTTGTGGTATCCGTCGACCAACGACCGGAAGGCGAGGTGTCAGCCAAAGTGTCAACCGGCGGCGCGCGAGCTTGATCTTCTCGCCATTCTTCCGCGAGGGCGGCCAGGGCGGCCGCCTCGTATCGCCGTTCCGGAGAGGCTCACCGCAAGATTGAGAAGCAAGGATAGAACGACCCGGGTGCTCGGGTGACGGCACCTGGGGCCGGCGACAGCTGGCGGGTTCCTACACGCGGGTGCGGGCGCCGGCGCCGCCCAGCGCGAGCTTGGCCCGGGCAGTGATCAGGTGGTAGAGGACCAGGAGCTGCACCAGGGCCAGCGAGTCGGATCGCAGCAGATCGTTGCCGACGGTGAACTCGCCCAGCCGCTCGGAGCGCAAGTGGCTGGCGAAGTGCATGTGGCTCCAGATCCGTTCCTCCAGCTCGAGCGCAGTGGCGGGCTGCAGCCGCCCCGGCACGAACAGGTCATGATCGCCGTTCGACCGGATCAGTGTCAGCTCGTCATCGGTGTCGCCGATCACGTCTTCGAGGTCGGGGTGCGGTAGCCCCGGGCGCAGCAGCAGATGCGCGTCCAGATGGGTGGCGTCCGTCTCGGACTCCTGCTCCCCCGCCGGCGGCGAGAACCGCACGACCACGTCGGCGTGGCGGCGCTGGGGGCGGATATACGCCTCGGAATCGGGCTCACGCCGGTCGAGCTCCGCTAGCACCTGGTTGATCGTGTAGCCGCGCCGCGAGCAGTCGCGCAGCACCTTCCAGCGCCGGCGCAGGCTCTCCGGCGGGTCGAGATAGACGCGAATGTCGTAGCACTCGCACATGTCCAGCGTGTGGTAGCCGAGCAGCCCCTCGACGATCACGAACTTGCCGGGCTTGAGATAGGTCGGCGGCCCGAAGGTGCCGTCGGCGTGCCGGTAGACGGGCTTGAGGATCGCCTCGCCGACCCTCAGCAGCCGCAGGTGCTGCCACATCACGTCTATGTAGTTGCACTCCGGATCAAGGGGCGTGATCGATCTGCGTGCCCGCTCGGCACGGTCGTACCGGTGGTAGTCGTCGAGACAGACGTGCGAGACCTGCTCGGCGCCCAGCAGACGGACGAGACCACGGGTCAGCGTGGTCTTGCCGCTTGCGGAGTCGCCGACGACTCCCAGAATGATCGGTCTTGGCATCGAGTTCTCCTACTATCCCGGCCTGCGCACGACAAACGACACCACCTGACCCTGGCGGACACTGTCGTACCCCACGAGCTTGACGTGCGCCTGCGGGTTGGCCGCCGCACATGCATCCACCTCGGCCAGCACCACCTCGGGCGCCGGACGGTCGACAAAGGGCAGCTTCCACAGCGTCCAGTAGCTGTCGCGGGGATCCGGCGCCTCGCTGTACTCGATACCCGGGATCAGCCCCTGGCGGGTGAGGTTGCGCACCTGGTCGCGGATCTCGTCCTCGGTCAGCGGCGGCAGGTAGCTGAACGTCTCCATGCGCGTCACGGCGCCCCCTCCAGGCTTTCGCCGGCACGGCCGGGGTCGAGAGTGTCGACGGTGTCGAACTCGAACGTGATCGACTTCCAGGTCTCCATGGCGACTCGCAGCTCGGGGCTCCAGGCCGCCGCCTCGCGCAGGATCGCCGGCCCCTCGGCGACCAGCGATCGGCCCTCGTTGCGCGCCTTGACGCACGCCTCCAGCGCCACCCGGTTGGCGGTCGCCCCGGCCGCGTTACCCCACGGATGCCCGAGCGTGCCGCCTCCGAACTGGAGCACCGAGTCATCGCCGAAGATATCGACCAGATCGGGCATGTGGTGGACATGGATACCACCGGAGGCCACTGGCATCACCGCCGGCAGCGAGGCCCAGTCCTGGTCGAAGTAGATCCCACGTGACGGGTCGGCGGCGATCCGGTCGAGCCGCAGCAGGTCGATCACGCCCAGCGTAGAGGCCCGGTCGCCCTCCAACTTGCCCACGACCGTGCCCACGTGCAGGTGATCGCCGCCGGCCATGCGCAGCCACTTCGCCAGCACCCGGAAGTGGATTCCGTGGTTCTTCTGGCGGTCCATCACCGCGTGCATGGCGCGATGCACATGCAGCAGCATCCCGTTTCGGCGGCACCAGTGCGAAAGCGACTGGTGCATGGCCAAGCCCGCCGTCAGGTAGTCGTGCATGATGATCGGCGAGCCCAGAGCCTTGGCGTACTCGGCCCGCTCAAACGTCTCCTCGACGGTCGGCGCCGACACGTTGAGGTAGTGCCCTTTGCGCTCACCCGACTCGATCTCGGCCTTCTTGACGGCTTCCATCACGAAGTCGAAGCGGTCGCCCCAGCGCATGAACGGCTGCGAGTTGATGTTCTCGTCGTCCTTGGTGAAGTCGAGCCCGCCGCGGAGGGCCTCGTACACCGCGCGTCCGTAGTTTCGGGCCGACAGCCCCAGCTTGGGCTTGATGGTGCAGCCCAAGAGCGGCCGGCCGTACTTGTTCAGGCGGTCACGCTCCACCTGGATCCCGTTCGGCGGCCCCTGGAACGTCTTCAGGTAGGCGACCGGTACTCGCATGTCCTCCAGCCGCAGCGCCTTGAGCGCCTTGAAGCCGAACACGTTGCCGACAATCGAACTCATGAGGTTGGCCACTGAGCCCTCCTCGAACAAGTCGAGCGGGTAGGCGATGTAGCAGATCGCCTGGCGGTCGTCGGCGCCCAGGTCGTCGATCCGGTAGCACTTGGCCTGGTAGCGTGCGATGTCGACCAGATGGTCGGTCCACACCTGCGTCCAGGTTCCGGTCGACGACTCGGCGGCAACCGCTGCGCCCGCCTCTTCGATGGGCACGCCCGGCTGCGGGGTGACGCGAAACGCGGTCAACACATCAGTGTCACGCGAGCGGTACTCGGGCTGCCAGTAGGTATCTCGGTAATCCTTGACTCCCGCTGCGAAAAGCGCTGTGGTGTCGGCCATGTTGGCGTGGTCTCCTTGTCGGTGGGCTTCAGGGTGCGACACTCTCGCTAAAGACACTTCAGTCACGCTCGCTCAACTGCGCACCGTCTCGACCCTTGCCCACGGTGTCGGCGCACGGCCGCGGTTGCTGCGACGATTGTCTGCACGGTGGGTAGGTGAACTCCTTTCGCGCCCATCGTCGCCTCCGCTCGCACTTCGCCGCATCGTGGGCTACGCGGCCTCGGACTGCGTAGTTTCCCGAACCACGCTGCGTCCGCACCCTGGTTCGGCCTCGGCTACCACTCGCGCGAACCAGCCCGGGGCTGTGATGCACGCTCTGGAAGTCACCGCGCGTCAGCACGGAGTCACCGTCGCCGAGGCGTATCCCGGGCTGCTGGCGCCCGGGCTCACCGCGGCGGGCACCGAGCGGCCTGCACACCCGACCAGTGCGGCCCGTCCTCGGCCGCCGACCGTGACGCCGGCCGGCCGCTGCTCCACAGGCGAGTGTCGGCGCGAGCGTTCTCACCGGCGCTTCGACGGCTCCAGGCTCGCACCCGCAGGGACACTCCACGCCGTGCAGGCAGCAGCGCTTGAGTTGAGCTCATGCGCGACGTATTCGCCGCCGAGCTGCCGGCGCGGACATGACCGAGGCCGGCGAGTGCGGATCGACGTTAGGGCGACGGATCGTGTCTCGGCGTGCGTGAAGGCGGGGTGTGCGCTCGCCGCTTGTCCGCGTACATCGCCTTGTCTGCCTCGAGGAGAACTGCTTCGTCGCTGGGCGTGTTTTGGTCGATCTGGACGATGCCGATGCTTGCCGAGAGGCGCGGATCGGAGTGGTCGCTGGTCTCGATCTTGCACTCGCTGATCAGTCGCCGTAGGTCGGCGGCGAGAGCCGTTGTTTGCGCGAGATCGGCGTAGGGGATCAGCACGGCGAACTCGTCCCCTCCCAGGCGAGCCACCATGTCGGTCTCGCGCACGCGATTGCGCAGCGCGGCTGCGATCGCCTGCAACGCCTTGTCACCAACGCCATGCCCGTGGGTGTCGTTGATCTGTTTGAAGTCGTTAACGTCGATTACCAGCAGCGCGGCCTTTTCCCCGTAGCGGCGCGCTCGCCCGACCTGCTCGCTGATGTCACGCTGGAAGCGGTGGCGGTTGCGGGCGCCGGTCAGAGCATCGTGTTCGGCCAGGAACACCAGCTGCCGCTGGTATCGCAGGCGGGCGCTGATGTCGCGCGCGATCGTCGAGGCACCGACCACGGCGCCGCTTCGATCGCGGATTGGTGACACCGTCAGCGAAACGTCGACCAAGGTGCCGTCCTTGCAAACGCTGACAGCCTCGTAGTCATCGACCCGTTCACCGGCGCGGACGCAGCGCAGGATCTCGGGCAGCTCGTCATCGTGTCCAGGCGGCGCTAGCACCGATACCGACTTGCCCATCGCCTCATCCGCGGAGTAGCCATACAGCCGCTCCGCGCCGGTGTTCCAGCTCGTGATCGAACCGTCGAGATCCATGCCGATAATCGCGTCGTTGGACGACTCCACAACCGCCGCGAAATGTGACGCGTCCTGCTCCACGCGGATGCGATCGCTGACGTCACGGATTGCGCTGACGACGACCGGCCCCTGCTCGGTTTCGAGCGGACCCAGCGAGATCTCAACCGGGAACTCGGTTCCGTCCCTGCGCCGTCCAAACAGCGCCAGCCCGGCGCCCATCGGTCGCGCATGCGGGTTCACCGAGTAATCCGCGCGCAGCGCCGAATGATGCTCGCGGAAGCGCTCCGGCACCAGCAACTCGATGCGCTCTCCCACCAACTCTTCACGGCGGTAGCCGAACAGCCTCTCGAACTGGGCGTTGACGACCATCATCTCCCCCAAAGAGTCGACGATCACCATCGCATCCGGCGTCAACTCCAAGAGGCGAGCGAGCCCGTCATCCAAGTGCTCGCCGCTCGCCACCACCCCCCCTGCTCGGACGACCTCCGGTCCACTGCGACTAGGCATCAACCCATGGTAGGCCGCTGGGCGGACGATCGAGAACGTCTCGCTTGGCTACCCGCCGAATCAGTACTTCGACAGGATGGCGGACGAGCTGGCCTACGCTCCGATTAAACGCTCTCACGGCCGGCCGTAAGATCGCGGCCATGACGGACGGGCGGCGTCACCTGATTCACGCGCGGGCTTGACGGGCGAGGAGCCCCCAACGCGGCGTCGCCGCGTGCGATCGGTCATCGTACCGGCCGCGGTGCTCGTGCTCGGTTTCGTCGTCGAGAGCAAGCTGTCAGTCACTCCCTTGCGCTCCCTCCCCACCATCCGCGCAGGCGCTCCCAACGGCGCACCACACTCCAGGCAGAACTTCGCCCGATCCAGATTCTCCTCGCCACACGCCGCGCAGATCATCACCCGGCGAGTCTACGACCTCGCCCTGTGAGACCGCCATAGGCCCCCGAAGTGTCATTCGGGTGTCACCCAGACCCACCGAGAACCACCGAAGAGCCAGCAACCTGCTGCCCGGCAGATCCCGCATTTCTCCAGATGCGCCGAGGCTCACCGAGCTCCGCTCCGGGAACTGAAAATCGCGGTGTCGCTGGTTCGATCCCGGCCCTCGCCATGTCCCGTCACCTGCCGGCTTAGGAGCTGAGCGCGGTGGCTTGTTCGAGGAGTGTGTCGGTCTCGGCGAGTGCCGGTGCCGCACCGAGCTGGTCGAAGAGTGCGCGTGCCTGGTGGAGGACTGGCGTAGCTTGGTGCGGGTTGCCGAGGGTGATGAGGCAGCGGCCGTGGCCTTGGAGCGCGTAGGCGTGTTCGGGGACGACGCCGAACTGTTCCCAGCGCTGGGCGGCGTCAGCGTAGCCGTGCGCGGCGGCCTGGTGGTCGCCGCGTGCTTCGGCGAGCGCGGCGGTGGCGGTGGTGAGGGCGTGGTGGGCGTAGGGCGTGCGGGGCTGGTAGTCGGTCGGTGAGGCTGCTGGGCGATGCCGGGCTGGTCGAGTCGCGATCGCGGCCCTGACGAGCGCGGGGAGGAGCGCGGCGTACTGGGGGTTGTCGCGGGTGTCTGGGGCTCGCTGCGAGTTCGCGTGAGGAGGGTCGGTTGCGTGGGTGGTGTTTCCGAGCGCGGTGTGGGTGATGGCGGCTGCTCCCAGACCGATCGACCAGGCATTTCGCGTCTCCGGTGTCGCGAGTGGTGGTTTCCAGCCAGTCCGAGGTAGTCGGCGGCGTGGGTTGGGTGGCCGCGGAGGCGTGTGGATGCGCGCCTCGACGCTTCGCACCTCGACGAGGGTGGTCTGGTCGTCGTGGAGGCGCTCGGTGAGCGCGGTCGTGAGGGTGAGCGCCTGGTCGAGCTGGCCGGCGTCAAAGCAGCGGGCTGAGCGTGCTTGCGGTCGTCCAGTCGGCCATCTCGGTGAGTCCGCGGGCGGTGGCATACGCGATCGCCGGTGTCGAGTTCGGCGAGTGCCGCCTGGGGGCCGTCGTATGCCCACAGGCTGACGCCGAGGTTGTTGTGTAGGATGGCGACTTCGCGGCCCTGTCCGGCCTGGGTGGCGAGCAGGATCGCCTCGCGGATGTCGTCGAGCTCCAGCAGCGTCTCCGATGTCCATGCGCGACGAGCCGCGGTAGCCGAGCGCGCGCGGCGGGCGGTCGAGGCCGAGCTGGTCTGCCAGTGTGAGCGCACGATCGGCAACCTGGATCGCAGCCTCATGACGGCCTTGGAGCATCTCCCACGCGGCGACCTCGGTGAGTGCTTCGACTAGGGCGGGGCCGGGTGGGAGTGGTTCCAGCAGTGCGAGGGCCTCTGCGGGGAGCTCTGCCCAGCGTGGATCGCGCAAGGGCGCTGAGCACGATGCTGAGCATGTTCATGGCGTGGGCTTGGGCTTCGCAGGTCGCCGCGCGCCTGGAGGATCGGGATCGCCTCCTCCAACGCCTGCTTCGCCTCGCTGGTGCGCCCGGCGTGGAGGGCGGCCTTGGCGAAGCTGACCAGCACCTGGGCGCGGTCGGGGTGGCCCTCGGGGGTGAGTGCGAGTGCCCGTTCGAGGTTGGTGAGGGCCGCTGTGGTGTCGAGGCCGAGCGCGCGTTGGCCGGCGAGGGTGAGGAAGCGCCGCGCCGGGTCCTCGAGCGTCGCCGCCTGGTCCGCCTGCTCCGGAGGCGTGGGCGAGGTCGAGGGCGGTCGCGTAGTGGTAGGCGAGCACGTCAGCCAGGTCTTCCACGCGGTCGGGGGCCTGCGACTTCGATCCAGGTCGCGGCGGCGACGTGGCGGGCCGCGCGTGAGGCGCGGGGCAGCTGGTGTGTAGGCGACGTCTCGGGTGAGGATGTGCCAGAACGCGTACTCGGCCTCGCCCTGCATCGACGAGCGCCGCGACGGCCTGACCAGCTCCTTGCGCGACAGGTCGCGAAGCATGTCGATGACCGCGGTCGGGGTCGCGATCGCCCATCTGCGGCGACGGCACCCGCCCAGAACACCTTGCCGACCACCGCCGCATCCGCCAGCAGCGACTTCGCGTCCGGGGTGAGCGTGTCCAGCCGGCCGCGATCAGCGCCCTGACCGAGTCCGGGAACGGCACCTCCGCACCCTCGCGCAAGCTCCCAACTCGACCCCTTCCGCACGATCAGGTCCTTGTCTCTTCAGCAGCCGCACGAACTCCTCGGCATACAACGGGTTCCCGCCGGCCCGATCGAGGATCGGCTGTTGCAGCTCGACCGGGATCACGCTCGCATCAAGCAGTGCCGAGACGAGTCGCGCCGTCTCCTCGGATGAGAGTGGTGCCAGGTTGATCGCGGTTCGCGTTGCGCAGCCCGCTGCCGAAGTCGGGGTGCTGCTCGTACAGCTCGGGCCGGGCCGTGCCCACGATCATGAGCGGGCACGCCCTCGGCGCGATCCGGCCAGGTGCTCCAGGAACGCGAGCAGCGCATCGTCCGCCCAGTGCAGATCCTCGAACACCAGCACGGTGGGATCCTGCTCGGCGATCTGCTCCAACCACCGCCGCCACGCCGTGAACAGCTCCTCCCGCTCCGCCGGCGAGGACGCCTCGATCCCCAGCAGCGGCAGCAGGCGCTGGCGAAACCAGGCTCGCTCCTCGCCCTCCGGCAGGACGACGTCGAGCTTGGCGATCGCCGTGGCCGGATCGTCCGACTCCAGGATCCCGGCGTGGGCCTTGACGATCTCGCCCAGCGCCCAGAACGTGATGCCCTCCCCATACGGCAGGCACCGACCCTGCCGCCAGGTGACCAACTCCGGGCCGCGCATCGATGTACCCGAACAGCTCGGCCACGATCCGGCTCTTGCCCAGGCCCGGCTCGCCCACCACCGTCACCAGCTGCACCGACTCCGACGCGACCGCCTTGTCGAAGATCCCCTTCAACAGCGCGAGATCGATCTCACGGCCGATGAACGGGGAGGTGTGCGTGCGCGTCAGATCCGTCCCAAAGCGCGCCCGCGGCGCCAGCGGCTGGAACACCCGCACCGGCTCGGCCTTTCCCTTCAACGCGGCCGGCTCGAGCTCCTGGTAGTCGAACACGACCGTCGTCGCCTCATACGTGGCCTCGCCGACGGCGACACCCATCTCCGGCGCGACCCCCTGCAGCCGCGACGCGGTGTTGATCGCATCCCCGGTCAAGAACCCCTCACCCGACCCGGGGCGTCACGTCCAGCCGCACCAGCGCCTCGCCCGTATTGATCCCCACCCGCAGCCGCAGCGGCTGCACCTCCCACCGCCTCCAACTCCTCCGCCGCCTCCACGATCCGAAGCCCGGCCCGCACCGCCCGCTCCGGATCATCCTCATGCGCCGCCGGCACCCCGAACACGCCCACCACCGCATCGCCGATGAACTTCTCCACCACCCCGCCGTGGCTCTCGATCTGCGACCGCGCCATCGCGCGAGTAGGCGGTCGAGCATCGTGTTCACGTCCTCCGGATCCGCCGACTCCGACGACGCCGTAAACCCCACCAAGTCGCAGAACAAGGCCGTCACCACCTTGCGCTCCTCCGCCACCGCCCGCGCAGCCGCCAGCGGCGCACCACACTCCAGGCAGAACTTCGCCCGTCCGATTCTCCTGACCACACGCAGCGCAGATCATCACCCGCCGAGTCTACGACCTCGCTCTGCGAGGCCGTACCCAAACGCCACCGAGGTGTCACTCGGGTGTCACCCAGACCCGCCGAGAACCACCGAAGAGCCAGCAGCCTGCCGCCGTCCAGATCCCGCATTCCTCCACATGCGCCGAGGCTCACCGAGGTGTCACCGCAGCACCGGCGTCGGCACGAGCGATTCCACTCCTGGTTCCAGCGCCCAATCCTCGCAGGTGTGTGGTCAGTCCTGCTTGGAGGCGTGGTTCACGGTTGGGCACAGCTGTGTTAGCTCGACGCCGGCGTAGAGAGGGGTGTATGTGCGGCATCCTAGCCGCGGGCCGAAGAGCTCACCGATCACTTCGCCCCCGGGCCCGCCCGGGCCTGGAGGAGGAGAGCGCCGAAAGAAGATGCCAAGAGCGTCAGGTGGGGCGCCGAGTTGCGCGGTTAGTGTGGACCGGAGGTCGCTGCCGTAGAACGCCGCGTAGTCGGCCTGTCCGCGGCGGATCATGTCTAGCGCTCGCCGCTCGTCGACGTTGAACTCGTACACGAACGCGGCGAAGCCCCCGCGGCTGCGCCAGGGGTAATGGGGATTTCGCCGAAGCACGACGAAAGCGCCACCGCTGGTTCCGGCCACGTAGTACGGGCCGGCACTTGGCAGAGGAGATTGCACGCCTGTGGGGATCGCGGGAGTGTCCTTCGGCACTGCGCAGAAGTAGGGTGCGGCGAGCCGCGCGTCGAGATTCGGCACCGGACGCCGCAGGTGGATGGTCAACCGGTCACCACGGGCCTGGATTCCGGCTATGTGGCGCGTCAACCCGCTGCGGTACGCACCCATACCCACAACGTCGACCAGCGCCTTGGCGGCCTCGGATTGGGGGAATGCTGGCGCGGTGGAGCGCTCGATCGAGTCGCGGAAAGTCGTCGCGTCGACGCGCTCACGCAAGGGTGGGGAGAACTCAAACCCCTGACGCACCCGGATCGTCCACACGCGGCCGTGCGCCTGCCGAGCCGCCGGGCCGGTGGCGGCGGACGGCGACAAGACGCCGCCGCGGTAGTGGTAAAGCGACAGGCAGCTTGCGGCCAGCGCCTGCCAGTCGGCGTCGCGGTCACCATGGATGGCCGGCGCGGCGGGGTCGGAATCCGAGATCAGGTCGCGCGACAGGACGATGCGAGCGATCGGGTCCTCGCACCCCGGCGAGTGCGGCCCGTTCGCTCGCGAAGGTCGAGAACACAACGACGCCGCGGGCAGCGGCGAGTCCAGCAACCGGCTGGCCGACCCGGGTCGTCCGCACGTCTAGCGTCCTCACGTCAACACGCGTCACTGTCCCGCCCGTATACCCCGAGACCCACACCGTGCCGCCGGCGTACGCCACCTCGGTTGCCGGGGAGGGCACGGGAATGACCTGCTGGACCCTGCCGTCCCTGCCCACCTGCCAAAGCAGCCCCCCGTCCTCCGTAGTGACCCATACCGATCCTCCGCCGACGGCCGCGCAGCACAGGTTCGGCCGCAACCGTGTCCGGGCGCGCAGCGCGTTTGTGCTCGGGTCGAGCCGCGTCACGACTCCGCTCCTTGGAGAGATCACCCAGATCGCACGTCCATCGCTTACGATCTGGTCAGCGGCCGGAACCACGAAGCGATGCTCCAGTTGGCCGGTGGGCGACACACGGTCGACCGCGCCCGCAGACCGGACGACCCACAGCGAGCCGTCGGCTACGGCGATGCCGCCGGTGCCGCCGCGCGATCCAGGCTTTAACGGGGGCAACTTTATCCGCTTCGCCGCTGTGACACCCGACCCGAGCCGGTACATCACCGGCGCCCCGCTGTCGGTCACCCATGTCGCGCCCAACCCCACCGCCATTCCGCCCGGGCCAGCGGGCAGGGCCAGCGGCGTCGAGCCGACGATGCGGCGGTGCAGGACATCCACCTGGGTGACCGTGCCTTGCTCTGTCACCGACCACAGCGAGCCGTTCGCGATCACGATGCCGCCCGGCTGCTCGTTGATGATTGTGCCGCTGAGGGGGATCTCGGTCACGATGTGCTGCAGGCCCGGTGTTGCGATCACGAGCTCGCCGGCACGAAGATGCAGCGTGGAAAGCCCATGCCGTGTACCGCCGGGAACAAACAGCGCGACAGCGGCCGCGAGGGCGACAGCGACGGTCAGCGCGGCAACCATGGTCATCCGGCGAGAGCTGCCGTGAAGCCTTGGCTGCCCAAGTGGCGCTCCTGCCACGACCGGTCCCGGGTCGAGCACGGTGCGGTGCGCCTCGCGCAGAACGGCGCCCGGGTCGATGCCGAGCTCCTCCGCCAGACGCCGGCGAACCCGGTCATACGCGTCCAGCGCATCGGTCCGCCGTCCGGTTGCCGCCAAGGCGAGCACCAGCTCGGCGTGCAGCCGCTCTCGCAGTGGGGCGGACACAGACGCAGCTTCGAGCTCCTCGACCAGATCCGGAGACGCGCCGAGCGCGAGCCGGCAGTCGAATCTCTCCTCCATCAGCGAAAGCTTCAGCTCATCGAGGAGACGCAGATCGGCGCTCGCCCAGCCATCGTCGGGCACGTCGGCCAGCGGCCGGCCACGCCAAAGCCCCAGCGCCTCGCCGGCGAGCGCTGCGGCCTCGGCCATTCGGCCCGCCACGCGCAGGTGTCGCACCTCACGCAGAGCGGCCGCGGCGCGCGCCGAGTCGACCTGTTCCGCCTGAACACACAGGCGGTAGCCGACCGACGTCGTCTCAATCACGTCGGACGGCCCCCCAGCCTCCCGAATCGCAGCGCGCAGACGGGATACCACTGTGTGCAGCCGCGACACGTGCGCCTCCGCAGGTGCCTCGCCCCACAGCGCCTGGGCGGCTCGGTCGCGGGAGATGATCTGACCCCGCTCCAGCGCCAGCAACGCCAGTAGCGCGCGCTGTTTCGGCCCCCCGAGCGCTGCCAGCCGCCCGCCGGCCCACAGCTCCACGGGGCCAAGCACAGAAATCCGGACGGCGTCCACGGTGATCCGGTCATCACCCTACAGGCGACTGAAAGCCGATTGCAACCGCGCTGAAAGCGGCGTGCCCGACGCTCCCTGGGCAACGAATGGAGGAGCTATGCGACGCCGAGGATCATTCGCACTCGTCTGCAGGCTGAGGTACGCCGCGACTACGCCCGCAGGAGCGCCCACCGCGCACCAGGGTCGGTTGCCTGCCATGACCGGGCACGCCCTTCGCGCGGGCCTCGTGGCCGCAGTGCTGGCAGCGGCGCCAGGCTGCGGAGCAGCGAGTCACACCAATCCCTCAACGGCGGGCCACGGCGACCAGGCGGTTGGTACTCCAGTCCCCGGCCTCAAGGGCAAGATCGTCTTCCGTCGTTTCTTCGACGATGCCCACAGCCATGGCGCCCTGTTCGTAATGAACGCCGACGGAACCGACATCCGGCAGGTCACGCATCCACCGGCAGACGCCGTGGACTCGCTGAACGGACCACCAAGCGTGACCCCGGACGGCCTTACCGTCATCTTCGATCGCTCCACGCCCAACGCGGCCGGAATCTTCCTCATCCACCTCGATGGACGCGCCGAACACGAGGTTCCAGCCCCGGGCGGTGTCCCGGGTGACGGATGGCCAGCCGTCTCCCCGGATGGCACCCAAGTCGCAGTCGCCCGCGCATGGGGTAAGCAGGACCAGTACCAGGATCTGAAGACCGGGCTGTACGTGCTCCGGATCAACGGCTCACACCCGAGGATCGTCGCAAGTCTCGGCTACCGGGCTGACGTCGGCGGCGCAGCGTGGTCACCAGACGGCAAGACGCTGATCTTCAGCGCTCGCAACAACGGGCCAGGAACTCCTTCCAACGGCTCGGCGTTGTTCGCCGTCGACGTCGGCGGCAGTGGCCTCCACAGAATCACACCGTGGGATACGCAGCACCAAATCACCGACCCGGTCTTCTCGCCCGACGGCAGCACGATCCTGTTCAGGTTGGAGCCGCAAGGCGAGGACTTCGGCGGCGACTACTACACGATGACGAGGGACGGAAGATCACGGCGCCGGCTCACCGACTTCGGACCGGATCACACGACCGGCAGCGCCGTCTGGTCGCCGGATGGTTCGATGATCCTCTTCGCCGATACCGGGATCGACGGCCGCGACGACCTGTACGTCATGCGCGCGGACGGCACGCGCATCAAACGGCTGACGCGCACGCCGCAATGGGAGAGCGCAGCGACGTGGATCCGGCCATAACGGCCTCGAACGGGCACCGATCCTTGAGGATGCCCGCCGCGGCAACACCCCCGGACGGCTCCATTACCGACCCAAGAGTGTGGCTATGCATCTCTCTTGTCAGGATACTCGGCGGCCCTCGCCACACGACCGCCGAACTGAGAATCGCTCCCCGCGCTCGCGGTGTCACTCGGGTGTCACTCAGATGCGCAGAGACCAGCGGAGAACGCGCAAGCCCGTCTCAGGCCCGGATCGGCCGCAGAGCCCAAATTCTTCAGACCGTCCGAACTCCGCCGAGACCTCCGCCGGAACTGAAGATCGCGGTGTCGCTGGTTCGATCCCAGCCCTCGCCATGCTCAGGAGGTGAGCGCGACCCGCACCGTGAGCAGCTCGTCAGGCGGCAGCGTCGCCGCGCGCCGGCGGATTCGCCTTGGGATCGCCCAGCCGGCTGAGCAGCGCGGAGTGACGGTCGTCCTTGGCGCCAGCCGAGCCAGTCTGAACGGGACTTCTGCCGGCAACCGTGTCCAGCAGTTTTCGGTGATGCTCGGCGATGTGCGAGAACAGGCAGCCGACTCGCCGTCGTGAGCCGCCCATCGGAGACACGTTGATCACACGAGCGGCGGTGAGGATGACCTGCCGGTCGATGGTCAGGACCGCTGCGAGCGACTCGCCGACATCGAACGGCTCCCTGGAGGAGAACGCGAAGCCGTCGGCGCTGACGTCCACGATGTCGACGTCGATTGACTCTCCGCTGGACTCGACGACCGCAGATTCGGCCACCAGGGCGCGACGTGAGGTGCGCCGGGAGCGGCCACGGCGGACACCGCGGACGGCCATCAGAATCCGGTCGTCCATGGCGAGCGGGTGCACACTGGTCGTGGTCACGTCCAGCTCGTACCACACGCTGGCGCCGGACAGGGTGACCCGGCACGTGTCACCGGGCGCCACCACTCCGTTGCGGACGTTCAGAAGCAGGCGCTCGTCGAGAAAATCGACCAGCGTCGCCGCGACCGTTCCGCCCCGCGATGGGTGAAGCGCGATGCCACAGGGCGGGGGCGGGAGGATGCTGCGGACGACCTCGAACAGCCCGGGGTCGATATCGTCAGGTTGGGATTCGATGGCTCTTCCTCAGCTTCGAAGACCTCGGGTATATCGGCACCGAACAGCCGACCCTGGAGGACAGCGGGCCGCCGCGTTTCGGGCGGCCCGCCCCAGCCTGTGTCTCAGGCGTCCGGTGTTGAGCCGAGCGCAGCGGCGATCTCGCGCGCCCAGGCCCGGATCTCATGCCAGTCGCGGAAGTCGCCCTCGATGCCACCCACCGCCCGCATCACCGCCCGCTCGGGCAGGTTCAGCCGGCTGCGGTCGATGCGGCCGGCGAACACCCGGTGCTCGCGGGCGCCGGCGGCGGCGATCAACTGCTCGATGCCGGCCGGCGCGGATTCGGCCGGCTTGGGCGGGTCGCCCACCGGACCGCTGGAGAAGAGCCAGGTGGGCCGCTGGCTGAGCTCGGCGGCGTGCGCCTTGGCGAACCGGCTGGCCCGCTCCAGCCAGCGCCCCATGTAGACGGCGCTGCCCAGCACCACGGCGTCGTAGCCCTCGAGGTTCTCCAGATCCCGGACGCCCAGCACGTCGGCCGCGACCTTGTTCTCACGCAGGGTGCAGGCGATCTCGTCCGCGATCTCGGCGGTTGCCCCGTGCCGGCTTGCAACCAAAACCAGGACGCGCATCGCCGCCTACCCGGCCCGGGCGACCGAGGCCGCCCGCATCGACACGGTCGTCCCAACACGCCCGTCCACCAGGTCGGACAGCTGCGCCAGCGAGCCGATGGCGGCTGTGCCGCCGGTGGCCTCCACGAACCGGCAGGCTGCATCCACCTTCGGTCCCATCGATCCCCGCGCAAACTGCATACGGCGAAGCTCGTCCGGCCGTGCACGGCGGATCGGGCGGGCCTGGGGCGTACCCCAGTCGGAGACGACGGCGTCCACGTCGGTCAGCATGGCCAACACGTCCGCCCCCAGCGAGCGGGCCAACAGCTCGGCCGACAGGTCCTTGTCGATCACGGCCTCCACGCCGTGCAACCTGCCGGCCTCGTCCGCCACCACCGGGATGCCGCCTCCACCGGCGCAGATCACGATCACGCCGGCGTCCAGCAGCAGCCGGATGGTGGTCAGCTCGATCACCCTCAGCGGCTCGGGCGAGGGCACCACGCGGCGGAAGTTGGCACCGTCAGGAGCCACCGTCCAGCCGCGCTCGGCCGCCAGCCGGCGGGCCTCGGGCTCGTCGTAGATGGGGCCGATCGGTTTGCTCGGCGAGGAGAAGCCGGGATCGTCGGGGCTGACGGCGATCTGCGTCAGCAGCGTGGCCACCGGCTGGTCGCCCAACCGGTTACCCAGGGCCTGCTCGATCAGGTAGCCGATCATCCCCTCGCTCTCGGCTCCCAGCACGTCCAGCGGATAGGGCGAGGCGCCGGTGTAGGACTCGGCCTGCAGGGCAAGCAGCCCCACCTGGGGCCCGTTGCCGTGCGTGACCACGATCCGAAAGCGGTCGGCCAGGGCGGCGATCGGGTCAGCCGCGCTGGCCACGTTACGGCGCTGGTTGGCGGCGTCCATCGGCTCGCCCCGCCGCAGCAGAGCGTTGCCTCCCAGGGCGATCACGACCAGCGGGCGAGGCACGGCTTTCATGGCCCTTCCCAGACGCCGGTGATCAGCGCGTACAGCAGGGCCTGCTCGGTCGGCATCCGGTTCGCGGCCTCCTGCCAAACGGCGCTCTGCGGTCCGTCGATCACCTCGGCCGCCACCTCCTCGCCGCGGTGGGCGGGCAGGCAGTGCAGGAAGATCGCGTGCGGCTTGGCCAGCGCCATCAGCTCGGGCGTCACCTGGAAGGCCGACAGGGTGCGCATGCGATGCTCGCGCTCAGCCTCGTTGCCCATCGACACCCACACGTCGGTGTACACCGCGTCGGCGCCCTGCACGGCCTCGCGCGGGTCGTGCACCACGCTGACGTGCCCGTGATGGGCGTCGGAGAACTCATGCATCGCCCGCAGGGTGCCGGGCTTGGGCTCGTAGGCCGGCGGCGATGCCAAGACGACGTGCACGCCGGACAGTGCGCCGGCCTCCACCAGCGAGCGGGCGACGTTGTCGCTGTCGCCGACATAGGCCAGCCGCAGACCGTCCAGGTCGCCGAACCGCTCCTTGAGCGTCAGCATGTCGGCCAGAGCCTGGCACGGATGGTGGGTGTCGGTGAGCGCATTGATGACCGGGGCGGTCGAAAACTCGGCGAGCTCCTCCACCAACTCCTGCGCGAAGGTGCGGATGACGATGGCCGAGCAGAAGCCGGCCAGCGTGCGGGCGGTGTCGGCCACCGTCTCGCCGCGCCCGATCTGCAGCTCGTCGGGCCGCAGCACCAGCGCCTGCAGGCCGAGCCGGTGGCAGGCCGCCGCGAACGACACGCGCGTGCGGGTCGAAGGCTTCTCGAAGTACATGGCGACCGTGCGGCCCTCCAGCGAGTGCGTCCACGAACTCTCGGGCGCATGCTTCATGACCTCCGCCAGCTCGAGCAGCCGCGCGAACTGCCGCTCGTCCAGGTCGCTGATCCTCAGCAGGTCGCCAGGGGCGGTCAGCTGGGTTGTGTCGGTATGCATGGCGTCCTCCCGGAAAGGCCCCGGGCCGGCGCGAGCCGGCCCGGGGTGTCGTGACTCAGTGGGTGACCGGCATCGGGGTGCGTGCCCGCGCGATGATCGGGGCGAGCACCTCCTCGATGGTGGGCCTGCCGACCTCACGCAGCCGGTAGGTCGCGTGGCGGATCGGCTGGTGCACGGTGATCAGCCGGCCGAGATCCATCGGCGTGCCGGTGACCACGATGTCGGCGTCGCTGGAGTCGATGGTGCGCGCCAGTTCAGCCAACTGGTCGTCGCCGTACCCCATGGCGGGGAGCACGTTGCCGATCGCCGGGTACTTGGCGTACGTGTCGGCGATCGTGCCCACCGCGAACGGCCGGGCGTCGACGAACTGGGTGGCGCCCGCCTGGCGGGCGGCCACCATGCCGGCGCCGAACGGCATGCCGCCGTGGGTGATGGTCGGCCCGTCGTCGATCACCAGCACACGCTTGCCGGTCAGGTCGGGGCCGGGCTCGAGATCCACCGGCGACTCGGCAAACACCAGCGTCGCCCGTGGATTCACGTCGGTCGCGTTCTGCTCGACCAACTTGATGTCGGCCGGCTCAGCCGAGTCGACCTTGTTGATGACGATCACGTCCGCCATCCGCATGTTCGTCTCGCCGGGGTGGTAGAGCAGCTCATGGCCCGCCCGCAGCGGATCGGCCACGGTGATCATGAGGTCGGGGCGGTAGAACGGATAGTCGTTGTTGCCGCCATCCCAGATGATCACGTCGGCCTCTGCCTGTGCCGCGGCCAGGATGTCGCCGTAGTCGACACCAGCGAACATGACCATGCCCTGCTCGACCGGGGCCTCGTACTCCTCGCGCTCCTCGACGGTCGGATGCGACGCGTCGATGTCGGCCAGGGTGGCGAAACGCTGCACGCGCATCGCCTCGAGGTCGCCGTACGGCATCGGATGGCGCACAAGCGCCACCCGCAGCCCGGCGTCAAGCAGCACCTGCCCGACGCGCCGGCTGGTCTGGCTCTTGCCGCAGCCGGTGCGCACCGCGCACACCGCCACCACCGGCTTGGTGGACTCCAGCATCGTGGCCCGTGGGCCCATCAGCCGGAAGTCCGCGCCGGCGGCCAGGACGATGGACGCCTTGTGCATGACGTCCACGTGCGCCAGGTCGGAGTAGGCCAGCACGACCTCGTCGACGCGGTAGCGTGCGATCAGTTCGTGCAGCTCCTCCTCGGGGTGTACCGCGATCCCCTTCGGATAGCGCGGGCCGGCCAGCGAGGCCGGGTACACGCGATCGTCGATCCCGGGGATCTGGGTGGCGGTGAATGCGACCACCTCGACGTCGGGATCCTCACGGAAGGCGACATTGAAGTCGTGGAAGTCGCGCCCACCGGCGCCCATGATGATGACCTTTTTCATCGGTGATTCCTCCAATCAACTAGCTGGTGTGAACGAGCTCCGCCTCGGCCGGCGGAGTCTCGAGATTCGGCTCGGGAAGCGGCGCGTACAGCGCCTCACGCGACTGCCGCCACTTCATGAACACGTACACGGGCAGACCGGCCATCAAGAGCAGGAAGCCCTGCGCGATGTACTCCTGGCCCGCTCCGTAGATCATCCAGAACGCGTACACGAACGCCAGCACTGCCACGACCGCATCCACCACCAGGCGCCGGCCGCTGAAGCGCTCCGGCTCCCTGAACATCAGCATCAGCTGCGCGGCCGCGGCGAACGCGTACGGAACCAGCGTCGTCAGGGTCGCCAGGATGATGATCTTGGTGAAGGTGTCGGTGAGCGAGGACTGGTAGTTCATGCCCAGCAACACGCTCAGGAGTACTGAGGACGCCACCAACCCCACCCACGGGGTCTTGCGCGTTCCGCCCACCAGGGCGAACTGCTTGGGGAAGAGCCCGTCCTGAGCCGCAGCCAGAGGGATGCGTCCCTGGATCAGGATCCAGCCGTTCAGCGCGCCGAAGGTGGAGATCATGGCCACGGCCGCGATCAGCTTGGCGGGGGACATGCCGAGCACCGAGGTCCCCCACATGACGCGGGCGGCGTCGGCGAACGGCGCGTTGGAGTTCGCCAGCTGCGAGGCCGGGATCACTCCCATGATGGCGACCGTCGCCACCACGTACATGGCGGTGGTCACGATCGTGCCGAAGATGGTGGCCCGAGGCAGAGTGCGCTCCGGATCCTTGATCTCCTCGGCCGGGATGGTCGCCGACTCGAGGCCGAGGAACGCCCACAGGGTCAGGGTGGCGGCGAAGGTGATCGCATGCCAGTGCCCGATCAGGGAGACGTGATGCGGATCGAACGGCGTGAAGTTGCCGCTGTGCATGTAGAACAGGCCGATCAGCCCGATCAGGAGCAGCGGCACGAACTTGAGCACGGTGGTGGCCAGCTGCACGATGCCGGACTCACGCACGCCGGCGACGTTGATCAGGGTGAGCAGCCAGATCACGGCCATGCCGAGAATGAAGGCACGGACGTTGTCGTGCCCCAGCACCGGCCAGTAGACACTGGCGTAGCTGACGAAGATCGTCGCGATGGCGGCGTTGCCCACCCAGGCGGCGATCCAGTAGCCCCATGCTGTCCAGAAGCCGGCGAAATCGCCGAACGCGCGTCGCGCGTAGGCGTATGGGCCGCCGGTCTGTGGATATGCCCGGCCCAGGTTGGCGAAGACCAGCGCAAGCAGAATCGCGCCGGCGCCGGTGAGCACCCAGGCCAGCAGTGAGATCGGACCCGTGCTCGCCAACGAGGACGGCAGTCCGAACACCCCCGATCCGACCATGTTGCCAATCACCAGCGCGGTCGCCATGGAAAGGCCAAGCGATCGCTTGAGATGGGGGCGAGCGGTGGATGTGCTCGCAGTGGTCATGATGACCTCCTTCTAAGACCCACCTACTGTGAGTGAAATCAGTTCCATTGCACTCCAAAATGGGCAGCGCCGCATGGGTGGATCCGCGGCTTGCAGACTCGGATAACTACGAGGACGCGCCTTCCCAGGAGGGGCCGGGGTAGGTTTCGTGGATGGCTGATCACAGCCGCCCGACGGCGCTCGGCAGCGCCAACCTGGCGCTGCGGTTCGGGCTTGAGCTGTGCGCGCTGGCGGCGCTCGCCTACTGGGGCGTGCACACCCACTCGGGCGCGGCGGCCTGGCGGACGCCGGCCGCGGCGCGCTCGCAGGCGCCCTGGTTCTCCTCTGGCTGATCAATCTCGGCGTGCTTCGGATCAGGCCGCGCTGATCAGCCTGCGCTGACCAGCCCGACGCCCACCAGGGCCACCGCCACCCCCACCGCCTGCACGCGCGACAGCCGCTCGCGCAACACCACCTGTGCCAGCAGCACCGTCACGATCGGGTACACCGACCCCAGCACCGACACGATCGACAGGTAGCCGTGCTCGGTGGCCAGGGCGAACAGGCCGTTGGCGCCCGAGTCGAGCAGCCCGATGCCGGCCACGGCCGGCAGCGAGCGGATGGGCGCGAGCAGCGGCTGGCGACGGGCCAGGCTGACCGCGGTGAGGATGCCCAGCGACCCCACCCGGGCGCCGATCAGGGCCGGCAGCGTGTGCCCGCCGGCGGCGGCATGCCCGAGCAGATACAGAAACCCGCCGATGCTGGTGGCGGCCACCACCGACAGCAGCACCGCAAGCCGCGAGCCAGGACTCTCACCTGCGTACTCGTGCATCGAGGCGAGCACCGCGCCGCTGAGCGCGATGCCGGCGCCCGCCAGCGCCAGGGCGCTGGGCCGCTCGCCGCCGGCCAACGCCAGCGCCACCGGCACCAGCGCGCCGCAGGCGGTGACGGGCGAGACGATGGACATCTTGCCCGCGGCCAGCGCGGCGTAGAAGCTGGCGATGCCGATCGCCCCGCACACGCCGGACGCCAGGCCGATGGCCAGCGAACGGCCGGCCAGCTGTCCGCCCAGCACCGCAAGGGCGATCAGCAGGGCGGCGAATCCGGCCGCCTGGGAACTGACCACCACCGCCCACAGCGACAGCCGGCGTGTGTACACGCCACCCAGAAAGTCGGCCGTGCCCCAGACAACGCTCGAGCCCAGCCCCAAGACGATCGCCAGCATCGGCGGATGGTGCCAGATGCCCTCCGCCCTGGAGCAGGCTAGGCGACTGCTGAGTCGGCCCGGCGGTCGGCCAGCACCGCGACCAGCGCGTCAACCACCCGCGGGTCGTAGATCCGGCCGGCGTAGGCACGCAGCTCGGTAATCGCATCTGCCAGGCCCAGCAGCTCGCGGTAGGGCCGCTCCTGGGTCATCGCCAGGTACGACTCCACGGCCAGCAGGATGCGGCTGCCCAGCGGCACGGCATCGCCGGCCAGGCCCTCGGGGTAGCCGCTGCCGTCCAGGTGCTCGTGGCTGGCCCGGATGGCATCGCGCACCTCGTCCAGAGCCGGTCCGCCGCCCAGCATGTCGGCCGAGCGCAACGGGTGCCGCTTGACCACATCCCACTCGTCGGCGGTCAACGGGCCATCCTTGGTCACGATCGAGTTGGGCACCATGGTCATGCCGATGTCGCGGAAGCGGGCCGCTGTCGCCAGGCCGGACAGCTGGTCGGGACTCAACCCCATCTGCTCGCCCACGCGGCGCACCAGGGCTCCCATCTCGGCCTCGGCGGGCGTGATCAGCGGCTCGACCTCAGCCGGCAGTTTGGGTGAGAAGGGCGCGGGCAACGCGGACAGACGGCGCAGCCGGGAGAGCACGATCGAGGCCGGGATCCACTGGCCAGGCTCCTGGGCGACGAACGCGAACCGCAGCACACGGTCGCGGTCGACCACAAAAAGCCCACTGCGCCGGCGCGTGCGGCCGCGCTTGCGTTCGGTCAGCCCGAGGGTGCGGAACCCGCCCCCGGCGTCACGCAGCCAGCCGGCGATGCCGGCCGCCTCCAGCTGACGCCCGGCGGCGCATTCGCCGTCGGAGGTGACGACCAACCGAGCGCCGTAATCCACCGTGCCCCGACCCAGCTCGCGCAGCATGGCAAGGCGCGGATCGGGCGAGTCGTTGCCCTCCAGCGCCGCCAGCACGAGCGGGCCTGAACGCACCAGGTGATCCAGTGGGACGGCCGTCCCGCGGGCGTCCTTCAGCTCGAACGCGTCGAGCGTGTGATCAAGCGGCGGCATCGGTCGCGTCGGCCTCGTCCGCGCGCTGGGCGGCGGGGTCGGACTCGACCGGTTCGTCGGCTCGCTCCTCCAGCAGCGACTGCAGCGGAGTCGTCCGCGGCTGCTGCGCCGGCGGGCCCCACGGGTCGTCGCGGAAGGCCGGCGGCGCCACCTGCTCATGCCCGGCGGGCTCCTGCGCGGGCTCGCCCACGCTGGACAGGCTGGAGCGGGCGTGCTCGATCGACGCCAGCACCTGGGCCTGGATCTTGGAGGCGTTGGCCACCAGGTCGTCGGCCTCGCGGCGGCGATCCTCGGCGGCAGCCAGAGCGGCTGCGACCTTGGCCTGAGCCTCCTGGTCGCGCTCGGCCAGCGCCTGCTCGAAGCGATGGCGCTCGGCATGCAGCTCGATCTCCACCTGCCGGCGCAGCTCCTCGCCGTCGGTGCGCGCCTGGGCAACAATCTGCTCGGCCCGCACGCGGGTCTCGTCCAGATGCGCGCGGGCGGCGTCGCCCGCCTCCTCCAGCATCCGCTCGCGCTCGCGGTGGATCTCGTCCACCTCCAGCGAAGAGGCGGCGCGGACGGCGGCCAGCTCGCTGTGCACGAACGCGTCCATGGCCGCGATGGTGCGCTCGACGGCGCCCTGCAGCCCCTCCAGGTCGGCCTGCGCGCGCTCGGCGGACACCGGCTGCGGCTGCTCGACCTCATACACCTGCTCGGCCTCGTGAGCCTGCTCAACCTCGTGGGCCTGCTCGACCTCGGCGACGTGCTCGAACTCGTGCGGCTGCTCCAACTCGTGCTCGGGCTCCTGCGGAGCCGCGAACGGATCGGCCGGACCGACGGGCGCGGTCTGCTCGACCTCGAACACCATCGGCTCGACCGCCGCCACCCCACCCATCTCGGGCAGCGCGGCCAGCTGATCGGCCAGGTCAGCCAGGAACTGGTCGACCTCCTCGGGGTTGTACCCCGTGGGCGTGAGGGTGAAAGAGGCGTTACGGATGCGCGCCAGATCAATCATTAGAGGAGGCCTCCTGGGAAAACCACGGCATGACTCGAACGGGGGTCATCCCCCGTATCGGCAACTCACAGCACGGCTTTAGCCCGAGTTCCGCGAAGGTAGGCGTGGGTCTCCGAGATGGCGATGGCGGACAGCATCAGCACCACGCCCAGCCAGGCCCGGGCGGACAGCCGCTCGCCCAGCCAGACGGCGGCCGCCAGGGCCGACACCAGCGCCTCGGCAGCCAGCATGACCGACGCCCGGGCCGGCGACACGGAGGACTGTCCGACCACCTGGATGGCGAAGGCGACGCCCGATCCCAGCACGCCGGTGAGCAGGAAGATGGCCCACAGCGACGCCACCCTGCCGGTGTGCGCCCCGCTCGGCACCGCCACGGCGAAGGCGACCAGCGCCGAGCCGGCGGTCTGGGCGGCGGCCAGGGCGATCGCATCGAACCTGTCCAGCAGGCGGTCGATCAGCAGGATGTGGCAGGCAAACGCGACCGCCGACCCCAGCACCAGCAGGTCGCCGGCCCGAAGCCCTGTCCCGTGCAGCGAGAGCAGGGCCAGGCCCGCGAACGACATGGCCACACACAGCGCGGTCACCGGGCTGGGCAGGCGGCGGGCCAGGATGGCGGCGCCGAGTGGAGCGAAGACGACATACAGCACCGTGATGAAGCCGGCGTCGGTGGCGGTGGTATGGGCGATGCCGACCGTCTGCAGGGCGTAGCCCAGGTTCATCAGCGCGCCCAGGCCGAGCCCGGCGGGCAGCAGCGAGAGCGTCCAAGCCGACGCCGGTGGGCGCCACACGGCCAGGATGGGCACCAGCGCCGCCAGCCCCAGCGCCCGGCTCCAGGCCATGAACGTCCACGGCGACAGGTGCTCCAGCGCCACCTTGGCAGCGGGGAAGGTCCCACCCCAGATCAGCGGGGTCAATAGCAGCAGCAATCCGGCTGTGCGGGCCGACTGGCGGCGGGTGGTCACCGGCGCACGGTAGCCAACATGGGAACCCGCTCGGGTAGGGTTGCAGGCCGTATGTCCGAGGCCAAGACACGGATCGCCGTGATCGGCGCGCCCTCGACCTCGGCTCGGGCCGCCGCGGGGTCGACATGGGCCCGTCGGCGATCCGCTACGGCGGCCTGCGACGAGCGCCTGGCGGCGATCGGGCATGCCCGCTACGACCACGGCAACGTGATCGCGCCGACGGTCGAGCGGCTCGACCAGGGCGACCCGTCCGCCCGCTACTGGGACGCGATCAAGCACACCTGCGAGGAGCTGGCCGCGCGAGGTCGCCAGCGGTGGTCGCAGCCGGCGAGATGCCGCTGGTGCTGGGCGGCGACCACTCGATCGCGATCGGCACGCTGGGCGGGCTCGCGCGTGCCCACGGGGCGCCCGGCGGCGTGATCTGGGTGGACGCCCACACCGACATCAACACGCCGGCCAGCTCGCCCAGCGGCAACGTGCACGGCATGCCGCTGGCGGTGGCGCTGGGCCTGGCGGACGACCCGCGGTTCCAGACCGACGCCTGGCCGCTGCCGACCGTCGCTGGCCCACCGCACGGTGCTGGTCGGCGTCCGCAGCGTCGACGACGGCGAGCGCGAGCTGATCCGCCGGGCCGGCGTGACCGTGTTCACGATGAGCGACATCGACCGCCACGGGCATGCACCACGTGATGGAGACACGCGATCCAGATCGCCTCCGGCGGTGCGTTCATGCATGTCGCTTCGACATGGACGTGGTCGACCCCGATCAGGCGCCGGGCGTCGGCACGCCGGTGCGCGGGCGGGATCACCTACCGCGAGGCGCACCTGGCGATGGAGCTGGCCTACACGCACGCGGGACTGGCCGTCGCTGGAGATGGTCGAGGTCAACCCGGTGCTGGACGAGCACAACGCCACCGGCAACCTGGCCGTCGAGCTGGCCTGCTCGGCGCTGGGCAAGCGGATCCTGTAGCTGCAGGCTCGAGACCTACTCGTCGGCGGTAGTAGCTGCGGCCGGACAGCTCGTCCGGCAGGTACTGCTGCTCGACCTGCGGCCGCCGGGTCGTCGTGCGGGTAGCGGTAGCCGACGCCGTGGCCGAGCTGTCTTGGCGCCCGGGTAGGAGGCGTCGCGCAGGTGCGGCGGCGGGCGCAGGCTGCCGCGCTCGCGCACGTCGTGCATGGCCTCGTCTGATGGCCATGTAGGCGGCGTTCGACTTGGGCGCGCGGGCCAGGTAGGCGACGCGCCTGGGAGAGGTTGATGCGGCACTCCGGCAGCCCCACGAACTCGACCGCGCGGGCCGTCGGCCACCGCCACCTCGAGCGCCCGCGGGTCGGCGTTGCCGACGTCCTCGGAGGCGAACACGATCATCCGCCGGGCGATGAACTTGGGGTCCTCGCCGCCGGCGATCATCACCGCCAGGTAGTAGACCGCGGCGTCGGCGTCGGAGCCGCGCATGCTCTTGATGAACGCCGAGATGATGTCGTAGTGGTGGTCGCCGCCCTTGTCGTAGAGCAGCGGCTGCTTGCGGGCGGCGTCGGCGACGTCGCTCGGCCGACACCGCGCCGGCGCCGGCGGCGGCCGCCGCCGCCTCCACGATGTTGAGCGCGTTGCGGCCGTCGCCGCCGGCGGCGGAGCACGATCGTGCTCGCGCACGCTCGGCGTCCAGGCGTCACGCCCAGCTCGGCGGCGCCGCGCTCGACGATCCGGCCGAGCGCCTCGCGGTCGAGCGGCTCCAGCTGATACAGCTGGCAGCGCGACAGCAGCGCCGAGTTGACCTCGAAGTAGGGGTTCTCGGTGGTGGCGCCGATCAGCGTCACCAGCCCCGACTCGACCGCCGGCAAGCAGCGCGTCCTGCTGGCCTTGTTGAAGCGGTGGATCTCGTCCAGAAAGAGGATCGTGCGCTGCCCCGACGGCGCCCAGCCGCTCGCTCGCCTCGCGCCAGCACCCGGCGCACGTCGGCGACGCCGGTCTGCACCGCCGACAGCTCCTCGAACTCGGCCCGGGTGCTGTGGGCGACGATCCGCGCCAGCGTGGTCTTGCCGCTGCCCGGCGGGCCGAAGAAGATCATCGACGGCACCCGGTCCGACGCGATCGCGCGCCGCAGCCCGCTGTCGGGGCCGACCACGTCGGCCTGGCCCTCGAACTGGTCGAGCGTCTGCGGCCGCAGCCGCTGGGCCAGCGGAGCGCGCCGTGGCCAGCCGAACGCTCGGCCGAATCTGAGAACAGGTCGCCTGAGATGGGCTAAAGCCTATACTCGGGCCGATGATCGCCACCGACCTGCGCGCCGACGCCAGCGCGCTGCTCTCCGCGCTGATCCAGATCAACACCACCAATCCGCCGGGCAACGAGACCGCCGCCGCCGAGTACCTCGCCGCGTATCTGGCCGAGTCCGGCGTCGAGGCCACGCTGGTCGGCGACGATCCGACAGCGCCAGAACCTGGTGGCCCGGATTCCCGGCCGCGGTACCGGGTCCGTCGCTGCTGCTGCTGGGGCACACCGACGTCGTGCGTTGCCGACCCCGACGAGTGGACGGTGCCGCCCGTTCTCGGGCGCTCGACCGCGACGAGCACATCTGGGGCCGCGGCGCGCTCGACATGAAGGGCCAGGTGGCCGCCGAGACGGTCGCCTTCGCCGCGCTGGCCCGCGCGGGCTGGCAGGGCAACGGCGACCTGGTGCTGTGCGCGGTCGCCGACGAGGAGGTCGGCATCGGCGTCGGCGCGTCGTGGATCGTCGAGGCCCACCCCGAGCTGGTGCGCACCGACTACGTGCTCAACGAGGGCGGCGGCGAGCGGATCGAGCACGACGGCCGGGTCGTCTACAACGTCGATGTCGGCGAGAAGATGTGCTCGGCCTTCGAGATCACGGTGCACGGCCGCAGCGCGCACGCCTCCGGACGCGTTCATCTCCGACAACGCCCTGCCCAAGATCGTGCCGGTGATCGAGCGGATCGAGCGGCATGGCGCGGCCCGACCCACGACCTGCCCGAGCTGGCCGCATTCCTGGCGGCGATCGGCGCCGCCGGCGCCGATGCCACCGCGCCTGGCCAGCGCAGGCCCGCGACGTCGAACCGTGCGCTGTCCGAGGTGCTGGGGCCGATGCTCGGCGCCGTGATCACGCCCACCGGCCTCGAGGCCTCCCCGCGGGCGAGCGTCAACGTCGTCCCCGGCCGCTGCGTGCTGCGCTGCGACTGCCGGATTCTGCCCGGCCAGACCCAGGACGCAGATTCGCGCCGCCGGTCGCGCGCGGCGCTCGACGGGATCGAGCACGACTTCGCGCTTCGTCGAGAGCGTCGGCGGCACCAGCTCGTCCGCGGACACTCCGCTGTTCGCCGCGATCGCGGGCGTTCGTGCCGACGATCGAACCCGGCGCCACGGCCGTGCCCAGCAATCTCGTCGGGATTCACCGACAGCCACTTCTTTCGCGAGCGCCTTCGGCAACGTCGCCTACGGCTTCATGCCCAAGCGCACCGACCCGCCCGAGACCTGGCCGCTGATCCACTCCGGCGACGAGCGGGTGTCCAAGGACGACCTGGAGCTGGCCGCCCGTTCTTCCTGCACGCCGCGCGCACGATCGGAGAGCTGGAATGAGCGCGAGCCGTCCGAGAAGGTCCGGCTGGGCGGGATGGCGCTGCGCAACGGCATCCTGGTGCACAGCTTCGACCACTGGGCGGCCGCGGTGCGGACTCCCGAGGGTCGAGATCAAGCTGGCCTCGGGACGCAAGCCCGAGCTGCCCGAGGCGCTGGTCGAACACCCCGCGTCGTGCGCGGGGTGGCGCGGATGGCCGAGGTGGTCTACCTGCTGCCGACGCTGCGGCGCCGGCTGCCCGAGGCTCGGCTGCCGTTCGAGGCGCCGGGCATGGGCAGCGGCGCTGGCGGCATCGGCGCTGATCAGCGACGGTCGTGCGCCGCTCGAAGCTGCCGGTGGCGGTCGCCGAGACGGTGCGCGGTCGGGGATGTCGCTGGTGCCCGCGCTGATGGCGATCCGCGGCTCGCAGGTGGCCGGCTACCACGGCGCCGAGCACAAGGCGATCGGCGGCTACGAGCAGGACACCGACGCGATCGACGTGACCAAGGAGCACGAGCGCTGCGGCTCGCACATGGTCGGCCCGATGCTGGTCGCGACCGTGGCCGGCAGCACGCTGGTGGCCCGAATGCCGGCCCGTCGCCGCGGCCCGGCTCGGCTGCTGACCGGCCTGGCGGCGGTCGGCGTCGCCACCGAGACGTTCGCGTGGATGACGCGGCACCCCGACACCCGGTCGCGCGCGCGCTCAGCCGGCCCGGCTTCGAGCTGCAGCGGGTGGCGGCGACCCGGGAGCCGACCGCCGAGGAGCTCGAGGTCGCCAAGACCGCGCTGGACGAGGTGCTGCGGCTCGAGGGCGTCGAGTCACATTGACTCAGCTCGACTAGGCCACCGGCTTGTAACTTGTCCAGTTGAACGTACGCTTGCTGTGTGCTTTGGATCAACCTCAACGGTTGGCCGGCGACACTCCTGGACGCGTTGCACCACTTCCTGGTCGGAGTGGGGCATCTTCATCATCTTCGGGTTGCTGGCCTACTTCTCGTGGAAGCTGGTGCGGTCGATCCCGTCCACCAAGCCCCACACGATCGACCCGCGCGACGACACCCGCGTGCGCTGGGACGACGTGGCCGGGCTGGAGGAGCCGCGCCTGGAGCTGGAGGAGATCGTGGAGTTCCTGCCGATCCCAAGCGGTTCGAGAAGCTGGGCGCGCGCGTGCCCAAGGGCGTGCTGCTGCACGGGCCGCCGGGCACCGGCAAGACGCTGCTGGCCAAGGCCGTCGCCGGCGAGTCGGGCGCCAACTTCTACTTCCAGAGCGCCTCGGCGTTCGTCGAGATGTGGTCGGGTCTGGGCGCGGCCCGCATCCGCAAGCTGTTCGCGACCGCCCGCGAGAACCAGCCGGCGATCGTCTTCATCGACGAGCTGGACGCGGTCGGCTCCGCACGCGTCGGCGGCGGCAACAACCGCGAGCACGACCAGACCCTGAACCAGCTGCTGGTCGAGCTCGACGGCTTCGACGAGCACGACCGGCTGGTCGTGGTGGCCGCGTCCAACCGGCTCGAGGATCTCGATCCCGGCGCTGCTGCGGCCGGGCCGGTTCGACCGGCACGTCCTGATCGCCCGCCCGACCTGGTCAGCCGCGAGGAGATCCTGGCGCGTGCACACCCGCAACAAGCCGCTGGCACCGGACGTCGCGCCTGAAGGAGCGTCGCCCGCCAGACCGCCGGCCTGACCGGCGCCGACCTGGCCAACATCTGCAACGAGGCCGCCATCTCGGCCGGCCGGGCGCGGCGCGACCGGCTCGACCTACGAGGACTTCACCCACGCCCTGGAGCGGGTGGTCGCCGGGCCTCGAGCAGCGCAAGCTGATCACCGACAAGGAGAAGCGGGTGATCGCCTACCACGAGGCCGGGCACGCGCTGATCGCGCACCTCACGAGCGAGGAGATCCACAAGGTCACGATCCTGCCCCGCGGCCGCGCGCTGGGCATGATGATGCGCCTGCCCGAGGAGGACCGGCACATGGCCTCCGAGGACGAGCTCGAGGACTGGCTCAAGATCAGCCTGGGCGGCCGCGCCGCCGAGCAGGTGGTGTTCGGGCGGATCACCAACGGCGCCGCCTCCGACCTCGACCACGCCACCGCGATCGCGCGCACGATGGTGTTCGACTGGGGCATGGGCGCAGACCACCCAGTCGCAGCAGATGCGGGCCGACGACTACGCGCTGTCGGAGGAGACCAAGCGGCTGCGCGACCGCGAGCAGCGCGAGATCACCGAGCGCGGCCCTGACCGTGGGCGCTGCGGATGGTCGCCGAACACCGGGCCCAGCTCGACCGGCTGGCGCATGGCGCTGCTCGAGCGCGAGACGCTGACTCGCGCCCGAGATCGACCGAGCTGCTGCGCGACCTGCGAGCCGGTGTCCGACGCCTCGCGCCAGATCGGCGTCGAGATCGTGCGACCGGAGACGTGGTCGAGGCCGCCGCCGCAGCTGCTGCCGGCGCTGCGGACCGCCCGCGCTGCCGACGACGAGCCGGCCCCACAGCCAGGAGCCGTGATCACTCGCCGGTCGGCGTTCCGCTGCCGGCGGGTCGGCCAGCTCCTCGGCGACCGTCTCGACGGTTCCGTCGTCGTCGTCCGCGTCATCGGCGCCGTCGCCCTTCAGCTCGGCGATCTCGGCGACCTTCTCGTCGATCTGGCGGCGCAGATCGGCGATCTTCGCGGCCGCTCCGGCCAGCTCGCCCGACCGCTCGGCCAGCCCGTTCTGGTCGTGCAGCGCGTACGCCGCTGCGGCCGAAGTCGGTCAGCGCGTCCTTCTCCTCGCCCTTGAGTGTTCGCAGCTGCATCTGCAGCTGTCCGGTCTTGGCCGTCTCCTGCGTCTTCTCGGCGACGGTCGACGCCACGTCCGTCGCCTGCTACCTTGAGCTTGTCCAGAAACTCCATGTGCGCCCCCTGTGCGTGGAAGTCTCGTAACATGCGGGCGCAATGCACCCGCTCTCCGTCCATCATATCGGGCATGCCGTGACCGACCTCGACGCCGCCGTCGGCACCTACCAGCGGCTGCTGGGGGCGACCCTCGAGCACCGCGAGACGGTGCCGGAGCAGGGAGTCGAGGCGGCATCGATGCACGTCGGCGACGTCCGCATCGAGCTGCTGCGCGCCGCTCGGGCCGGACACGCCGGTCGGCCGGTTTCTGGAGAAGCGCGGGCCCGGGCATGCACCATGTCGCCTACGAGGTGACCGACCTCCGAGCGCGCGCTGGCCGACGCCGCCCGCGGCCGGCGCCGAGCTGATCGACGACCGAGCCGCGGGTGGGTCTGTTCGGCCTGCGAGGTGGCGTTCATCCATCCCCAGAGCGTCGACGGAGTGCTGGTGGAACTGGTGTCCCAATCGAGAACTGGAGCAGAGCATGGCTGACGACGTCGACCCGGATCGAGATCGGCTTCGAGGGTGGACTGATCGCGGGCTTCAAGCTGTCGGAGGGCGAGTGGGCGAGCCTGGCCGCCGCGCTGCCCGCGGCACCGGCCGCGTGCAGCGTCACGGCCGACGACGGCACCGACCTACTACGTCGACGTCTCGAAGATCGCCTACGTCAAGCGCGAGCCGCGCGTCAGCAAGGTCGGATTCTGAGCCGCGGTGGTCGTCGACCGACGGCCGGTGGTGCGCCTACACCACCGCCGGCAACTACGGCGTCGGCTGGGTGCTCGCCGGGCGCGCTCGCGCGGCGTCCGGTGCGCACGGCCGCCACCGTGTGGGGCACGCTCGGCGCCAACTACGGCGTCAAGCTGGCTGGTGCGCCGTGAGCGGCCGGCCGCGGACGCGCCGCGCGATGATCGAGCTGCCCGCGCTCGCCGTCGTTTCCCGTCGAGCCATGCGGCCATGTCGGTGGCGGCCGCGATCGTGCTGTCCCGGACGTCCGCCCCGCGCTGGCGCCGCGTGTGGGCGGCTGGCCGCGGTCTGATGTGCGCGAGCCGGGTGTACGTGGGCGCCCACCACCGCAGCGACGTGGTCGTCGGGCGGCGTGGTCGGCCTGCGGTCTGGCGGCAGCGCCCTCGGCGGGCGCGGGATCTGATGGCCGGCCTCGAGGTGGGCCTGGTCGGGCTGCCCAACAGCGGCAAGTCGACGGTCTTCAACGCGCTCACCGGCGGCGGCGCGGCGGTGGCGCCCGCACATGTTCTCGACGACCGAGTCGATGACCGCGCTGGCCGACGTGCGCGACCCGCGGCTGGCGCAGCTGGCCGAGCTGTCGAGCTCCGGCAAGATCGTGCCGGCCCAGCTGCAGGTGGTCGATATCGCCGCGCCTGGTGCGCGGCGCGTCGCACCGGCGAGGGCCTGGGCAACCAGTTCCTGGGCAGCATCCGCACCACCGACGCCGTGCTGCACGTGGTGCGGGCGTTCGAGGACGAGGCGGTGGCCCACCCGTCCGGGCGGGTCGATCCGCTGGACGACGCCGAGACGATCGAGCTGGAGCTGATCCTGGCCGACCAGGAGCGATCGAACGCCGGCTGCAGCGGGTCGCCAAGACCGCCAAGAGCGGCGACCGCGACGCGGTGGCCGAGCAGGCGGCGCTGGACGCAGCTGACCAGCTGGCTCGATCAGGGCAACCCGGCCCGCTCGGCGCGCGGTCGAGATGCCGCCGACGCGCTCGACCTGCTGACCGCCAAGCCGACCCTCTACGTGGCCAACGTGGACGACAGCGGCAACCCCGAGGCGGTCGAGCCGCGCTGACCGGCTTCGCCCGCGAGCGGGGCGCGCGAGTGCATCGCCATCAACGGCAAGATCGAGGCCGAGCTGGCCGAGCTGGACGCCGGCGAGGCGGCCAGGCCTTCCTGGACGACCTGGGCATCGAGCAGCCCGCGCTCGACCGCATCAGCCTGGCCGCCTACGCGGCGCTCGACCTGATCCCGTTCTTCACCACCGGCCCCAAGGAGACGCGGGCCTGGACGATCCGGCGCGGCTCAGAACGCCCAGCAGGCGGCCGGCCGGATCCACTCCGACCTCGAGCGCGGCTTCATCCGGGCCGAGGTGATGCGAGTGGGACAGGCTGGTCGAGGCCGGCTCGGAGGCCGAGGCCAAGAAGCCACGGCTGGGTGCGCGTCGAGGGCCGCGACTACGTTGTCGTCGACGGCGACGTGCTGAACGTGCGCTTCAACGTGTAGCTGCGGGGCGGCCGCCAACGATTCGCCGACGCGGGCGTCCAGCGCGTTCGCCTGGTAGCAGCGCCACCGCCTCGGGCGTCTCCAGCCGGCGTGCCTTCCAGCGGCCCGTGATGGCTGGCCACGGCGTTCAGGAGCTTCAGCAGCGTCTCCTGATCCAGGTCGGTGTCGCGCGGCCTGCGGCGTCGATCATGCGCACGCCCGCCAGCACGTGGCCGAGCAGCCGGCCCTGCGTCGGAGACCGCGATCGTGACCCCGCCGGTGAACGTCTCGGTGCGGCCCAGGTCGTGCACCAGCGCCGCCGCCAGTCAGCAGGTCGCCGTTCGAGCCGTGGGTGCAGCTGGGCCGCCTCCCGGCACAGCGAGGCCACCGCCACGGTGTGCTCGAGCAGGCCGCCGGCGTAGGCGTGGTGGGTCTCGGCGGCAGGCGCGTTTCGCATCCGCTCGCGGATCCGTTCGTCGTTCATGAAGCCGCCACCAGCGCCGCCAGCCCTGGGTGGTAGATCTCGGCGGCCAGGAACTCCAAGAACCCGTCCAGCGTCTCGGCGTCACGGCGCGAGCCCGGCACCAGCTCCAGCGGATCGCCGCTCGTCCACCTGCTGCAGGTCGCGCACCTCGATCTGCAGCCGGCCGCCGTAGCTGGCCACGCGGCCCAGCACGCGCACGGTGTCGCCCTGCTCGAAGCGGTCGCCCAGCACGTTGACGTCCTTCCATACGACGGCCGGCACGCGGCCGGTGCGATCGGCCAGCTCCACGGTCAGGAAGGGATCGCCGTTTCGCGTCCGCCGGTCGGGCCTTGCGCTGGACGGCGAAGGTGGCGTCCACCAGCGCCCCCTCGCTGAGATCCGCCACGTACGTCCGGCCGGCCATCCGCGGCCAGTCTACCGGCCGCCCGGGACTGCCACTTGGCGTGCGGCGAATGCCAACTGGCGGTCGCCACGGGTACGATGGTGCGCGTGCTGACCGAGAAGACCATCGTGGTCGTTACCGCCATCGTGACCGCTGTGCGGTTCGCGCCATGGGTGAAGTCCGTCCTCAACTCGAGTTTCGCCAGAGCGTTTCGTCAGGGCCTGGCGAAACCAGACGACCCATCGCACTGATCTACTCGGCCATCTGCTCGCTGGACGGCTACGTCGCCGACCAGCGCGGGAGCTTCGACTGGGCGGCGCCAGGGGAAGAGGTGCACGCCTTTATCAACGAGCTCGAGCGGCCGATCGGCACCTACCTGTACGGGCGCCGTATGTACGAGACGATGGCCGTCTGGGAGACAATGCCGGTCGAGGGCGAGCCGCCGGCGATGCGAGACTTCCAGCAGATCTGGCGGGCGGCCGACAAGGTCGTGTACTCCACGAGGCTGGAGGCCATCTCCACCCCCCGCACCACGCTCAGGCGCGAGTTCGACCCCGAGGCGGTGCGGGCGATGAAGGACCGGGCGGGCGCCGACATCTCTGTCGGCGGATCAGCGCTGGCAGCGCACGCGTTCGCCGCCGGGCTGGTCGACGAGTGCCACCTGTTCCTGGTTCCGATCATCGTCGGCGGCGGCACCCGCGCGCTGCCGGACGGCGTGCATCTGCGGCTGGAACTCGTGGCCGAGCGCCGCTTCGACAACGGGGTCGTATACGTGCATCACCAGGCCGCATCACCGCCCTAGATATTCGGTCTCGGTTCGGGCGGAGCGCGACACCTCCGCGCTTACCGAAGAGCCTCCTCGAACCGCGGGTCGTCGCGTACTGCGGCGAAGTCGTCGTCTCTGCGTGCGTCCTCACGGAACTGCGGGCGCAACTCGACGGACCGCCGGAGATGGGCGAATGTGTCGTCGCTGGTGTCGCCCGCCAGCGTTGCGAAGCACGCGTGGTTGTAATGCAAGCCCGCGTGGTCCGGCATGTGCTCGAGGGCACCGCGGACTGCTTCGAGCGCGTCTGCATACCGCTGTTCACGGTAGGCCGTCATGGACTCGCTGTGGAACGGCCACGCGTCACCCCAGTCGACCCCCTGGTACGCCTCGCCGGGTGTGGCGCCGACGACCAGAACGGTTCCGCGACCGGTCGCCTTCCGCCGCGATTGCGGCCCGACGAACACGAGTGTTCCCGGCTGCGCGTCCACCGCCTCGCCATCGACCTCGAAGGTCACCTTCCCGTCGAGCACGATGTAGAGCTCCTCCTGGCCCGACCCGGCCTCGTCGTGCTCATTGACCAGCATGCCGTCGTCGCCGGGCGTGAAGGCGTTGATTCCGAATGCGTGAATCCCGAGGTGCTCGCGCACCGGAAGATCTCTGCCGCGCCGCTCGATGTCGTCGAGGTGCGCGACTTGCCAGTTCGGCTTGTCGTTCATCTGATCATCTCCCCAATTTCGGCTGACGCCTCACGGTATGACTACGCCGTCACGGGCACCGCTATGTGGTGGCTTCGAGTATGTGCTTGAGCCGGGTGAGGTCGGCTTGCACGAGACCCGCGTCGCGTGTGAAGTCCTCCGGCTCATGCCTGGGAGGCGGCGCAGGCTGAACGACCTCACAGCCATCACCGTCGGGTATCACTCGCATTGGGTGTGGGTTGTAGATGACCTCGCCTGAGGGCGGCGTGACTTCGTGGCCCAGGACGCCATACTCGTTGCGTTCGCCGAAGGCGAAGCCGACTCGGCGGCGCGTCGGTCGATCGACTCGCTGATGTGCTTGGACTCAGACGGCATGACCGCCATCATGTCAAAGGGTCAGTCGGGTGCCTGCCGGGTGGTACGGTCTTTTCCAGGAGAATGGGGAGTCTGTGACCACACTTGAGAACCGGCCGAACACCGCACTGCTCGTGATCGACATGCAGAACAACGCCGTCGAGCGGGCGCACGACCGCGATGCGGTCGTCGCGAACGTCGCCGACCTTGTCGAGCGGGCGCGGCGGGAGGGGGTGCCCGTGGTCTGGGTCCAGCATTCGGATGAGCACCTTGCCCGCGGAACTGACGGGTGGCAGATCATCCCCGAGTTGACTCCGGTCGACGCAGAGCCGCTGGTCGAGAAGAGTTATGGCGACTCGTTCGAGGACACCACGCTTGAGGCCGTGCTGTCAGGCCTCGGTGTCGGGCGACTGGTTGTCGTCGGCGCCCAGACCGATTGGTGCGTCCGCTCGACGCTGCATGGCGCCCTCGCCAGGGGGTATGACGCGATCCTCGTCAGCGATGCCCACACGACGGAGGATCAGACGGAATGGGGGGCGCCGCCGCCGGACAAGGTCATGGCGCACACGAATCTGTACTGGGCATATCAGACGGCGCCAGGGCGAACCGCCGGGACCGCCGACTCCAAGGACGTCGACTTCCACGAGCTTGACGCCTGACCTATCAGATTTGATCCGGCGGGGTTGCACCCGGCCGGTACGCGGCCTGATACTTGCGTTGATGGGTACGACCAGAAAGCGGGTCGCGGGGTTCCTGTGCGGGATCGGCATCCTGGCTGCGCTGGTCGGATCGGCCGCCGCCAACACGACCACCGGTAACCAGAACCCGCAACTGCGAGTGACCGCGGCCCTGACGCCCAACGCAGCCAAGACCGGCACCAAGTTCCACGCCGTCGTCACGGTCACCAACACCACCTCCAGGACCCGCCAGGTGTCGATCACCTACGAGTTCGACGGCCCCACGTCCGGCATGGGCACCGCCATGTCGCCCATCCCGATCAAGCCGCATGCGACCTGGACGCACACCTTCAGCCCGCGCGCCGGCTCCGCCGGCAAGTACAAGCTGATCATGCAGGCCAAGGACGCTGCCGGCACCTCGAAGACGACCGCCACCGCGTCGGCCTCGTAGCCGACGGCCCGACTGCCTGACCCACAGGGCCGCTGCGGCTGATTCTCTAGACTGCGCTCGATGTCGGCCACCCCCTCCACCCAGGAGGCCGTGCGGCCGCTGCGGGCGCTCCGCTACGACCCGCAGCGGGTCGCCCTCGACGACGTTGTCGCACCCCCCTACGACGTCATCTCGGAGCGCGACCGGGCCGCCCTGGCGGCCCGCAGCGAGCATTCCGTCGTGCACCTGATCCTGCCCGAGTCGGCCACCCGGGCGGCCGACCTGCTGCACGCATGGAGGCGGGACGGCACGCTCGTGCGCGACGCCGAGCCGACCATGTGGTGGCACCGGCAGCGGTTCGTCGGGCCAGACGGGCTCGAGGCCGAGCGGGCCGGACTGGTGGCCGCTGTTCGCCTGTCCGACTACGCCGAGGGGCGGATCCGACCGCACGAGCAGACGCACGCGGACGCGAAGGCCGGCCGGCTGCAACTGCTGGAGGCAACGCGGGCAAACCTGTCGCCGATCTTCGGCCTGTACGACGACCCGGAGGGTGTTCCGCGAGCGGCCCTGGAGCCGTTCGCCGGCGGCCCCGCCGCCATGCAGGTGACCGACGCCGACGCCACCGTGCACAGCTTCTGGCCGGTCACCGACCCGGCCGCCCTGGCTGCGGTGGACGAGGCGCTGGCGAACCGCGAGATCCTGATCGCCGACGGCCACCACCGGTACGAGACCGCGGTCGCCTACCGCGACCAGCGGCGGGCCGCCGAGCCGGCGGACTCGCCCCAGCCGTACGACTTCATGCTCATGTACCTCGCCAACCTGAGCGGCGAGGGCCTGGCCATCTACCCCACCCACCGGGTGGTGCTGGGGGTGCGCGACGTCACCCCCGACCTGCTGGCGGCCTTCGACGTGCGCGAGCTGACCGGCTCGCCGGCCGAGGTCGAGGCGGAACTGAACGCGATCCCCAGCGACGTGGTTGCATTCGCGGTCTGGCACGGCGACGGCAAGCCGGCGCTGGTGTGCTCTTTGCGCGACAAGGCGGCGGTGATGATGGCCATGCCGGGCCAGCCGGCCGCCCGCCGCAAGGTCGACGCCGCCGTGCTGGAGTCGGTCATCCTGGCGCCCATGCTGGGGCTGCTGCACCACCCCGAGCAGTTCGCGACCACCCAGGACGTGCGCTATGTGCGCGACCTGGGGGCGGCCTGCGGCATGGTCGACCGGGGCGAGTCCGCGGCCGCCTTCCTGCTCCGCGCCCCCACCGTCGCGCAGGTGCTCGACGTTGCCCGGGCGGGCGCCGTCATGCCGCAGAAGTCGACCTACTTCTTCCCCAAGCTGTACTCGGGCTTCCTGATCAATCCTCTGGACGACGAGTGAGGCTCGACTGGCTGCGGTTCTGCCGCGACGTCTCGGCCGACGTCGAGGCGGTGCTCCGGAGCCACCCTACCCGTGACGACCGCGAGCCGGTGGTCGGGCAGGGCCGTGGCGGCGACGACACGACAGTCATCGACAGCGAGGCCGAGCAGGCGGTGGTGGCCCGGCTGGAGCGGCTGGCCCAGGACGGGATCTCCTTCCGGCTTGTGTCCGAGGAGCTGGGCGAGCGCCGGTTCGGGTCAGACGACAGCCCCTGGGTGGTGGTGGTCGACCCGATCGACGGGTCGCTGAACGCCAAGCGCGGACTGCCCTTCTTCTGCCTGTCGATCGCATTCGCAGACGGGCCCAGCCTGGACGACGTGGTTTTCGGCTACATCCGCGACTTCGGCAGCGGCGAGCAGTGGGTGGCCGAGCGGGGCGCGGGCGCCAGCGTGAACGGCCGGCCGCTGGGCGGAATCCGGCCCAAGGCCCGGCTGGGCATCGTCGACCTGGAGGCCACCACCGCCGGCCTGGTCGCGCAGGCGGCCGGGCGGCTGGACGGCCACGTCGGCCGCATCCGGATGATGGGCGCGCTGGCCCTGGCCATGTGCCAGCTGGCGGCCGGGCGGGTGGACGGGGTGGCTACGCTGAAGCCGTCGCGGTCAGTCGACCTGGCCGCAGCGGCGCTGATCGTGCGTGAGTCGGGAGCGGCCATCCAGACCCTGGACAGCGATCCGCTGCCGCTCGATCTGGACACCCGCACGCGCGCGGTGGCGGCCCGCGACGCCGAGATGTGCCAGCGGCTGGCCGGCCTGGTGTACGCCGGCGACTAGCAAGCGGCCGCCGCGGATCTAGACTTCGGGCCATGATCTCCGAGCCGGCCGTGCGGGAAGCCCTGGTGGGGGTGATCGACCCCGAGATCCGCCGCTCCGTGGTGGAGCTGGACATGGTGCGTGGCGTCGAGATCAATGGCGGCCATGTGCAGGTGACGCTGGCTCTGACAGTGGCCGGCTGCCCCATGCGTTCCGACCTGCAGCGGCAGGTGTCCGAGCGGGTGGGGGCGGTCGAGGGCGTTGGCGACGTGGGCGTCACGTTCGACGTGATGACCCCCGAAGAGCGGACCGCCCTGCGCCAGCGCCTGCAGGGCGGCGGTGGGTCGCAAGACAAGAAGCAGATCTCGCTTCCGCACACCGCCCGGGTGGTGGCGATCGCCTCCGGGAAGGGCGGCGTGGGCAAGTCCACGCTGACCGCCAACCTGGCGGCGGCGCTGGCCGCCGGCGGCTCTGAGGTGGGCGTGGTGGACGCCGACATCTACGGCTACTCGCTGCCCCGCATGTTCGGCATCGACCGCCGCCCGGTGGTCATGGACGGGATGATCGTGCCGCCGGTCGCGCACGACCTGCGGGTGATGTCGATCGGCTTCTTCACCGAGGGCGACGCCGCAGTGGTGTGGCGCGGGCCGATGCTGCACCGGGCGCTCGAGCAGTTTCTGACCGATGTCCACTGGGGCGAGATCGACTACCTGCTGGTGGACATGCCGCCGGGCACCGGCGACGTCTCCATCTCGCTTGGGCAGCTGCTGCCGGAGCCCGACGTGGTGGTCGTGACCACCCCGCAGCCGGCCGCCCAGGCGGTGGCCAAGCGCTCGGCCGAGGTGGCCGCCAAGACCGGCATGCGGGTGGCCGGCGTGATCGAGAACATGAGCTACATGGAGTGCACGGGCTGCGGCGAGCGCATGCACCCGTTCGGCAGCGGCGGCGGCCAGGCCCTGGCGGACGAGCTGGGGGTGCCGCTGCTGGGCATGGTGCCGCTCGAAGATCCCCTGCGCGAGGGCGGCGACAGCGGCACGCCGCTGGTGGTCGAGCAGCCCGACGCCCCGTCGGCGCGGGCCATCGCCGAGATCGCCCTGGCCTTGCCCGGCGTGCTGCGGCCGCGACCTGCGGCCGAACGCATCGGCCGCAGGCTGAGCGTCATCCAGAGCGGGTAGGCCTGATCTCGAAGCAGAACCCACACGATGGCCGGCCTTCCGCTCGCGCGCTTCGCCCGCCCGAGGGGATCACACTCGTCCGAACTGGCTAGTCGGTCCTGCGCAGTTCCCGTAACACGACCGGATCGATCTTGCCGGGATGCATGCGCAGCTCCAGGTTGACTGAGTCGGCCCAGTCGTTCAGGGCCGGTTCCAGATCACCGCCGAACCCCAGCGCGGCCAGCCGCTGGCCGACCTCGGCCTGCACCTGCTCGAGCGGGATCAGCTCCTCCTCGGGCGTGCTTCCGAACAGCAGATCGTACATCTCGTACAGCCGGATCAGCTCGGGCACGGGATCGGGATGGTCGTCCACCCGCAGGTCGACCAGCACGTCATTGCCGCCGTCGTAGCCGCCGCCCGGCCGGCACACGAGCAGTGCCCCCGACTGCCGGCCGCGGCTGTCTCCGCCGGCCCGGTCGCCGGCCAGGAGACCGGCCAGCAGCCGCGCCGCCAGTGCTCCCTGGGCGGCCTCGAACGCCTCGGCCATGCTGTCCACCACCCCCTGGCCGACCAGGATGTTGCCCTGGGCGGCGTATCCCTGACCGGTCCGGCCGCCGGCCCAGTCATGGCAGCCGGAGCCTGTGAAGGTGGCCGCGCCGCCCGCCAGGTCGACGACGCCCACCTGCCGGCGGTCGCGGCCGGGATCGGAGGCCACCAGCTGGTCGAGCGCGTCCTGGGCGGACGCGCCCGACCGCATCAGCGCCAACCCGTCCGGGCCGAACGCGACGTTGGCGTAGCTCTGGGTGGCCACCGCGCCGGCCTCCGAGGAGACCCACGGCACCACCGCCCCGGCGGCCAGGAACCTGGACGCGACCGCGACGCCCCAGTCCCGCGCCTGGGGGTCGCCCGCGACCAGCGAGAAGGTCACTCGAGCGTCCCGCCGGGCTGCAGCTCCTCGACCGTCACGTCCAGGCCGCGGTCCGCGCACGCCTGGCGCAGCTCGGCTGGCGTGCCCACGAGTACCGGGAAGGTGCCGTAGTGCATGCCCAGCACCCGGCCCACGCCCAGTAACTCGACCGCCTTGGCCGCCGCCGCCGGGCCCATGGTGTAGAAGTCGCCGATCGGGAGGATGGCCATGTCCGGCTCGTCCAGCTCGCCGATCAGTGCCATGTCCGAGAACACCGACGTGTCGCCCGCGAAGTACACCTTGTAGCCGTTCTCCAGCTGCAGCACGAAGCCGGCCGGCTCACCCGTGTACACGATCGACCCGTCGGCCGCGTTGACGCTGGACGAGTGCTGGGCGTGGGTCATGGTCACCCGCAGGCCCTCCACCTCGGTCGAGCCCCCGGTGTTGATGCCGACCGTGTTGGCGACACCCTGACTCTCGAACCAGCCCATCAGCTCGACCTTGCCGACCACCGCCTTGGGCTGCTTCTCGCCGGCCAGCCGGGCGAGGTCGCCGGTGTGGTCACCGTGTCCGTGGCTGACCAGCATGACGTCGATCGGCCCAGGGTCTCCCATGCCCTCAGGCACGGCCGGGTTGCCGGTCACCCACGGGTCGAACATGACCCGCTTGCCGCCGGGAGTTTCGAGTACGAAGGTCGAGTGTCCCAACCAAGTCAGCTTTCCCAGTGACATCGATCACACCCTCCTCGGTTCAAACGGTTGCAGGCCCACACTATCGGCGGGCAGGAGCGCCGGCAACGGCCGCGAATTCGAGCCCCATGAGGTATCTCACACCCACCCGTGCGGGCGCTTGCGCCACCGCGCTCGCGGCGCTGGGCGCGGCCGCACCGCCCGCGATCGGCTTCTACCTGACGATCGTCGCCTGCGCCGGGCTGATGGGCGCCGCGCTGGCGGCCTACCTGGCGGCTGTGGACGAGTCGACGCCCGCTCGCCTGATCGACGTGGCCGCCTGCACGCTGGCAGGCCTGCTGGTGGTGGTGGACGCCGCCATCCGCTTCCCGGCCGTCCTCCAGCCGACCGCTCCGGCGGCGGCCGCCCAGCTGGCCGAGCTGGCCTTCGCACTCACCGCTGCTGCGGCCATCACACCCGTCTTCGCGCCGGGCTACCACGCCCTGGTGTCAAGCTCCTGGCGGCGCCAGACGACCCGCGCCGCGGCCCAGGTGTCGGCTCGTTCCGCACGCCTGATCCGGCGCATCGCCGACGTCAGCTGACGTTCGACGCGACGGGGCTACAGGGACGCGGCATGCCGGCCGATTAGAACGGCAGATGTCTGTCCCTGCGCCCCACCCACGCGATCTGCTGCGCCAGTTCCTGGACATGCTGCCGCCGCTGCCCACGGAGATCAGCGTGTTCGGGCCGCGCGGCGGTGTGGAGGAGATCATGCTGGCAACCGTGGACGCGGGTCAGTTGGTCGGCTACGGCCCGCAGGTGTTCATGCACGCCACCGAGGTGATCGCGCAGCTGCGGGATGACTCCGGCAACGGCTGCGACGTGGTCATGGCCGTCCGCAAGGCCTACTTCCAAGCCGGCGACCAGGCGCTGCTGCACATGGACGTGACCGAGATCATCGACCGCCCTGGGCACCGCGAGGAGCCCCGCGCACGGCTGTCGGAGATGGCCCGGGCACGGATCGCCTACTCACAGCTGGCGCCGGACGGCCAGGAGTTCGAGGTACGGCTGGCCGACGTCTCGGAGCGCGGGATCGCGTTCATCACCGACCTTGAGCTGACGATCGGCGACCGGGTCGAGCTGGAGATGCAACTGGACGGCCAGCCGTTGCGGATCGCGGCGCTCGTGTACCACGCCGAGCCGGCCAGCTTCGGCCGCAACCGGGTCGGCTGCGAGATCGCCGAGGCCGCACAGTCCGACCGCGCGCTGCTGGCCGGGCTGGCTGCAGAGGAAGACGCTGGCACCGCACTCGAACGGCGCCCCGATCTGCGCGACGCGCTTGAGCAGAGCCGGGCCGACCGGGCGGCACTGCAGCAGCGGCTGAAGCCGCCCCGCTACTAGCCCAGATACAGCCCGGTGCCAGGAGGTGGTTCCTCAATGAACGCCTGCTGCGGCTGGTCTGCGAGCACGCTGGCTGCGTCCCACGCGGCGTGCGGTGCTCAACGTGGTGAAACCACGCCTGCGCTCCGCTCGCCGCTCGATCCTTGCCAGCGTGCCCGCATCCTGCGCCTCGCAACGACGTCATTAAGGAACCACCTCCAGGTACCGGTGGGCGGCCGTGACGGTGACCATCGTCACAGCCGGTCGACGGTACCTGGCACCCAAACTGCTCCATCTCCAGCCGGGTCAAGGTGGGGGCGTCGCGTAGACGTCTTTATGGCATTTGACAGACGTCGATAGTGATGTCATACTGACGTCATGGAACTGTCACCGATCACCGAGGCAATCAGGGCCGACCTGGCGGTCGCCGCCGAACTGGGCGATGAGGCCGTGCGCGATGCCGCCGACCGGCTGGGCCGTGCGCTGGAATCAGCCCTGCGGGTGCGTCTGCTGGAGGCGCTCGCCCAAGCTGCGCAGGAGTTGGAGGCGCAGCTGGGTGAGGGCTCGATAGAACTGCGCCTGGTCGGCGATTCGGCCGAGCTCGCGGTCATCCGCGGCCCGGCCGCAGAATCATCGCCGCCACCGGCCGCGGAGGAGGCCGAGACGGCTCGCATCACCCTGCGGTTGCCGGAGGGGATCAAACAGCGCGCCGAGCAGGCCGCAGCGGCGGACGGGTTGTCCACCAACGCCTGGCTGGTGCGCGCGGTGTCATCCGCACTCGACCGTCGTACCACCGTCCAGATCCGCGTCGGCCAGCGCCTGCGCGGGTTCGCCGAAGGTTGAAAGGGGGCTTCAACGATGCATTCCACTCTCCACCTGCCCGCCAGCGAGGCCTACAAGATGGTCGGCCTGCGCGACGCGAGCCCGTCCGATCGTCCATTTCCCGCCCCGGAGCCCGCACGGGCGCCGGCGGCCGCCCGCCGGCCGTCCGAGGCGTCCGTCCTGCGCCGGCTGACCGGCCACACCGTCGCCTGAGAGGAGCATCAGCATGAGCACGTACACCACCCCCTCGGGCGTCGCACTCGACCTGCGCCTGACCTCCGGACTGATTGAGGTCTCGACCTCAGACGGCGACACCACCACCGTCACCCTGGAGCCTCTGAGCCACGACGACCAGGCTCGGGAGTTGATCGAGGCCACCCGCGAGGAGGCCGTCAGCGAGGCCGACGGCAGCCTGCGGATCGTCGTCCACGTGCCGGAGAAGACGGGGATCCGCCGCTTCCTGGGCACACCGGAGGTGTTGATCCGGATCACCGCTTCGACCGGCGCCCGGCTGAACGCCACCACCGCCTCGGCCGACGTGCGCTGCTCCGGCCGACTGGGCGGAGCAGCCATCAAGACCGCCTCCGGTGACGTCACCCTGCCCGAGGTGCACGGCGGGGTCGAGGTGCGCACGGCCAGCGGGGACGTGCGGGTGGCCGATGTGACCGGAGAACTGCGGGCGCAGTCGATGTCCGGCGACGTGACCACCGGCGATATCGGCGGCGACGCATTCGCCAAGTCGATGTCGGGCGATGTCTCGCTTGGCATGGCCGCCGGCTCGGTGGAGGCGTCCAGCATGTCGGGAGACATCAAGGTGGCGGGCGTGCGCAAGGGCACCGCCACGCTGTCGTCCATGTCCGGCGACGTCGACGTGGCCGTGGTCCGCGGATCGCGGGTGTACCTGGACGTGTCCACCCTGTCTGGCGAAGCCCGCTCGGAGCTGCCCGTGTCCGACCAGCCGTCGGCCGACGGCGGCGCCGAACTGACCCTGCGCGCCAACACCAAGTCGGGCGACGTGCGCATCCGACGCGCGGCCGACCGGGCCGCGGCCGCGTCGTAGCCAGCAACTGCCGGGACGGCCGGTGCCTGGCACCGGCCAGCGGCTGATTGGTCGACGCCGGCGACGGACAGGGGCCGCGCCTGGTCAGCCGAACAGCGACCCGGAGGCCGTGCGCGCCAGGTCGATCAGCGGCGCCGGCACCACCCCCAGGGCGATCACTGCGGCGGCGCTGGCCGCCACCACCAGACCGGTCACCGCGAGCCCAGGCGAGGAGGCCGGCTCGGGCACGGCCACATCGCGGTCGAACAGCGCGAAGGGCATCTTCAGGTAGTAGCCGAGCGCGACCAGGGTGGCGGCCACGCCGACCACCGCCAGGTAGGTCTGGCCGTTGTGCACGGCGGCGCTGAAGACGTACAGCTTGCCGATGAACCCGCCGGTCGGCGGGAAGCCGGCCAGCGACAGCATGAACACGACCATGCACGAGCCCAGCAGCGGTCGGCGGTAGACCCAGCCGCCGAAGTCGGCGACCTCCACCGGCCGGCCCAGCTCGCGCTCGCGGATCGCCACCACCGCGAACGCGCCGACGTTCATGGCCGCGTACACGGTCAGGTAGTAGAGCAGCGCGCTGCTACCCAGGTCGCTGTGGGCAGCCACCGCCGTCAGCAGGAAGCCGGTGTGGCCGACCGTCGAGTAGGCCAGCATCCGCTTGACGTTGGACTGGCGCAGGGCGCCCAGGTTGCCGACGGTGAACGAGACGATCGCGAGCCCGCCAGCCCGTTCTGCCACACGTCGGCCTGGCCCGGGAAGGCGGTCACCAGCACGCGCAGCGCGATCACCAGAGCGACCGCCTTGGTGGCCGCCGACATGAACGCGGTGACCGGTGTCGGCGCGCCCTCGTAAGCGTCCGGCGTCCACATGTGGAAGGGCGCCGCGTTGGCCTTGAAGCCGAGCCCGACGATGATCATCGCGAGCCCGGTCAGCAGCACCACCCCGTGGGGTCGCCGTCGCTGATCGCGGCGATCCGGTCGAACTCGAACTGGCCGGTGGCGCCGTACACCAGCGCCGAGCCGTACAGCAGGAAGGCCGCGCCCACCGAGCCGATGATCAGGTACTTGAGCGCTCCCTCCAGCGCCGGCAGCGCCTCGGTCTCGATGGCCACCAGCACGTACAGCGCGATCGAGAACAGCTCCAGCGCGACGAACAGGATCACCAGGCTGTTGGACACGCACAAGCAGCGACATGCCGGCCACCGATGCCAGCAGCAGCGCGTTGTACTCGACCGCCCGCCGGGCGAGGGCGCCCCCCGCGCCCCACGACACGCACACCGCCAGCAGGCCGGCCGCGAAGATGAGCAGGCGCGCGCCGTGGCCGAAGGCGTCGATCCGCAGTGTGTGGTCGAACGCAGTAGTGAGCGGTGCTGTGGAACTGCACGGCGGCCGCCACCAGGCCCCGATCAGCGCGCCCGCCGCCACCACCGGGGTCAGCCGCTCGGCCGCCCGCTCGGGCAGGAAGACGCCCAGGCAGAGCAGCACGCGAGGCGCACGCCAGCAGCACGATCTCGGGCGCGATGGCCGGAAGTTGACGCGGTGACGGTGGTCACGAGATGATCCGCTCCATCACGCCGAACGGCCACACGGTCATGGCCAGCAGCAGGACGAACAGCGGCACCGCGATCGCCAGCTCGCGCGGGCGCAGGTCGGGCGGGCCCTGGGTCACCCGCTCACCGTCGGACTCGTGCGCGATCGCCGAGTACCAGCGCAGCATGTACATGGCGGCCAGCACGATCCCGATGGCCGCGGCCGCGCCCAGCCAGGCGTTGCGTTGGAACGCGCCGATCAGGATGTAGAGCTCGCTGACGAACACGCTCGAGCCGGGCACCGCCAGCGTGAACAGGGCGGCCATCAGGAACACCGTCGAGGCGACCGGGCGGCCGTTGGCCAGCCCGCCCAGAGAGCGGAAGAGCGTCGCTGCCGGCGCGCAGCTCGACCAGGCCGATCAGCAGGAACGCGGCCAGCGACACCAGGCCGTGGTTGACCATCTGGAAGATGGCGCCGGTGAATCCGTTGCTGTTGCAGGGCGAAGATCCCGATGATGATCAGGTTCATCTGGCCGAGGCTGGAGTAGGCCACCACGCCGCGCGCGTCGGGCTGGCGGAACGCGACCAGCGAGCCGTACAGCAGGCCGGCCAGCGCCAGGCCCAGGAACAGCCAGCGCCAGTCGTAGGCCGGGCCGGGGAACATGCGGCAGGCAGAACCGCAGCAGGCCGTAGGCGCCGGCCTTGGAGATCACGCCCGAGAGCAGCGCGGTCACCTCGGGCGTCGACTCCCGGTAGGCGGCCGGCAGCCAGCCGTGCAGCGGGAACATCGGCGCCTTGATGCAGAAGGCGGCGGCGAAGGCGAGAACATCCACGCCGAGCCGGAGTGGACCTGGGCCACCTCGAAGGTGCCGTAGCGGATGCCCAGGGCGGCGATCGCGACCAGCATCAGCAGCGAGCCGACCAGGGTGTAGATGACGAACTGGAAGGTCGCGAACCGCCGCCCGCTCGCCGCCCCACACGCCCATCAGCACGAACAGCGGGATCATCATCACCTCCCAGCCGACGTAGAACAGCACCAGGTCCTGGGCGGTGAAGAGCAGCACCAGCGCCGCCTCGAGCAGCAGCAGCAGGGCCACGTAGGCGCGGAGCCGGTCGCGCCCGGCCCGCATCCCGCGTCCAGCGCCGCCGGCGACGCCGACGGCGGTCAGGCGCGACCATGAACAGCGACAGCCCGTCCATGCCGACGTGGTAGCGCACCGGAGTGCCCAGCCCGAAGTCCGAGATCCACACCCTGTCGGTGACGAACTGCATGCCGCCGCCGACGTTGAAGCTGAACGAGCGCGACGGCCGCCACCACCAGCTCGGCCAGGGCCGCCAGCCAGCCGAAGCGCCGCGGTCGAACGCCGGTCGAGCGGCACCAGCGATCAGCACCGCGGCAGCCAGCGGGCAGGACGATCAGGGCGATCGGTCACAGGTTGGCCTTCCCGAGGAAGTACACGGCCAGCACCGCCGCGCCGGCCGACCAGCACGGTCGCGTACTAGCCGCACCAGACCGGTCTGCAGTTCGGCGGTGACGTCGCGCCGGCGCCGCCGACGGTGCGCGCCAGCCTGATCGAGCCCCACGATCACCCAGCGCTCCACCGAACCGGTAGAGCCCGCCGGCGAACGCGGCGACGGGGGCGTAGCCGATGTTGTCGTACAGCTCGTCCCAGTAGAACTTGTGCTCGGCGATCGTCGCCACCGTCGGCAACGACCGGCGCATGGAGGCGATCCGGGCGGCGGATCGTCGTACGGCCCGCCAGACCAGCACAGCCGCCGGCGATGCCCGGCCGCCCAGGCCAGCGCCGTGGTCACGATGTCGTGCCCGGACGATGGCTCGATGGTCGGAGCGCGGTCTGCCAGCCAGTCGCCGAAGATGGTCGTGACGCCGAAGCCGATCGACAGGAAGCCCGACCAGCATCGCCCCGACCGCCAGCGCCGCCACCACCAAGAACATCGTCCACGGCGCCTCGCCGTGGTCGGTGTGCAGGTGCTCCTTGGCGAAGTCGGACTGCTCGCCGTAGAACACCAGCCGCATCAGCCGCATCGCGTAGATGCCGGTGAAGAAGGCGCCGATCAGGCCGCCGACCCACACGATGCAGGCGCCGGTGCCGCCCTCGTGCAAGCGCGGCCGCCAGGATCTCGTCCTTGGACAGCGGCCAGAACCCGATCAGCGCGATCGTGCCGATCCACATCAGCATGGTCGTGCGCGGCAGCGCCGTGCGCAGGCCGCCCATCTTGCGCACGTCCTGCTCGTTGCCGAGACGCGTGGATGACGATGCCGGCGCCGAGGAACAGCAGCGCCTTGAAGAACGCGTGGGTGAGCAGGTGGAACATGCCGCCGGCGTACGCCGCCCACGCCCACGGCCGCGAACATGTAGCCGATCTGGCTCATGGTCGAGTAGGCGATGATGCGCTTGATGTCGGTCTGCACCATGCGCGATCACGCCCGCCATCAGCAGCGTCGCGACGCCGATCAGGCCACCAGCGTCCTGCACGTGGGGCGCGTTCTCGAAGAGCACGTGGGTGCGCGCGACCAGGTACACGCCGGCCGTCACCATGGTGGCGGCGTGGATCAGCGCTGACACCGGGGTGGGGCCTTCCATGGCGTCGGGAAGCCAGGTGTGCAGCGGGATCTGGGCCGACTTGGCGACCGCCCCCACCAGCAGCCCCAGCGCCACCAGGTTGGCGTCGGTCGAGCCCTTGGCCCACGTGCTGGTGGGGCGTGCGCAACACCGGCGTGAAGTCGGTGGTGCCCAGGTCTCGGACCATGAAGAAGATCGCGATGGCGATGCCGACGTCGCCGATGGCGTTCATCACGAACGCCTTCTTGGCGGCGTCACCGGCTCCGGCCGCTCGTGCCAGAACCCGATCAGCAGGTAGGAGGAGAGGCCCGACCAGGCCCCAGCCGGCCAACAGCAGCACGAAGTTGGCGGCCATCACCAGCAGCAGCATCGAGAACAGGAACAGGTCGAGGTAGGCGAAGAAGCGGCGCTGCTTGGGGTCGCCGTGCATGTAGCCGATCGAGTACAGGACGATCAGCGCGCCCACGCCGGAGACGATCAGCATCTCGGTCACCGACAGCTGGTCGACCTGGATCGCCAAGCGGGACCTTGAAGCTGGGCGACGAGGCCCACGTGTAGAGCGTGTAGACCGGTGCGCGCTGCGAGCTGTCGTGGCCCAGCAGCTCGACCGCCCGGCCACGGCGGCCAGGAACGACGCGAAGGCGACGGCCGTGCCCAGCCAGGCGGCCTGCTCGCGGCTCAGCCTCGACCCGGCCAGGGTCAGCAGCACCACGCCGGCCAGCGGCAGCGAACAGGCAGATCCAGGAGAGAGTTTCCATGCTCAGTTCTGGAGAGCCGTGAGCCGGTCGACGTCCAGGTCGGCCTTGCGTCGGGCGACCGCCACCACCAGGCCGAGTCCGACCACGACCTCGGAGGCGGCGACGGCCATCACCACCAGCGCGAACGTCTGGCCGGCGGTCTGGCTGTGAAGCCGCGCGAACGAGATCAGCGCGAGGTTGCAGGAGTTGAGCATGATCTCGACCGACAGCAGCAGGATCAGCGGGCTGCGGCGGGTGAAGATGCCGAACAGGCCGATCCCGAACAGGATCGCCGACACCGCGATGAAGTAGCTGGACGTTGACGTCCATCAGCCCTCGTCGTCCTCGCCGGCCGGGGCGGCGGCCGTGTGCACCTCGAACCGCGTCTCGATGTCCATCAGCTGGGCCTGCACCGTCAGCTCGTCCGGCGCGACCGGGCGCGCGCTCGAGCGAGTCGAGCTCGCCCGGCTGCCGCGGCGCGGCCCGCTGCGTGCCCAGCACGACTCCGCCAACGGCGGCCACCATCAGCAGGATCGAGGTGGCCTCGAAGGCCAGCAGGTAGCGGCGCAGGAAGCGACGTGGCCACGTTGGCCGGCGCGCCGAAGCTGTCGCTGACGCCGCGGCCCCTGGGGCAGGGCCTGGCGGCCGACCGCGAACACCACCTCGACCACCAGGGCCAGCGCCGGCGACGAACGCGGTCGCGGTCTGCCACAGCGGTCGCTGCCGGGTCGGCTCGTCGGCGCGGCCGCCCAGGTAGGCGGTCACGAACAGGAACATGATCATGACCGCGCCGGCGTACACGATCACCTGCGCGGCGGCCAGGAAGTCGGCCTGCAGCAGCAGGTAGAAGGTCGCCAGCGCCACCAGGTTCAGGATCAGCGAGAGGGCGGAGTAGAACGGGTTCGCCGACAGCACCACGCCCAGCGCCGAGCCGATCGCGAGCGCGGTGGCGACGACGAACACGATGTCGTAGGTGAAGTGCTGGCGGCATCTGCTCCTCCACGCCCGCCGTCGAGCCGGGATGTCGAACGGGTCGACCGGCGCCACCGGGGTGCGTGCGGCTGCCGGCACGGGCTCGAGCAGCATCTCCTTGGTGTACACCATCGCGTCGCGCGACATCTCGGCCAGCTCGTAGTCGTGGCCGAGCGTGATCGCATCGAACGGGCAGGCCAGCTCGCAGTAGCCGCAGAAGATGCAGCGGCTCATGTTGATCTCGTAGATGCGGGCGTACCGCTCGCCGGCCGAGTAGCGCTCGTCGGGCGTGTTCTCGGCGGCCACCACGCGGATGCAGTCGGCCGGGCAGGCGGCGGCGCACAGCGAGCAGCCGACGCACTTCTCGAGGCCGTTCTCGTGCCGGTGCAGGCGGTGCCGGCCGCGGAAGCGCGGGTACACCGGCGCGCTTGTAGTTGGGGAACTGCTGGGTCACCGGCTTCTTGAACAGGTGCCGGAAGGTGACGCCGAATCCCTTGACCGAGTCGGTTACTGGCACTGGGTCCTCTCATGCGCGGTAGGCCACGAAGGCGGAGGTGACCAGCAGGTTGAGGGTGGCGGCGGGCAGCAGCACCTTCCAGCCGATCGACATCAGCATGTCGTAGCGGACGCGCGGCAGCGTGGCGCGCACCCACATCTGGAGCAGGATGAAGATGGCCATCTTGATCAGCATCCACACGGGCCGGGCAGCGGCAGCCAGGCGGGCCGTAGCCCGCCCAGAAACAGGATCGAGGCCACCGCCGAGAAGGCGATCAGGGCGACGTACTCGGCGTTCTGGAACATCGCCCAGCGCATGCCGCCGTACTCGGTGTGGTAGCCGGCCACCAGCTCGCCCTCGGCCTCGGGCAGGTCGAACGGGATGCGGCTGACCTCGGCGGTCGAGGCCATCACGTAGATCACGAAGCCGACGAACTGGGGCACGATGTACCACAGGCCGTCGTGCTGCTGGGCGGCCACGATGCCGGTCAGCGACAGCGTCTGGGTCATCATCACGACGCCGATCACGGCCAGCGCCAGGCTGACCTCGTAGCTGACCAGCTGGGACACGGCGCGCATCGAGCCGAACAGCGAGTACTTGGAGCTAGACGACCAGCCGCCGACCAGAAACCCGTAGAAGCTGACCGAGCCCAGCGCGAACACCACCAGCAGCGCGACGCTGGGGTCGGCGATCCACAGGTGGAAGCTGAAACGACGTGCCGGGGATCGTCACCCGGCCGCCGAACGGGATCACCCCGAACACGGCCAGCGATGCGAACAGCGAGATCACCGGGGCCACAAGGTAGAGCGCCGGATGGATGCCGTCCGGGAGCAGGCTCTCCTTGCGGATCAGCTTGACCAGGTCGGCGATCGGCTGCAGCAGGCCGAACGGGCCGACCCGGTTGGGGCCAAGCCGGTTCTGGAAGCGGCCCAGCAGGCGCCGCTCGACCCAGGTCAGGACCGCGAAGACCGCCATCACCAGGTTGGCCAGCACGAGCGACTTGACCAGCGTGATCCAGAACCCGTCAGGCATCGGCCGGCTCCTCGCACGGCGGCCGTCAGCCCGGCCTGGGCCCGACGTACGGCAGCCGCGGTGGCCAGCCGCGCGACGCCGGGCCGCAGCCGGCGGCGACCGCGGCCGGCCCGGTCACCGTGCGGCCGTCGAAGCTGACCGCGACCCGATCGCCGGTGGCGACGCCCAGCCGGGCGGCATCGTCGTGGGTGATCTCGATGCCGTGCGCCGCTGGTGGTGCAGCTGCGGGGCGCGGTCGACCGCCGGGCCCGACATCAGCTGGCGGTAGCCGACCACCGTCACGTGCCCTGCTGGGGGCCGGGCCGCGGGTCGCCCAACCGCGGCTCGGGCGGCGGCACGTCGACCTGCCTGGGGCGCCGGGCGGCTCAGCCCGCTCGCCCAGCGCCGCCGAGGCCAGGCCGGCGAAGACGCCGTCCGCGGCCGCCAGCTCCGCGAAGGCGGCGGGCGGGTCGGTGCAAGCGCGAGGCCGAGCCGCTCGCCCAGCTCGGCCGCCCAGCAGTAGCCGGGCAGCACGCCCGGCGGGCGGCGTGGCTGCGGCCCGCAGCCGCTGCACGCGGCCCTCGAGGTTGGTGAGCGTGCCCTCCTGCTCCAGCAGGCTCGGTCGCCGGCACGATGGTCGTCGCCCAGCCGGTGGAGTCGTTCTGGAAGGCCGTCACCTGCAGGTGAAGAAGGCCCGGGCCAGCGCCCCGCGCCAGCGCTCGCCCTTCGCCCAGTCGCCGACCGGGTCGGCGCCCAGCAGCACGATCGCCTTGACCTCGCCCGGCTCGACCGCCTCCAGCGCCTCGCTCCGGCGTGTGCGTGCCCAGACCCGCGGCCTGGCAGCCCAGCTCGTTGGCCGCCCGCGGCGTGGTCAGGATGCGGCAGCCGGTGGCGTGGGCGACGTGGGCCAGGAGGTCGGCCACCGGCTGGCTGCGCGGCCGTTCCAGATCACGACCGGTGCGCGCACCGGCCATCGCAGCACCCAGCTCGCCGTCGCCGGGTGGTCGCCGCCAGCAGCGTCGCGTGGGCGGTGCCGGGCGGCGGTCGAGATGTGGCTGCGCGCCGCGCAGCGTCTCCAGCCGTGTGCCGCCGACCCCCACCGTGACCACCCGGGCGCCGCGCCGGCTGACAGCCTTGCGGATCCGCAGCTCCAGCACCGGCGCGCGCTGACTCAGGTCGGTGTCGCCGGCCACCACGATCAGCTCCGGCCGTGCTCCAGGTCGGCGATCGAGGCCGAGTAGGGCGCCAGCGTGTCCAAGCCGGAGTCGCCCTCGGGGCCGGCACACGCTGATGCCGCCGCCCAGCCCTCGTCCAGGATGCGCGCCCACAGGTGGGCTTCCTCGTTGGTCTGCGTCGCCGGAGGCCAGCACCGCGACCGAGCCGGGGCCGAACTCGCTCGACCGTTGCTGCGCAGCGGTCGGACACGTGGTCGAGCGCGTCGCTCGCCGCCACCGCCTCCAGGCCGCGGCCGCCGCGGATCAGGGCCGAGCTGATGCGGTCGTCCGCGCGCAGGTGGGCGAGCGCATACCGGCCGCGGTCGCACAGCCAGCCCTCGTCCACCTCGCGGGTGGTTGCGCGACAGCACCCGCGCCACCTGGCCCTCGCGGATCGGTGGCCGAGATGTTGCAGCCGATCGGCACAGCCGGTGCACACGGTGGGGATGTTCTGGATCTCCCACGGCCGGGCGCGGAAGCGGTAGGTGGTCGAGGTGAGCGCGCCCACCGGGCACAGCTCGGTGACGTTGCCGGAGAACTCGCCGGTGTAGGGGCGGCCCTCGAAGGTCGTGATCATCGAGTGCGCGCCGCGGTGCTCGGTGACCAGCTGCATGTCGCCCGAGACGACCTCCGAGAAGCGCGTGCAGCGATAGCACAGGATGCAGCGCTCGCGGTCGAGCTTGATCAGCGGCGAGATCGGCACCGGCTTGTCGTGCGTCCGCTTGGGCAGCGTCATGCGGGTGACGCCGGGGCCGTAGCGGAAGGTCAGGTCCTGCAGCGGACACTCGCCGCCCTTGTCGCACACGGGGCAGTCCAGCGGGTGGTTCAGGAGCAGGAACTCGAGCACCGCGTCCTGGCCCTCGCTGGCGCGGGCGGACTGGGTGTTCACCACCATGCCGTCGGCGGCTGGCGTGGTGCAAGCGGTCTGCAGCTTGGGCATGCCCTCGATCTCGCACAGGCACATGCGGCAGGCGCCGACGCCGGCGCCCAGCCGCGGCTCGTAGCAGAACACCGGGATCTCGATCCCGGCCTCGGACGCCGCCTCGACCACCGACAGGCCCTTGGCCACGGTCACCTCGCGGCCGTTGACCGTCAGCGTGACGGTGGCGGCGTCAACCGTCGCCATCGTCGCCCTCCTCCCCTTCCCCGTACAGCGCCCTCGGCCAGCTCGATCTCCTCGGGGGCCTCGGCCACGGCCAGCAGGCCGGGGACGACCGGCTCCGGGTCGTCGCCGGAGTCGATCCGCTGGCGGGCGGCCACGTAGGCGTCGTGGAAGCTGACGTCGCTCATGCCGACGCGGGCACCTCGGGCAGCTCGTGGTAGAGCGGGGTGAACGGGCTCGACTCGGTGAAGGGACAACCACCTTCGACGATCAAATCGCGGGGGAACCAGGGTTCCCCCGCGGGCCCCCTCCATCCGTCCCGACGGTCTGTCATGGCTGAACTCCTGCGGGCTCCAGCCCCTCGTGGTAGAGCGAGGTGATCGGGCTCGACTCGGTGAACGGACAACCGCCCTCGTCGATGTGGCGCTGGAACTCCTCGCGGAAGTGGGTGACGTAGCTGACCACCGGCATCGCCAGCGCGTCACCCAGCGGGCACAGGCACTTGCCCAGGATGCGGTCGCACACGTTCAGCAGCAGATCCAGCTCGCCCTGCTGGGCCTCGCCCATCTCGAGCTCGGCGGATGATCTCCACCCCCCAGCGGTGCCCTCGCGGCAGGGCGTGCACTTGCCGCAGCTCTCGTGCTTGTAGAACTCGGCCACCCGCAGCGCCAGCTGCACCATGCAGGTGCGATCGTCGATCACCATCGATCGCGCCCGAGCCGGCCATCGAGCCGGCGGCGGCGATCGACTCGAAGTCGATCTTGGTGTCGATCTGGTCGGGCATCAGGATCGGCGTGGACGACCCGCCGGGGATGATGGCCTTGATCGTGCGGCCCTCCGGCGGCGCCGCCGCCGTGGCCCTCGATCAGGTCGCGCAGCGTCGAGGTCAGCGCCAACTCGTAGTTGCCGGGCCGGCGCACGTTGCCCGACAGCGAGAACACGCGGGTGCCCTTGGAGCGCTCGGTGCCGATCGCGGTGTAGGCCTCGGCCGCCCATCTTCAGGATGTACGGCACCGATGACAGCGTCTCCACGTTGTTGACCAGCGTGGGGGCGGCATACAGGCCAGCCACGGCCGGGAACGGCGGCTTGGAGCGGGGCTGGCCGCGCTCGCCCTCGAGCGACGACAGAAGCGCCGTCTCCTCGCCGCAGATGTAGGCCCCGGCCCCGCGGTGCAGGACGACCGTGGCGTCGTACCCCGATCCGAGCACGTTTCGGCCCACATACCCGCGGCTGTGGGCCTCCTCCAGCGCACGCTTGAGCACCTCGAACTCGGTGCGGTACTCGCCCCGGATGTAGATGAAGGACGAGGTGGCGCCGATCCCGAAGCTCATGGTCAGCACGCCCTCGATCAGCGCGTGCGGGTTTCGCAGCATGATCTCGCGGTCCTTGAACGTGCCCGGCTCCGACTCGTCGGCGTTCACGCACAGGTAGGCGGGCTTGCGGTCCTTGGGCAGGAACGATGCCTTGCGACCGGTGGGGAAGCCGGCGCCGCCGCGGCCGCGCATCCCCGAGCTCGTCGACCGCGGCAACGATGTCGGCCGGCTGCATGGCCAGTGCCTTGCGCAGCGACGCGTAGCCGCCGGCCTGCTCGTAGGCGTCGATGTCGCGCCGGTCGCCCTCGAAGTCCAGCAGGATGCGGCGGTCGCCGTTGGAGCTCATGATCCGGCCCTCCGCAGCTCGGCCACCAGCGCCGGCACCTCGTCCGGGCCCAGCGGCTCGTGGTAGCGCTCGTCCACGCTCACCACCGGGCCCCAGCCACAGCCGCCGTAGCACTCCACGGTGCGCAGCGTGACAGGCCCGTCGGCCGTCGTCTGGCCGGCGGTGATGCCCAGTTCGCGCTCGAAGGCGCGCAGCGTGTCGCCGGCTCCGACCAGCGCGCAGGCGACGTTGGTGCACACGCAGATCTCGTGCGCGCCCTGCGGATGCAGCCGGAACATGTCGTAGAAGGAGGCCACCGACTTGCAGAAGGCGGGCGTGAAGCCGGTGGCGTCGGCCACCTGCTCGAAGGCCTCGGTCGACAGCCAGCCGTACTCGTCCTGGGCCAGCCGCAGGGCCGGAATGATCGCCGAGCGCGGCTCCGGGTAGAGCGCCACGACCTCCAGGATGCGGTCGCGCAGCGACCGCCGAGCAGTCCGGCTCGGGCAGCGGCGGCGGGCATCGGCGGCCGCGTCTCGGCGGGCGCCGGCCATCGTCTCGGCCGCAGCCGGATCGGGCGTGCAGGCTCACCGGTCGCACCTCTCCCATGACGCCGTCCAGGATGCCCACCACGGCGATCATGTCGGCGATGTAGCGGTTGACCGACATCATCGCCGTCGACCTGCAGACTGACGAAGCTGGGCGCGCGGAAGTGGATCCGCCACGGCTTGGGGCTGCCGTCCGACACCAGGAAGCAGCCGAACTCGCCGCGCGGCGACTCGACCGGCGCAGTAGACCTGCGCAGCCGGCACCCGGAAGCCCTCGGTGACCAGCTTGAAGTGGTGGATCAGCGACTCCATCGAGGTGTGCAGCTCGTGCCCGCGGCGGCAGCACGTACTTGCGATCGTCGGCCATCACCGGGCCCGAGGGCATGCCCTCGAGGCACTGCTCGATGATCTTGACCGACTCGTACATCTCCGTCGGTGCGGCACAGGAAGCGGTCGTAGCAGTCGCCGTTCTTGCGCGGTGATGACGTCGAAGTCCAGCTTGTCGTAGGCCAGGTACGGCTCGTTGCGGCGCAGGTCGTAGGCGACGCCGGAGGCCCGCAGGTTGGGGCCCGAGAGGCCCATGGCGATGGCGGTGTCGGCGTCGATGGTGCCGATGCCCCTGCAGCCGGCCCTTCCAGATCGGGTTGCTCGGCCAGCAGGTCGAGGTAGGAGTCGATCTGCTTGGGCATGTCCTTGCAGAACTTCTTGCACTCGTCGTAGAAGCCCTTGGGCAGGTCCTCGGCCACGCCGCCGAACTGCGGGTAGCGGTCGTGCATGCGCACGCCGGTCACCATCTCGAACAGGTCGAGCACGCGTGTCGCGCTCGCGCAGTGCAGTAGAAGAAGACCGACATGGCGCCCAGCTCGACGCCCGAGGTGCCCAGGTAGATCAGGTGCGAGTGGATGCCGGTTCAGCTCGGCGAACAGGGTGCGGATCCACTGCGCGCGCTCCGGCACCTCGATCTCGATCAGCCGCTCGACCGCCCCCACGTAGGCCAGCTCGTTGGCGAAGAAGCCCAGGTAGTCCATCCGCGGCGCGTAGGGGATGCCCTTCCAGTAGGTCTTCTGCTCGAAGTTCTTCTCGAAGCCGGTGTGCACGTAGCCGATGTCGGCGTCCAGGCCCACCACCACCTCGCCGTCCAGGGTCACGATCAGCCGCAGCACGCCGTGCGTGGACGGGTGGTTGGGGCCGAAGTTGACCGTGATCAGATCCTCGCCGGGCGGCGGGTCGATCTTGGACGGGGCGCCCGGCGGGGATGGCACGCGGGGTGTACAGCGGCACCACCGGCGACGGCGCGCGATCGCTGAGGCGGGCGGGATCGGTGGTACTCATACCGCGTCCGTGAACTGCACCGGCTCGCCGCCGATCGGGTAGTCCTTGCGCAGCGGGTGGCCGTCCCAGTCGGACGGCATCATCAGCCGCTTCAGGTTGGGATGGCCGGCGAACTGGATGCCCATCATGTCGCACTGCTCGCGCTCGTGCCAGTCGGCGGTGGGCCAGATCTCGACCACGCTGGGCACCGCCTGGCCATCGTCCACCAGCACCTCAGACGCGCACCCGTTCGGGCGCTCCGCCATCGCCGTCCACGTGGGCCAGGTGGTAGACGACGCGAACCGCGTGGTCGGGCGGCATCACCGTCTCGCGGCGTGCCCCAGCTGCCGGTGGCGTTCATGTCGCGCCCGCGCTCGGTGCCGAAGTAGCCGGCGACGTCCTCGCCGTAGCCCAGGTAGTCGACCGCAGACACCGCCGACAGGAAGTTCTTGCCGTGCTCGTCGCGCAGCAGCCCGGCACACGTCCAGCAGCTTGCTCCACGGGCACGACCAGCGTCGGCATGTCGACGCCGTCGGCATGCTGGGACACGCCCGCCCGGCACGCTCCGCTCCACCGCCTCGGCGAGCTCGGTCGGCGGTCACGCCTTCGACTTCTCCGCGTCGTAGGCGGGCGGACGTCCGGCCCGGATCTTCTTCTGGATCAGCCCGCAGGCCGTCCATCACCGCCTCCGGCCGGGGCGGGCAGCCGGGCACGTGCACGTCCACCGGCACGATCTTGTCGACGCCCTGCAGCACGGCGTAGTTGGCGAACATGCCGCCCGAGCTGGAGCAGGCGCCCATCGCCATCACCCACTTGGGCAGCAGCATCTGGTCGTACACCTGGCGCAGCGCCGGCGACCATCTTGTGCGACACCCGGCCGGACACGATCATCAGGTCGGCCTGGCGCGGCGAGGAGCGGAACACCTCGGAGCCGAAGCGGGCGATGTCGTAGCGCGGCGAGGGCAGCGACATCATCTCGATGGCGCAGCAGGCCAGGCCGAAGCCGGCCGGCCAGATCGAGTTGGACTGGCCCCAGGCCAGCGCCTTCTCGAGCGTCGTCAGCATGACGTACTGCTCCAGGTCGTCGGCGCGCACGGCGCCTTGGAGATGTGCACCGGCCTCACCGCCACTCCAGCGCACCCCGCTTCCACACGTACACGTAGGCCACCACCAGCAGCACAACGAACGTCGCCATCTCGGCAAACCCGAAGGTACTTCAGCTGGTGCATGCGAAGCGCCAGCGGATACAGGAACACAATCTCGATGTCGAACACGATGAACAGCATCGCGGTCAGGTAGTAGCTGATCGTGAACCGGCCGGGGGTGAAGGTCGAGGACGACACGCCCGACTCGAACGGGATCTGCTTGTCGCCCGCCCGCCGCTTGCTGCGGGTCGAGACCACGAACGTGCCGATCAGAAGGCTGAACGGGATCACGAAGGCGATCGCGGCGTAGACCAGCAGAGCTGCCCAGTGTCCGAGCACTGGCCGCGACTATAGCACCGGCACAAAGATTGTGGCATCCAGGCGGTTCTGCGGCCTGAAATCGGGAAATCCGGGCCGGTATCCGCTGTCACAAAGTCGGCCTGTGCAGGCCTTCGGCAAACAGCGCTCAAGCCGGCCCGCCGGCGGTACGATTAGTGAACCGTATGGTGACGATCACACCGCGCGCGGCCGCCAAGGCGCTGGAGCTGCTGCAGGCCGAGAACGACCCCGGCCTGACCAGCCTGCGCGTGGCCGTGGAGGGCGGCGGCTGCTCCGGCTTTCAGTACGCGCTGGGCTTCGACGGCGAACCCGAGCCCGGCGACGAGGTGGCCGAGCTGTACGGGCTGCGGGTGCTGGTCGACCCGGCCAGCCTGCAGCTGCTGGACGGCGCCGGCGTTGACTACGTGGACGGGCTGCGTGGGACGGGGTTTCAGATCGAGAACCCCAATGTTGCGTCGGCCTGCGGCTGCGGCACCTCGTTCCAGCCCCGAAACGCCACGGGCTAGGTCATCTAGACTTTGTGACAGGCGCGCGGGCGCGCTCTGGTTCAGTAGAGTTTGGATCCCAACTCGCGCCGTGCCCCGCGTGTGAGACCACCGTGAGCAGCTCCGACATCGTCGACATCACCATCATCGGCGGCGGCCCGACCGGGCTCGCCACGGCGTACTACGCAGCCCACCGGGACGCCTCGGTGCGGATCGTGGAGAGCCTCGAGCAGCTGGGCGGGCAGGTGTCTGCGGTGTACCCCGAGAAGCACATCTTCGACGTCGCCGGCTACCCCAAGGTGAACGGCCAGGAGTTGATCGACCGGCTGACCGAGCAGGCCATGCAGTACTCGCCGGACGTGCGCCTGGGCGAGGTGGTGGAGACGATCGAGCACGTGGGCGACGAGATCCACATGCACACGGGCGGCGGCGAGACCCTGCGCACGCGGGCGATGATCATCACCGCCGGCCACGGGGCCTTCAACCCGCGCAAGCTCGACCTGCCCGACCTCGACCGCTGGGAGGGCAACGGCCTGCACTACTTCGTGCGCCGCAAGGATGTGTTCGCCGGCCGCCGGGTGGCGCTGGTGGGCGGCGGCGACTCGGCGCTGGACTGGGCGATGGGCCTGCAGGACGTGGCCCAGCCGCCGATCCTCCTGATCCACCGGCGCGACCGCTTCCGTGGGCTGGAGTCGTCGGTCAACGAGGTGCAGCGGCTGGCCGAAGACGGCATGGTCAGCATCCTCACCCCGTGCGAGGTGCGGGCGGCCGCCGGCAACGGCCACATCGAGCAGATCACTGTTGAGAACACCGAGACCGGTGAGCTGGCCGAGCACCCGGTGGACGAGCTGGTCACGCTGCTGGGCTTCGTCTCCCACCTGGGCGCGATCGCGAACTGGGGGCTGGAGTTCGAGAACAAGCGCCAGATCGCGGTCAACCGGGTGATGGAGACCAACCTGCCGGGCGTCTACGCGGCAGGCGACGTGGCCGGCTACGAGGGCAAGATCACGCTGATCTCGATCGGCTTCGGCGAGGCCGCCACGGCCGCCAACCACGCCGTGGCGCATATCCGCGGCGAGAAGGCCCAGCCCAAGTACTCCACCGAGTAGGCCGGTGCCAGGCACGTGCCTGGAGGTGGTTCCTTAATGGCGTCGTTGCGAGGCGCAGGATGCGGGCACGCTGGCAAGGATCGAGCGGCGAGCGGAGCGCAGGCGTGGTTTCACCACGTTGAGCACCGCACGCCGCGTGGGACGCAGCCAGCGTGCCCGCAGACCAGCCGCAGCAGACGCTCATTGAGGCACCACCTCCTGGCACCCCCACACACGTGACCCCAGGCCCGCTGGTTCCTCGAGCCGTACGGGCGTGGTGCGTGCCGCGCCGCCGCCTCTTGGCGGGCGGCGGCGCGGCTCGGTCACGCGCGGGGGGATGTCCAATTAATCGTCCGCGGAGTTCCAATTGAGAGTCCCACCAATTCCGACGCACCCCGTGACAGACACGTAGCAGGGAGCGCGTGCACACTCGTGCCATGCCGTACTCCCTCCCCACCCTCTACAAGGCCCGCCGCGTGCCGGTCAAGCAGCCGGTGTGCGCGATCTGCATCGACCGGACGCGGGGGCGTACCACCCGCGTCGACTTCGGCTACGGAGTGACCATCTGGCTCTGCCAAGGCCACGCCAGCACCAACTTCCTGACCGGCCGCAGCGGACGAGACGCGGTGCTCACGCTGATGAGAACCTGGCAGGCGAACGGGTGCCTGACGGCTGCCCGGCACAAGGCGCTTGATGCGCATCTCGCAAGCCTCAAGGCCCGGCCGCCGCGGCGCGCACCAGGCTCCTACGCCTGGCCGGCCATGCGCCTGCGAGCCGAGAAGCTGTTCGCGGCTGGGCACAGCGTGCAAGCGGTGCTCGAGCGCCTCGCCCAACGCCGCTACGGCGAATGCGAGCCACCGAGCTCGGCAACCATCCGCCGCTGGCACCGCGAACATCGCTGGACAACACCCGAGTGAGCCGCTAAATCACGACGTACTCGAGCAGGCTGCCGGCGGGCTCGTCGCCCTCCCCGGCGGGCACGATGGCCACCACGTCAGCGGCCGCGGCATGCGCTATCAGGTGCGAGTCCTGCGCCTCCTGCGGCACCAGCAGCATGCCCTCCGGGCTGGGCACAACGGAACAGCGCATGGCGTGGTCGCGGTTGCGCAAGCGCAACACCGGCGCTACCAGCCGGCCGACCGCGCGGGCCGGCGGCGTCGCCCCCTGCATGGCCCACAGCGCCGGGGCTACGAACAGCTCGAACGTGACCAGGCTGGACACCGGGTTTCCGGGCAGCCCGAACACGAGCTGACCGGCCTCCCCCACGCCGAACCACAGCGGCTTGCCCGGCTTGTGCGAGATCCGCCAGAACACCTCGCGCACCCCGGCCGCCTCCAGCGCCGGTTTCACGTGGTCGTGCGGGCCGACCGACACGCCCCCGGTCGACACCACGACATCCGCGGACTCGAGGGCCTCGGCAAACGCCTGCACAGTGGCGGCACGGTCGTCGCGCACTGTCTGTGACCTGACCACCCGGCCGGCGCAGCGCTCTGTCTGCACCGCCACCGCGGTCAGGTTGGACTCGTAGATCTGTCCGGGCTCGAGCGGCTGGCCGGCCGCTCGCAGCTCATCGCCGGTGGCCAGCGCCGCCAGCCGCGGCCGCTCGGATACCCGCACCTGGCCCACTCCCGCCGCTGCCAGCGCAGCCAGCGAAGCCGGGCCCAGTACCGCGCCGGCCGCCACCACCACATGGCCGGCCAGGATGTCGGATCCGGCCGGCCGGATCGCGTCACCCACGGCCGGTGGCTGGGCCACCAGGCCGCCGTCCCGCTCGGTCGCGTCCTCGATCGGCACCACCGAGTCGGCGCCCTCAGGCACCGGCGCGCCGGTCGCGATCGCGGCAACCGCGCCGGCGGGCAGCGCCTGCGGCCGATCGCCGGCGGCGATCCGGAAGGCCACCGGCACCGGGCCGTCTCCCAACTCCCCGGCCCGCACCGCGTAGCCGTCCATGGCCGAGGTGGCGAACGGCGGCAGCGACACCGCCGCCACCGCGTCGGCCGCCAGCACCCGTCTGGCCAGGCCGGGGCCGACCGCGGCCGGCTCGTCGGCCAGCCGGCGCACGCTGCCGAGGATCTCGTCCAGGGCCTGGGCGGGGGTCAGCACGTCATGTGGTGGGGCCGCCGCCGCCCGTGCCGCCGCCGGTGCCGCCACCACCGCCGTTGCCGTTCCCATTCCCGTTCCCATTCCCGTTACCGCCCTTGTGCTTCTTGGGCGGAGGCGGCGTCGTGTACAGCGGGAACTGCGAGGTGAACGGCTTGTAGGCGCCGGCCGGCGGGTACACGGCGGTCCAGTCGACCGGCGGGAAGCGGCCGCCCTCGGCGGTCAACACGGCCTGCATGTAGGCGTGCCAGATCTCGGCCGGGACGCCGCCGCCGAACGAGCCGGCCGAGCCCACCGGAGAGTCGATCATGGAGTGCGTGTCGCTGTCCGGGAAGCCCATCCACACGCAGGTGGCGAGGTTGGGCGTGTAGCCGCAGAACCAGGCGTCGTAGTGCGCCTCGACCGTGCCCGTCTTACCGGCTTCGGGACGGTACGGGCTGAGCAGCGCCGCGCTGCCGGTGCACACCCCCAGCGGGCAGGTGATGTTGTCCTCGAGGATCTTGGTCAACTCGTAGGGCGCCCACCGCGGCACCACCTGCCGGCCCGGGTTCTTGGCCGACGGTGTGGGGTCGTTGATCTTCCCGTTGTACGAATCCACGTCGGTGATGGCCAGGGGGGCGTGGCGCTTGCCCAGGTCGGCGATGGTGGAGTAGGCGTTGGCCATGTCCAGCGGCGAGACCAGCCCTGTGCCGAGGATGATCGAGTACACGTCGGGCAGGTGATCGGACTGGGGGATGCCCAGCCGGTAGGCCATCTGCACGGTGCGGCTGGCCCCGATGTCGACCGACAGGCGGGCGAACACCGCGTTGATCGAGCCGTCCAGCGCCTCGTGCAGGTTCATGTTGGGCACGCTGGTCTGCTCGGCGTTGTTCACCGTCCAGGTGCAGGAGGGGAAGCCGACGCAGTTTGGGAAGGGGTAGACGAACGGCGACTGACCCGAGTAGACGGTGGTCTCGGGGTCGATGCCCAGGTCGACCATGGCCGCCATCAGCCCGAACGGCTTGAACGCCGACCCCGCCTGGCGGTGGGCCTGCGCCGGCAGGTCGTACTTCGAAGTCTGGAAGTTGGTGGAGGCGTCGAAGGCCAGGATCTCGCCGTTTCGGGGATCCATGGAGACGATGGCAGCCGACGGATCGCCGGGCTGGTTCAGGAACTCGTGCATGGCGCTGTCGGCCGCCGTCTGCAGCCTGGGGTCGATGGTGGTGTGGATGCGCAGGCCGCCGGTGCGCAGCACGCCGTGGCCATACTTACCCTGGGCGATCCGCTTCTGGATCACCGACTCCACGTACTGCACGAAGTACGGCTGGCGGGTGACGCCGTACGGGTTGGTGGGATGCAGGCGGATGCCCGTGCCCATCGCGTCGCGATACTGCTGGTAGGTGATCGCATTGGTCTGGTACATGGCCAGCAGCACCTGATTTCGGCGCTGCAGCGCGGCCTGCGGGTGCAGGTTCGGGTTGTAATCGGTCGGCGACTGGGGCAGGCCGGCCAGCAGCGCCGATTGGGCGACCCCCAGCTGCGAGCAGTTGATGCCGAAGTAGGTCAGGGCCGCCGCCTGGCAGCCGTAGGTGACGCCGCCATACGGCACCGTGTTCAGATACTCGGTGAGGATCTTGTCCTTCGACCAGTCGTCGGCGATCTGGATGGCCAGCCAGGCCTCGCGAATCTTGCGCGTGTAGGTCTGGGAGTCGTCGTGCAGGTACAGGTTGCGGGCCAGCTGCTGCTCGATGGTGGACGCGCCCTGGACGACGTGGCCGGCCGTCAGGTTGTCGGCAAAGGCGCGCACGATGCCCTGGAAGTCGATGCCGCCGTGCTCGTAGAAGCGCCGGTCCTCGATGGCCACGGTGGCCTTCTTGAGCCACGGCGAGATGTACGCGCTGGGCACCGGCGTGCGGTTCTCGGTCGACGGCACCTTGGCCAGCACGTGCCCGTAGCGGTCGTAGATGACCGTGGTCACGCCGGGCGGGTCCGGGCGCATGGTGAGCAGGTTGTCGCCGGCCACGATGTTCTTGACTGCCACCACCGCGACCACCGAACTGGCCCCCAGAAGCGCGAAGAAGGCGCACACGGCGGCCACCAGGAAGGTGGCCCACAGCGAGCGGCGGCCGCGCCTGCGCCCGCTGTGCCGGCGCTTGCGCCGGCGAGCGGCGATGTGGCTCAGCACGTCGTCGTAGCGGCGCTGGCTGTCGGGCGTCACCCGGCCACCTCACCGGCGGCGGCGGCGGCCAGCACGCCCTCGTCGTTCAGGCGGGCTACGCTGCGCTCGCGCAGCCAGGCCGAGGTGACAGGCGCCGCCGCGGGATCGCCGACCCACACCGACACGGAGTAGACCACGCCGTCTGCCGTCACGTCGGCCACCGACACCCCCGGGCCCGGCCGGTGCTCGAGCCGGCCGGGAGCCAGGTTCGCCTGCTCCGCCAGCACCTCCTTGACCCGCGCCGGGTCAACGGTGGTGGGCACCAGGATCCGCGCCTGAGCCAGGCTGACCGGGTCAACCAGCGTGTGGTTGGTGATCCGAGAGTTGGCCAGCTCCTCGTTGGGGATCAGGATCCGCCGGTTGTCGGGAGTGCGAAGCCGCGTGTATGTCAACCCGATGTCCTCCACAACGCCGTCAGCGTCGCCCACGCTCACCCGGTCGCCGAGGCGGACCGGCTGGTTGATCGCGATCATCACCCCCGAGACGAAGTTTGCCAGAACCGAGCGGGCGGCAAAACCGACGGCCAATCCGAGCACGGCTGACGATGCCAGCACCGCCTGCGCCGCGCGGCTGGTGTGATCGTTGGAGAGCAGCACGACCAGCACCCCGATGAAGACGATGACGGCGGCGGTGATCCGCCGCAGCAGCCTGTAGCGGGTGGACAGCACGGCCTGGTCGGCCGCCGGCAGCCGGGCCAGTACGCGGTTTCCCATCCGCGCCACCAGGGCGTCCAGAACCCAGATCACGACCAGCAGGCCGAGCAGCCCACCGAGCTGGTATTGGGTGCTGGTGCTCACTGCGTCGTCCTCACGTCGTAGGTCAGAAGGCCCGACCTGTAGTCGATCAGGCCGACGGTGCGGATCGGCCCCCCGGGCCGCACCCGGCCGGTGACCATCCACACCAGTCTGGCTTTCGCCGTCGCGGCGGCGCTCCCTCCGCCGCCGACCAACTGCACGCGCCGGTCGGGCACCCACAAGAGCTCCACCCGGGTGGGAGTGACGGAGGTGCCGGCGAAGTCGGCAACGGCCAGCTGGCGAGCCTCGGAGGGAGTGCCCGCACGCGCGCCGGGGATCTGGAAGGCGGCATCCCACACGAACCGCCAGCCCTGCTGGGGCGCGGTCAGGAAGTCCACCGGCTCGTGGGCGCCGGTGGCCGAGCGTGCCAGCAGGGCCGGGGCGTAGACCACCACTCCAGCCAGTGCAACCGCCAGCACGGCCCAGAAGAGTGCGCTCCGCCGCACCTTCGGAACACTACAATCGGCGCGCAATGCGCGGCTCCCTTCGGGTCCTGGCAACCCTGCTGCTGGCGGCCGCCGCGACCGGCTGCGGCCTCAAGTCGGAGCCCACCGGCGCCCAGCCCGGGTACCCGCTGACGGTCGTGGACGGGGCCGGGCGGACGGTGACGGTGAACGCCCAGCCGCGCCGCATCGTCTCGCTCGATCCGGGTCTCACCGAGTCGCTGTACGCGCTCGGCGCGGGGCCGCAGGTGGTCGGCCGAAGCGGCGCCGAGCTCTACCCCAGCGCCGCACTGCAGCTGCCCACCGAGGTGTCGAACGGAGCGCCAGACCTGGGCCCGATCCAGGCCCTGCACCCCGACCTGGTGTTGGCGCAGCCCGGCACGCCCGCCGCCCAGGCCGCGGAATTGGCGTCCCGGCTGGGCGTGCCCGTGTACGTGCCTGACCAGTCGACGGTGGACGGTATCGAGCACGACATGCTGGCGATGGCCGGGCTGGTCGGCAGGATCCAGCAGGGCCGGACGCTGATCGACGGCATGCGCTCGCAGATCGGGCGGATCCAGCGGCTGACCGCCTCCCGGCCCAAGGTCAGCGTGTTCGTCGACCGCGGCGGCCGCGTGACCATCAGCCCCACCGGCATCGGTCAGCTGATGATCGACCTGGCCGGCGGGGTGAACGCGGCGCCGAACGCGGCGCCCGGAACGCCGGTGCCGCTGGCCCGGCTGCGGCAATCGCCACCCGCCGTGTATCTGTCGGTCAAGGCCAGCGGGGCGGCCACCCGCGCGTCGCTGCGGCACGACCGAGTGCACGTGCGCCGGTTCGCGGTGATCGGCCGCGGCCTGCTGACCGATGCCGGCCCGCGCATGCCGCGGGCACTGAGCACGCTGGCCTTCCTCCTGCATCCTGGTGCGCTGCCGTCGACCCACGGATGAGCGGGATGGCCGAGGGCTACCGAGGAGTGCTGCTGGATGCCTTCGGAACGCTGCTCACGCTCGATGATCCGGTCGGGCGGCTGCAGCGGAGCCTGGCCGCAAAGCTCGGCGTTGAGGCCTCCGCGGCGGCGGTGGAGGGGGCACTGCGGGCCGAGATCGCCTACTACTCCGAACACTGCCATGAAGGCCGCGACGCCGGCTCGCTGGCCGACCTGCACGTGCGCTGCGCCGCCATACTGCTCGACGAGCTGGCCATCCAGGCAGACCCGGCGCGGGCGGTCGAGTTGCTGGGCGGCGCCTTCCGCTACCGGGCCTACGACGACGTCGCCCCGGCACTGGAGGGCCTGCGTCGGGCCGGCGTGCCGGTGGCGGTCGTCTCCAACGCCGACTACACCCTGCCGGCCATGCTGGCGTCCGCCGGCGTGCACGCCGACCACGTGTTCAGCTCGGCCGCCACCGGCTCCTCCAAACCGGACCCGGCCATCTTCAGGTTCGCCATCGCGGCCCTGGGCCTACCGGCCGAGCGGCTGCTGCACGTGGGCGACACGCCTGCGGCCGACGGCGCCGGGGCACGGGCGGCCGGCCTCGCCGTGCGCATCATCGACCGTGCCGACGGCCGGGCGGCGGGTACCATCGGCTCCCTGACCGAGATCCTGGAGATGATCGAATGAGCGACCGCCGACCCGCCACCACAGCCGTCCAGGCCGGCCGGCCGGAGCGGCTGGCCGGAGAGCCTGTGGTCACCCCCGTGCACCGGGAGGTGATCTTCGAGTTCGGCTCCGCGGCGGAGTTCGCCGAGGTGATGGCCGACAGCCGCCGCGGCTACCTGTACTCGCGCATCCGCAGCCCCAACGCCGACGAACTGGCGGCTGTGGTGGCCGAGCTGGAGGGCGCCGCAGCTGCCCACTGCTTCGCCTCGGGCATGGCCGCCATCACGGCCGCCCTCGATCTGCTCGCCCCGCCCGGTACGCGGGCGGTCGCCGCCCACCAGCTGTACGGCCAGACCTACTCGCTGCTGCGAGCCCGCGGCGACACGGCGCTGGTGGACGTGGCCGACACGGCCGGCTTCGAGCAGGCGCTCCCGGGCGCCGGGCTGCTGTACCTGGAGTCGCTCTCCAACCCTCACCTGACCGTCCCCGACCTACCGCGGCTGATCGAGCTGGCGCACGCCGCCGGCGCCCGCGTGATCGTCGACAACACGATCGCGACCCCGCTGGGATGCCGGCCGCTGGCGTTCGGGGCCGACCTGGTGGTGCACTCGGCGACCAAGTTCCTGAACGGCCACGCCGACGCCCTGGCCGGGATCGCGGCCGGGCCGGCCGATCTGATCGAGCAGATCGCCCGCCGCTCGCTGGACACCGGCGCCACGCTGGCGCCGGACGTGGCCTGGCTTGTCCGCCGGGGCATAAAAACGCTGCACCTGCGGGTGGAGCGCTCGAGCCAGAACGCCGCAGCCATCGCGGCCTTCCTGGCCGGGCATCCGCGGGTGGTCGGCGTCCGCTACCCGGGACTCGCGTCCGACCCCTTCCACCAGGTCGCCGCTCGCGTATTGACCGGGTTCAGCGGGCTGGTCACGTTCGAGGTGGAGGGCGGCAGAACAGCCGGCGAGCGGGTCATGGACCGCTGCCGGCTGGCACTGCGGGCGACCAGCCTGGGCGGCGTCGAGACCACCATCTCGCACCCTGCATCCACCAGCCACCGCCAGCTGTCGGCCGACGAGCTGCGCCAGGCCGGCATCTCGGAGGGCTTCCTGCGGCTGTCTGTCGGCGTGGAGGACGCGGCCGACCTGATCGCCGACCTGGAGCAGGCCCTCCTTTGACCGAGACCCGGCCGCCCGGCCGCGTCTCGCCGTGGTGGCTGGTGGCCCCGGCGCTGCTCTTCGTCGGCAACTTCATCGCCGCGCTGTCGGTGCACGTCGACCAGTCCAACCTGGTCTACCAGCTGGGCGAGGTGGTGGCGACGGCGCTCACCGACCTGGTTCTGGCCGGCTACGTGCTGCTGGCAGTGCGCAGCTCGCACCTGCCGATCGCGCCCACGCTCGCCCTGCGCCGGACACGGCTGGCGCAGGGCGCCGGCCTGGTGGCCGCCGTGGTGGTCGGCCTGACCGTGCTCGACCTGATCACCGACCCGTTGCTGCACGCCGGCCAGAAGCAGGGCATCGCCCCCACCCACTCGCCGCACGGCGAGCACCAGTGGATCGCGCTGGCCCTGGCGGTAATCGCCCTGGTGGTGATCGCCCCGGTGGCCGAGGAGCTGACATTCCGCGGCCTGTGCTTCGCCACCATGGGCCGCTACGCGCTGCCCGGAAGCGCCGCGCTGTTTGCCCTCGCTCACGGCCTGCCGGTGCTGCTGGCGCCGATCTTCGTGGCCGGCCTGGCGCTGGGTTGGCTGCGCGCGCGCACCGGCTCGCTGTATCCCGGGTTGGCCGTGCACATGCTGCTGAACGGGATCGCCCTGGCCGCCGCGCTGCTGACGGCCTGAACGGACGAAATCGGCTGCGCGTGCGGGACATCGGCAGGGCTTTTGCTAAGACACACGCATGGACTCCGCCCAGGATCCGATCGTCGCCGACCATCGCCAGCAGATCACCGCGATTGACCTGGCGATCCTGGACGCAGTCAACCGGCGCATCCAGCTGGTGTCATCTCTGCACGCGCACAAGCGCGGCCAGGGGTATCCGACCATCGACCCCGGCCGCGAGGCCCAGCTGCTGGAGGAGCTTCGCCAGCGCAACCCCGGCCCCATGTCGGATGAGGCGCTGGAGCGGCTGGAGCGGCTGATCCTGGAGCTGTGCACCGCCGAGGCCGCAGGGCTGGCGGCGAGACAGGCGGAGCCCATCTGATGGGCGTCGTCACCGCCACCGAGGTCACCCGCCGCTACGGCCAGGGCGACGCCATCGTCAACGCCCTGTGCGGCGTCAGTCTGGACATCGCCGAGGGCCAGTTCGCGGCCGTCATGGGGCCGTCCGGGTCGGGCAAGTCCACGCTCATGCACATCATGGCCGGGCTCGACAAGCCGACGGCCGGCACCGTGTCCATCGCGGGCACTGACCTGACCGACCTGAACGACAACAAGCTGACGCTGCTGCGGCGTGAGCACATCGGCTTCGTGTTCCAGTTTTTCAACCTGCTGCCCACCCTGAACGCCGAGGAGAACATCCTGCTGCCGCTGCAGATCGCAGGCGAGAAGCCGGACCGGGAGTGGTTCGCCAGCGTGGTCGAGCGGGTGGGGCTGGCTGACCGCCTGACCCACCGCCCGGCGGAGCTCTCAGGAGGGCAGCAGCAGCGGGTGGCGATCGCTCGCGCGCTGATCTCCAAGCCGACGGTGGTGTTCGCCGACGAGCCCACCGGCAACCTCGACTCGCACTCCAGTGGCGAGATCCTGCAGCTGCTGCGGGAGGCGGTCGACACCACCGGTCAGACAACCGTCATGGTCACCCACGAGCCCGGCGCCGCGGCCACCGCCGACCGGGTGCTGTTCCTGGCCGACGGGCTGATCGTGCACGACCTGGCCGAGCCAACGGCGCCGGACGTGATCGCGACCATGGGCGGGCTGAACGCGGCGTGACCCGGCTGTCGATCAAGGGGCTGCTGGCCCACAAGCTGCGCGCTGGGCTGACGGTGCTCGCGATCGTGCTGGGCACGGCCATGATCTCGGGCACGCTGGTCATCACCAACCAGATCACGCGGGCCTTCTCGGACATCTTCTCGAACGCCTACAAGACCACCGACGTGTTCGTGGACAAACGGCCGGCGTTCGGCGGTGAGTTCCAGCAGGCCGGGCCGCTGCCGGCATCCATGGTCGCGCGCATCCGGGCCATCCCCGGGGTGGCCAAGGCGCAGGGCCAGGTGCAGGGCTCCGGCAGCCTGGTGGTGAACGGCAAGCTGCTGACCTCGGTGGGCGGCGCACCCAGCCTGGTCATCTCCAACTCCGGCCCACCTTTCGCCCGCGACACCTACACCTCCGGACACGCTCCTGCCGCCTCCGGCCAGGTGTCGGTGATCAGCCAGTTCGCCTCTGACCATCACCTGCATGTGGGCCAGCACGCCCAGATAACGACGCTGGTCGGCCTGCGCCCGGTGACCATCTCGGGCATCTTCGACTATGCGGCGGCGTCCTCGCTGGGCGGCACCACGCTGGTGGTGACCACCTTCTCGGACGCCCAGCACTGGTACAACCAGGTGGGCAAGACGTCGGACATCCTGGTGGACGCGGCGCCTGGTATCTCGCCCGACCAACTCAAGGCCCGGATCACGAAGGCGGTTCCGCACTGGGTGCGGGTGCGCACCGGCACCCAGACCGCCAAGGCGCAGACCGACGCCATCGGCAACGCCATCAACAACATCCTCGGCTCACTGCTGGGGGTGTTCGCCTTCGTGGCGGTGGTGGTGGGCGGCTTCATCATCTTCAACACCTTTTCGATCACGGTCGCCCAGCGTATGCGTGAGTTCGCCATGCTGCGCACGATCGGGGCCACCCGCAGGCAGCTCCTGCGGACGATCCTGGGCGAGGCGCTGATCATCGGCATCGCCGGGTCGCTGCTCGGCTTCGTGGCCGGCATCGGCCTGGCCAAGCTGCTGAACTGGGTGTTCGGCAAGGTCGGCTTCGGGCTGCCGCTGTCCAGCATAGGGATCACCTTCTGGACGATCGCGGCGCCGCTTCTGGTCGGCGTCGGCGTGACCATCGTGGCCTCGCTGGTTCCGGCCTTGCGGGCCACCCGGGTGCCGCCCGTCGCGGCCCTGCGCGAGGGCGCCACGCTGCCGCCGTCGCGCTTCGCGCCGCTGGTGCCCTACGCCTCGGTGATCGTGCCCGCCATCGGCATCGTGGTCATCCTGGACGGCGTCTTCGGAAGCGGCGACACCACCAGGCACCTGCTGCTCTTGGGCGGCGGCGTGCTGATCCTGATGCTGGGGACGGCCATGGCGTCGCGCTACCTGGTGCCGGTGCTGGCCCGCGTGATCGCCTGGCCGATGTCGCGCGTCGCCCGCGCCTCAGGCCGGCTGGCCCGCGACAACGCCACCCGAAACCCCGGCCGCACCGCCGTCACCGCGGCGGCGCTGATGGTGGGGGTGACCATGGTGGTCGGGATCGCGGTGCTCGCCCACGGCTTCGACCAGACCTTCCTGGGCGCGATCGACCGCAGTGTCAGCTCCAACCTGGTGATCACCAATCGCCAGCAGCAGCAGCCTGTGCCGACCGCGGTGCTGTCAGCCGCCCAGTCGGTGCCGGGCGTGGCCGACGTGTCGGGCATCGGCATCGACAACACCCAGATCGGCAACGGCGGCACCGACGCCGTGAGCGCCGTCGACCCCGCCAACATCGCCAGCGTCTACCACTTCGACTGGCAGAAGGGCGGCTCCGACGCGCTGCTGGCCAAGCTGGGCACCGGCGATGCGCTGGTCGAGGAGCAGTTCGCCCGTTCGCACCACCTGTCTCCCGGCGACACCTTCAAGGTGACCGGCCGCGACGGCCGCCACCTGACACTGCGTGAGATCGGCCAGTACAAGGACCCGGTGCTGTTCTCCGGCTACGTCGTCTCGCAGTCCACCTTCCGCGAGTTGGCCGTCACGCCGCAGCCGGGCGTGGTGCTCGTGCGCTACGCCCCCGGGGCCAACACCGCGACCACCGAGGCCGGCGTCAAGTCGGCGCTGGGGAACTTCCCCGAGGTCAAGGTGCAGACCGTGGCCGAGTACAAGAACTCGGTGTCCAGCCAGATCAACGGCTTCCTGTTCTTCGTGTACGCGCTGCTGGCCGTGTCGGTGGTGATCTCGCTGGTGGGGATCGTCAACACCCTGGCCCTGTCGGTGTTCGAGCGCACGCGCGAGATCGGCATGCTGCGCGCGGTCGGCACCACCCGCCGCCAGGTGCGGCGGATGATCCGCTACGAGAGTGTGATCACCGCCGTCATCGGCGGCCTGCTGGGAGCCGTGCTGGGGGTGATCGTGGCCTACATCGTGACGATCGGCCTGAGCAGCCAGGGGATCGTGTTCTCGGTGCCCATCAGTCAGGTGATCGTGGCGGTGGTGGTGGCCGCCATCACCGGCGTCGCTGGCCGCCATCTTCCCGGCCCGCCGGGCATCCCGCCTGAACGTGCTGGAAGCGCTCCAGTACGAGTAGGGGTCAGCCCAGTTCCCGCCGCTCGAGGTCGGCCAGCAGGCGCTCGGTGCGAGCCAGAACGTGCGCCGGTCGGCCAGCGTGTCGATCAGGAAACGGCCCAGTGTGCCGGCGACCCAGGCCAGCCCGACACACACGACCACGCCCGCAAGGGCCGCCGCGGCCAGGGCATGGGTCAGCACGCCCCCGGAACCGGTGGGCGCAGCGCAGCCTCTCGCGGACATAGATGTCCTCGACCTCATCGTCTGTGAGTCGGCGAGCAGCCACTGTTGTCAGTATTCAACGCGAGGGCGGGCAGCTTCCTACGCACCGTCGGCCAGCTGCCGGCGGGCGTGATCGAGCTGCGCCAGCAGCTCCTCGCGATCCCCGCGCAGAGCGACGAACGCCTCGGTCAGCCGCCGCTCCCCCTGCTCGCTCAAGCGGATCCACACCACCCGGCCGTCATCGGGCGAGACGCCGCGTTCGACCAGCCCGGCCGCGGCGGCTCGATCGACCAGCTCGGTGGCCGAGCTCTGAGCCAGCCCCAGGTCGGCCGCCAGATCGCCCACGGTGCGCGACTGGCCTCCGTCCGGGGCACCCTTGACGGCCAGCAGCAGGAGGTAGCGCTGGGGCGTCAGCCCGCACCGGCGGACGGTGGCGTCGCCGTGAGCCAAAAAGCTCCGCAGCCGCCGCCTCAGCTCGGCCGCCTCCTGGAACTGCGCGACCGGGATGGCCTCGGGCTCAGACACGGTCGATCCATCGTACTGCGATGGGCTCAGCCCGCGAACCGCCAGCGAAGCTCCCCGTCAGCCTCGCCCTCACGCTCGAAACCGACCCTCTCGAGCGTCCTGGTGGATGCCAGGTTGGCCGGGTCGCAGCGGGCCACCACCGTGGTCACACCCGGCTGCGCGCGCACCCACCCGACCAGCGCCGTTGCCGCCTCCACCGCATAGCCGCGTTGCCGGCGGTCGGGGTTGACGCTGTAGCCGATCTCGACCGCGCCGTCGTCGGCCGGCGGCCCGAGAAAGCCGATGTCGCCGACCACCGTGCGGGTCTCGCGCTCGATCATCACCCACATGCCGAACGGCTCGTGCTCCGGCGTTGCCGCCGCCTGGATGGGCAGCACGTCCAGCACGTCGACCGCCGGCCACTCGGCTGGAATGGCCGCACCCAACGCGCGGGCCGCCGTGTCCGGGTCGCCCGGCAGGACGGCGGCCACCGCCGCGGGCAGCACGCGCAGCTCGAGACGGGAGGTGTCGATCTGCATCAGCGCCGAGTTCTAGCCGCCCGCTTGACTCCACACCTCTAGTAAGTCTAGACTTACCGTTCGTGAACACTTACCAACAGCGGGCGCTGCAGGCGCTTGGAGACCCCACCCGGCGTGGGATCTTCGAGCGGCTGAGCCGGTCACCGCTGGCGGTCGGGCAGCTGGCCCAGGAGCTCCCGATCAGCCGGCCGGCCGTGTCCCAGCATCTCAAGGTGCTCAAACAGGCGGGCCTGGTTTTCGATCGGCCGGCGGGTACCCGCCGCGTCTACGAGGTCGATCCGCAGGCGGTGGCAGCGCTGCGCGAGTACTTCGACGTGTTCTGGGCACAGGCGTTGAAGAGGTTCCAGGCCGTCGCCGAAGCCCCGAGGGACGATCACCGACACGAGGAGACCCCGTGACACCCGCACACGGCGCCGCCGTTCGCCACTCGATCACCGTCGACACTTCGCAGGAGACCGCGTTCGCGACCTTCACAAGCGGCCACAACCTGTGGTGGCCACGCGAGTTCCACATCGGGGGCGCGGAGATGGAGGAGGCCGTGATCGAGGGTCGCGAGGGCGGCCGCTGGTACGAACGGGATGTCGATGGCAGCCAGTGCGAGTGGGGCAAGGTGCTGGTCTGGGAGCCGCCTTCGCGGCTCGTCCTGGCCTGGCAGATCAGCGGCGAGTGGGCGTATGACGCCGACCTGCTGACCGAGGTCGAGGTCCGCTTCGTGGCCGAAGGTCCCGACCGCACCCGAGTCGAGCTGGAGCACCGCAGGCTCGACGCATACGGTGACGGGATGGAGCAGATGCGCGGGCACTTCGACTCCGGCTGGCCCGGTATCCTGCAGGGGTTCGCGGCGGCCGCGGCGGCGAGTTGAGCGCCGCAGCGTATGAACGCGTACCACGTCGTCTCTGTACCTGCACCTGCTGTCGGTCGTCGTCCTGGCCGGCACCATTACGGTCGTCGGGGTGTGTTACTACCGGCTGCGCGCGGCTGCGTCGTTGGCCGAGGCAGCGCCGTGGGCCAGGCTCGCCGACCAGGCCGGGTGGGGCTTTCCGCCGGCGATCCTGGCGCTGGTGGCGACCGGCGCCTACCTGACCACCGACATGTGGGGATGGCGCTCCCCGTGGATCGCGATCTCGCTCGCCGGGCTCGTGCTGGTCAGCCTGCAGGGCCCGCTCGTCGCCGGTCCGCGGGTCAAGGCGATCATGGATGCTCTGGACGAGAACGGGGCCGGTCCGCTCGGTGCGCATGTGCGCCGGCTGACGCGTGACCGGGCGCTGTGGATCGTGCTCTTCGCCAACCCTGGGGTCGTGATCGGGATCGCCTGGAACATGAGTCAGAAACCTGGCTTGACCGGGGCTCTGGCTGCCGTCGTCGTCGGGTATGCCGGCGGCGCGGCGGCGGCGCTGCCGCTCACCCGCCCGCCGTCGGACTGATGGCTCAACACCGACACCTGTCCCGTCGATACGTGATCGATGCAGACGATCGCACCCAAGCCGCGCAGGGTGGAGCCGCGGCGGTTGCTGCGCCTGCTCGCGTGCGTCCCGATCGGGATCGCGATCGCCGCGGCCCTGATGCTCGCCGCCGGGCGGCTCGGCCTGCTCGGCTTCCTGCTCGGCCCACAGATCTCGGGGGAGCTCGCACAGGCCCGCAGTCAGGAGGCGGGCGTCCGCGTGCTCCTGGTCGGCAACAGCTTCACCTACTACAACGGGATGCCCCAGATGGTGCAGGGGCTCGCCGACAGCGAACCCGGCGCTCCCCGCATGTTCGTCGTCAGCTACACCGAGAGCGGCGCGACGCTCGAGCAGTTGTCAGGTGAACGGCGATTGACCCAGTTGATCGCCGAGGTGCCATGGCACACCGTCGTCCTCCAGGAGCAGAGCGAGATGCTCTCGTTTGCCCCGCAGCAGTACGAGCGCTTCAGCCTGCCATATGCGCAGGCGCTCAGCTCGCGGATCACGGCCGACGGGGGGCACACCGCGCTGGAGATGACCTGGGGCTATCAGCACGGTGATCGGCAGAACGTTCCTGGGGACACCTACAGCGGCATGCAGGAGCGCCTGCAGGAGGGGTACGACACGCTCGGCCACGAATTGAACGCGGAAGTGGCGCCCGTCGGGGTGGCCTGGCGGGAGGCGCTGACCGAACGCCCGGGGCTGAATCTATGGGCGGACGGCCGCCACCCAAACCGAGCAGGCTCCTACCTGACTGCGTGTGTGCTGTACGCGGTGCTGTCCGGCCGCGATCCGGTCGGCAACACCTCCACTGGCGGCCTCGACGCCGCAGACGCGCTCTTCTACCAGCGGGTCGCCTGGAACGTGGTGGGAGACGCGGCGTTGAGCACCACGTCTGGTTGACGTCGAGCGATGGGCGCAACAGGGCTCGAACCTGTGACCTTCCGCGCGTGAAGCGGACGCTCTCCCAGCTGAGCTATGCGCCCTGGGCATGCCAGTTTACCCGACCCTCGGGCCGGGCCGCCCGCTAGCGTCCCGCGGGTGAGCGCGCCGGTCGAACTGTGGGCGGACGGAGCCTGCTCGGGCAACCCCGGGCCGGGCGGCTGGGCGGCCATACTGCGCTGGAACGGCCACCTCAAGGAACTGGCGGGCGGCGAGCCAGAGACCACCAACAACCGCATGGAGCTGACCGCGGTGATCGAGGGCCTGCGCGCCATCAGCCGGCCGGTGGACGTGATCGTGCACGTCGACTCGTCCTACGTCGAGGGCGGATTCACCCAGGGCTGGGTCGAGCGCTGGCAGGCCAACGGCTGGCGCACGGCGGACAAGAAGCCGGTCAAGAACCGCGACCTGTGGGAGCAGCTGGCCGCCGAGGTGGCCCGGCACACGGTCAGCTGGCGACGCGTGCGCGGGCATGCCGGCGTGGAGTGGAACGAGCGCGCAGACGCCCTGGCGGTCGAGCAGCGCGACCTGGCCGCGGCCGGCTGAACCCCCACCAGGGCGCGGGTTATCGGCCCGCCCTGCTTCAATGTGCACATGGCAGCAAGTGACGCCGACCGCGCAGCCGGCACAGCCCGGGCCGCGGGCGGCACCGCCGCGCGCTCGCCGGCGCCGGCCTGGCTGACCGCCTTCGCCCTGGCCGCCGGCCTGGTGGCCGTGTCCACGCTGCTGGTGGCGTTGATCACGCCGGCCGTGCCGGTGGACGCAGCCGGCGTCTTCTACCTGGTCGCGGTGCTGGGCGTGTCCACCCTGATCGGCCTGCGCTGGGGGCTGGTCACCAGCCTGGCCTCGGCCATCGCCTTCAACTTCTTCTTCCTGCCGCCGCGGCACACGCTGGTCATCGACTCGTCGTCCGACTGGCTGGCACTGGCCGCCTTCGTGGCCACCGCTGTGGTCACCTCGAACCTTGCGGCGCGCGAGCACCGTGAGCGCGAGGAGGCATCCCGGCGGGCGGCCGAGGCCAGGCTGGGCGAGGCCTTCGCCACCCTGGTGGCGACGTCGCCCGACCTGGACAGCGTGCTGCCGGCGCTGGCCACCCAGGCCGCCCAGGCGATCGGCGCTGACGACGGCGTGATTGTACGCGGGGCCGCCGCGCCCGGCTCGGCGGATGGGCTGCGGCTGGAACTGGCCGACCGCACGCTGGGCGAGCTGCGTCTGACCGGCTGCCCGCCGCAGGTGCTGGAGTCGGCCGCCGCCCAGCGCATCGCCCGCAGCCTGGCCGGCCTGATCGCACTCGGCGAGGAGCGCGAGCGGCGGCTGCGCGAGCAGGTGCACGCCGAGGCGCTGGCCCGCTCGAACGAGCTCAAGACCGCCCTGCTGCGGGCCGTCTCGCACGACCTGCGCTCGCCGCTGGCCGCCATCACCACCTCCGCCGGCGGCCTGCGCTACGCCCAGCTGGACGCCGAGGAGCGCGAGCTGGTGGAGACCATCTCCGAGCAGGGCTCGCGCATGAGCCGGATGATCGAGAACCTGCTCGACCTGTCCCGCCTGCAGGCCGGGGCGGTGGCGCCGGCCGCCGACTGGGTGGACGCGCGCGACCTGGTCGACGCCGCACTGGACGAGCTGGGCGGCGGCGAGCCGCTGCCGCGCATCTCGCTGACGCTCGACCACGACCTGCCGCTGGTGCGGGCGGACGGCTCGCAGCTGCAGCGGGTGGTGGTCAACCTGATCGAAAACGCGCTCAAGTTCTCGCCCGCCGAGGCGCCCGTGCGGGTGACCGTGAGCGACAGGGCGGACGCGGTCGAGATCGTCGTGGAGGACGACGGGCCGGGTGTCGCCACGGCCGATCAGGATCACATCTTCGAGGCCTTCTTCCGCGGCCGGCCGCAGCCCGGAGTGCCCGGCTCGGGGCTTGGCCTGGCCATTGCGCACGGGCTGGCGGTGGCCAACAGCTGCACGCTGGCCGTGGGGCCGGCCGCCTCCGGCGGCGCCCGCTTCGTGCTCGCGATCCCACACGCGCCCGAAGGGGACGCATGAGCGACGAGCCCCGCATCCTGGTGGTGGACGACGAGCGCCCGATCCGGCGGGCGCTGGAGGTCACCTTGACCAAGGCCGGCTACCGCGTGCGAACGGCAACCGACCGCCGAGGAGACGCTGACCGCAGCGGCGCTGGAGCCGCCCGACCTGGTCATCCTCGACCTGATGCTGCCCGACGGCGACGGGGCCGACGTGTGCGAGCAGCTGCGCGACTGGCTGCGGGCGCCGATCCTGCTGATCTCGGCGGTGGGCGACGAACCCGACAAGATCCGCGCCCTGGACGCCGGCGCCGACGACTACCTGACCAAGCCGTTCGGTATCGGCGAGCTCTTGGCCCGGGTGCGCGCCCTGCTCCGGCGCGGCGCCGGGGCCGGCACCGGCGAGCAGGTGGTCGAGGTGGCCGGGCTGTCGGTCGATGTCACCCGCCGCCTGGTCACCGGCCCGGACGGCGAGCTCAACCTGACCCCCACCGAGTTCGACCTGCTCAAGGAGCTGGCCCAGGCCAACGGGCGGCCACTCACCCACCAGATGCTGCTGCGCAACGTGTGGGGGCCCGGCTACGCCCAGGAGACGCAGCTCCTGCGCACACACATGGGCCGGCTGCGCGACAAGCTGGAGGCGGGCGGCGTGCCGCGCAAGGCGATCGAGACGCTGACCGGCGTCGGCTACCGGCTGCGGGGGTAGAGGCCGAGCGAGCCTCTAGTAGATGGGGGCGGCCGTAACCTTGGCCGCGCCGCCCAGCAGCGGCAGCCCGAAGTTCTGCTCGAAGGCCCGGGTCAGGCTGTAGTGGCTATAGAACTTGGTGGCCGGCGCGGGCGGCAGCCGGGCCGAGATCAGAAACGTGACCACCCGGCAGGTGGCCGAGTTGGCCTGGAACACGGTTGGGTCTGAGCAATTGATGCCCCAGTTGCCATGGCTCTGGGTGGACAGCTCATTGGCCTCGTCCCAGGTGACCACGATCAGCGTCCCGCCCGCCTTGTAGCTGGGCGTGGCGGCGATCTCGCCGACCACGGTCTGGATGAACTGGTCGCCCAACTTGATCCGGTCGGACTTGGTGTCGCCGGTCAGGTTCTCGCACACCGGCGAGCGCCAGTGCATATTGTGGCAGTCATCGGGCGCGATCCAGCTGAACGCCTTCAGGTTGTTGTGGTCGAGGTCGTTCGCGAGATTGGGATCCAGCGGCACGTCCTTGCTCGCGCACGAGCCGTCGCCGCCCTGGGAGACCGGCCCCAGGTCGGTGAACCAGAAGGCCGGGTTGTGGTTGTCTCTGTAGTTGGCGACCGAACTGTTGTTGGGCACGCAGTTGGCCGGCATCGCCTGGTTGTAGTCGCGCCAGCTGCGGCCGGCCGCGTCCAGCTGGTGAAACAGGTTGTTGGCGGTCGAGCTGCAGCCCAGGCAGGCCGGCGTCGGAAAGCCGCCGGAGGCCACCGCCATGTAGTTGGGGAAGCTCGGATGCGTCTCACCGGCGGCGTCGGCCTCAAGCCGGCAGTGTGACGCCAGACTGTGCGTGAAGGGCGAATCGGGCGTTGCCTGCCACTGCGGCACCGACAGGTTCTCGTCCATGATCACCACGATGTGGGCATAGGGCGTCAGGCTCGGCTTGACCGTCCCGCACAGCCCTGAGGCCGAAGCCGACGACATCCGCGCAGACGCTGCAGGGGCCCCAACCAGGACCATAGTCAGGGCGGCCAGCACGGCCGTTGCCGCAACCCATTGCTTCCGCCCCCGGACCTTGGTCATGCCCCTGGCGTGACGGTAGCGCAAGGCGAGGTCCGAAAGCCAGAGGTACTGAGGACGAAACGGAGAGGGCGGGATTCGAACCCGCGAAGCAAGGATTTACCCCACTTACGCGATTTCCAGTCGCGCTCCTTAAGCCAGCTCGGACACCTCTCCGGGCCGATGCAGTATGCCATTCGCTGCCCTCCCCGGCCGGCGTCGGGCGCACCGCTCTGCACCTGTGACTTGCCAGACGAGCCCCGGTTCGGGAGACTAGGCCCCTCACAGCCGGCACGTTCTTCCAGCGAAAGAGGTCCCATGTCTGACGAGCGAATCGAGATCATGCGCCGCGTCGCCCTGTTCGACGGCCTGTCGGACCGTGAGCTGCGGGCCGTGGCCGGGGCCGCGAAGGAGCGCCGATACGACACCGGGGACACCATCGTCAGCGAGGGCGAGAGCGGTGTCGGCTTCTTCGTGATCGCTGACGGCACAGCCCGGGTCGAGGCCCACGGCGAGCGGCTGGCCACCCTCAAACCGGGCGGCTCGTTCGGCGAAGTCGCCCTGCTGGACGACGGCGGGCGGCGCTCGGCAACGGTTGTGGCCGAGTCGCCGATGCGCGTCTTCGGGCTCACCGCCTGGCAGTTCACGCCGCTGCTCGAGCAGCACCCGGCGCTGGCGGTGAAGATCGCCAAGAGCCTGGCCCGCAAGCTGCGCGAGGCCGAAGAGCGGGCCGGCGCGCTGATCTAGAGCCGCGTTGATAGCATGCCCCCGACCGTGCTAAGCGGGGAGCTAGCGGTACCCTGTTCCGGCAATCCGCTCTAGCCGGGCCGAATTCCCGCCCGAGGGGTGGTGGGTTCGGGAGCGGGTCAGCGCGTTCGGTGTTGATCGCCAGGTCCCACGCAACGAAGGCTTGCGAACCGCGTCAGGTCCGGAAGGAAGCAGCGCTAAGCAATGTCGCTCGGGTGCCGTGGGCGAGCCTGGCAGGAGCCGGCGTCGCCGACACCACCCGGGTCCAACGCCACGGAGGCGGGTGCACGGTCGCTTTCAGAGCCCGTTTTGCCCCACTCGATAAGCTGACAAGGTGAGCGCCCTCTACCGAACCCACCGGCCACGCGACTTCGAAGAGTTCTGGCCGGCACAGCCGCACGTCGTGCGCACGCTGCGAAACGCGATCGAGATGGACAAGGTCGCGCATGCCTACCTGTTTGCCGGGCCGCGTGGCACCGGCAAGACGTCGATGGCCAAGATCCTGGCCAAGGCGCTCAACTGCGAGCACGGCCCGACCACCACCCCGTGCAAGGTCTGCGAGGCCTGCCGGTCGATCCACGACGCCACCTCGATCGACGTCATCGAGCTGGACGCGGCCTCCAACCGCGGCATCGACGACATCCGCGAGATCCGCGACAAGGTGGCCCTGCGGCCAGCCCTGGGCAGCCGCAAGGTGTACATCGTGGACGAGGCCCACATGCTCACCAAGGAGGCCTCGAACGCCGTCCTGAAGACGCTCGAGGAGCCTCCCGACCACGTCGTCTTCGTGCTCTGCACGACCGAGCTGCAGGCCATGCTGCCGACCATCCGCAGCCGCTGCCAGCGGTTCACCTTCACCCGCCCCGGGCTGCCCGAGATCGGCGCGGTGCTGCACAAGATCGCCGAGGCGGAGTCGATCGAGATCGACCCGGCCGCGATCACGCTGGTGGCCCGGGTGGCGGGCGGCTCGTTCCGCGACGCCGTGTCCACGCTGGATCAGCTGGCCACCGCCTGCCACAACCGGATCGGCGTGGCCGACGTGCGCGAGCTGCTGGGCACCACCGACACCGAGGTGCTTTTTCAGGTGCTCGACCTGGTGGCCGCGGCGGACGCCGCCGGCTGCCTGCGGCTGATCTCCGAGCAGGTGGACGGGGGCATCGACCTGGGCACGCTGGTGACCGATCTGCTGGGCCATCTGCGCTCGCTCTTCCTGTGCCAGCAGTTGGGCGAGCTGCCGGCCGAGATCGCCGCCACCGACGACGAGCGGGCCCGCCTGACCGACCAGTCCACCCGGCTCGAGCCGGCCACCGTGCACCGGCTGGTCGACCTGCTGCGCGACGTGCTCGACCAGGTCAAGGAGGGCGCCGACCCGCGGCTGCCGCTGGAGCTGGCGCTGGTGCGCATCTGCCGCCCGCAGGGCGAGCTGTCGCTGGAGGCGCTGGAGCAGCGGCTGTCCCGCCTCGAGGCCGGCTCGCCGACGCCAGCGGTTGCGCCTGCCCGGCCCGCGCCGCCGCCAACTGCGGCCGCCAGCGCTCCGGCTGCACCGGTAGGGTCCGAGCCAGAAGAAGCCGCCGAGATGCCGGTGCAGGCCGCGCCGGCACCGCCGGCCCCGGCTCCTCCCAACGGCTCTTCCCCGCCGTCGCTGGATGAGGTGGCGAAGCGCTGGCAGGATGCGGTGCTGCCCGAGGTGGGGCGGCGCTCCTCGCCGCTGGCGGCGCTGCTCCAGCATGCGGCTGTGGAAGTCCAGGATGATGTGTTGGTGCTGCACTTCCCGGCCTCCAAGCCGTTCGCCAGGGCCGGCGCCGACACCGAGGCCAACCGCGAGCTGCTCGGCCAGGTGCTGGCCATGGCCGCCGGCGGCCCGGTGCGGGTGAGCCTGGTGATGAGCGGCGAGCCCGAGCCGGAGCCGGCCGCGGAGGCAGACTCCGAGCCGCTGGACGAGGATCAGCTCGTCACGCATCTGAAGGAGACGTTCGACGCCCGCGAGATCGAGGAGCCCAGAGCATGACCAAGATCGATCCCAACAAAATGATGGCCCAACTGGGCCAGATGCAGAAGCAGATGGAGCAGGCCCAGGAGGAGCTGAAGACCGCCTACGTCGAGCACAGCGCCGGCGGCGGCGCGGTCACGGTCAAGATCTCGGGGGCGCTCGAGGTGACCGAGATCACGATCAAGCCCGAGGCGATCGACCCCGACGATCCGGAGATGCTGCAGGACCTGCTGGTGAGCGCGGTCAACGGCGCGGTGGCGGCCGCCCAGCAGCTGCAGCAGCAGAAGATGATGGCCGGCATGGGCGGCATGGGCAACCTCGGCATCCCCGGCCTCTAGGACTACAGGCCCGGTGCCTGGCACGTGCCTGGCACCGGGTTTTCGGTGCCTGGCACGTGCCTGGCACCCAAACTGCTCCATCTCCACCAGCTCCCAATATCCTCCCTGGCGTGTACGCGCCCTCCGTTGAGAACCTGATCACCCAGCTTTCGCGGCTGCCGGGCATCGGCCAGCGCACCGCCCAGCGGCTGACCTTCCACCTGCTCAAGGTGGACGCGCAGGAGGCCGGTGCCCTGGCCGACGCCATCCGCGAGGTGAAGGAGAAGATCGGCTTCTGCGAGCGCTGCTTCAACCTGGCCGAGGGCCCGCTGTGCGCGATCTGCACCGACACCCGCCGCGACCCGACACTGATCTGCGTGGTCGAGGACCCCTCCGACGTGATCGCACTCGAGCGCACGCACGAGTACCGCGGGCTCTACCACGTGCTGGGCGGCGCGCTGTCGCCGATCGACGGCATCGACCCCGAGCACCTGCGCATCGCCGAGCTGCTCGAGCGGGTGCGCCAGGGCCAGGTGGCCGAGGTGCTGCTGGCCACCAACCCGACCATGACCGGCGAGGCCACCGCCGCCTTCATCGCCGACCGCCTGCGCGGCGCCACCCGAGTCACCCGGCTGGCCAGCGGGCTGCCGGTGGGCGGCGACCTGGAGTACGCCGATGAGGTGACGCTGGGCCGCGCACTGGCTGGCAGGCGGGAGATGGAGGCGTGACCGCGACCGTCGACCCGGCGGCCATGCACCGCTTCGACGCCGCTGCCGACCAGCTGGCCGAGGCGCTGGTCGAGTACGCCACCGGGCGGCTGCGCCAGGACCCGCCGCCGCTCGACCGGCCGCACACGGCCGACGAGCTCCACGCGTCCGTCGGCGACACCGTGACGCCGGACGGCCTGGGCTGGGAGCAGGCACTTCGCATCTACACCGAGCGGCTGGCGCCGGCCATGGTGTCGATCGACCACCCGCGCTACCTGGCCTTCATCCCCAGCGCCCCCACCGCCGCGGCCACCCTGTTCGACCTGGTGGTGAGCGCGAGCGCCGTCTACGCCGGCAACTGGCTGGAGGGCGCGGGCGCCGTGCACGCCGAAAACCAGGCCCTGCGCTGGCTGTGCGACCTGGCCGGGCTGCCCGAGGGCGCCGGCGGCTGCTTCGTGTCCGGCGGCACCGCCGGCAACCTGTCCGCGCTGGTGGCCGCTCGCCACGACTTCCGGGGGCGCACGCCCGGGGCGGGCCGGCTGGCGCTGGCGGCGACCGCCGACGCTCACTCCTCGATCCGGATCGCCACCCGGGTGATGGACATCGACCTGGTGGCGGTCGAGGGCGACGAGCGCGGCCGACTGACCGGCCCGGCGCTGGAACGAGCGCTGGCCGACCAGCCCGCCGACCGCGTGTTCGCGGTGGCCGCCACCGCCGGCACCACCAACGCCGGCATCGTGGATGACCTGGCCGGGATCGCCGACGTGTGCCGGCGGCGCGGCCTGTGGCTGCACGTGGACGGCGCGTATGGGGCGGCGGCCCTGGCCGCGCCCTCCGCGCGGCCGCTGTTTGCTGGCATCGAGCACGCGGACAGCCTGATCGCCGACCCGCACAAGTGGCTGTTCTCGCCCTTCGACTGCTGCGCGCTGGTGTACCGCTCGCCGCAGCTGGCCCGGGCCGCCCACCGGCAGTCGGCAGACTACCTCGACCCCGTGCGGGCCGAGGGCGAGTGGAACCCGTCCGACCACGCCATCCACCTGTCCCGGCGGGCCCGCGGCCTGCCCTTCTGGTTCTCGCTGGCGACCCACGGCACGGACGCCTATTCGCGGGCGGTCGAGGGCACGCTGGAGGTGGCGCGGGCGGGCGCCGAGGAGATCCGCCGCCGCCCTGAGCTCGAGCTGCTGATCGAGCCGGAGCTGTCGGTGCTGGTGTTCCGGCGGGTCGGCTGGCACGCCGCGGACTACCACGCCTGGAGCCAGCGGCTGCTGCGCGAGGGCATCGCGTTCGTCATGCCGACCACCTTCCGAGGTGAGATCGTGACCCGGTTTGCGGTCGTCAACCCGCGCACCAGCCTCGCCGACCTGACCGCCGTCCTGGATACCATGGCGTGATGGCCACCTCGTCCACCTCGCCGACACCTGCCGCCGAACGCGTCCTGGTGATGAAGTTCGGGGGCACGTCCGTTGCCGATCCCGACAAGATCCGCAAGGTCGCCCAGCGACTGGTGAGCGCCCACCAGGGCGGCCGCCGGGTGGTGGGCGTGATGTCGGCCATGGGCCGCTCGACCGATCAGCTGACGGCGCTGGCACGAGAGGTGTCGCCGCGCCCGCACCCGCGCGAGATGGACATGCTGCTGTCCACCGGCGAGCGCATCTCGGCCGCGCTGACCGCCATGGCGATCGAGGACCTGGGACACCGCGCCGTCTCGCTGACCGGTTCCCAGGCAGGGATCGTGACCGACACCGCGCACACCCAGGCCAAGATCGTGGAGATCCGGCCGCGGCGCATCGAGGAGGCTCTGGCTCGGGACGAGATCGTCCTGGTGGCCGGCTTCCAGGGCGTGTCCACCGCCTACGACGTGACCACCCTGGGCCGCGGCGCCTCCGACCTGACCGCCGTCGCCCTGGCCGCCGCGCTGGGCGGCGACTGCGAGATCTACACCGACGTGGACGGCGTCTTCTCGGCCGACCCCCGGATCGTGCCGCACGCCCGCAAGCTGGCCCTGGTGTCGACCACCGAGATGCTGGAGATGGCCGGGTCCGGCGCCCGTGTGCTGCAGCTGCGTTCGGTCGAGTTCGCGCGCAACCACGGGGTGGCCATCCATGTACGCTCATCGTTCTCCGACTCCGAGGGGACGTGGATCCGGGAGGATTCAACGATGGAAGACGCGATCATCTCCGGCGTCACGCACACCACCGACGAGGCCTACGTGACCCTGACCGACGTGCCCGACAAGCCCGGCACGGCGGCCAGCATCTTCAACGCCGTGGCGGCCGCCCACATCAACGTGGACACGATCATCCAGAACGCCGTCACCCACGGCGACGCCGACATCACCTTCTCCATCCCCTCAGACGACCTGCCGCTGATGACCGACACCATCGAGGGCCTGTGCGCCGATCTGGGCCTGCACTGGCGGGTGGACGACACGGCCGCCAAGGTGAGCCTGATAGGGGCCGGGATGAAGAGCCACCCGGGTGTTGCCGCGCGCATGTTCCAGACGCTGGCAGACAACGGGATCAACGTGCGCTTGATCGCCACCTCGCCGATCAAGGTGTCGTGCGTGATCGCTCGCGAGCGGGTGGACGAGGCCGTGACCATGCTGCACGAGGCATTCCAGGCCGAGATCGAGCACAGCCAAGGCGAAGCCCGTGTTTAGGGTTGCCGTGGTGGGAGCGACGGGCGCCGTCGGCCCCGAGGTGCTGGCGCAGCTCGAGGCCCGCTCCTTCCCGGCGGCGGACGTGGCTGCCTTCGCGTCCGCCCGCTCGGCCGGCAGGCGCGTGCCGTTCGCCGGCGACGAGCTGGAGGTGCGGGAGCTGACCGACGACGCGCTCGAGGGCTTCGACTTGGCCCTCTTCTCGGCCGGCGGCTCCACCGCCCGCCGGTTCGCGCCCGAGGCTGTGCGCCGCGGCTGCGTGGTGATCGACAAGTCCAGCGCCTTCCGTATGGACCCGGGCGTGCCGCTAGTGGTGCCGGAGGTGAACGCGGCGGCGGCGGCCGGCCACCGCGGGATCATCTCCAACCCCAACTGCTCCACCATCCAGCTGGTTACCGCGCTGAAGCCGCTGTACGACGCCGCTGGCATCACGCACGTGACCATCGCCACCTATCAGGCGGTGTCGGGGACGGGCGCGGCCGCCATGGCAGAGCTGCGCGACCAAAGCCGGCGGCTGCTGGACGGCGAGGATGCCCAGCCGGCCGTGTACCCGGACCAGATCGCCTTCAACGTGGTGCCCCACTGCGACCCTTTCGACGGACTGGAGACCACCGAGGAGACCAAGCTGGTGCACGAGACGCACAAGATCCTGGACGACCACGACATCGGCATCTCGGCCACCTGCGTGCGCGTCCCGGTCTGGCGCGGTCACTCCGAGGCTGTGTGGATCGAGACCCGCCGGCCGCTGGCCGCTGATGACGCCCGCGAGCTGCTTGCCCGGGCACCGGGTGTCCGGGTGGTCGACGACCCGGCGGCCAACGCCTACCCGCTGGCCTCGGACGTGGCCGGCACAGACGACGTGCTGGTCGGCCGGATCCGCCCCGACCGTTCGCGAGACAACGGGCTGGCGCTGTGGATCGTGGCCGACAACCTGCGCAAGGGAGCCGCCACCAACGGCGTGCAGATCGCCGAGCTCTTGGTCGAGCGAGGCCTCGTCCGTGTCCCCGACCTGGAGGCCGCCTGAGTGACGCAGACCGCGGGGAGGGGGCCGGTGGTGGGTGATCACGCCCGCCGCCGCGGCGGCTATCTGTGCCCGGTGTGCATGCGCGCGACCGACCGCGGGCACTGCCGCCAGCACGGCCCATGGCAGCCTCACCAGCTGGCCACCGCGCTCGACCGCCGGCGGGCCAGCCGCACGGAGTGGCTGGCGTTCGAGCCGGTCATGCACGCCTGCCCGCGCTGCCTGGGCGAGGTGGCCGAGAACCGGGGCCGTTACGAGTGCCTCGAGCACGGCCATGGCCACGACACCCACGGCCCATTCCGCACCGACGAGCTGCTGGGGCCGACCGCCCAGCGGGAGGCCGCCATCGCCCGCGACCGGGTGGTGCGGGCCCGCCGCCGCCAGTCCCGGCCGCCGTTTGAGATCTCCATGCCGCAGCTGCCCGACCTGGCCCACCTGTTCCGCATCCTGGTGGCAGGGATCGTGGTCGCGGCCACGCTAGCCTTCCTGGCCCACTGACCCGCCGCCGCGGGAGGGTCAGACGCTCGTCACCCGGCCGAGAGCGACCGGCTTGGAGGTCGGCTGCGGACGGCCGCCTGCCGGCTCCACCGTGACGGCGATGGTGTCGCCAGGGTTGACGTGCTGGGTCAGTGTGAAGTGCCCGCTGCCGGCGCCAAAAAGGCCCGCCGGACGAGCGGTCGAGCCCGAAATGACCCAGGCCTCATAGGTCTTGCCGGCCGGGATGGCGGGCGCGCTGGTGTACAGGGTGACCGAGCCGGAGGGGGTGGCAACCGCGTTTCCGATGCCGGGCAGGTCGACGGTGACGCCGGCGGCGAAGTCGTGCCGGGTGTTTGCCAGCTGATCGCGCAGGGACAGGTTCCAGATGCCCAGCGCCAGCACCGCAGCCGCCAGGGCCGGAATCGCAACCAGCGCCAGCCGCGGCCACCAGCCGGCCCGCCGGCGGGCCCGCAGCGGCGGTGCGGCCGCGGCCGGCTCGACCGCCGGGGTGACCGGCCGCACGGTCGCCATTACCCGGGTGCGCAGTTCGGGCGGCGGCGTCACCCGGGGGGCGGCGTAGGCCAGCGCCCCGGCCACCGCATCCATCTCACGCAGCTTGGCGCGGCACTCCGGGCAGTCGGCCACGTGCGATGCGACCCGCCGCTCGTCGTCGGCGTCGAGCGCGTGCAGCGCGTGGGCTGCGATCAGCTCATCGACGTGTTCCACTCACCCTCCGTGCTCAACCCGGCCTGCTGCAACGCCTGTCGCAGCGCGGCCATGGCCGCGAACGTGCGGCTCTTGACGGTGCCAAGCGGAAGCGACAGCCGCTCGGCCAGTTCCGATTGCGTGTATCCCGCGAAATAGGCCAGCTCGATCACCTCGCGGTGTGGATCGGGCAGCCGGCTGAGCGCCGCCGTGATCTGCGACCGGGCTACGCCCAGCCACGCCTGCTCCGGCACCGGGGGCGCCGTGTCGGGCGCCTCGCTGGCGGCATCCAGCGACTCACCGCTTCGCCGCTGCTCGCGGCGGACGACGTCGACGGCTCGGTGATGGGTCATGGTCAGGATCCAGGTCGATGGCTGGCCCCGGCTGGGGTCGAAGCGGGCGGCGTTTCGCCACACGGTCACGAAGGCGTCCTGGACAACGTCCGCGGCCAGGTCGCGGTCGCGCACGATGCGCACCGCCAGCGAGTACGCGGCCTCGCTGTACATGTCGTACAGGCGGGCGAATGCCTCGCCGTCGCCTCGCGCCACCAGCGCGAGCAGGCCGTGATCGGACAGGTGCTCCGTATGTCCTTCCCTTGGCGCCTTACGCTCGCTCATTCGTTCACCACCCGGGACCGGTTCATCGCACACCCGCCGGGGCGGCGCTGAGCGGCGAAAGGCGCGCCCGCAGGCGCTCCAGCCGGCTCTCCTCGGGAGCCATCTCGATCCCCCGCAGATCCAGCCGCATGAGCTCGATGCGGCCGGCGCTGCGGCGCGGCTGGAACCCGAACGCCATCAGGAAGTCGGCCGGGAAGATCGTCCGGTGGTGCAGGAACCGGCGCGAGAACGACTGCTCGCCGGTGTAGCGGTAGGAGAACGCCTCCAGCGCCGGCAGACTGCGGTCCTTGCATTCGCCGATGGCGGCCAGAAACAGGCTCTGCAGAACCCATGGCGAATGTGCGTCCAAGAGGTAGGCGCAGGTGACGATGACCGCGTCGCGGCTGGGCGGGCCGCCGGGCATCGTCGCGGCCCGCGGGAAGGCGGAGGCCGGCCCGTACTGGATCAGCCCGGTGACCCGACCGTCGTCTCGGTACAGCTTGCCCCACGGCCCGAACTCGTCCTCCACCTGCTCAACGAACCGGCGCCGGTCACCCGGCTCCTTGCCCGGCCGGGTCTGCCACCACATGCAGGAGCGGCAGGGCGGCGGCGCGGCCTCCAGGGTGGCGCCGGTCAGGTGGTCGACCGGTGACATCAGGCCGCCGGGGCCACGTCGTCGATGACAACTGCCACATCGCGCACATCCAACTCGGTCATGGCCGCCAGATGGTCGCGCACGGCCGTCTCCAGCGCCGCGGCCACGTCCGGCAGGCAGGCGCCCCACTCGGCCACCACGTGCAGCTCGAGCCCGATCTGGTCGCCCTCCGCCAGCACCCGCACGCCGCGCGGCGCCCGGTCCGGCTCGGCCCGCCGCTCCAGCAGCCCGAGGTGGCCGTCGGAGATGCCCCGCACCCCCGGCACCTCGCGGGCAGCCGCGGCCGCATAGGTGGCGATCACAGCATGCGAGATATGCGCGGACACCGACGGCGAGTGCACCGACTCGACCGGTGCCCCGGTGGGCGGTTCGGCCATCGTGTCGAGTATACGGGCGAATTCAGGCCGGTCGAAGCTTCAACAGGCTGACCTCGGGGCGGCACAGAAAGCGGAACGGCACCAGGGTGGTGCCGGTCCCGCGGGACACCACGACCGTCGTCGAGCCGTCCTGGAAGACGCCCTCGTCGAACCGCCAGGCGCCGTGCGAGAGCTTGATCCGGCCGTGCGGGCCGGGCAGGCAGATCTGGCCGCCATGCAGGTGCCCGGCCAGCACCAGAGCGGCGGCTCCGTCGGGCAGCCGCTCGGCCACGTCGGGAAAGTGCGTGAGCAGGATCCGCAGCGCACCGGGGACGCCGTCGAAGAGCGACTCGGGCGGTGGGTGAAACGCCGTCACATCCGCGTCCAGCCCGGCCACCTCGATGCGCACGCCGTCGCGCTCCACCGAGACCATGCGATCGCGCAGCAGTTCGACCGCCGCCGGCCGCCAGTCGTCCACCACCATGCCCTGCGAGAAGGGGTCGCTGGTGTCGCCCACCTCGTGGTTTCCGGTCACGGCGTACATGCCCAGCGGCGGCTGCAGGCGAGCCAGCTCGCGAGCCACCTGCGGCACCGCCCGGGGGTGGCTGACCAGGTCCCCGGTGATCGCCACCAGATCCGGGCCTGTGGCGACGCCGAAGTCGACCGCCGCCCCCAGCGTGCGCATGTTGAGCGACGGTGTGCCTGCGTGGAAGTCGGACAGGTGCAGGATCCCGAGGCCGTCCAGGGAGCGCGGCAAGCCCGTGATCGGCACCTCGCGCACGCAGGTCTCCAGCCACTGCGACTCCCACAGGCCCCAGGCCGCCAGGCCGGCCGCGCCCGCAGCCAGGCCGGAGGCGAACCTGGATGACCTACTCGCCACGTACGCTGTCGAACTCGTCGCGCAGGCGGCGGCGAGCGGCGGCGATGCGGTCGCGCAGGACGGCGGCCCGATCCTCGTCAGAGGAGTGGCCGTTGGTCTCGGCCGGCACGCTCTGGTCGCGCCGCCAGTAGACATGGGCGGCTGCGGCAGCGGCAAAGGTGAGCACTGCGATGGTGGCCAGCCTGCGCATCATCCGCAGTCTACCCGCGGGCTACGGACAGGCGGACCACAGACCCCGCCCGGCCACCGCCGCCTGCGCCTGCAGCCGCGCCAGCAGTCCGGCATGCCGCGTATTGGGCGGGATGGACAGGATGCGGGCATAGCCCAGCGCCACCAGCCGTGCGTCCACGAACACCTCCGGCCGGCTCTCCAGGTAGACGTAGGCCAGGAACCGGCCGTACTTGTCGTGCACCACCCGGTCGTACTCCAGCCGCACCCGCCGCCCGGTCAGCAGGTGCTTGGTGTAGGCCGAGGCCTGTGGTCCGTAGCAGCCCACCGGCTTGACCGGGTCGACCGTCTCGGGGGTGTCGATGCCCAGCACGCGCACGTCCTCGCTGCGCCCATCGGCCGACACGATCACCGTGTCGCCGTCGACCACGCGCGTGACGGTGCCGTAGGTGAACGGGGTGGGGTGCAGCTGGTGCCAGAGGTTGGCGCCGCCGTAGAAGACAGTGGCGAATACGGTGAACAACGGGAGGGCTATGACCCGGAGCTTTCGCGGTGTTCGCATGCCCTCACCGTACGGTCGGCGCCCGTCGCGTGTCTGTCACGAGCCGTCGCGAAACTGCGCCGGGTGTGGGTCTGCGGGCGGGCGTGCCGCGGGTGACAGCCGACCCGGTACCTAGACTGAGGGGTCCGCTCATGAAGCTCCTGCATCTCGCGGACATCCACCTCGACCGGTCGTTCACCGGATCGCACGAGCGCGACGGCAACCGTCGCCGCGCGCAGCTCCGAGACGCGCTGGTGCGCGCGCTGGATCTGGCATCCGAGCGGCGGGTGGATGCCATCTGCCTGGCCGGCGACGTATACGAGCACGAGACCGTGCGCCAGGACACCGCGGCCTTCCTCGCATCGCGGCTGGCCGACACGGGGGTGCCGGTGCTGGTGGCGCCGGGAAACCACGACCCCCACATGCCCGGGTCGGTGTGGGCGCGCACGGCCTGGCCGGGCAACGTGCACGTGTTCGCACACGACCGGCTGGAGCCGTTCGAGCTGCCCGGCGCGACCGTGTGGGGGGCCGCCTTCACGGCCCGTCTGTGCTCCACCAGCTGCCTGTCCGGCTGGCAGGCGCCGGCCGACGCCGGCCCACACCTGTTGCTGCTGCACGGCGCACTGACCGGCGAGCAGTGGGCGGACGAACCGGCCCACCGGCCGCTCACCCGCGCCCAGCTCGAATCGTCCGGCGTCGCCTACGCCATGCTCGGACACTTCCACCAGGGCCGCGCGGACGCCCTCCTGTGCTACCCCGGCTCACCCGAGCCGCTGGGATTCGGCGAGCGCGAGGGCAGCCACGGGGCGGCCATCCTGGAGGTGTCCGAGGCCGGCGTCGAGTGCGAGCTGGTGCCGCTGGCCCGGCGGGTGTATGCGGCCCAGACCGTGCGGGTGGACGGCGCCACCAGCGCAGACCAGGTGGAGGCGGCGGTGGCCGAGGCTGCCGCCAGGCACACCGGCCAGGTGCTCGATCTGACGCTGGAGGGCGAGGTCGACCCGGGCTGCGAGATCGCCCCGGCGGCGCTCGAGGAGCGCTGCGGCGAGGGCCTCGAGGGGCTGCGCGTGCGCGACGCCACGCGGCCGGCCTACGACCTGGCGGCGATCGCCCGAGAGCCATCGGTGCGCGGCCGGTTCGTCGCCCGCCTGCTCGACTCACCCCAGCCAGAGGGTCGGGAGGCGTTGCTGGCCGGCCTACGGGCGATGGACGGGCGCCGGGACCTGGTGGCCTGATGCGGATCGCCGGCGTGCGCATCCATGGCTTTGGCCGCCTGGTCGAGCGGGAGTTCGAATTCGGGCCGGGGCTGGTGATCGTGCATGGGCCGAACGAGGCCGGCAAGAGCACCATGCACAGCGCCCTGGCGGCGTCGCTGGTCGGCCTGGTACCGGGTGGCCGCCGCAATCCCGGGCTGACGGCGGCGGTTGAGCGCCACCGCCCGTGGTCGCACGACCGTTACGGCTCACGCCTCGACCTGGTCTCGGCGGCGGGCCGCAGGCTGCGGCTGGACTGGGACTTCGCACGCTGGGCGTTCACGGTCACCGACGCCGCCACCGGCGAGGATGTCAGCTCCGCGTTCGGCGCCGGCACCGACCCCGAGGCGCTGTGCCGCGAACTGTACGGCGTGTCCCGGGACGCCTATCTGGGAGTGGCCAGCGTGCGCCAGGGCGAGCTGGACGCGATCGGCGATTCGGCGGACGTCCGCCAGGCTCTGGAACGGGTGGCTGGCCAGTCCGGCGAGGCGGAGGGCGCCGCCGGGGCGCTGGCGGCGCTGCGCGCCAGCCGCGCCCGCCTGGTCGGCCTCAACCGCAGCCGCACCAACCGGCTGCCGCAGGCCGAGCACGAGGTTCAGCAGCTGACCGCGGCCCTGCAGGCGGCGGTGGAGGAGCGCAGCCAGGCCGAGGAGGCTGCGGCGGAGCGCGACCGGCTGACCGCCCAGGCATCCGAGCTGGAGCAGCGCCGCCAGCAGTTGGAGATGGCCCACGCGGCGGCCAGGGCGCGCCAGCTGCGGAGCCGTGTGGAGCGTGCCCAGGCGCTGGATGGCGAGTGCCGGCAGGCGACCGCGGTGATCGAGGGCGGGGCCAACGGCTGGGCGCCGGTGGATGGGCTGGCCGGCGCCCGCGAGCGGGCGCACGACCTGGAGCGGCGAGCAGCCAAGGCGACTCCAGAGTTGAGCGAGGCGCGCCGCCGGCTGGCCAGCCTGGAGGCACGGCCGCACCCCGCGCCGCCGGCCCGGGGCCGGCCGCTGGGCCGCGCCGTGGCTGTGGTCGGAGCGGGCCTGGCCGTCTCGGCCCTCGGTCTTGCCACCGGCCGCCTGGCGGCGGTCGCACTCGGCGTGCTGGTGGCCGCCGCGGGCATCGCGGTCGGCGCGATCGATGGCTCACATGCCGAGGCTCGCCAGCGGCAGGCGCTCGAACACCACGCCCGCCTGGCCCGCGAGCGGGAGGCCGAGGCCGCCCGCCTGCGCACCGAGTTGGCCAGACTGGAGCTGCTCGCCAGCGAGCTGGCGGAGGCCCGCGCCCAGCTCGGCACACTGCTCGGCGTCCAGGCCGAGCCCGAGCTGATCGCCTCCGCCCTGGCGGCCTACGACGGGCACGCCGACCACCACCTGCAGCGCGAAAAGGCGGCTCACCGCCGGGAGGTCGCGCAGGCCGAGCTGCGAAGCCTGCTGGCCGGCGCCACCCTGGCCGAGCTGAACGACTCGCTGACCACGATGGAGAACACCCTGAACGGTCACCGCAACGCTCCCGGGGCCGATCGCGACCCCGACCAGCTGGCCCGCGAGCTGGAGGGCCTGCAGCGCCGCCGCGAGCAGGCGCGGGTGGGCGGCGAGTCGGCGGCGGCGCGGGTGGCTGAGCGGCTTCGCAACCTGCCTGACACCGCCGAGTTGGCCGAGCAGCTGGCCGCCGCCCGGCAGCGGCTGGAGTCGATCCAGCGCCAGGACGCCGTGCTGCGGCTGGCCGAGCAGGAGCTGGCAGCCGCAGCCGCCGACACCTACCGCGACTTCGCCCCGCGGCTGAACGCCGCCCTGGAACGCCAGCTGGCCCGGGTGACCCGCGGCCGCTACCGCACCGCCTACGTCGGCGACGACCTGTCGGTGCGCCTGGAGGCCCCCGAGACCGGCGCCCCCATCGACCTCGACCAGACCTCGGTGGGCACCCAGAAGCTGGCCTACCTGGTGCAGCGGCTGGAGCTGGTGGGGCTGCTGGCGCCGTCGGCGGAGCCGCTGCCGGTGCTGCTCGACGACCCCTTCGCGCACCTCGACGGCGACCGCGTCGGCGACGCGCTGGAGTTGCTTTCAGACCTGGCCAAGGAGCGCCAGTTGATCGTCTTCACCACCCAGGCCGACGTTGTCGCCCGCGCGCCGGAAGGGACCACCCTGATCGAACTCGCGGCGGGTTAGGAACTCTCAGGCCGCGATCCGGTCGGGCGCGGTCAGCGCCGGCCGCCGCTGCGTATCGCCCAGCCAGCGGCAGGCGATCACGCCGAATACGCTGATCCCGGCCACCGCCAGATAGGACAGCCGGGCGGCATGCACGATCGCCGGCACGTGCGCCCCCGAGTGCTGGGCGGCGGCGAGTTGGGTCGCCGTCAGCGTGGAGGCGACGACGATCCCGGCCACCGCCGCACCCACTCCGGATCCGACCTGGCGGGCCAGTGGGATGCTCGAAGTGGCCTGGCCTTCGCGGCCCTCGGCCCTGTCCAGCAGCACCAGCGCGAACATGCCCGGACTGGCCACACCCATACCCAGCCCCGACACGGCATAGGCGGCGATCGGCAGCACCGCGCCGCCGATGGGGATGGCCATGGCCAGCGTGCCGGCCGCAGTCAGGACGGTGCCGACCGCGACCTGCGCGCGCAGCGAGCCGCCGATCCGGGCCACCCCCATCGAGCCGGTCGTCCAGCCGACGGTGCACACCACCAGGGCCAGTCCCACAACCGCCACGCTGTGGCCGAACCCGACCTGCAGCTGCAACGGCAGGTAGGTCTCGGCGCCCAGGAAGGCCGCGCCGGCCGCAAACGCGCTGGCGCTGGCGGCCAGCGAGTTGGCCGTGTGGGTGAACACAGGCGTCTGCGTGCGCCGCTCGTGGACGACGAACGCGACAGCACACAACACCGCCACCGACACCAGCACGACCGCCGGCAGCGCGTGCCGGGCCATGGCCAGCAGCACAGCCACCATCGAGCCCAAGAGCACGGGGCCCAGAAGGTTGATCTGACCGGTCGGCGCCGCCGCCGGCCGCGCGCGCCCGCGCAGGGCCAGCCGGGCTGCGTAGCTGACCACCGCGATCATCGGCAGGTTGATCCAGAACACCCACCGCCAGCCCACGGTGCCGGTCAGGATCGCCCCCAGCGCGGGCCCGATCAGCGCGGACACCCCCCACATGGCGGCGTTCACCCCGAACGCCCGCGGCCGCAGCGAGTCCGGCACCGATGTGGCAAAGAGGCCCAGCGGCACGGCGAACATGAACCCGGCGCCGGCGCCCAGGATGGCCCGCGACAGCGCCACCACCGGCATCGACGGGGCCAGCCCGCCGATCACGTTGGCCAGTGCGAAGAGCGAGCAGGCGATGGCGAAGCTGCGGCCGACGCCGTAGCGGTCGATCACGGTGCCGGCCACCGGGAAGGTCATGGCCACCGTCACCGTGGTCGCGCCCACCGTGACCGCGATCAGGTTCACGCCGCCGATGTCCTGGGCCGCCGTCGGCAGCGCCGTGGTCACCATCAGGGCATCCAGCGAGCCGAGGAAGGTGGCGCCCAGCGCCGCCACCATGAGCGCCCGGTAGCGAGGGCCGAAGAGCGCCGCGTAGCTCGGGGTCATCGGCTGCTGCGTCCGCTGCCCGCGCGGGCCAGATGATTGATTCCACGCCGGCGTGGATGGCTGGGCGAGCAAGGTGCAACGCGCAGCGTTGCACCGGTCAGCGGTGACCTGCTATCCAGGCAGGTCACCAGCTGCCGAGCCTGGGAAGGACGCAGGGAGCGCTCGGGCTGGTAGCCCGGGCAAGGTGTCCAGCGAATCGCTGGACACCTGTCTGAGCGATCCGCTATCCGAGCGGATCGCGGACGGGGCGACGGTTCGCAGCCGAAGCTCGCCGTCTCGCGTGGCCCTCCGGGCCGCGTAGAGACGGCGAGCGGCCAGCCACGCGGCGGCGTGGAGTCAATCATCTTAGGCCTGCGCGTAGACCTTGTCCGTGAAGGGGTGTGTCTTGACCACGTGGCGCTTGAACAGCAGCTCGTCGTAGGACAGCCCCGCCGCGGCGCCGACCAGCTGGGCCAGGTGTAGGATCGGCATGTCGATCCGCATGTCGGCCTCCTTGCTGGCCTTGCCCTGCCAGGCATCCAGCGACAGGTGGCACAGCGGGCAGGGCGTCACCATCGCGTCCGCCCCCGCCTGCTTGGCCTCCACCAGCGGCTGGATCAGCTCGCCCAGCGCCACCTCCTCGCGGGCCAGCACGATCGGGAAGCCGCAGCACTTGATCTTGGACGGGTAGTCCACCGGCTCGGCGCCGCAGGCCACGATGATCCGCTCCAGCGACTGCGGCCGGTCGGGATCCTCGAAGCCCAGCAGCTTTGACGGGCGCAGGATCTGGCAGCCGTAGAAGGGCGCGATGCGCACGCCGGTGAGCGGCTTCTCGGCGATCTGCTTGAGCTTCTCGTAGCCGTCGCCCTCGGCGATCTCCCACAGCAGGTGGCGCACTTCGACCCCACCGGAGTAGGACGCAGCGCCGACCTCCTTCAGGTTCTTGTTGACCCGCTCCAGCAGCTCGGGGTCGGACTTGAGCTTGTTGTTGGCCTGCCGCAGGTTGAGGGTGCACACGTTGCAGATGGTCATGATCGTGTCCTGCTCGAGCTGCTCGGCCTGGCCCAGGATGCGGGCGTTCAGGTGCAGGTAGTACTCCGGCCGAGCCTCGTGGATGTCGCCCGCGCCGCAGCAGGTGAAGCCGGGGATGTCGACCAGCTGGAAGCCCAGCCGCTCGCCGATGGCGCGGGTGGAGCGGTCGAGCTCCTTCTGCGACAGGCTGGCCAGGCAGCCCGGGTAGTACGCGTAGCTCGACTTCATTGCGCCGCCTCCCGATCCTTGCTGACACCCGCGCGCTTCTCGTCACGGGAGGCCTTCTCCTGTCCGGCCACCAGCTTGTGCAGCTTGCGCACCTCATCCAGTTTCTTGGCCCGATGCGGCTTCAGCGGGTTCGGCACCTTGCCGGCCCGCGCCAGCTTCATGGCGAACTTGACGTCCAGCGCCTTCAGGGGGTCGGTGTACGGCACAAGCGCCGTCTCCAGCAGATACCCGGTGGCCCGGGTGGAGACGTCGAACACCTGCGCGTGGCGAGCCCCCTTATCGGACAGCAGCCCCTCCGAGTAGATCTCCGCGCCCACCTTGGCGATGGCGTCGCGCGGGTCGACGCCCTTCGGGCAGCGCTCATTGCAGAAGTAGCAGCGCGTGCAGTCCCACACGCCGTGCGGGCCGTTCAGATCGCGCAGCCGCTGGTTGCGGCCACGGTCGCGCACGTCGCCGACGAAGCGGGCGGCCTTGGCCAGCGCCGCCGGGCCCAGGAAGTCGGGGTCGGACTCCATCGAGTTGCACTCCGAGACGCAGCATCCGCACTGGATGCACAGCGCCTCCTTGAAGATCCGGTCGAGCTCCTGCTGCTGCACCCGCCACTCCTTGACCGGCGGGTCCTCGCGTCCTCCTCCAGCTACGGCTGCATCGCCGGAACTTCTGCCAGAAGGGGTCCATGTCGACGACCAGGTCCTTGATCACCGGCAGGTTGCCCATGGCGAGATGACCGGCGTCTCACCGGCCTCGACGACCGGCGCGCATGGGCGTCTTGCAGGCCAGCACCGCGGCGCCGTCCATGCGCATGCCGCACGAGCCGCATACCGCCATCCGGCAGCGACTTGCGGTAGGTCAGCGACCCGTCCTGCCTCGTCCTTGATCACGTCCAGCACGTCCAGCAGGGTCGCCGTCCTCGGGGGCGTCCACGGTGAAGCTCTCCTGCCGCCGCTGCTCGTCCTCGGGGTTGTAGCGCTCGATCTTGAGGGTGACTTGCACAGAGCTCCTTCAGTAGGTGCGAACGGCGGGCTCGTACTCGGTGATGGTGACCGGCCTGTAGTCGAGCCGGACACCTGGCCGTCGTCGTAGTGGGTCAGGGTGTGCCGCAGCCAGTTCTCGTCGTCGCGCTCCGGGTAGTCCAGCCGGCTGTGCGCGCCCCGGCTCTCGGTGCGGGCGATGGCGCCGGTGACCAGGCAGTCGGCCATCTCCAGCATCGAGCCCAGCTCGATCGCCTGGATCAGGTCGGTGTTGAAGTCGTGCGACCTTGTCCTGGATCACGATCACGCCGCCGCGTAGCGCTCGCGCAGCTCCTCGACGGTGCGCCTTGCAGGTCTCCAGCTTCTCGGCGGTGCGGAAGATGCCGGCGTTCTCGTACATGGCATCGGCCAGCTCCTCGCGCAGCCGTGCGGCCGCTCGCCGTCGATGTTGTCGAGCATCGGCGGATGCGCGCTCGGCGAGCCCGCACGGCGGACGGCGAGAACACGCCGCCGCGCCCGTTGCGAGCGCACGTCCTGGGCGGCCGAGGCCCCCGACCGGCGGCCGAACACGACCGTCTCCAGCAGCGAGTTGCCGCCCAGCCGGTTGGCGCCGTGCACCGACACGCAGGCGCACTCGCCGGCCGCGTACAGGCCGGGCATGATCGTGCGCCCGCCAGACGTCGGCGTCGATGCCGCCCATGTGGTAGTGCGAGCCCGGCCGCACCGGGATCGGCTCCTCGATCGGGTCGACGCCGGCGTAGTCCATGGCCAGCTCGCGGGAGCCGTGCAGGCGCTCGATGATCCGCTTGGCGCCCAGGTGCGTGAGGTCGAGCAGCACGCAGCCGTCGACGCCGCGGCCCTCGTCGATCTCCGTCTGCTCCGAACGCGAGACCACGTCGCGGCGGCCAGCTCGCCGGCGTTGGGCGCGTAGTTGAACATGAACCGTTCGCCCTCGGCGTTTCGCAGGTAGCCGCCCTCGCCGCGGCAGCCCTCGGTGATCAGCACGCCGTTGGCCTTCAGCGTGGTGGGATGGAACTGCATGAACTCCATGTCCTTCAGCGGCACACCGGCCCGCCAGGCCATCGACATGCCGTCGCCGGTGCAGGCGTAGGCGTTGGTGGTGCCGCGGTAGATGCGGCCCAGCCCGCCGGTGGCCATGATCACGGCCGCGCCTCCACGCCCTGCACGCCGCCGTGCACCAGGTCCCAGGCGGTCACGCCGACGCAGCGCTCGCCGTCGGTGACCAGGTCGAGCGCGAACCACTCCTCGTAGACGGTGACGCCGCTCTTGACCAGCTGCTCGTACAGCACGTGCAGCAGCACGTGGCCGGTGATGTCGGCCGCGTAGCAGGTGCGCGGCGCGCCGCCGGCGCCGAACGGGCGCTGGGCGATGCGGCCGTCCTCGGTGCGCGAGAAGATCGCGCCCATGTGCTCGAGCTCGTAGATGTCGCCCGGCCCCTCCTCGCACATGACCGCGATCGCGTCCTGGTCGCCCAGGTAGTCGGAGCCCTTGACGGTGAAGAAGGTGTGCTTCTCGGGCGAGTCCTCGCCGGCGTTGCCGAGCGCGGCGTTGATGCCGCCCTCAGCGGCCCCCGAGTGGCTGCGCGTGGGGTGCAGCTTGGAGACCACGCCGACGTCGACGCCGTATCGCGATGCCTCGATGGCGGCCCGCATCCCGGCCAATCCGGCACCGACCACCACCACGTCGTGTCGAACCATCAACGCCTCCACTGCTCGATTTCCGGACGCGCCCGCAAGCAGCCTACCAAGCGCTCCGCCGGACCGCGCTGCCAGGCGGGTACGAAGCCGTTGTTACAGCTTTGTCGCAAGCCAAGACAACCCTCGACCTTGGGGTATCCTGGTGAAGGGCGCGAGCAACCGCCTTGTCGCGCTCTCTCTGGGAGGAACGTTGGCGAAGATGGCCTTTGCGCTGCCGGCGGCACGGCAGGTGCTCCGCAACCTGTCGCAGGCGGAGCTGCTCGAGTTGACGGCGCTAGCATGCCCACCGCGCGGTCGACCGCCTACGGCGCGCCGAACGTCCAGACGCAGGTGCTGGCCCGCTCCAAGGGCAGCACCTTCATCGTCGCCGACGACCCCGACGCGTACTCCGCACCAGGCCATCGACCGCGACGAGTGGGAGCGCGTGTCGGCTCTGCAGGACGCCTACATCGCCGACCAGGAGATGATCGTGGTGGACGGCTACATCGGCAACGACCGCCGAGCGCCGGGTGCCCGCCCGCCTCTACGTCGAGGCCGCCAACGCCAACATCGCCGGCATGCAGGACGTCCTCTACTTCCACGATCCTGACGGTCGGGCGAGTTCGAGCCGGAGCTGCTCGTGATCTACACGCCCAACCTGGCCGTGCCCGGCTACCCGGACGACCGACTGATCGCGGTCAACCTCGATCTGAACGTCACCCGCGTCTTCAACTCCGACTACTTCGGCGAGTCGAAGAAGGGCGGCCTGCGCATGTGGAACAAGCTCGTGTACGACCGCGGCGGCCTGGCCGCTGCACGCCGGCTGCAAGATGATCCCGACCCGCCGCGGCGATCGCGTCGGCCTGATCGTGGGCCTGTCCGGCACCGGCAAGACCACCACCACCTTCACCCGCCAGAACGGCTCGCTGCCGGTGCAGGACGACTTCGTCGCCTGGTGGCCGGACGGGTCGATCTCGGCCACCGAGGCCGGCTGCTTCGCCAAGACCTTCGCGCTCAACCCCAAGGACGAGCCGACCATCTACGGCGCGGTCACCAGCCCGGCGCCTACCTCGAGAACGTCAGCCAGGACGAGCACGGCGTCGTCGACTTCTTCGACGAGAGCTACACCAAGAACGGCCGCGCGGTGTTCTCGTTCTCCGACATCGAGGCGGCCGAGGCGTCCTCGATCGAACAGGCCGACTTCCTGCTGGTGCTGAACCGCAACGAGAACGTGATCCCGGCCGTCGCCAGGCTGGAGGGCCCGCAGGCGGCCGCCTTCTTCATGCTCGGCGAGACCACCGGCACGGCCGCCGGCGGCAAGGACGAGGAGGGCGTGTTCCTGCGCGTGCCGGGCACCAACCCGTTCTTCCCGATGCACCACGACGGCCAGGGCAACCGCTTCCTGGAGCTGCTCGAGCAGCACCCGATCGACGTGTACATCATGAACACCGGCCGCGTGGGCGGGCCCGAGAGCGAGAGCGGCTCCAAGAAGGTGCGGATCCCCCACTCCTCGGCCATCGTCAAGGCCATCGCCGAGGGCACCATCGAGTGGGAGATCGATCCCGACTTCGGCTACAAGGTGGCCTCGCACGTGCCCGGCATCGACGCCGCCGACATCGACCTGCTGCAGCCGCGACGGCTGTACGAGGCGACCGGCCGCGGCGACGAGTACGGCAGCGGGTGGCAGCGGCTGAAGGCGGAGCGGGCGCCGACCTGGCCCAGTATCCGAGCCTCTCCGCGCGAGATCGTCAACTCCGTCACGCTAGCCCGTGGCGGAGCCTTCGGCGGTCAAACTGGCGGTGCAGCGGACCGCCCGCGAGCTGGAGCGGGCGCTGGCGGCGGGCGACCTGGTCGGCGCCGGGTCGCACATGTCCGCCGAGTTCGCCCAGCGCGACACCGAACTGGGCGACCTGCTGGGGCGGACGCAGACCGCCAAACTGATCGGCACGGTGGCCACCCGAACGCTGTTTTCGCTCGACTTGGCCGGCGGCGAGTCGCGGGTGGTCGAGCTGCTGTGGCAGGAGCAGGACGGCGTCTGGCAGATCGTCGACTGCCGCGTCTTCTCGCTGATCCCCGGCGAGTGACATGTTCTGCGGCTGAGGCTCCCGCGCCGGCTCGCGATTGTGGCGGTTTCCGGCATAATCGAGCGGGATTGCCCGCATCGGCAGGCGCGAGAACGCGATCTCCGCACGGTGTACTGTAAGGCTCGGCGGAAGCGGCAAGCACACGCGAGGATGGGAGCACATTGGCACCACCGCGAGCGATCTGGACCGGCAGCATCTCCTTCGGGCTCGTCAACGCGCCCGTGCGTATGTACACCGCGATCTCCAAGAAGGACCTGCGGTTCAACATGCTGCACCAGCCCGACGGCGGGCGGATCGGCTACGTCAAGGTGTGCAAGGTCGACGACAAGCCGGTGCCGGCCGACGAGATCGTGCGCGCCTACGACGTCGGCGGCGGCGAGTACGTCGAGCTGACCGACGACACTTCGCGGCCGCGGCCGCCGACGGCAGCGGCCACCTGATGACCATCCACGACTTCGTGCCGATCGACCAGATCGACCCCATCTACTTCGAGCGCACCTACTTCCTGGGCCCGCAGGAAGGCCCCGGCGAGGCCATCTACGCGCTGCTCTGCCAGGCCATGTCCGAGGCCGGGCTGGCGGCCATGGCAACTACGTGCATCAGAACCGCGAACATCCTGCGGATCAGGAGCGTGATCACGCTGGAGCGCATGTTCTTCGCCGACGAGGTGCGCTCCACCGAGGGCCTGGCCCCATCCGCCCAGGTGGATACGCGGCAGCTGAAGATGGCCGCCGACCTGATCGCCGCCTACACCGGCGAGTTCGACCCCACGCAGTACGAGGACACCTACCGCGAGCGGCTGCTGGCGGTGGTGGAACAGAAGCGGCAGGGCAAGACCGTGCGCCCGCCCAGCGTCGAGAAGAGCGAGACGCCGGCCGACCTGATGGCCGCACTGGCCGCCTCTATGGAGGAGGCGCGCAAGGCCCGGGCCGAGCGCGGCAAGCCCGCGGCCAAGCCCAAGCGGGCTAAAGCCGGGGCAGGCGCTGGCGGTGGGAAAGCGCCCGGCGCGAGAACACGTCGCCGAGGTTCCTGAGCCGCCGTTCCACCTACATCGTGAAGATCGCCGGATCCAGCTTCGGCGTCACCTACGTCCCAACCAAGCGGCGTCGACACCGTGCCGCCCGGCAACGGCCGCACCGTAGACGGCCGCCGTAGTTCCGCCCCCACCCGTTCTGGTTCGCATCCACCAGCACGCCGTGGCGCTCGCTGCGCCGCCAGGCCTCGGTGATCAGCTCCGGCGCCGTGCGGGCCAGCGCCCTGGCCACGACGGCGGCGAACGAGCGCACCTCGTCCTGGTCGTAGCGGCGCTCGATCGGCACCAGCACGTGCATGCCCTTGCTGCCCGAGGTCTTCGGGTACCCCTCCAGCCCCAGCCCGGCCAGCGCCTGGCGCGGCGACTGGGCCACCTGCACCACCTGCTCGAAGGATGAGCCGGGCGCCGGATCGAGGTCGAACATCGCCCAGTCCGGGCGGTCCAGGGCGATCCGCCCGGGCGCACCACGCATTCAGGTCGATGCAGCCCATGTTGACCACCCACAAGAGCGCCGGCAGGTCGTCCACCAGCACGTAGCGGATGCCCTCCTGGGTGGATGTGCGCACCCAGTTGGGCGTGTGCGCCGGCACGTCCTGGAAGAACCGCTTGCCGTGGATGCCGTCGGGGTAGCGCAGCATGGTGAACGGGCGGCCGCGCAGGTGCTGGATAACGGCTGGCGAGACGGCGCGGTAGTAGTCCAGCAGATCGCCTGGTAGACCGTCCTCAGGGAAGAAGAGCTTGTCAAGGTTGCTCAGCTCCGGCTCCGGACGGGTTTTCCCCCAGCGGACTTCGCAGGCCCGGCCGATGTAGACCGGCGCCCGCAGGCGGCCGTCGGCCGTCCGGTTGGCGAACTCGACCTGGCAGCGCAGCCGCGGCTCGACCCAGGTCACCCGGCCGCGCGGCGTGCGCTCGAGGGTTGGCTGGGATCGCTCTAGCGGACGCAGACGTTCCAGCAGCCGGTCGAGCTCCCGAGGTTCAGGCCGCTGCCCGCCTCGCCACCCAGCGTAGGCCGCCGTCGATGCGCTCGCCCAGCACCAGCGAGCCCAGCTCGCCGCGCGACCCGGTGCCGGCGAGGTAGGCCGTCGCCGAACGTCTCGCGTTCGCGCAGCTCAGCTTCGGACCAATTGCGGCTGCGCCGGCCCGGCCGGTAGCGCGAGTTGGCGCGCTTGGCCATCACCCCTCCAGCGACTCCTTGCGGGCCAGCTCGAGCAGCCCAGCGCCGTCCTCGTACTGGCGCGAAATGCGGATGCCGCCGGTCTCGTGCACGGTCTCGGCCAGCAGCTCGCGGCGCTCTGAGAGCGGCCGGCTGACCAGCGAGCGGCCATTCAGCTCCAGCAGGTCGAAGGCGAAGAAAGCCAGCCCAGCCCGACTGCAGGTGCTGGAAGCTGAGCAGGCCGGCCTCGTCCAGCGCGCACACC
>CAVUSN010000002.1:0-235866 GCA_963744065.1 uncultured Actinomycetes bacterium | reverse complement strand
TCCCATCCCGCCACCAGCGCCTCGGCGACGCCCTCGGCCTCGGCGATCTCCAGGCCCCGGTCGAGCAGGTCGGTCACGCCCTCCAGCCGGCCCGCGGAACTCAACGCTCCGAAGCCAGACGCACGAAGAACATGGGACATGTCGGCGTCAGGTGGGTCATCGGCGATGGCCGCGTAGGCATGTTCCAGCCGCTCGAGCGCCTCGGCCGCCCTGGCCGGTCCTCGACGCCACCATCGACCAGGTTGTCGTGACCCGCGCCGCCGCGTGCGTGTCGCCCAGTTCCTCATACAGGGCGATGGCGCGGGCCAGCGTCTCACTCGGCACTTGGGAGGGCACTCCGGCCTGCAGCACGTGGCCCCTCCGGCCTTCGCGGTCAGATCGGCCTGCTGACGGCGGTCGTCCGAGAGCTCCACCGCCTGCTCGAAATAGCACTGCGCCTCGCTCGGTGCACCCAGCGCATCGGCGTGCTCGCCGGCGGCCACCAGGGCTGACAGCGCGCGCTCCCTCAACCCGTCGCTGCTGACCTCGTCCGGAGCCGACCGGAAGGCGGCCAGGTAGTGCGAGGCCAGCACCTCGATCCTCATCGCCGGGGTCAGCGGCCGACTCGGCCAGCTGGTCGGCGGCAGCCAGGTGTCTGGCGTGCCGCTCGCGCCGGCTCAACTGCTCGTACACCACATGCCGCACCAGGTCCTGCAGGAACGCGTACTGGCCGTGCTCCGGTGAGCGCGGATCGGCCTGGATGGACAGCACCTCCTTGCGGACGAGGCCGGTCAGCACCGGCTCCAGCTCCGACTCGTCGACCCCCGCCAGCGCGGCGGCAGCCCGCCGGCTGAACGTCTTGCCCAGGATCGCGCCGTCCTGCAGCGTGCGCCGCTCCTGCGAGGACAGCCCGTCCAGACGGGCGGCGATCAGCGCATGCAGCGTCTCGGGCACCTCCAGCGAGTCGATCGCGCCGGTCGGCCGGTAGACGCTCTCGTCACGGGCCAGCAGTCCCCGGTCGAGCAGCATGCGCACGGTCTCCATGGCGTACAGCGGCACGCCTTCGGCCCGGGCCAGGATCTGGTCACACAGGGTCGCCGGTAGGCCCGGGACGAGGCCCGCCAGCAGGTCGCGCATAGCCTGCTCAGACAACGGCTCCAGATAGATGGAGGTGAAGTTGCGCTTGCCCGCACCCCAGGTCGGGCGCTTCTCCACCAGCTCCGGGCGAGCGGCTGTGATCACGAAGATCGGGCTCTGACGGGCCCAGTCCAGCAGGTATTCGACGAAGTCCAGAAGCGACGCGTCGGCCCACTGCATGTCCTCGAAGGCGAGCACGGTGGGATACACGTCCGCCAGCCGCTCGAAGAACAGCCGCCAGGCCGCGAACAGGTCCTCGCGCTGAAAGCTCACGCCCTCGTCGAGGCCCAGCAGGTGGCCGACCCTGGGCTCGACGAACGCCCGTTCCTCGGGGTCCAGGATGTGCTCGTCGAGCACTCCTGACAACTTCGTGCGGGCCGCGTCGGCATGGTCGTCCTCGGAGATGCGGCAGCGCATTCTGACCATGTCGGCCAGCGCCGAGTAGGTGACGCCCTCGCCGTAGGAGAGGCAGCGGCCGCGCTGCCAGTACATGATCTGGGCGATCCCGTCTATGTACTTGTCGAACTCCCACACCAACCGCGACTTGCCGATGCCGGCGATCCCGGTGACCGAGACCAGATGCGGGCGGCGCTCCTCACCACAGGCGTGGAACAGGTCCTTGATCTGGCGCAACTCGCGGTCGCGGCCCACGAACGGCGCCTCCAGCCCCTGCGACTTGAGCGCGCCGCGGGCGCCCGAGACCACCCGCACGGCGCGCCACAGCCGGTGCAGGCCGGACTTGCCCTTGAGCTCGTGCGTGCCGGCGTCCTCGTACACGATCGCCGGCTCGGTCGCCCGGCGGGTGCTGTCGCCCACCAGCAGCGTGCCCGGCTCGGCCATCGACTGCACGCGCGAGGCGGTGTTCACCAGGTCGCCCGTGACCATGCCCTGGCCGTCGGCGCCCACCGTCACGATCGCCTCGCCGGTCAGCACCCCTGCTCTGGCGCGCAGCTGGTCGACCCCCACCTCGTCGGCCAGCGCCGTCACGGCCGCCACCAGGTCGAGTCCGGCCCGGACGGCCCGCTCGGCATCGTCCTCGGTCGCCGTCTGCGCGCCCCACACAGCCATCACCGCGTCGCCGATGAACTTCTCCACCACCCCGCCGTACAGCTCGATCAGCCGCCTGCAGGTCTCGAAGTAGCGCGACTGCAGGTCGCGCACATCCTCGCCATCGCGCGCCTCCGTCAGGGTGGTGAACCCAACCAGGTCGGCGAACAGCACCGACACCAGCCGCCGCTCCGCCGCCGCCGGCGGGGGCGGTGCCGGTCCCGCCGGCGCGGCCGCCGGGCCGGCGCCCAGGCGCGTCCCGCACTCGTTGCAGAAGACCTGCTCGGGCCTGACCGCGGCGCCGCAGGTGGGGCAGGCGACGCCCAGCGCGGCGCCGCAGGTGCCGCAGAACTTGGCCCCCTCCGGGTTCGCGCTTCCGCACTGGGTGCAGGCCGTCTCCGCCATCATGCCGAGGGTACCGCCATCAGCGGCCAAACGCACGCCCGGCGCGTGTCGCTAGACAGCAGCCAGGTCGGCCAGATCATCCGGCGAGAGCTCCCAGTCCGCGGCGGCCGCATTGGCCCTCACCTGCTCGGGCGTGGTGGCGCCCGCGATCACCGACGCCACGCATGGCTGCGAAGCCAGGCCGGCGATGGCCAGCTCGAGCAGGCTGTGGCCGTGGTCTGTGGCGAAGCCAGCCAGCTGGTCGACCCGATCGAACGAGGCGCTGACGCCGCGGGTGACGCGGGCTCCGTCGTCGATCCCAGCCTCGTGGGCCAGCCGCGTGCCCGGCGCGGCCTGGCCGCGCCGGTACTTGCCGGTGAGCAGGCCGGAGGCCAGCGGGAAGTAGGGCACGAAGCCAACCCCCAGCTCGCGGCAGCGCGGCAGCAGCTCCCGCTCGGCGTCGCGCGCGAGCAGCGAGTACTCGTTCTGGACGGCGGCGATATTCGCGGTCGCGGCCGCCTGCTCCAGCTCGCCCACATTGACGTTGGAGATGCCGATCGCCAGCACCTTGCCGGCGGCGACCAGCTCGGCCATCGCGCCGACCGTCTCCGAGATCGGCGTATGGCCATCCGGCCGGTGGTAGTAGAGCAGGTCGACGTGGTCGGTCTGCAGCCGAGCCAGCGATGCCTCCAGCGCCCGCGGCACGTAGCCGGCGCCGCCCCCCTGCAGGCCCTCGCCCATGTCGTGTCCGAACTTGGTGGCCAGCACGACGCGGTCGCGGCGCCCGCGCAGAAGCTCTCCCAGCTGCCGCTCGCTGCCGCCCTTGTTGCCGTACACGTCGGCGCTGTCGAAGAAGTTGAGGCCGGCGTCGAGCGCTGCGTCCACCACCAGCCGCGTGCGATCGATGTCAAGGCGGCCGCCGAAGTTGTTGCAGCCCAGGCCAACGCGGGAGACCTGAAGCGGGCCGAGTCGGGTGTGCTGCATCGCCGCCGCAGGGTAGTCCGGCTGCGCCGGCCGACCCTCCACTGGGAAATGCAGGAAATCACCGTCCGAAATCGAACGGTCCACTCGGATGCGTCGATTGCGGATAGCCGGGGTGGTGGCTGCCAGCGTGCTGTTCGCGGCTGCCGCCCTGCCCGGCACCGGATCGACGACCGCAGCACCGAAGCTGTGGGGATTCCACAGCTCCGGAGCGAGGCCGCTTTCGATCCCGCACCTGGTGGGCATGCGCACGGTCAGCGTGCTGCTGGAGGGCGTCAACGCGGGCACGGTCGACCAACCGCCGTCGGGCACCAGCGCCGGCGACGAGATCATCGGCGAGGGCCGCCTGGTCGGTGCGCACAATGCCCCCGCCGGCCTGCTGGAGATCGAGGAGACGCTGACCGGGCTGGGCGCCGAGAGCGGCACCGGCCGTATCCAGATGCAGGGGACGGCACTGCTGGCCGGCGGCCAGATCGACCTGGCGGGAGTCCTGCGGATCAACGCGTCCCGGAGCCCGTCGATCGCCATCGTGGGCGGCACCGGCGCCTACCGCGGCGCTCGCGGCCAGCTGTTTGTTCGAACCAGCGGCCAGAACACGCAGCTCGTGTTCGTGCTCATGCACGGCTGACCCGGTTAGTCTGCGGGCGTGCTCTTCGCGCCCGATCTGCATGAGCCTGTGATCGACGCCGCCTGGGATCCCGAGCGCGTTCGGGCGGGCATCCGGGCGATCGCCGACGACGCGGAGACGGCCTTCGACGACGGCTGGCTCATGCACCCGTCCGATGACCCCACCCCCGATGACATCGACCGCCCGCGCAACATGTACTACGGCGGCGCCGGTGTCGTCCGCGCGCTGACCCTGCTGGCCGAGCGTGATCTGATCGAGCCGGGGCGAGACTACGTGCCCTACCTCGACCGCCCGTTCACGCCCGACTGCGCCAGCCTCGACCACCCTCCCAGCCTGTGGGGAGGCGAGCTGGGGATCCTGTACGTGCTGTACCGGCTGGCGCCGTCCACCGCCACCGCCGACCGGATCGCCGAGCTGGTGGCCGCAAACGCGCAGGACCCACACTGCGAGCTGATGTGGGGCAGCCCCGGGCTTGATGCTGGTTGCCCGGGCGATGCACGAGGCGACCGGCGAAGACCGCTGGCTGGAGCTGTGGCGGGCATGCGCGGACTGGCTGCGCGGCCGCCTGGAGCCGGACACTGGCGTGTGGCAGCAGAAGCTGTACGGGGAGCTTGCCCGCTACATCGGCCCCGGGCACGGGTTCGCCGGGTGCGTGTTGGCGCTCTCAGCCGAACCTGACGCCGAGCTCGAGCGGCTGGTCGTCGACACCACCCGCCGCTACGCGGTCGAGCAGGACGGGCAGGCCAACTGGCCACCGGTGGCGGATCCCGAGGTGACGCTGGAGGTGCCTGGCCAGGGCATCCGCACCCAGTGGTGCCACGGCGCTCCCGGCATGGTGACCTCGCTGACCGGGCTGGCAGCCGGCGACGCCGAGCACGAGCGGCTGATGGTCGCCGGCGGCGAGCTGACCTGGCGGGCCGGGCCGCTGGCCAAGGGCGCCAACCTGTGCCACGGCACGGCAGGCAACGGCTACGCCTTCCTGGCCCTGCACGCGCGCACGGGCGACGAGCTGTGGCTGGGTCGCGCGCGCGCCTTCGGCATGCACGCGCTGGCTCAGGTCGAACGCCAGCGCTCGGCCCTCGGACGCGGCCGCTACACGCTGTGGACGGGCGACGTGGGCACCGCGCTGTACCTGGCCGACTGCCTGGACGGGCGCGGCCGGCTGCCGCTGCCCTGAACCATCTAGTTCACACGTTCGGACGTGAGCGTGATGTTGCCAATCGGATCCTCGCTGATCCAGATTGGGTGGCCGTCCAGTCGGCCCGCGCAGTTGGGCAGTCCGCGCGGCTCCGCGGAGGAATCGAAGCCGCAGGCGAGCCCCGGATAGCGGGCGCGGGCGATGGCGATGTTGTCACCAGGGCCGACGCCGGCGGATGTCTGCGCGTTGGGGTCGGTGATCACGATCGCGACCACCCGGCCGTGCGCCACCAGGTAGGCAACACCAGGGTATCGGTAGACAGCGCTGATGTTGGCGAGCAGCGGCGGCGGGTCGCCGTTCACGTCGTAGCTGGCTCCCACCGGCAGCATCGAGTTTACGCTCGACCCCGGCCGGCCGACGATCGCGCGGCCCAGCCGGGGCTGGATCCGGCTGGCCGGATCGCCGACCCCCACGCCGCGGAACGACTGGTGCAGCAGATCGATCCCCAGCGGATGGCTGGGCGTCACATCGAGCGGCCGCCACTGCCGGTAGCCGGCCCAGGCCAGCGGCGCCAGCGAGAACACGATCAGGGCCAGGCCGGCGACCGGCGCCGCCCGGCCGGTGCGCCGGCCGACCAGCACCATGACGGCGATCACCGCGCCCAGGCCGACCGCTCCGAACGCCGCCAGCCACTCCTGCAGCGGGTCGCCCGACACGACCGCGGCGGTCAGCGGAATCAGCGCCGCCAGGGCGATCGAGCGGTAGCGCCGAAACACCAGCCCAACCCCCGCCGACCCAGCCAGCCAGGTCGCGGGCCCCAGCCAGCTGACCGTGTTGGGGAGCGGCTCGTAGACCGCCGTCCACACAGCTCCGGCGAGGATCGCGTATGCGATCGCGGCCCCGGCCAGGAGCGCCGGTTCCCGCATCTGCGCTGTCCTCATATCTCACATGGGCGACTATCCCTTGACAGGCGGTAGTCTGGGTGGTAGTCTTGGGTTGTGAACGCAGGAGACCCCCAGAAGTTCGGCATCATCGTCATCATCGCAGGAATCGTTCTCCTGCTCTGGCGGGCAGGACGCCGTGCCCGGTAGTCCCCGCAAGGAGAAGTCGAATCGGTACTCGCGTCGAGATTTCGAGCGGGAGGATTCCCGACGATGATGCGTGCCTCGAAGCGATCTGGCGACAGCTCTACGCGGTTGACGGTGAGCATGCCGAGTGCCCGAAGTGCGAGCGTGTCCGGAAGTTCCACCGCGACCGGGCGATCTCCGGCAAGGACGTTCACGGCGAAGTTCTCCGGCGCAAGTCGTACTGCTGCGATACCTGCGGCTACCACTTGCACCCGACGGCTGGCACGATCTTCCACAAGTCGACCACTCCGCTCAAGGATTGGTTCTACGCGATTTTCCTGCTAAGCGCGACCCGCTGCGGCGTGAGCGCGAAGGCGTTGGAGCGTGAGATCGGCTGTACCTACAAGACCGCGCACCGGATGCACAACGCAGATTCGCACACTTCTAGCCGAAGATATCGGCCCGCTGTCCGGCGACGTGGAAGCTGACGAAACCTTCGTCGGTGGTCGCCCCAAGACCTACCCGAAGCGGACGCGCCAGGAGCATGCCGAGCGCAAGACCGTCGTCTTTGGCGCGGTCGAGCGTGGAGGGCGCATCGTGGCGAAGGTCATCCCGACGCAGCTATTCGCCGCGTCCAACGTCCGCCGCTACGTCCTAGGCGGATCGACGGTCTACACCGACCAGTGGCGCGGCTACGGCCAGCTTGCCCCCCGCTACCGGCACCACACGATCGACCACGAACTCAAAATCTACGTCGCCGGCACCACCCACACGCAGACCATCGACTATATCGCATGCATGTGATAGTCAAGCGACCTGGTCGAGCGGTGCCTCGGTCTCGGCGCCCTTGGACTGCGTGTCGGCGATGTAGCGGCTGCCGCGCGACCACGAGGCTGCGGCCGCCACGCCGCAGGCCAGCACGGCAAACGCGAACGCCTGGTGCAGGCCGGTGCGGAAGGCCGGCGAGATCATGCTGGGGAAGGTGGTGCGCCCCGACAGGGCGGCAACCGTGGCGCGCGGCAGGTGGTGATAGGCCGACGCACCCAGCAGGTGCTGGATCGGGTTGTAACCAAGGAAGGCAGCGAAGAGCACCGACACCGGCGGAACATGCGAGGCGTGCTGGGCCAGCGCGTGGCTCACCCCGCGGGCCTGCAGGTCGACCGTCAGCGCATGCGGAAGCTGGGAGGCGAGGCCCAGGATCATGAGGCTGAAGAAGATCCCGATCGACAGCACCTGGGCGGAGTTCTGAAGCGTCTGGTTCATGCCGCCTCCGGCGCCGCGGTCGGCCGCCGGCAGGCTGTTCATGACGCCGGCCCGGTTGGGCGAGGCGAACACCCCCATGGACGCCCCCATCAGCAGCAGCACGACCGCGAACCAGGGGTAGTTGAAGTCAGTGGGCAGCAGCCACAGAAGCCCGAAGGCGAGCATGGTGGCGAGCATCCCGCCGGTGGCGAAGGGGCGCGCCCCGAAGCGATCGGAGAGCAGCCCCGAAACCGGCCCGGCGACCATGATCCCGGCGGTCAGCGGCAGCATGTAGATCCCGGCCCACAGCGGCGTGCGCTCGAAGCTGTAGCCGTGCAAGGGCAGCCAGATCCCCTGCAGCCAGATGATCAGCATGAACATCAGCCCACCGCGCGCGAGTGCCGACAGGAAGGTGGACAGGGTGCCGAAGGTGAATGCCCGCACCCTCCACAGCGGCAGCTTGAACATAGGATGCGCGACTCTCGTCTCGATCACCGTGAAGGCGGCCAGCAGCAGCGCACCGGCTCCGAGGCAGCTGAGCACGAGCGGGCTCGTCCAGCCCATCGCGTGCGACTGGTAGGGCTGGATGCCGTAGGTGACCCCGATCATCACCAGCACCAGGCCGGTGGCGAAGGTGACGTTGCCCAGCCAGTCGATGGGCTCCCGCCGGTGCACGCCCACCTCACGCAGCATGCGGTACGCCCACACCGTCCCAAACAGCCCCACCGGCACCGAGATCAGGAACACCAGCCGCCAGGAGATGGGCGCCAACAGGCCCCCCAGCACCAGCCCGATGAACTGGCCGCTCACGCCCATCACGTTGTTCAGGCCCAGCGCCAACCCGCGCTGATGGGCGGGGAAGGCGTCGGTCAGTATGGCGGCGGCGTTGGCCAGCAGGAAGGCGGCCCCGATCCCCTGCACGACCCGGAACACGATCAGCCACAGGGCGCCGTCGCGGCCGGTCATCCAGTCGATGGTCAGGAGGAGCGACGCGGCCGTGTAGATGACGAAGCCCAGGTTGTACATGCGCACCCGGCCGAAGATGTCGCCCAGCCGGCCCAGGCTGACCACCAGCACACTGCTTACCACCAGGTAGCCGAGGATCATCCACAGCAGGTAGAAGCTGTTGCCCGGCTGCAGCGGATCCAGGTGGATGCCGCGGAAGATTGCCGGCATGGCGATCAGCGTGATCGACGAGTCGAGCGTCGCCAGCAGGACGCCCAGGATGGTGTTGGAAAGGGCGATCCACTTGTAGCGGTCGCTGACGTCCGGCCCCTCCGCCTGCTTGCCGCGATCCGTCGCGCCCACGGTCCCAGGCTAGCAGCCCGATTGCATGCAGCATGCAACTACTCGGGCCCGTGCCGAGCCTCGGCGTGAGCGGCGGTGCACGGGTAGCATCCGCCGCATCGCCCACCGGACCACCCACCTGGACTCCCTCGAATTTGCCGAGCGGCCCTATCGGCCCGGCGACCCGCCGCGACAGGCGGCCAGCGTGACCGACGCGCTGGGCCTGCACAACTCGCGAGCGACGGCCTGGCGCTACCCGCCCGGCGCCCGCGGCCGGCGGCACCGAGAAGGTGCCCAGGAAGAGGTTTTCGTCGTGTTCGAGGGCACGATCACGCTGGCCCTGGGCGAGCCGCCGGAGCTGGTCGAGGTGCCGGCTGGCGGCATGGCCAGCGTCGAGGTGGGCACCGAGATCCAGGTGCGCAACGAGGGCGACGGCGACGCGCTGGTATTGATCTGGGGCGCGCCGGCGGTCACCGGCCAGGGCGAGATCCTGGACGATCTGCCCTGACCGGCTGGCGACGGATGTAACTCTTCGTGGTCTAGCGGTCGCGGTCTGAAGACGGACGGCCCTGCAGCAGCTTGATGATGTCGCGGGTCAGCCCGACCACACCCGGTCCCTCATCCGGGTTCGCCGGGTCAGCCGCCGGCTGGGCCGGCGTCGTGTCGGACTCGGCCGCCGGCGCCGACTCGGGCTTGACCACTGGCTCCGGCGTCGGCATTGACGCCGCCGCCTCGCCGGCCGCCTGCACGGTCTCGCGCAGCGCCTGCCGCTCCCCTGTCCGGCGGATGCGGTCGGCGTACTGCTCCGCGCGGGCGCGGATGGCCAGCTCGTCGCGCTCGGCCACGGCCGCCATCTCGGAAATCCGCAGGCGGGCGGTCTCCATCATCCGCTCCGCGTCGCGCTCCGCCGATTCGACGATCTCCAGGCACTGGCGCTGCGTGGCCTCGCGCTGGCGGCGGGCCGCGCCGCCGAGTTCGGCCACCTCGCCGTGCAGCAGCGCCTCGAACGCGTTCAGCGCGTTGCGTGCGCTGCGCAGGGCGGCCATCACCTCGTCGGACACCGGATCGCCCGTGGGCGTCGGCTCCGCCTCCGGTTCCGGCTGCGGCTCGACAGCGGCCGCTGACGCACCGTTGGTGTGGGCCGGCTGCTCCGACATCAGCTCGTCCGGCTGCGGGCCGCGGATGCGGGCGATCGCAGCCTGCAACTCGTCGCGGGTCATCGACACGGCGTCCTCGACCCGCAGGTCGAGAGCGGTGGCGAACAGCGCGGCGCGCTCCTCGTCCGCGGTGACGCCCATGGCGGCAACCGGCTCCAGCACGGGCTCAGGCTCGGCCTCCATGACCGGCTCAGCCTCGGGCTCGGGCTCCATGACCGGCTCAGGCTCGGGCTCGGGCTCCATGACCGGCTCAGGCTCAGGCTCGGGCTCGGCCTCCATGACCGGCTCCAGTTCGGCCTCCATGACAGGCTCTGGGTCGGGATTGACGCGAGCCGACCACATGTCCGCCTCCAAGGGAGCCGCCGAAACCAGCTCCTCGATCTCCAAGACCGGCTCGGACTCAGGCTCAGCCTCCGTGACGGGCTCGGGCTCAGGCTCGGACTCGACTTCCATCACCGGCTCGGGCTCGGCCTCCATCACCGGCTCGGGCTCGGCCTCCATCACGGGTTCCGCGTCGAGCTCGACCGCGCCCGGCTCCTCCTCGACGGCCCCGACCGGGGCGACCGGCTGCTCGGGCCGCTGCCGCCACTTGAGGAAGCTCCCCAGCGTCCGCCCCAATCCGCCCTCGGCGGGCGCCGGCTGCTCGACCACCGACTCCTCGGCGACCGGCATTTCAACCATCTCCGGTGCGGGCTCGAACACCATCTGAGCCTCCGGCTCCTCAACGGGCTCGGGCTCGGCCTCCATCATCGGCTCGGGCTCGGCCTCCATCTCAGGCTCGGGCTCGGCGACCGGAGCGGGCTCAAAGGCGGGCTGCGAGCTCGTCCCGTACGAGAACATCGGGCGGTACGGCTGCGGCGCCTCCTCGACGACTTCTGCGACCGGCTCGGGCTCAGCCTCCAGGGCCGGCTCGGGCTGAGCCTCCATCACGGGCTCGGGCTCAGCCTCCATCACGGGCTCGGGTTCGGCCTGCATGACAAGCTCGGCCACGACCGCGTCCATCACGGGTTCCGGCTGTGCCACCAGCTTCGGCGCCTCCACCACATCGCCGACGATGGGCTGGCCGGCACGGCGCATCAGAAACAGGCGCAGCTCGTGCAGGTGCTCGTGCACCTCGCTGCGGGCATAGCCCAGGGTCACGATCGAGAATCGCGAGACACCGGCGATGCGGGCAGCCTCGGCCGCCGGGTCAGCGCCGTTGTCCAGTCGGGCAGCGAGCACGCGCAGGAATCCGTCCACCTCATCCTGGTCGTAGCCGCGCACACTCAGTGAAAATTTTCGGCCTGAGATCGTCACCATCTCGTCCATCGGGCAGTCCCCCCGCCAGTAGCAGTCCTAGGGTGACTGTACGGGCGTTCCGGCGGCGGTCAATACGCGGCAAGCGACTTCGGTCGAAACAGCGCGGACAACATAATCTGTTTTACAGTCGTTGACGAGTGTGCAACGTGCAAGTATTCGTTGAGAGATTTTGGCGCCCCGGGACGGGTGCGCCGTGGCCTCACTTCGGGGGACGATCCATGAACAAGCTTTCACGGCTCGCAGCAGGTGTCGGGGCCATGCGGCACCGGGTTGGAATCATTGTTATCTGCGCTCTGGTGGCCGCTGTGGTCGGGGCTGCCGTGGCGATGACGCGCTCCACCACCTACCAGGCGCAGGCCCAGGTCGGGTTCACGAAGATCAGTGTGCCGACGCAGGCCACGCTCGCCCTGACGCCGCAGGTGGCGGCCAAGGCGATCGCGCTGTCAGGCCTCAAGGGCATCACGCCAGCCGCGCTGCTTTCGCACACCCGGACCTCGGTTGTACCCGACGCCGGCCTGATGGTCGTGCACGTGACCCAGGCATCCAGCGCCCGCGCTCGGGCGCTCGCCGACAGCTATGCCCAGGCCTTCGTCAGCGCCCGCCGGGCGCAGATCGTGGCCTCCGGCGCGCCGCTGCGGCACCAGCTGGAGGCTCAGCTGGCCGGCCTGCGGCAGGCTGTCAACATCTCGGCGCCAACGCCGGCCCGGTTCGTGGCCCGCGCGCAGTATCAGACCGTGCTGCGGCAGCTGACAGCACTGAACACCTCCGCCTCCCAGGCCGCGCGTTCGGTGTATGTGGCCTCCAAAGCCGGCTCCGGCTCGGAGGTTGGCACGCCGGTCGGGCGGGACACTCTGATCGGCTTGATCCTCGGCCTGATCGCCGGCGGACTGCTGGCGCTCTTGATCACGCTTCGGATCGGCTCCCGACGCGAGATCACCGAACTGCTGGGCGCGCCGGTGCTTGGCCGGCTGCCGGGCAGCATCGTGCTGGCCGACGACCCGCGCCGGCAGCTGCGCTCGCAGCCTGTCGCCAACGCCATCCGCGAGGTCCGCTCGCGGCTGCTGCTGGCTCGTCTGCCCGGCAAGTCGACGATCGCGATCGCCGGCGCGCAGGACAGCGTGCACACGGCTCCCACCGCGCTCGGCCTGGCCTTCGCCCTGGCCGAGCTGGGCCGCAGGGTGAGCGTCGTAGACCTGGCCAACGCCGATCCCGCGATGGACTGGTGGATGGGCGTGGCCGGCAGCCCAGGCGTTGCCGAGGTCGTCAGCGGCCATGTGCGGCTGGACGATGTGCTGGTCTCCTACGACCGGGCGGGGCACCAGATCGAGAGCCTGGATGGCGCGGCCAGCGGTGTGCGCATGCTGCCCGCCGGCCGGATCACCGGCAACCCGTGGGACGTGCTCTCGTCGCCCGCCATGGAGGACGTCATGCGCCGCCTGCGGCGCGAGTCCGACATCGTGCTGGCGGCCTGCCCGCAGCTGATCGGCGGCGGCTCCGCTGAGGCCGTGATCGGGATGGCCGATGCGCTGGTCGCGGTGGTGGACATGGGCTCGCTCAACGAGTCGGCCATGGACGGCCTGCGCGAGTACCTGGGAGGCCTGCCTGGCGGCGCCGTGGGCGCGGTGCTGGTGCAGCCGTTGGAGCCGGGCCAGCGCCCGATGCGCCAGCTGCGGCCGATCCCGGCCACCTAGCCCAGAACGCATTTGTTAAGAACCGAACCCGGGGTCTGACCCCGGGTCTGGTTCTGAACAGTCCTTGCGCAGGGTCCAGATCTCCTCGGCCGGCCAGCGGCGGGCCCACTCGGCGGTCACGTGATCGTGGTGGCTTTCGGCGCCGGCCGGCGCCTGCAGCTCCGCCAGTTGGTGCACGCTGAGCCCGTTGGCCCGGCCCAGCGTGATCCAGTCGCCGTGGCTGAGATGAAACTCCGTCGAACCGTCGTCGTCCCAGTCGAAGCGGTGCATGCCGAAACCGTCGCGCTGCAGCGAGTCCACCGCCGTCGAGCCGTCAAGCGGCGTGCACAGCATGGACAGCCAGCTGTTGCACAGGAAGGCCAGCCAGCCGCCCGGACGCAGCAACCGGACCGCCTCAGGCACCCACACGTATGGGTCGCACCAGATGCTGGCGCCGTACTCCGACAGCGCCAGGTCGAAGCTCTCGGAGTCGAGGCCGGTGTCCTCGGCGCTGCCGTGGATGAGCGGGAAGTGCAGATCGTGCGCGTCCTGCTGCTCTTTGGCGGTGGCCAGCTGGCCAGGGCTCGCATCCAGACCGACCGGCCGCGCGCCCATCCGGTGCCAGCCAGGCCGACCAGTAGGCGGTGCCGCAGCCCAGCTCGATCGTGTCCATGCCCTGCACGGCAGGCAGCGCGTGCACCTGCGACTCGGGTATGCCCCAGATCCCCCAGGAGGGCTCGGCCTGCGCCCAGGACTGCCGGCCAGGCTCGGCGTAGTCGGCGCTCCACCGGTCCCACACGGCCCGGTTTCGCTCGGCATGTTCCGACCAGTTCACGGCGGGGACTCTAGCGAGCCGCGTTGCCCGATCCCTGCCGCCGCGACGGTTGCAGTACGCTGGTCGGCACACGGTCGGGGTGGAGGAGCATGAGCGACGCCGAGCGATACCAGGAGATGTGCCGGGCCCATCGCTGGCAGGTGCCCGACCGCTACAACATCGCCGCCGACGTGTGCGACAAGCACCCGCGCGACAAGCCGGCCATGGTGTGGGAGAGCTTCGACGGCTCGCGCCGCGAGCTGACCTTCGGCGAGCTGCAGGACATGGCCAACCAGGCCGCTCACTCGCTTGCGGAGCGCGGCGTCGAGCGCGGTGACCGGGTGGCGGTGGTGCTGCCGCCGACGCCCGAGACGGCGGCCGTCTTCCTGGGCGTGTGGAAGCTGGGCGCGATCCTGCTTTCGCTGTCGGTGCTGTACGGCGACGACGCGATCCGCCACCGGCTGGGCGATTCGCAGGCACGCCTGCTGGTCACCGACGAGGCAAACCGCGACCGCTTCCCGGCCGAGCTGGGCGTCGATCGCTGGGTGCTGGGGGCGGACGGGCTGGACGGCGCCTCGACCGCCCACGTCGAGTGCGACACGGCGGCCGACGACCCCGCCCAGCTCTACTACACGTCAGGCACGACCGGGATGGCCAAGGGCATCGTGCATGCCCACCGCTACCTGCTAGCCCACGAGGAGTTCATCTACTGCCACGAGGTGGCCGACGGCGAGGCCTTCCACGGCATGGGCGAGTGGGCCTGGGCGGCCGGCATCGCGCCGCTTCTGGGGCCGTGGCGGCTGGGCGCGGTGCAGTACGTGTACCGCCGCGAGGGCGGCTTCGACGCCCACCGCCAGCTCGACTTCCTGAGCCGAAACGGCGTCACCAACGTGTTCACGACGCCGACCGCGATGCGGGCCATGATGGCCGTGGCCGACGCCGGCACCCGTTATCCGCAGAAGTTCCGGCGGGTGTGCTCGGCCGGCGAGCCGCTGAACCCGGAGGCGATCCGCTGGTTCCGCGACCAGTACGGGGTGACCGTGCTCGACTTCTACGGCCTGACCGAGTCCTACCCGCTGGTCGCCAACTACCCGTCGATGCAGGTGCGGGAGGGGTCGATGGGCCGGCCGATGCCGGGCTGGGACGTGGCCATCCTGGACGAGGACGAGCAGCCGGTGGCGCAGGGCGAGCGAGGCGAGATCTGCCTGCGCGCGCGCACCAACCCGCACTACCCGCTGGGCTACTGGAACCGGCCGGAGGAGTCAGACGAGGTGTTCGGCGGCGACTGGTTCCACACCAAGGACGCCGCCTCCCAGGACGAGGAGGGCTACATCTGGTACGAGGGCCGAGCCGACGACGTGATCATCTCGGCCGGCTACCGGATCGGGCCATTCGAGGTGGAGTCGGCCTGTCTCGAGCACCCGGCCGTGCGCGAGGCGGCGGTGGTCGCCTCGCCCGACGAGCTGCGCGGCAACGTGGTCAAGGCGTTCGTCGTGCTCGGCGCGGGGCATGAGCCGTCCGACGAGCTGGCCGAGGAGATCAAGGCGCACGTGCGCACGCACCTGTCGGCCTACGCCTACCCGCGCGTGATCGAGTTCGTGGACGACCTGCCGAAGACGCTGACCGGCAAAATCAGGCGGATCGAGCTTCGGCAGCGCGAGCTGGGCCGGGCCGGGCCGCGCTGAGCGTCCGCCCGGAAGCACTGATCCGATGGCCCCAGGCGTGGATCGCGGTCTCATCCGTGTTCGGCATGGCCGCCATCGGTGCGGTCTACGCGGCGACTCACGTCACGTTGCCGCGTTTTCCGTGCACGCTACCGACCGCTGCCTTCCTTCATCGTTGGAACACTGCAGCGGGCCATGTGCACTCCGACGTCTCTCTCGCGACCTATCTCGCCATCGCCGGCGGCGTCGTGGCAGCCCTCGGCATGCTGATCGCCCGGCACGGCGCCCGGGTCTTTGTGTGTCTCGCCTGTATAGCGTCCTACTGATCCTCGTCCTACTGTACGGGAGCGGAATAGCTAACCAAGGGGTGCGGGATCTAGTTCGCTACGGCGGGCCGGCCGCTGCGGTGAGCCAGCGGCGATCCGATCGCCAGCGGCGGATGGTGCGCAGGCTGGGCGCAGTCCCGTCTCCGTACGTTGCTTGGTGGATCCTGGTAGCGACCGGTGCGGTGGCGGTGCCAGCGGCGAACCAGCGCTCGGCGCGCGCCCGGACTGCGGGCCACGCATAGGAACCAGGACGTTTGCGCGGCTTCATTTTGAGGCTCGCGATGTGAGCGTCGAGCGCCCTCTTGCGGGCCTGCGTGTAGCAGCCCTGCGCTTGCCATATCCCCATCAGAGTCAGCACGGCATCGCGCCCACTACGCCCCGTCAGGAACTCGACGCTGGCATGCCCCTCGCACAGCCACACGTGCACGCCGTAGCCAAAGTCGACCCTTGTCGTCTTGCCGCGCGTCCGATCGATGCAGATCGCACACACGGGCTGTTTCGTCGGAACACCCCTGGCCTTGTACAACGACGGCAGATATCGCATGCCCATCAGTGTGAAGAATGAGATGTCAGCTGTGGGTGACGGGGTGTGGCGAAAGTGTCACATCATGCAATTGACAAACACTCGCACGGCCAACTGGCCGCGCCCCCCTCCGTAATCGTCGCGAAAGACAAGCGACACTCACCAGTACGGCCAACCGGCCATGTACAACGCCCGACCGCGCCGCCGCCTCCCCAAAGGGCGGCGGCGCCGACCGGCGAACTCGCTTCCACCGAGGCTTGGAGGGCCAGGATTGCGCTAAGAAGCGGTTTCAGAAATCGGTCGTGTGCGCTGGTATAGATGTCGTACCGGGGGCACCATGTTGCTCGGGAGCACGTGAGCGTCGAAGCTGGGTCGCATGGCCCACTCGTTGCTCGTCGATGATGGACTCTGGGCGGTGTTCGAACCGCTCTTGCCTGAGCGCCCTGCTCGGCGGGTCGGGCGTCCTCGAATCGACGACCGGGCCGCTTTCACTGCGATCCTCTTTGTGCTGCTGACCGGCCTACCCGTGGCGGTTGGTGCCTGATGAGATCGGCTGCTCTGGCGTCACGGCGTGGCGGCGGCTGCGCGACTGGCAGGCGGCCGGCGTATGGGCTCAGCTGCATCGCGAACTGCTGAGGCGGCTCAACGCCACCGGACAGCTTGACTGGTCGGTCGGGGTGGTTGACGGCAGCCACATCCGTGCTCTACGAGGCGGATCGCTGACAGGCCCGTCACCAGTTGACCGCGCCCGCACTGGCTCCAAACATCACTTGATCGTGGACCTTCACGAGCTGCCACTGGGCGTCGAGCTGACCGGCGGAAATCGCAACGACGTGACGCAACTGCTCCCGCTCGTCGATGGCCTCGGTGCCATTGCGGGCAAACGCGGCCGGCCTCGCCAGCGCCCTGACCAGGTGATCGCCGACCGCGGCTACGACCACGACAAGTACCGCCGCAACCTGTGGCGCGGCGGTGTGAAGCCGGTGATCGCGCGGCGCACCACCGAGCATGGCTCGGGACTCGGACGCGTGCGGTGGGTTGTGGAGCGTACGTTTGCCTGGTTGCACAACTTCCGCCGACTCCGCATCCGCTGGGAACGCGACGCGAGTATGCACCGCGCGCTACTGAGCCTCGGATACGCACTCATCTGCTGGCGACGCCTGCAGCGTTGAACGCCGCCCACCCTCGCTGCTCCTCTGCACAGATGCAGAAGCAACGCCGGAGCCGATCGCGCGCCTGCAGACGCTTGCACTTCGTCCGACGCAGCGAGTCGCCGAGCTCGTCGCCTCCTTGAGGGGAGAGAAGTCTTGAGGGCGGCGGGGCGCTGAACTATCGCTCTCTAGATGAGCGGCGGCCAACCTATGGATAGGTAGTTTCCCGCAACGTTTAGGTGGTGTATTACGGTCGGGCGCGTCGCGGCTTCGGACGATTCTTGTCGAATGGCGACATCGGTTCGTCCCCAGCATTCTGCGAATGGTCTGGTTCCGCGGTCATCGGACTCGGCTCGGACCGAGCCGGGCGGTGCCGTGGTCGACAGGGCTGAGCGGCTGGCCCGCACCGGTACCTGGGAGTGGGATCTCGAGTCCGACGAGCTGGTGTGGTCGGAGAACATGTACCGCCTGCTCGGTGTCCAGCCGGGCGAGGTCACGCCTTCGCCGGAGTACGTCTTGTCGCGGATGCATTCCGCCGACCGGGACCGCGTTGCGCGGGAGCTCGACGCAGCGCGGCGGGACGGCCGGTTGCCGAACGTGACATATCGGGTTGTGTGGCCCGATGGCGGCGTCCGGTGGCTGCGCTCGTTCTCCGAGCTTGCCGAGACGAGGGATGGGCACCCCTTGCGCATGGTTGGCGCTGTGCAGGACGTCACCGAGCTTGTGGAGGCGCAGCGCGCGACGGCCGAATCCTTGACGCTCGTCGAGAGCGCTGCAGGAGAGCGCGCCGATCGGCTTTGCCTTCGTCGACCGTGAGCTGCGCGTCGTACGCATGAACAGCGTTCTTGCCGAGGTCAACGGCGCGCCGGTCGAGGAGCAGATCGGCCGGCCCGTCGCCGAGCTGGTTCCCGATATCTGGTCGCAGATGGAGGCCGTGTATCGGCGCGTGCTCGACACAGGCGAGCCAGTAGTCAACCTGGAGGTTGATCGTGTGCGGGCGTTGACGCAGGATCGCCGGCACTGGCTGGCCAGCTATTACCCCGTGGTGGTCGACGACGAAGTCATCGGGGTCGGGGTGGTCGTGACGGACGTAACCGAGCGCGCGGAGGCCGAACACTTCCGCTCGACGATGATGGACACGATGGTCGAGGGCCTCTACGCGTTGGACGACGAAGGTCGTGTCGCGTTCATGAACTCCGCGGCAGAGCGGATCCTCGGCTGGACCGAGGACGAGCTGCGCGGCAAACCGATGCACGACACCATCCATTTCCAGCATGCGGACGGATCGCCGCATCCTGCGGAGGACTGCCCGCTGCTGCGGGTCCGCAAGCTGGGCAAGCCCACGCGGAGAAGCCACGAGGCGTTCACGCGCAAGGACGGGACGATCTGTCCTGTTTCCTACTCGGCCGCGCCGCTGCGCAACGGCTGGAAGAGCAACGGGGTCGTCGTCGTCTTCCGCGACACCAGCGATGAGCAGGCTGAGCACGAGCGGATCCGTCGCGAACTCGACACGCTTGCATGGGTCGGACGGATCAGGGACGCCATCGACGAGGATCGGCTGACGCTCTACTCACAGCCGATCGTTCCTCTTGCCGGCGGGCAGCCTAGTCAGGAGCTGCTGCTGCGGATGATCGGCACCAACGGCGAGGTCATCGCGCCCGGCAGCTTCCTGCCGGTGGCAGAGAAGTACGGGATGATCGCCGAGATCGACCGCTGGGTGATCAGCCAGGCCGCCCGCCTCGCCGGGAGCGGTCAGAACGTCGAAGCCAACCTCTCCGCCGACTCGATCAGCGACCTCAGCCTGCTGACCTTCATCGAACACGAGCTGCGCGACGCCGGCGCGGATCCCGCGAACCTCGTCTTCGAGATCACAGAAACCGCCCTCATGAAGGACATAGAAGCCGGAAAGGCCTTCGTCACCGGGCTCACGGACATCGGCTGCCGCGTTGCCCTCGACGACTTCGGCACCGGGTTCGCCAGCTTTACGTACCTGAAGACCTTCAACCTCGCATATCTGAAGATCGACGTTGACTTCGTGCGGAACCTGCCCGCCGACACGTCCAACCAGCATCTCGTCAGAGCCATCGCAGGGCTGGCCAAGGACTTCGGCTACGAGACGATCGCCGAGGGCGTCGAAGACGCTGAGACCCTGGCCATGCTCGTCGATTACGGCGTCGACTTCGCCCAGGGCTTCCACATCGGCCGCCCGTCGCCAACCACCAGCTCCTGAGGAAGTGTCGCCATCTCCGCGACGGCCAAACCTCTGATCGGCCGTCGGTGCGCCCGTGGTCGTCGTCTTGCATGGCTGCCGCAATCCCGCGGTTGAGCAACACTCAGGCCCACAGGCGAGGACGACTAAGCAGCAGCCAGGCTCGGGCAATTCGGTGCATCCAGAGTGGCGCTGAGGACGACCAGCAGGGGCGCAGGTCGAGACTGCTGCTTTCTCCACGAAGGAAGCGGTCGGGCGCTTCGCTCCGAGGGGCGATGGCTGGCACGCCTCACGGAAGGCGCCATCGGCCCGACGACTTCTGAAACCGCTTCTAAGACGACTCGGACGTTGGCTCGCCTACTGCGATCGTCAGTTCGCGGCCCTCGGAGTCAGTGATGTGGTGGCGCCAACCCGTTACATCGAGCCCGTCTTGCACTCGCTCAGCCCAGTCCTGAAGCGTCTGGAGAAGCTCGACCGCCTCCGCGGGGCTCAAGGTGGCCCAAACCGTCGTGAGGGATGGGCCCGGGAGGCCATCCGCCTCGCCGGCATCCATGAATGGCATCAGCGAACCCCGCCCTACACGCCGATCGGGTGCCAGACGGTCTTCATCTCGAGCAGCCGCTCGATCTCCCACGGGCTCTGCTTCGATGCATCTGAGCGCACCACCCGCTTGACGTTAGAGGCGGCCAGCCGCTCCAGTTCGGCGCCATCTCCCTCCACCCCGGTCAGGTCGATGGCGTTCACGTCCTGGTGGCCGGCCAGCACCGGCGCCAGCTCGTCCAGGTGGCCGGTCAGCAGGTTGACCGCGCCGGCCGGCATGTCGGAGGTGGCGATCGCCTCGGCCAGCTCACAGGCCGCCAGCGGGTGTGCGGACGAGGCCACAGCGACCACAACGTTGCCGCCGGCCAGCGCCGGCGCCATCCGCGCCACCAGCCCGTCCAGGGCCGGCTCGATCGGGGCCAGGATGGCCACCACCCCGGTCGGCTCCGGCACCGTGAAGTTGAAGTAGGGACCGGCCACCGGGTTGGACGAGCCCAGCACCTGGGCCAGCTTGTCGGTCCAGCCGGCGTACCAGACCACCCTGTCGATCGCCTGCTCGACCTCCTCGGCGCCGCTGCACACGGCCGCCAGGTCGGCCGCCCGCGACTCCATCATCTCGGCCAGCCGGTACAGCACCTGACCTCGGTTATACGCGGTCGCGCCCGACCAGGCCGACAACGCCGACCGGGCGGCCCGCACGGCGTCGCGAACGTCCTTGCGCGAGGCCCGGGCCACGTTCTGGCCCTCGGCCTCGAACGTGCGGCCCGACTCCGAGCGCGGAAACTTGCCGCCGATATACAGCTTGTAGGTCTTGCGGACCGGCAGCCGGCTCACTCGTCGAACCTCAGGTAGGACTCCAGGCCGTGCCGGCCGCCCTCGCGGCCGAAGCCGGACTCCTTGTAGCCGCCGAACGGCGAGGCCGGGTCGAAGCGGTTGTAGGTGTTTGCCCACACGACACCAGCCCGCAACCGCGAGGCCATCCACAGGATGCGCGAGCCCTTCTCCGTCCACACGCCGGCCGACAGGCCGTAGGCCGTGTTGTTGGCCTTCTCCACCGCCTCCGACGGCGTGCGGAAGGTGAGCACGCTGAGCACCGGGCCGAAGATCTCCTCCTGAGCGATGCGGTAGCTCTGGGCGACGTTGGTGAACACGGTGGGCGCGAACCAGAAGCCGCGCTCGGGCAGCTCGCAGGGCGGCTGGTAGATCTCCGCCCCCTCCTCCTGCCCGGCCGCCACCAGCTCGCGGATGCGATCCAGCTGGGCGCGTGAGTTGATGGCCCCCACGTCGGTGTTCTTGTCCAGCGGATCGCCTACCCGCAGCGTGCCCAGCCGGCGCTTCAGCTTGGCCACCAGCTGGTCTGCGATCGACTCCTGCACCAGCAGCCGGGAGCCGGCGCAGCACACGTGGCCCTGGTTGAAGTAGATGCCGTTGACGATCCCCTCCACCGTCTGATCCAGCGCGCAGTCGTCGAACACGATGTTGGCGGCCTTGCCGCCCAGCTCCAGCGTGTGCGGGATGCGGCGGCCGGCCAGCTCGCGGGCGATGGCCTTGCCGACCTCAGTGGAGCCGGTGAAGGCGACCTTGTCGATGCCCGGGTGGCGGACCAGCTCGGCCCCGGTGGCGCCGTCGCCGGTGAGGATGTTGACCACGCCCGCCGGCAGCTCGGCCTGGCGGCACACATCGGCGAAGAGCAGGGCGGTCAGCGGCGTCGTCTCGGCCGGCTTCAGCACCACCGTGTTGCCGCAGGCCAGGGCCGGCGCCACCTTCCAGGCCAGCATCAAGAGCGGAAAGTTCCAGGGGATGATCTGGGCCGCCACGCCCAGCGGGCGGGGATTGCGGTTGGGGAAGGCGTACTCCAGCTTGTCGGCCCAGCCGGCGTGGTAGAAGAAGTGCGCGGCGGCCAGCGGCAAGTCAACGTCGCGCGACTCCTTGATCGGCTTTCCGCCGTCCAGCGACTCGGCCACCGCCAGCTCGCGGGCGCGCTCCTGGAGGATGCGGGCGATCCGAAACAGGTACTTGGCGCGCTCGACAGGACGCAGGCCCGACCAGCCGTCCTCGAAGGCGGCGCGGGCCGCCGCCACCCCGCGGTCGATGTCCTCGGGGCCGGCCTGGGCGACCTCGGCCAGCGGCTCCTCGGTGGCCGGCGAGATGGTCTGGAAGTGCTGGCCGGACGCCGGCTCCACCAGCTCGCCGCCGATGAAGAGGCCGTAGCGCTCCTGCAGGGTGACGATGTCGCGCGACTCCGGGGCCGGGGCGTAGTCCCACGTGACCGGGCCGGCGACGGCGCCGCCGGTTGGCTCGAGCTCGTCCATCAGTCGATGGTGAAGTGGTCGGGCGACTCGTACAGGCCGGTGCGCTGCTTTCGGATCTGCATCAGCACGTCGTTCAGGAGCGACGAGGCGCCGAACCGGAACCGGTCTGGGGTCAGCCAGTCGACGCCCAGCGTCTCGTGCACCACGCACAGATACTGGATCGCCAGCTTGGCGTGGCGGATGCCGCCGGCCGGCTTCATGCCCACCGCCCGGCCTGTCTCGTCGGTACACGTCGCGGATCGCCTCCAGCATGCACAGGGTGACCGGCAGCGTGGCCGCCGGGCTGATCTTGCCGGTGGACGTCTTGATGAAGTCGGCGCCGGCCGCCATGGCCAGAAGCGACGCCCGCCGCACGTTGTCGTAGGTGCCCAGTTCGCCGGTCTCCAGGATCACCTTCAGGTGGGCGCCGGCGGCCGCTTGCTTTACCCGCACGATCTCGTCGTACACCTTGCCGTAGCGGCCCGACAGGAAGGCGCCGCGGTCGATCACCATGTCCACCTCGTCGGCGCCCATGGCAACGGCAGCGGCCACATCCTCCAGCTTCACCTCGATCGGCGACTGGCCGGAGGGGAAGGCGGTCGCCACCGAGGCCACATGCACCGGCCGATCGCCGATCCGTCGCCGGGCCTCGGCCACCAGGTTGGGGTAGACGCACACCGCCGCCACCGACGGCACGCTGGGGTCGGATGGGTCGGGCCGCAGCGCCTTGGAGCACAGGGCGGCAACCTTGCCCGGCGTGTCGGCGCCCTCCAAGGTGGTCAGGTCGATCATGCGCACGACCATGTCCAGCGCCCACAGCTTGGAATCGCGCTTGATCGAGCGCGTGGCCAGGTCGGCTGCACGCGCCTCCAGGGCCACCGCATCGACTGCGCCGATGCGCGGCGGCCGCGGCTCGAACGGCAGCTCGAAGCCCGGGAGCGTCTGGATCACTGCCATGCGGATGAGTGTAGTCGGGCCCGTCCCGAGCGGGGATTTCCGATCCGGCGCGATGAGGGCTACGCTGTGCCCGGTAGGCCGGCGCGCGGGCACGCACCGGCTTGGACGCCACGAGATGAACGAACCCACTCCCGACCTGACGTCGCTTCCCGACCTGGCGCATCCGCGGCGGTCGGCGGGGCCCGTGCGGGAGCGGCGGCCGCTGTACGTTGACCTGCTGCCGCCGTGCAACGTGGCCTGCCCGGCTGGCGAGAACATCCAGGCCTGGCTGGCCCACGTGGAGGCCGGGCGGTACGAGGACGCGTGGCGGCAGATCGTGGTCGACAACCCGCTCGCGGCCATCCACGGGCGCGTCTGCTACCACCCCTGCGAGGGCTCCTGTAACCGGGCGCAGCTGGACGAGCCGGTGTCGATCCACGCCATCGAGCGGTTCCTGGGCGATCTCGCGCTCGAGCAGGAGTGGGACTTCACGCCCGCCCGCGCGCGCAGCGGCCGGCGCGTGCTGATCGTCGGCGGTGGGCCCAGCGGGCTGTGCGCCGCCTACCACCTGGCCAGGCTGGGGCACGAGGTGGAGATCCGCGACGTCGGATCCGACGGCGGCGGGATGCTGCGCTACGGCATCCCCTCGTACCGGCTGCCGCCCGAGGTGCTAGCCGGCGAGGTGGCCCGGATCGAGCGGCTGGGCGTTCGCCTCGAGCGCAACCACCGCGTCCAGGACCTGCTGGCCGAGCAGGCCGACGGGGGGTTCGACGCGGTGTTCGTGGCGGTCGGCGCGCACCTGGCCAAGCACGTGGACATCCCGGCTCGCGACGCCGGCGCGATCATCGACGCGGTCGCCCTGCTGCGCAGCGTGGCCGGCGGCCAGCGGCCGCAGCTGGGGCGGCGGGTCGCCGTGTACGGCGGAGGCAACACGGCCATGGACGCCGCCCGGGTGGCAAAGCGGCTGGGTGCCGAGGAGGCGATGATCGTCTACCGGCGCACGCGCGGCCAGATGCCGGCCCACGAGGAGGAGGCGGAGGACGCCGAGCGGGAGGGCGTGCGCATCAACTGGCTGCGCACCATCTCCGCCTTCGAGGGCACCGAGCTGACGGTGGAGGCGATGGAGCTGGACGCCGAAGGTCGGCCGCAGCCGACCGGGCGGTTCGAGACGCTGCAGGCAGACTCGGTGGTGCTGGCGCTGGGCCAGGATTCCGACACCCGCTTCCTGCTCGACGTGCCCGGCGTGGACATCTCGCGCGACGGCGTGGTGGCCGTGTCGGAGTCGCTGATGACCGGCCGGCCGGGCCTCTTTGCCGGCGGCGATGCCGTGCCCGGGCAGCGCAGCGTGACGGTGGCCGCCGGGCACGGCAAGGCCGCCGCCCGGCACATCGACGCCTACCTGCGCCAGACCCACTTCGAGAAGCCGCCCAAGCACGAGATGGTCACCTTCGAGGACCTGCACCTGTGGTACTACGCCGACGCACCCAAGCGCAAGCAGCCGGAGCGCCCGCCATCCGAGCGGGTGCAGGAGTTCGAGGAGGTGCTGGGCAGCCTGACCGAACACGAGGCGGTGTACGAGGCCAAACGCTGCCTGTCCTGCGGCAACTGCTTCGAATGCGACGGTTGCCTGGGCGCCTGCCCCGAGGACGCCGTCATCAAGCTCGGCGAGGGCAACCGCTACAAGTTTGATTTCGACCGCTGCACGGGCTGCGGCGCCTGCTTCGAGCAGTGCCCGGTGCATGCCATCGAGATGGTGGCGGAGACCCCGTGACGCGAGTCGTGGTGGACGGCAACGAGGCGGCCGCCTCCGTTGCCTACCGGCTGAACGAGGTGTGCTGCATCTACCCGATCACGCCCTCCTCGCCGATGGCCGAGCTGGCCGACCAGTGGTCGAGCGAGGGTCGTCCCAACCTGTGGGGCAGCGTGCCCACGGTGGTCGAGATGCAGAGCGAGGGGGGCGCCGCCGGTGCCGTCCACGGCGCGCTTCAGACCGGCGCCCTGACCACCACCTTCACGGCCTCTCAGGGGCTCATGCTGATGATCCCCAACATGTACAAGATCGCCGGTGAGCTGACGCCGGCCGTGTTCCACGTGGCCGCCCGCTCGCTGGCCGCGCAGGCGCTTTCGATCTTCGGCGACCACTCCGACGTGATGGCCGTGCGGCAGACCGGCTTCGCGCTGCTGGCGGCCTCGTGCGTGCAGGAGGCGCACGACCTGGCGGCGGTCGCGCAGGCGGCGACACTTCACTCGCGGGTGCCGTTCGTGCACTTCTTCGACGGCTTCCGCACCTCGCACGAGCTGAACACCGTCGAACTGCTGTCAGACGACGACCTGCGGGCGATGGTGCCGCCGAGTCTGGTGCACGAGCACCGTGGGCGCGGGCTCTCGCCAGACCGCCCGTTCATCCGCGGCACCGCCCAGAACCCGGACGTCTACTTCCAGGCCCGGGAGACGGTCAACCCGTTCTACGCCGCGGTGCCGGAGGCGGTGGAAGCGGCGCTGGAGGCCCTGGCCGGGCGCTGCGGCCGCCGGTATGAACTCTTCTCCTACACCGGCCACCCCGAGGCCGAGCGGGTGCTGGTGATGATGGGCTCGGGCGGCGCCACGGCCAGACGTACGGTCGAGCACCTGGCAGCGGACGGCGAGCGGGTGGGCGTGGTCGAGGTGCGGCTGTACCGGCCGTTCTCGGCCGAGCGGCTGCTGGCGGCGATCCCGGCCTCGGCCGGGCGGATCGCCGTGCTCGACCGCACCAAGGAGCCGGGCGCACAGGGCGAGCCGCTGCTCCTGGACGTGACCAGCGCCCTCGCCGACGCGCACATGGCCGGCCAGCGCGAGCTGCCGCAGGTGATCGGCGGGCGCTACGGGTTGTCGTCCAAGGAGTTCACGCCGGCCATGGTGGCCGGCGTGCTGGCCGAGATGCCCTCCGACGCGCCCCGCCGCCGGTTCACGGTCGGCATCACCGACGACGTCGGCCACACCAGCATCGACTACCCGGCCGAGCTCGACATCGAGCCGCCCGGCACCACCCGGGCGGTCTTCTTCGGCCTGGGCTCCGACGGCACCGTCGGCGCCAACAAGAACACGATCAAGATCCTGGGCGACGACGCCGGCATGTACGCCCAGGGCTACTTCGTGTACGACTCGAAGAAGTCCGGCTCGCAGACCGTCTCGCACCTGCGCTTCGGGCCGCATCCGATCGAGGCGCCCTACCTGGTGCAGGGCGCGAGCTTCGTCGGCTGCCATCGCTTCAGCCTGCTTCAGCGGGTGGACGTGCTCGGCTGCGCCGCGCCTGGGGCGACGCTGCTTCTGGACTGCCCCTACCCGACCGAGCGGGTGTGGGACGAGCTGCCGCACACGGTGCAGGAGCAGGTGATCGCCAAGGGCATCCGCGTGTACGCCATCGACGCCGCCCGGGTGGCCCGCGAGGCCGGCATCCCCGGGCGTACCAACACGGTGTTGCAGACATGCTTTTTCGCCATCTCCGGGGTGATGCCGCGCGACGACGCGATCGCCCACATCAAGGCGGCCATCACCAAGACTTACTCCCGCCGCGGGGCCGAGATCGTGCAGCGAAACCACGCGGCCGTCGACGGCACGCTGGACGCACTGCACGAGGTGCCGGTGGGCGCCGCGGCCAGCGCCAACGGCGATGCCCGGCCGCTGGTGCCCGACGACGCCCCGGAGTTCGTGCGCCAGGTGACGGCGACGCTCTTGGCCGGGCGCGGCGACGAGTTGCCGGTCAGCATGCTTCCGGTGGACGGCACCTACCCGTCGGGTACGGCCGCCTACGAGAAGCGAAACGTGTCCGACCTGGTCGCCCTGTGGGACCCCGATACGTGCATCCAGTGCGGCAGCTGCAGCTTCGTCTGCCCGCACAGCGTGATCCGCTCGCGCTTCTACGGCGCCGAGCGGCTGGACGGCGCCCCGGACGGCTTCCGCTCGGCCAAGCTGGACGCCCGCGGCCTGCCCGACGCCCGCTACACGCTGCAGGTGTACGTCGAGGACTGCACCGGCTGCGGCCTGTGCGTGGAGGCCTGCCCGGTGCGCTCGACCGAGGATCCCAGCCGCCGGGCCATCAACCTGGAGCCGCTCGAGCCGGTGGTGGAGGCCGAGCGGGAGCGGATCGGCTTCTTCGAGACGCTGCCGGTCAACGACCGCTCGCGGGTGGACTTCGGCAGCGTCCGCGGCACCCAGTTCCTGCAGCCGCTGTTCGAGTTCTCAGGGGCCTGCGCCGGCTGCGGCGAGACGCCCTACCTGAAGCTGCTCTCGCAGCTCTTCGGCGACCGGCTGATGATCGCCAACGCCACCGGCTGCTCCTCCATCTACGGCGGCAACCTGCCCACCACGCCGTGGACGAGCGACGCCGACGGCCGCGGCCCGGCCTGGTCGAACTCCCTGTTTGAAGACAACGCCGAGTTCGGGCTGGGCTTCCGGGTGGCGGCGGACGTCCACCTGGGGCTGGCCCGCGAGCAACTGTCCGGCCTGCGCAACCAGCTGGGCGGCGAACTGGTGGACGAGGTGCTGGCAGCCTCCCAGGACACCGAATCGCAGCTGCGCGCCCAGCGCGAGCGGGTGGAGGAGATCAAACGCCGGCTGGTCGACCTGGACGGGCCGCGGGCCGACGACCTGCGCAGTGTGGTCGATCACCTGGTGCGGCGAACCGTCTGGATCGTGGGCGGCGACGGCTGGGCCTACGACATCGGCAGCGGCGGCCTCGACCATGTGCTGGCCAGCGGCCGCAACGTCAACGTGCTGGTGCTGGACACCGAGGTGTACTCCAATACCGGCGGCCAGATGTCCAAGGCGACGCCGCTGGGCGCCGTGGCCAAGTTCGCGGCCGCAGGCCGCTCCGTGCCCGGGAAGGACCTCGCGCTCCAGGCCATCGCCTACGGCAGCGTGTACGTTGCCCGGGTGGCGATGGGCTCGGATCCGCTCCAGACGCTGCGGGCGCTGCGCGAGGCTGAGGCCTACGACGGCCCATCGCTGGTGATCGCCTACAGTCACTGCATCGCCCACGGCATCGACATGCGCGCCGGGCTCGACCAGCAGAGCCGGGCCGTGGCCAGCGGCCACTGGCCGCTGATCCGCTACCACCCAGTGATCCGCGACGGGGGCGGAAGGCCGTTCCTGCTCGACTCGCCGCGGCCACGCATGCCGCTGGGCGAGTACCGAAGCCGCGAGCTGCGCTTCCGCGCTCTGACCGCATCCCACCCGGAGGAGGCTGAGCGCTTGCTGGGCGCGGCCCAGCAGGCCGTCGACCGCCGCTGGCAGGCGTACGAGGAGATGGCGGCGCAGGGTGCCGAAAGCTTCCAACCAGATGTGCGGGCCGAGCCGTGACGCCGGATCTGGCTACCCGGTACATGGGCCTGGAGCTGCGCAATCCGCTGGTCGCCTCGGCCTCCCCGCTGTCGCAGACGACGGACGGCATCCACCAGCTGGCCGAAGCCGGGGTGGGGGCGATCGTCCTCTACTCGCTGGTCGAGGAGCAGTTGCGGTGGGAGCAGGAGGCGTTCGCCCAGCTGTCCGAGGCGGGCACCGAGGCGTTCGCCGAGGCGCTCACCTACCTGCCCGCCGCGGCCGACGGGCCGGGCACCCTGCGCGGCTATCTGAGCCTGATCGAGCGCGCCCGCGACGCCGTCAGCGTGCCGCTGATCGCGAGCCTGAACGGGATCACCCCGGAGAGCTGGGTGGAGCGCGCGCGGGAGATGCAGGACGCCGGCGCCAGCGCCATCGAGCTCAACATCTTCCACGTGCCCGGCGATCCGCGGATGGCCGCCCGCGAGGTCGAGCAGCGGCAGCTGGACGTGGTTGCGCGGGTGCGCCAGGCGGTGTCCATCCCGATCGCCGTCAAGATGAGCCCCTACTTCAGCTCGATCGGCGAGATGGCGCTGCGGCTGGCCGAGGCCGGGGCCGACGGCCTGGTGCTGTTCAACCGCTTCATGCAGCCCGACATCGATCCCGAAACGCTTGAGATCACCTCCCGGATCGCGCTCTCCCATCCCGAGGAGGTGCGCCTGCCGCTGACCTGGATCGCCATCCTGCACGGGCGGGTGGACGCATCGCTGGGTGCATCCACCGGTGTGGAGACGTCCGCCGACGTGGCCCGCTTCCTGCTCGCGGGAGCGGACGTGGTGATGACCACCTCTTCTCTACTGCGGCACGGCCCCGACCATGCGCAGTCGCTGCTGGCCGGGCTGGTGGAGTGGTTGCAGGCCAAGGGTCTGAACTCGGTCGACGAGGCCCGCGGCCTGCTCAGCGTCAGCCGCGAGGCCGACGCCGAGTCGCTGGAGCGGGCCGGCTACCTGGGCATGCTGAAGGCCGCCCGGCAGACGTACGGCGCGCTCTGAGTCGGAAAAGGCCGGTGCCAGGCACGTGCCTGGCACCGGCCTCCTCGCAAGGTGCCTGGCTCTCGGCACGCGCAGCGTGACGGTGCCTGACACCCGCCTCTCCGGAAGGTGCCTGGCTCCCGGCACGCGCAGCGTGACGGTGCCTGGCACCGGCCTTTGGGGGTGGCTGATGGACTAGCCGTGCTTCGGCGCGTAGAGGGCCCAGGCGCCGTGGCTGACCAGCTGGCCCTGGGCGGCAAGGGTGCAGCGGCCGTTCTGCTCGATCGCGACCGACCACACTGTCGCCGTGGCTGAGAAGGCTTCGGAATAGACGCCGATCTGCCATTGGTCGTACGCCTCCGGGCCTGGGCCTGACGTTGGTAGCGGCGGCTGACCGAAGCGAGCGAGGGACATCAATGAGATCGGGTGCGCGAGCGTCTGGTGGACGTGCTGGACCACGGGCGGCCCCTCCCCCCTTGCCCAGCTCGTCAACACGAAGTCGGTTGTCGGCTTCGCGGAGCAGCGCACGTGGAGCGTGCCCACCCCTGGCACCGCGAGCAGCGCAACCGCGTGTCCGGGGGTGGCTTGCCGTGAGCCCTGCAGCACCCGCACCTGACCTCGGTCGCCGCCGGAGAGCCTGCCCTCGAGGTCCAGCGGGGTCCGAGGGGCGAAGAGTTGCGCCGTTGTGCCGGCGGGCTTGGCGATCGTCGTCGACGCCTGGTGCGACGTGCCCGATCCCGAGCAGCCCGCGAGTACGACAACGAGCCCTACGCCTGCCAGCAGTCTTGCCACATGAGCGGTACGTCTCACCAGCTCGCCTCCGTCCCCGAAGCGTAGACTGCGGGCATGCCCCGTGTGCTCGTCTTCGGCGCCAAGAACCTGGGCCGGGTGATCGCTGAACACTTCATCGCTCAGGGCTGGGAGGCGACGGGCGTGGCCCGCTCGCAGGAGACCGCCGATGCCTTCCCAGGGCGCGGTCTGGTCGCCGATCTGACCGACCTGAGCCAGATGCAGCGAGCGGTGTCCGAGGCCGGCCCGTTCGACCTGGCGGTCAACGCCATGTCGCCCAAGGGCCGCTTCGGCGGCGGCGATCTGATCACCACCGACGACCAGGCCATGTCGCCCTACCTGGAGCAGCTGCTGCCCGAGGTGTTCGGGTTCTTCCGCACCTGCGGCGCAGTGCTGGCCGAGCAGCGCTCGGGCACGCTGGTCCAGGTGACGGGCGGCTCGGCCCGTCGTGCGTTGCCGGGGCGGGCGCCGTGGGGCGCCGGCGCTGCAGCCACCCGGGCACTCTCACAGGCGGCGGCCAACGAGCTGCGCGAGCGCGGCGTGCATGTCGCGCTACTGATCTGCGACGGCTCGTTCGGCGGCCCGGGCGACGACGCGGACGGCACGAAGATCGACACCCGCGAACTCGCTCGAGCCGTGCAGTACCTGCACGAGCAGGGGCGCAGCGCGTGGACGCACGAACTGCTGGTGACGCCGGTCGGCGACCGCTGGACGCCGTAGCCTGATTAGGCTCGGCGCACGGTGACGGCCGTCCCGTAGGCCGCCACTTCACTCATGATGTCGGCGATCTCGTTGCAGTCGAAGCGCATGGCCAGAACGGCGTTGGCGCCCACCCCGCGGGCGGCCTCCTTCAACCGGTCGACGGCCTCAACTCGGCTGTCCGAGAGCAGCGTGGTGTAGCCCTTGGCCTCGCCGCCGAACACGGTCCGAAGACCCGCGCCGAAGTTGGAGAAGACGTTTCGGGCGCGCACGATCAGCCCGAACACCTCTCCGTGCACCTCGACGATCTCGTAGCCCGGCAGCTCGTTGGTGGTGACAACGATCACATCGTCCATGCGGACGAGCCTAGCAGGAGGGGCAGTCGGGCCCTTCGAAGCGTTCCCACAGCGCCGCCAGCTGCTCCAGCTCGGCGCCCGACAGACGGCCCACGAACTCCCGCCGCACGCCGGCCAGGTGGGTAGCCCGAGCCTCGCCGAAGAGTTGGCGGCCGCGGTCGGTGATCAGCGCCATCTGCCCGCGCAGATCGCTGGGGCAGCTGCGCCGCTCCACCAGTCCCTCCCGCTCCAACCGGTCCACCAGCCGGGTCAGCCCGCTGCGCGAGAGCAGCACGCGGTCGGCGATCTCGGACATGCGCATCCCGCCGGCCGGCCCGCTGGACAGCTGCAGCAACACCTCATAGGAGCTGAGCGGCAGCCGGTGGGCCTCCATCAGCTCGGCGTCGAGCGCGCTGACCAGCCCATGATGGGCGCGCAGCAGCCCCTTCCAGGCGGCGACCTCGGTGTCGTTCAGGATGTTCTTGGGGGCGGTGCGCACTGTGTGCCTCGATCTCTGCTAGAAAACTGATTGCACATACAATCATAGCCGCTGTGCCCCGAATTCACCACCCCCCACAGCCATGAACATCCTCGCAATCTCCGGCAGCCTGCGGGCCGCCTCCTTCAACACGGCGCTGCTGCGCACGGCCGCCGAGTTGGCGCCCGCCGGCATGACGATCGAGCTGTACGACGGCATGGGCGAACTGCCGCCCTACAACGAGGACGTGCGGCTGGCCGGTCCGCCTCAGCTGGTGACCGACCTGAAGGGGCGGGTGGCGGCCGCTAACGCGCTGCTCTTCGCGACGCCTGAGTACAACTACGCGCCGCCGGGCGTGCTCAAGAACCTGATCGACTGGGTCTCGCGGCCGCCCGCCGAGAACCCGATGCGCGGAAAGCCGGCCGCCGTGATCGGCGCCGGCGGACGGATGGGCACCGTGCGCTCGCAGCTCGTGCTGCGCCAGATCCTGCTCGAGTGCGGCTGTCACGTGATGGGCAAGCCGGAGCTGTGGGTGCAGTGGGCGAGCCGAAACTTCGACGAACAGGGCCGGCTGACCGATGAGCCATCGCGGGAGACGCTGGCGGCGCTGCTGGAGGCGTTCGCGCGCTGGATTGACGCCACCGGGTCGCTCGGGTGACCTTCCAGCCCGGAACCGCAGGCGGCCCAGAGCCGCTCACGCACGTGGTGCGGCCGGCGGCCGGCACGCCGGCGGGACTCCTGGTGCTGATCCACGGGCGGGGGGCGAACGAGCTTGACCTGGCCCCGCTGGCCGATGTGCTGGATCCCGAGCGGCGGCTGATGGCGGCCTGCCCGAGGGGGCCGCTGGCGCTGCCGCCAGGCGGCGCGCACTGGTATGCGCTGGGCGGCATCGGCACGCCCGACGCACGGACGTTCATGCCCACTTGGGCGCGTTTGCAGGCGTGGCTGGAGGCGATGCAGGAGCAGGCCGGGGCCGGACCGGAGCGGACGCTGATCTGCGGGTTCTCGCAGGGCGCGGTGATGAGCTGGTCGCTGGCGCTGGGGGCCGGCCGGCCGACGCCGGCCGGGGTGATCGCGCTGTCTGGCTTCATGCCGACGGTGGACGACTTCTCGCTCGACCTCGACCGTCCCGGGCTGCGGGCCGCGATCGGGCACGGCACGATGGACCCGATCATCGGCGTCGAGTGGGGCCGCGACGCCCGCGACCGGCTGACCGCAGCCGGGCACGCACCTCTCTATCGCGAGTCGCCGATGGGCCACTCGATCGATCCCGGCTTTCTGGACGAACTGCGGCCGTGGGTGGCCAGCGCGATTCCTGAGTAGCCCACCAACCGGGCTAGCCTCTCGGCGTGACCGCGGACATCACCGTCCGACGGCGACAGAGCGCGACCTGCCCTGGCTGGTGGAGCACGACGGCGTTCTCGAGGCCAGGGAGCTCACCCCGAAGGTCAGGCAACGCGAGGTGCTCCTGGCCGAACTGGACGGCGAGCTGGCCGGATTCCTGCGGCTCGACCACCTGTGGTCGCTCCTCCCCTTTGTCGCGCAGGTGCGGGTACTCGAGCCGTACCGCCGGCGAGGCGTCGGCCGCGCCCTGGTCGGCGCGGCCTGCCAGCACGCGCGCGAGATCGGGTGGGGCTTCCTGCTCTCCTCGACCACGGCCGGCGAGGCCGACCCTCGGGCCTGGAGGTGGTTCCTTAATGACGTCGTCACGAGGCGCAGGATGCGGGCACGCTGGCAAGGATCGAGCGGCGAGCGGAGCGGAGGCGTGGTTTCACCACGTTGAGCACCGCACGCCGCGTGGGACGCAGCCAGCGTGCCCGCAGACCAGCCGCAGCAGGCGTTCATTGAGGAACCACCTCCTGGCACCTCGCGGTCGGCTTCGAGCCGTGTGGTGTTCTGGCGCAGTTCAACGAGGACGGCACCGACGAGGATTTCTACCGCCTGCCTGTCTAGGCAACAGCAGACAGCCGCGAACTACAGCGGCACCTCCACCGCCGTATGGCTCTCACGGACGATCTCGGCCATGCCGCGCATGGCCCGCATGACCTCGTCCCAGTCCTCGTCGGTGGAGGCGTAGCGCTCGATCATCAGCCGGCCCAGGCCGACGTGGAAGCGCTCGTCCTTGATGATGCCCTCGTAGATACGGACGACGTCCGGCAGCTCGTACCGCCGCCCGGCCTCGACAATCCCCTCCAGCGTCCCGGTGGCGGCCAGCTCGGACATATTCCAGGCAGCGATCGCGCCCAGCCTGTGCCGCTCCAGCGACTCCCACAGAAACGCGCTCCAGGCCCGCGCGGAGGCGGGCGGCTCGGTCGGCACCGTCCCGCCCAGCCGCTCGATGATCCGGCCCACCGCCTCGTAGTGCTCGGCCTCGTCCTGCAGCTGGCGGGCCAGCGCCGACACGTGCTTTCGCTCGAAGCCCATGCCGTAGCGGCGGATCACCTCGCCCAGCATGTGCACGTAGTCGATCTCGCGCCAGCAGCGGGGCACGAACCAGGCGGCCAGCATGGCCTGATCCCGATCGCCGTCCCAGTCAAGCCAGAAGGCGTCAGCCCGCCGCCTGACCTCCGTCACCGCCCCCGCCTGCAGCTGGTCGATCTCGGCCAGGCGGGCCTGAGCCGTGCTCACCGGCCGACCGGCTCCCGGCTCGCGGCGTACGCGCGGGCGGCCTCGACCAGATCTTCGAACGGGCGCAGAAACCGCTCGTCGTGCCCCCACTGAAACTCGTTGTGCCACTGGGTGCCGGCGGCAAAGCCGCCGCCGTCGGCCCGCTCCAGCGCCTCGATCACGCCGTCGGCGGCGCGCACGGTGGCGGCCAGCATGGGGCCCGGCGCGGCAACGCACTGGTGGTGGAAGGAGTTGACCCGGGCCGGGCCGCCCTCGAACCAGCGCTCGGCCGCCGACCCCGGCGCCACCTGCACGTCGTGCCAGTGGTCACCCGGCTCCTGCTCGGCCAGCTCCTGCCACGGGTACCGGTGCCGGTGCGCGCCCGGGTGCAGCGTTTCCACGTCCTGCGTCAGCTCGCCGCCGGCGGCCACCGCCAGCACCTGGATGCCGCGGCAGATGCCCAGCACCGGCATCCCCCGGGCCAGCGCGCCGCGCACCAGCTCGATCTCCAGCACGTCCTCGTCGGGCCGCCCGGGTCGGGTCAGCTCGTGCCGGTCCTGGCCGTAGTGGCTGGGATCGACGTCAGCGCCCCCACACAGCTGGACGCCGTCGACCATGTCGAGCACCTGCTCGATGTGCTCGCGCGGCGTCGACCGCGGCACCGCCACGACCACCGCGCCCAACCGTTGCAGCGGCTGCCGAAGCGCCGCTTCGGTCGCCTTCAGCAGCGGATCCTCGAACTCGATGGTGTACCCGATCACGGGACGGCGCATGCCCGAACGCTATCCAACCGGGTACCCTGGGCGCATGGCAAGCGTCGCCACCAGGCCGATCGAGTGCAGCGGGGACGCTCGCACCCGTGGGCGCGCCCACGGCGAGGCACTGCGCCGGGAGATCGCCGAGGTGCTCGAGCGGTCGGCCGAGCACACCGCCCGAGCGACCGGCCTGAACGCGGATGACTACGTTCAGCAGCTTCTGACCGACACCGATTTCCTGCCGGCCATCATGCGGCACACGCCGGAGCTGCTGGAGGAGCTGCGCGGCATCGCAGAGGGCTGCGGGCAGGCCTTCGACGCGCTGCTCGCACACAACCTGATGGACGAGCAGTGGTGGCACCAGCAGCGAGCCGCCGCCCGCCAGGCGTGCAGCGTGGTGGCGGCGCCGGCCGAGGGCGAACAGCCGGCACTGCTGGCCCAGAACATGGACCTGCCGGCCTGGATGGACGGCTCGCAGGCGGTGATCCGCCACCGGGCAGCGGACGGCTCCCAGACGCTGGTGCTGACCGCAGCCGGCATGGTCGGCCTGACCGGCGTCAACTCGGCCGGGGTCGGGGTGTGCGTGAACGCGCTCTCGATGCTCCGCCACGCCGCCGATGGGCTGCCTGTCGCATTCGCCATCCGCGGCGCGCTGGAGCGGACGAGCGCCGCGACCGCGGCCGGCTTCCTGCGCGAGGTCGGCCACGCGTCCGGCCAGCACTACGCGGTGGCCGGCCCCGACGCGACCCTCGGCTTCGAATGCTCGGCGGCCGGCGCCGTCCAGTCGGCCGCAGGACGGCTGTGCCACACCAACCACCCGCTGCGATCGTCCGACATCGACCCGGCCTCGGACGAGCCATCCGGCACGGACGACTCGCGGACGCGCCAGCGGCGGCTGGAGCAGGCTGGCTCCGACGGCATGGATGCGGCGGCCTGCCGCGCGCTCCTGGCCGACCGCGAGATCCCGCTCAGCGTGCACGCCACGCCCGAGCAGCCCTGGCTGACGTTCGGGTCGGTGGTGTACGAGCTGTCCCAGCCGGTGCGAGCGTGGATCTCGACCGGGCCGGCGGACATCGTCCCCTACGCCGAGCACCAGCTCGCAGGCTGAGATCGGTGGCACGGCGCGAGTTCTCGGCCGGAGGGGTGGCGGTTCGGCGGATGCGCGGACGCTGGTGGTTTGCGGTCATCGAGCCAAACGGCCGGCCGGGCGTGCTGGCTCTGCCCAAGGGCGTGATCGACCAGGGCGAGCAGGCGCTCGACACGGCGCTTCGCGAGGTGCATGAGGAGACCGGCCTGGTGTGCGAGCCCGTCGCCTCGCTGGGCAGCATCAAGTACGTCTACACGTGGGCCGGCGAGCGCGTGTTCAAGGTGGTCACCTTCCACCTGGTGCGCCGCCGCGGCGGGCGCGTCGGCGACATCCAGCCGGCCATGCGGCGCGAGGTCGCAAACGCGAGCTGGCTGCCGCTCGATGCGGCAGCCAGGCTCAGTTACAAGGGCGAGCGCGAGGTCGCACAGCGCGCCCGCGAGCTACTGCATTAGGCAGCCGCCCAGGCCGCCCGCGGATCCTCGATCGGCGTCAGCCGGGCCTCGATGGCCTCCCGCTGCGGCTCCAGCCACGGCGGCAGGATCACCTTCTGGCCCATCGTCTCCAGCGTCTGGTCGCGGGTGAAGCCGGGCCCGTGGTCGGCGATCTCGTACAGCACTCCGCCCGGCTCGCGGAAGTACACCGAGTGGAAGTAGTGGCGGTCGATCACCTCGGTCGAGCGCAGCCCGTGCTCGGCCAGGTAGCCCGGCCACTTGGGATGCTCGGCGTTGTCGGCCCAGAAGGCGACGTGATGCACGGTGCCGGCGCCGGAGGCCGGCCGCACGTCGACCGGCGCCTCGTCCAGAGTGACGGTGCCGTGGCGGCTCGGCCCGCGCAGCTCCAGCACGTCGTCGCCTGCCTGGGTGGCGCCCATCACATCCTCAAGCACCGCCCGGGTGCTGGTCGGGCGCAGGCTGTACACGCGCACTCCGTCGAAGCCGGTCAGCGCCATGTCGGCCGGAATCTCGGGATGCCGGGCGACCAGCGGCGCGTCGCCGTCGGAGCGCACCACCAGGCCGTGGCCCAGGCCCTCGGGGTTTGCGAACACGAGCCCATCGTCGACCCGTCGGGTCGCGATGCCCTCGGCGCCCAGCCGCTGCTCCCAGAAGTCGATCGCGTCTTGCGAGCCGACCCTCCACACCACCCGGTGCACCATGCCCGGGCCGGCGCTGCCGGGCAGCGCGCCCGGATACTCGAAGAAGGTCAGGTCGGCGCCCGGCGAGCCCTCCTCATCGGCGTAGAACAGGTGGTAGGCGCTGGTGTCGTCCTGGTTCACGGTCTTGGCGACCAGCCGCAGGCCCAGCACGCGGGTGTTGAAGTCGACGTTCTTTCTGGCGTCGCCGGTGATGGCGGTGACGTGGTGGATGCCGTTCAGCTGCATGTGACTCTCCCTCCGGGAGAAAAGTGATTGTGTCTGCAACTATATCACCTATGCGGATCCGCGCAACCACGTTTACCCAAGCCGGCCGCCGGGAAGCGGGTCCTGTGCATGCCGGACCTGGAGGCACATGTGCGCACGCTGGCCGGCCGCGGCCTGTCGGCGGCTGAGATCGCCAACTGGCTGGGCGTGCCCGAGGACCAGGTGCGGGCCGTCCTGGACGCCGACCAGGGCCAGGACTCCTTCCCCGCCTCCGATCCGCCGCCCGCACCGCTTCGCTAGGCGACCTCGATGGCGTCGCGCAGCGTGTCCAGCGACGAGCGCAGTGAGCGCGACACCTGCATCTGGCTGATCTCGAGCCGGCGAGCGATCTCGGACTGGCTCATCTCGCCGAAGAAACGCAGGTGCACGACCGCCCGGTCGCGCGGCGGCAGCCGGCGCACTGCAGCCGCCAACTGGTCGCGGTGCTCGGCGTGCTCGTACCCCCGCTCCTCGCGGGCGCCGGCCAGCCTGCCCGGTGCGCCATGCTCGGCTTCCAGGGCGGCCAGCGGCTCGGCCTGGTAGGCGCGCTCGGCGGCGGCTGCCTCGGCCACCAGGTCGGCCGGCTCGCCCATGAACCGGGCCAACTCCTCCAGCTCCGGTGAGCGGCCCAGCCGGTGGCCCAGTTCCTCGCGCGCGCGGACCAACCGCCGGGACAGTTCCTGCAGCGGGCGCGGCACTCGCACCGCCCAGCCGTGGTCGCGGAAGAGGTGCATGATCTCGCCCTCGATGGTGCGGGCGGCGTAGCGGGCAAGCGGCACCCCGCGGCTGGGATCGAAGCGGTCAACGGCCTGGATCAGCCCCACCTGCCCGCTCTGGACGATGTCGTCGTAGGCCAGCCCGCGCCGCGCGTAGCGGCCTGCGATGCGGTGCACGAGACCCCGGTGGCGCAGGATCAGGGCCTCCCTCGCTGCCTCACCGCGGGTGCCCTGGACGAGCTGGATCAGCTCCAGATCGGTGCAGTGCGTGAGCGCGCCCATGGCTTTGGCCCTCTCCGGCTCGGTCGACGGGAACAGACTCCGCAGTGGTCTATGTGCAGGCCGGGCGCGCTTGAAACATGCGGCCGGTCAGCCGCCGGCGGCCAGCTCGTCCACCGCGGCCCGAAGCAGCCGCGACACGTGCATCTGCGACATGCCGACGCGCTCTGCGATCTCGCGCTGGGACAGGCCCAGACCCACCCGCAGGGCCAGGATGCGGCGCTGCCGGGCGTCCAGCCGGGCCAGCCGCGTGCCCAGGTCGAGCCGCTCCTCGACGCCGGCCAACTCGGGGTCGTCGACCCCCAGCTGGTCGTCGGTCACCGCGTCCAGCTCGACCGGCCGGCGCACGCTTCGCACCTGCAGCAGTTCGACCACCCGCTCGGTATCCAGTCCGCTGGCCTGGGCCAGTTCGGGCACCGCCGGCATCCGCCCGTGCCGGCCGGTGAACCCCTCGATCGCCCGTTCCAGTTCCCGCTGCTCGTCGCGCAGCGAGCGCGGCACCCGCGGCCCGGAGCTCGACTCGCGCGCGCAGCGGGCCATCTCGCCGACCACGAATGGCGAGGCGTAGGCCTCGAAGGCCACCCCGCGGTCGGGATCGAAGCCCTCCACAGCGGTCAACACGCCGACCACGCCGGACTGCTCCAGGTCGGCGCGGGCGGCTGTCCCGGCGAAGCGCCGGGCCAGCGCCGCCACCATCGGCCGCAGCTCGCGAACGAGCTGGTCGCGGGCCTCGGGATCGCCGCCCGCCGCCCGCGCCGCCAACCCGGCGGTGTCAACCGGCACGCAGTTCAACCCCCGCCCCATGCATGCGCACCCCCGCCACCATCGACGCCAGCAGGCTGGCGTTGCGCTCGATCCAGTCGGCGTCGGCCGGATCAACGGCCACCGACAGCCAGTCGGAGCCGGCGGTGACGGCCACGGTGACCGGTGCCGGCGAGCGCGCCAGCACCAGGTCGACCGCCATGCACAGCTCGTCCAGGCGGTCGATGGCAAGCGCGCTGCGAGCCCCGGCGGCCAGCACCAGATGGGCGCTCACCGCCCGCGCCAGCCGCCCGCTCGTAAACCGCCCCGTGAACGTCTGCCCGGGAGCTCGACTCACAGTGGATGACCCTAGCGCGCCTGTCCAGCTGACGCAGCGGGGTAATGTGTCGGCATGCCCGAGTCGCCCGATCCGGAGCGGATGACTCTCACGCTGCCCTCCACCGCCGACAGCGTGCCGGTGGTGCGGCACGCGCTGCGGGGAATGCTCGATGCCGGCGGCGTGCAGCCTGCCGTGGCCGCGGACGTGCTGCTGGCCGTCACCGAGGCGTGCACGAACGCCGTCCTGCACGCCGGCGGCGAGAGCCTCGAGGAGTTGCAGTTGGAGGTCGAGGCGGGCTGGCGGGCAGGCGGGCTGGAGGTGATCGTGCGCGACCGGGGACAGGGCTTCACGCCGCGCGTGGACAGCCCCGGGCTGGGTCTGGGGCTGCCGGTGATCGCGGCGCTCACCCACCGCATGGAGCTGCGCGAGACGCCCGGCGGCGGCACCGAGGTCGTGATGGACTTCCAGCTGGCCGACGCGGCGCAGTCCGGCCAGCCTGTGGCCTAAGAACCCGTTTCAGAATGACGTCCTGTTGCGGCTGGTTCGCGCTGGTTGCGGGTGCGTCCCACGCGGCGTGCGGTGCTCAACGTGGCCTCCGGCCACGCCTGCGCTCCGCTCGCCGCTCGATCCTTCCCGCAACCACCGCGCCCTACGCCTCACGACGAACCTCATTCTGAAACGGGTTCTAAGCGCTAGAGCGAACCACCTCCCTGCACCAGCCCGAGCGCCGAGGGCAACTCGGTGCGCAGCCACGAGGGCGGCAGGTTGTCGAGGGTCAGCGACAGCATGCCGGCCTCGATCGAGTTCAGATCCCCCGCCCGCTGGCCGTCGGTGATGGCCTGCCTGAGCCCGGCCTTGACGGCCGCGTCCAGGTCGGCGTTGGTCAGGTGGTGGCTGGCCTGGAAGGCGTTCAGGGTGGCCGTCGACTCAAGCCCCAGAGCCAGCGACGCGACCTGCACGTGCAGGTAGCAGGCGGCGCCGTTCAGGGCCGACAGCGCCACCTTGCTGGTCAGTGAACCGGTCTTGCTCCAGTGCCTTCCCGAACACGGGTTGGGGGCGGCGGCGGGCCCGTAGGAGACACCGCCTGCGGCCACCGCGACCGCACACGGGATGATCGCCACGGCCGCCGCCAGGGCGACCAGCGGCGCTCGCATCGGGCGCCGGCGGGTGATGGCCAGAAGCGGGGCGACGGCGGCCAGGGCCAGCACCGCCCCGATCAGGAAGGCCCGCCGGAAGGCTCGCGTGGCCGCCCGCCGCACCTGGTCATTCAACGCCCGCTCGATGTCAGCGTAGATCGGCCGCTCGGTCGCGGGCGGGTGCTGGCTCCGGAAGACCGGTGTCAGATCGGGCACGTTCGCGCCGCCGGTGGCCGCCACCTGGTGCTCCAGCGCGTTGCCCAGCTGGAGCTTGGCCGCGAACGGCAGCTGCGAGCCCAGCACCACCGCCGCTCCGGCCTCCTGCGCGCGGTCGCTCTGCGTATTCAGATCGGCCACCAGAAGGGGGGTCAAGAGCAGCAGGCCAAGGACAACGCCGGCATGCCGGGCGGCGATCGACCAGGCGCCCTGCACCGCCAGCGGCGGCCGCTCCAGGGCGACGTGCGAGAGCGCCGGCAGCGCCAGCGCCAGGCCGCCGCCGATCATCGCCTGGGGCACCAGCGTCCACGCCACCTGCGCGTGTGGCAGGAGGCCCAGGGCAGCGAGGCCGCCGGCGATCAGCAGGCTGCCGGCGCCGGCCCGGGTGGTCAGGTGGCCCTCGCCGGGCACCGCCAGGCTGACCACGACGGCCGCCAGCGGGATCACCGAGATGGCGATGGCGGCTCGAAGCGGCGTCTCTCCGTAGCCCTGCACGAACAGCAGCACGAGCAGAAAGAGGGCGGCCGAGAGCCCGGCGGCGACCAGGCCCAGGGCCACGTTGGGGGCGATCGACGGGCGCTCCAGGCGGGCCGTCTGCGGGCGCTCGGGGTGCGGGCTGCGGACGAGCACGGCGGCCAGGCCCAGCGGCACCTGGACGATGAAGATGGCCCGCCAGTTGAAGGCGTCGGTCAGCGCGCCGCCTGCCATGGGCCCCACCGCCGCCCCCACGGCGGCCGCCGCCGCCCAGATCCTGGCCGCCCGCCGCTCGTCGTCCAGCCGCTCCACCAGGAGCTCGAGCGCGCTTCCGGCAAGGGCAGCGCCGCCGGCCGCCTGAAGACAGCGGGCGGCGATCACCTGGTCAACCCCGGAGGCGGCGGCGCAGGCGGTGGAGGCGGCTGCGAAGAGCAGCGCTCCGGCCACGCTCAGGCGACGTGCGCCGACCCGGCGGGCGATCAGCATGGCCGGCACGGCGCACACGGCCACCGACAGGTTGAAGGCGGTGATCACCCAGGCGATCGTGCTGACCGACGTGTGGAACTGGTCGAGCATGTCGGGCAGCGCCAGCACGACAACCGAGGAGTCGGCCAGGACGACTCCCACGGCAACCGCCAGCACCGCCACCGGGAGGCGCGAATCGGTGGCCCGGCTGCCGCGTTCAGCCACGTCTGAACGATAGACGGGTCAGCATGAGAATCCCGCTGCAGGAGCTCGCTCGTGGGACGACCTCCATCGGGCATGATTCAGCCATGCTGCCGCTGCGCTACGACGTCGAGTCCAAGACCGGGTTCATCCGCCTGCGCGACGGCAAGGTGACGCGCAGCGAGCGCGTGTCCCCGCAGGCAACCGCCGAGTACGGCCGCCGCGGCCAGCTTCTGACCATCTCGCTGACCGACCTGGAGCCGGATGCGGCCGAGTTCCTGCGCACGGCGGACGAGGAATCCCTGCTGGCCGTGATCCGCCACCAGCGCTCCGGCACCTGAGCCCCGGCTAGCGCCGCCGGCGAAGGGCCGCCAGCGTGACGCCGGTACCGACCACGCCGGCCGCGAACGACAGCGCCTCGCGGTGCATGGTCGCCCACAGGGTGGGGCTGATCGTGTGGGCGTCATCGTCCATGCTCCCATGCGCGCCGGGATCGGCGCCCGCGTCCAGCGGCTCGAACAGGTTGTCGCGCTGGCCCGGCCCGCGGTCGTCCTCGCCCAGCTGTCCGTAACCGTTGCGTCCGGGGATGCGCTCCGCCAGCGCCAGCCGGACGGCTGGCCCGGCCAGGTCGATCTCCTTGCGGCGGTGCTCGGATGCCCAGACGATTGCTCGTGCGGCCACCTCCGGCTGGTAGACGCGGCCCGCCGGCTGCACCTGGCGGCCGGTCTTGTTGCGGCTCCAGGCCATGCCCGGGGTGTTCAGCGGCGGCAGGTTGACCAGCGTCACGTGGACGTTCGTATGGTCGTGCTCGAGCTCCGCCCGCAGCGATTCGGTGAATGCGCGGACGGCCTGCTTGGCGCCCCACTCCGCGCTGTGCAGCTCGAGGCTGCCGTGAGCGCGGGCTGAGCCGACCTGGACGATGCTGCCGCTGTCCCGCGGGGCCATCCGCCGCAGGGCCGCCATGGTGCCGTACACGGCGCCCAGGTAGGTGACCTCGGTGACCCGCCGGAACTCCTCCGGGGTGATCGCGCCGAAGGCCGCAACGATGCTGGCGGAGGCGTTGTTGACCCACACGTCGATCGGTCCGAAGCGGTCCTCGATGGCGGCCGCCGCGTGGTCCACCGCCTGCGGCTCAGCCACGTCGATGGGGACGACGAAGCCCGCCCCGCCCGCCGCCTCGACCTCCTCACGCGCGCCCGCCAGGCCGACCGCGCCACGCGCGATCAGCCCCACCGCATCACCCCGGCGCGCGAACTCGACCGCCGCAGCACGGCCGACGCCGGCCGATGCTCCGGTGATCACCACCACTCGGCGTGCGCGCTCGCGACGTCCGATGCCCGCCATACGAGCCAGAGATTACCCGGAAGCGGCGCGCTCCAAACGGGCGCGACGGCAGGTTGGCCCGCCCCGGCGGCGCCGGTACACTCCGCGGTCATGTCTGGCACGGTCCCCATCGCGTTGTTCGAGACCAGGGAAGGCGCCGAGGAGGCGCAGGGGCTTCTGCATGCCAACGACATCAAGTGCGCCATCGCGGAGCCGGCCACGAATTTGACCGTCCTGGGCGGGCTAACGTCGAGCGGAGACCGGTACGCGGTCGTGGTCGCCTCAGAGGATGAGAAGCGCGGCGACGAGGCGCTGGAGGGCTTGTTCGTCTCGAAGTGGTGGCTCACAGACGAGGCAGGGGAGCGCTACCTCGCCTTCGACGTGGCCTCAGGAGACGAGCTGCGCCACCAGGCCGAACGGCCGGAGGTGAGTCAGCGGCAGGCGAACGGCCTCCGCCGAATTGGCGGGCTTGCTCGACCAGAACGGGTGGAAGCACTCCGGCGAGGCGTTCCACCACCTGCTGCGCGCGGACTCAAAGCTCGACGGGCGCTCGTTCGATGAGTGGGCCACCGCATGCGGATGTATGCGCGTCCAGACCGACGCTGACATCTGAAGGCGGCCGTCGGCGAGGGGAGCTTTCGGCTCGGGTGCCAGCGAGCCGCTCGCAAGCACCGACGGCGAAACCTACGCCCGGCTCGTCAGCCAGCCGCCATCCACAAACAGCGTCTGGCCGCTGATATAGCGGGCGTTGTCGGAGAGCAGGAAGGCGATCGCTGAGGCGATGTCGTCGGGCGTGCCGATCCGGCCCAGCGGGATCGTGGGCTCGAGGCGGGCCACCCACTCAGGGTCGTCCAGCGGGTTCATGCCGGTGCGGATCCAGCCCGGGCCGACGGCGTTCACGCGGATCCCGGACGGCCCCAGCTCGAGAGCCATCGACTTGGTCAGCATACGCACGCCGGCCTTGGAGGCGCTGTAGGCGGCCGCCCCGTGCTCGGTCACCTCGGCATAGGTCGATGCCGTATTGACGATCGCGGCGCCCGGTTTCATCGCCCGTGCCGCCGCCCGCCCGCACAGAAAGACCCCGGTCAGATTCACGTCCAGCACCCGCTGCCAGGTCTCGAGCTTCTCGTCGATGAAGAGCTGGCCGTCGGGGATGCCGGCATTGGCGACCAGTCCGTCAATCCCGCCGAAGCGCTCGCGATGGGCCTTCAGCATGGCCTCGACCTGCTCCTCGCTGGACACGTCGCAGACCACCGCGAGCGCCGCGTCGCCGATGGCCGCCGCCGTCGCCTGCGCGGACTCGGCGTTCTGATCGGCCGTCGTCACCCCGTAGCCGTCGGCGGCCAGCCGGCGGGCCGCCGCCTGGCCGATGCCGCTGCCCGCGCCGGTGACGATGGCCGACCGGCTCACAGCCCGTAGATCCGCTCGGCGTTGCCGCGCAGGATCAGCTCGGCCAGGTCGAGCGCGTCGGTCGGCCCCGGAAGATCGCCGGCCTCCACCATCTCACCGAGCGCGGTGCCGATCGCCCGCCGTCCACGCATCGCACCCAGCCAGTGCTGCTCGGGGATGCCGACGGCGTCGGAGCTGTACATGAACGCGTGCGGGCGGCGCGCGCCCAGCGCCTCATGCGTTACCGCGAGCTGTTCATGCGCGGTCAGAAACGGGATCGCGTAGGAGACGTCCACGTACGCATTGCGATACGTGGCGGCCAGCACCGCCAAACTTCGCGTCCACGGATAGGCGCCATGAAGCATCACCACCGCCACCGTCGGGAAGCAGCGCATCAGCGGCGCCAGGTGCAGCGGGTCGGCCAGCCGCAGGTCGGCGTCGGCGTCGCCGTAACCGGTGTGGAACTGCACCGCCAGCTCCTGCGCCTTGGCGGCCTGCATGATCCGGCACGACGTGATCGCTCGAGCGGTTTCTCCTGCACGCGCGGCGCGGCCATCTCCCGCCAGCCGTCCGTGGGCAGCCCGCACGTCGTCGGGATCGGGCTCGGCGATGGCAGCCCGCTCCGGTAGGCGGCCACCGACTTGAGCCCGCACACGCTCGCTCCCGGGCCGATGCCAGGTGGGCGACCAGCGCCTCGTCCCACTCCGCGAAGCCCCGGTCTCGACACCAGCGCCGCCGCCACCGACTCCACCCGCTCCAGCCAGCCGATGCGAATGCCCGACCGCGCCGCCAGCTCCTCGCGCGTCGACGACCAGTGTCGGGTCGCCGGGTAGCCGTCGTCCACCAGCAGCCACTCGATGCTGCCGAGCCCAGGAACAGGCGGTCCAGTTCGTCGCGCGTGCGGGCGCGGCGAGCATCGATCACCGCATGCTCGTCCGCTTCGCAGCCCAGCGCGCCCGCGATCTGGCGAAGCGCCCACAGGTAGTGCGCGGCGGTGGTGGTGTGGTCGGGCGGAAACGGGTCGCCGCGCACTCCGAGAAGCGTGCCGGTAGGCGGCCGCGTCGAGGCCGAGCCGTCCGCGAACAGCCCGTGGCAGTGATTGTCGACCAGCGGGATGTGACTCAGGTCGAGCATCGGCTCAGAACTTGTAGCGGTACTCGGTGGCGATCGTCTGCGGGCTCGAACGAGGCGTACGCGGCAGCCTCCGAGCGCTTCAGCGCGAGATAGGTCGAGAGCATCGTCACGGCCCATCGCGCCGGTCAGCACCGCGTCTGCCGCCAGCAGGTCCAGCACGTGCTCCAGCGACGCCGGAAGCGACGGCGGCGGCGGCTGCATGCGGGACGGGTTGATGTCCACCGGCTGGCCTGGCTCGACGTCGCGGGCGATCCCGTCCAGGCCGGCGGCCAGCGCGGCGCCCAGCGCCAGGTGCGGATTGCAGCTGCCGTCCACCGACTTCAGCTCGATATTGATCGTGCCTTCCTCGCGGCCCCAGTACGGCGAGGCCACCCGCACCGGCGCCTCCCGGTTGTCGAACCCCCAGCAGTGGTGCACCCCCGACCAGGAGTCGGGCGACAGCCGCTGGTAGGAGTTGACGCTGGGGCAGGTGACGCCCAGCAGGGCCGGCAGGTGCTCCATCAAGCCGCCCACGAACGCCCGCCCGGCTGCGCTCAGGCCCTCCGGCTGGTCGGGGTCGTGCATCAGGTTTCGGCCCTCCCGCCACAGCGACAGGTGCAGGTGGGCGCCGCTTCCGATCTGATCCAGGAACGGCTTGGGCGCAAAGCTGGCCATGTAGCCGTGGGCCAGCGCCACCCCGCGCACCGTGTCGCGGAAGACGATCTCGGTGTCGGCGGCGGTCACCGGGTCGGCCGGCGCCACCGAGATCTCGTGCTGGCCGGCGCCGTACTCGTTCAGGATCCCCTCCACCTCCACCCCGCGCTCGACCAGCGCCGCCACGATCGCCGACATGGCCGGCTGCGTGTCGTCCTGGCCGATCGTGCTGTAGACGGTGCGGCGGGGCAGCGGGTCATGCCCCCGTCGGCGTCGGGGCGGGCCAGGTAGAACTCGGGCTCGAACGTGGCCCGCACGTCGATCCCCTGCTCGGCGGCCGCCTCCACCTGGCGACGCAGGAAGGAGCGCGCGCACGCGAACCAGGGCGAGCGGTCGCGGGCGATCAGGTCGCAGATGACGGCGGCCACACCGGGCGCCCACGGCAGCTCGCTGTAGGTGGCCGGGTCGGGCACCAGCCGCACCTCGCCCACCGGCGGCATCTGGGGGATGTCGATCAGCTCGTCGCGGACGTTGAGGGCGGTCTGGGCGAACGTCGAGCCGACCCCCTCGCGCAGCTTCCGGCCCAGGATCGAGACGTGCACAGCCTTGGAGTGGATCAGGCCCGAGTAGTCGCAGAAGAGGAAGCGGATGATGCTGGTGCCCGCGGCCTCGGCGCGGCGCAGAAGGTCGTCGCTCACCCGCGCGATGCTCGCACATCGGCGTCCGCGGCGACGGCCAAACGGGTCTAGCGGTCGCCCTCGGCAGCGTGATCGGGGTCGGCCGCCAGCTCCCTCCAGCGCGGGTGGTGATGCTGCGCCCAGCTGCGGTCGACGTCGCCAACGGTCATCCCCCGCAGGGCATGCCGGGTGGCCGGGTTCAGCACCGCCATGTACACGTGGGCGGCGATCAGCCCGGTCATCGCCACCGCCATGCCCGAGTGGATCACGTTCTCGGGCGCCGAGTTGCCGATGAAGGCAACGGCGATGCCCGACACGTAAAGGATCACAAGGCCGGTCCAGGAGAGCAGTGCGTTCACCTTCTGGCCGCCGTTGAAGCGGCCGGCCGGCGGGGCAGGCTCACGCGCCAGCATGTGCGCCGGCGCTCGCTGCAGCCACCGCCGGTCGAGCTCGTCAAACCGACTCAACTCGAGGGCGGTGCGCCGCAGCGCGCGTCCGTTACCCAGCAGCATGATGGTGAGAAGGCCGCCCGCCAGCACGATGGCGGCGCCGATGTGGATGTCGAAGTACACGCTGCTGAGCCCCCAATGGCGCGGCACCTGAGTGCCGCTGAGCAGCATGGTTGCGAAGGCGGCGGCCACCAGCCAGTGGACGACGCGCTCGCTCAGCGTGAACCTGAGAATCCGCGAAGGCATACTGAACCTGTAGTTGTATGTCGGTGAGAGCCACTTGAGACTGGTGCCGCCAAGATTGGAATCGCCAGGCGAACAGCAGAGCCCGCTCATCGTCCCCAGGGGGCGGGTGGCCACGTTCCTGCGCCGCGGGGACCTGCGCCAGACGGCGATGATCGCGGTCGTCGTCGGGGCGATGGCGGGGTTGGCGCTGTACAGCTTCCATACGCTCGCGTCGACGCGGCACACGCTGATCCTGGCGGCCGCCATGGTGCCGGTGGTCGCGGCGGTCTCATGGCTGCTGTCGGCCAAGCTGGTCAGCGACGCCGCCACCGTGCATCGGCAGATGCTGGCCGCAGAGCGGGAACATGATCTGCGGTACGCAGACGACGCGCCCTTCCACTGCTCCGAGGAGGAGTTCGCGCGGATCGCCGAGCACGAACTGGAGGCGTTGCCCGAGTGGCTGCAGGCGAAGATCCGCGACGCCAACGTGGCCATCGGCATCGAGGACGAGCGCCCTGGCGAGCCGCGCGTGCTCGGCCTCTACTCGCGGTCGAGCGGCCAGTCGCAGATCACCCTCTACCGCGTCCCCATCCTGCGCGTGGCGGGAAACCACCACCGCCTGCGGCGGCAGATCCACGACACCCTGCTGCACGAGCTCGGCCACCTGTTCGGGATGACCGAGGCCGACCTCGACCGCTGGTCGATCGGCAACAACCCGCTGCCCGACGCGGCCCCGATCCGCCCCCCGGACTGGGAGTGATAGGACCAGCGCATGCGCTGGTCTGACGTCCCTCTCCACTGGCGCGTATGTCTCGAGCTGGCGGTCGAGGCCCACGGGCGCAACACGACCCCGGTCGGCGCGCGGTGGGGCGGCTGCCCTGCTGGAGGAGGGTAACGCCCACCTGGAGCGCGATCTGACCCGCTTCGAGGGGCCGCTGGACGATGCAGTCGGACTCTTCTGCGCCGGCCTGCACGTCGAGTTCTACCTGCGCCGAAAGCCCGACGGGCATGTGGTGGCGGCCTACAGGCGGGCCGCGCCGCGGGCAGTGGCCGCGGCTGGCATCCTGGCTGGCACGGGCGCGTCCGGTCAGGCGGCCGCCGGTGTCCACGCAAGCGCCCTCTTCGACGCCTTCGCAGCCGGCCTCGATACCCTGCCCACATGAACTGGAGCGAGCGAGCGCAGGCCTACCGGGACAGCCCCGGCCACCGGGCCGGAGACGATCTGGACGCCCTGATCGCCCTGTGCAAGCCTGGCCCGGACGTGACCGCACTGGACGTGGCCACCGGCGGCGGGCACGTGGCCGACCGGCTGCGGGCCGAGGGCTGCCTCGTCACCACCTGCGACGCCGCCGAGGGCATGCAGCCGGATGTGGTCTGCCCGGCCGAGGCGCTGCCATTCGCCGACCGAAGCTTCGACGTGGTGGCCTGCCGGATCGCCGCCCACCACTTCACCAACGTGGCCCAGGCCGTGCGCGAGATGGCCAGGGTCAGCAGCCGGCTGGTGGTGATCGAGGACACGCTCTACACCGACCCCGAGGTGGAGCGGGCAGAGCGGTTGCGCGACCCCACCCACGTCCGAAATCACACCCGGGACGAGTGGCTGCAGCTGGTTGCAGGCGCAGGATTGCGCGTTACAGACGAGAATGTGTTCGACAAGCATCATCCGTTGGAGGCGTGGCTGGCCCGCACCGGGTGCACCGGCGAGACGGCCCAGCAGGTGCGCGAACTGCTCGCCCACCGCACCATCGACGGCGCCTGGAGAGATCGCAAGATTGCGCTCCGGGCAACCTGGGAATAGAACGGACAGACCGTCCGTTAGTGACATCGGAGGTCAAACAGCGCAGAAGATCTTGCGCGCGCCGGTTCGGGCACGTATCGGCGAGCCTCCTACGGAACGAGCATCCGCTCCGCGGCGGGGGTCGCCACGGGTCGGACGGGAAAGAAGAGGTATGGAGACTCAGATTCAGGAACCGCAGGTGCGGCAGCTGGTCGAGCGAGCGCAGTCACTGGGCTCGCTGGACGGCGAAGAGCTGTCCGCAGTCATTGCAGAACTCGAACTCACCGACCAGGACGAGGCGCAGCTGCGCGCCGAGCTGGAAGAGCAGGGCATCGAGGTCGTGGCCGTGCGCGAGATTGATATTCCGGAGCCGGACGAAGAGCCGGCGGCGGCCTGGGCCACCCCCAGCGTGGACAGCCTCGATCAGTACCTGGCCGAGATCGGGCGGAACCCGCTCCTGACCAAGCAGGAGGAGCGGTATCTCGCTCAGCGCATCGAACAGGGCGACGAGGTGGCGAAGCGGCGGATGGTCGAGGCCAACCTGCGGCTGGTCGTCTCGATCGCCAAGAAGTACCGCGGCCATGGCGTCGGCTTCCTCGACCTTATCCAGGAGGGCACGCTGGGCCTGGTGCGGGCGGTCGAGAAGTTCGACTGGCGGCGCGACCTCAAGTTCTCGACCTACGCCACCTGGTGGATCACGCAGGCGGTGCAGCGGGCTGTCGCCAACCAGAGCCGCACCATCCGCGTGCCGGTGCACGTGCACGACCGCATGCGCAAGGTCGAGCGCGCACGCCGAGCGCTGGAGATGCGGCTGGCCCGTGATGCCTCCGATGAGGAGGTCGCCAAGGAAGCCCGGCTGACACTGGCCGAGGTGCGCGACGCCGAGCAGTACCGGCGGCAGACCATCTCCCTGCAGCGGCCCGCGTCCGAGGACGGGGACACCGAACTGGGCGACCTGATCGCCGATCAGTCCAACGAGGACGTGACCGAGACGGTCGCCGAATCGCTGCGCTCGCAGGCGCTGGGCAAGGCGCTGGAGCGCCTCAGCCCGCGCACGCGGCGCATCCTGGAGCTGCGCTACGGCCTCGCCGGCGGCGAGCCGATGATGCTCGACGCCGTCGGCCGTGAGGTCGGACTGACCCGCGAGCGGGTGCGTCAGCTCGAGGCCGAGGCGCTCCGCCAGCTGGCGGGCATGCCCGACGTCGAAGGTCTGCGCGACGCTGCTTAATCACCAGTGAGGCCGGTGCCAGGCACGTGCCTGGCACCGGCCTGCTAGCGTCTGTCCCGATATGGCATCAACCACCGTCGTTGTCGGCGTGGACGGCTCCGCGGGGGCCGTCGAGGGTCTGCGCCAGGCCGCTATCGAGGCCCGTTTGCGAGGGGGCCGGTTGCGCGTGGTGGCGGTCTGGCACGTGCCGTGGACGGTGTACTCGGCCGGCGCGCCGGGGCTCAACCTGGACATGGTGACCGAGGATCTGAAGTCCGAGGCCAGCCGCAAGCTTGAGGAGTCGCTGGCGGCTGTGGCCGACGAGCTTGAGGGCATCGAGATCGTGCGCCAGGTGTGCGAGGGCCAGCCGGCCGAAACGCTGGTCGAGCAGTCGGCAGGGGCATCCCTGCTGGTGGTGGGGTCGCGCGGACTGGGCGGGTTCGGGGGGCTCTTGCTGGGCTCGGTCAGCCAGCAGTGCGCTCAGCATGCCCGCTGCCCGGTGATGATCGTGCACCACCCGTCCGGCCACTGAGACCAGCGCGTCCCAGATCGCTGCGAGCCGGCGAGCGCGCGCCTATCCTGCTGACGGGATGCACGACGGGCAGCCGACAGGCGAGGTGACGCGCAGCCGGCCGCCGCTGGCGGGCCGAGCCGGGCGCTGGAGCGCCGCCCACTGGAAAACCGCCGTCGCTGCCTGGTTCGGGTTCGTGATCGTGGCCATCCTGGTCGGAAGCGCCGTCGGCACCAAGAACCTGTCCGACGCCGATCAGGCCACCCTGGGCTCGGCCACCGCCGAGCACATCCTGGCCGGCGGGAACTTCCGCACGCCGGCCTCGGAGTCGGTGCTCGTCCAGGCCCGCGACCTGTCGGTGTCAGACGGCGCCTTCCGGGCCGCCGTGCGGGCGGTGATCGGCGCCATCTCGGCCAACCCGATCGTGTTCGACGTGCGCTCGCCGCTGGATCCAGCCAACCGCGGGTCGGTGGCCAGGGACGGGCACTCGGCGCTCGTGCAGTTCAAGCTGCGCGGGACGCTGGACAACGCCCCCAACGTGGTGCAGCCGATCATGGACTCGGTGGCGGCGGTGCAACGCAGCCACCCAGCGCTCTTCATCTCGGAGTTCGGCGAGGCAAGCGCTGCGCACGTCCTGAACGACACCATCGGGGCCGACTTCCAGCGCGCCGAGTACACCTCGATCCCGGTCACGCTGGCGATTCTGCTCCTGGCCTTCGGGGCGGCGGTGGCCGCCGGGCTGCCGGTGCTCCTGGCCTTCTCGGGCGTACTGGCCACCACCGGACTGGCCCAGCTGGTCAGCCACGCGATTCCGGCCGCGTCGCCCACCAAGTCGGTGATCCTGCTGATCGGGATGGCGGTGGGCGTGGACTACTCGCTCTTCTACATCCGCCGCGAGCGCGAGGAGCGGGCGCGCGGCGGCGCGCACAGGTGTGCGCTCCTGAAGACAGCCGACACGTCGGGCCAGGCGGTGCTGATCTCGGGCTTGACGGTGCTGATCGCGATGGCCGGCATGCTGCTCTCGGGGTCGAAGATCTTCACCTCGCTTGCGATTGGCGCGATGCTGATGGTGGCGGTGGCGCTGGTCGGCTCGCTGTCCATCCTGCCGGCCCTGCTGTCCAAGCTCGGCGACGGTGTGAACCGCGGCCGCATCCCCTTCTTGGGCAAGAACCCGGCCCGCTCCGAGCCGCGGATGTGGTCTGCGGTGCTGGATGTGGTGCTGCGCCGGCCGGCCGTGTCGGCCGCCGCCTCGGCCGGCCTTTTGATCGCGCTGGCGCTGCCCACGCTGACCCTGCACACGCAGCTTCCCAGCTTCACCGACCTGCCCCGCGACATCCCCATCGTCTCCACCTACGAGCGCATCCAGACCGCCTTCCCCGGAGCGCAGACGCCGGCCGAGGTGGTCATCCAGGCTCCCAACGTGACCGCGCCGGCCGTCCGCAGCCAGGTGGCGGCGCTGATCCGTGAGTCGCTCGCCACCGGCCAGATGAAGCTGCCGGTGCAGGTGCGCGTGAACGCAGACCACACCGTCGGCGTGGTCAACATCCCGCTGCAGGGCGACGGCAACAACGCCGCCTCGCAGACGGCGCTGCACACGCTGCGCAACACGCTGATCCCGCGCACCGTCGGCCGGCTGCCGGGGGTGACGGTGGCGGTGACCGGGCAGACCGCCGGCACCAGCGACTTCAACCAGACCATGATCTCGCACATGCCGTATGTGTTCGGGTTCGTGCTGCTACTGGTGTTCGTGCTGCTTCTGGTCAGCTTCCGGTCGATCGTGATCCCGATCAAGGCGGTCGTGCTGAACCTGTTGTCGGTGGGCGCCGCCTACGGCGTGCTGGTGCTGATCTTCCAGCACACCTGGGCCGAGGGCATCCTCAACTTCCGCTCCAACGGCGCCATCGCCTCATGGCTACCGCTGTTTCTTTTTGTGATCCTGTTCGGCCTTTCGATGGATTACCACGTGTTCATCCTGAGCCGCGTGCGCGAGCTGGTGGACGACGGCCATCCGACCGAGCAAGCGGTGGCCATGGGCATCAAGCGCACAGCCTCGGTGGTGACCAGCGCGGCCTTCGTGATGGTGGCCGTGTTCGCCATCTTCGCCACCCTGCGCACACTCGACATCAAGCAGCTGGGCGTCGGCCTGGCGGTGGCCATTCTGATCGACTCGACGCTGATCCGGGCGGTGCTGCTGCCGGCCACGATGACGCTCCTGGGCGACTGGAACTGGTATCTGCCGGGCTGGCTGGAGTGGATCCCGCGGCTGACCCCAGAGCCGCACGGCGGCTTCGCGCCGCCCGCGGCCGGCGCGCCCGGGCGCGAGCCGAGTCAGGTGCGGTAGGTCAGGCAGTACGGGTCGTTGGCGAACGCCTTGTACTGCTTGAGCGAGGCCTTGGAGGTATCGATGAAGTCGTTGGCGACAGTGCCGATGTTGTTCCACGACAGGTAGGCGACACACTGCGGATTCAACGCCACCGCCGCGTGGTGGTCCTTGATCAGGCTGTGATGGGTCTTGACGCCGTCCTTGTCGTACTTGCCCGTGCTGGTATTCACCACCTTGTTCTGGGTGAAGCCCGACTCGGCCACGATCAGCGGCTTCCGATGCGCGACCGCCCACAGGTAGCTGTCCTGGTCACCGGTCGGGTTCTGGCAGCCGTCCAGCCAGGTGATGCGATACAGGTCGATGCCCATCCAGTCCACGTAGTCGTCGCCCGGCCAGTAGGACTTCCACGAGCCGGCGGTATTGTCGCGCTGGACGCAGAAGACGAACACGCAGTTGCCGCCCGCCGCCAGCGTGGCGCCGTTAGCGTTGAACACGTTCCAGATGTGCTGCCACATGGCGATGTATGAGGTCTGCCCGCCCGTGTCGATGCCGCCCTGCCAGACGGCTGAATAGCCGCGCTGCTCGCCGTTCATCTCCATGAACAGGCGCAGGATGACCGGCGTGCCCAGGCCCTGCAGGCCCTGCGCGACGGCCGTCCAGTAGCCGTCGAACTCGCCGTTGCTGATGCGGTCGATGCCCTGTCCGTAGCTGGTCAAGGCCAGATCGCCGCCCGCGTAGCCGGCGCTCTTGACCGGGAAGCCTGCGCCCAGGCCGTTCAGCGACGCCATCGGGATGACACGCGGGGAGGTCAGCCCGGCGTCAGCCACCGCGGTGGCCGAGGGACAGGTTTCGAGCCAGCCGTAGTGCCGGTTTCGGATCGCCATCCGCCGGCCCAGCTCGGTCTCGATTCCCTTCTTGGTCGTGAACCCGCGGGTGGTGTCGTCGGCACCCCAGTAGATGCCACTCTGCGGCACGACCAGGCTGCCATAGCTGCGCACGATGGAGGGGTCGCGAGCGGGGACGTCAGCCAGCGCACGCTGGATGCCCGGCAGCGGGCGCAGGCGCGGCGCGGCCAGTGCAGCGGCTCCCAGCGCAACGCCCGCCAGGAAGCTGCGGCGCGGCATGGGACGGCCAAACACCTCGGAGCCATGGCCGCCACTCCCTCCCGAAGGGAGCCCTGCATTCACAAGTTGATTACAGCACAACTGCGGTAGGGCTGCCATGGGACGCCGGTACTGCATCTGGCCCAGGACCGTTGTCCGGGGATAGAGTCCGGGCGGGGCCAACAACACTCTGGAGGTATGCGATGGAGGTCGATCCCAAGAGCACCGCGGTGGTTTTGATCGAGTACCAGAACGACTTCACGAGCGAGGGCGGGGCGCTTCACGGCGCCGTGAAGGATGTGATGGACGAGACCGGCATGCTGACCAACAGCCAGCGCCTGGTGGCTGAGGCCCGGCGGGCCGGCGCGACCATCGTGCACGCCCCGATTTCGTTTGCCGCCGGCTACGGCGAACTGGGCGACCCCGACAAGGTGTACGGGATCCTGAAGGGCGTGGTCGACTCGAACGCCTTCGTCAAGGGCTCGTGGGGCGCCGAGATCTGCGAGCAGATGGCGCCGCAGGAGGGCGACATCGTGGTCGAGGGCAAGCGCGGCCTGGACACCTTTGCCACCACCAACCTGGACTTCGTGCTGCGTTCAAACGACATCCAGACCGTGATCCTGGGCGGCTTTCTGACCAACTGCTGCGTCGAGTCCACCATGCGCACGGCCTACGAGCGCGGGTATGACGTGATAACCCTGACCGACTGCACCGCGGCCACAAGCTCCGAGGAGCAGAACGTGGCCACCGCCCGCGATTACCCCATGTTCTCCCAGCCGATGACCAGCTCCGAGGCGACCCAGGCGTTGCAGGGGTCCGCGGTTGGGCGCGACTAAGGTGAGCAGGAGACCGCTGCCATCGCGGCTCGGTGGCACTCCAGGGAGGACGCGATGACCGACGATCAGATCCACACCAGCATCGAGCGGCTGGTGGCCGAGGAACACGAGTTGCAGCGGCGCGAGGGAGCCGGCCAGGCCACGGACGCCGACCGCCGCCGGCTGGACGAGGTGGCGGTGGCCCTCGACCGCTACTGGGACCAGCTGCGGCAGCGCCGCGCGCTGCGCGATGCGCACCTCGACCCGGACACCGCCAGCCAGCGGTCGGCCGAGGTGGTCGAGGGCTACCAGCAGTAGGCCGTCGGGCGGGCCGATCGGGGCGGAGCCGATGGCTGTGTAACCTTCCCCGGCCGATGCGTCAGCTCGCCATCTCCCGCCGGGGCGCGCTCCTTGTGGCCGCCTGCGCGCTGGCCTTGGGGCCAGCCGCGGTGCCGGCCAGCGGCGCACTGATCCTGGTCAGCGCGACGGCCGGCTCGACTTCCGGGAACGGCGCGTCGAACATGCCGTCGATCGCCGGCGGCGGGTCGCTGGTCGAGTTCGAGTCCGCCGCCTCCGACCTGGTCGCCGGCGACACCGACAACGGCCCGGACCTGTTCGTGCGCGACATCGCCGGCTCGTCCACGACGCTGGTCGACCGGCTGCCGGGCGGTGGTCTGGCGGCGGGCGGCGGCCGGGGGTCGCCGATCGCCGACAGCGGACTCTTCACGGGCTTCGCCACCGTGTCGGCCGGCACGGTCTACCTGCGCGACTTGGCCGGCCCGTCCAGCACCCGGATCGATATCGCCCCGCCAGGGGTCAGCTTTGCCCACTCGGGCAGCGCCGAGGCGGTGACGCCAGACGGGCGGATCGCGCTGTTCTCCGAGACGATGCCCGACGGCCGCGTCCAGCTGTGGCAGCGAAACACCCAGACCTCGACCACCAGCCTGGTGACCGTCTCACGAAGCGGCGCCATGGGCAACGACTCCACGACGTGCGGATCGATGTCCGACAACGGGCAGATCGTCGCCTTCGTGACCCGGGCCACCAACCTGTCGAAGCTGCCTGACACCAACCGCAAGCCCGACGTGATGGTGCGCGATATGACCACCGGTCACTCCGTGCGGGTGGATCTCGGCCTGGGCGGACGCCAGGCCAACGGCGAAAGCGGCTGCCCGTCGGTCTCCGGCGACGGCCGTTACGTGGCCTACCAGTCAAAGGCCGCCGACCTGGTCGCGGGCGACACCAACCATGCCATCGACGACTTCGTGTACGACCGCATCACCCACCGCCTGCACCGCGTGAACGTGTCCACCGCCGGCCGCCAGGGCACGCGCTCGACCAGGCCCCACGCCGACTTCCTGAGCAGCCCGCCGGCCATCTCCATGCACGGCTGCTACGTCGCCTTCTCGTCGGCCCAGTCGGGCCTGGTGTCCGGCGACACGAACCGCTTCCGCGATGTGTTCGTGCACTCCTGCGTGGGCCACACGACCCGCCGGGTCAGCCTGACCGCGGGCGGCGGCCAGATCCTGGATGGCAGCTTCCAGCCGGCCATCAGCGCCGACGGCCGGTACGTGGCCTTCGTGACCGGCGCCCGGCTGCTGCCAAGCGACGGCAACCGCAGGAGTGACATCTACCTGGTCGGGCCACTGTTCTGAAGTTGTAAGCGTTTCGGGGCGGCCGTTTGACCCCGCACCTGGTCGGGTAAGCCTGGTGCGGGGGTGGTCTCATGATGAGGCTCTTTTTGAAGATGCTGGCCGACGACGTTCATCCAACGTGGGCAGCAGAGCGACGGTTGCCGGTGTATCCGGTGGGTCGCGGTGAGCGTCCCGAAGCCGCTGGCCAGCGCGTCAAGCGGGTCAGAGCACGCCTGCGCGCGAGCAGCCAACAGCCTCGCTGACCGCGATCGGCGGGTCGCCAGCCGAGCTCCGACCCGCACGCACAGTTCCTCGGTCGAGAAGGGCTTGGTGATACCGACCGACTCAGGCACCGCGCCTCCGGCGATGAGGCTCATCATACGATGCCGCGGTGAGAATCGAGGCGCGTCTTGCCAATGCGAGTTTCTGGTTAGGGCCGATCCATGATTTCTACGTGGTGTTTTGGCGGCAGCCTCGTTTGCCGGAGTCGGATCTTCCTCCAGGGGGGCAGGAGCAGGTCATGTGGGCCGCAAACGAGCACTGCGTTCGCGAGGCAGGGGACGTGCACGAGGTCATCGCGTGGGCTGACGAGGAGGCACGTCGCCGTTCAGCGATATACACGCTCTACGCCGTTGTCGCGATCGGAGAGGAAGAGGGTCTCGTCTGGCTAGCTGGTGTTGATCCGACCCGAGGGTTTGGACCGACCCAAGGGCTTGGAGGACCGAACTTCGACAGACGCCAGCCGGCGGATGTTGATCCGTTCAGTAGGCGGACGCGGCACGAGGGCAGGCGGCACGCGACGCCGACACCAGCCCCGGGGAGACCAGACCGGCTTCGTGATACCGGCAGAGTCCGGCACCGCCGCCCCGAGCTAGTCTGCCGGGGCTGTACATGTGAAGGAGGGCACCAAGATGACCAGCAACGTAGGTGGACGCGGCCGCATCCTCGGTACCCTGCGGTCGGCGGACGGCAAAGCCATCGTGCGTATGGAAGATCGCTTCGACACCCAGATCGACGACGTCTGGTCGGCCCTCACCGACCCCCGCCGTCTCGGCCGCTGGTACGGCGAGGTCGAGGGTGACCTGCGCCTCGGCGGCGAGTTCCACGCCCGGCTTCCCGGTGCCGGGGATCGCACAGGGCGCGTCGACGCATGCGAGCCGCCGCATCGGCTGGCGCTCACGATGCGCGACCCCGACCCTCAGCCGGGCCAGCCGGACGAGACAGTCATCGAAGTCACACTGAACGCCGACGGTGACAAGACGAGCCTGGTCGTCGAGGAGCGGGGCATGCCGCTGAACCTGCTCGCCGCATATGGCGTCGGGGTGCAGCTCCATGTCGAGAGCCTCGCCGACCACGTCGCCGGGCGCGAGCCCAGCGACACGGAGGCGCGGTGGGACGAGTTGCTCCCCGCCTATCAAGACCTAGCCGCCAGCGTCAGCTAGCACGCCGAACGAGCCGGTGGCCAAGGAAACGGCCTGGTGATACCGGCAGAATCAGGCACCTGAGGCGCGGCCCGCCCAGGATTGCGGTCGGCGGGTTACCCTTCGAGTCACATCATGCCACGTAATTTGTTGATCCTCGTCGGGCCGAAGGGAGCTGGGAAGACTCGAATCGGTCGTGCGCTCGAACGATCCGGACTGGCGTCGTTCGTTCGCGTCGAGCCGATCTTCAAGGCCGCGCAAGCGCGGGGTCGCGACGCCGTGCCTGAGGTGGTGGACGCTGTCCTGTCAGCTGCGGGTCAGGTCGTCTGCATCGAGACCACCGGAGCGTCCCGGGAGATGCTCGATCGCTATGCGTCGCTCCTCGGCGACAGCTTCGTCATCTCGTATCTCCGTGTTCAAGCGCGACAAGACCTGTATGCGCGCCGCGTCCGGGAACGTGACCCCGCCGACCACATCGACGTCTCGGATGAACTCGTCGCCGAGGTCAACCGGCGCGCCGCGTTAGCCCAGCTTCCGTGGTGCCTGACCATCGACACGACCAACGAGCGCGCAGACTCGGAGATCGTCGCAGCCGTCAAGACCGCGCTCCACAGCCTCTCAGGCTGAGAGTCACCAGCTCGGGCTCTCGAACCTCTTGGTGATACCGGCAGAGTCAGGCACCGGGCGGGGTGCCTGGGTCGCCACCTGCCGAGCAGGCTGCCGCTACTCCGGCAGATCGAGGGTGCCCGATCGGCCTCACGGTGCTGCTCGCCGTGGCATTCCTCGCGGTGCTGACGTTGATCTTCGCGACCATCGACCCGTGCGCGCAGGGGCCGGCCTGAGTAGAGTGCCGCTCCCGTGAGCGACCACGTTCAGCGAAACCGCGAGGCCTGGGACAGCTTTGCCGAGCGCTACGCCGGCCCGGGTCGAGCGCAGTGGGAAGCCAACCAGCCGACCTGGGGCATCTACTCGGTGCCCGAGGCCGACGTCGGTATGCTGCCGCCGTCGGTCGACGGCCTGGACGTCATCGAGCTCGGCTGTGGCACCGCCTACGTGTCGTCCTGGCTGGCTCGCCGCGGCGCGCGGCCGGTCGGCATCGACAACTCGCCGGCACAGCTCGAGACGGCGCGGCGGCTGCAGGCCGAGTTCGGCGTGGAGTTCCCGCTGCACCTGGGCAACGCCGAGCAGACGCCGTTCCCGGACGAGAGCTTCGACCTTGCCATCTCGGAGTACGGCGCCAGCATCTGGTGCGACCCCTACCTGTGGATCCCCGAGGCGGCGCGTATCCTGCGGCCCGGCGGACAGCTTGTCTTCCTGGTCAACGGCGCGATCCTGATGCTCTGCGCGCCCGACGCCGAGGACGAGCCGGCCACCGATCGCCTGCTGCGCGACTACTTCGGCATGCACCGCTTCGAGTGGCCCGACGACCCGTCCGTCGAGTTCCATCTCGGCTACGGCGACATGATCCGACTGCTGCGCCGCTGCGGATTCGAGGTGGAGGACATGATCGAGGTGCGCCCGCGGGAGGACGCGACGACGAGCTATCCCTACGCGCCGGTGCAGTGGGCGCGCCGGTGGCCGGCGGAAGAGGTCTGGAAAGCCCTGAAGCGAACGCGATAGCCGGCGGAGCCGGCGAACTTCACAAGCCCGTATCGCCGGAATGGAAGCGCCAGCACGCGCCGGGCGGCGCGGGACGCCGTAAGCGACTTGTAACGCCCGCGAGGGCATGGCCACACCTCACGCCGGATAGAAGGCGCGCCCGAACGAGGGCGTGCACGGGGCTGCATGAGGCACCGGGAGCCCGAACGTGCCTCGTAACATCTGCACAGTCAGGCACCACGCGACACCCGCCATCCGGCGAGGCGACGCTGGCCAGTCGGCCGCCCATTAGCCTGACGGCGTGACCGTCTACGAGATCGACGGAAAGAACTTCTCAACACTGGAGGAGTTCTACGACGAGGTGAGCCGAGTGCTGGTACCAGGAGCCGCGTGGGGTAGGAATCTCGATGCGTTCAACGACATCTTGCACGGAGGCCTCGGCACTCCCGGCGACGGGTTCATCTTCCGCTGGCGAAACCACGACCTCGCCGCCTGCGCTGAGGGCTCGTCAAACCGGCGCAATGGACTCACTAGTATCCTTTGCGGCAAAGGAGACCAAGGATGAAGAACAGACGGAAGCAGGAGGCGACGTGGCCGAGCAAGTAACAGGCGAGGGTCGCCCGGAGTCGCTGGCGGGCAAGCGTTGGCTGGGCAGGGTGTTGTTGTCCTTCAGTGTGGCCGGACTGCCGCTCAGCTTGTTCGTCCTGCGGCGACTGGGCCGCGCCGGCGGCCTACTGGTGGAGGCTGGCTGCGGCGCACTCTTCATCCGCGACAGCACGATTGCAGCCACACGGACGCCAGCCAAGCTGCGGCCGCTGCCGCGGCTCCTCCTCTTCGCCGAGGTCGCTACGTCTGGCGTGGCCACCGTCGCGGGCTTCTGGGCGTGGGTGTGGCGGCCCGTCGTCAGCAGATCGGCTGGGAAGGAACGGGCCACTGAGCACGCCGCGAGGAGGTTTCGCCGAGGCACGCCGCCTCGAGGGCAGGCAGTCGTTCGCGCCGCCTCAGTCGCCGCCGCTGTGACCTTCGTCCTTCACGCGGCGCGAGAGGCGATCTACCTCAGCCCAGGCCACGGCCTCCGCTGAAGAGTTCGGCCTTCGGTGAGGCCGGGTGACCGTTCCGTCTCAGTTTCCGTCGGTGGACGGCTCTTGAGCCGAAGCAGCGTCGAACGCATTGGCGACCTCCGCGGCCCAGGCGCGGATCGCGTCCCAGTCGCGCACGTCAAGCCGCCTCTCCCGGTCGACGCCGCCGAAGGTCCCAGCCGATACGGGTTTGACCTCCGGCACCTTCGCAAGCGCGCGCTCGAGCTGGTTCCGTGACCGCTGAAGAGCTTCCTGTTCGTGCCTGCGCGGCCCCATGCCGAAGACTGCGACCGGTCGTTCCGCCAGCGCCCCTCGGTGCCGCTTGAGCAATCGGCGTGCGTCCCGATGCCAGCGCCCCCGGTAGAGCGCTCCACCCAGCACAACCCCGTCGTAGCGACGCACATCCTTGATCTCCCGCGCCGGCAACAACTCGACCGCAAAGTGACGCTCGCGCAGTACCGCCGCAACCGCCTCGGCGACCTCCCGCGTCGACCCACGCTTCGTCCCGTACCCAACGACAACCGAACGAACCACAGTTCTCCTCTCCAGGCCAGTATCGGTGATTTCGGCCGTCGGCGGCATCAGGGAACCCGCGTATCGTCCTTTCCACACACCCTGCACTCACTCAACCCTTCTCCGCTCGCCGGCGAACGAGCGTTCGACACGCCGGACTCGGCCATCGCGAACCGGTATCGCCGTTGCAGCGGTGGCCAGTCGGCAACCCTCGCCAGCTGGTTGCGGCGACCGCCGACGTCTTGGCCTAAGCCAGGGCCCGCGGCCGCTTCTGCCGACGTAGACTGGGGTGTAGTGGACGTTCAGCGTGCTCACCTGGTGCTTTACGTTCGCGACCAGGAGGTCAGCCGCCGCTTCTATGCCGCCGTCCTCGAGCGGCCACCTTCGCTTGATGCCGACGGCATGACGGAGTTCGACCTCGCCGATGGTGCCGTACTCGGCCTGATGCCTGAGACGGGTATTCACCGCCTCCTCGAAGGTCGCGTCGATCCAGCCCGCGCCCGCGCCGGCCCTCGCGCTGAGCTCTACCTCGTCGTCAACGATGTTCCCAGCCACCATCGGCGTGCGCTTGCAGCCGGCGCCCGGGAGCTTGACCCACCGCGACCCCGCGACTGGGGCCACCTCGCCTCATACCTCAGCGATCCAGACGGACACATACTCGCCTTCGGCGAGCCGGAGCGAGCGGGAACAGCGACGAACGCTTGACTGGCGATCCCGATCAGGGCCAGCAGTTCCGGATGACGAACCGGCTTCGTTATACCTGCAGAGTCAGGCACCTACGCCCAGGACTATGGTTGCATGGTGACACCCGCCGACCTGCCCGACCTGCATGACGCGATTCTTCGCTCGATCGAAATCGATTGGGAACGCGGCCGCGCTCGATGCACCTTGGACGTCTGGATCGGCAGGCCCACGGCCGACCCTGCCGCCGAAAAGCGGCCGGTCGTGATCACCCTGAGCGGGCTGAAGGAGGCGACGATCCCACGGGCCGAACCGTGGGGGGCCAAGCATCTACGTCAACTCCGGCGGACTCATCAGCGCGGATGGGTCAGCGAGCTTGTCGATGGAAATGCAAAGCGGGGATGAGATCCTGGTACGCGCGGCCGCCGCCGAGGTCACGTTCGGGCAGTAGGAGCCGACAACGATCAGGTGATACCGGCCCGCTTCAGGCACCTATCCGCGGCTCTCCCCAGATCCGTATGGAGAGCTGCAAGCAACCGCCGGACGTTGTGCGCCGAGGTCGTGGACGCTCTGTGCGATCGGTTCGGGCATGACGGTGCGGGGACACCCGAAGCAACCCCTGTCTGCTGCCTGCCTCGCTGGCCGTGGATCGCGATCCTCATCGCCTATCACGACCGACGATTGGCGGCGGATTCAAGCGGCCGCCACCTCGATCCGATATTGGATCGCATGTCTCGGACTCGCTTTCTCGCGGTCGCGTCTATATTCATCGCCGTTTGGGCAGCCGAGATTCTGGCGGACGTGGAGTCCTGGAGCGGCGTGTCCTGGTCGCATGCACAGGCCCGAGATGTCGGCGGCCTTGTGTTTCTGGCGGCACTCGCTGTGGTCTACCTCTGGCCATAGCGGAAGTTCGGGGCAGGATCGTCTTTACCCTTGGCCAAGGAAACTGCCTGGTGATACCGGCACTCTCAGGCACCTACTGCCCCAGGTCGAGCCGTGACCGCCTACGGGGTACTAAGACTGTGCACAAGGCCGGTTGTTAGCCGCCGGGTGCAGCCGCCCAAGCCGACCTAGTGGTGTGTGTCGCTCAAACAGCGTGGTGGGTTGCGCTACGCGCATGCTGGTTCGTCATTGGCGGTAACGAGCGCCGAGCGGGCAATCTGCTCAGCGCCTTTGGAATACTCTGCGCCATGAACGGTACGTCTCGGATGATCGGCCACCGCGTCCTCGTCGACGGGATGATGGGGTCCGGGAAGAGCACGTTCGCACGTGCGCTCGCGGCAAGGACTGGTTTGCCGGTGATTCACCTCGACGTCCACTACTGGAAGCCGGGCTGGGTGCGACCGTCTGACGACGAGTGGCGAGAACGGCAACGCGCGCTGCTCGCTGGCGAGGCTTGGATCATCGACGGCAACTACAACGAGACGCTTCCCCTCCGGCTCGAACGCGCGGAAACCGTCATCTTTCTCGATAGTCCTTGGTGGTTGTGCGCGAGTCGCGCGTTTGTGCGGGGGCTTCGCAAGCCCGTTGGCGAGATGCCCGAGGGCTGTGAGGACTCGGTCAACCGACGCTTGCGCGACGAGTGGGGCGGCGTTGGGAGGATTTGGCGCAACCGCCGTTCAGACCCTGAGTACGCACGCTCCGAGATCTTGCGGCACGGGTCTCACACGACGGTGCACGTGCTCCGTTCGCGGCGGGAGGCGAGGGCGTTTCTCGATGCCGTCTGCCGCTAGAGAGCACCATCACCGCAGGCGCATAGCGCCGATCTGCCGCCAACGCCTTTCCCACGGCGCACGTGGACGAGTAGCGCGAATCCCTCGCAGCAGCTCCGGGTAGTGGAACGTGTTTCGTGATACCGGCAGAGTCAGGCACTTTGACCGGAGTTTCCTACGCGCCGGCGCCCGCCTCCCGCCATGCGTCCGTAAGCTGGTCACGGTAGAACAGCCAGAGGATACCGCCCACACCGAGCAGCACGATCTCGTCGAATGGCCCCGGCATGGGCAGCAGCCCAAGCGCGCCGCCCAAACGCAGCGGCCGGGGGATGCGGCCGTCGCGAACGACGATCTTGACCGCCTGAATAGCTCGTCCGATGAACGCTCTCATCACCCGGACTCTACGCCCGCGTGGTGATACCAGCACGGTTAGGCACCGACCCAGCGAAGCGCCTCGGCTGGGATCGCCCCCGGCTCTAGCCCCGCGGGCCTCAAGGCGCTGCCGCACCGCGTCCGACGTGGATGTGTCGGCCGACAAGTCAGGCAGAATCACGCGCATGCAGTTCCTAACTGAGGTCACTGAGTACCAGGGCGAGGCGTCCATCCGCGTATCGGCGACTCAGCTCGGACCCGTTATTCGGCTGCTGCCGCTAGGCGGATCGTCGACGAGTGGGTCGACTTCCTGGCTGCGGGTCCGAGCCCGATTCGCGAACTGGCCTTCACGAGCCGAACCCCGCGCCGTCTGTTCGAGGCCCTTGCCGGCCAGCCCCAGCTTCGTTCGCTCTCGGTGAAGTGGGGCGACTACTCCGACTTGTCGCCGCTTACCGGCATGGTCGAGTTACAGCAGCTCGCCTTGCGGGGGCGCATCTGGAGTGCACGACCTCACGCCGATCAGCGCCCTGATTCGTTTGGAAACACTGGCCGTCGAAGGACTTCCGGGACATTCGAGACCTCAGCCCACTCGGGGAACTTCAGCATCTGACGGGCCTGGAGCTTGGTGGCGCCTGGATGACACCGCGGAACGCCCACGTTGGTTCAATCGATGTCCTGCGCCAACTGCCGGGCCTTCAGCGACTCCTGCTTCACACGCTCATTGTGGACGACATGGATTACTCGCCGTTACTGGCTTTGCCGGACTCTGAACGCTGTCCGATTCATGAAGGTTCGCGGCATGAGCCCGCCCTTCGAGGAGTTGAGAAGCAGGTTGCCGTGGGACGGCTAACCGGCCGACGCGCCGCGCCCTGCGGGTATTGGATCGGGTTCGTCATATAGTCGTCGGCGCCCAGCAGGAACCGGCCTGCACGTCGCGGGCCTGCGCCCACGCGGAATCGGGGCCAGGAATCTCGCGCAGCCGGACCCTGGTGCGGATACGTCGAGCCGAGGATCCGGGCGGACGCGATGGCGTAGGTTCAGGCAGCCTGGGCCACAGCAGCCCAGAACGCGTCCAGGCTGTCCTGCGGGCCCATCATCGCCCGTTGGGTGAGCAGCACGCCAACGGTGTCGCGACTCGGATCGACGTACGCGGAGGTGCCGGTGCCGCCGGTCCAGCCCCACCGGCCGGGCGCCATCCACGGCTCTGCCGGCTGAATGTCCACCGCAGAGCCGAGTCCCCAGGAGGCCCCTTCCGGGACGATCGGGTGGGCCTGCTGGCGCTGGTCGTCGGTCAGCGCATCGGCCGTCATCAGCCGCAGCGACTGGTGGCTGATCACCGGCGCGCCGCCGTCGGCCAGCGCACAGAAGATGCGCAGCAGGTCGGGGGCGGTCGAGACCAGGCCCGAGCTCAGCTCCTCGAACCGGGGCGGCCGTGCAAAGAGGCCATCCGGCGGATCGAGCACGTCCAGCCCATCGGGCGTCGGCCAGTACGCGGTGGCCAGACGCTCGACCTGCGACGTCCAGAAGCCCGGTGGCCTCCAGGCCCAGCGGCCTGATCACGCGCTCGGCCATCAACTCCGACAGCGGTCGCCCGGCGGCCCGGGCAAGCAGCACGCCCAGCACGTCGATGCCGGTGTCGTACAGCCAGCCCTCACCCGGCTGGAAGGCCAGCGGCAGCTCGGCAACCCGGGCCACGAACTCGTCGCCCGACATGTCGGGGGTGAGCGGGCCCGGGTGCACACCGCGCTCCAGCATGGCGTCGCGCAGCGGCGTCGCGCGCACGCCGACTCCCCAGCCGCAGGTCATCGACAGCAGATGCCGCACGGTGATCGGGCGCACCGCTGGCGTCGTGTCGTCGAGTGGGCCGTGAGGAGCCCGCAGAACCTGCGGGTTGGCGGCCTCGGGCAGCCAGCGGGCCATCGGGTCGTCCAGCGCCAGCAGGCGATCCTGGATCAGGTTGAAGGTGAGCGCCGCGCCGATCGGCTTGGTCACCGACGCGATCCGAAACAGCGTGTCCTCGGCCATCGGCGGGCTGTCCGGCCCGACCGCCATGCGACCGCCGGCATGCACCTCGACCTGGCCGCAGATGCGCACGGCGCCACGTATCCGGGGAACCTGCCAGCCGCCACCAGCTCGTCGAGCACCTGCCAGATGCCGCCCGTGCGGCTCATCGCCCGGCCTGGTAGCGCTCCTCTTCGGGGGCTGTGCGCTCGGCCCACGGAATCGCCTCCAGGCGGCCGTCCGGGATGGGGTCGCCGCTCTCCACCGACAGCCCATAGCTTCCCTCGGCCAGCCGCTGCTCGGCCCGGGCCACGGCGTCCAGTTGCGTCTGCAGCGTCTCCCGCCGGCCCTGGTCGAACTCGTTCTGATAGGTGTCTGTGGCGTTGTCAGCCAGGTCGTCGGTCGACTCGTCGTCGGACTCGATGCCAGAGCTGGCAACCAGCTCCTGCTCGATCCGCTGCCGAGCCTGGCTGAGAAGTTCTCGTGCGCGCTGTTCGTCCATACCGGGTTCCCCTTTCGTCTACCGAAGCGGCGGGCTCAGTCGAGCCGAGCCGCCTCCAGATCCAGATCGCGCTGGACGCGCTGCATCACGTTGTCATCGATTACGCGGTCATTTCGTAGCGCCAGGAGCGCGGCGCGCTCGGCGTCCAGCAACTCGCGCATGACCCGCTGGTAGGCCAGCGACTGCTGCTCGATGACGCCGTCGTCGCCGTCATCCAGGCGGGCCAGGAAGCGGTCGCGGCGGAAGCCTAGCGACCCGCGCAGGCGCTCGGCGGTCTTGGGGTGGACGCTGCCCTCCCCGAGCAGCTCCTCGAGCCGCGCCAGCGCCGCCTCGGCCGCCCGGATGCGGGCCTTGGCGTCCTCCCGCTCGGCGCCTCCATCGTCGCTCACGCGCAGCAGCCGGATCAGGCCGGGCAGGGTCAGCCCCTGCAGCACGAGCGTGGCCACGATCACCGAGAAGGTGAGGAAGATGATCAGCTGGCGGTCGGGGAAGTCGGTGGGCAGGGCCAGCGCCGCCACCAGCGAGACCGCTCCCCGGATGCCCACCCAGGAGAGCAGGGCCGGCCACTGCCAGGGCGGGTAGGGGTCGGCTGCGCGCACCGACCGAAAGGCCCACCGCGGCAGGTAGGTGAAGACCGGCACCCACACGATCCGAGTGACGATCACGGTCAGGCAGACCAGCGCCGCCTCGCCCGTGATCCTGGGCGAGGAGAGGCCGGATAGGCCGTCGATGATGCCGCGCAGCTGCAGCCCGACCAGCACGAACAGGAGCGCGTTTACCACGAACACCAGGATCTCCCAGAAGGCGTCGCCGGAGAGCCGCGTGCGCTCGGTGGTCAGCTCCGGCGTGTGCCAGCCCATGTAGACGCCGATGGTGACGGCGGCCAGCACGCCGGAGACGCCGATGGCGTCGGCCGGCAGGTAGGCCAGGTAGCCGCTGAGCACCGCGATCGCCACCTCGATCGGCGGATCGTCCAGGCGCCGCCGCACCTGCCGCACGACCCAGCCGACCGCGAGGCCGACGGCGATCCCGCCGATCACGTTGATGACGATCCGGCCGGAGGTGTCGAAGAGCGAGAAGGTGCCGCCCACCGCCGCAGCCACCGCCGCCTTGTAGAGCACCAGCGCGGTGCCGTCGTTGACCAGGCTCTCGCCCTCGATCAGCGAGACGATCCGGCGCGGGGCGCCCAGCCGGGAGGCGATCTCGGTGGCGGCCAGCGCGTCGGTCGGTGAGACGATCGCGCCCAGCGTGAAGGCGACCGCCCAGGGCAGGCCGATCCAGGTGTGCGCGACCACCGCCACCGCCGCCATCGTGGTCGCCACCAGGCCGAAGGCAAGCAGCATGATCGGCCGCTTGTTCTGGCGCAGGTCGCGCAGCGAGGTGAAGAAGGCGCCCGAGTAGAGCAGCGGCGGCAGCACCGCCACCAGCACGATCTCAGGCGGCAACGCGATGTGCGGCAGGCCGGGGATGAACCCCATCCCCACGCCGCCCAGCACGAGCAGGATGGGCAACGGCACGCGCAGCGTCGGGGACAGCGCCAGCAGGCCGCCGACGGCCAGCAGCAGCCCCAACAGCTCCAGATCCTGGTGGGTGCCGAAATGCATGCCTCAGCCTAATCGCGGGTGCGCCGTTGGTGGCCTAGCCGGGGCCGCAAGAGCTGAGCGTGGCCTTCAATCTCCAGTAAACGCGGAATCTCCTCCGAGGAAACGCGGAAAACATTGAGTGCATCTGCGGATCCGGCCCGGCGCCCTGAAGACATGACGCGCGGCGTGAACTGGTTGGTCGACACGCCGCGACCACCTACGGTGCAGCCATGGCTGTCCGCTCCGACATCCGCAACATCGCCATCATCGCCCACGTCGACCACGGCAAGACGACGCTGGTGGACGCGCTGCTTCGCCAGTCCGGCACCTTCGCCGCCCACGAGGCCGAGGTCGACCGCGTGCTTGACGCCGGCCTCGAGCGCGAGCGCGGCATCACCATCCTGGCCAAGAACACCGCCATCCGCTATGGCGACGTGAAGATCAACGTCGTGGACACGCCCGGCCACGCCGACTTCGGCGGCGAGGTGGAGCGCGGCCTGGCGATGGTCGACGGCGTCCTGCTCCTGGTCGACGCGTCGGAGGGGCCGCTGCCGCAGACCCGCTTCGTGCTGCGTAAGGCGCTGGCCGCTCGGCTGCCGGTGATCCTCGTCATCAACAAGATCGACCGCCCCGACGCGCGCATCGGCGAGGTGGTCGACGACGTGTATCAGCTCTTCTTCGACCAGGACGCCGACGAGTCGCAGATCGACTTCCCGATCGTCTACACCAACGCGCGTGCCGGCACCGCGGCGCTCACACCCGACGGCGCGTCCGACTCGATCCGCCCGCTGCTCGACCTGATCGTCGAACGCATCCCCGCGCCCACCTACACCGCGGAGCATCCCTTCCAGGCGCAGGTGGCGAACCTGGACGCGTCGCCGTACCTGGGTCGGGTGGCCATCTGCCGCGTCCGCGAAGGCGAGCTTCAGGCCGGTCAGACCGTCGCCTGGTGCACCCCCGATGGCGGTCTCACGCCGGTCAAGATCAGCGAGCTGTACGTCACCGAGGGGCTTGACCGGGTCGCAGCTGGCGAGGTCGGACCAGGCGAGATCATCGCCATCGCGGGCATCGCCGACGTCATGATCGGCGACACCATCGCCGACGCTGCCGACCCGCGCCGGCTGCCGCCGATCGTGATCGACGAACCGTCGCTCTCGATGACCATCTCGACCAACACCACCCCGCTGGCCGGCCGCGGTTCGAAGCTGACCGCGCGCATGATCAAAGACCGGCTCGACCGGGAGATCGTCGGCAACGTGTCGCTGCGCGTGTTCGACACCGAGCAGCCCGACACGTGGGAGGTACAGGGCCGCGGTGAGATGCAGTTCGCGGTGCTGGCGGAGACGATGCGCCGGGAGGGGTTTGAGTTCACCATCGGCAAACCGCGGGTCGTCATCCGCACGGTCGACGGCACGCTGCACGAGCCGTTCGAGCAGGTGTCCGTCGACGTGCCCGAGGACTACTCCGGCGTCGTCATCAGCGCTCTCGCGCTGCGCAAGGGCCGAATGCTGCAGATGACCAATCACGGGTCGGGCTGGGTGCGGCTCGAGCACCTGGTGCCGGCGCGTGGCCTGCTGGGCTTCCGCAGCGAGTTTCAGACAGAGACCCGCGGCGCCGGCCAGCTGCACCACACCTTCGCCGGGTACCACCCATGGGCGGGCGACATCAAGGGCCGGCCCAACGGGTCGCTGATCGCCGACCGCACCGGGCAGGCTACCGGCTACGCGATCCAGAGCCTGCAGGAACGGGGAACGCTCTTCGTCGCGCCCGGAGCCGCCGTCTACGAGGGCATGATCATCGGTGAGAACAGCCGCACGGGAGACCTGGACGTGAACATCACCAAGGCCAAGCAGATGACGAATGTGCGCTCGAACGCGGAGGTGCTGGTCAGGCTCGACCCGCCGCGCACGCTCAGCCTGGATCAGGCGATCGAGTACATCCAGGACGGCGAGTGCGTCGAAGTGACGCCCGAGGCGATCCGGCTTCGGCGGGCGGTGCTGAGTGCGTCTGCGCGCAACTCACAGCGGGCGCGGGCGGCGAGGACCGGGTAGCGCGTCGTGCCGAAGCCCGCTGGGCTCGGTGTCCTCAGCCCAGGTGAGCTCGTCCGCGGCGGCCGACGCGAGCGCCCGAACCTTCACCCATTCCGGGCCGACGAGTACGTCGACACCCTTTGTTCGAGGTCGAAAGAAACGGTCTCCAAATATGCGCTCAGGTCGGACAGCGCCTTTTACGCCTCGAACGGATCCTCAGGGTCGTCGAAGAAGTCCTTCGGACCCACGCAGGCCATCGTCGAGCTAGCGATCAGTCGTCCGACGGATGCCGGCCACTCTCAGCCGATAGCCCAGGCACGTGCGCGATCACCTCGAAATGGTGTGACTGGAGGTCGCGCTCAACCAGGAAGCGGTCGTCCTCCGGGTAGAACACGGCGGTCTCGGGATCTTCGCCGGCGAATCCCCGCACGGCGTCCATCGAGTCCCACAGGGTGAACATGACGAACTCGGTCACGTCCTCGAGATCGCGACGCAGCATCCAGACGCCGCGGTTACCCGGCGTGGCAACGTACCCAGCCACGCCCGTCTCCTGCATATAGTCGGCGTAGGCATCGCGGTCTTCACGGCGAACCGCGCCTCGCCAAGTGCGAGCGATCACCAGCGTCTCCTCCTCATCCGCCTGGTCTCGAGCCATCGTACGTCGATCCGTGACCATCCCAGCACAGGGGAGGTCGGGCACACGCGCGACCACAGCCCGAGCGGCGACAGCGCACGCAGAACGCCGAAACCCGCCCCAAGAGGCGGGTTTCGGGAGTGCGCTGGAGAGGACTTGAACCTCCACGACCCTTAAGGGTCACAAGGCCCTCAACCTTGCGCGTCTACCAATTCCGCCACCAGCGCGCAGACCGCGCAGTGTAGATGATTGACTCCACGCCGCCGCGTGGCTGGCCGCTCGCCGTCTCTACGCGGCCCGGAGGGCCACGCGACACGGCGAGCTTCGGCTGCGAACCGTCGCCTGGATGCGTCCGCGCTTCGCGGTCTGCGTGATCGCAGACCGCTCAGACCAGGTGTCAAGCTGACACTTGACGCCTTGCCCGGCTCAGTGGTTGAGCAGATACCCGAGCAGGGTGCCGTTGAGCGCGAAGAGGATCGCGACGACGACCGTCATGCGGGTCAGGTTGCGCTCCATGACCGCCGTGCCGGCGTAGCTCGAGCCGCCGCCGACGCCCAGGCCGGACAGACCCGAGTCCTTGCCCGAGTGCATGAGCACGAGCACGATCATCCCGATCCCCAGCAGGACCTGCAGCGCTGAATCGAGTTCGCGAGCCAGATGCACGGAAATCAGTCTACCAACACGGTCCCGGCGGGCCCTTCGACCACCCGGCCGATGACCGGCCAGGGAAGGCCCTCCGCACGCTCAGCCGGCAGCGCCGCGAGCAGGCCGCCGGAGGTCTGCGCATCGCATGCCAGCAGCCGATCGAGGGCATCCAGCCCGGCGTCGAACTGGGCGTAATCCGCCGCCAGTTCGAGGTTCGTGCGCGACCCGCCAGGCACGTGCCCCTGCTCGGCCAGCTCGCGCGCGCCCGGCAGCAGCTCGACGGCGCTCCAGTCGATCTCGACCTGCAGGCCGGCGGCCGCGGCCAGCTCCCGCGAGTGCCCGACCAGCCCGAAGCCGGTGACGTCGGTGACCGCATGCGGATCAGCCTCCCGCAGCCGCTCGGCCGCCTCGCGGTTGAGCGTCGTCATCGAGCGCACGGCCTCGGCCAGCACCTCGGGATCGGGCACGCCGCGCTTGACCGCCGTCGTGATGATGCCGGTGCCCACCCGCTTGGTCAGCACCAGCACGTCACCGGCCCGCGCGCCCGCGTTCGTCCACACCCGGTCGGGGTGCACGAAGCCGGTCACCGCCATCCCGTACTTGGGCTCGGGATCGTCGATCGAATGGCCGCCGGCGACGACCGCGCCGGCCGACCGGGCGACGTCGGCGCCGCCGCGCAGGATCTCGCCCAGAAGCTCCATCGGCAGCGTCTTTGGGAAGGCGACGACGTTCAGGGCAAAGGCGGGCGTGGCGCCCATCGCGTAGATGTCGGAGAAAGCGTTGGTGGCGGCGATGCGGCCGAAGTCGTAGGGGTCGTCGACCAGCGGCGTGAAGAAGTCGATCGTCTGCACCACCGCCAGCTCGTCGGAGATCCGCCACACGGCGGCGTCGTCCAGGTGCTCGTTGCCGACCAGAAGCTCCGCCGCCTCGAACCGCGGCAGCCCTGCCAGCACGGCCGACAGCGAGCCGGCCGGCAGCTTGCACGCGCATCCCGCTCCGTGCGAGAGCTCGGTCAGTCGGGGAGCGGTGGTCGCCATGCATTCAGTCTAGATCGGCCTATGCTGCCCCCATGCCCGAGGTCGATCCCGAGGTTGCCGCGGAGCGCATCCGCAAGCTGATCATCGTCGGCGATAACCGGCTCAAGCAGGGCAGCGGCGACCGCTATGCCAAGGCCCGCGGCACCTTCGAGCAGGCGCTTCGGGTGGCCGAGGAGGCGGGTCTGGGCGACCGCTTCCGGCCCTTCATCGAGGTCCGCCTGGCCAGCATCGAGCAGCTGGCCGAATCGGCTCCTGACTAGAGAGCGCCCATCTCGGCCATGGCCGGCTCAGCGTCGCCCACCCGGGCCAGCACCCCTGCCAACTCCTGGCGATCCGGCGGCCGCGCCCAGTGGTGCACCACCGACCCGTCCGGCGCCACCACGTACACCGACGGCGTGAAGCGCACGCCCAGCTTGGCCTGCAGCGTGGAGGCCCGGCGGATGGCCTGCTCGACCACCGTCACCCGCCCGCCGCTGTGGGCGGCGGCATGCGACAGCCGGTTCAGGGAGTCGCGGCAGCTGCGGCTGCCGATGGACGAAAACTGCAGCAGCACGGCCCCGGCCGGCAGCTGCTCCAGGCCGAGATCGGCCGGCTCCAACTGGAGCTGCGAGTCGGAAGCCCGCCAGCCTCGCATCGCGGCGATCAGGTCGTGCACGCTCATGCCTCCTGAAGCGTAACTGGAGCCGCGGACCGTGTCAGGAGGCTCCGCTCACCTCAGCTAACAGCGCCTCGATGCGGACGGCCTGAGCGGCCCTGTCGTGGGCCGTCGCCGCCTGCACCGCCGGCAGGCAGGGAAGCGCGATCTGGGCTGCCCGCCGCATGCCATCGGCGATCGCGTCCACGTCCAGCGGGTCGACCAGAAAGCCGCACCCCTCCCCCACCACCTCGGCCGGCCCGCCCACCCGGGTGGCCACCACCGGCCGGCCGCTGGCCATCGCCTCCAGCACCTGCTGGCCCTGCGGCTCCTCCAGCGACGGCGCCACCAGCACGTCGGCCGCCGCCAACTGGTCGCGCACACCCTCGGGCGTCAGGCGGCCCGCGAACTGCACGCCCTGCGGCGCGCTGGCCCGCAGCTGCGGCTCCAGCGGCCCTCCGCCGACGACGGTCAGCGTGCCCTCGCCCAGCTGCCCGAACGCCCGCAGCAGCCGGCCCGGGTTCTTGCGCTCGAGCAGCGCACCCACGAACAGGTAGCGAGGCGGCCCCGGGGCCGCCCGCGGTGTGGGCGTAAAGAAGCCCGTGTCCACCCCGCAGTCGATCACGTCGACCCGGCTGGCGCCCTCCGGCAGCCGGCCGGCCAGGTAGTCGGAGACAGCGATGACCGCCGCCGACCGCCGCAAGACCCACCGAGTCAACCAGCCCAGGAAAGCGCTGCGGCGCGTGTTGGCCACGTCCGTGCCATGGGCGGTCACGACCAACGGGGCGCGCCCGACAGCGGCCGCGAACGCCCCCACCACGCCGGTCGGCACCAGGTAGTGGGCATACACCACATCCGGCTTACGGCCGGCAAGCGAGATCGCCCGAGCGGCAAGGAAGGCGTACTTGACCGGTGTGCGCAGGCGGCCCGTGCGATCGTCGCGTACGACCGCCAGGTCGACCACGTGCCCGCGCTTGCGCAGCTCGGCGGCGATCCCGGCCACGAACACCCCAAACTCGGGCCGGTTCCGGCCCGGGTACATGTTGCTGACCAAGAGGATCCGCATCGCCGCGAGCCTAGTTGATCGACCACGAACGGTTTCACCCGAGGCCGGAAACGCCGGTGTCAGGCACCGTCACAAGAACCGTGACGGATGCCAGACACCTTGACTCCGCTGCGCTACACCAGGTCGCGCGGGATATCGGAGCGCCAGGTGTGCTCGAACACGAGCTGGTCGCCCTCCCACGCTCGCAGCTCGCTGGACACATGGAAGGCATGGGCGTCGCAGGTCATGTGGCTGTCGGTCTCGCAGCGGGTGATCCAGTCACCGCGCCCGTAGCGGCCGCCCATCTGGCAGCGCACCGCGGCCGACAGCGGGTCGCCCTCAACGATCGAGAAGGTGGTGACGTTGGTGTCCTCCACCTCTAGCCCGTTGGGGAAGCGGACAAGGCCGCCGACGTCCCAGTTGAAGGTTAGATCGACGCGGCCGGCGGCCACGTCGTGAGTCAGCTGGCGGCCGGCCGGCCCGGGGTGCAGCAGCTCAGTGGGCATGCGCGGCGACTCCTGCGGCTCTCCGAACTCCGGCAGGCGGTCATCGGCGGCGCCAGGCGCACGCACGGGCAGCTCCAGCCGGCTGGCGGCCGTGTGCAGGGTCAGCGTGGCCGGCTCGGCCGAGGGCCAGGCCCACGGCCAGTAGGTGGGTGAGATGCCCAGCCGGACGCGGTTTCCGGCCCCGAACCGGTGCCCGGTCGCGTCCAGCCGCACCCGGATCGGGTAGCGGCGGCCGGGCTCGAGCGGCTGCGGCGACTCGTCTGAGTCGCGGTGGGTGAGGTTCTGCAGGGCGCGGGTGACGACCGCCGACTCGCCGTCGGGGAACACCTCGCACAGGCGCACGATGACCAGCGCGCAGGGGCGGTCGCTCTCCAGCTCCAGCATCACCTCGGGGTAGCCCAGGATCTCAAGCGGCGAAGCGAGCGGCGCTGAGGTGAAGCAGAGGCTCATGCCGTCCGTCGCCCGCTGGTCTCCCGGCCAGTCGGCGATCTCGCCGTACGGACACCAGGAGCCGGCGTCCAGTCCGGCCGTCTGCACCCCTGAGAACACCAGCTGGCCGGCGGCGGCCGGTCCCGGCGCCAGCCGGCCGTCGGGGTGCAGCGCGAACTCGGTCGCCGAGACATTCGGCGACGGCCAGGCCGGGTCGGCCACCCAGCGCCCGGTCCGGCTGGTGTACTGCACCTGCGGCCGGGTCGGCTCGTGGATCCACGAGCGCAGCATCGGCTCGTCCATGATCCCGGTGTCGACGCCGCGCAGCCAGTGGTCCCACCAGCGCAGCGACTCCTGCAAGAAGCCGATGGTGGGCTCGGGCGGGCCGGCTTGCGGCCAGGCGTGCGCCCATGGCCCGATCAACCCCTTGCGCGGGCCGGGCAGCCCCTCAAGCAGGCGCGGGATGGCGTTGGTGTAGCCGTCCGCCCAGCCGCCCACGGCGTACACCGCCGCCTGGATGGCGGCGTAGTCCTCGCACACCGAGCCCTGCTTCCAGAACGCGTCCCGGCGCTGGTGGGTAAGCCAGGCATCGATGAAGGGCGGCGCATCTCGCATCCTGTCGAGCCACATCTCACGCCACCGCTCGCCGACCACCTCGGGGTCGGGCGGGCGCGCGTTCCAGGCGAACATGGAGGCCGCCCACTGCAGCATGTCGGAGCCGATGCAGCCGCCGTCGTAGTGCACATCGTCGGCGTAGCGGTCGTCGGTCGAGCACAGCGTCAGGATGGCCTTCAAGGCGGGCGGCCGGCGGGCCGCCACCTGCAGCGAGTTGAACCCGCTCCAGGAGATGCCCTGCATGCCGACGGCGCCGGTGCACCAGGGCTGGCCGGCGATCCAGCCGATCACCTCGCAGGCGTCGGTCTGCTCCTGCGGCAGGTACTCGTCCAAGAGCAGGCCGTCCGACTCGCCGCTGCCGCGCATGTCGGTGCGGATGCAGGCGTAGCCGTGGCCGGCCAGGTACGGGAAGTGGCGCGAGTCGCGCACCGCCGTGCCCTCCCGCAGCCGGTAGGGCAGGTGCTCGAAAATGGCCGGCACCGGGTGCTCGTCGGCGTCCTCGGGCAGCCAGATGCGGGCGGACAGCCGGCAGCCGTCGGCCAGCTCGATCCAGGTCTGCTCGATGGTGCGCACCGGGCGCGGATAGTCGGACACTGTGCGCACCCGGCCAGGCCTACCAGCGTGTGTTGCGGCCCCGCTTGGAGCGGTAGACCAGCCGCGGTGGGGAGATCGTCATGCCCTTCTCGGTGAACTCATCGGACAGCTCCAGGCGGGCGGCGATGCGGCTGACGTCGGCCTGCTGCTCGCCCAGCACCAGCGTGATCCCGGTGCCGCTGCGGCCGGCCCGGCCGGTGCGGCCGATCCGGTGCAGGTAGCCCTTGCCGTCCTCCGGCGGGTCGTAGTTGACCACCGTCGCGATGAGTTCGAGGTCGAGCCCGCGGGCAGCGACATCGGTTGCCACCAGCGTGGTGACGGCGCCCGACTCGAACTTGGACAGCGCGCGCTCGCGGGCGCTCTGGGGCAGGTCGCCGTGCATGGCGGTTGCCTCCACGCCCTGCTTGCGCAGCTTGGCCACCAGTCGGTCGGCGCCGTGCTTGGTGCGCACGAACACGAGCGAAGGCCCGCTGGAGCCCTCCAGCAGCCCGACCAGCGTGGACAGCTTGGACTCGTGGGTGACCGGCACGAACTGGTGGTCGATCTCGGTCAGCGTCTCGGAGCCGGTGTTCAGGTCGTGACGGCAGGGGTGGCTGGTGTAGGCGCTGGCCAGCCTGCCCACCTCGCCGTCCAGCGTGGCCGAGAAGAACATCGTCTGGCGGTTCTTGGGCACCCGGCCGACGATCCGGTCGACCTGCGGCTGGAAGCCCATGTCCAGCATCCGGTCGGCCTCGTCCAGCACCAGCGCGGTCACCCTGTCCAGCTTCACCGCGCGCCGCTGGCACAGGTCCTCCAGGCGCCCGGGGGTGGCGATCAGGATGTCGGCGACCCCCGCCTTGCGGGCCTGGCGGGCGATCGGCACGCCGCCGTACACGGCGACCACCTCGAGATCACGGGCGGCGGCGATGGCGGTGATGTCTTCGGCCACCTGGGCGGCCAGTTCACGGGTGGGCACCAGCACCACGGCGGAGGGCTGCGGGCCGCCGCGCTCCAGCCGCTCGACCAGCGGAATGCCGAAGGCCAGGGTCTTGCCCGAGCCGGTGGGTGACTTGGCCAGGACGTCCATCCCGGCCAGGGCGTCCGGCACCACCATCGACTGGATGGGGAACGGCGCCTGGAAGCCGGCCTTTGCGAGCGCGGCCACGACGGGCGTGGACACGCCGAGACCAGCGAACGGTATCTGATTGCATGCTCTCTCTTTCGACTTTGCGCCGGCGACTCCGGCCGGCGGCGGCTGAGGTACCACTTCACCCCAGACCGAAGACGGAGAAAGCAACACCTCACAGGGGGGCGACATCGCCACCCGTGCCTCGAAGACTAGCAGGGAAACCGGATCGCAACATCCCCCCACTGGCCCACCCAGGTGAGGGGCTAGCGGGGGACGGCCCGACCCAGCACAGTTGAACTACGCCGGCGGCGCTACCCCGTCGCTGGTTCTCCTCACAGTGCGCCCGCCCGGATGGACGTCCACCACTGGGCGGGCGCGGAGAACCGGCGCGGGCGGAAGTCGCGCAGCCGGCGTCAGGCTGCGCGCGGGCGGTCGCTGCGGGCCAGCTCCATCAGCTCCAGGAAGCTCTCCAGCTCCTGCGGGCCGGTGGCGTCGACGCCGTTCAGGGCGATCTGCAGCTGCAGCCCGAACATCGACATCAGCACGTCGGGCCCATCGCGCAGCGAGAGCGCGAAGCGCAGGTACTCGCGGCCGCTGTCCTCGCCCACCACGCGGTAGGTCCAGCACACGCCGCGCACCCGCGGCGCGCGCTCCCAGCCGAACACCAGCAGCCGCTCACCGGCCCGCTCGGCGTCGGTCACCGGGCAGTGCAGGAGCGTGCGCACGATCGAGCCGACCGAGCCATCCGGCTCGGGGCTGCCAACGGATTCAGCCACCAGCACTTCGACCAGCAGCTTGCTGTAAGGGTCCTCCATGGTGCTCCGGGGGTCGGGGGGAGAACTCGCGGGGGTCGATCTCAACGTACGCGGGCCGATGGCGGCGGGCGATACCCCGAACGAGTACGCACGCACCCGAATGAGGCAGCGCGGCGTAGCATGAGTGGCGGCATGTCCACTGACCCCGCCCAGACGCCCCAGAACCCGCCGGCGCCCTCCGCAAACCCGGCCGACCAGGACGAGCGAAACCTGGACGATGCGCTGGAGTCAACCTTCCCGGCCAGCGATCCGGTGGCCGCCGAGACGCCCGAGCGGTGAGCCGGCGGCACCGGCTTGTGCGTCGCGCGACGTCTTCCACCATAACCACTAGGAAGACTGCAGTCTGGCGTTAGCTCAGGCGACGACGTACAACGGAAGTGGGTAGCAGCGCCTGGAGGGGGATAGAGGGCGCTGCTACCCCTCCGTTTCCAGGGGATTTTAGCGCGGCCGCGAGCCGCAACAAAGCACGCGGCAGGCGCTCGCCGGGCGTCCGCGGCATGGGGCAGGAGTCGGTGCGACCGGGGTCGGGCTGACGCCGCGAGTCGGCCAAACCGCGTAGTGAATACACGGGAAGTCGGTGCTTCCACGGATGCGGCCCGATGCATATCCGGCTACACCGCAGGTGAACAGCGAGACCGGGAAGGAGGTGAGAGAGATCATGCCAGCCACCTACCCAGCGATGAAGGATCCGGAAGGGAAGGTCGCCTCGACCCGCAAGCCGACACTACCGGCGGCCGCCGGGCGCAAGCGGCGTCACTGGTGGAGCCTCCCGCGCCTGCATTAGCCGCGGGAGACGACGGAGCGATCAGCGTGGTTGAGCTGAAAAGCCGGGAAGGGGGCTCGAACCCCTGACCTTCCGCTTACAAGGCGGATGCTCTACCAGCTGAGCTATCCCGGCCGACCTGGCCGCAGCTTACCGTGCGCCTGATCATGCCCTCAGTGCAATGACGGGTTGCCATATTGGCAGCCGCGCTGGGTGTCCTGGTGGGCGCCGGCGGGCTGATTCCGGGCCGCCGCGGTCCGAACATCGACGCAGCCCGCTGTTTCGGCCCGTTGCGCCCGTTCTGAGAACCTAGGACATCAGACGGCGCGAGTTGAGGTGCGCCAGCACCTTGCGCTTCACCCGCTGCAGGGCGTTGTCCACGGTCTTGGGGTCGCAGTCCAGCGCGCCGCCGATCTCCTCGTAGCTGCGGCCCTCGAGGTAGCAGGTGAGCACCTGCGACTCGAGCGGCGAGAGGGTCGAGCCCAGGCAGTCGAGCAGGCTCTGCAACTCCTCGGTGGAGATCACGCAGGATGCCGGGTCCTCGACGGCGGGCCCGGGCAGCGCGTCGCCCAGCGTGCAGTCGGCGTCGGACTCCTGGCCGGCCGGCGTGTGGCTGAACGAGACGTAGGTGTTCAGCGGGGCATGCTTGAAACGGGTGGCCGTCTTGATGGCGGTGATGATCTGGCGGGTGATGCACAACTCGGCGAACGAGCGGAAGGACGTGTCCTTGTCGGGCCGGAAGTCACGCACCGCCTTGTACAGACCGACCAGCCCCTCCTGGATCAGATCGTTGGAGTCGCCGCCGGCCAGGAAGTACGAACTGGCCTTGAGCCGGACGAAGCCCTGATAGCGGCGCAGGATGGTGTCCATCGCCCAGTCGTCGCCGTTTCGGGCGGCCACGATCAGCGCCAGCTCGCCCGGTTCGCGGTACGCCCTCTGGCCCTGCCCCTGCTGGGCAGTCTGTGCGTGTGCGTTGGCCACCGTGGGGTACCTCCGGGTCATGAGCGGGGGCTCGTGGTCGTGGGGGGTAGCCTCAACCTGCTTGACCGTCACCATCAAGTAAAGCTTGAGGTTGAGGGTAGGTACTATACCCAGCCGCCTGGCTGTGTCAAGAGGTTGCTCCAGAATGAGGTCGTTGCGAGGCGCAGACCAGCCGGAGTAGACGTCATTCTGGAACAACCTCGATGGAAACCGCTCGAGGCTGGCGTTACTCGCCGCGGCGGATCCGCTCGAGCGCCTCGCGCACGGCCGGGTCGACAGACTCGCCAACCTGGTAGCGGACGCGCCGCTCGGGGCTTCGCTCGGTGGGGCCGGCGGGCGCCGAGGCCGCCACCCGATCCAGGAACTCGCGGGCGCTCATGGCCTGCACGCCGCCGCGCTGGGCGACATGCCGGACGACGGTGTCCGACGACACGACCACCACCTCGCGGCCACCCGCCTCCCGGTAGGCCAGCCGCTCGACCACGGTGTCGGCGGACTCCCGGCGCGAGTAGCGCACCTGGCAGGCGCCGATCCGTGCGATCGCCGCCGTGCCCGTCCAGAACCACCACCGCCTGCACCCCGTTGCGCGACGCCCAGCCCGCCACATCGGTCACCAGCGAGTCGCGCGAGCGGGCATAGTCGGTGCCGGGGCCGCGGGCATGGGCGACGTTGTCGCCGTCGATGATGAAGATCGGATCAGCCATCGCGCTGCCGCCGCGCCTCATACAGCAGCACCGCCGCGGCGGTGGAAACGTTCAGCGACTCGATCCGTCCGCGCAGCGGGATGGCCGCCCCCTCGTCGCAGGCCGAGCGCACCCGCGGCCGCAGCCCGCGGCCCTCGGCGCCCAGGACGAACACGGTGCCGTCGCGGTAGTCGTGCTGGTCGTAGCGGCGTTCGGCGTCGCCGGCGGCCGCGTAGCTCCAAAGACCAGGCCGGCGGGCGCCGATCAGCAGATCCGCCAGGTTGCCGACACGGGCGATCGGCAGATGCTCGACCGCCCCGGCCGAAGCTCGGCACACGGCCGCGGTGATGGCCGCCGACCGGCGCAGCGTGATCACCAGGCCGTCCGCACCGGCGCACTCGGCGACCCGCGCAACCGCGCCCAGGTTGTGCGGGTCGGTGACCTCGTCCAGCGCCACCACCAGCGGCCGGTCGCCGCCCAGCAGTTGGTCGGGATCGGCATACGGGAAGGGGGCGACCTCGGCCACCACGCCCTGATGATCGTCGCTTCCGGCCAGCTCGTCCAGCCGCCCGGGCGCGTCCACGCGGGCAGTCTCTGGCAGCCAGTCGAGGCTTCGGCGGGATGCCGCCGAGCACCACACGGCCAGTACCTCGCGGCGCCCGCGCAGCGCTTCGCGCACGGGCTGGCGGCCGTACACGACCTCAGCCACGGGGGTACAGCCGGAAGCCGTCGGGGGCGTCGCGCACCTCCCAGCCGGCCGCGCCGATCTGGTCGCGCAAGCGGTCCGACTCGGCGTAGTCGCCGGCCGCGCGGGCGGCCTGCCGGCGGCTGGCCAGCTCGGCCACCTCGGCCGGCGGATCGGGATCGGCCGCCAGGCCGCCCAGCCCCAGCACGCCCAGCAGCTCGCGCGCTGCCGGCGCCTCGGCGGCCGGCGCGTCGAACAGCGCGGCCAGCGCCTGCGGAGTCGAAAAGTCGTCGTCCAGCGCCTCGCGCGCACGCGCGAGCAAATGGGAATCCGGATCGGGTTGGCCGTCCGGAGCCTCGCGCAGCCGGTTTCGAAGCGTCTCGCAGGCAGCCCGCGCCTGCTCCAGCACGTCGTCGGTGTAATCAACGGGGCTGGCGTAGTGCGCGCGCAGCATGAACATGATCAGCGTCTCGGCGCCCCACCGGTCGAGCGCCGCATGCAGCGGGTCGATGTTGCCCTCCGACTTGGACATCTTCTCCCCGGCCAGCCGCAGCATGCCGTTGTGCGCCCACACCTGGGCGAACGGCCGGCCGGCTGAGCGCGACTGCGCGACCTCGTTTTCGTGGTGCGGGAAGATCAGGTCGCGGCCGCCCCCATGCATCGCGAACTCGCGGCCCAGGAACTTCTCGGCCATGGCGGAGCATTCGATGTGCCAGCCCGGCCGGCCGCGCCCCCAGGGTGAGTCCCACCAGGTGTCCTCGTCGGGCTTGGTTGCCTTCCACAGGGCGAAATCCACCGGGTCGCGCTTGTGCTCGCCAGGCTCCACCCGGGCGCCCGCCTCCAGGTCGTCCGGCCGCTGGCCCGACAGCTCGCCGTAGGCGGGATGGCTGCGCACCGCGAAGTACACGTCCCCCCCGGCCTCGTAGGCGTGCCCCGAATCCACCAGTTCGCCGATCAGGGCGACGATCTCGGGGATGCTGTCGGTGGCCCGCGGCTCGACGTCCGGCCGGTCGAGGCCGAAGCGGTCGGTGTCGACGATGTAGTGCCGGGTCATCTCCCGGGCCAGCTGATCGGAGGGCACGCCGAGCTTGGTGGCGGCGACATAGATCTTGTCGTTGATGTCGGTGATGTTCTCGACCAGCCGCACCGGCTCGCCGCGCCAGCGCAGGTAGTCGCGCATCAGCACGGAGACGACGTACGGACGGGCGTTTCCGATGTGGATACGCCCGTACACCGTCGGGCCGCACACGTACATCCCGATCACCCCGTCGGGCCCGGGCTCCAGCTCGCGCAGCTCACCGGACAGCGCGTCGCGCAGCCTCATGCCGCTCTCCTGATCACCTCGTCGCGGGGGATGGCCGCCAGCACCGCCCACAGCTCCGGCCCCCGCTCGCGGCCGGTCAGCGTGACCCGGGCCTGGCGCAGCGGGATGTTGCGACGGCGCAGCTCGTCCACCAACTCGTGCGCCTGCTGCTCGCTCAGCTGCTCGGGCCAGTCACGCCGAAGCTCTGCCAGCTCGGGCAACGGCCGGCGGTCGGGGGTGCGCACGACGCTGGCCACCAGGTCGCCAGCCTCGGAAAGGGTGTGCACGCCGCGCAGGGCCGGTACCAGCGCCCGCACCTGGGCCGGATCCGTGCCTGCGGGCGCGAACGCCAGCACCTGCTCGGCCAGCTCCGCCTCCGACAGCCGGGACAGGTGAGCCGTCGCCAGCGAGTCCAGCCGCGTCCCCTCCAGCCGCAGCTCGCCGCGGGCTATCCGCTCGGGGTCGAACCTGGCGATCAGCTCGGGCAGCGTCAGCACCTCGCCGGGGCCCGAACTGGCCGCCAGGCCGAGCTGGTTCACCACCGCCTCGGGCGGATACCCGGCCCGCCGAAGGTCGGCGATCGACGCCGCCGCCTCGCGCTTGGACAGCTTGCCGTGCTCACCCAACACCACCGCGTGATGGATGAACTCGGGCGGCTCGGCGCCCAGCGCCCGGAACCCGGCCTCGTGCAGCGGCCGGTTGGGCAGGTGGTCGGAGCCGCGGATGATGTGGGTGATGCCGAAGTCGAGGTCGTCCACCACGCTTGCCCAGTGATAGGTGGGGCGGCCGTCGGAACGCACGATCACGAACGCCGGCAGGCCCGGCGGCGACAGATACAGGGCGCCCTCGCGCAGCACGGCGCCGGCCGCCCGGGCTGCGGCTTCGCGGTGCCGCTCGGCCCGCTCGGACTGGCGCACCGGCCCCTCGTCCCAGTCCAGCCCCAGCCAGGCCAGGTCGCGCAGGATGGCGTCCTCGAGCCCAGTCTGCGTGCGGGCGGGGTCGGTGTCGTCGATCCGAAGCAGCATGGCCCCGCCCTGCGAGCGCGCGAACAGGTAATTGATGAGCGCGGTCAACGCGCTGCCCAGGTGCAGCGACCCGGTGGGACTGGGGGCGAATCGGACCTTGACGCTCACGGCCGCATAAGGCTACCGCGGCGCCCCGGTGCGGCCGCTCCTAGCGGAGCTTGAAGGCGGTGCCGAACCCCTTGGCGCCGTTGGCCGCGCCAAGGTAGGTGTGGATGCCCAGCGCAAACTCGCAGGCGTGCAGCAGCGAGTAGTGGGTGAAAAGCTTGGTGATGCGAGTGCCGGCGCGGATGTAGGGGCTGACGACCACGGTGGCGACCTGGTTGTTGTTGGCGCCGCCCTCGTCGAAGGTGATGACCACCGCGGTGTGCCCGGCCCGGTAGACGCGGCTTGAGCGGATGACCGGCATCCAGGTGGCCAGCCAGTTGTCGCCGGCCGCCACCGGGCAGCTGTGCATGTCGTCGCAGATGTTGGGCGCGACGAACACGAACGCTCCCAGCGTGTGCGAAAGCGCCTTGTGGAAGTTGCCCTGGGCGGGACTTCCGAGCGGTTGGTCGTGAGCCTGGCAGGCCCCGGACTGGCGCAGGTGGGTGTAATAGACGGCCGGGTTGTGGCGGGGCGCGTACAGGGTGGTCGCGTTCAGGCCGCAGCGGCTCGGCATCGACTGCAGGAAGGCCTGCCACAGCTTGTGCCGGGCGGTCAGTTGGCTGAAGATGCTGTTGCCCGACTGGGAGCACTGCTGCGGGTCACAGTCCTTCGTAAGGCCATGGGTGCTGCCCGAGGTCATGGCCAGATAATTGGGCAAGCTGGGATGGCCCTCGGCGTGGACGTTGGTGGCCATCGCGCAGCGCTTGGCCAGCGCGGTCAGATACTGAGCGTGGCCGTACACTTCCGTGGGCGACTTGTTTTCGAACACGATGTAGATGATGTGGCGGATGTCCGCCGGTCGCCGCCGGCGGCTTCCGCAGGCCGACGGCAGGCGGATGTGCGACGCCGCCGCGGCGCCAAATGCGGAGCTTCCCACCGGCGCCTGCAGGCTGGAGCCGGCCATCGCCTGCGACGCCAGGACGGCGGCCAGAACGACGGCCAAGATCAGCACGAGGGGGAGTAATCGGGAAAGCCGGGGCATGGAGTTAGGGTGACCTAAGTCGGCGGAGGTTACCCCACGAACTGTGAGAGAGTCAATCCCGAACGGTCGTCGTCACCGAACGGCCGCAATCGCGACCGAGCGAGCCTCATTTGCAACAAGCTCGATCGTGATCCGGCGCAGATCGGAAGCGCGCAGCACCGTGACTCTCCCGTCCAGCAGCGACGTGGTGACCACGTCTGCACCCCAGCCGGCCAGGTTGAACGAGCCGTAGGGTAGCGGGGCGCGGGCGATCACCCGGCGGGAGCCGCCATCCACCATCTCGATGGACGAGCCGTAGCCGCTGGCGATGTAGGCCCGCAAGCCGATGAAGGCGACATGCTGGGGCGCCGCCCCGGCGTGAACCCTGGCCAGCAGGCGGCCGCTGGCAGCGTCGAACACCGACACGAAGGGCGCCGTGGCGGAGCTGGCCCAGACCGTGTGCCCGTCCGGGCCGAAGGCCAGGTCGTGGACGGCCGCGGCCGGGTGCAGGCGACGGATCACGCGCAGGTGCCGAGGGTCGGAGCAGTCCACCACGACCACTGTGTGCGCCGTCTCGCCCAGCGCCACCCACACCTGATGCTGGTCCGGGCTGATGGCCATGTGGTGGGCGCCGGCGCCGACCTGGATGCGGTCGACGACGCGGTGTGTGGCCAGCTCGATCGTGCTCAGGGTGCCGACGCCGTCGCTCACCAGCGCCCACTCGCCGTCGGGCGTGACGGCTGCGATCTGCGGCGAACTGAAGTCCCGAAGGACGGCGATCCGGTGCAGGGTGGGAAAGCTGAGCAGGGTGACCAGGCCGCCGCTGGGGCTGACGGCGATCACCGGCCCGCTGGGGCCGGCGGCGACCGTGGTCGAGCTGGCGGGCAGGCGCACGCGGCGCACGGGCATCCCGGACGGCAGCGCCAGCTCCACCAGCTCGTCCTGCTGCTCCGCCGTGACCAGAGCCTTGGCCCGCAGCGGCGGCCGGGGCGGCTGGGACTGAACCTGGCTGGGCGCGGTCGTAACTGTTGAGATAGACGGGGTCGTTGCGGTCGACCTTGAGCTGCTCGACGACGAGCCCGAGCACCCGGCCAGCACCAGGGCCGAGGCGGCGAGCATCCAGGAGAGCGGTCGCATGCCGGGTGTACGGGAGCGATGGCCGGCTGCGTCCCGGACGAGAGCCTCTGCGCGGAATCGAACCGCGTCCGCGGGAGTACGAAACCCGCATGCTTCCGGCAACACCTCAGAGGCAACCGGAGGCCGGTGCCAGGCACGTGCCTGGCTACCGGCCCTTCGTCGTTTGCCTACAGCTCGCCGCGGCAGAAGCCGCCGATCACCTCGGGCGTCGAGGTGTCGAAACCAACGACATCGAGCATGCCCGCGTCATTGGGGTCGGCGATGCTGAAGCGGTTTGCGACCATGCCAACCACGATCAGCCGAGCGGCGATGCCGGACTTCGCGCGGTAGCGTCGAAGCGCCTCGGCCGGGTGGATGCCACCGGCCCATGTCTCCGAGTCGGTGTAGATCACAAACGTGTCCACCGACCGGCCCTTCGCCAGTGCATAGAGCATGGGAAGTGCGCAGTCGGTGCCGCCGAACGGCAGCCCGCTGACGCGTGCCACCGCATCGTCGAGCCGCTGTCGCGGCGACAGTGGGAGCGGCGTCAGGCCGTCGGGACGGCCGAAACGGCCGCTTGCGCGGGCCGTCCAGCCGCCAGGCGAGGCGTGGAAGCCGACCACCTCGGTGTTCGGCTCCGCCGCCAGCGTGACCAGCGCCATCGCCGCCGACGCCTCTCGGGCCGAGAGGTTCGGCACACCGGCGATGGGGCTGACCATCGAGCCCGACACGTCGAGCGCCAGCAGCAGTCGTGTGCCGCTTGGCGTGACGTTGCCGAACGCCCGGTAGAAGGCGCCGTCGAGCGCGTCGACGATGCCCGCCACCGGCTCCCACGAGCTGCGGCCCCGCAGGCCGTGGCCAGCGGCGTACGTGCGCAGCGGCGATCAGCACCGAGAGCGGGTGGATCCGCGCCCGGCGCAGCCGCTCGCCGTCGGCCAGGCGCTCGATGATCAGCGCGCTCGCCTCCGAGCCCGGCGTGATCAGGCCCACCCGGGTCATGGTTGCGAGGTTGCGGATCATCGCCGTCATCGGCATCCGCTCCAGCAGCGCCGCCCACACGTCTGCGTGGGTGAGGTGCTGCGAGAGCAGGGCCTCGCGCGGCAGGTCGTACTCGCGCACGAGCGCCGCCGCCTCCGCGGGCGTGGCCGCCACCTGGGCCCGCAGGTAGCCGTCCACGATCCGCGGCAGGCCCTCCGGCTCGCCGCCGCGGACGATCCACTCGAACAGGCGAGCCCGCTCGGGCGAGACGTCCAGCGTTGGGTTGCCGGCCGACACGGCCGCGCCCGGGTGTGCCAGGCGCAGCGCGTCGCGGTGGGTCATGCCCTCGCGGTTTCGGTACTTGACGGCCTGGTAGGCCAGACCGTCCGCCGGACGGCCGGCGTACCACGCACCCACCGCCCGCCGCAGCGAGCGGCCCCAGCCCCGCCATGCGCGGGCGAAGGCCAGGAACTGGAACAGGTGCGTCGAGGTGCGGCACACGTCGGGCAGCGCATCCAGAGCCGCCCGGCGGGTGGCCAGATCGTCCGCCGCAGCGCAACGAGCCAGCGCAAACACGGCTGGATCGTTCTTGGCCGCCCGGCCGGCCTGCGAGACCGCGACGATCTGGGCCACCACGCGAGCGCCGTCGAGTGCGATGCACTCGTCCAGCACCTGCGTGTTCTGCAGGGTCAGGGTGCGCTCGCCAGCGTAGAACGAGCCGCCCTCCGAGCCCAGGATCAGGAAGCGCCGAAGCCGCATCCAGGGATCGACCTCGAAGACGTAGCCGCCTTCGGAGTTGGCGACCTGGTCGGGCCGGAGCTGCTCGCGCTGGCCGACCGGTCGGCGGGTGATGCGGGTGAGATAGGACATCGGAACCTCCTTTCGAGGTCTCGTTGGGTGGTGAGTGGCGCGGTCGTGTGGGTGCAGCCCGGAACTAGTCGATTCACAGTCGATAACCGGATCGCTTCGGCCCGCGTCACATCTGAGCCTCGCGGTCATGGGGTGTGTGCTGGACGACCAAGCCCGGGGCTTGGCGGGAGGGTTCGAACCTCCTGGTGACCAGGTAACCAGCGCACGTCGGCCCGCGAGGGAGGGCTCCACGGAGAGTTGAACTCCGGTTTCCGCGTTGAGGGCGCGGCGGCCTGCCGTTAGCCGATGGAGCCGCGATCGGGAACCCTGGAGTCGAACCAGGCGGGGACTCGCGTATCAGACGAGCGGGCGGCCGACGCCCACGTTCCCGGGAGCTCCGAGGGCAGGATTCGAACCCGCGCCGACGCTGGTTAACAGCCAGCCGCTCTTCCGCCTGAGCTACCTCGGATCATGTGCGGGCGTATGCGGTGCCCGCGGCCCGTCGATCGCCTCCGCGATCGAGCGCCCCGTGACGGAACTCGAACCGTCGTCTCCTCGCAGACAACGAGGTGTCCTGGCCATTGGACGAACGGGGCGTGATGGAGCGGAAGAAGAGAGGATCGAACTCCCAAGGCGCGGGTGCGCTCGGCGGTTTTCGAGACCGCTGCCGTCGCCGGCCATCGGCTTGTTCTTCCACTGATGGGATGCCCGGGGATCGAACCCGGAGCCTTGCGGTTAAGAGCCGCCTGCTCTGCCGGACTGAGCTTTCATCCCGCGCTATGGCCAAGCCTGGAATCGAACCAGGTCTTCCTGCGTGTGAAACAGGCGCTCTACCCGGTGAGCTACTCGGCCGTGGTCGACAACGTGCAAGCGCGGTTGAGTGTTGGCAGGGACGCCAGGATTCGAACCCGGACCGGCTGGGTTGGAGCCAGCCATGCTCTGCGTTACACCACGTCCCTGCGAAGTGACCGGTCGGAGTTGAACCGACATCGGCTGGTCCACACCCAGCAGCTCTTCCGTTGAGCTACGGCCACGGCTTGCCGGCGATTAGACCGCCGTCAGTAGCGAGCGCCGGAATCGAACCAGCTCGACGCAGCCGTATGGGGGCTACCGGGCACCATGCCCTGCTCGCCGGGGTGTCGAGTCGGGACGGCAGGATTCGAACCTGCGTGCTCCTGCTCCCAAAGCAGGCGGGGTGGCCAGACTCCCCAACATCCCGTGGAGCCCCCGGAGAGATTCAAACTCCCGACACCCTGGGTCGAAGCCAGGTGCTCTGTTCGCTGAGCTACGGAGGCGATGGTACCGACGGTCAGATTCGAACTGACACTGGCCAGGGTCTGAGCCTGGTGCCTCTCCCGGGTTGGGCTACGTCGGCAAGAAGGTGGAGCTGGAGGGAGTCGAACCCTCGCGGACGACCGTGCAAAGGTCGCCGGCTGACCCGCAGCGCAACCCCATGAGAGCCGACTGAGGAGGAGTCGAACCTCCGTCTCCCGGGCTTCAACCGGGCGCTTGCGCCGTGTCAGCTATCAGTCGATGGAGATGGATCGGGGAGAAGGAGTCGAACCCTCATTGCCTCGTTCAGAGCGAGGTCGCCTGCCGGTTAGCGGATCCCCGAAGGTAATCGCGCACGCACACGTGGTGCGTTCGTGCGTTCCACAGCTCCAGTTACCTTCCAGCCGTCGGCCATCCGTCCCGGTGGGGGTTTCTCCTCCCACTCGGTTCGGCGTCCACCTCCCAAGCAGCGCCTGGGTTCCCGGAGTGCCCCGGAGAGGATTCGAACCTCCCCGCCCCAACCTGGAGGGCATGGATGTGATACGTGACGTAACGACGGCATGCTGACGCGCATCGTTATGAAACGATTCAATGATGAAACAGGGGTGACGTTCAGATTTCGTTTGTTGCATAGGCCGGAGTCCTTAACGACGAAGAGCGACCCCGTAATCCCTGGGTCGCCCTCGGCCAGAACCATTATGGAGAGTGGTCTAGCTGAGGACGCGCAGATCCTTCCTATCCAACTGCATCGGGTTGCCGCAGCGCGCGGCCGACCCGTGCAGAGGATGGGATTCGGGTGTCCAGTAGGCTGAGAGGTATTTGCTCACGGTACCTAACATAGCGCGTCTCGCGGAAAAGTACAAGGGTGTTAGCAAACAAATTTTCGGACGGCCGCCGACGCGCCGCCAAGATGCGTGTTCCCCCGTTCGAGGGATAGGTGCAGGTGCGCGAGGCCCGTACGCTGGAGATGGTTCAGAGGATCCTCCGGACGGGCGAAACGAGACGCACGACCCCCCGAGTCTCGCCGTCAGCGCCTCGTCGCTTCGGGATGGTGCCCGAAGCCTGAAGATGCCAGCCACGCATCGCGAGGAGGCCACATGAACGCCACGCGCAAGTTCGTGCTGGCCGCGGCCATTCTGACCACGGCCGTCATGCTCGTCACGCCGGCGGGCGCCGCCACAACGGCGTGGACGAACGCGCACCTGACCAAAGCGGTGACAGCGCTGCGGACCTACGTGCGCGCCGACCGCGCACGCGACACTCGCCAGGCGCACCGGTTGACCGCGCTGGAGGCCAAGGCCGCCGCCCAGGCGAAGCTCGCCGGCGGGATCATCGACCCGGCCAAGACGGCCACGCTTCCAGCCGGATCGCTTGCCTGCCCGACCGGCGGGTACACCTTCGGACTGCGCAGCGGCGCGGTGTTCACCGTCTGCAACGGCGCGGCCGGCCCCAAGGGCGACAGGGGCGAGACCGGAACGGTCAACGCCGCCCCGGTTCTGATCTGCACGGTCAAGGGGTTCCGCGGCACGCACCTGGCAAGCGGGAGCGTGTGCCAGCGCCAGCCCGACCGGATGACCGTCTACATGCCGGTCCGCTGACCCTCCAGCCCACCCCGAGGAAGGCCCGCAGCACGCGGGCCTTCCGCCGTGGGGTCGGGTAGCGTGCGGCGGGTGGAAGAGCTGCTCCTGGCCTGGTACACCCAGCACAAGCGCGACCTGCCCTGGCGGCGCACCCACGACCCCTACGCCATCCTCGTCTCAGAGGTCATGCTGCAGCAGACGCAGGTGCCCAGGGTGGAACCGCGCTTCACGCGCTGGATGGCGCGCTGGCCGACGGTCGAGGCGCTGGCCGCCGCTGCGCCGGCGGAGGTCATCGCCGAGTGGTCTGGGCTGGGCTACAACCGGCGGGCGGTGAACCTGTACCGGGCGGCGGTGGCGGTGGTCGAGCGGGGCGGTTTCCCACGCTCGCCGGACGAGCTGCGGGAACTGCCCGGCGTCGGGCCGTACACCGCCGCCGCCATCGCCTGCTTCGCGTTCGGCGCCCAGGTGGCGGCGCCCGACACCAATGCCCGGCGGGTGCTGGAACGCGCCTTCGGCGATCCCGACACGCCGCCCCCGCCGGGCCGCGCCTACGACTGGAACCAGGCCCTGTTCGATCTGGGCAGCCAGGTGTGCATCGCCCGCCGGCCGCGCTGCGGCATCTGCCCGCTGGCCGGCGGCTGCCCCAGCCGCGGCCGCAGCTTCGCGCCGCTGCGCCGGCAGTCGGCGTTCGAGGGCTCGTTTCGGCAGCGGCGCAGCCGGCTGCTGCGCCAACTGGTGGACGACGGCCCGATCGAGCACGGGGCGGTGGACGCCGAGGCGCTGGCCTCGCTGGTCAAGGACGGCCTGGTCGAGCTGGCCGGCGACGCCGTCAGACTGCCGCAAGCAGCCGCTCCACCACCTCCGTCAGGCCCGCCAGCGACGACAGCTCGGCGTCCGGCCTGACCCCCTCGGGCAGCTCGGCGCCGCGCCGGTTGATCCACACCGCCCGCAGGCCGAAGGCCTGGGCGCCCAGCACATCGGACTCGATGCTGTCGCCCACGTGCACCCACCGCCCGGGATCGCCTCCGGACAGCTGCAGCGCCAGCTCGAACGGCTCCGGCGCCGGCTTCAGGCTGCCGGTCCGCTCGGCGTGCACGATGAAGGCCATCCGCTCGGCCAGGCCGTGCTCGGCCAGCGGGAAGTTGCCGTTTGTGATCGCGCCCAGCCGGTAGCCGCGCCGCTCCAGCTCGTCCAGCGCCGGCTCCACGTCGTCGTGCAGCCGGACAGTCTCCAGGCGGGCGGCCATCCAGGTGTCCACCATCCACCGCGGCAGGTCGGCGTCGTGCACGCCGCGGGCGGCCAGCACGCGCCGGAAAGACTCCATCCGCAGCTCCTCGTAGGTGCCCTCCCGCTCGTCCGCCACCTCGGCCCGCACACGGTGCAGCTCGGCCAGGGTGATGTCGGTGCATTCGGGGTGGCGCCGCACCAGGTCGACCAGGGTAGCCTCGAGCGCCCCCTCCATCATGGGCATGAACTCCCACAGCGTCTCGTCCAGGTCGAAGGAGACGACGCCGATCATTCCCTGTCCCGGTCAAGCAGCGCCGCCGCCTGGCAGGCCGCGCCCTCGCCACGGCCGGTGAAGCCGAGCATGTCGGTGGTCGAGGCGCGCACCGTCACCCGCTCGGGCGCGACCCCCAGCGCGCCGGCCAGCGACCGCCGCATCGCGTCACGGTGGGGCGCCAGCCGCGGCGCCTGCAGGATGACGACGGTATCCAGGTTGACCAGCCGCCAGCCGTCGGCGCGAAGCTCACTCCACACCGTGCGCAGGAGCTCCAGGCTGGAGGCGCCGCGCAGCGCCTCGTCATCGGAGGGGAAACGCTCGCCGATGTCGGCCCCGCCAGCCGCGCCCAGCAGGGCGTCGGTGGCAGCATGACACACGAGATCTCCGTCGGAGTGGCCGACCAGCCCGACCTCGGATGGGATCTCGACGCCAGCCAGCACCAGCGGCCGGCCCGGCGCCAGGGCGTGGGCGTCGAAGCCGATGCCCACCCGCAGCCGATCGCTCATCGCAGCGCCTCGGCCAGCCGCAGGTCGGTCTGCTCGGTGACCTTGAGGTTTGACCGCTCGCCCTCGACGACGACCACCCGCATGCCTGCCTGCTCCAGCAGCGACGCGCAGTCGGTGGCCGAGTCGAGCCGATCCGCGGCCTCGACGTAGGCCCGGCGCAGGCTCTCGCCCAGGAAGGCCTGCGGCGTCTGCACCGAGCGCAGGGCCGCCCGGTCGAGCGTCTCCGTCACCCGCTCGCCCTCCAGCCGCTTGATCGTGTCGGCAACCGGCACGGCCGGGACGACGCCGTCGGCACCGCCGGCCAGTCCCTCCAGCACGCGCGTGACCAGCGCCTGCGAGGCCAACGGGCGGGCGGCGTCGTGCACCAGCACCACGCCCGCGTCGGCCGGCAGCTCGGCCAGACCGGCGGCCACCGAGCGGGCGCGGGTGGCTCCGCCGGCCACCGCCACCCGCAGCTTGCCGGCGGCCAGCTCGTCAGCCAAGAGCGTCGCCGGCTCCTCCCAGCCGGCCGGCACCACAACCACCATCCCGTCCACAGCCGGATGGTCCTCCATCAGCTCAATGGCAGGCGCCAGCAGCACCCGGCCTGCGAAGCCGACGAAGGCCTTCGGCCGGTCGGCACCCAGCCGGCTGCCCTCGCCGGCCGCCACCACGATCGCCCAGGTCGAGACCTCGGGCACTAGTGCTCTGCGAGCCGGCTGAAGATCATCTTGCCGGACGGCGACTGCAGGACCGAGGTGACCTGCACGGTGATCGAGTCGCCGATCAGCTTGCGGCCGCCCTCCACCACCACCATCGTCCCGTCGTCCAGGTAGCCGACACCCTGGTCGGCTTCCTTGCCCTCCCGAATCACCCGCACCTCGAACCGCTCGCCGGGCAGCACCGCCGGCTTGAGCGCGTTGGCCAGCTCGTTGACGTTCAGGATGTCCACATCCTGGATGCGGGCGACCCGGTTCAGGTTGTAGTCGGTGGTGAGGATGCGCATGGAGCGCTGCTTGGCCAGCTTGAGCAGCTTGCCGTCCACCTCCGGCACCTCCGGGAAGTCGACGTCCGGCGTGGTCAGCCGTACCGAGCTGCGCAGGTCCTGGACAACCTCGAGGCCGCGCCGGCCGCGGTTTCGCTTCAACGGGTCGGCCGAGTCGGCCACCTGCTGGAGCTCCTTCAACACGAACTCCGGCACCACCAGCTCACCGGCCAGGAACCCCGTGCGAACGATATCGGCGATCCGCCCATCGATGATCGCGCTGGTGTCGACCAGCGTGGTGAACTCGGCGCCCGATCCCTCGACGCCCGGCTCCACGGCGTGCACGCCGACCAGGCGCAGGATGCCTCGGTGCTTCTTGGCCGCCACCGCCGCGAACGTGTAGCCGAGGATCATGAACAGCGGCAAGAGCAGCCACTTGCCGATGTAGGGCAGCGTGTGCACCGGGAAGTACAGCAGCGCTGACACCAAGAGGCCGACCAGAAGGCCGATCGCGGCCATGGTCAACTCGCCCGCGCTGCGGGACTGCACTGTGCGCTCGACCCTCTTGGATAGGCGCTGCAACGCCTTTCCGATCAACCCCCCGACCATCCAGCCGACGGCGAAGACCAAGAAGGCGATGATGGCAGACCCGGCGTAGGCGTAAGAAGACGAATGAGACTGGTCCCTGAGCCAGGAATAAAGCCCCGCCTGGATGACACCAAGCACCGCCAAGAGGGACAGCACGATCCTGGTTGCCACCACCATCGTCGGCTCTCCTCTGCGGATGCGAGTTGGCCCTTGCCGGCTGGGCGTCAGCCTCCGGCTCGAACCCGATCTGCGATCGTCGGCGCTACGCCCGCGCCTTGCGGGCCGCGCCTATCTCGTCCAGCACCTCCTCCAGAAACTCGCGAGCCTCGTCCTCGTCCATGCCCTTGGCATACATCAGCTCGGAGGCGAGGATCCGCTTGGCCTTGGAGAACATCTGCTTCTCCCCGGTCGAGAGCCCCTTCTCCCGGTCGCGCTGGGCCAGGTTGCGGACGACCTCGGCGAGCTCGAAGATGTCGCCGGTCTTCATCTTGTCGCGATTGTGCTTGAATCGCCGGTTCCAGTTCTTCGGCATCTTCGTGCCGTCTCCCTGCAGCACGGCGAGCACCTCGTCGACCGTCTCCTCACCGATCACCTTGCGAAGACCGGCCCGGTCTGCGCTGTCCGACGGGATCATGACGGTCATGTCGTTGTGCAGAATCTTGATGGTGAGGTATTCGCGGTCGGCGTCGCCGTCCGCGCGGACCTCCTTGGTCACGATCGTGCCCGCTCCATGATGCGGATACACGACCTTGTCACCGACTTGATACAAGTGTCGCTCGACCTCCTCGCCGGACACTGCCGGACACGCTGATGCCCCCGGGAATGAAAATTCTATCAGACGACGGCCCTCCGGGCGAAAGAATCGGGTATTTCTGCATGTTTTGGAATATGTTTTATGAAATTTGCGTAAAGACGGGCGGCCGATGAGGCAGGACCAGGCAACCGTGAGGCTTGGCGTGGTAACGGATGTACATTTGGCCCAAATGCCGCATGCTCGCGCGCGTTGGCACAACGATTTCGACTTCGCCGGCGCCGGTCGCAGGCTGCAGCGGGGGCTGGAGTTGTTAAGCGAAAGAAAGGCCGACGCGATCATCGCGCTGGGCGATCTGACCGAGTCAGGCGACCCCGATAGCCTGGACGAGGTGCTCGGGCTGCTGCGCCAGACCGGCCTGCCGACGCTGGTCGTGCCGGGAAACCACGACTGCGCCCAGAGCCCCGACGCACTGGCCGATGCCGTCGCCAGGAGCAACGGCGGGGTGGCGGTGGCCAGCCCATCCGGAGATCGGCTGAGCGGCGTTGCGCTGGCCGGGGTCGGCCTCACCCGGCCACCCCGCGGCCGCGGCTTCGTCGTCCCTGAACTGCCCCGGCTGGCCGATGGTCTGGTGCTGCTCAGCCATTACCCAGTGCTGTCCCGGCGTGAGCCGGTCACCGCCGCCGGCTACAAGTACTCCGGCGATGTGCTGAACCGGGACTCGCTGGCGGACCACGTGCAGGAGGACAGCATCGCGGTCGTGGCCATCAGCGGCCACCTGCACGTGCGCGACGCTGTCCCGGACGGCCGGCTGCTGCAGCTGGTGCTGCCGGCCATGATCGAGCCGCCGTATGCGTGCAGTCTGATCGAGCTGGGCGGCCAGCCGCTGACCGTGCGCTACGAATCGATCGCGGTGGAGCCGACGCCAGACGGCCTGGACGTGCCGCTCTTCATCCCCGAGCGGGCAAGCTGGGTGCTGGGCGAGGAGGGGTGGGCGACCAAGAGCCCCTCATCGGGGTTCTAAGAACCCGTTCAGAACGAGGTCCGTCGTGAGGCGCAGGGCGCGGTGGTTGGGGGAAGGATCGAGCGGCGAGCGTGGGACGCACCCCCAACCGCCGCGAACCAGCCGCAACAGAACCTCATTCTGAAACGGGTTCTAAAGGTTGAGGTAGCGGTCGACCAGGTTCTGCTCCTGCAGCCGGCGCAGGCCCTCGCGGATCTCGCGGGCACGCACCGCCCCCACGCCCTCCACCTCTTCCAGGTCGGTCATGCTGGCCCGCACGAACGCCTCCAGAGTGCCGAAGTGCTCGACCACGCGCTCGATCACCGCCTCCGGCAGGCGGGGGATGTTGTGCAGCACGCGGTAGCCGCGCGGAGAGACCGCGTGGTCCACGGGGTTGACCGTACGCGGGTAGCCGAGCAGCTCGGCCAGGTTGTCGACCTCCAGCAGCTTGGTGTCGGCCAGCGCGCGCAGCTTGGCCGACGCCTCCTGATAGCCGCCGGGCATCTCGGGCACGTGGTAGTCGCGGATCATCGCCCGCTCGTCGCCCGGCACCCACTCTGAAAGCTCCTCCAGCTGCAGCTTGATCAATCGCCCCTCGACGCCCAGCTCGACCACGCTGCGCTCGATCTCGCGGCGCATGCGGGTGGTCATCTCGGCGCGCTGGAGGGCGACCAGGACGTCGTCCAGCATGACCGCGCCCTGCAACTCGAGCGCCGTCAGCCGCGTACACACCTGCTCCAGACGGGCGCGGTAGGTGTCGAGTGTGGTCACCGCCTGGTTGGTCTTGGCCAGCACGTCGGAGATGTCCTCCAGCTGGTAGCGGACGTCGCCCACGTACACGGTGACGACGTCGCGCTGCTGTGAGATCGAGATCACCAGCGCGCCGGTCTGCTTGGCCACGCGCTCGGCCGTGCGGTGGCGGGTGCCGGTCTCTGCCGAGGGGATGGTGGGGTCAGGCATCAGCTGCACGTTGGCGTACACGATGCGGGTGGCCGAGGCGCTGAGGATGATGGCGCCGTCCATCTTGGCCAGCTCGTACATCAGGTACGGCGAGAACGCCTGGTCGAGCCGGATCCCGCCCGAAAACAGAAACGACAACTCGGCTGGCTCGCCGATCACGATCAGCGCGCCCAGGTCGCCGCGCAGGATGTCGTTCAGGCCCTGGCGCATGCTGGTGCCCGGCGCGATCCGGCGCAGCGCCTCGAGCAGCTTGGGGTCCTGACGCAGTTCTGGTAGCTCGGTCATCCTGAAAGCGCAGCCTCGATGGCCGCGCTCAGGGTATCAGCCTGCCGCACATTGACTCCACCGGCGGGCGCAGTGCCGGGCGGCGCAACCACCTCGTGCACGCCCAGCTTGGCGGCCTCGGTGAGGCGCGCTGCGGTGTGCGACACCGGGCGCAGGCGGCCGGTCAGGCCGAGCTCGCCAAAGCCGGCCAGCCGGGCCGGAAGGGCGGCGCCGCGCTGGGCCGACACGATGGCCAGCGCCACCGCCAGGTCGGCCGCCGGCTCGTCCACCCGAACGCCGCCGGCCACGTTCACGAACACGTCGCTTGAGCCCAGCGCGATGCCGGCATGCCGGCCCAGCACGGCCACGATCATCGACAGCCGGTTGCGGTCGAAGCCGGTGGCCGCCCGCCGCGGCATGGCCAGATCGGACGGCGCCACCAGCGCCTGCACCTCGAGCAGGATCGGCCGTGTGCCCTCGATGGCCGGCAGCAGCACCGAGCCGGGGCCCGACTCGGCGTCGCCGGCAAAGGCAGCCGACGGGTCGGAGACGGCCTCCAGGCCGGCGTCGGTCATCTCGAAGATGCCGATCTCGTTGGTCGAGCCGAACCGGTTCTTGACCGCCCGCAGGACGCGCAGGAAGCGATAGCGGTCGCCCTCGAATTGGAGCACGGCGTCCACCAGGTGCTCCAGCACCCGCGGCCCGGCCACCGTCCCCTCCTTGGTCACGTGGCCGACCAGCACGATCGCGATGCCATGGCCCTTGGCCACCCGGGCCAACCGGTCGGCCGCCTCCCGCACCTGGGCCACGCTGCCCGGCGCCGACGACAGGTCGGCCGAGTGCAGCGTCTGCACCGAGTCGACCACGCACACCCGTGGGGCGGCCGCCACGATCGCCTCGCACACCGTCTCCAGTTCAGTCTCGGCCAGGATGGAGATGCCGTCCACGGCGCCCAGCCGCTGCGCTCGCAGCCGCACCTGGGCCGGCGACTCCTCGCCTGAGACCAGCAGCACCGGCTCGCCGGCGACCGCAATCCTGTGCAGCGCCTGCAGGAGCAGCGAGCTCTTGCCGACGCCCGGTTCGCCGCCAACCAGCACCAGCGACCCGGGCACCAGGCCGCCGCCCAGCACCCGGTCGAGCTCTCCCAGGCCGGTCGAGATGCGCGCCGAGTCGCTCAGCGCCACCTCGCTCAGCGGCCGAGGCTGGCGGCCGGCCGGCGGCCGGTTGCGGGCCGGCGCGCGCGACACCACTTCCTCGACCAGCGAGTTCCACTCGCCGCACCCTGCACAGCGGCCCAGCCACTTGGGGCTCTCGTAGCCGCACTGGCTGCAGGTGTAGGCGGTGAGCGTCCGTGCCATGGGCCATTCAGTGTCGCAGCCGGGCCGGTCGGCGACCGGCCCGTTTCGTCACGGAAGCGTGCCTAATACGTGCCGAACTGCCGCCACATCTGCTCGGCGGCGTCCATCCGGCGGCCGCCCGACTTGCCCTTGCGGAGGGCGATCTCGGCGGCCAGCGCCTCCAGAACGACCAACCCCGAGGCGGCGCTGGCGAACCCCTCCGCCGACCCGCCCGGGCACACCAGCACGTGGTCCGCCTGGGCCGCGGCGGGCGCCATCAGGTCGTCGGTGATCAGCACCACCGGCGCGCCGGCGGCGTGAAACAGGCGCACCACCTCGGCCGTCACCTTGGCGTAGCGGCGGAAGGTGAAGGCAACCAGCCGGTCGCCCGGCTCCAGGTCGATCAGCTGATCGGCGATGGACGGCTCGCCGACGCCGATCGGCCATGCGTTGGCCAGGAGCGGATTCAGCAGATAGTAGGCGTACTCGGCCAGCGCGGCCGACTTGCGGTGGCCGAAGATGCCGATCTTGCCGTTGCCCCGGCAGAGCATCGCAGCGGCGGCCGCGAACTGCTCGCGATCGACCGTGTCCAGCACCGCGTCCAGGTCGGCCCGAGCCCGCTGCACCAACTGCTCGAGCGGGGAGCCGTGGACCGTGCCGGCCGGGGCTACGGCCGCCCGCAGTCGCTCCCTGGCCTCGCCGGCCAGGGCGTCGTGCAGCTCACCGAAGCCGGCGAACCCGACCCGGGTTGCGAAGCGGACGACGGCGGCCTTGGAGACGCCGGCCTTGGCCGCCAGCGATTCGGCGGTCTCGAACGGCGCGTCCACCGGATGATCGATCAGCCGGCGGGCGATCCGGCGGTCGTTGGGCGACAGGTCGTCCAGGTGGGCGCGGATGTGCTCGGCCACGTCCGCCACGACCGGTTTGGGGGATTGCACAGCCGCATCATTCCACGCCAGGGCCGGTGCCAGGCACGTGCCTGGCACCGGCTCTTGGGGTGCTTACTCGCCCTGGGCGTCGTCGGCCGCTGGGCCGTCGCCGCTCGACGGGCCTTCGGCCGCCACCAGATCCTCCGGCGGCGCGTCCGGCACGTCCACCGGCTCGATCAGCTGCAGGCTGATCTCCTCATCGCCCTCGCGGTGATCGACCAGCACGGTCGAGCCCGCCTTCAGGTGCTGGCCCAGCACGAAGTCGGCCAGCGGGTCCTCGATGTAGCGCTGGATCGAGCGGCGCAGCGGGCGGGCGCCCATGGTCGGGTCGTAGCCCTTGTCGACCATGAACTCCTTGGACGCGTCGGTCAGCTCGATCGACACCTCGTGCACCTTCAGCTGCTCGCGCACGCGCTTCATCAGCTGATCCACGATCAGCTTGATCTCATCGCGGCTCAGCTTCTGGAACACGATCACCTCGTCGATCCGGTTGAGCAGCTCGGGCCGGAAGACCTTGCGCAGCTCGCCCATGATCTTGTTCTTCATGTCCTCGTGGCTGACGCCGGTCTCGGTCTCCTCGAGGGTGAAGCCGATCGAGGTGTTCTTGTTGATCTGGGACGCCCCGATGTTGGAGGTCATGATCACGATCGTGTTCTTGAAGTCCACCTGGCGGCCCTGGGCGTCGGTCAGCCGGCCCTCCTCCAGCATCTGCAGGAGGATGTTGAACACGTCCGGGTGGGCCTTCTCGATCTCGTCCAGCAGCACCACCGAATAGGGCTTGCGGCGCACGGCCTCGGTCAGCTGGCCGCCCTCGTCGTAGCCCACGTAGCCAGGAGGCGAGCCAACCAGCCGGGACACGGCGTGCTTCTCCATGTACTCCGACATGTCGACCTGGATCATGGCGTCCTCGTCGCCGAACAGGAACTCGGCCAGCGTGCGGGCCAGCTCCGTCTTGCCGACGCCGGAGGGGCCGAGGAAGATGAACGAGCCGTTGGGCCGCTTGGGATCCTTGATCCCGGCCCGGGCGCGGCGGATGGCCTTGGACACGGCCTCGATGGCGACGTGCTGGCCGATCATCCGCTTGTGCAGCTCGTCCTCCATCTTGATCAGCTTCTGGGACTCGGCCTCGGTCAGCTTGAACACCGGGATGCCGGTCCACATGCTGACGATGTCGGCCACCTCCTCCTCGCCGATCTGCGCCTGGTCGGCCTCGCCTGAGGACTTCCAGTTCTCCTCCATCTCGCGCTTCTTGTGCGAGAGCTTGCGCTCGGTGTCGCGCAGGGCCGCGGCCTTCTCGAACTCCTGCGACTCGATCGCGGCCTCCTTCTCCTTGCGCACGGTCTCGATCTCGTCGTCCAGCTCCTTGTGCACCGGCGGCGCCGTCATCATCTTGATGCGCATGCGCGAGGCGGCCTCGTCGATCAGGTCGATGGCCTTGTCCGGCAGCTGCCGCTCCTGGATGTAGCGATCCGACAACTCGGCCGCGGCCTGCAGTGCCTCGTCGGTGATGGCAACGCGGTGGTGCGCCTCGTAGCGGTCGCGCAGCCCGCGCAGGATCAGCACGGTGTCGTCGATCGACGGCTCCTCCACCTTGATCTGCTGGAACCGCCGCTCCAGTGCGGAGTCGCGCTCCAGGTACTTGCGGTACTCGTCCAGGGTGGTGGCGCCGATCGTCTGCAGCTCGCCGCGGGCCAGCGCCGGCTTGAGGATCGAGGCCGCGTCGATCGCGCCCTCGGCCGCGCCCGCGCCGACCAGGTTGTGCAGCTCGTCGATGAACAGGATGATGTCGCCCCGCTGGGCGATCTCCTTCATCACCTTCTTCAACCGCTCCTCGAACTCGCCGCGGTACTTGGAACCGGCCACCAGGGCGGCCAGGTCGAGCGTGTAGATCTGCTTGCCCTTCAGGAGCTCGGGCACCTGGTTGGATGAGATGCGCTGGGCCAGGCCCTCGACCACAGCCGTCTTGCCGACGCCCGGCTCGCCGATCAGCACCGGGTTGTTCTTGGTGCGGCGGGACAGGATCTGCATGACCCGCTCGATCTCGTTCTGGCGCCCGACCACCGGGTCGAGCTTGCCCTCCGAGGCCAGCTTGGTCAGGTTGCGGCCAAACTGGTCGAGCAGCTTGGAGCTCTTGGTGCCCTTCTCGCTGGCACCGCCGGTGGCGGCGCCCTGCCGCCGGCCGGGGCCGGACAGCATGCGGATGATCTCGTTGCGGATCTTCTCGGCGTCGGCGTCGAAGTCCAGCAGGATGCGGGCGGCCACGCCCTCGTTCTCGCGCACCAGCCCGAGCAGGATGTGCTCGGTGCCGATGTAGTTGTGGCCCAGCGACAGCGCTTCGCGCAGGGCCAGCTCGAGCACCTTCTTGGCCCGCGGAGTGAACGGGATCTGGCCGGTCGTCACCTCATCGCCCTGGCCCACGATCCGGGCCACCTGGGCGCGCACCTCTTCGACGGTGATGTCCAGCGAGTCGAGCACTCGCGCGGCGAGCCCCTCCTCCTCGCGCAGCAACCCGAGCAGGATGTGTTCCGTGCCGATGTAGTTGTGCTTGAGCGTGCGGGCCTCGTCCTGCGCGAGCACGACGACCTGGCGGGCACGCTCTGTGAAGCGCTCAAACATGTTCGTGCCCCTTGTTGCGGTCTACCTGAAGAAAGTCGACTTGCGTGAATGCCTCCGGCCGGACTGTCGACCCGGCCGCCGCAGCGGGACGAAAACGACATTCCGGTTGTGGGAACGGTCGGCACTATAGCACTGGCACTGGGCCGTTCCTGGGTGTCAGGGATTGCAGTTCGTGCCCCTCCATCGACCTTCATGGAGTCGTTCTTGAGCCCTTCTTGGCGGCGGTGGACAAGCGCATCGGGATCGGCGAAGATGCCGCCCGTGGACTACACCGTCGAGCACTTCCGGGCGGTCGACGCCCCGGCCTCGCCGCTCGGCTACGACTACGTCTCGACCGGGCAGGTGGACACGGTGGCGGCCCATGACGAGGCGTCCGCCGCCGCCATCGCCCTGGCCGGCGCCGAGGAGCTCGAGCTGGACGTGGTCAGCTACGACCCCACCCGCAACCTGTACGGCGTGGCCGGCGAGGAAGAGGCGGTGCGGGTGACCGCGGGTTGACGGCCCGCAGCGAGGGGCGGCTGCCCGTCCCCGGAGGCGAGGTCTGGTACCGCACCGTCGGCGAGGGCGGGACGCCGCTTCTGTGCCTGCACGGCGGGCCCGGCTCGCCCTCTGACTACCTGGAGCCGCTGGAAGCGCTGGCGGCGCGCCGGCAGGTGATCTTCTACGACCAGCTGGGGGGCGGGAACTCCGACCTGGTCACCGACCGCTCGCTGTTCACGGTCGACCGGTTCGTGCAGGAGGTGGACGCCGTCCGCGTCGGCCTGGGCCTCGACCGTGTGCACCTGTTCGGCAGCTCGTGGGGCGGGATGTTGGCCTTCCAGTACCTGATTGACCGCCCGCAGCGGGCGCCGGCCAGCCTGATCACCGCCGGCAGCCCCGCCAGCGGCAAGTGCTGGAAGGAGGTCTGCCAGTCGTGGCTGAGCGAGCTGCCGGAGGCCGAGCTGGCCGAGATCGAGCGGCTGGAGGCGGCCGGCATGCTGCTGTCGGCGGACTTCGAGGAGGCCATGCAGCCCTTCTATCGCCGCCACGTGTGCCGGCTCGACCCCTGGCCCGAGTCGCTTCAGCGCACGTTCGACCGGCTGGCCACGGACGTCTACTACTACATGGCCGGGCCGTGCGAGTTCCGGCTCACCGGCACGCTGCGCGACTTGGACGTGATGGAGCGGCTGGAAGAGATCCGGGTGCCCACGCTGCTCACCGGCGGGGAGTACGACGAGTGCCGGCCGGTGCACGTGGCGGAGATCCAGGAGCGCATCCCGGGCAGCCGGATGGAGGTCATCGCCGACGCCTCCCATGTCTGCTTCCTCGAACGGCCGGAGGTGTGGATGCCGATCGCCGAGGCCTTCCTGGCCGAGCACGACTGAGACCGAGGCCGGTGCCAGGAGGTGGTTCCTCAATGAGCGTCTGCTGCGGCTGGTCTGCGGGCACGCTGGCTGCGTCCCACGCGGCGTGCGGTGCTCAACGTGGTGAAACCACGCCTGCGCTCCGCTCGCCACTCGATCCTTGCCAGCGTGCCCGCATCCTGCGCCTCGCAACGACGCCATTAAGGAACCACCTCCAGGCACGTGCCTGGCACCGGCCTGTTCACAAACGCCTCGCGCAGCCTCGGCTCGGCGACCAGCGCCGCGGCCAGGTCGGCCGGCAGCTCGACCGTGCGCGGCGCGTCGTCGCGGGCGATCACGACCTGCACCGTGTCCGGTTGGCATGGTGGAGCACGATCCCAACCAATCGCGCTCCCGGCGCGGCTGGAGATGGAGCAGTTCAGGTGCCAGGGGGCCGGGTCGATCTGGCCGAGCACGACCGAGGGTGAATCTAGTCGCGCTCGCGCACGGGCGGGAAAAGGATCACCTCGCGGATCGAGCGCACGCCGTGCAGCATCATCACCAGCCGGTCGATCCCGACGCCGACGCCGCCCGTGGGCGGCATCCCGTACTCCAGCGCCAGCAGGAAGTCCTCGTCCATCGGCGGCGCCTCCTCGTCGCCGGCGGCGGCGGCCTCCCGAGCCTCCTCGAAGCGGGCCCGCTGGTCGGCCGGGTCGTTCAGCTCGGTGAAGCCGTTGGCGAACTCCATGCCGTTGCAGAAGGCCTCGAAGCGCTCGGTCAGCCCCGGGTCGCCCGGCGAGCGCTTGGCGAATGGCGACAGCTCCACCGGGTAATCAACGAGGAAGGTGGGCTGCGTGATGTGCGGCTCGACGTAGTGGGAGAGCAGGTGGTCGACGGCCTGCGCCCAGGTGTGATCGGCGGCGGTGTCCACCCCGTCAGCCTGCATGTGAGCCACCAGCCGGTCGCGGTCGTGATCGGCCATGGGGTCGATCCCCGCCCCGTCGATGATCGCCTGCCGAAGCGGGATCCGCGGCCATGGCGGCGCCACGTCCAGCGGGGATCCCGACGCGCTGGCCGCGGCCGCAACCAGCCGCTCGACCAGCGCCATGCCGGTGTTGGCGTCTCCGTAGGCCTCGTACCACTCGACCATCGTGAACTCGGGGCTGCGCTTGAACGACACGCCCTCGTTGCGGAAGTCCTTGCCGATCTCGTACACCCGCTCGAGACCCCCGATGATCAGCCGCTTGAGGTACAGCTCGGTCGCGATCCGCAGGTAGAAGTCGCGCTCGTACTCGTTGTAGTAGGTGGTGAACGGGCGGGCGGCGCCGCCGCCATAGAGCGGCTGCAGGACCGGCGTCTCGACCTCCAGGAAGCCGGCGGCGTCCAGCTCGGCGCGCATCGCGGTCACGATCTGGGATCGCTTGACCGCCAGATCGCGGGCCTCCTCGTTGGCCAGCAGGTCAAGGTAGCGGCGGCGCAACCGGAGGTCGACGTCGGCCAGGCCGTGGTGCTTGTCGGGCAGCGGACGCAGGCACTTGGCCAGCAGCTGCCACTCGGCCACCCGCACCGTCAGCTCGCCGCGCCGGCTGCGGAACACCTCCCCGGCCACCGACACCAGATCGCCCAGATCCGTGTCGGCCAGGCCTGCATAGACGTCGTCGCCCAGCACGTCCACGGCCGCGTGCAGCTGCAGCCGGCCGGAGCGGTCGACCAGGTCGAGGAACATGGCCTTGCCGAGGTCGCGGCGAGCGGCGATCCGTCCCGCCAGACGCACCCGCTGGCCACTCTCAGCGCCGGGCTCGAGCTGCTCGTGGGTCGCCCGCACGGCGGCGGTCTGCTCGCGCTCGACGGCCCGCGGCGGATAGGGATCGACCCCGGCCGCCCGCATCGCCTCCAACTTGGCGAGGCGCGCGGCGCGGATCTCTGACTCGGGGTCGGTGCTCACAGCCGCCCAAGCTTAAGGGCGGGCGGCAGCCACCGGGGAGATCAAGCGGCCTTGATGTCCATGATCTTGAGCTTGATGGCGCCGGCCGGGGCGGCCACCTCGACCACCTCGCCCTTCTTGCGTCCGAGCAGCGCCCGGCCCACCGGCGACTCGTTGGACAGCCGCCCATTGGCCGGATCGGCCTCCGCCGAGCCGACGATCTCGTAGGTGTCGGTGTCGCCGTGGTCGACATCTTTCACCCGCACGCGCGACCCGACCGACACCACGTCGGTGGGGATGTCCTTGGCGTTGATCACACGCGCCGACCGCAGCTGCTCCTTGAGCCGCGCGATGCGGTGCTCGAGCAGTGCCTGCTCGTTCTTGGCGTCGTCGTACTCGGAGTTCTCGCTGATATCACCGAACTCCCGCGCCTCGCGGATCCGGTCGGCCACCTCGCGACGCTTGTTGAGCTCCAGATCCTCGATCTGGGCCTTCAGCCGCTCGTAGCCGTCCGGGGTCAGAATGTAGTCCTTTTCCACCTCAGCCGGTCCTCTTTGGGTATGTCTTGCCCGTGCCGCGACAAACGAAAACGGTGTCGCCGGAATCCGTGATTTGCAGCGGATTTGTTGCCGGCTGGCACCGAGGGACGCCGGATTATAGCTCGTCCGCGCCAGAATCGAAATCGGCGCGGCCCGGGTATCGGCGGCCGCCAGCCGAACTTGAGGCGGTGGCTACGATTGCGGGCATGCAGAAGGTCACCGAACGCTGGCACATCGGGCCCGTCGAGATCACGGGACGGCTCGTGCTGGCGCCCATGGCGGGCGTCTCGGTGCAGGCCTTCCGCCGCCAGGGGCGGCGCTTCGGAGCGGGCCTGGTGTGCTCGGAGATGGTGTCGGCCTGCGGCCTTGCTTATGCCAACGAGCGCACGCTCGGGTACCTGCGGATCGCCCGCGACGAGCACCCGCTGGCGGTGCAGATCTTCGGCTCGGAGCCGGAGCGGATGGCCGAGGCGGCGGAGCTGGTGGCCGCGGCCGGCGCCGACATCGTTGACATCAACTTCGGCTGCCCCGTGCGCAAGGTGACCAAGACCGGCGCCGGCGCGAGCGCCTTGGAGGATCACGACCTGGCCTGCCAGCTGGTGGGGGCGGTGGTGGACGCTGTCGACCTGCCGGTGTCGGTGAAGATGCGCCGGGGCGTGCGCAACGGCTCCCGCGCGGCACTGGAACTGGGGCCCAAGCTGGAGGCCGTTGGGGCCAGCTCGCTGACGCTGCACCCGCGCTCGGCCCAGCAGATGTACACCGGCACCGCCGACCACTCGCTGACCGCCGAACTGGTCGAGCTGGTGTCGATCCCCGTGATCGCCTCGGGCGACATCACCGACCGGGCCAGCGCGCAGCGGGTGCTGGACGAGACCGGGGCTGCCGCCGTCATGGTCGGCCGCGGCGCCCAGGGCCGGCCGTGGGCGCTGCGCGAGATCGCCGGAGGCGCTCCCGTGGCGCCCGACGCGCCCGAGGTGGTGGCCGAGCTGGTTCGCTTCATGCGCGAGGTGGAGCGCGAGCTTGGGGATCGCTCGGTGGGCTTCCTGCGCAAGTTCTACGGCTGGTACCTGCGCGGACTGCCCGGCGCCCGGGAGGCCCGGGGAGCGCTGATGGCCTGCGAGGACGTGGCCTCGGCTGAGGCCACGCTGGTTCGCTCCTGGCCCGAGGCCGCCCCGCTGATCGCCCAGCACGAGGCCGAGCTCGAGCTGCTGCCGGCGAGCGACGCCGACCGGCTGCTCGACCTGCCGATTTCGATCTACGGCGGCGGTTAGCCCGAGCGTTCGCAGATCCGTAATTCCTGCCGGCCAGGCTCAGCGGCCGCACTGATGCGGCCGGCCGCCGGCCGCGGGATGATTCAGTCGTCTCATCGAGGAGGCGTGTACGTGCGACGGATGCTGATCCTGCCCCTGTTTGCAGCCCTGGCGTGGCCGTCCGCCGCCGGCGCCGCCTCCTACAAGGCGTATGTCAATGTGTCGGTCGCCACTGTGTGGGCGCAGCCCGACCACCTGCGGGCGCTGGACACCCCATCCACCACCAACCCCGTGGACATGCAGTTGTGGCTGTCGCGGATGGGCACCGCTGAGCGGCTGTGGCTGGTCGGCCGGGTGCAGACCCAGGCGCTGTACGGCATGCAGGTGACGGTGGTCGGGCACAGCGGCTCGTGGAGCGAGGTGGTCGTGCACGGGCAGCCGACCCCGCTTGATCCGCGCGGGTATCCGGGCTGGATGCCGACCCGCCAGCTGACCGGCAACACGTCGCTGGAAGCCGCCCTACGCAACGACCCGGTGGCGGTGGTGGTCGTGCGCCTGGCCTGGCTTCGCGACCCCACCACCTTCCAGCCGCGGCTGCGGATCTCGTTCGCCACCCGGCTCCCGGTGGTCGGCCGAAGCGGAAGCTACGACCTGGTCGCGACCCCGGCCGGGGGCCGCATGGCGATACGCACCTCCGCGATCGCCGAGTACCCGTCGGTCGCGGCCATCCCGCATCCGACTGGAGCCCGGCTGGTGGCGGTCGCGCGCCGCTTCCTGGGGCTGCCCTATCTATGGGGCGGCACGTCGGGGTTCGGGTACGACTGCTCGGGGTTCACCTGGGCCGTCTTCCGCCGTTTCGGGATCGGCCTGTCGCGTGACGCCGACCGCCAGGCGGTGCACGGCACGCCGGTCGCCCGCTCCGCGCTGCAGCCGGGCGACCTGGTGTTCTTCGCCGGCGCGGGTGGCGTCGGGACCATCCACCACGTCGGCATCTACGCCGGCGCCGGCCAGATCATCGACGCGCCGCACACGGGTGCAGCCGTCCGCCTCGACTCGCTGGCCGCCTTCGGCAGCGAGTATGCGGGCGCCCGCCGCTACTGACCGCCCATCGCCTCCCGGATGCGGGCCAGGTCGTCGTCGGCGACTCCTTCCTGCGCCATCTTGCGCAGCTGGTCGCGATCCCAGCCCAACGTGCCCGCCTCGAGCTCGGCCACTAGCCGGGCGGTGAAGTCACGCTCTGCCGTCACCATGGCGATCCGGTGCTCCTCCTCGAGCATCAGCAGGCGCGGCAGGATCGGCCGCAGGCCCTCCATACGGGCGATGCTGCCGGCCAGTTCCATCTCCAGCGCCCCCCCGGAAGGAGCCTGATGGAGGCCTTGAGACATACCCGACGGCTGGCCCTGCGGCACCTGCGGGCGCTGTGGCGGCAGCCGGCCTACGTCGTCATCACCCTGGCCCAGCCGATCATCTGGCTCGGGCGGGTCGTACGTCGACTATCTGGCGCCCGGCGTGGTGGTGCTGACCGCGCTCATGTCGGCCGGCTGGAGCGGCATGAGCTTCATCGACGACATCGAGCGCGGGACGATGGAGAACATGCTTGCGACGCCGGTCTGGCGGGGCGCGCTGAACCTCGGACTGCTCGCCCAGTCAGCCGCGATCACGCTGATCCAGTCGGCCGTGATCGTGCTGCTGGCGCTGGCCATCGGCGCGCGATTCCACGGCGGGCTGCCCGGCGTGGCGGTGATGATTTTGGTGGCTGTGCTGCTGGGGGCGTCGATCTCGGCGCTCTCCAACGGGTTCTCGCTCCTGGTGCGCCAGCGCGAGTCGCTGATCGGCATGGTCACGTTCATCAGCCGGCCGCTGGCCTTCCTGTCCACCTTCTTCATGGAGAAGAGCCTGCTGCCTGGCTGGATGCAGGACATCAGCCGTTACAACCCCGTCAACTGGGCGGCGGTGGCGGCCCGCAGCGCGACCGAATCGTCGATCCCGTGGTCGACGGTGGGCGCCCGGATCGGCCTGCTGGCGGCGCTGGCCGGCGTCTGCATGGCACTGGCCACGCTGGCCTTCCGCACCTACGCGCGCACGCTGTGATCGACCGGCCGACGGCTCGAAGTAGGATCGAGGCCATCGTGGGACCGACCTCGATCTACCGCGGCGGGTGACGCCTCCAGCGGACATCAGCGGCTGGCCGCCCGATATCCGGCGGTCGACACAGCGAACCGCACTGGTCGCGATATGCGTCATGTGTGCAGTCGCCGCGGCCCTGGCAGTGCTGGTCGGTGTGGCCGTCCATCGAGTGCTCGGACTGCCGGTGTGGCTGGTCGCGTCGCTGATCTGGGTGCCGTGGACCGCCAAGATGGCGTTCAGCATGCGTTGGCTGTTCGGCGGTGGGCAGGCAGGCGGGGGCCCGGGTGCCGCAGGGGTGCGTGAGCCGCGAGAGCCACGTGACCCGCTGCTCGGTCTGGGCGCCACGGCCGAACCCGGCGAGGATCGCTGAGGGTGCCTGGCTTGTGAGCACGACCACGGTCCACCTCGTCCCGCTGGACGAGTCGCACCTGCCGATGGTCGAGGGGATGCTCGATGACGAGGACGTGCTTCGCTTCACCCTGATCCCCGTGCCGGTGCCCGACGGCTTCGTGGAGGACTGGTACGCGACCTATGTGCGGGCCCGCCGGGACGGCACACGCGAGGTGTTCGCGATCTGCGCCGACGGCGAGCCGGTCGGCGTGGCGCTGGCCCCCACCATCAACAGGGCGGCCCGCACCATGGAGCTGGGCTACATGGTGGCGCCGGCCGCGCGCGGCCGCGGGGTCGCCCAGGCGGCGCTGCGCCAGCTCACCGACTGGGCCTTCGAGCGGGGTGCGCTGCGGGTGGAGCTTCGGATCAGCATCTACAACGAGCCGTCCAGGCGGGTGGCCGAACGGTGTGGCTACGTGCGCGACGGCGTGCTTCGCTCGGCGCACGTCAAGCAGGGGGTGCGCGAGGACACCGAGGTGTGGTCGCGGCTTCCCTCCGATCCCGACCCGGCGTAGCTCGCGCCCGGGTGGAGGCCTTCCTGATCTCGGGCGTGCCCGGCGCCGGCAAGACCACCGTCGCACGCCTGCTGGCGAAACGCTTCCCGCTGGCGGCGCACATCGAGGCCGACGATGTCCAGAACCTGATCGTGACCGGCGGCCTGCACCCGCAGGAGCAGCCGGCCGAGGAGGCCGCCCGTCAGTACCGGCTGCGCACGACCAACGTCTGCCTGCTGGCCGACAGCTTCGCCAGCGCCGGCATCCTGCCGGTGATCGACGACACCGTGGTCGAGCGCCGGCGGCTGGACGACTACCTGCACGACCTGCGTACGCGCCCGCTGCGGCTGGTGCTGCTGGCGCCGCCGCTGGAGGTGGCGCTGGCCCGCGACGCGGCCCGCCAGACCAAGCAGGTCGGCCACATCTGGGGCCACCTGGACGCGATCTTGCGCCAGCAGATGCCCGGCGTCGGCCTGTGGCTGGACACGACCCACCTCTCCGCCGCCGAGACCGTCGAGGCCATCCTCGACCGCGGCGCCGAGGCTGCGATCAGCTGACCACGGCGAACAGCCGCCAGTCACCTGGGACGCCCTTCAGTGTGAAGGCGCCGCGGTCGGTGAAGGCGATGCCCGATCCGGCCACCAGATCCTTGACGGTGCTCGACACCAGCACCTCCCCTGCCTCCGCGTGAGCCGCGACTCGCGCCCCGATGTGCACGGCGATCCCGCCCAGCTTGTCGCCGATCCGCTCGCACTCGCCAGTGTGCACCCCGGCTCGCACCGACAGCCCAAGCTCCGCCAGGCCATCCGCCACCGCCCTCGCGCAGCGGATCGCTCGAGCCGGCCCATCGAACGCGGCCAGGAACCCATCGCCCGCCGTGTCGACCTCCCGGCCGCCGTGGCGCTCCAGCTCCCCGCGAACGAGCGCGTGATGCCGCTCCAGCAGCTCGCGCCAGCGCGCGTCGCCGAGTCGGACGGCCAACTCGGTGGAGCCCACCAGATCGGTGAAGAGCACCGTCGCCAACACGCGATCGTCGGCGACCAGCGCCCGCGTCCCGGTCAAGAACTCCTCGATCTCGTCGGCCAGTTGTTCCGCGCCGCTGCCGAACGGCATGTGGTCGTCGCCGTCCAGCTCGACGTAGCGGGCGCCGGAGATGTGCGCGGCCAGGTAGCGCCCGTTCTCGACATGGCACACCTGGTCGCCTCGCCGGTGCAGGATCAACGTCGGAGTCCGCACGGCCGGCAGCACGGAGCGGACGTCGATATCGAAGGCCATGCGCATGAAGGCGATCCCGGCGCCCGGGCTAGCCGCCTCGGTGATGGCCCGCAGCAGCCAGCGGGCGGTGACCGGGTCGCCGGCCGCGTACGGCATCATCGCCTCCACCATCCGCTGCGCCCAGTCCAGACGGCCCCAGCGCTCGGCCACGGTCGCCATGGCAGCGTCAAACTCCTCGCGGGTGCCCTCGCCCCACGGCCACTCGGCGTCCGTCTCCTCGCGCACCTCCGCCCCAGCCAGCACCAACGCCGACGTGCGCTGCGGATAGGTGGCCGCGAACAGGATCGACATCGGCCCGCCCTCCGACACGCCGAGCAACGCCGCCCTGGGGCTGCCGACCGCGTCCAGCACCGCCGTCACGTCGTCCATACGCTCCTCCAACGTGCCGATCGCGGAGTGATCGGACAGGCCCATGCCCCGCTTGTCGAACAGGATCAGCCGCGAGAATCCAGCCAGCCGCCGGCATAGACGGCGGAAGCCGGGGTACTCCCACTCCACCCGCAGGTTGGTCAGCATGCCCTGCACGAACAGCAGGTCAATGGGACCGTCACCCAGCACCTGGTAGGCGATGTGCACGTCGCCGTTACGGGCGTAGGCAACAGGAGAAGGCTCGAGAGCCGGCGTGGACATACCTGCTCCAACCTAGCGCGTCCGACCGCTAGATTGGGCGTGTGAGCGAGGCGACGAGTCTGCGAGTCGTGGGGGCTGGCCTCGGCCGCACCGGCACCATGTCGCTCAAGCTGGCCCTCGAGCAGCTGCTGGGCGGCCCCTGCTACCACATGCTGGAGGTGGGGGAAAAGCCGGAGATGGAGCTGTGGCGACGGGCGGCAACCGGCGAGACCGGCGTGCTGGGGACGATCATGGACGGCTACACCGCCACCGTCGACTGGCCGGCGGCCTCCTTCTGGCGCGAGCTGGCCGACGCCAACCCGGACGCCGTCATCCTGCTCTCGACCCGCCAGAGCGCCCGGGTGTGGTGGGAGAGCGCCAGCCGCACGATCTTCGACATCGACGGCCGCGGCGACCTGTCGGCGGAGTTCCTCGAGATGTGGGAGACGATCACCGCCAGCCGGTTCACCCGCCGCTACCTGGACGCAGAGGCGGCCATGGCCGCCTACGAGCGGCACAACGCGCAGGTGAAAGCACAGGCTCCCGCCGACCGGTTGGTGGAGTGGCAGCCGGGCGACGGCTGGGCGTCCATCTGCGCCGCGCTGGGCGTGCCCGAGCCGGACACCCCCTTCCCCCAGTCCAACAGCACCGGCGAGTTCCGCGACCGGGTGGGGCTGGACACGGCCGCCGGCAGCTCCCAGAGCGCCTAGTCCAGCCGCTTGAGGAAGTGGTGGGAGCTGGTGACGTAGCCGCGCCGTCGGTAGAAGGCGTGCGCCCGCTCACGCGTCATCCGGCTGGTGGCCTCGATGCGCGAGCAGCCGGCGGCGCGAGCCTCCCGCTCGGCGGCATCCATCAGCCGTCCACCCACCCCTCCCCCGCGGGCCTCTTCGGCCACCACCAACGCGGTCACCCGGCACCATCGGCGCGGCTCGTGGGCCACCGGCACGAAGGCCAGCGACGCGGCGCCCAGCACCCGTCCGCCGTCGGCTGCGACCAGCACGGCCTGCGCCGGGTCGTTTGAGGCGGAAGCAAGCCGTTCGACCATGCCACGGCCGCTCTCGGGGTATCCAAGTTCCGAGAACAGCGCCTCCAGGCCGGCGGCATCCTGCGGCTGTGCTGGGCGGATCTCGAGCATGCCCGGCGGACTCTAGAAGCCCCCTCAAATCCGTCACCAAACCGACACAGAACGGCCGCTACCATGCAATGGAGGAGGGGCAGACTCTAGGGGTTGCAGATGAGTGCGACGACACCGTATCTGCAGGTGGACGGCGAGTTGGCCTGCGCCAGCTGCGGACGGACACTGCTGCTGGGAGAACGCTACGAGCCCGGCCCCGCCGGTGACGCGCGCTGTGAACTGTGCCGCAACGAGCCGCCGCCAGCTCCGCAGCCGCCCGCTCCGGCGACAGCTCGCGACCGGATCAGGCTGGCATGGCTGGTGCTGACGGGCGCTCGGCCGAACGGTTAGCGAGCCGGTAGCTCGACGGACTTCTGCCACAGCAGCCGCAGCCCCTGCAACGTCAGCGCCGGCTCGATCCGCGACACGCTGGCGCAGTGCGGGACGACGACCGCGGCCAGGCCGCCGGTGGCGATGGCTGGCACGGCCGAGCCCAGCCGGCCCCGAAACCGCTCGACCAGCCCGTCCACCAGCCCCGCATGCCCGAACACCAGCCCTGAGCGCATGGCGCTGTCGGTATCCGTCCCGATGGCAGACGCCGGCGCTTCCAGCGCCACTCGGCCCAGCCTGGCGGCCCGTTGCGCCAGCGCATCGGCCGACAGTTCCAGCCCCGGGGCGATGGCGCCTCCCAGAAAGCTGCCGGTCGCGTCCACCGCATCCACCGTCGTGGCCGTTCCCAGGTCGACGACGATGCAGGCACCTCCCACCAGCGCGTGCGCAGCGGCGCAGTTGGCCAGCCGGTCCGGGCCCACCGGGTCTGCCTCCAACACCAGCGGCGGATGGCCGAGAAGGCGCGGGATCAGCTCCCGATAGGCGGTATCCAGCGCTGGCCCAGGCGTCGAAACCACGGTCGCGCCGACGTCGCGGCCGGCTGCCAGTCCCGCGATCAGCCCCTCGGCGGGGGCATCGGCGAGCGTCGGTTCACGGGCGCCCGCGATCAGTTTGTCGCCCTCAAACAGGCATGCGCCGGTCTGCGAGTTGCCGGCATCGATCGCGAGCAGCAAGCCGGACGATCGCTTCAGTCGTCGGACAGCTCGAAGCCGGGCGGCAGCGTGGTGTGGATCTCGCCCTCCGGGCGCAGTTCCTCGACCGTCACATCCTGCGTGGTGTGCACTTCGGCCCGCGGGATGATCCGGCTGGGACGGTTCTTGTCCCACACCCACACGTCCTCCATGGCGATCTTGGTCATGGGATAGGCGGCGGTGTGCGCCGGCTCCATCTCCAGCCGGTTGCACAGGTAGGTGGCCTCCGCCGTCAGCACGCAGTAGCGGAACATGCCGAACACGGTCGCGTACTCGCGCTTCAAGCGCAACTCAAGCTCGGCGTCGAACTCCTCGAGGTCCTCAAGGTGCGACATGTGTCTCGAAGTGTACGCCGACCAGGCAGCGGAATGGAAGCGCAGGTTACGGAGGGAGGTCGATGCCGGCCGGCTGGACGCCCTGGCCGGCCACCTCCGCCAGCCACTCGCGAGCTGGCCGGCCGGCCAGCTCGATCGAGCCGTCGATGTCGCACAGGGGGCGCAGCACGAACTCCCGCTCGTGCGCCCGCGGGTGCGGCAGCACCAGCCGCTGGTCGTCTGAGACGCGGCCGTCGTACCAGATCAGGTCGAGATCCAGCGTGCGCGGCCCGAACCGCTCCGCCCGCACTCGGCCGTGCGCGTTCTCGATCGCGTGCAGTCCCGCCAGCAGGGCGGCTGGTTCGAGATGGGTGTACAACTCAACCACGCCGTTCAGGTAGTCGGGCTGCGGCGGGCCGATGGGGCGGGTCCGGTAGACCGGCGACACGGCGCCCAGCCGACCCAGGCCAGCCAGCTCCTGCAGCGCCTGGGAGAGCGTCCGAGAAGGGTCGCCGAGGTTTGCACCGAAGGCAACCAGGGTACGAGTCACCCGTCTGGGGGCAATTTCCATTGTGGCCTTTACAGTCCCTTCATAATTGCCGATGGTGAGGCTTGGAGAGGCTGATTTCGCGGGCCGCTCCACCAGCTCCCAGGCTCAGTACGAAGGATGGTGCCATGCCGACCCTCGTGGAACTCACCGTTGTGCTCCTGGTCTGCCCGGCCGCGCTGGCCATGTGGGCCGACACTCGCTTTCCCAGCCTGCGCCCGCGCGAGATCCGGCGCACGACCATCCACCTGGGCATCACCGGCCTGCTGGCTTTCGTGCTCATGCGGCCCATGCTGTCGGAGATCTTCGCGCTGCTGAACGGCCCGGACGGCCGCGCGGTGGCCGTGATCGTCGCCAGCTCGGTGATCACGTACTGCCTGATGGTGTCGCTGTGGCTGGTGCGACTGGCCACCGACACGGCCCGCGCGCACCGCTAGCGAGGAGGTCGAACCACGCTGGCGTCGTCACGAGGCGCCGGGCCAGCGTGCCCGCAGACAAGCCGCAGCAGACGCTCGGCGTGAGAGCGACCTCCTACCTACGAAGCCATCTCGCGCAGGGCCGCTGCGGCCTCGGCGCGGGTGCGGGCATTCAGCTTGCGCAGGATGGCCTTGACGTGCCAGCGCACGGTCTCGGGCGAAAGGTAGAGCTCACCGGCGATCTTGGCGGTTGTCTGGCCAGCTGCGATCAGGCGCAGGATCTCGAGCTGACGGGGCGTCAGGGGATCGCGAGGGGGAACCCCTGGAGCCACCTCCAGCCTCCGGTCGGCGCCGCGCACATCCTCCACCAGGTGGGCGGCCATCGTTCGCGACAGCGCCGCCTCGCCGCGCACCACGCCGGCGATCGCCTCGGCCAGCCGGTCCGGCCGCTGGTCCTTGGTCAGGTAGCCCACCGCGCCCGCCCGCACCGCGGCCAGCATGTCGGCCGGGTCACTGGACTCGGACAGCATCACCACCTTGACCTGGTCGCCCACCGCAGCCAGCACCCTGGCCACGGCGTCCACACCGCTGCCATCTTCAAGTTGGAAGTCCATCAGCACGATGTCGGGCCGTTGCGAGGCGACTGCCTCCACCGCGCCGCGCACCGTCGAGGCCGTGCCGACGACGCGCATCCCGGAGGATTCCAGGAAGCTGACCAGGCCCCTTCGGAACAAGGGGTGGTCCTCGACCACAACAATGCGGACGCTGCGCGCGCCAGCCGATTCGCCCATACCTTCCTTTATACCCGCGTCTAGCGCGGTTCGGAAGCCTTCTGGGTCCTTCGGCGGCGGGCCGGGGGGTACGTGACCGTCACGGCCACCTCGGACAGCGAGAACGGCAGCGGCGCGTTCGGCTTGGCCACCCGCACCGTCACCTGCTGCAGGCCGAAGCGCGAGTGCAGGTCGCTGGCGATCGCGTTGGCCACCTTCTCGATCAGGTTGTAGGGGCCGCCGCGCATCAGTTCGACGGTGCGCTCGCACACCTCGGCGTAGTTGACGGCGTCGGCGATGTCGTCGGAGGCGTCGGCGTTGGAGGACTGGCAGACCAACTCCAGGTCGATCACGAACTCCTGGCCGCGCCGCCGCTCCTCGATCAGCACCCCGTGGTGGGCGAACACGCGCAGGCCGCGGATCTCGACGGTGGGCGTCATCACGGCGCCGCCTCCACAGCCGCCTCGATGGCCAGTGCATCGCGCACCGGCGCGACCTCGTGCACCCGCACCATCCACGCCCCATGCCGCACGCAGGCGGTGGCCGCGGCCACGCTGGCCGGGCCGCGGGCGTGCTCGGGGACACCCGTGACCGCGCTCAGGAACCGTTTGCGGGAAACGCCCACCACCACCGGATACCCCAGGTCGGCCACCTCGTCAAGATGCCGGATGAGGGTCAGATTGTGCTGCGCCGTCTTGCCGAAGCCGATGCCGGGGTCGACACAGATCAGATCGGCGTCGATGCCCGCGGCCACCGCGTGCTCGGCCCGGCCGTTCAGAAACTCGCGCACCTCGTCCACCACGTCACCGTAGCGCGGATCCTCCTGCATCGTCTTCGGCTGCCCCTGCATGTGCATCAGACAGACCGGCACCCGAGCCGCCGCGACGACGGCGGCCATGCGCTCGTCGGCAAGGGCGGTGACGTCGTTGACGAAGGCCGCGCCGGCCGAGATGGCGGCCTCTGCAACGTCGGCCTTCATGGTGTCGATCGAGATCGGCACGTCCACCTCGCGGGTCAGCCGTTCGATCACCGGCAGCACCCGGCGCAACTCCTCGGTCGCGCTGACCGGGTCGGAGCCGGGTCGGGTGGACTCGCCTCCCACATCGAGGATGTGCGCGCCCTGAGCCGCCAGGGCGACCCCGTGGGTGACGGCGGCGTCGGGGTCGAGGAAGTGGCCGCCGTCCGAAAAGGAGTCCGGCGTCACGTTCAGGATGCCCATGATGGCCGGGGCCGGAAACCGTTCCTGGAGCGACTGCACGGCGGCCAGCCTAGATGATTCCCGCCGGCCCTCGTCACGCCAGGCGAGGGCCCGCCGGCGCACCGGCGGGCCCCCTTCCCGGCGTCAGCAAACGGCGTGTCGGCGGGTCATGCTGGCGGCAGACCGGGTGCCCAGGCGAGTCGCCTGGGCCGCCTGTGCGGATCCGCCAGAGCCGAACTTGATCTGGCCCTTGTAGGTGGTGACCACACGGCTTCCGTGCCCCGTGTCGTTCATGAACAGCAGCCCACTAGCACCGGCGAAGCTGCCGGTACCACGGGTCACGGAGTGCACGCACTGACCGTGCTTGAACGCTCCTGTGACGGCGTCGTAGTCGGCCCAGTAGACGTAGGCGAAGCTCGGGTGCCATGCGGATCGGAGCCTCCGCAGTGGCGGTCGCGGTTGGCATCGACACAGCCGACGAACTTCTCGGTGCCGGTGGCTGCGAACAGCGACGGCGAGTCGTAGCTCGGCACGAAGCTGGTCGTGTACCAGGTGCCGACCAGCGTGCCGTGCATCGCGAACGTGCCGGCATTCTCGTCGATCACCGTCTGCGTCCCCCGCACGTGCAGCACGGAGGCCGCAGCCCCTGCCGCCAGCACCAGGCCCGCCACGGCCAGCGAAGGACGACCGCGTTCAGGCGCAGTCTTCGGGTCATCGGATACCCTTCCATGTCGGACGCGGCCCCACCGCCGCATCGTCGGCGAAATCTTCTCACGGACGCGGTTCGGATCGGCAAGGCATTTCCACTTACAGCGTGGGCGGCTCCGACTGGCGCGGATCCCTGGGCAGCCACAGCCAGACCCCGGCGATGCTGGCCAGCAACACGAAGGGCATGGGGGTCATGTACCAGCCGACGCCGGCGCCGGCCACGGAGGCGAAGGTGTTCTGTGTGCCGTGCATGAGCATGCCGGGGATGACCGAGCCGCTGCGCCGGCGCAGGAAGGCCAGCAGCATGCCGAGCATGGTGAACGGGATCAGTACGGCCGCCACCAGGTGCAGGCCTGCCCACACGAAACCTGAGATGGCCGCGCCGGCCAGGAACCCGAAGCGGCCGGCCAGACTTGAGTAGAGCAGGCCGCGGATGGCCACCTCCTCCAGCCACGGCGCCACCACGATGACCAGGAACGAGATCGCCAGCTTGGTGCCGTTGGACTGGTTGTGCACGTCGGGCGTGGTGGTTCCATTCAGGCCCAGCGCGGAGGAGATGGCAAAGCCGATGACCAGCACCGGGAAGAAGGCGGCGAGGCCGATGCCCAGCGTCGACCACAGGTGCTGCGGGCGGGCGATCCCGAATGGCCGCACGTCTCGCCGGCGGTTGGCCAGCAGGACTTCGAAGCCGACCACCAGCGCCAGCGCTGCCACCACCCCCATGCCGACCGAGGCCAGGGCGCCGCGCAGCAGATGGTCGCGGTGCGGTGCGAGCAGCGCAGGCAGCAGGCCCAGCGGCTCAACGCCGCCGACGTAAAGCACCGTTAAGACCAGCGCCGCGCACGTCCCCCGAACCCAGCCCGGGCGTGGACGGGGGTCGGTCGCTGTCAGCTCGACGCTCATCCTCGGGGCCACCTTAGAGCACCGTGGCGGACGGCCCGCCGGCCCTGCTCAGGAGTGGTAGCTGAGCGAGGTGGCCTCGGTGATATCCCGCTGCCAGCCGTGCAGGAAGCTGTACATGCCGGTGCCGGGCACGTCGATCTCGGTGGACGAGTTGTTGTCGAAGCCGATCGCGCTCGCGGCGCCCAGCTGCACCAGCATCCGGCCCCAGTCCCAGCCATACACACCGGTCTGGTTGGCTCCGCCGGTGATCACCATCCAGCCGTAGCCCTGGCGGGAGACGGCAAGCGCGGGGCGCCAGTGCTGGTAGCACCACTGCCAGCAGTCCGACGACATCATCGGCGGGTTGCGCCACGGCGTCGGATAGACGACCGCGCCGTCCTTGACCAGCTGCGGCTTGCCGCCCATGACCTCGGTGATCCCGCCCCAGCCGGAGGCGTCCAGCGGCACGCGGACGGCGTGCGTGCTGCCCTGGGCGAGCGTCGTCAGGCCGGTGTCGGCCGCCAGGCCGACCTTGGCCACCAGCATCGACTCGCCGCTGGACAGGGTGACGTCGGTGTCCGGCGGGCACACATACGTCGGGCAGTCCGCGTTGTCGATCGGCAGCAGCACCGAGGTCGGATCGGTCTGGGGCACCGAGAAGTGGAAGCCCGACTCGATCTCGCCCGTGCCGTTCTGGTTGGTGACCCGCTCGCTGCCGGTCAGCATGCTGCGGAAGGGCGTGGGCGTGCCCGGCGTGCCGACGATGTACCCGTCGTACCCGCTGGGGATGGTCAGGACCTGGCCCTGCTGGGTGTACACGGCCACCTGGTCGCCCTGGATGTTGGAGACCTGGTTGGAGAACGTCTTGTTGGGGTCGATGAAGGCGCGGATGCCCACCAGAACCGAGCCGGTGGCCCCGGGCACCGCCATCCGCGTGGGCAACGCCCGCGGTGAGGCGATCTTCATCGCCCCGCTGGCCGGGAACGCCGCCGCCGGCCCGCCCCAGCCGAACGAGATGACCTGCCGGTTGTGCACCAGCATGCCGCTGGGGATGCCGTCGCCGCTGCTCCAGTCGTCACTGAAGAAGTCGCCATTCAGTGCCGCCGTGAAGCCGGCCGGAGCGCCCCACTTTGCCCACGAGGAGATGGTTCCCAGGGGGATCTCGCCCGACGACCTGGGGGTGTTCAGCGGGTCGGCGTTCAGGTGCACGTACGGGTCACTCAGCTTCCAGGAGATCTTGTAGACGTCCTGGACCGGCCCGTGGCCGGAGCCCAGGTGCACACGCAGGTGCGTCATGGTGACGCCCGGGAAGCCGCCGTGGCCGGCACGCAGGGTGCGCTTGCACCAGGCCGGGAAGGGCGGGCAGTTGTAGTAGGCGATCGGGCCGGAGATGTTGGGGCGGATCACCTTGATGGTGCTGGCGTGCGTTACTTTGGCAACAGCCGCAGATGGTGCAGCCAATGTCGCCACGGCCGTAACCAACACAAGGCTTGTTCGCAAACACCTCACCAATACTCCCCCTGCGCGCAAGGCGCGCATTGTGTTAGGGAGTTATCGGCGTGCGAACGGGTGTGTTCTCACCCCACGGAGGGGTATCGCCGTGAGCACATCGAGGGATGTCGGCATCCCCAGACACGGGGATGCGGTGCCTCCAACGGGTGACTGCGGGCTACTTGACGCGGCCGGGCGTCAGGAGGGCTGGGGCGACTCAGGCGGCGGCCCGGAGGCCATGTTGCCCGGAAGCGGCAGGCCCAGCCCACGCGGCCGGGTGACTTCCTTCTTGGGCTGCTCGGCGGGGGCCGTCTCGGCCAGCCGCTTCTCGGCGTCCTTGAACACCTCTTCGGCCGGCTCGCTGGCCAGCAGCCGCTGGAACTGACTAGCGTCGAAGGTCTCGTACTCGATCAGGATCTTGGACATCCGCTGGAGTTCGTCGACGTGCTCTGTCAGCACCTGGCGGGCGCGCTCGTGTGCGTGCTCGACGATGCGCCGGATCTCGTCGTCGATCTCGCGGGCGATCTCCTCGGAGTAGTCGGCCTCGTGACCGAAATCGCGACCCAGGAAGGGCTGCGTCGAGTCGCGGCCGAACGTGCGCGGGCCCAGCTTCTCGGACATGCCCCAGCGGGTGACCATGCGCTTGGCCGTCTCGGTGGTCTTGTTCAGGTCGTCCTCGGCCCCGGTGGTGACCTCGCCGAAGATCAGCTCCTCCGCCGTCCGCCCGCCCAGGTTCTTGGCCAGCCCGTCCATCAGCTCGATCCGCGAGCGCATGAACTTGTCCTCCGCGGGCAGTGTGACCACATAGCCGAGGGCCATGCCGCGGCCGACGATGGAGATCTTGTGCACCGGGTCGTTGTGCTCGAGGTAGTGGCCGACCAGCGCGTGGCCCATCTCGTGCACCGCGGTGATCTCGCGCTCCTTGGGAGACAGCAGCCGAGTCTTCTTCTCGGGGCCGGCGATCACGCGCATGATGCCTTCTTCGAGCTCCAGGTTCTCGATCTGCTTCTTGCCCTTGCGGGCCGCCAGCAGGGCCGCCTCGTTGACCAGGTTGGCCAGGTCGGCGCCGGTGAACCCCGGCGTCTGGCCGGCCAACGCCTCCAGGTCGACGTCGGCGGCGATCGGCTTGCCCCGGCTGTGCACGTCCAGGATCCGCTTGCGGCCGACGCGATCGGGCCGGTCGACCACCACCTGGCGGTCGAAACGGCCGGGCCGCAGCAGGGCCGGGTCGAGGATGTCGGGCCGGTTGGTGGCGGCGATCAGGATGATGTTGTCCTTCATCTCGAAGCCATCCATCTCCACCAGCAGCTGGTTCAGCGTCTGCTCGCGCTCGTCGTGGCCGCCGCCCAGACCGGCGCCGCGATGGCGGCCGACGGCATCGATCTCGTCCATGAAGATGATGCAGGGCGAATTCTGCTTGGCCTGCTCGAACAGGTCGCGCACGCGGCTGGCGCCGACGCCCACGAACATCTCGACGAAGTCAGAGCCGGAGATCGAGAAGAAGGGCACGCCCGCCTCGCCGGCCACCGCCCGCGCCAGGAGCGTCTTGCCGGTGCCGGGAGGGCCAAAGAGCAGCACACCCTTGGGGATGCGCGCGCCCAGGGCCTGGAACTTGCGCGGGTTCTCGAGGAACTCCTTGATCTCGTGCAACTCCTCGACCGCCTCGTCCACGCCGGCAACATCCTTGAAGGTGATCTTGGGCGAGTCCACCGACAGCCGCTTGGCCCGGCTCTTGCCGAAGCTCATGACCTTCGATCCGCCGCCCTGCATCTGGTTCATGAGGAAGATCCAGAACACGAAGAAAAGCAGGAAGGGCAGCAGCGTGATCAGCGCGCTCCACCACGGCGAACTGCCGGTCTCGGTGCCCTCGACCTGGGTGCCCACGCCGTTGGCGATCGCCTTGTCCACCACGGTGTTCAGCTGTTGCTGGGAGGGAACCCCGATCTTGATCTTCTGGTTGCTGCCCTTGAGCTCGAAGGTGACCGACATCCCATTCAGGTCGCCCTTCAGATACGACACCCTGTTCTGGTTCAGATTGTTGACCAGGAAGTTCCAGCTGTACGACCTGGTCGACCCCCCGCCCGAGTAGATCTTCATGACGAAGATCGCCAGGACGATGATGATCAGGATCGGGAACGCAGCGCTCTTGAAGAATCTGCTCAAGTGGTTATGGCCTGCCTCGCCCCGGCGGCAAGCTGTTCACTCATCCAGAGTGCGTCCGGGGAGGTCGCGGGTCGTCGTGGATCAAATGGTACCACGGTCAATTTGGGCTTCCATCGGCATTACGGGCCCGCCGCTGAAGCGGTTCACCGGCCGTCAAGGAGGTTCTTAGAAGCTCTAACGGAATGAATCGTGGATGGCTGGTGAGCGGCGCGCCAGCAGGGTGTCACGGCGCGGCGCAGCGCATATCCGCAGGCAATCTGGGCAAGCCGCGCCGTGGCTCCATGCGCCAGCGCGACGCTGCCAGGCGCCGCGAGGCATTTTGTTAGAGCTTCTTAGTCCAGCTCGCGGGGCAGCCGCGACTCGTCCAGCGCGGCCACGTAGGGCAGGCTGCGATAGCGCTCGCCGTAGTCCAGCCCGTACCCGATCACGAACCGGTTGGGGATCTCGAAGCCGACGTAGCGGCATTCGATGTCGGCGATCCGGCGGGACGGCTTGGTGAGCAGCGCGCACACCTCCAGCGACGCCGGGGCGCGGGCCTCCAGGTTGCGCACCAGGTAGGACAGGGTCAGCCCGGAGTCGACGATGTCCTCCACGATCACGACGTTGCGTCCCTCGATATTGGCGTCCAGATCCTTGAGGATCCGCACCACACCCGAGGAGTCGGTCGTGTTGCCGTAACTGGAAACGGCCATGAAGTCGATCTCGCAGGGCACCGATATCTGCCGCACCAGGTCGGCCATGAAGAACACCGCGCCCTTCAGCACCCCGACCAGCAGCAGATCGGTGTCGGCGTAGTCGCGCGACAGCTCGGTCCCCAACTCGGCCACCCGGGCCTGCAGGGCCTCGCCGGTGACCAGCACGTCGGAGATCAAGCTGTCCGGGCCCGTCTCCCACGTTTCGACATTCATGGCGAGTCAGGATATCGCGCCGGCGGGGTGAAGCCGAGGTGAGTGCGATCGCGCACCGCATCCAGGTCGCGGGCCAGCGAAAGCCGCTCGCTCCCAGCCCGCCTGGAGGCAAGCTGCTCGAGCCGGCCCGTCAGCTGTCGGGGCAGCCGCAGCGGCCGTCCGGCCGCCCGCTCAGCGGCCCGCCGCAGCACCAGCACGCGCAGCCCGCGAGGCAGGTCTGACAGCCGATCCAGGTCGATCGGGTCGGTCACGTGGGGATCCGCCAGCTCGGCCAGCAGGTCGTCCAGCTCGGCCAGCAGCTCGGCGCTGCGGGCCAGATTGTGGTCGGCGCCCTCGTGCACCTGGCGCAGCACCGGAAGCAGCTGGTGGCGGATCAGGTTGCGGCGCACGGCCAGATCGTCGTTGGTGGCGTCCAGCCGCGGTTCGAGGCCGGCAGCGGCGCACCAGGCCCGGGTGTCGTCAGCGGTCAGGCACAGCAGCGGACGCACAAGGTCTCCAGAACGCGGACGCATGCCGGCCAACGCCCGCGGGCCGGAAGTCGAAGCGAGCCGGTAGAGCACGGTCTCGGCCTGGTCGGTCAGCGTATGGCCGGTGGCGATCGGCCGTCCGGCCGCGTGCTCGCGGGCCGCCTGGTAGCGGGCATCGCGTGCGCGCGCCTCCAGGTTTCCGCCGACCGCCAACTGGACGGAGACAACGTGCGCGCCCAGCCCGGCGCAGAACTCCGCATCGGCCGCCGATGCCCCGCCGCGCAGGCCGTGATCCACGTGTAGCGCCTCGACCTCGTAGTCCAGCTCGCGCAGGATCCCCCACAGGCACAGCGAGTCGGCCCCGCCCGAGACCAGCGCCAGCACGGGCTGGCCGGGCACCAGCAGCTCGTGCTCGGCGATGTGCTCCGCGACCAGATCAGCCGCTGGCAGGGCGCTCCCGCGCACGCACGAAGCGCTGCACGTAGCTCGATCCCAGCTCGACATAGCGGGCATGGGCGGTCTCGGCCGCCTCCTCGTCGCCGGCCTCCTCGGCCGCCGCCAGTTCGTCCAGCAGGGCCTGCAGGCGCCCCTCCAGGCGCAGCTCCAACTGCTCCTCGGCGGTCAGCTCGGACTCCCGTCCGGCCGCTCGCAGTGCGCGCGCGCGCCACACCCGGCGAAGCTCGGCCAGCCGCGGGTCGGTGCTCGACTCGAGCACCGCCCAGCCGGCCTGGGCCAGCGGCCGCAGCCCGTCAGGGTCGAACGCCGGCCGCACGCCAGCCGCAGCGCCCGCACCGGTGCCGGGGGCGAACCGGCCGCCGCAGGCGCAGGCAGAGAGCAGCGGCGCCACCTGCTCGGCCACCCCGTCGCTGCCCAGCACGAACCCCTCGGCGCCGTTGGTCGCCAGCCGCACCAGGCCGACCTCCGCCGACAGCGGCGCCAGATCCACCGCCACGCCACAGCCGGCGCAGTGCCACGGATCCGTGCGGGCGGTGGTGATTGAACTCATCCGTTCACCGACTTGCGGGGCCTGGCCGACACCAGCCTGGCCGGGCCGGAGCCGCCCCGGCCGACGCCGATGAACTCCGACACCGCCTGGCCGAACGAGTATGGGGCCTCGATCATCGGCATGTGCCCGACCCCCGGCAGCACCAGCTCCTGAGCGCCCAGCGCGTCGGCCAGCGCCGGGCCGTTGTCCCAGCCCGAACGGTCGTGCTCCCCCCACACCACCAGCGATCGCGCCTCCACGCCGGCCAGCACGCTCTCCAGGTCAAGCGTCTCCAGGGCCGGCAGCGCCGAGGATACGACCGGCGCCGCGCGGGCCGCTCCGCGCAGCAGCCCGCGGGCCACCGACGGCTCCAGGTTCTCCAACCGGCGCATGCCGACGAACCAGCCGAACACCACCCTGCGGGGCAGCTTGCGTGTGGTGGCCGCCCACTCCCAGGCCCGCTCGGTGCGGGCCAGCATGCGGTGGAAGGGCATGACCATGCGGGCCTTGCGCACATTCACCGGCGCGAGGCCCACGGGCGAGGCCAGCACCAGCGATGCCACCTCGTGCTCGGCCGCCCAGCACAGGGCCAGCGGCGCCCCGAAGGAGTGGCCAACCAGCGCCGGCCGCCGCACCTCCAGCTGTTCGACCGCCGCGCACATCACGCGCACCACGGCCACGAAGCTGAACTCCTCCAGCGCGTCCGAGCCGCCGTGGCCGGGCACGTCGATGGCCAGCACGCGGTGAGTGCGCGCCAGCCGCTCGGCAAACGGGGCCCAGTAGTCCAGCGACCCGGTCAATCCGTGCAGCAGCACCACAGGCGAACCGGCTCCCCACTCCGCCACGTTGACATCGAGCCCCTCGACCGCCAGTGTACGCGTGTGCACGAGCGGGACGGTACCAGCCTTGAGCAAAGCCACGAGTACCGAGAACGGAGCTACCGAAACTGGCAGCAGGCAGCCTCCGGCTGGGACCGTCAGCGGGCCTACGTACGGGATGCCACACGACCTCTGAACCGGTGGCTGTTCGATGCCGTCGGCCCGCGCCCGGGCGAGTCGGTGCTTGAGCTGGCCGCCGGCCCGGGAGAGACGTCCCTGGAACTGGCCGAGATGGTCGGGCCGGGCGGCCGGGTGGTGTGCACCGATCACGTCCCCAACATGGTGGCGGCCGCCGAGCGAGAGGCGCGGGAGCGCGGATTCGACTGGATGACGTGCCGCGTGATGGACGCCGCGGCGCTGGACGTGGCGGACGCCGAGATGGACGCGGTGGTGTGCCGGCTGGGGCTGATGCTGATGCCCGATCCCGAGCAGGTGGTGGCCGAGGCCCGGCGGGTGCTGCGGCCCGGCGGCCGGCTGGGCGTCGTGGTGTGGGGGCAGGCCGCGGCAAACCCGTGGGCGACCACGTGGTGGTCGGTGCTCGAGAACTGGGTCGAGCTGCCGCCCACCCCGCCCGGCGGGCCCGGCATGTTCGCGATGGGCGAGCCCGGCCGGGTCACCGGCATGCTGGAGGCAGCCGGATTCGCTCCGGCGCGCAGCGACCCCATCGAGATGACCTGGGAGTACGGATCGTTCGAGCACCTGTGGGACGTGCAGAGTTCGCTCAACTCCGCCCTCAGCGGCCTCGTGCAGCAGCTCTCGCAGGCCGACCTGGAGCGGCTGGCGAACGACGCCAGGACGGCCATCGCCGACTTCCGGACAGCGGCCGGCGGCTACCGCTTCCCGGCCGAGGCGGTGGGCGCGCTGGGAACAGTCCAAGAGGAGTCCAGCGGCCGGTAAGCTGCGCCGGTGCCGATCCACCTGAGAGCCGAGCCGGGCGACTACGCACCGGCCGTGCTGCTCCCCGGCGATCCGCTGCGCGCCCAGCGGATCGCGCGCGAGTTCATGCAGGACAGCGTGCAGGTGAACGGCGAGCGCGGCATGCTCGGGTACACGGGCACCTTCAACGGCCGGCCGGTGTCGGTGCAGTCCACCGGCATGGGCTGCCCCAGCGCGGCCATCGTGATCGAGGAGCTGATCCAGCTGGGAGCGCAGCGGCTGATCCGGGTCGGCACCTGCGGCGGCCTGCAGCCCGACCTCGCGCTGGGTGAGTTGATCGTGGCCATCTCGGCCGTGCCTGCGGACGGCACCGCCCGCCACTATGTGGGCGGCGAGCCGCACGCGCCGACGGCCGAGTTCGAGCTGACGCACGGCATCATCCACGCCGCCAAGGGGCTCGAGCTGCGGCCGCGGGTGGGGCCGGTGGCCAGCTCCGAGACCTTCTACGACCCGGACGCCGAGCGGCACAAGCGGTGGGCGGCGCGGGGCGTGCTGGGCGTGGAGATGGAGGCCGCGGTGCTGTTTACGATCGGCGCGTTGCGGCGGGTGCCGGCGGCCTGCGTGCTGACGGTGTCCGACCTGGTGGCGGGCGAGGAGTTCCAGCGCATCTCGGATGAGGAACTGGCGGACGCGGTGGCGCGCATGACCACGCTGGCGCTGACCGCCGCCGTGGCCGAACGGTGAAGGCGGTGATGGTGGTGAATCCGGCCTCAGCCAACGGCCGGACGGCGCGTGCTTGGCCGGACATCGCCCGCCGCGCCGAGAACATAGGCCTGGCCGCCGACGTGCGGTTGACCGAGGCCCCGCAGCACGCCATCCAGCTGACCCGTGACGCGCTGGCCGAGGGCGCCCGGCTGATCGTGGCGGTGGGCGGCGACGGCACCGTCTCGGAGGTGGTGAACGGCTTCTTCGCGGACGGCCAGCCGGTGGCGCCGCATGCCGAACTGGCGGTGGTCATGCGCGGCTCCGGCTGCGACTTCGTGCGCACCTACCGGATCCCCCGCCAGGTCGACCGCGCACTGGCGGTGGCTGCGGGCGCGCACGTGCGCACGATCGATATCGGCTGGGTCGAGTTCACCGGCCACGACGGGCAGCCGGCCAGCCGCCGGTTCGCCAACATCGCGTCGGCCGGGCTGACCGGGGTGGCGGCGGAGGCGGCGAACCGCTCGGGCAAGCCGCTGGGCGCGACGGCGGCCTTCGCCTGGGCCGCGGTGTCCACCTTCGCGCGCTACCGCAACACGCCCTTTCGGGTGCGGATCGACGACCGCCAGCTCGACCAGGTGTGCAACAACGTGATCGTGGCCAACGGCCGCTATTTCGCCGGCGGCATGCACATCCTGCCAATGGCCGAGCCTGACGACGGCCAGCTGGACGTGCTGGTGTGGGGCGACGTGTCGAAGGCCGATCTGGCCCGCAACCTGCACAGGCTTTACCGGGGCACGCACATCCACCACCCCAAGGCCGACATCAGCCGGGCGTCGCGGGTGCATGTTGAGACGCAGACGCCGCTGCCGATCGAGGTGGACGGCGAGGTGCCCGGCACCACCCCGGCCACGTTCGGGGTGCAGGCCCGAGCGCTGCGGCTGCGCGTTCCCTAGCTGGCGGCCGGCTTGGGCTTGGTGGTGCGGCGGGGAGCGGGCTTGGCGGGCAGCTTGCGGTTGATGTCGGCCAGGGCCGCCTCGACCCGGTCGAGCGACGCCTGCAGTCGGGCGACGTCCTCCTGGGTGGCCAGTGGCAGCTGGCTCAGGGCGGCGGCCTGGGCCCGCTGGCGGACGGCGCTTGCACGCTCACGCGTGGCCGCCACCACCGTGCTCTGGGAGACCTCGCTCTGCACCCGGCTGACGGTGTCTTCGGTGGCACCCATCACGCGCTCGAGCAGCGACTTGCGGTCGTCCATGTGACCTCCAGTTGCGGGGAAACGTCCGAACCTGTTGCAAACGGTAGCCCCCGCACCTGACGTGTGCCACACCCGAGGGGCTCGGATCCGGCCTGGCGACTACGGTTCCGGCCATGCCGGATGGCTCGGAATTCGTCGCCTCGGTGCCCTTGCGGGTGCGCTTCTCCGAAACCGATGCCATGGGGGTGGCCAACAACGGCGCGTACGTGGCCTGGCTGGAGGTGGGCCGGATCGAGTACCTGCGCCAGCTCGGCCACTCCTACCGCGACGTCCACGACGGCGGGCTCGACCTCGTGGTGGCGGGGCTGGAGGTGGCGTATCTGGTGCCGCTTCGGTTCGACGACCAGTTCCGGCTCGAGTGCTGGTGCTCCGAGCTGCGGCGGGCGTCCTTTGCCTTCTCCTACCGGCTCGAGATGGACGGCGTCGTGCACGCCACCGGCCGCACCCGGCATGCCTGCGTCGATCGCGCCAGCATGCACCCGGTGCGACTGCCCGAGTGGCTGCTCAGCGCGGTCTCTAGTGATCCCAGCTAGCCCCGCCGTCGTCTGAGCGCAGCAGCAGCCCGCCGGCGGTGGCGGCGAAGGCGTTCTTCCAGTTGCGGCTGTCCATCGCGATCGCGGTCAGCCCGGCCATCCGCAGCACCGAGCGGAAGCTGACCCCGTTATCGGTCGAAAGCTCGAGGCCGGTCGGAGTGGACACCAGCACCCGGGTGGCGTCGTGGGTGGTGGTGGCGACGCCGGTGGCGTCTGCGATCTCCGGCAACCGGCGGAAGCTCTCGCCGAAGTTGTGCGACACCCACAGGCCGCGGGAGCCGGCGGCCACGAACACCGTGTCGGGCAGGATGGTCTTTGCCCGCCGGGCTGAGATCACAAGGCCGCCGGCCGGCAGCCCCCGGGCCCGCAGCTGCGACCAGCTGGCGCCGCCGGTCACCGACAGCCACACACGGCCCTGGGCGTCCAGCCCGTACAGCCGGTTGGCGCCGTAGAAGGCGTCGGTCACGGAGACGAGCGGCGAGGGCGGGCGGCGCATGGCCACCAGTTTGTTCACCCCGGCGTCGGCGCCCACCCAGGCCCCGGGGCCCGCGGCCAGGAAGGTCTGTTTGTTGAGGAAGGCGATGCTGGCCTGGCCGGGCGCCCCCGGCACTCGCCGCCAGCTGTCTCCGCCATCGATCGAGCGATAGGCGCCGGTTGCGGTGGCCGCCCACAGCGTGCCGTAGTTGTCAGGCGCAACGGCAATCGACACAGCGCGGGCGGGCAACTTCACCGGCGGTTCGGCGGCACTCGAGCAGCCGGCCGCAAAAAAGGTCGCAAGGAGCGCCATTGTCAGGCCTGTGGACGCACGAATTCGCTCAACTGAATGCGCCATTTCGCCGAAAACCGTACTGCACCCGTCCGTTTCGACGCGCGACCGCGCGCGCCCCGCCGCGACCCCAGTTTTGGCGCAGACCGACCCGAACACCATCTCCCGCCTTCGCGGGCTGCTCGAAGTCACGAGGCTCGTCCGCGACGAGACCGACACCGGGCGGCTGCTGGACGCCATCGCCGCCACCATCGGTGAATCGCTGGGCTACCGGACGGTGGTGGTCAATCTGTACCGGCCAGCCTGGAACGACTTCGAGGTGACGACCGTGTACGGCAGCGAGGAGGCGCGGGCAACGCTCCTGGGCGACACCCTGCCCTGGGACGCCTGGGCGCCGCTCCTGGACGAGAGCTTCCAGCGCTGCGGGGCCTACCTTATCCCGCACGGCACCTTCGACTGGACGACCGACACCGGCCGCCGCTACGTGCCCGGCTGGACGCCCAGCGACGACCCCGACGCGTGGCACCCCGACGACGAGCTGTTTGTGCCCATGCGCCACTCGGCCGGCCACATGCTGGGCATCATGTCGGTCGGCGAGCCGGTCACCGGGCGGCGGCCCGGCGAGTCCGAGCTGGAGGTGCTGGTGGCCGTGATCGAGCACGCCGCGCTGGCCCTGGAAGGCGCCCAGGACATCGCGGCCAAGCAGCGCCACCGGCTGGCCCTCGATCACCTGCTGCAGGTGTCCTCGCAGATGACCGAGACGCTGGCCACCGACGCGGTGCTGCAGGCGGTGTGCCGGGGCATCCACGACGCGCTCGGCTACCAGAAGGTGCGGCTCGACCTGCCCGAACCGGCCAGCGGGGTGTTCATGCCGCGGGCCGCCATCGGCTGGGTCGACTCCGAGTTGAGCGAGAACGCGCCGCTGTCGGTGTGGGAGCTGGCGCCGCTTCTGGATCCGCCGTTCGAGACCGAGGGCTGCTTCCTGCTGTCGGAGGCCGAGGGGTTGTCACGACTGCCGGACGGCCACCAGGCCTACACATCGCGCCTGAACGGCTCCGGGCCGTGGGCCTGGGACCGGCACTGGCTGGCCATCCCGCTGACCGACCGCCGCGGCCACATGATCGGCCTGATCTGGGTCGACGACCCGGCCGACCGGCTGCTGCCGTCCAAGGCGCTCCTGCAGACACTGCGCCTGTTTGCAAACCAGGCCACAGCGGCGCTGGAGTCGTCCGGCCGCTTCCAGGAGATGCGCTTCCTGGCCGAGCACGACGCACTCACCCGGCTGCTCAACCGGCGCGCCTTTTCGGCTCGGCTGGACGCGGAGGTCGGGCGCGCGCTGCGCTACCGGCGGCCGTTCGGGCTGGTGCTGTGCGACCTGGACGGGTTCAAGGGCGTGAACGACCGGCACGGCCACCTGACCGGCGACCAGGTGCTGTCGCGGGCCGCGACCGCTCTGCAGCGGTCGGTGCGCACGGCCGACGCGGTGTTTCGGATCGGCGGCGACGAGTTCGCCGTGATCCTGCCCGAGACGACCATCGAGCAGATGGCCCCGGTGCTGCAGCGGCTCGACCGTGCGGTGGCCGACTCCTGCGCCGACATGGGCGTGGACGCCAGCTTCGGAGTGGGCGTGTTCCCAGGCGACGGCGAGGACGCCGACTCGCTGTTCCGCGCTGCCGATGCCGCCATGTACGCGCACAAGCGGGCCCAGTCCGAGGACAGCGCCGCAGCCTGAGGCGATAGTGGACAGCGACCCGAACCCGTGCCAAAGTGAGAACGGGACGACCCCGCAGCGTCCCGCCCCGCCTGTGACCGCTCACGACGACCTCTCATCGCTTCGACGCCTGCGCGGGTTCCTGGACGTCACCCGGCTTGTGCGCCGGGAGGAGGAACTGCCCGCGCTGCTGTCCGCGATCGCCTCCGCGATCGGCGACGCGCTGGGCTACCGCGTGGTGGTGGTGCACCTGTACCGCGCGGCCTGGGACGATTTCGAGACGACCACCGTGCAGGGCCCGGAGGATGTGCGTGAGTTCCTGATCGGCGACTGCCGCGGCTGGGAGGTGTGGCGGCCGCTCTTGGACGACCGCTTCCTGTCCCGCGGCGCCTATCTGATCCCGCATGGCACCTTCGACTGGTCGTCGCTGGCCCCCGATTCCTACGTGCCGCTGATCGCGGCTGACGACGGGCCGGGCAAGTGGCACCCGGAGGACGCCCTGTTCGTGCCACTGCGCCAGTCCGACGGCCGGCTGGTGGGGATCCTGTCGGTGGACGACCCGGTGTCCGGGCTGCTGCCCGCCGACGACGAGTTGGAGGTGCTGACGGCCATGGCCGACCATGCTGCTCTGGCCATCCAGGCGGCCCAGGAGGGGGCCCAGGCGGCCCGCCACCGGACCGCCCTGGAGCAGCTCCTGGCGGTCTCCTCCAGCCTGACCGAGACGTTCGCCATCGACACCATCCTGCAGTCCATCTGCGACGGCATCTCGACGGCGCTTGGCTTCCGCCACGCCTGCGTAGATCTGCCCGAGCCTGACACCGGCAACTTCCGCACGCGGGCCGCCCACGGCTGGGCGATGACCGACGCGGCGGTGGGCGGCAGCATGACCCCGGACGAGGTGAAGTCGCTGCTGGATCCGCGCTACGAGGTGGAGGGCTGCTACCTGCTGACCGCCGAGCAGGCGGCCGAGCGAGTGCCGCCCGAGCACCACGTCTATCACTCCGAGCTGTGCGGCCGCGGCCAGAATGCGTGGCGCGACCACTGGCTGGTGGTGCCGATGTGGTCGCGGGCCGGCGACCTGATCGGGATGGTGTGGGCGGACGACCCAGAGGACCGGCTGCTGCCCTCGGCACCGCGACTGCAGGCCCTGCGCGTGTTCGCCAACCAGGCAACGACGGCGCTGGACGCGGCCAGCCAGTACGAGGAGATGCAGTTCCTGGCCGAGCACGATCCGCTGACCCGGCTGCTCAACCGGCGGGCGTTCAACCAGCGGCTGGGCGCCGAGGTGGCCCGCTCCAACCGCTACGGCCACCCGCTGGCGCTGGTGCTGAGCGACCTGAACGGGTTCAAGGCGCTCAACGACGCGCGCGGCCACGCAGCCGGCGACGCGGCGCTGGAGCGGGTCGGCGGCCTGCTGCTGGCCGCCATCCGGACAATCGACGACGCCTTCCGGATCGGCGGCGACGAGTTCGCACTGCTGCTGCCGGAGACGACCGCCGAGGACGCCCGCACGGTGATCGAGCGAGTCGCCCGGGAGCTGGAGCAGGACCCCGCCACGGTCGGCCTGACGGCGGGATTCGGCGTGGCCATGTGCCCGGACGACGGGCACGACCCGGAGCGACTGTTCCGGGCCGCCGACGCGGCCATGTACCACGCCAAGGGCCAGCCGCCTGAAGAGCGGCTGCCGCGGGCCGGCTAAGAAGCTCTAACGGGGTGAATCGTGGATGGCTGGCGAGCGGCGCGCCAGCAGGGTGTCACGGCGCGGCGCGGCGCAGCGCATATCCGCAGGCAATCTGGGCAAGCCGCGCCGCGGCTCCATGCGCCAGCGCGACGCCGTCAGACGCCGCGAGGCACTCCGTTAGAGCTTCTAAAGCCACCCGCAGCGAGTCCTCCGGGTGCGGTGGTGTGGAGCGGGGCTCCGTTAGGATCCCTTCCCCCGCCCGAGGAGTCGCTCTCCGTGGATTTTGAACTGACCGACGAACAACTCGCCATCCAGGAAACGGTGCGGGAGTTCGTCGATCGCCGGGTGCTGCCGGTGGCCCAGGAGAACGACATCAACCACCACCTCGACATGGGCATCATCGAGGGCATGGCCGAGCTGGGCATCCTGGGCGCGCCGATCCCGCCCGAGTACGGCGGGGCCGGCCTGGACTACGTGTGCGAGGCCCTGATCTGCGAGGAGATCGAGCGCGGCGAGTCGGCCTTCCGTACGCTGATCTCGGTGCACGTCGGCCTGAACTCGCTGTCGCTGCTGCGGTTCGGCAGCGAGGACCAGAAACAGCGCTACCTGGTGCCGATGGCCAAGGGCGAGAAGCTGGGCTGCTTCGGGCTGACCGAGCCGGCCGCAGGATCGGACGTTGCGGCCATGCTGACGACCGCCATCCGCCAGCCCGACGGCACATATCTGCTGAACGGCCAGAAGAACTGGATCAGCTACGCCACAGAGGCCGACTACCAGCTGGTGTTCGCCAAGACCGATCCCGACGCCGGCCACCGCGGCATCTCCGCCTTCATCGTCGAGCGCGCATGGGAGGGCGTGGAGACGCGCCGGATCCCGCACAAGCTGGGCATCTGGGCCGGCTCCACCGGCGAGCTCTTCTTCTCCAACGTGCAGGTGCCGGCCGAGAACCGGGTGGGCGAGGAGGGCGAGGGCTTCAAGGTGGCCATGCACTCGCTCGACCAGGGCCGGTTCACGGTGGCGTCAGGCGCGCTGGGTGTGATCCGCGGCTGCCTGGAGGCCTCGGTCAAGTACGCCAACGAGCGGCAGACCTTCGGCCAGCCGATCGGCAAGCACCAGTTCGTGCAGGACATGATCGCCGACATGGTGCTGGGCTACGAGACGTCGAGGCTGCTGGTCATGCAGGCCGCCGATCGCAAGAACCGGGGCGTGCGCAACACGCGGGAGACGTCGCTGGCCAAGTGGCACGCCACCGAGTCGGCGTTCAATGCGGCCCACCTGGCCATCCAGGTGCACGGCGCCTACGGCTACTCGGCCGAGTACCCGGTTGAGCGCTACTTCCGCAACTCTCGGGCTCCGATCATCTACGAGGGCACCACCCAGATCCACAAGATGATGCAGGCTGAGCACGCGCTCGGGTATCGCAAGCTGAATGGCTGACGAGCATCAGCACCTGGTCGAGCTGGAGGACGGCGGCGTCCTGAACGTGGTCGAGCTTGGAACCGGCTACCCGCTGATGCTGCTGCACGGCGGCCCCGGCCTCGACCACCACGAGTTCCGGCCGTGGCTGGACCCGCTGGCCGGATACGGTTTCCGGCTCATCTACGTCGACGAGCGCGGCCAGGGCAAGTCGCCCCGGGTCGACCCCTCGACGCTCTCGATCCAGGTCTTCGCGCATGACATCGACCGCCTGGCGCGGGCCATGGGGCTCGATCAGTACGCCGTCCTGGGCCACTCCTTCGGCGCCTTCATCGCCCTCTCCCACGCGCTCGAGCGGGGCTCGGCCGACCAGTACGTGATCTCGGCCGGCGCGGCCTCCTCGGAGGCGCTGATGGCCGACGTGGAGCGCGCGATCGAGAACTTCGAGCCCGCATCGATGCGCGAGCAGATCCGCCGCTCGTGGGACGACGAGCCGCACCTGACAACGGTCGAGCAGGCCCGCGAGACGGCCGCCGCGCAGATGCCGTTCCACTTCTGGGAGATGGGCGACGCGTACAGCCGCTACATGCAGACCGATGACACCGTGTACGCGCCCGAGGTGCTCGCGCACTTCGCCGCCAACCCCTACGGCGGCTTCGAGTGGGTCGACCACCTGCGCTGGATCCGCAAGCCGATGCTGGTGCTGGCCGGCCGCTACGACCGCGTGTGCACGGTCAACCAGGCCGAGGTGATCCACCGCGAGGTCGAGGGCTCGCAGCTGGTGGTGATCGAGAAGGCGGCGCACATGATGTTCGTCGAGCAGCCCAAGCCCTACTTCGACGCGCTCCGCAGCTGGTTCATCGCCCAGGGCGTGCTGCCCGACCCCAACGCGCCGGCGGAATGAGCGGCGCGGTCGTGCGCCGCGCGCGCACGGCCGACGTGCGGGCGATGGCGGCGCTGATCTCGGAGTACGCCGGCCGCGGGATCCTGCTGGGCAAGTCGCTGGTGCAGCTGTACGAGGACGTGCCGGATTTCCGGGTGGCCGAGCTGGACGGGCGGATCGTCGGCTGCGGCGCGCTGCACGTGCTGTGGGAGGACCTGGCCGAGGTGCGCACGCTGGCGGTCGATCCGACGGTGCGCGGGCACGGGGTCGGACACCGGCTGGTGTCGGAGCTGCTGGCCGCCGCCCGGGAGATCGGCGTGCGGCGGGTGTTCGTGCTGACCTTCGAGGTGGAGTTCTTCGGCCGCCACGGCTTCCGGCCGATCGAGGGCACGCCGGTCGAGCCGGAGGTGTACGAGGAACTGCGCCGCTCCTACGACGAGGGCATCGCCGAGTTCCTGAACCTCGACCGGGTCAAGCCCAACACGCTGGGCAACACCCGCATGCTGCTGGTGTTCGACCCGTAGGTAACCTTGACGCTGGTCGAGATGGAGCAGTTTCGGTGCCAGGGGGCCGTCGACCGGTTGTGACGATGGTGATCGTCACAACCGCCCACCGGTTCCTGGAGGTGGTTCCTCAATGAGCGTCTGCTGCGGCTGGTCTGCGGGCACGCTGGCTGCGTCCCACGCGGCGTGCGGTGCTCAACGTGGTGAAACCACGCCTCCGCTCCGCTCGCCACTCGATCCTTGCCAGCGTGCCCGCATCCTGCGCCTCGCAACGACGCCATTAAGGAACCACCTCCTGGCACCCGGTGGCGGTAGGCCTCAGGTGCGGGTGGGCAGGCGGTAGGAGTCCGGCCGGCGGTGCTCGAGCGCCGGCAGCGTGGCCCGCATGTGCTCGAGCCGCGCGAACTCCAGATCGGCGCAGATGACGCCGTCGCCGTCTGCGATCTGGGCCAGCACGGTGCCCCAGGGGTCGATGATCATGCTGTGGCCGTAGGACGGCTTGTCCAGCCCACCCGGCATGCCGTGCTGGCCGGTCGCCAGCACGAAGGCCTGGTTTTCGATCGCCCGCGCCCGCAGCAGCACCTCCCAGTGGGCCATCCCGGTGTGCAGGGTGAAGTTGGAGGGCACGGTCAGGATGAGCGCGCCGCCGTCCAGCGTCAGCGTCCGGTAGAGCTCCGGGAAGCGCAGGTCGTAGCACACGGTCAGGCCCACCCTGATCCCGTCCAGTTCGACCACCACCGGCTCGGAGCCGGGCGAGGTACCGTCCGATTCGCGGTAGCTGTGGCCGCCCACGTCAACGTCGAACAGGTGGATCTTGGTGTAGGAGCCGACCCGGTTTCCGTCCCGGTCGAAGGCCATGGACACGTTGCTGACGCGCTCGCCATCGGCAATCGCGATCGAGCCGCCGATCAGGTTGATGCGGTGGGCGCGCGCCCACTCGGCCATCGCGTCCACCGTGTCGCCACCGTCCGGGCTCTCGGCCAGCGCGCGCAGGCCCGGCCCGTCCAGCCATGCGTTCCACTTCTCCGGCAGCAGCACGATGTCCGCCCCCCGGGCCGCTGCATCCGCCACCAGCGGGGCCATGGCGGCGATGTTGTCGGCCTTGTGCGGGCGGGCGGCGAACTGGACGCAGGCTGCGCGGATCGTGCTCATCGGTCCAAGCCTACCTGGGAGGCTGTTCCGGGATGAACGTCTACTGCGGCTTGTCTGCGGGTACGCTGGCTGCGTCCCACGCGGCGTGCGGTGCTCAACGTGGCCTCCGGCCACGCCTGCGCTCCGCTCGCCGCTCGATCCTTGCCAGCGAGCCCGCATCCTGCGCCTCGAAACGACGTCATCCCGGAACAGCCTCCTGCTCATCGTCCCCCTCGGAGTCCAGCAGGCGCATGAAGACGACCGAGCAGGCGCCGAACAGGATCACCGCCTGCTCGACCGCCATGGTGATCGCGCCCAGCTGCTGATCGGTCAGCGCGGACAGTCCCCCACAACTTGGGCGTGTGCAGATAGAAGCCGTACACGGTGGTATGTGAGAGGGCCAGCACCAGCGCCAGCGGGGAGGCCAGGAAGAAGGCCAGCACCAGGTAGATCAGTTTCGGCGCGTGGGTCATGCGGCCTGGCGAGAGCACCGGCCACCAGAAGGCCAGCCCGGCCGACAGCAGCGCCAGGTGCTCGACGCCCAGCGCCCACCTGTGCCGCAGGGCGTAGCCGTAGAAGGCGGGCACGTGCACCGAGTACCAGACCGCCAGCCACCAGCCCAGGGCGACCGCCGGCACGGTCGGCCAGCGTATCCAGGCCCGCCGCTCGGCGGCGGCCATCATGGCCGGCGTCAGGCCGGCCACCAGGAGCGGCGGCGCCCAGTCGGCCAGCATCACGTTCTGCAGCAGGTGGAAGCTGAGCATCGAGGTCAGCGCCAGGTGCTCGATGGGCGAGAACAGGGCCAGCGCGATCATGGCCAGCCCGGCCGCGAAGGCGGCGGCGCGCAGTCGCGGCAGCGGCTGACCGCGGCGGGCGTGGGCGCGGGCGACGACGGCGTAGTCGAGCGCCGCGATGGCGATGCCGATCGCCCACTCGGGGTCGAACACGGCATGCCAGGGATGCACCATGGGTCAGCCCGAGTGCGACAGCGGGGCCATGGTCAGCCCGAATCCGGACAACTGCTCGTGATAGTGCTCGGCCTGTTCGCGCACTCCAGACCACACCACCGCCCGCCCTGCCCGGTCGATCGTGGTGGCCATCGCCATGCCGGCCTCGAACGACACCCCGGGCAGCGTGCGGGCAAGGGCGAAGGCCACTCCGTCGAACGTATTGTGGTTGTCATTGAGGACGACGACCAGCCACGGCCGGTCGCCGCCGGAGCCGGGGCCTTTCGAGCGCGGCCTCTGCTTGCGGACCGGCGGGGCGACGGTCGACATGGTCCGAGTGTACCCCTGGGGATTTCGGGAATACTCTGCGCATGAGCGAGCACCGCTACACGATCATGCGCCGGGCCGACGCCCCGGACTTCAGCCAGGGTGACAAGGCCGGCCCGTTCCTGGGCTACGCACGGGCGATGGGCGCCGAGCAGATCGCGCTCAACATCCGAGTCCTGGCGCCGCATGCCGCGCACACGCCGCCGGGCGAGGAACCGTCCTGGGGCCATGCCCACCGGACGATCGAGGAGATCTACCTCGTCCTGCGTGGCGAGATCCAGATCAAGCTGGACGAGACGGTGGAGACGCTGCGCGAATTCGACGCCGTCCTGATCCCAGCCGGCACGACCCGCGGGGTGCGCAACGAGACCGATCATGAAGCCGCCTTCGCGATGATCTCGGTGCGGGTCGCGGATCCGCTTGCCGAGTCGGACCCCGACGGAATGTTCTGGGTCTCCTGACCGCGCGCTGGGCGGCTATTCTGTGCCCATGAGCACGAGCCACAGCATCGCCGCCTCCCGCGCAACTGTGGCCGCCGCTCCGCGCATCCCGGTGTAGGCGTTCTCGGCACCCGCCCGGAACGCCGTGACGAACGCCCGCCGTCGTCGATCTCGACTCCGAGGATGCCGCCATGTCCGCTCTGCCCTCTCCCCACTCCGACTTTCCCGCCTGGTACGCCGATGTCGTCGCCCGTGCCGAACTGGCCGAGCACTCGCCGGTGCGCGGCGCGATGGTGATCAGGCCGCACGGCTACGCCATCTGGGAGCTGATCCAGCGCGCGCTGGACGACCGCATCAAGGCCACCGGCCACCAGAACATGTACCTGCCGCTGCTGGTGCCGATGTCGCTGTTCGCGCGCGAGAGCGAGCTGATCGAAGGCTTCGCACCCCAGGTGGCCATCGTCCGGGAGGCCGCCGGCGAGCCGCTGGACGACCCGCTGGCCATCCGCCCCACCTCCGAGGCCATGATCTGGCACACCTACCGGCGCTGGATCCAGTCGCACCGCGACCTGCCGCTGCTCTTGAACCAGTGGGCCAACGTCGTGCGCTGGGAGATGCGCCCGCGGCTCTTCCTGCGCACGACCGAGTTTCTGTGGCAGGAGGGGCACACCGCCCACGAGACCGCGGCCGAGGCGATCGCCGAGGCCCGCATGATTCTCGACCGGGTGTACGTCGAGGTGGCCGAGCAGCTGCTCGCGATGCCCGTCCTGACGGGACGCAAGAGCGAGTCGGAGCGGTTCCCCGGGGCGGTCGAGACGTTCACCATGGAGGCCATGATGGGCGACCGCAAGGCGCTCCAGGCCGCCACCTCGCACTACCTCGGAGATGGCTTCGCGCGGGCCTATGACGTCACCTACACCGGCCGCGACGGCGGCCGCCACTTTCCGTTCGCGACCTCCTGGGGCGCCTCGACCAGGCTGGTGGGGGCGCTGATAATGACCCACGGCGACGAGCGCGGCCTGCGCCTGCCGCCCGCGGTCGCACCCCAGCAGGTGCTGGCCGTTCCGATCACCGGCGGCGAGAGCGCGGGCGTCGGCGAGGCGGCCGAGGCCCTGGTCGCGGAACTGCGGGCGGCCGGCATGCGGGCCGCGGTGGACGACCGCGAGCACCTGCGGCCGGGCGCCAAGTACGCCGAGGGCGAGTTGCGCGGCGTGCCCGTGCGGGCGGAGCTGGGCAGCCGGGAGGTCGAGTCAGGGACGATGACGCTCGTCCGCCGCGACACCGGCGAGCGGGAGACGATCGCCGTGGATGCAGCCGTTGTCCGCGTGCGCGAACTGCTGGACGAGGTGCAGCGCGGCCTCTTCGACCAGGCACTCGAGTTCCGCGAGCGGCACACCGCGCATCCCCAAAGCCGAGCCGAACTGATGGAGTTCTTGTCCGCCGGCGGCGGCTTCGCCGTCGCCCCGTGGTGCGGGTCGGCCGAGTGCGAGGCGGCTGTGCAAGCCGGGGCCGCGGCCAGCATCCGCTGCCTGGATTTCGAGAGCGACCCGCAGGCCGGGACATGCGCGGTGTGCGAGGGGCGGGCGACCGAGACGGCAACCTGGGCGCGGGCCTACTGACGGCCGGGCCGGCCCCAGCCGCCGCCACCCGGCGTGCGGATCTCCAGCAGATCCCCGGCCTTCAGATCGAGGCTGCATTTGGCGGGCAGCCGGCGCCCGTTCAGCAGGTTCTGACCGGGTGACCCGGCGTGCCCGCCGTCCGCACCCGGCGGCCCGTGCCGGCGCCGCTCGGTCATCAGCCCCAAACGGCAGTCGGCCAGCACCCGGTAGCTGCGGACGACGCCGTCGCCGCCGGGCATGCGCCCGGCGCCGCCCGACCCGCGGCGCAGGGTGTACCGCTCGACTCGCAGCGGATAGTCCCGCTCCAGCGCCTCGATGGGCGTGTTCAGGGTGTTGGACATGGCCACGTGCACGGCGCTGGGCCCGGGCCCGCGCGGGGAGCCGCCCTGGCCGCCGCCCAGCGTCTCGTAGTAGGTCCAGACGGGGGTGCCGAAGGTGACGTTGTTCATGGTGCCCTGGCCGGCGGCGGGCGCGGGAGCCGCACCGCCCAGGGCAGCTGTAACCACGTCGACGATCCGGCTCGAGGTCTCGGTGTTGCCGCCCACGACAGCGCCGGGCGGACGCGCGTTGACCAGGCAGCCGGCCGGCGCAGTCACCTCGACCGGCGCGTACGCCCCGCCGCAGGCCGGCAGATCGGGGTCGCACAGCATGCGGACGACGTAGTAGACGGCCGAGCGGGTGACCGAGAGCGGGCAGTTCATGTTTCCCGGCTGCTGCTCCGCGGTGCCGGCGAAGTCCACCCGCAGGCCGTCGCCGTGCACCTCGACCGCCGCCCGGATGGGGATGTCGCGGCGGTGGGTGCCGTCGCCCTCGATCACGTCCTCGGCCGTGTATTGCCCGTCGGGCAGCTCGCCGATGGCCGCCCGCACCCGCCGCTCGGAGTACGCCAGCAGCTCGCGCATACCGCGCCGCAACCGGTCGCGGCCGACCGCTGCCGCCAGCTCGCGCAGGCGCCGGGCGCCCAGCTCGTGGCAGGCCGCCTGGGCGCGCAGGTCGGCCCGCCGTTCCAGCGGCCGGCGCATGTTGGCGACCATCAGCTCGACCACCTCGGCGGTCATCCGCAGCGGCGGGATGACAACGCCCTCCTGCAGCAGCTCGGTGGCCCCCGCCGGCATGCTGGCCGGCTGCATGCCGCCAACGTCGGCGTGGTGCGCGCGGGATACCACGTAGCCGAGCCCGTCCACCCGCGAGACCAGCGTGATGTCCGGCAGGTGGGTGCCGCCGGTGTAGGGGTCGTTCAGCACGTACAGCTCGCCGCGCCGAGGCCGCAGCGGCAACACGGCGGCCACCGCGTCGGGCATGGCGCCCAGATGCACGGGCATGTGCTCGGCCTGGGCCACCATCGAGCCGTCGGGGTCGAACACGGCCGTCGAGCAGTCGCGCCGCTCCTTGATGTTGGCCGAGTGGGCCGAGCGCACGAGCGCCGCCCCCATCTCCTCGGCGACGCCGCGCAGAGCTGCCGCCATCACCTGCAGCTCGGCCGGGTCGATCACCGGGTCACCGTCCACCCGCCGTCGGACCCGGCGCGGGCGGTCCAGTCCTGCGCCACCCACAGGGTGGCACCGTCCATCGGCACGTCGGCCGGGCCGGTCAGGCGCCGGCCGGCGGTCTCGCGCCGGCGCGGCAGCGCCGGCCCGGCGGCGATCCGGGCGGCCCGCACCGCCACCAGCTCGACCTCCCCTGCCTGATCGGCGAAGCCGAACCGCTCCTCGTGCGCGCGGTGGAAGCGGGCCGCCAGCGACCGAGCCGGCTCCAGCGGCACGGTCAACTCGAACGCCTGGCCCCGGTAGCGCAGATCGCAGGCCGCCTCGCGGGTGTCGCCGCGCTCGCCGGCCGGCCATGGCACCAGCTTTCGCAGACCGGCAGCGGTCAGCTCGGCCAGCGGGCCGACGACCCCGCGCACCGCATCCCGACGGCGGTCGCCGGCGGCGATACCCAGCGCCGACAGCACGCCGCTCTGGGCCGGCACGCGCACCCGGCGGATACCCAGCGCGTCGGCCACCTCGCAGGCGTGCAGCGGCCCGGCGCCCCCGAACGCGACCAACTCCAGGTTGCGCGGGTCGTGCCCGCGCTCGACCGTGACAACGCGGATCGCCGCGACCATCTCCTGGTTTGCCACCGCCACGATCCCGCGGGCGGCCGCCCGCAGGCTGGGGAAACCCCTGGCCACGCCGGCGATCGCCCGCTGCGCCGCCTCCCGATCCAGCCGCAGTCCGCCGGCCAGCCGCCTTCGAGGGTCGAGCCGGCCCAGCAGCAGGTTGGCATCGGTGACGGTGGGCAGCGTCCCGCCCTGCCCGTAGCAGGCCGGTCCGGGGTCGGCCCCGGCGCTGTGCGGGCCGACCCGAAGCGCTCCGCCGGGGTCGATCCAGGCGATGCTGCCACCGCCCGCGCCGACCGTGTGCACGTCCACCTGGGGCAGCCGCACCGGCAGCCCGCCCAGCGACCGTTCGGCCGTGCGCTGCACGACCCCGCCCACGATCAGGCAGACGTCGGTGGACGTCCCTCCCATGTCGAAGCTGACAGCATCGCCGGTGCCCATCGCCGCCACCGCCGCCACTCCGCCGGCCGGCCCCGACAGCAGCAGCCGGGCGGCATGGGCAGCCGCCTCGTCCAGGCGGCACAGGCCACCGCTGGACTGCATGACCAGCGGCGATGGCAGTCCGGCCTCGGCGGCCGCCGTGCCCAGCCGGCGCAGGTAGCCGCCCACCACCGGCCCCAGGTAGGCGTCGGCAACCGTGGTGGACGCGCGTTCGAACTCGCGCACCTCGGGCGCCAGCTCGCACGAGGCGATCACCGGCACTTCGCCCATTCCGGCCCGCAGCAGTTCGGCCGCCCGCAGCTCATGGCGGTCGTCGGCGTAGGAGTGAAGCAGGCACACGGCGACGGCCTGCACCGACTCCCGGCGCAGACGCCGGACCGCTCGCTGCACCGAGGCTGGGTCGAGCCGCCGCAGAGGGCCCTGCGGAGTCATCCGCTCGTCCAGCTCGACCGCTAGCTCGGCCAGCGGGCGGGGAGGCGCAACCTCCGGCCGGTATAGGTGCGGACGGGCCTGCCGGCCCAGCCACAGCAGGTCGCCGAAGCCCTTGGTTGTGACCAGGGCGGTGCGGGCGCCGCGGCGTTCCAGCAGGGCGTTGGTCGCGGCCGTCGTGCCGTGCCCGAGATGCGTCACCGAGCCGGCGTCGAGACCCGCCTGCCCCAGCGCCAGCTGGATGCCCTCGATCACCGCCCGCGACTGGTCGTCGGGGGTGGTCGGCAGCTTGGCCACGGTCACGTCGCCGCCGGCGACCAGGGCGACATCCGTGAAGGTGCCGCCCACGTCGACTCCCAGGATCGCAGTCATCCAGCGGAGTATCCTGGACAGAGATGGACGCCAGCATCCCCCACCACCTGTCGCAGGAACGCACGGCGGGTGACCGCGGGCGCGCGTTGGGGCGGGCCCAGCGGGAGCGAATCGAGTCGGTGGTGGGGATCTACCGGCGGCTGTTCGAGGCCGGCGCGGGGCTTGACGACGCCGCGGTCCGCCGGCTGGGCGACCAGGCGCTGGAGCAGACCGCGGCCTGCGCGCCCGACCTGCTGGATGAGATGGAGGGGATCGCCGATGGCTCAGGCGTCGACCGCTCGCTGATCGGAGCCCTGAACGCCCGCACCGAGCTGCTGGCAGCGTCCGCTTCGGCCGGCGAATGCTCCACCGTCGCGGTGCTGGGGACGGTCACCCGGGACGGCCGCCCGTTCGGCCTGCAGACCTGGGACTGGCACCAGGAGCTGGCCGGGGGCTGGATGATCTGGGAGATCGAGCACGCGGACGGACGCCGCGTGCGCACGCTGACCGAGGCCGGCATCGTGGGCAAGATCGGCGTCTCGTCAGCCGGCGTCGGGGTGCACCTGAACATCCTCGGCCACGCTCAGGACGGGCCCCCGCTCGGCACCCCGGTGCACGTGCTGTGCCGGCGGGTGCTGGACGAGGCGGACGGGGCGGTGAGCGCGTTGACGCTGCTGGCGGAGCCAACCATGTCGTCGTCAAGCGCGGTCACGATCGTGGCCGACGACAGCGAGGGCGGCGTCGCCTGCAGCGTCGAGCTGTCACCCGCCGGGCCGGCCTTCGTGACGCCGGACATCCGCGGCGTGCTGGTGCACACCAACCACTTTCTGACCGACCCCGGCCGCAGCGCCGACAGCATGCTGCGCGAGGGCCCGGACTCGGTGCTGCGACTCGACCACGCGCAGCGGCGGATGGCGGCCTTGGCCGATGGCGAGATCGACCCCAGCTCCGTGCTGGAGGCGATGACCAGCCACCGCGGCGGGTCGGGCGCGATCTGCCGCCACCCCCCGCACGGCGCGGGATTCGGCGACCGTTGGACGACACTGGCCACGATCGTGATCGAGCCGGCGGCGGGCGACATGCGCGTGCTGCGGGGCGGGCCGTGCGCCCACTCGGCCAGCGCCCTGGCCGCTGCAACCGCCTGACGAAAGATCGGGGTCAGGCACCGTCACGGACCACGTGACGGTGCCTGACCCCGGGTCTTCGGCTAGGCCACCGGGGTGGGGCCCAGCGCGGCTTCGACGACGGCCGCGGCGGCGATGCAGTCGGACTCCCGCCAGGGCAGAGCCGCGATCTGCGCGCCGACCGGCAGGCCCAGCCCGTCGCGCCCGCAGGGCACGCTGATGGCCGGCCAGCCGAGCACGTTGTACACCTCGGTCAGCCCGCACATGGCCATGGTCACGTCGACGTCGGGGTCGCCGGCGAACGGCACCCGCAGCGTGCCGATGGGCGGCGGCGCGAAGGCTTCGGTGGGCGTCACCACCAGATCGACCCCTGCCGCCCCGGCCGCCTCCAGCATTCGCGCGCAGTAGTCCAGTCGGCGCAGCGCCACATCGGCGGCCTGCATGCCGGTGATGCGCTCGGCGAAGCGCATACCCTCGGCCACGTCCGCCCCCACCTCGGCAGCGTGCTCGGGCCACAGCCCGGCCATGGCCACCGTCTGCTCGGCCGCGTAGTAGCCGAAGGACGGCGCGTCGGGCGGCGGCCAGCCGAGATCGAAGTCGACGATCCGCGCGCCCGCATCGCGCAACGCATCGACGGCCTGCCGGGCCGGCCCGGCGATGTCTGCGGCCGTGTGCTCGAAGAAGTAGCGCTCGGCCACGCCCACCGTCAGCCCGGCCACCCCCCGCCCCAGCGCCTCGGTGTAGCGCTCGACCGGCACCGCCGGCGTCCGCGGGTCGCGCGGCGCGGGCCCAGCCATCACCTCCAGCTGAAGCGCGCAGTCGCGCACCGACCTGGTCATCGGCCCGCAGTGGTCGAGCGAGACGCACAGCGGGCGGATGCCTGCCAGGCTGACCCGGCCGAAAGTCGGCTTCAGGCCGACGATGCCGCAGCAGGAGGCGGGGCAGCGGATCGACCCTCCCGTGTCTGTGCCGGGCGCCAGCGCCACCAGCCGGGCAGCCACCGCCGCGCCGGATCCACCGCTGGAGCCGCCGGGCATGCGATCGCGGGCGTGCGGGTTGTGGCAGGTGCCGAAGTGCGGATTGTCGGTGGTCGTCCCCCACGCAAACTCATGCGTGGCCAGCTTGGCCACCGTCACCGCGCCGGCCGCAGCATGCCGGGCGACCACGTCGGCGTCCCGCTCCGGCACGTGCTCGCGGAAGATCGCGCTGCCGTATGTGGTGCGGATACCGCCGGTGTCGATCAGATCCTTCCAGCCCACCGGCACCCCGGCCAGCGGCCCGGCGTCACGGCCGGCGGCCAGCGCGGCGTCCACCGAGGCCGCCTCGGCCAGCGCGCGCTCGTCGGTGACCAGCCACGCGGCGCCCAGCTCGTCGGCTCGCAACCTGGCCAGCGCAGCCTCGGCCAACTCGGTCGCTGAAACGGCGCGCGAGCGCACGGCGTCGACCATCTCCCAGGCATCTGCGTCGAGCAGGTCGCTCACGGTCGCGCAAGCCTAGATGATTGATTCCACGCTCCCCGCGCGCCTGGCCGCGTGTGGGCTTCGGCGTGGTTCGGACCGCTGGTGGCGCTTCGGCTGTGAACCGTCGCCGCGCGGCGTCCTCCGTCGCGCCCATACTTGGCCCAGTATGAGCGCTCCCTGCGTCCTTGCGCTGCTCGGTTCACAGCCGCCCAGGACATCACGGGGAGCGTGGAATCAACCATCGAGCGGCTGCGAAACGCTTTGCCTGTGATGGCAGGTCGCGGCCCTGGGCCAGATCCGCCGCCAGCCGGCCCAGCAGCGGAGCGAGTTTGAACGCATGCCCCGAGTCGCCGCCGACCACCACCACGCCGTCGATCGTGTCCAGCACGAAATCGGAGTCGGGGGTCATCGTGTACAGGCAGGCCTCGCCGGCGTATGGCCGGGGATCGAGGCCGGGGAACCACTCCCGCACGTGGTCTGCGATCCGCTGCTCCTGTTCGTGATCGAGCGTGCGGTCCGGGCGGTCGGGATCCCACGGCCGGGCGACACCGTCCTGGGCCACCTTGTAGCCCACGCCGGGGGCGACCAGGCCGTAGAAGAGCGGCCGCTCGGTGTGCCCCAGATCGATCACCGACGGCCGCGAGTCGGGCGCACCGGCGAAGTAGCTGACCTGCTCCAGCCAGGGCTGCAGCGGCAGGTCGAACATCTGCCCCAGCCAGGAGCCGGCCGCGGCCACCACCACGTCCGCGTCGAGCTCCCTTGGGTCGGCCACCGCCACCCCCTCGCGCACGTCCAGGCCGGCCGCCAGCGCCCGCAGCGCGTCATCTGCCAGCACGGCCCCGGCGTCGGCATCCGACAGCACCGGGCCGTGAAAGCGAGCCTCGGGGAAGCGCTGGCTGGCCTCGTCCGGCTCCAGCCAGTCGGGCGCGAACCCGGCCCGGTCCATGGCCGCCGCCCAGTTCTCCACGCCGTGGCCGTGGATCAAGAGGCCGTTTGGCACCAGCACGCTGCGGTCGATCTGCTCCCACAGCCTGATCGCCGCCGCCGACAGAGCGACGTAGTCGGGGTGGTGGTAGCGCGCGCCGGTAGATCCGCGAGCGGCCCGGGGAGGAGCCCAGCCGGGTGCCGACCGTGTGCCGCTCGAACACGGTGACGGCGAACCCGTCCTGTGCCAGCGCGCGGGCGGCCGACAGGCCGATCACGCCGGCGCCGACAACTGCTGCGGTGCCCTTCGCGCTAGGCAGCGGGGGCGACCAGCTGCTGCAGCTCTCCCGACTCGTACAGCTCGGTCACGATGTCGCAGCCGCCCACCAGCTCGCCGTCGACGAACAGCTGCGGGATGGTCGGCCAGCCCGAGTGCGCCGACAGCACCTGGCGGATGCGCGGATCGGGCAGGATGTCCAACGCCCCGTAGCGGGCGCCGGACTGCTCCAGGCAGCGCACCGTCTGTGCCGAAAAGCCGCACATCGGCGCATCCGGGGTGCCCTTCATGAACAGCATCACCCGGTTCTCGGAGATGGCGGCCAAGAGCTCCTCGCGGATCTGGTCATCGGTCACGATCATGTGCTTGCCTCCGTCTTGATCTTGAGCGCGTGCAGGGTTCCGGCGTCCAGCAGGTGCTGCACGGGGCCGTACACCAGCCGGTGCTGGGCGATCAGCGGCAGGCCGGAGAACTGGGGGGCGCGGACATGCGCCGCCAGGTGGTCGCCGCCGCCGAAATCGACCACGCTCACCTGGCCGTCGGGGAAGGCGGCCTCCAGGAGATCCTGCACTTCATCTCGAAGCACCACGGGCAGAAGAGTAGCGCTCGCGCCGCGGCGCCCGATCCGTCACGCGCCATCGCGCGTACACTTCATGGTGGCAACAGTTCGCGCCTCAAGGAGGGGCGCTTCACATGTACTTCCTCGTGTTCTTCATCATCCCAATGGTTCTCGGAATGGCAGCCCAGGGCTGGGTGCGGCGAGCGTTCGCCGAAGGCTCCAAGGTGCCGGCCGCCTCCGGGCTGACCGGCGCCCAGGTCAGCCGCAGGATGCTCGACTCGGGCGGGCTTTCGAACATCGGCATCGAGGGCGTGGCCGGGTCACTGTCCGACCACTACGACCCCCGGGCCAAGGTCATGCGGCTGTCCGGGCCGGTGGGCCAGTCCAGCTCCGTGGCCGCCGTCGCGGTGGCCGCCCACGAGACCGGGCACGCCTTCCAGGACGGCCGTCATGAGGCCGGCTTCCGCTTCCGCGGCGCGCTTGCGCCGGCCACCGGCTTCGTGTCCAACGCATGGTTCCCGTTGGTGCTGATCGGGTTCTTCGCCCGACAGACGAACCTGATCCTGCTTGGCGCCGCGCTGTTTGCCGTGGTCGTCGTGTTTCAGCTGGTCACGTTGCCGGTGGAGATCGGCGCCAGCCGAAAGGCGCTGGCCATGCTGACCAGCCAGGGCGTGATCAGCCAGCCGCAGGTGCCGGTTGCGCGCAAGGTGCTGATGGCCGCGGCGCTCACCTATGTGGTGGCGACGCTGATCTCGATCATGCAGCTGGCCTACCTGCTCACTTCGGCCCGCCGCTAACTGCCCCGGGGGCCGGCGCCTGGCGCCGGCCCCCGCGTGGCGGGGTGATCGACCGCTCGGCGGACAAGTCGAGGGGATTACCATGATCGGGTCGTGTCGCTACCGCTCGCCCCTCCACTGCCTCCCCAGCTCGCGGTATCCGCCCGCGAGCTGCCCGCCGGCGAGGGCTGGGCGTTCGAGCCCAAGTGGGACGGGTTCCGGGCGCTGGCCTTCGTGGACGGCGACGAGGTGTTCCTGCAGTCCCGCAACGGTCGCCCGCTGGGCCGCTACTTCCCGGAGCTCGAGTTCCCCGCGGGCCGCTACGTGCTGGACGGCGAGCTGGTGATCCGGCGCGAGGGCGGGGAGGACTTCGAGGCCCTGCAGGAGCGGATCCACCCGGCCGCCTCGCGGGTTGCCATGCTGGCCGAGCGCACGCCCGCCAGATATGTGGCCTTCGACCTGCTGGCCGAGGGCGACCGATCGCTTCTCGACCTAGCCTTCAGCCAGCGGCGGACGGCGCTGGAGGCGATGATCGGCGACCCGCTGGAGCTCACCCCCAGCACGACCGACGCCACCGCGGCGGCCGGCTGGCTGCACACCGCCGAGGGCGTGATGGCAAAGCGTGTGGACGCCGGCTACAGCCCCGGCAAGCGCGAGGGCATGCAGAAGATCAAGCGCGTGCGCACAATCGACTGCGTGGTGGTCGGCTGGCGGCACGGCAAGGCCGAGGGCACAGCCGGATCGATCATCCTGGGCCTGTACGACGCCCAGGGCGGCCTGCACGTGGTCGGCCACAGCTCGGGTTTCACCGCCCGCCGGGCGCGCGAGCTGGTGGACGAGCTGACGCCGCTGGAATCAGGGGAATCGGGCACCACCGCCCCCAGCCGGTGGGCCGCCGACCGCGAGCTGGCGTGGCGCTCCCTGCGGCCGGAGCTGGTCGCCGAGGTCAGCTTCGACCACAAGAGCCGCGACAGAATCCGGCACGGCGCACGGCTCCTGCGCTGGCGCCCGGATCGCGATCCCGCCAGCTGCGGGATCGAGCAGTTGGACTCCTAGCCGCGCTCAGCCCAGCAGCTCGAGCACCGCCTCCGGCTCTTTGAAGGGCGGTACCAGGTAGGCCCCGGCGGCCAACTCACGGCTGGCTGTCAGCATCTCCCGGGCGACGGCCATGCCCTCGCCGGCCGCCGCCACCCCAGCCCGCTCCAGCCGGCCAAGGACGCCGTCCCCGATCACGATGCCGGGCACCTCGTTGTGCAGCCGAACGGCCAGCGCCAGGCTGGTCAGCGGCCACACCCCGACCAGCAGCGGGATCGGCGAGTGGCCGCCCAGCCGGGCCAGGAACCGTTCCAGGGTCGCGGGCTCGAACAGCACCTGGGTCATCGCGAAGTGGGCTCCAGCCTCCAGCTTCTGAGCGAACCGCTCCAGCTCGCGGTCGAGGTCGTCGGCGGCCGGGTTGACCGCCACGCCGATGTGGAACGCGGTGGGCGCGTCCAGCGTCTTGCCCGAGTCGTCGGTGCCCCGGTTCATGGCCGCCACCAGCCGGGTCAGGCCGATCGCGTCCACCTCATACACCCCGGGCGAGCTGTGCGCATCGCCGCTGGGCGGCGGATCGCCGGTTACGGCCAGCACGTTTCGGATGCCGACCGCGTGTGCGCCCAGCAGCATGGATGCGATCCCGCGCACGCTGGCGTCGCGCGGCGTGACGTGCGGGATCGTCTCCACCCCCACCTCCTGCTCGATCAGGGCGGAGGCGACCAGGGCGTTCATGCGGGCACGAGCGAGCGGGCTGTCGTTGACATCGAAGGCATCCACGCCGCCCGCCTCGGACAGCCGGCGGGCCGTGGAGATCAGGCGCTCGACGTTGCCGCCCTTGGGCGGGTCGAGCTCGACCGAGATGACGAACTCGCCCCGCCGCAGCTTGCCCTGCATGGGCGTCTCCGCCTCCTCCTGCACCGCCAGCGGCGGCAGTTCGCGTTCGATCAGGGCCAGCGCCGTGGCCGGCGCCCGCCGCTCCGACACCGCCTCCCGCACCGCCGCGATGTGCCCGGGAGCGGTGCCGCAGCAGCCGCCGATCAGCATGGCGCCCAGGCGCAAGGCATGGGCCGCGTACTCCGCGAAGTACTCGGGAGACGCATCCGGGTAGATGACGCGACCGATGGACACGCTGGGCAGGCCCGCGTTGGCCAGCGCCGTCAGCGGCAGGCTGGTGGCCGAGCGCATCTGCTCCAGCGCCGCCAGCACGGAGTGCGGACCCAGGCTGCAGTTGACGCCCACCGCAAGCGGACCCAGCGGCTCCAGCGCCGCGGCCACCGCGGCCACCGGGTCGCCGGCGGGCGTCTCGCCGTCGTCGCCCACGGTCACCGAGGCGATCAGCGGCAGCCCGGTCACCTCGCGCACGGCCTCGAATGCCAGCAGCAGCTCGTCCAGGGACGGGAACGTCTCCAGCACCAGCAGATCCACCCCGCGGCCTTCCAGCAGCCTGGCCTGGGCCGCAAAGAGCGCCCGTGCCCGCTCGCGGTCGAGCGCGCCGGGCGGATCGCCGGTGGGGCCGATCGACCCTGCCACGGCCACCTCCCGGCCGCTCACATCGCGGGCCTCGCGGGCCAACTTGACGCCGGCGTTGACCATCTGCTCGAACTGGTCGTCCAGCCCCAGAGCCGCCAGCTTGAGCGGGTTGGCGCCGAACGTGTTGGTCTCGATCACGTCCGACCCGGAGGCGATGAAGGCCAGGTGCAGGCGCAGCACCTGCTCGGGCGCGAGCAGGTTGGCGTGCTCCGGGCAGCGGGCCCGCGGCACGGCCGCCGACAGCAGCGAGCCCATGCCCCCGTCGGCCACCAGCGGCTGCTCTCCGAAGCGATCCAGGACTGGCGATGCCATCGGCGCAGTGTAGGAGGTCGCCTCGGTTCGCTACTCTCGCTGGACGATGGGCGCTGCGTCCGCCACCCGCACCGGCGCCGGCCCGGCGGTCGAGCCGGCCGTGGCCGCCGACCACCTGGGCCACTCCTACCCCGGCCTGGAGGTGCTGGCCGATGTTACATTCACAGTACGGCCGGGCGAGATCGTGGGCGTGGTCGGCCCCAGCGGCTGCGGCAAGTCCACGCTGCTTCACCTGGTGGCCGGGCTCGAGCAGCCTCCAGCGCCGGCACATCCGCTCGCTGCCGGCTGCGCGCTGATGCCGCAGAAGCGACCTGCTGCTGCCCTGGCGCAGCGCGCTCGACAACGCCTGCATCGCGCTCGAGAACGCCGGCGTCGGCCGGCGCCAGGCGCGCGCCCGCGCCCTGCCGCTGTTCGGCACGCTTCGGCCTGGAGGGCTTCGAGCGGCGAGCAGCCGCGGCGCTGTCGGGCGGGATGCGGCAGCGGGTCGCCTTCCTGCGCACGCTGCTGGCCGAGAAGCCGCTGCTGCTGCTGGACGAGCCGTTCGGCGGCGCTGGACGCGATCACGCGGCGAGGAGCTGCAGGACTGGCTGGCAGGGGCGCTCGACCGCCGAGCCGCGCACGGTCGTGCTGGTCACCCACGACGTCGACGAGGCGCTGCGGTCTGCGACCGCGTGCTCGTGCTGTCCCGCCGCCCGGCCCGGGCTGGTGCTGGAGCTGGCGGCCGGCTCGCCAGCTCGGCAGCTCGGCCCCGCGACGAGTGCTGGAGGCGCTGCGGTGACCGTGAGGCGGCTACGGCTGGGTGCTGGTGCTGGCCGGGCTGATCGCCGCGTGGGAGGCCTACGTGCGCCTGCGCGGCGATCCCCGACTATCTGCTGCCGGCGCCCAGCGGCGATCGCCTCGCACGCTGTGGGACGAGCGCTCCGACGCTGGCGTCGCGACGGCCTGGTGACCGGCACGCGAGATGCTGGTCGGCTACGCGCGGCTGTGGTCGGCGGCCTGGGCGCGGCGATCGGCTGCACGCCTGCCGCCGCCGCTGCGCCGGGCCGTCTATCCGCTGCTGGTGGCTCGCCAGAGCATCCCGGTGGTGGCGATCGCGCCGCTGCTGGTCATCTACCTCGGCTTCGGCCTGGCGCCCAAGGTGCTGATCGTGGCCCTGGTCTGCTTCTTCCCGGTCACCGTGAACGCGCTGGACGGGTTCTCAGCGGTCGACCCGGAGTACCGGCGGATGATGCGCACGCTGCACGCCACGCCGCGGGCGATCTTCTGGCGGGTGGAGCTGCCGTGCGGCGCTGCCCGACCTCTTCATCGGGCGCGCGGATCGCGCGCCTCCTACGCCGCCGTGGCTGCCCTGCTTCGCCGAGTACGCGGGCGGCTCCGGCGGGCTGGCCGACTCGATGCACGACCAGCTGGACACGCCGCTGGTGGGCGCGGCGGTGGTGGTGCTGGCGCGTGCTGGCGCTGGCCCTGTTCGGCCTGGTCGACGCTGGCCGAGCGCGTGCTTGCGCCCTGGGCGCGCGCGGGTAGACTAGAGCCGAACCGTTTGCCGGGGAGCCCGCACGGGGCTGAGAGGGCGCGACGGCGCCGACCCGTCGAACCTGATCTGGGTCATGCCAGCGAAGGGACGCAAGCCATGCGCCACCGACTGCTCGCCTGCCTCGCTTTGGTCGCCGCCGGCTGCGGCGGCTCGGCCGCCAGCCAGACCACCGCCCACGGCGCACCGCCGCCGCAGAACGTGACCGTCCAGCTCGACTGGTACCCCAACCCCGACCACGTCGGCCTCTACACCGCGCATCGACCGCGGCTTCTTCCGCCGCGCGGGCCTGGACGTCGATCCGATCCAGCCGACCGACGTGTCCGACCCGATCAAGCTGGTCGCGGCCGGCCGCGCCGACCTGGGCATCTCGCTACGAGCCGGAGCTCTTCTTCGCCCAGCAGCAGCACGCGCCGGTGGTGGCGGTGGCGGCGCATCGTGCCCACGGCGCTGAACTCGATCATCGCCCGCACCGACCGCGGCATCCACCACGCTCGGCCGACCTGCGCGGCAAGACCGATCGGCGAGGACGGCAGCGCGTCCACCGACGCCTACCTCGACACCGTGCTGCGCACGGCCGGTCTCGACCCCGGGCACGACGTGCACCGCGTCACCGTCGGCTTCAACCTGCTGCCGGCCCTGCTGTCGGGCCGGGTGGACGCGATCATCGGCGGCTTCCAGAACATCGAGGGCAGCCGAGCTGGCGCACGCGGGCGTGCACACGTCCGTGTTCCCGGTCGACCACTACGGGGTGCCCAGCTACGACGAGCTGGTGGTGGTCGCCAACCCGGCCCGGATGCGAAGCGACGCCGGCTACCGGCAGATGGTGGCTCGCTTCGTGCATGCTCTGGCGCTGGCCACGGCGTGGGCGCGGACGCACCCGGCCGCCGCGGTCGCGGTGATGGGCAAGGAGACCTACCGCGACTACAAGAACATCATCGCGACCAGCGTCCCGGCCACCCTCCGCCTGCTGCACACCAGCGCGCTCGACCCGGCCGCCTGGAACCGGTTCGGCATGTGGATGTATCGCTCGGGGCTGCTCAAGAGCCGGCCTGACGGGGCGGCGCTGGTGTGGCACGGCCGGCTGTGAATTTGTAAAGCCCCAACCCCGGGGTCTGACCCGGGGTGGTGGCTTTGGGTTCAGCAGGTGCCGTACAGAGACAGGTCGAGGTAGTTGGCAGAGATGATCCCGGGCTGCGGCGAGCCCCACACGAATACCTGCTCTGTCGGCAGGTTGGGACAGCCCGAGCTGCCGCCGAAACTGACGTCGAAGGGCACGATGCACCCGGCGCCAGCGACCCACCGCTGCACGCGTCGTTGGACATCCCCCACACGCCCTCGTCGGACTCGGGAACCACCTGGAGCGTGTCCAGCGTGGTGCCGGTCCCGTTGTTGGTGAGCGTGAACGTCTGGCTGGAGGGGGCCGTCCCCAGGCCGGCGGCGTACTCGTTGCCCTCCTCGTCTGTGCCCTCGAAGGTGGCCGGGCTGACGCTCAGGTCAGCGGCGCCGCTGTTGCCGGTCAGGCTGATGCTGGCGATCGCGGCACCGGTTGGACATGCCGCCACCATGGTCGCGCTGTCGGTCTCACCGCTGACCTTCCGCGGCGAGTAGCGGACGCGCACCAGGCAGCTCTTTCCGGGCGCCAGGCGCTTCCCCTTGCAGGTGTCGCGGGTCTTCTAGAAGAGCGCCGACCCCTGAATCTGGATGTGCAGCAGAGGAGTCTTACTGGCGCCCAGGTTGGTCAGATGAAACGTCTGCTCGGCGCGCTTCCCGGCGACGCCATCCACCGCGCCGAAGTCGTACACACCCGCGCCGGTCTAGGGTGAGAACGCCGCCGCCGGCGGACTGGCCTGTGCCGCCACAACCGGACCGACGGCGGCCACCAGTGCGCCAAGCGCGCACAACCGAACCAATCGGCTCACGTCGATCCCCTCCCAAAGTTGCATGCCGAGGACGGAACGTCAGTCCTCCCACTCGAGCGGCGAGTGTCCCACAGCGCCGGAAACGTGTCAATCCGCGCAAAGCTCCGCGTGCGGTCACCCCGGGGTCAGACCCCGGGGCGATGGCTTTACAGTTCCGGAATGGCTGCCGAATCGCTCAAGGGGCAGATGCTGATCGCAGCGCCGATGCTGATCGACCCGAACTTCCGGCGCACCGTGGTGCTGATCCTCGAACACACGCCGGAGGGCGCGGTCGGGCTCGTCCTGAACAGACCCAGCGAGCTGGTGGCCGGCGAGGCGGTGCCGGAGCTGAGCGCGCTGGTGGACGGCGGCGACCACGTGTGGCTGGGCGGCCCGGTGCAGCCGCAGGCGGCGATCGCGATGGCCGAGTTCACCCACGGCGTGACCGCCGAGCGATCGGTGGTGGGGCCGATCGCGCCGCTCGAGATCGACTCGGACGTCGAGCAGACTGCCGATCAGGTATCCCGGGTGCGGGTATTCGCGGGCTACGCCGGGTGGGGCGAGGGCCAACTGGACGGCGAACTGGAGGAGGACGCCTGGTTCACCGCGCCGGCCCTGCCCGGGGATGTCTTCACCGATGACCACGCAACGCTGTGGAACCGCGTGCTGCGGCGGATGGGCGGCCACTACAGGCTGATCGCCAGCATGCCCGAGGATCCCGAGATGAACTAGCGCGCAGGCAGCGGCTCGAATCCGAGCCGCTCGTAGAACCCGCGCGCGGGGCTGCCGGGATGCACCGCCAGAAACACCCGCGGATGACCGCTCTCCGCAAGAACTCCGGCGGCGGCCGCGGTCAAGCCGGTGGCGTACCCGTGTCGCTGCCACCGCGGCGCGGTCATGCAGAAGGCAATCAGCGGAACGCCGCCGTCCATCAGCACGGTCACCACCGCGGCCCGGATCGTCTCGGTGCTCCCGATCGCCAGGCTGGCCGCTTCGACGACCGGCCCGAACGCTCCCTGCAGCGCACCCCGCATATCGGCGACGGGGTCGGCGAGCAGCTCTCCGTCATCCTCGATCGTTCCCGCGAACGCGACCTCGAACAGGCGGCCCACCGCCGCGGCGTGGTCCTGCGAGAGCCGCTCGCACGGCTCGGCCGCTGGCGCCCGCCCGGCAAGCCGTCCGGTCGCAGCGCTCATCATCAGCCGGCGCGGCCGCCACCTGCCCTCGTTCGTGCCGGATTCGCTCACGCGGGTTATCTTGCCCCGATGGCCATTTGGCCGTTGCAGCGGTGGCCAGTTGGCTGTCTTGACGATTTTCGGCCCAAGACAACCGGTTCCTCCACGATGGCCATTTGGCCGTTGCAGCGGTGGCCAGTTGGCAGTCCTGACGATTCGGCGCCCACCTTCAGTCGGTGTGCTCGAAGTAGTCGATGGCGGCCGCGCCCAGCTTGCGCGTCGACCACAGGTTGTAGCCGGCGGCGATGCCGATGCCGACGATCGGGATCTCCCGACCCAGGATCACGTGCGCCCGGCGGCGGGCGATGCGGGCGGCCACCTGAGCCGCCAATCGGCCGTTCACCGTGCGCGCGAGCTGCCCGCCGGCGGCGCCGCGCAGCTGGTCGGGCTGGTGGCGGACGCCCGCCACCTCGACCACGCCGCCGGAATGTAGCTTGACCACACCCGCCTCGACGCCGAGCGCCACCAGCACGTCCAGCTTGCGCAGCTCGCGCTCGCCCAGATCGCGCCGGTACAGGTGTGCCAGCATCAGCACCAGCTCGACCTGCGACACGGTCAGGTACGACACATCGCCCACGGCCGCCCCCACCTCGGCCAGCGTGCCCGGCCCGGGCAGCACCGCCGGCAGCGCGCTGAGCGCGCCGCTTCCGGCCACCATCCGCCCGCGGTGGGATATCGCGTGGCGGGCCAGCCTGTGCGGCGGCTCGCTCGTGTGGGCCGCCCGCAGCCGCTCCGCCGCGGCCTCAACCGCCGTCCGCCGATGATCCAGCGTGAACGAGATGGCCGCCTCGGTGGCCGCCGCCAGCCGGCTCGTGATCTGGTCGAGTCGGTCGGGGCTCAGGTGGCCCCGTTCTCTCTGGTCAGCTCTCGCCCACGCACTCCGCCACCTCCTGGCGGATCCGCTCGGCAACATGCCGAACGCCCTCGCGGACGGCGGGGGTCATGTCCTGGCCTGCGCTGAAGCTGGCCGCCTCCACCCCGAACACGACCACGCGCGGCGGCAGCCGGCCCAGCACGCGGGCCAGCTCGACCGCCTCAGCCAGCCCCAGGTGGTGGGTGGACGAGCGGAAGAGTTCCGGCGGCAGCTCGTGGTCATGCGCGTCCAGACGGTACAGCGTGCCCGCCTCGCTGCCGGACCACACCGCGTCCGCCAGCCACACGGCGTCGGCCCCCTCCCAGGCATCGATCAGGTCGATCGGCTCGCCGGCCCGATCCAGCACGTCCACCGCCGGCGGCAGCGTGCCCCGCAAGAGTTCCGCCACCTCGAGTCCGGCGGCGTCGTCACCACGCCACCGGTTGCCGAGCCCGATCACCCTCACGACCGTTCGACGTCCAGCTTGAGGAAGTGGGTCGAGCAGGAGATGCAGGGGTCGTAGTTTCGGATCGTCTGCTCGCAGCGCAGCGTCAGCTGCTCGTCAGGCAGGTCGAGCGAGCGTTCGACGACGCCCCGCAGGTCTTCCTCGATGGCACGCTGGTTCTGCGACGTGGGCGGGACGATCTTGGCGTCCTGGATGGTCCCCGAGGCGTCGATCTGGTAGCGGTGCAGGCAGATGCCGCGGGGCGCCTCGGTGCATCCGTAGCCGGTGCCCGCGCGGGGTGTCGCGGGCTCGCCGGGGCTGTCAGGCTGCTCGTAGTCGGCGATCAGGCGCAGCGCCTCGTCGGCCGCGTACACCAGCTCGATGCAGCGCACCACGATGCTGCGGAACGGGTTTCGCTGCGTCGGGCCCCAGCCCGACCTCCTCCGCCACCTGCCTGGCCAGCGGCGAGAGCCGGTCATAGGAGAGGGCGAACCGTGCCAGCGGCCCGCACAGGTACGAGCCGCGCTCGCGCAGCCGCGACTGCAGCGCCGTCGACCACTCCACGTGCTCCTCCACGAAGTGGTCGTCGTACTCGGTCACGTCGATGTCCAGGCCGGCGCTTGAGACCAGCCGTCCGCGGTCGATCGGGTACTCGTCGGGGTGACTCAGGGCCACCAGTTCGTAGTCGCGCTGGTAGTCGGGGAAGTCGAAGCCGGCTGTCAACCGGACCGCCTGCACGGCGATCTCGCGTGCCCGCTCGAGCGGCTCCACAAGCACCGCCAGCTCGCGCCTGGTGGGCGCTCGATACCAACCCCCCACCCGCACGTTCACCGGGTGCACCTCGCGCCCGCCGATGGTGGCCAGAAGCTCGTTTCCGGCCTTCTTGAGGGTCAGCGCGTCGGCCACCACCTGGGGGTGGTCGCGGGCCATCTCGATCGCGCTCTCGTAGCCCAGGAAGTCGGGCGCGTGCAGCATGAAGACGTGCAGGGCGTGGCTCTCGATCCACTCGCCGCAGTAGATCAGCCGGCGCAGGTCGCGCAGCGGCCCGTCCACCTCGATGCCGCAGATCTGCTCGATCGCGTGCACCGAGCTCATCTGGTAAGCGACGGGCAGATGCCGCAGATGCGAGCGGTGATGTCGGGCACCTCCTTGAGTCGCGCCCGCGCAGGAAAGCCTCGAAGAAGCGCGGCGGCTCGTAGATCCGCAGCTTGACGTCGTCGACCCGGCCGTCGCGGATCTGACCGTCATCGCGCCCTCGCCCTCGACCCGGGCCAGGAAGTCGATGTTGATCGTCTTGGTGCGCTTGCTCAGCCACCGTTATGGGCCTCCTGGATGTCCTCGAACGCGGTCACGTTGAACCTTCGGAGACCCGCTCGCGATCGCCCTCGGACATACCCAGCAGCTCCAGCCGGCGGGTCATCGAACCAGGTTGGGCGACTCCATCGGTCCGAAGCAGCCGTAGCAGCCGCGATCGTAGGCCGGGCAGATGGCGCCGCAGCCGGCATGCGTGACGGGGCCCAGGCAGGGCGTGCCGTGGGCGACCGTGACGCACACCGTGCCCCGCCGCTTGCACTCCAGGCACACGCTGTGCCGAGGAGATGTTGGCCGCCGTCCACGCAGGTAGGCGGCCAGCACCTCGAGCAACTGGTGCTTGTTGATCGGGCAGCCGCGCAGCTCGAAGTCGACCGCCACGTGGTCGCGAGATGGGCGTGGACGTGTCGAGCGTCGAGATGTATTCGGGGCGATGCGTACACCGCAGCCATGAAGTCGTTCACGTCGGCGTTGTTGCGAAGGGCCTGGATGCCGCCGGCGGTGGCGCAGGCGCCGATCGTGACCAGCCGCCGCGAGTTGCGCCGCACCTGCGGATCCGCTCGGCGTCGTGCGCGGTGGTCACCGAGCCCTCCACCAGTGACAGGTCGTAGGGCCCGCGAGCGGTGGCCCGCGGGCCTCCAGGAAATAGGCGATCTCGACCTCCCCGACCAGCGCCAGCAGCTCGTCCTCGCAGTCGAGCAGCGACAGCTGGCAGCCATCGCAGGAGGCGAACTTCCACACCGCCAGGGTGGGCACCCGCCGCCTGCTCACAGCTGCCTCACGGCCATCAGAGCCTCCATCTCGTCGTAGCGGTACACGGGCCCGTCGCGGCAGATCAGGGTCGGCCCCAGCTGGCAGTGGCCGCAGTGGCCGACTCCGCAGCGCATGTTGCGCTCCATGGAGATGTGGATGCGCTCGCCCGGCACGCCCTTCTGCCTCAGCGCCACGGCGGTGAAGTGGATCATGATCTCGGGCCCGCACACGAACGCGGTTGCGTTGTCGGGGTCAAACGGCGTGTGGTCGAGCAGTTTGGGCACGACGCCGACGTTGCCCACCCAGCCGGCGTCGGCGGCGTCCACGGTCACCTTCACGTCCATGTCCAGCCGCCCCCGCCAGCGCTCCAGCTCGCGCCGGTAGAGCAGCTCGGCCGGCATCCGCGTGCCGTACAGGAGCGCCGCCCGGCCGTAGTCGGCGCGGTTGGCCAGCACGTGCTGGAGAGCCGGCCGCAGCGGCGCCATGCCGATCCCGCCGGCCACGATCAGCACGTCGCCGCCGCTGGCCGCTGGCACCGGCCAGCAGTTGCCGAACGGCCCTCGCACGCCCAGTACGGCTCCGGGCCGGGAGCTGCAGATGGCCTGGCTGACCGGCCCCACCGCACGGACGGTGTGCACAAGCGGCCCGCCCTCTGCCGTCGACACCGAGATCGGCACCTCGCCGACGCCGAACACGTAGAGCATCGTGAACTGGCCGGGCTGCACCTCGAGCGGCGGCCCCGAGACGGGCTCCAGCTCCAGCGTCCAGGTGTCCGCGGTCTCCCGCCGACGCCGGGTGACCCGGAACGGGCGCGGCGTCATCGGCCCGACCGACGCGACCGGCTCAGCCTGCAAGCCCGTCGCCATACACGTCCAGCAGGCGCACCCGCGTCCATTGCAGCCGCTTCATCATCACCTGGGCGAAGCGGCCCATCAGTTGATAGCCCAGCGCCGAGTCGGCGTCGCACTTGCCGCGCAGGCAGGCGGCATCGAAGGCCACCGCTGCCACCGGCTCGAGTGCGCGCGCGTCGAAGTGCCAGGTATACGGCGGGAAGAGCCATGACCAGCCGACCACCTCGCCGGCGTCCAGCGTCTCGATGGTGGCCGACCCGCGAGCCGGGATATGCGTCTCCAACGAGATCCGGCCCTCGCGGATGAGGAAGAAGGTGTCGGCCCGGTCGCCCTCCCGGAACATGATGTCGCCGGCCGCGAAGCGGACGTTGGCGCCGCACCCGGCCACCAACTGCAGCGACTCGTCCGTCAGCCCGGCGAACAGCGGGGCGTCCCGCACCAGCATGTCAATCGTCTTCATGCGCCACCTCCACGCCCGACCGCAGGGCTGTCAGCTCCTCGGTCACGTCGATGCCAACCGGGCACCAGGTGATGCAGCGTCCACAGCCGACGCATCCCGAGCTGCCGAACTGGTCGAACCAGGTGCCGAACTTGTGAGTCAGCCACTGCCGGTAGCGCGACTGTCCGGACGGCCGGATCGCACCCCCGTGGATGTACGAGTGATCGATCGAGAAACACGAATCCCAGCTTCGCACGCGCTCGGCGTTTGCCGGGTCGAGGTCGGTCACCTCCTCCACCGAGGAGCAGAAGCAGGTGGGGCAGACCAGCGTGCAGTTGCCGCAGGTCAGACAGCGGTCGGCCACCTCCTCCCAGCGCGGGTGCTCGAGGGTGGCGGCCAGCACATCGCGCAGGCCGTCGGCCTGCAGCGTGCGCCCCATCCGCCCGGCAGCCGAGTCCACAGCCTGCGTCGCGGCCTCATGATCGAGGCCGGCGGCCGGCCGGTGCGGCAGTTCGGCCAGCACCTCGGCTCCCCGCGGGCTCCCCACCTCGACCAGCAGCCGGTGCTCGCCGTCCAGGATCTCGGTCAGCGCCAGGTCGTAGCCGGCCTGCGCCCGCGGGCCTGTGCCCATGGACGTGCAGAAGCACGTCCCGCCCGGCTCGAAACAGTTGACGGCGACCAGGAACGCGTCCTGCCGGCGTCCGGCGTAGTCGGTGTCGACGTGGCGGCCGCCGATGAACACCCGGTCCTGGATCTCGATCGAATGCAGCTCGCACGAGCGTACGCCCAGAAACGCGAACGGCGCGTCCGGCGGCTGGGGCTCGGACACCTTGAACCCGTCGTCGGTGCGGCGGGCGCTCCACAGGCTGACCCGGGCCGGGAACAGGAACTGCTTCCACGACTGCGGCCCTACCGCATACCCGAATCGGGCCTCGTCGTCCCGCCGTTCCAGCCGGTAGCTGCCCGGTTCCTGCACATCCGTCCAGCCGACTGGGATCTCGGCGGCAGACTCCAGTTCGTCGTACACGATGGCGCCGTCGCGCAGGGTCGGCCCGACCACCCGGTAGCCGCGTCGGCGGAGGGCCGAGACCAGTTCGTCGAGCGCACCCGGCTCAATCACGCCTGCCGCATCGGTTCCCACGAAGCGACCTCCAGCATCGTTGCACCTGCCCCTGGGGACGCTAGCCGGTCGCCGAGTCCGCGTCCACGAATCGCACGAATTCGCACGACCTGATTGACACGGCCCGTCCGATCAGTTACAGCTTTCCCGTTTCTCACCGACAAAGGAGGGTGCGGGATGGGATGGGTCAAGGCAGGCGGAGACGCTCGCCATCGATCGAGAAGGCGTCGCCTGCTCGCGGTCGCGGTGCTGGCGATCTGCGCAGTGGTCGTGCCGACCGGATCGGCAACGGCCAGTTCATCAGGAGTCAAGCCGCACAGCATCGGCATGCTCGACTGCAACGGCTTGAGCCCCATCCAGCAGACGGTGCGCGCCGGCATGGTGTGCAGCGATCCGCGCAACCTGTACGACGGCAAGGGTGCCCGCTTCGAGGACAACGGCACCTACATCGGCCACGACGAGCCGGATCTGCGGTTTGTCTCCAATCGACCAGGCTCGGGCAACAACGTGACCTGGATGGAGACGCTTCCGCGAGATCCCGGCCGGCTACCGACCGTCGGCGATCCGGGCAGCGACCGGACGCACTGGTTCGAGCTCTCAATCGCGCCCTGGTTCAGCATGGCGCTGTGCAACCCGCAGTCCTACCCGCTGACCAAGTGCAAGCCGAACAGCGATTCCAACGCACCACGGCACCCGCCCACCTTCGACAAGGGCGGCGGCGGCAGCTCGTTCCTGGAGATGCAGTTCTATCCGCCAGGTTTCGCACCGTTCGTCGACAACATCTCGTGTGACAACACGCACTGGTGCGCCTCGCTGCACATCAACGATCTGGAGTGCACGCGCGGCTTCACCTCCTGCAACCCCAACTGCGAGGAGCCGACCAACTTCGCATTCATCCAGCGAAACGGCGTGCCTACCGGTCCGCCGAGCCCGCAGCTGGCCGACGTGAGCACCGCCACTCCGAACTCCGAGACGCTGCTCATGAACCCGGGCGACCGCCTGCGGATCCACATCTGGGACGCCAGCCTGGCTGGTGGCGGTCACGCTCTGGAGACCAGTATCCAAGACCTGACAACGGGGCAGTCGGGCTTCATGAAGGCGTCCGCCAGGAACGGCTTCATGAGCACGTCGTTTGCCGACTGCAGCGGTACTCCGTTCAACTACCAGCCGGAGTACAACACCGCCCGCTTCCGCAACATCGTGCCGTGGGCGGCGCTGGAGACCAACATCTCGACCGAGTACGAGATCGGGCACTTCGAGCCGTGCACCTCGGTCACCGACCCTGTCAACATCGGCATCGACACCATCTGGCAGACCTGCGTCAGCCCGTACGAGAACGACACCTCGCCCGACTCCGGGAACCCCGAGGGGTCGGACGCTCCCTGCTTCCCCAAGGGGGACACGCACGGGGCGCTGGACGCCCCACCGAACGAGGTGGCCGGGTGCCTGGCATCCGACGTCGACTTCGACGGGACGTCATACAGGACGAACTGGCCGAACAAGCTGACCGCCGGCCCGTTCCCGACTCCGTTCAAGCAGCTCAACCCGCGCACCAACGGCCACAGCTATCCGTTGATGATGTTCCAGACGGATGCCGCGGCCAGCGAGTCGACCTGCGCGCCAGACGGCACCGGATGCGCGGTGCCGGCTCCCGGCTCTCCGGGCAACTTCTACCCGTACTACACGCAGGCCAAGGTGTCCGGCCAGTGCGTGTGGGAGTTCGGGCAGATGCAGAACGGTCGAACGTTCGGAGCCGAGGCCCAGTACGGCGGTCCGTCGCCGTACTTCTTCGGCAACCTGGAAGGGCCCCTGATGCACGCGGCCAACTGCTGAATCACGGGATGGGGGCGCCTCGTCAGGAGGCGCCCCCATCCGCCACCCGGAACCACACCCTGACCCGCCCTGGCGGCCCCGACAGCTTGTCGAGCGTCAGCCGCCAGGCGGCCACGGGAATCGGGCAGGCTTCCTCAGACGCGCCGCACACGGTGCTGGCGCCGGAGTTCCAGCAGTGCTCCCACCATGCCCGGCGGGGGAACCACAAGGCGAGCGGCACGGTCACGCGGGGGATCATCACGGCAACCCGCACGACGTCGCCGGGAGGCGCGCTGACCCTGTACTCGGCGATCACGCCGGGCGGCTCGGCCAGCCGAATCTTCACCCTGTGACGGCCGGCCGGCAGGGTCACGGCCAGGGCGGGCGGCCGGGGGGCGGGGCGGGACGGCGCCAGCAGCGGATGGACACACAACACTCCAGGCATACGCCGGCGCCTGACCGGTGCGTCCCCGAATGCCCCAGCGGCGGCATGCCCGCCGCCCGCGCGGGGGTGTACGCTTGCGCGCGGCAGGGTGCTATCGAAGGGAGCGGGGCATGCGAATGATCGTCAAGCTGGTCATCTGCACGGCGGCGGTGGCCGTCGTGATCCCCGCCGCACAAGGCCTGGCCGACGGCACCAGTTCGGGCGCAATGAGCGCGTTCAAGGGCCAGGTCAGCTGCCAGTGGGAGCGCACCAGCACGGTCACAACAGTGCGCTGTTGGGCGCTCAAGTTCCCCGGCCACGACGCCGCCATGTCCACCACCAGCCACAGCGGGCGGTTGGCCTCGCGGCACTGGAAGCCGCCGGTCGGCCCGGGAATGGTGCTGGGCCACCAGTACAAGCTGGGCAACGGCGTCACCTGCGCCTACCGCTGGCGCAACGTGACCGACACCTCGCGGATCAAGTCCGTGATCTGCTCGAACGCCAAGTTCGGCCCACTGATCTTCGCCACGCCCAGCGGCCTGGCTGCGAACGACAACCCGTAAGACACTGCAAGACTAGGGTGTCGGTATGCCACCGACGCCCGCAGCGGCCGGGCGCCTGCGGGGCCTGATCCCGCCGCTGGGCCAGCGGGCCTGGCGCCTGCTGGGCGGCGTCTTCCTGTTCGAGATCGGCACCGGCATGACACTGCCGCTGCTGATCGTGTACCTGCACGGCCCCGGCGGGCTGAGCCTGTCCGAGGCCGGCGTCGCCCTGTCTGTCATGGGGGTGGCCGGATTGGTTGGGACACCCATCGCCGGTGTGGTCGCCGACCGCACCGGAGCCGGCTGGACGGCGGTGGGAGGGCTGCTGGCGGCGGCCGTGGGCACCGCCCTGTTTCTGATCGTGCACAACCTGTGGTCGGCCTCCCTCGCGTGTGCGCTTCAGGGCGCGGGCTTTGCGATCACCTGGGTGGGCGCGTTTCCGCTTCTGGTGCGGGCGGTGCCGGGCGACCGGCGGGGAGACGCGCTGGGCGCAAACTACGCCGTGACAAACCTCGGGCTGGGCGTGGGCAGCGCGGCGGCGGGCGTGATCCTGGCCGTCAGCCCGGGAGCGTTCCGACCGCTGTTCGTCATTGACACCGTGACGTACCTGATCTTCGCCGGCGTGCTGGCGGCCCTGGGCGAGGTGCGCTCGCCGCCCGAGCAGCACGACGGGACCGGGGCGCTGCGTGCCTACGGCGAGATTGTGCGCGACACCCGACTGGTGGCCGCCACCGCCATCAATCTGCTCCTGGTGGCGGCCGGCTACAGCCAGATGATCTCGGCATTTCCGGCCTGGTCGACGGGGCCCGTGGGCGTCAGCAGAAGCGTGGTCGGATTCGCCTTCGCGGCCAACACCTGGACGATCGCAGCAGCCCAACTGCCGGTGCTGGCCGTGGCCCGCCGGCACCGGCGGACGCGGGCGGTCGCGGTGTGCGGCCTGCTGTTCGCGGCCTGCTGGCTGATCACGCTGGCCGCCCACGCCGCGCCCACTCGCGGCGTGGCCACGGCGGAGCTGGTGACGGCCGCTGCGGTATTCGGGTTGGGCGAGACCTTCCTTTCCCCCAGCCTCCCGGCGATCGTGAACGACCTCGCCTCCGAACGCACCAGAGGCAGGTATGTCGCCTTCTACAGCCTGTCCTGGCAGGCCGGGCCGATGATCGGCCCGCTGGTGGCCGGCCCTGCGATCGGGGCCGGACAGGGGGCGCCGCTGTTGATAGGACTGACGGCTGCCTGCGCCATGGCCGTGCCCGCAGCACTGGCCTTCGAGCGCCACCTGCCGCGGGCTGCAAATACAGCCGTGCGGGCGCTGTGATTGACAACAACACCCGGTTTGGTGATCCAGATCACGCTTGGCAGGTCGGTGGGGAGGGGGAGCGGTGGCGCTGACGCGTCGCGATGTCGTCGTCGGAGCGCTGGCCGGTGGGGCCGCCCTGCTGGCCGGCGGCGTACGCACCGCCGGCTTCGCCGATCAGCTGACCCGGCGCCTCGGCCGCCACGGCTACATCGAGGTCAGCTTCGACTCGACCGGCGCGCCGGTCGACACCTCGACCCACTTCGGCGTGTCGTACTGAGAAGCTCTGACGAAATGAATCGTGGATGGCTGGCGAGTGGCTCGCCAGCAGGGTGTCGCCGTGGCTCCATGCGCCAGCGCGACGCTGTCAGACCCCGCGAGGCATGTTGTTAGAGCTTCTACGCCGGCAGCGAGAGCCAACGACCGGTAGACTCGCCGGCATGTCTCGGCTCAATTTGGGTGTCCTGATCGCGATCGTCGCAGTTGTCCTGCTCGCAGCGGGGGTGTACGAGTGGAACCAGACCGTGACCTGCGGTCCGGGTTCGAGCTCGCGCTGCACGGCCGGCAAGCGCCGACATCCGCACCGTGCTGAAGGCCTGTGGGTGGTGGGCGTGGTCGGGCTGCTTGCCGGCGCGGGGATTGTCGTCCGCGCCCGCCGCGCGTAGCGACGCGGGCAACCGCCGCACTCTGCGAACGACGACGGCGGGCCGCTGTCGTCCTGATATCCTCGGCGCCCCGGTAGCACAGGTACGCCCGTTGACGGGCCGGAGAAGCGACGGATCCGTCGCTCCGGCGACGGGGTTCATCCCACTCGGGCGCACGCAGCCCGGACCGTCGAAAGGGGACACCTATGGACTACGAACGCCCGATCCCACTCCACGAGTCGCGTCGGATCGCGCGGACTTTCGGGGCGCTCTACCTGATCACGTTCATCACCTCGATCCCCGCGCTGTGGCTGTACCAGCCGGTGCTCGATCACCCCGCCGCCTACATCGCCGGCGCGGGTCACAACGACAAGATCCTCCTGGGAGCGTTCCTGGAGCTGCTGCTGATCATCTCCAACATCGGCACCGCCGTTGTCGTGTATCCACTGCTGAAGCGCGCGAACGAAGTCTGTGCGATCGGCTACGTGACCGCTCGGCTGGTTGAATGCACGTTCATCCTGGTCGGGATCGTGAGCATGCTTGCGGTGGTGACGCTGCAGCGGAATCCCTCGGCGGGAAGTGAAGCGACGCTCGGCTCGCTCGCATACACCCTCGCCGCGATCAAGGACTGGACCTTCCTGCTGGGGCCAGGATTCGTCGTCGGAATCGGCAACGGACTGCTGCTTGGCTATCTGATGTACCGATCCGAGCTTGTGCCAAGGCGCCTGGCCATGCTCGGCCTGATCGCGGGGCCGCTGATTTTCATCCCGGGCATCGCCGTGATGTTCGGCGTCGCCCAGCAGGGCGGCCCGCTGCAGGGCATCACAACGGTCCCCGAGTTCATCTGGGAACTGTCGCTTGGGATCTATCCGCTCGTCTGGGGCTTCAACGCCGCCGCGCCGATCCTCTCCGGCAGCAGCCGCGGACGCCTTCAGGGGACGCCGGCAGCCTAACGGCTTGCCCAGCTGCGGCCACGCCGTGGCCAAGAACGACGAAAGGCCGCATGGATAGCGGCCTTTCGCGCATCGGGGCGCCGAGATTCGAACTCGCACACCACGATGCGACTCCCGTCAGCCGCGAGCAACTGCGCACGACGCTGGGCCGCATGGTTGCGCGAGTTGAGCCGATCATCGAACGGTGGTCGAATGGAGAGTTGTGGCATCGGCGAGGGACCACCGGCGGACCATGCTGGCAGTGGGGATCAGCTGATGGGGATGCATGCTCGGGTGAGTGGGTCGCGACGCGTGCGCTCGGTGATTGGATCCCGTGCCGCCCGCTGCCATCACCGGAAGACCGATTGGACGATCGGGTCCTGGAGGTCAGTGGAAACCCCCATAGTTGCAGGGTCGCCGGAGCCCGCGATGAGGCGGTGCGGGGGTACCCGGTCGGCGCAGCGGTCGATCCCGCCACTCGGCGGATCGGGGGGCACCAGGAGGCGTTACGTAAGCGGTGCGGCGCCCACCGGCGGCCGCGGGGGAGGGGGAGAACCCTTGAGGCGGGCTGCATGGATCCGTGCGAGAGTACGAGGTGATGACGGTCTTGGCCCGAGATGTCGTGGTGAGCACGCGAGGCGCGGTTCCCGAATCGGCGGCCGACTACGCCGCCGAGAAGGTGGCACGGGTCGTGCACCTTGGGCCTGCGCCCGTGCTTCGCGCCCGTATCGAGTTGCATGAGCATCCGAACCCTTCAGTCGAGCGCCGGTCGCTGGCCGAGGCCGCCCTCGACGTGAGCGGTCATGCAGTGCGCGCGCAGGCTGTCGCGGAGACCATCGAGGAGGCGATCGATCTCGTCGAGGAGCGGCTGAGGCGACGACTCGAGGTGATGTCCTCGCGGCTGGGCGAGCGCCAACGAAGGACCGCCGTGGCTGCGCCGGGGGAATGGCGTCACGGCGACCGACCCACCGACCGAGGCATTGCCTACCCACGTCCCGTCGAGGAGCGAGAGGTCGTGCGGCGGGAGACCTATGACAGCGACGCGCTGGCTGTTGAAGAGGCGGTGTACGAGTTGCACCTGCTCGACTACGACTTCCTGCTCTTCGTCGACTCCGACACCCGCGAGGACAGCCTCCTTTACGCACCCGTCGATGGCGGGTACTTGCGGCTCGCTCGCGCCGCTCAACCCACGCCCGGGACGGCTTCGGACGAACCGCCGATCGTTGATTCGAACCCGGCTCCAGGCATGACTCCCGACCAAGCGCGTGAACGGCTTGACGCAGGCGGTGAGCCGTTCGTCTTCTTCCGAGAACAGGCTTCCGGCCGTGGATGCGTCATGTACCAACGGTTCGACGGCCACTACGGGTTGATCACCCCCGCAGCATCGCCCTAGCCGGCGCCGCGAAAGCCCCGGAAGCACTCGGAGTTCGAACTCGGCGCCACTCCAGGCGACGGGCGGGGTGCCTCCGCTGACCGGCGGCGCGGCTGCGCCACTGGGTGTCACCCAATCAGCTCTTGAGTGCGTTCAGGTGCCCGAAGGATGGAGGTCAGATGAACCGACCCTGTCGGTACATCTCCGAGACCGTCCACTCTAGGCTCCCCGCGTGTCGATCAGCCCGCCTGCCGATATTCAGAGGTTGAGCGGCGACGCGGTACTGGAGGCGATGGCCTCCAGTACCGCCGGCCTCACCTCGGAGGAGGCTGCGAAGCGGTTCGAGCGGTACGGCCCCAACGCGCTGCCGGAGGTGCGCGGGCGCTCGCCGTTCCTGCACTTCATCGCGCAGTTCGGCGACTTCTTCGCCGTGCTGCTGGAGGTGGGAGGGGCGATCACTCTGACCGCCTACCTTATCCGTCGCGACACGTCTGACCTCAAGGTGGCGGTCGCCATCTTCGCGGTCGTCCTGCTGAACTCGGTGATCGGGTTCGTGCAGGAGCACCGGGCGGAGCGCACCGCCGAGGCGCTGAAGCGGCTCCTGCCCAGCCGCGCGCGCGTCCTGCGCGACGGCGTGCCGGCTGAAATCGACGCGGTGTCGCTGGTACCGGGCGATGTCGTCCTGCTGTCAGAGGGCGACGCGATCTCTGCGGACGCCCGCCTGATAGAGGCGTTCGAGCTGGCGACCGCTGACGCCGCGCTGACCGGGGAGTCGAATCCGGTCCGCCGCCAAGCGGTCCCGGTGTTGGAGGACATGCCTCGCATCCAGTCCAGGAATCTCGTCTTCGCCGGCACCAGCGTCGCCTCTGGCACCGGCCGAGGTGTGGTCTTCGCGACCGCAGTGGACACCGAGTTCGGGCACATCTACCGGCTGGCTGGTTCCGTGCGCGACGAGCCCAGCCCGCTGCAGCGGGAGGTTGCTATCGCCGCCCGACGGGTGGCAATGCTGGCGGTCGTGCTCGGCGCCGCGCTGTTTGGACTGCGACTGGCGGCCGGCGCGCCGTTCGTGCAGGCGTTTCTGTACGCCCTGGGGGTAATGGTCGCGCTGGTGCCGGAGGGGCTGCCGGCTGTGATGTCGGTATCGCTCGCCATCGGCGTACAGCGGATGGCTGCTGATGGGGCGCTGATCAAGCGCCTCAGCTCCGTGGAGACGCTGGGGTCGACACAGGTTATCTGCACCGACAAGACCGGCACCCTAACCGCGGGTGAGATGACCGCCGTCAGGGTGTGGTCACCGGTCGGGGCGTACGCCGTTTCGGGGGTGGGATACGCGCCGGAGGGGCACCTCGTACTCGACGGCGGACACGGGCAGGACGAGCCCTCGGCCCCAGTGCGGCTGCTGCTGGAGGCCGGTCTGCACTGCAACAACGCACGACTTGTGCGCGGGGACGGCGAGGGCTGGAGGACGTTGGGCGATCCCACGGAGGGGGCGCTGCTGACCCTGGCCGCCAAGGGCGGTGCGGACATCGACCGCGAGCTGCGAGCGGCGCCTCGGCTGCTCGAGGTGCCATTCGACTCGCAGCGCAAGCGGATGTCGGTAGTGGTCAACCAGGATGGGACGCGCCGCGTGTACGCGAAGGGTGCGCCCGCCGAGATCCTGGCCCGCTGCAACCGGTTCGCGGGGCCGGCCGGCATCCGCGAGCTGACCACGGATGAGCGCACAGGTGCGCAGGCGGCCGTGGACGGCCTCGCCAGGGATGGGTTGCGCGTGCTCGCGATGGCCACCGCCGAGGTCGCTCCGGACACCCCGCTGGCCGCTGACGCGGTGGAGCGCGACCTGGTTTTCCTGGGGCTTGCCGGGCTCCAGGATCCGCCGCGGCCGGAGGTCACCAAAGCGGTCGCCGACGCCCGCTCGGCCGGGATCACCGTCATCATGGTGACGGGCGACTATGGCCTGACCGCGGAGGCGGTGGCACGCAAGATCGGCATCGTGACCAGCGCGCGCCCGCAGGTGCTGACCGGAGCTGATCTCGAGCAGATCGACGACAAGGCGCTGGCCGCACGGCTGTCGAGGGTCACCGAGGGGGAGGAACTGCTGTTCGCCCGCGTCGCCCCGGCCGACAAGCTGCGGATCGTGATGGCCTTCCGCACGCTGGGTCGCATCGTCGCCGTGTCCGGAGACGGCGTCAACGACGCCCCGGCCCTCAAGCAGGCCGACATCGGCGTGGCCATGGGCCTGTCGGGCACCGACGTGGCCAAGGAGGCGGCGGTGATGGTGCTCCTGGACGACTCGTTCGCCACCATCGTCACGGCCATCGAACGTGGGCGGGCGGTCTACAACAACATCCGCCGCTTCCTCGTCTACCTGTTCACCCACAACCTGGGTGAGCTGTTCCCGATCGTGTTCGCGACGCTGGCTGGCCTGCCAGTGGTGCCCTTGAATGCGCTGCAGGTGCTGTCCATCGACCTCGGCAGCGATGTCCTGCCGGCACTTGCGCTGGGGGCTGAGGAGCCCGAGCCGGGCCTGCTGCGCCAGCCGCCCCGCCCGCGCGGTGAGCGGCTGATGTCGCGCTCGTTGATCGGTCGGTTCGCCTTCCTGGGCGGCATCCAAGCCGTGGGAGCCACCGCCAGCTTCCTGTTCGCCCTGTATGCGGGCGGCTGGCGGTGGGGCGACCCACTGTCCGGCTCATCCCACCTGTACCACCAGGCCATCACCATGACGCAGGCGGGGATCGTCTTCTCGCAGGTCTTCAACGGATTCGCCGTGCGTACGGATCGCGAGAGCGTGTTTTCGATCGGCATCTTCTCCAACCGCATGCTGGTGTTCGCGGAGCTGGTGGGCATCGCGATCATGCTGGCTATCTCCTACGCGCCGCCGCTGCAAAGCCTGTTCGGCACCGCGGCCCTGCCGGCTCGCTGGTGGCTGGTGCCGATCGCGTTCGGTGTTCTGGCGCTGGTCGCCGAGGAGCTGCGCAAGCTGCGCGTGCGCAGGCGCCCCGCGGGAGCGAGAATGCGGCACTAGATGCGTGCCATTGTGCTCGGGTGCGGCCGGCTGGGGAGCAGGGTCGCCAACATGCTGGACAGCGAGGGTCACCAGGTGACGGTGATCGACCGCGACGCGCACACCTTCGAGGCGCTCCGCCCGACCTTCGCCGGTGACCGGATCATTGGATTCGGGTTCGATCGCCACGTGTTCGAGCAGGCCGACCTAGACCGCGCCGACGCCTTCGTGGCGGCCACGGCCGGGGACAATCGCAACATCGTGGCCGCCCTGACGGCCAAGCGCCGGTTCCATGTTCCCAAGGTGGTGGCCCGTATCTACGACCCCAACCGGGCCGAGATCTACCTGCGCCAGGGCATCCGCACCGTCTCGCCGGTGGCGTGGTCGGCCGGGCGCATCCGCGACATCCTGGTACACCCGGCGATCGAGACAGAGCGGGAGTACGGCAACGGCGAGGTGGCGCAGATCCGGGTCGAGGTGCCCGCCCACCTGGTCGGTCGGGCGGTGCACGACGTGGTGGTCACTGGAGACATCGGGGTGCCGGTGATCATCAGGGCCGGGAAGGCCATCGTGCCCACGCTGGGCACCTGCTTCGAGCAGGGGGACGTATGCCGGTTCTTCGTCGCCCGAGAAGCCTACGGGCGCTTCGAGTCGTTTCTGGGGATGCGCGGATGAGAGTGCTCGTGGCGGGTGTCGGCAACGTCGGCCGCTACCTCGCGCACATCCTGCTCGAGGCCGGGCACGAGGTGACGGCCATCGACAGTGAGCGGACCGCCATCGAACGAACACGGCTGGAGGCTCCCGCCGCCCGGCTGGTGCTGGGCGACGCGTCGGAGCCGTCCCTGCTGGAGCAGGCCGGTGTACGGGTGATGGACGTCGTGGTTGCAGCCACGGGCGACGACGAGGACAACCTGGTGGTCGCCAACCTGGCCAAAATCGAGTTTGGCGTGCCGCGAGTGGTCGGCAGGGTAAAGAACGCCGCCAACGCCTGGCTCTACCAGCCGGAAATGGGGGTGGACGTGCAAGTCAGCGCCCCGCACACGATCGCACAGCTGATCGAGGAGCGGGTCGTGCTGGGTGACGTCGTCCAACTGCTTGAGCTGGCCGAAGGCCAGGCGGCGCTGCTGGAGGCGACCCTTCCCCAGGGCTCCCCGGTTGCCGGGCGCGCGGTCTCGGAGGTGGAGTGGCCCGCGGACTGCGTGCCGGCGGCGGTGATCCGCGACTCGCAGGTTCTGCCAGCCCCAGGCGGGACGGTGCTCGAGCCGGGCGATCGGCTGCTTTGCATCTCCCGGACCGCGGGCATCGAGTCGCTGCACCGGCTGCTCGGCATGCAGGCCGGGGGCTCAGGCTAGCCGCAGCGACCCGGTGTCCAGCAGCGGCAGCGAGCGAAGCCGCCGGCCGCACGCCCGGAAGACTGCGTTGGCGAGCGCCGGCGCGATGGTCGTGATGGGCGTCTCGCCGCCGCCGGCCGGGGGGAGGTCGGGGCGGTCAAGGAGCACCGTTTCGATGGGTGGCACGTCGGCGAAGCGGGGCACGCGGTACTCCCGCAGACAGCCGTTCAGGATGCGGCCGGCGTCGAAGCGGATGGCCTCGAACAGCGCTCCTCCGAGCCCCATCACCGTCGCTCCCTCGATCTGTCGGCACAGGTTGTCCGGATTGACGATGGCACCGCACGCGAATGCGGAGATCACCCGGAGCACGTGCAGCCGGTCGCCCTCGACCAGCACGTCCACGGCTGTCGCCACCCGCCCTCCCTTCTCGATGCCGCAGGCGATGCCAGTGGCTCGGCCGTCGCCAGCCGGCCCCGGCCACTCGGCTCGCTCGGCGGCCGCCCGCAGCACGATCATCAGCTGCTCGTCGGCCAGGTGGCCTAGCCGCAGCTCGACCGGGTCGATCCCCATGGCCGCCGCCAGCTCGTCCACGTGCGACTCGCGGGCGAAGGTGTTGGCGGTGGCCGCCAGCGCCCTGTAAGGGCCCTGAGGCAGCGGCGAGTCGGCCGGCTGGTAGGCGATCCGCCGGGTGGCAAAGCGGTATGGCGCATCCAGGGCTGCCGTGCCCGAGTTCAGGTTGCGGAAGTCCCAGGCGGTGACCCTGCCGTCGCGAGCGCCGCTTCGCACGTCGATCACGGCGGCCGGGCGCAGGTAGGTGTGCCGGAACTCCTCCGCTCGATCCAGCGCCACTCGCACCGGCGCCCCCGCCGCCCGGGCCAGGCGGGCGGCAGCGATCGCCTCCTGCTCGGTGTGCTTGGAGCCGAAGCCCCCGCCGATGTCCGGGACGATCACGCGCACGTCCCGCTCGTCCAGCGCCAGCGCCGACGCCAGCGCGGCGCGCACCGCGAATGGCTGCTGGGCGCCCGTCCAGACGGTCAGCCGGTCGCCGTCCCAGCGGGCAACCGCGACTCGGGTCTCCAGGGAGGCGTGGGCCACGTAGGCGGTCGTGTAGGTCGACTCCAGGCGTACCTCGGCGGCAGCCAACTCGCCGTCGACGTCCCCGTCCTCCTGCGTCTGCGCAGACTCCCAGCCGGCCGCCTCGATCGGGTGGGAGCGCAGGTAGGACTCGAGGTCGCGCTCCGCCGGGCCGGCCGCGGGCGCCCAGGTTGCGCGGAGGGCGTGAATCGCCCGCTCGGCGTCGCGCACGTCCGCCGCGGCGGCACCCACGAACCCGTCCTCCCGGACGACTATCGCGCCGGTGACGGCACGGGCCGCATCCATTTCCAAGCCGGTGAGCCGCGATCCGTGGGCGGGCGGGCGCAGCGCCCAGCCGTGCAGCATGCCGGGCAGTGAAACGTCGGAGGGGAAGCGCTGCTCCCCGCGCACGATGACGGCGGCGGTGGCCCGCTGGGCCGGCCGGCCTCGCGCCCGCCACCCGGCGGGTGAAGTGGACGGTGCATCCCCTGCCAGCTCGAGCCAGCGGACTCCAGGCTCGGGCGCGCCCTGCTCGAGCAACCGGCGGGCTGCCGCGGCACACCGCTCCAGCGCCCGCCCGGCACCCGGCAGCGACCGGCTGCCAAAGGTGCCCATGTCGTACGGGCAGAGGTCGGTGTCGCCCATCGCAAGCCCAACGCGGGCCGGGTCGACGCCCAGCTCGTCGGCCACGATCATGGAGAGGGCGGTGCGATTGTCCTGGCCCATCTCGACCTTGCCCGTGAAGGCCGTCACCCTGCCGCCTGGGGAAACGTGCAGCCACGCGCCGCCGTCGCGAAAGGGCTGTGCGCCGCCCGTGCCCTCGAGCACAACCACCAGCCCGTCGCCAACCAGTTCGAAATACTCGCGCTCGGCGGGGGCCACCAGATCCCAGGGCGCCGCCGGGCGGAACTCCCAGAAGCGGGCGTCCGCGGGGACACTCGCGGACGGGGGCGGGGCACCCTCGGCCGAACCGGCCACCCGCAGGATGGCGCGCTCGATCCGCGGATAGCTGCAGCAGCGGCACACGTGGCCACCTAGGGCCTCGCGGATGTCCCGCGGGGTCGCCCGAGGGTGCTCGCGCAGCAGGGCCGCCGCAGCCACCAGCATGCCAGCCGTGCAGTAGCCGCACTGGACAGCGCCCTCGTCCACGAACGCCCGCTGGAGCGGGTGCAGCTGCTCGCCGTCGGCGAGGCCTTCCACCGTCGCGATCTCGTGCCCCGCCGCCTCCTCCGCGGGCGTCACACAGGAGCGCACGGGCACCCCGTCGACCAGCACGGTGCACGCCCCGCACGCCCCCTCGCCGCAGCCCGGCTTGGCGCCAATCAAGCCCAGGTCCTCACGCAGTACACGCAGCAGCGAGCGGCCGTCAACCGCCGGCAACTCGACCACGCGGCCGTTTACGAGCGTCAAGCTGTGGGTGCGAGTCGTGGCCATCTCCGGACGCTCACTCCAATCGCCCGAACGAGAGCGCGGCGAAGAAGGAGACAGGAGCACGATAGCTCGGGGGCGCCAGACCCCTTGGGAGGGTTCAGGGCTGGCTGCGCACCGCTCGGGCGATGCTGCGGCCCCGCCCTGGCGAGAAATTCGCGATTCCCTCGCTGGTCACGATCACGCTGGGGGGCAGGGCCTTGAGGTCGAGCAGGCGATCGACCTTGCCACGGTCACGCGAGCGCGCGGCCTCGGCGATCCGCGGGTCCGCACAGTCCTCGAGACCGTCGGCATTGCCGACGGTCACCCAGCCGGTTGGGGCATCTACGCCGCGTTTCAACGTCCACCTCCACTTTTCGCCAGCGGGGTCTGGGTCGATGACGAGCTCAGGCTCGTCGGTGGGCACAAACCAGGGGAGTTCTCAAAGAGTCTGCAGGTACAGATCTTCAACTGTGGCCCGACGGGAACGACCCACACCTCGATGCCCCGTCCCAAGACTGTCCGAGTGGATGCGACGTGCCCGAGTCGCTGCTTGAGATCCTCGATCCGCCCTTCGTCGGCCAGGATAGCTACCGCCCCTTCAGTGCAGGGGACCGGCCAGGTACACCTCGAAGAACTGGTTCTGAGCTTCGGGAGTGAGTTGGGCTTGGGTGGCGAAGGCGAGGTAGCGGCCGCGACATGCTGGAGGTGAAAGCCACGTAGCAGCCATCCGCCGATCCGCCCGGCGGGTAACCCGAACCCTCGAATCGGTACTTGCGCGGAGGCCGCCGCGGGGCTCGCAGAGGTATCGTCACTCTAGGAGCAGTTGTGTGCCCGATCGTCGAGCGGAAGCGAGGTGCTGCAATGACCGCCGGGACGACAGATGGGAGCCGCAGGTTGGTGGCCGGTGAAAGGGCTCTGGGCGTGCCTGGGAGCGACGTGGTCTCAGCCCGTGAGTCCCGGCAGCACTTGGCCGTGATGCTGCGGCGGTCGGTCGGGTTTCGGGTTGACTGCCGGGAGGGTCGTGTGGGCGTGCTGACGAGGGTGATACCCGAGTGCGACGATACGGCCCCCGACCACATCGAGATCAGGTCAGGGCTCTTCATCCGGTCGACGGTGAGTGTCCCCTTCTCCGACGTCGTGAGCGTTGACCGGCTGCGCCGCCGGGTGTCGATCCGAGGCGTGCCGGAGCGCCGCCGGGTCAGCCGCCAGGAGACCGCCCGCAGGGTGCGCCGGTTCCTGCGCAGCGGCGGCCGCTGACTGGTGTCCTAGATTGGGCGAGCAAACGCGCGCCGGTTCGACGTTCACGAAAGGGGCGCCGCAATGACCGATCAAGTCGCAACTCGGGCCGAGATCCTCCCCGGAAAGCGGCGCGAGGTGGAGCTGTTTCTGGAGGAGGGCCCGCCCTTCGGCCCCGCGGCGTTGGTCGTCGGCCGACGAACCAGCCGCCCGCGTTCGCCGGCGAAGAAGCGGCCACTTGGCGAACTCCACCCCGATCTCGACCGGCTCGGCATCGGTGACTTCCCGGATCTCGGCTACACGCTTCCCCGGATGCACCTGACCGGCAAGAACGACTTCAATATATGGACATGCTGGAGCCCGTCTACCTCGGCCGGGGCTCGGTCGACGATCACCGCGCGCCCGCGGGGGATGACGCGGTCGCCGAGTTGCGCCGGCTCGCCGAGCCACTGCGCGGGCTGCGCGTGTTGCATCTGAGCGCCACCCCTTACGGGGGCGGTGTGGCCGAGATCCTGCGTTCCGAGATCCCGCTTCTGCGCGACCTCGGCCTCGTGGTTGAGTGGAGGCTGATCCGTGGTGACGGCCGCTTCTTCGACGTCACAAAGGCGATCCACAACGGCCTTCAGGGCGCTGACGACCCACTCACCGACGAGGATCGCGACGAGTATCTGAGCCAATCGAAGCGAAACGCGGCGGAGCTCGGCGGCGGCTACGACGTCATCGTCGTGCACGACCCCCAGCCGCTTGCGCTGCGCTCATACCATGGGGTGAGCGACGCCCGCTGGATCTGGCGCTGCCACATCGACACGTCCGCGCCGAACAAGTCGGTTTGGGAGTTCCTGCGTGACTATATGGCGGCCTACGACGCGGCGGTGTTCACCGCTGACGCCTTCGTGCCGCCCGACATCCCCCCGCTTCGGGTGCACATCATCCCGCCGGCGATCGATCCCCTGAGCCCGAAGAACATGCCGCTCGACGCGGGCATGGCGCGGCGGCTGCTGTCGTGGCTCGGGCTCGATGTCGAGCTTCCCCTGATGGCCCAGGTATCGCGCTTTGACCGCTGGAAGGATCCGTTCGGTGTGCTCGACGCCTACCGGCTGGCACGGCAGGATGCCACCGACCTGCAGCTGGCGATGGTGGGATCGATGGCGCTCGACGACCCCGAGGCGTGGGACATCTACCGCCGCCTGCAGGGGGAAGCCCACGGCGACGCCCGGGTGCACCTGTTCACCAACCTAACCGGCGTGGGCAACATCGAGGTGAACGCGGTGCAGCGCCTCGCCGGAGTCATCGTGCAGAAATCGATCCGCGAGGGGTTCGGCCTAGTCGTCTCCGAGGCGCTCTGGAAAGGCACGCCCGTCGTCGCGACACACGCCGGCGGGATCCCCCTGCAAATGGCCTCCGGCGAGGGCGGGTTCCTGGTCGACTCGACCGCTGAGTGCGCCGAACAGGTCGTGTGGCTCCTTCACCACCCGAAGGACGCACGCCGAATCGGCGAGCGCGGACACGACCGCGTCAAGGCGCGCTACCTGCTCACCAGACTGCTCGCCGACGACCTGCGCTTGTACGCGGACGCCGTTGGCCACGCCCGATGACGACCAGGCTCGATACTCGCTCTCCGGCCGTCTGACACCACGCCGGCCTCAGCAACAGTCGCCGTTCTCACCTTGCCAAGCCTCCATGCCCTCTTGCACCGCGGCCGCCGCGATGACGAGCCCGGCAATCGGGTCGGCCCACCACCAGCCGGCCAAGGCGTTTAGTCCGAGCCCGATGAGCAAGGCGACTGACAAGTAGGCGCACAACATGTTCTGGCCCCCCTCGCTAACCGTCGCGCGAGACCGGAGCTGGTGGCCCACGCGGCGCTTCGCTCGGGCAAGGAGTGGCATCGTCGGCGCGGTGACGGCGGCCAGGCCGATGCCGACCCAGCTCACGCCGGGGTGGGCGCCGGTGAAGGCCCGGCCGGACTCGAGCACGACGTAGACGGCCAGTGCGAAGAACGACGCCGCGATAAACTTCTGCGCTCGCCGCTCCGCCGCCTCCGACTCGCCCCGACCACCGGAGAACAGCCAGACGATCACGCCACCGGCCGTGAACTCGATCAGGCTGTCGATGCCGAACGCGACCAGGGCCACCGAACCGACCGCGGCCCCGGCACCCATAGCGACGGCAAACTCGACCACATGCCAGGCGTTCCCACCCCACGCCAGCCGACGAGCTCGGCGCTCCAGCTGGGCTCGTGGTTCGGCGAGCGTCGCCATGGGCGTAGGCTACCGGCACCGTCCTAAGGGGCGCCCTCGGGGGCGTCAGCCGCGGCAGCGCGTAAGCCCTCGGGGGCCGGGCTCCGTCTCGGCAGCGCCGAATGTCCGCATGGCCACCCCGAGTCACGACAGGACTTTCCGAGTGGGCTCCTGCGGCTTTGGTGGCCACACGAGGGGCCGCGGAAGGTAGCACTGACGTCCCGTTCCGGTAGACATCGCGGAAAGGGGTCGCTCCGCGCCGTGGCGCTCGTTTGCCGCGTGGGCGCGATGAGACGACTCGCATCACGCCGTCTGTGGTGGCACCGAGGCGCGCAGGAGAATCCGCTGACCTAGCCCAAGCTGACGTTCCGGGCGAAGAGGAGAATTCACGTTACGCCCGTTCGACGCGGGCATCTCGGGATGACGAGAAGGCGGCATGGCGCACATCGTTCACCTCCATGCGGCCGCTTGCCAGCCCCTTGCCGGGTTCCACTGCGGACGGCCGCGCGGCATCAGCGCCGGCCGTACCGGCGGGCGGTGAACGACGGGAAGACGCAGCATGTCTGCCGCCTCGCGGTAGGCATCGCGGCCCGGCAGTGAATAAAGGCGATCGAAGTCGACCGCGCCGTTGATCTCCATCACGAGGTACCCGTCGGGTCCAGCGACCAGATCGATGCCGACCAGATCGGCTGCGACGGCATCGGCGGCGGCTCGGGCCAGATCCGCTGCCTCCCCCGGCGGAAATACCGGACGACGGCTACCACCGAGCGAGAAGTTCGTGCGCCAATCTCCTCGGGCCGGTCGACGCTCGATCGCACCGACCACCCGTCCGGCCGCAACGACCAACCGTAGGTCGGCTGCATGCGGCACATACGGCTGCGCGATGGCTCCGTGGCGCCGAAACCACCGCCGCTGGCTCGACCATTCGAGCGCCCGATCCACCTCCCCTCGGGTCCGGCACAGCATGACATCGCGACCCCATGAACCGAAGCGCGGCTTCAGGACGAGCGGGGGATCGACGCCCGGGATGCTGCGGACACCAAACGGGACATGGATCGTACGCGGTTGGGGGATGCTCGCCGATTCGAGCCACCTGGCGGTCGCCAGTTTATCGTGGGTCACGGCCAGAGAAGCCGGGCGATTAATGATCCGTACACCCGACCGCTCGAGCTGGCTGACGATATCCAGCCCGGGCTCGATCCCATCCAGTGACGCCGTCACATCGAGTCGGTTCACAACCACATCGTGGCGGCCAAGCAGATCATGCGCGACGCTCGGCGTGACAAGCACCGCGTCGATGCCGAATGCCCGCCACGCCGCGGCCAAGTCGGCGTTACACCACCCGGCGTGCCACGCCACCAACGCCACGACGGGCCCGAGCGGCGATCCCTGAATACGGCCCTGCATCGTCTCCTCCAGGTGATGGTGGCGATGCGCCTGCCGGGGCGCATCGGTGCGCCCGCGGATTCTCGTTGGTGGATTCCCGCATCAGCGCGAACCACACGGGTTCACGATCCAGATGCCGCTCGAGACGAGTGCCACGGTCGCGGAGGCCGCTCGGCGTTCCCACTGCTCACGGTGAATTCAGTCGCGCTCTCAGAGCGCTCACCCAACCGCACTCAGTCGTTTCGCGCGCGAGCCAGGTATGCAAGGCACCCGTTGAGCGTCGCCAGCTCCCCGTAGTCGCCCTCGGGGATCTCGATCCCTGTGCGCTCGTTCATGCCGATCACGAAGTTGAGGAAGTCCATCGAGTCGATGTCGAGTTGGTCGCGCAACGGTACGTCGCGCTCGATGGTGCGAGGGTCGACTTCGGGTGCGACCTCACCGAGCGCGTCCAGCACCGTCTGCTCCAACGCTTGGGCGCTCACAGCGCACCGGGGTCCTGCAGCAGCCGCTCGATCGCGGCGAGGTAAAGGCCGGCGCGATGCCCATCCGTCACGCGATGGTCGGCGGCCACTGTGACGGTCATGACAGGGCACGGTAGCACCCGACCCTGGAACACCCATGGCCGCTCGACGATCATGCCGAACCCGACGATGGCCACCTGCGGCGGGACGATGACCCCGTAGACCTCCTCGACGCCGCGCTCCCCGAGGCTCGTCATGGTGATGGTCGGGTCGGAGAGCTCGGAGGCCCGCAGCCGGCCGACTCGTGCACGGGTCACCAGGTCGCGGAATCCGCGCATGAGATCATCGAGTGTCCGGTTGTCGGTGTCGTGCAGGGCGGGCGCAACCAGCCCGCCGCCGCGCAGCGAGACCGCGACGCCAACGTGAATGCGCTCGCTCTTCACCGGCACGCCGTCTTGCCAGGTGCTGTTCAGCTCGGGCACGTCGTGCAGCGCCAGCGCGGTCGCCTTGATCAGCAGGACGCCGTACAGGAGGCGGTCGGTGACGCTGCGCTCGGCATTCTGCTCACCGAGCCAGGTGGTCGCGGCGGACATGTCAACTGTGGTGCGCAGGTAGAAGTGCGGAATCTCGCGCTTCGAACGGGCCATCGCCGCGGCGATCGCACTTCGCATCTTGGCCACCGGATCGGCCTCCACAGCAGCGGGAGCAGGTGCAGGCGGGTGGACGGGCGGCTCGGCAACAGTAGCGGGCGCAGGGGCGGCCTCGGCGCGCTGCGGCGCGGCGGCCTGCGGCGCGGCGGCCTGCGGCGCGGCGGCCGACGCTGCTGCGGCCTCGATATCGCGACGCACGATCCGGCCCATCGGGCCCGTGCCGACGATGGCGGCGGGGTCGACCCGAAGCTCGACGGCGAGCCGCCGGGCCGACGGCGAGATGCGCACGCGGCCCGGTTCGGGCTCACCACCGTTGGTGCGGATGGTGGCCAGGGCCGTACCGACGGGGACCAGGGTGCCTGGATCCACGAGCAGCCGCTCAACGACCCCGGTCGCGAAGCTCTCGACCTCGATTTCGCCTTTGTCGGTCTCGACCTCGGCCATGATGTCGCCACGGGTGATCTTCTCGCCCGGCTGTCTGCGCCACTCGACGAGGCGACCGGCGTTCATGTCCGCACCAAGCCGAGGCATGACGAAGTCGACCATCAGGCCACCACCGCGTCGACGGCCTCGATGATCCGGCTGGGGCCGGGCAGAGCGGCGTCCTCGAGATGCTTGGCATATGGCATCGGCACCTCGGCTCCGCAGACCCGCCCAACGGGCGCATCGAGGTCGTCGAAGCCCCGCTCCGTCGCCTGCGCGCTGACCTCCGCAGCCAGACTACCGGTGCGCCAGCCCTCATCGACCACGACGAGGCGGTGTGTGCGGGCGAGCGACTCGAGCACCGTGTCCATGTCGAGCGGCCGTAACGAGCGCAGATCGACGACCTCGACCTCGATGCCCCGCCCCGCCAGCGTTTCCGCCGCTTCGAGGGCGCGCCCGACCGATGCGCCGTAGGCGACCGCGGTGACGTCGGAGCCGGCGCGGCGGATGGAAGCCCCCTCCAGCACGCCCGACGGGCGCTCGCCGATCTCGCCTTCCAGCGGGTACAAGGTCGCGTGCTCGAACAGGAACACCGGGTCGGGATCCTCGACTGCGGCCAGGAGCATCCAGTACGCGTCGGAGACGGTCGCTGGCGCCAGAGCCTTGATACCTGGCACGTGGGCGTACCAGCCCTCGAGGCTGTGCGCGTGCTGGGCGGCCATCTGACGGCCGCCGCCGGTGGCCATCCGCACGACCAGGGGCACGCTGAACTGGCCACCCGACATGTACCGAATCGCGGCCGCGTTGTTCACCACCTGGTCGAGGGCGAGCAGGCTGAAATTGATTGTCATGACCTCGACAATCGGCCGCATGCCGCCCATCGCGGCGCCGATGCCCGAGCCCACGAACGCGGACTCGCAAAGCGGTGTGTCCCGGATCCGCTCGGGCCCGTATTCCTCGAGCAGCCCATGGGTGACCGCGAACGCGCCGCCGTAGCGGCCGATGTCCTCTCCCATCAGGAAGACGCGCTCGTCGTTGGCGAGCGCCTCCCGCAACGCCGCTCGGATCGCCTCGCGGTACGTCATGCCACTGCCTCCGGCGTCAGCACGTCACGGGTCAGATCGCCCACCGGCTCCCAATCGCCGTCCTCGGCGAACTCCACTGCGGCCGAGACCTCGTCGTCGACAGCCGCCTCGATCTCGGCCAGGCGGACCTCGGGCATGCCACGGCCGCGCAACCAGGCTGTGTGGCGGGCGATCGGGTCGCGCTCCATCCAGTCCTCGATCTCGACCTTCGTGCGGTAGAGATCCGGATCGGACATCGAGTGCGCCCGGAATCGATACGTCTCGAGTTCGACGAACGCCGGCGCCCCCGTCTGCCGCACGCCATCGGCGGCGCGCCTGACCACCCGTTCGACCTCGCGTACGTCCATGCCGTCCGCGCGGACCGCCTGAATCCCGTACGTGCCGGCGCGCCGGGCGAGATCCGTGACGGCATGCGACCGCTCGACGGCCGTGCCCATCGCATAGCGGTTGTTCTCGCACAGGAACAGAACCGGCAGGCTCCAGAGAGCGGCCAGGTTCATGACCTCGTGGAACTCGCCTTCGACGACCGCACCATCTCCGAAAAAGCACGCCGTGACGCTCTTGCGCCCACGCAGCCGATCGGCCAGCGCCAGGCCCGCGGCAATGGGGAGGCCCCCGCCGACAATGGCATACCCGCCGTAGAAGCGCCGCTCGGCGTCGAACAGGTGCATCGATCCGCCGCGCCCCCGACTGCAGCCGGTCGCCTTCCCGAACATCTCCGCCATGATCGCGCTCGCCGGGATCCCGCGGGCCAGCGCCTGGCCGTGGTCGCGGTAGGTGGCGACGACGGCGTCGTCGGGCGTGAGCGCGTGCATCGCCCCCACCGCGATCGCCTCCTCACCGATGTAGAGATGCAGGAAGCCGCGGATCTTGCCCAGGCTGTAGAGCTCCGCGGAGCGCTCTTCGAACCGGCGGATGCGCAGCATCCCATGCAACAGTTCGACGTCGTGGCGGCTCACTCGCCCGTGCGGCGCGGCCTTTGCAGCGCTCATGGCGTTCCCTCCACGGTCGACACATCGCCCTCCGGGAGACCGAGCTCACGGGCCTTCACCAGCCGGCGCATGATCTTGCCGCTGCGGTTGCGCGGCACCGACTCGACGAACGCGATCTCCTTCGGCGATACCACCGCGCCGAGTCGCACACGGCAATGTCCGAGGATCTCGCGCGCCAGCCTGTTCGAGGGCTCGAAGCCCGGCTTGAGGACGACGAACGCCTTCACGACCTCACCCGCGACCGGGTCCGGCTTGCCGATCACGGCCGACTCGGCAACTGCCGAATGCTCGAGCAGAACGCTTTCGACCTCGTACGGCCCGATCAGATGGCCGGACGTCTTGATGACGTCGTCCGCGCGCCCGACGAACCAGTAGTACCCATCCGCATCGCGGCGGACGAGATCGCCGGTCAGGTAGTACCCGCCGGCAAAGGCTTGCTGGTAGCGCTCGGGCTCGCGCAGGTACGCCCGGAACATCGAGGGCCACCCGGGCCGGAGGGCGAGTTCGCCCTCCTCGCCGGCCGTGTCGATAACGTCCACTCCCGCCTTCGTCCGCCGCACCACGGCCGCCTCAATCCCAGGGAGCGGGCGGCCCATCGATCCGGGACGGATGTCCATCCAGGGGTAGTTCGCGATCATGATCCCGCCGGTCTCCGTCTGCCACCAGTTGTCGTGGAACGGAAGGCCAAAGGCCTCGCGCCCCCAGATGACCGCCTCTGGGTTGAGCGGCTCGCCGACGCTCGCCAGGAATCGCAGCGCCTCGAACTGGTGCTCGTGCGCAAGCTCCGTGCCGGCCTTCATCAGCATCCGGATCGCCGTCGGCGCCGTATACCACACCGCGACCGACTCTCGCTCGAGGATCCCGTACCAGCGCTCGGGGTCGAAGTCCCCTTCGTCGACGATGCTCGTGACGGCGTTCACCAGCGGCGCCACGATGCCGTACGAGGTCCCGGTAACCCATCCCGGATCGGCGGTGCACCAGTACACGTCGCCGGGGTGCAGATCGAGCACGACCCGGCCGGTGACGGAATGGGCGACCACCGCCTCGTGGACATGGACTGCACCCTTGGGCTGCCCCGTGGTGCCGCTGGTGAAGTGAACCAAGGCGACATCGTCAGGACGCATCGGAACGGTCGCAAACTCGTCAGAGACGTCCGCGTCCAGGGCGTGGTAGTCGAGCGTCCCCGGGGTGCCCGCCGTTTCGGCGGGATCGCCCACCAGAATCACGTGTTTGAGGTCGGGCAGTTGGGATCGCATCGGCTCCACCTTGCGCAGGTACGCAGCCCGCGTCGTCACGAGCACCCGTGCTCGGGAGATGGCGAGCCGCGTCCGCACCGGCTCGGGACCGAACGCCGCGAACAGCGGCGAGTACACGCTGCCGTGCTTGAGCGTCCCGAGCGCCGTCACGTACAACTCCGGAACGCGGCCCGCGAGCGTGCACACGATGTCACCGCGATCCACCTGCAGCGTGTCCAGGATGTTCGCAAACCGGTTGGTCGCTGCCAGCAGGTCGGCATACGACAGATCCATGTGGCCACCGTCCTTGGCCAGGAAGCGATACGCGACGCGGTCGGCCTCGTCGCCTAGCGCGTGCCGGTCGACCGCCTCGTGGGCGATATTCAGTCGTCGGCCTGGGAGCCAGTCGATTTCAGCGGCAGCCCGGGCCCACCACTCCCGAGGCGGCCGATCGAAGCCGATCGGGGCAACGGCGGATGACTCCTTGACGATTGGCACGTAGGACATCGGAATGTCTCCCGAGGTGCAGTCTCATCCCCCGGTGCTCCTCACGACATCGGGGCCGGCGCGGAACTCAACTACGGCATTCCCACACACACCGTTACGAGAGGCGTCGGCCCCGAGCGGCATCAGCTGTCATGTTTGTCGCGGCGCTTGCGAGGTGAAGCCGAAACCACGTCGCTGCTTGATCGGCGACGCGCTCCAGCGCGCCTGGCTCCTCGAAGAGATGCGTTGCCCCCGGGATCACGACGAGCTCCCATGGACAACGCATCTGGGTCGCAGCCTGCCGGTTGAGCGCGAGCACGACATCGTCGGCGCCGCCGACGATCAGCAGCGTCGGGGCATGCACATCGGCGATGCGCGTCCCAGCTAGGTCGGGACGCCCACCGCGAGAGACGATCGCCTGCACGGTCTGAATATCAGCTGCGGCCCACAGCGCGGCCGCGGCACCGGTGCTGGCCCCGAAGTAGCCGATGGGCAGACGGCGACTGTCGGCCTGCGTTCCAATCCAGCGGGTGGCGGCCGCAAGCCGGCCGGCGAGCAGTGGGACATCGAACACTCGGTCACGGTCGAGCCCCTCGTGCGAGGTGAGCAGGTCGACCAGCAGCGTGCCGAGCCCGTTCTCGTTCAGGCGGTTCGCGACCCACTGGTTGCGCGGACTGTGCCGGCTGCTCCCGCTCCCATGGGCAAAGATGACGACTCCGCTGGCCGCGGGCGGCAGCGCCAGATCACCCGCGAGGTCGACGCCGTCAGCCGAGATGGTGACGGATCGCCGGCTGGCCACCGTGGATGAGTTCTCCAGCAGCGCGGCCACCTCCTCGTCGGACACCTGCCTGAAGTCCTCATAGCACTCGCCGACGGCGAACATCGCCGACGGGGTCTGCATGCAGACGACGGTGTCGGCCTCGGCCCTCAGCAACTCTAGCGTTGGAGCCGGCCCGACCGGGACGCCGATCACGACACGGGAGGCGTCCCTTGCACGGGCCCAGCGAGCCGCCGCGATCATGGTTGCCCCGGTTGCGAGCCCGTCGTCCACCAGCACGCACGTGCGCCCGGCGACGCCGACCGGTGGGCGGCCGGCGTGGATGCGACGGTCCAGAGCCTCGGCGCTCGATCTCGCCGAGGCAAGCGCGGCGTCGATCGCATCGGCGGTCAGGTCGATGTCCAACTGCAGGAAGGCTCCGCCGCCGGGCGTGACGGCGCCGACCGCGAACTCGGGCTGGAGCGGATGCCCCACCTTTCGCACCGCCAGCGCGTCGAGCGGCAGCCCAAGACCCCGCGCCACCTCGGCGGCCACGACCACCCCGCCCCGCGCCAGTCCCACCACCACACCGTCATCGATGTGCTCGTCACGCAGCCGGTCAGCCAGCGCCGCGCCGGCCTCGCGCCGGTCACCGTACACACGCATCCCCGTTGCGCTCCAGAATCTCACGGGGACATGTTGGGCCGGCCGCGCAGCGTGCGCATCCGTGTTGCCGCTGATCCTCTTGGCGGCAAGCGCGGGTAGCTTCTACGGAGACCGGATCGTCGCCTACCCCGATGCTGCGCGATCGCACGTCCGGCATCCTCGCCCCTGCGGTTCGACAGGAGGGAGCGTTCCCGTGGAGTACCGGTCCGTCGAGCACGTTGTCGTGAAACGATGTCCTGCAGCTGCGACACCTCGCCGTCGCGGTACGGTATTCGCGTCACTAGGAGCGCCGAGCGATCGGCTCGCGACGGCTCGAAGGAGGTGCAGCATCGCGGCAGTGCCCGCCAGGACGGATCGGGTATCGACCTTGCTGTGCACGGCGCATGGGTGACGGGCGCGCCGGGCCTTCGGGCGGCCGCGGCGCTGGTGCGCTTCGGGAGATTCTCGATCGGTTTCGGCGATCCGCGGCCGTTCCGGCCGTGATGTCCGACGAGATCGAGCTGGAGCTTGTGCCGTTGTTCGCGGCGCTGGACGCGCTCGATCTGGAGGCCGCCGCGTTACGGGAGGCATCTTCACAGCGCATTCGGGCCGAGTCGGAGCGGACGGAGGCGACCGTGAAGCGGAGACTGGCAGCGGGGCGGGCCGCATGCGAGCAGGAGCGCTCGCGTGTCCGGGCGCAGGGCCGCCAGGCCGCCGAACGCGAGGTGGCCGACCTCGTGCGACAGGCCGAGCTGGAGGTCGAGCGGATTCGCGCCGCTGGCGACGAGATGATCCCCGGCCTGGTGGCGCAGGTCGTCGAGTGCGTGCGGGGAGCTGGACAGTGAGCGTGGGGTGGGTGGCCGGGAGCACCCGTGCACGCCTGTTGCTCGAGAATCGCGTGGGCCGTGAGACAACCCGCCGGATTGCCCGCGCAACCGGTCTCGGCGATGCAACGCAGATGCTCGCCGGCAGCCGCCTGGCCGGCGCGGCGACGGAGCGGACGCTGGAGGCGGTGCAGCGCGCGGTCGCTGATCAGTTCGTGCTTGAGCTGCGCCTCCTGGCCGGATGGCTGCCGGCCGGTGCGGGCGGCCTGATCCGGGCGCTCGCGGGGTGGTTCGAGATCGTGAACATCGAGGATAGGCTGGCGTACCTCCTGGGGGCGAACCTGCGCACACCGCTGCACTTGGGCGCCCTGGCGTCGGCGTGGCCCGGCGTTGCGGCATCCGAGACGCCGGGCGATCTCCGCGCCGCACTTCGGTCATCGGCCTGGGGCGATCCCGGTGAGGAGACTCCCGAGGCGATCCATCGCGGAATGCGGGTGGCGTGGGCGCGGCGGGTCATCCGTGCAGCCCCCGAGGCGCGGGGCTGGGCCGGTGCGGCGCTGGCGCTGCTGCTCGCGCGCGAGCGATTCCTGGCGAACACCCAGTGGGACGCGCTGCGGCTGGGCTCGCTGCCGGAGCTCGGCAGCGGCTGGATGCACACAACCACCCTGGCGGAGTTCACGTCGGCGCTCCCGGCGCGGGTCGCGTTTCCGCTCGCCGGCATCGACCAGCCGGAGGAGCTGTGGCGTGGCGAGCTGCGCTGGTGGCGCTTGGTGGAGGCCGACGCGGAGGCGCTGGTCCGTCGCTCGCGGGAGGGGCGCGCGGTCGTCGTCGGCGCGGTTGCGCTGCTCGCGGTCGATGCCGTACGGACGGCCGCCGCCCTGGCGTCCGCGACGACCGCGAACGCAGCCGCGGTGGAGGCATTCGATGGCATGGCGTGAAGCTCGCCCTGCCGATCCCGATGCAGCGCGTGGCGATCGTCGCGCCCCGGGCGCGCCTGCGCGACACGCTGGTGCGGATCGCCGAAGCCGGGACGGTCGAGCTGGTCGGTTCGCTGCCGCCCGCCGAAGGCGAGGTCGTCGAAGCGTTGCGGCGTGTGGAGCGGTAGTGCCCCGAGAGTGCGCTGCAGCCGCCGCGGGTTACGGCGGTCGCGGTGGATGTCGGCCGTCTGGAAGAGGCGGAGGCCCGGGGGCTCCTGGCTGGTGAGGCCGAGCTGCTGCGCAGGTCGGCGCTGGCACGGCTGCACGGCAGCTTCGCGGTGCTCGTGGGGTGGATGCCCGATCGCGACATCGAGCGGCTGGGCGAGCGCCTGAGCCCATTCGGCGGCGGCATCGTCGAGCTGCCCCGCCCCCGGTGGGTTGATCCGCCGACGTCATTGGTCCCACGCCGATGCGCCGCGCATTCCGCCCCCTGGTCACAACGTACGGGGTGGCGCGCTATGCCGACGTTGATGTGACGCCGTTTGCGGCCCTGTCGTTCATGGTCATGTTCGGGATGATGTTCGGCGACGTCGGCCATGGGCTTGTACTCGCCGGCCTGGGCTTGATGCTGCGCCGGGCAGGCTCACGGCTGGCGGCGTTCCGCCCGCTGTGGCCGTTCCTCGTCGGCTCGGGTCTCGCCGCCATGCTGTTCGGGCTCCTGTATGGAGAGGCATTCGGCCCCACCGGCCTTGTGCCGACGCTGTGGCTGAACCCGGTCGACGACATCCAAACCCTGCTGGTAACAGCCGTCGGCGTCGGCGTGGCCCTGCTCGCAGTCAGCCACGCATACGGGATCGCCAACCGGTGGCGCGAGCAGGGCGCCCAGGCGGCGCTGTTCTCGCAGACGGGGGTTGCGGGCCTGGGCGTGCTTCTGGGGATCGTCGTCGGGGGTCTCGGCGTGTATGCGAACGAGCCGGTGGCGGTCTTCGCCGGTGCCGGTGTCGCGCTCCTGGGGGCGGTGCTGATGGCGGTCGGATTCGCTGCGGCCGTGACAGGCGGAGTCGGACTGGTCGAGGCCGGAATCGAGCTGGTCGACGCCCTGGTGCGGGTGATCTCCAACCTGCTCTCGTTCACACGCCTGGCGGCATTCGGGCTGATGCACGCGGCGCTCGGCCTGGTCGTGCTAGATGCCGCCCGCGGCGTCTGGGGCACTCCGGTTGGCGCGGTGCTCGGGGCGGTCGTGTTCCTGGCCGGAAACGTTGTCGCCTTCTCGCTCGAGCTTCTTGTCACGGGCGTGCAGGCGTTGCGGCTGGAGTTCTACGAGTTGTTCTCGCGAGTGTTCGCGGGGGAAGGGCACCCCTTCGCCCCGTGGATCCTGCCAGTCACCGAGGAGGTCTCATGAGCGTCTCGTTTCTCGTCACCACGCCGATCGTCCTGATCGTGGCAGCTCTCGTCGTCGCCGGACTTCGGCGAGCGCCCGCCAGGGGGTTGCGCCGGCTGGTGACGGCCAACGCGATCATCGGCCTGGGTGCGCTGATAATGGCCGGCATCATCCTTGCCGGTCGCACCGGCACCGCCCTCGCCGCCGGCGGGGGCTCGGCATCGGGTCACGATCCACAGGCGGCGCTGCTCGGCGCTGCCATCGCGGTCGCCGGGTCAACGATCGGCGCAGCCATCGCGGTCGCCTACACCGGGGCGGCCGCCCTCGCCGCGATCAGTGAGAAGCCGGAGATGTTCGGCCGCGCGATGGTGATCGTGGGGCTCGCTGAGGGCATCGCGATCTACGGCGTCGTGATCGCGATCCTGCTCATGGGCCGCGCATGAGGGTCGTGGCCATCGGCGATCCCGACCTGCTTCGGGGATACGCCCTGGCAGGCGTCGAGATCCTGCCGGCGACCGACGAGCCGACGGTGGCGGGTGCCTGGGAGAACATCGACCGCGATGTGGGCCTCGTTCTCCTGACTCCCGCAGCCCGCGAGTTGCTCGAAGGACGGCTCGATGACCGGGGGGCGATGTGGATCGACCTGCCGGACTGAACCTCGAGTCCTTGCGCTCGTCGTTTCTCGCCCAGGTCGCGCCGGAGACCGATCGTGAGGTGGCGGCTGCCGAGGCGAGACGCACCGAGCAGCTTGCCGCCGCCGGCGGGGCCGTCGAGAAGATGCACGAGCAGGCGCGGGCGGCCGGCGCCGAGGACGCGGCCGACGATGCCAAGCAACTGCGCGCGGCCGCGGCGCTAGACGCGCGCACTCGGGTGCTGACGTCGCGCCGAGCCGTGTACGACGCACTGCGCGAGCGGGCGCTGGGTGCGGTGCTGGACACGCGCACAACCCCGGCTTATGCCGAACTGCTGGCCCGGCTGACCGCCGCTGCACGAGCCGACCTCGGAGCCGACGCTGTTCTCGAGACTGATCCCGATGCGGTCGGGGGTGTCCTGGCGCGGCGCGGAGCGCGGCTGGTCGATTACACGCTGCCTGCGCTCACGGATCGTTGCCTCGGATCGCTGGGGGCGGCGGTGGAGGCTCCGTGGCGGTGAGTGCGGGCACAGTGCGTCGCGTGAACGGCCCGGTAGTCGAGGTCGAGGGACTCGCGGCCGCGATGCAGGAGCTGATCGAGGTCGGCCACGACGGGCTGCCCGGCGAGGTGATCGGGATCGTCAACAACATCGCCACCGTCCAGGTGTACGAGTACACCGGCGGCCTGCGACCCGGCGATCCCGCGCGGACGACCGGACTGCCGCTGGTGGCGCAGCTAGGCCCGGGGTTGATCGGCAACGCCTTCGACGGGATGCTGCGTCGGCTGAGCGGCGTGGGCGACCGTCTGAGCGCCGGAGTGTTCGCCAGCCCGAGCGCGAGCTGGCGGTTCACGCCGGCCGTGCAGGTTGGTGACACGGTCGCTCCCGGCACCGTCCTGGGCACCGTGCCCGAGAGTGCCGCGATCGAGTTCCGGGCGCTCGTCCCGGACTCCGTGTCCGGCCAGGTGGAGTGGCTGTCGGGGCCCGGCGACGTCGAGTCCCGGGCGACGATCGCGAGGGTCTCCGGACGTGACATCCCGCTGACCCAGGCGTGGCCTGTACGGCGGCCGCGGCCGGCCGCCAGCCGCCTTCCCGCGGACGCCCCCCTCGTCACCGGTCAGCGCGTCCTCGACCTGTTCTACCCGATCGCGCACGGCAGCACCGCGGCGGTTCCCGGCGGCTTCGGCACCGGCAAGACGATCCTGCTGCAGCAGATCGCCAAGTGGTGCGACGCCGACGTCATCGTGTACGTCGGCTGCGGCGAGCGCGGCAACGAGATGGCCGACGTGCTCGACGAGCTATCGCGCGCTCGACGGACCCGCGCACGGGCCAGTCGCTGCTCGACCGCACGGTGCTGATCGCCAACACCTCCAACATGCCGGTGACTGGCGCGCGAGGCGAGCATCTACACGGGCGTGACGGTCGCCGAGTACTTCCGCGACATGGGATACGACGTCGTCGTCTGTCGCCGACTCCACCTCGCGATGGGCCGAGGCGCTGCGCGAGTTCGCGTTCGCGCACGCGGCGAGCTGCCGGCCGAGGAGGGCTACCCGGCGGGCCTGGCGTCGGCGCTCGCCGCCTTCTACGAGCGGGCGGGCCGGGTTCGAGACGCTCGGCGGCGGCACGCGGATCCGTCACCATCATCGGAGCCGTCTCACCACCCGGCGGCGACATCACCGAACCGGTCACCGCGCACACTCAACGCTTCGTCCGCTGCGTCTGGTCGCTCGACCGCGACCTCGCCTACGCCCGCCACTACCCGGCCGTGAGCTGGCGCGACTCGTTCTCCCGCGACGCCGACGCTGCGCGGCCGCCTGGCACCGCGAGCACGGCAACCCGGCCTGGGCCGAGCGGCGCGACCTGGCGCTGAGCGGTGCTGGCCGACGCCGGCAACCTGGAGTCGATGGTCGAGCTGATCGGCGAGACGAGCCTGCCCGACGGCGAGCGCGTTGATGCTGCTGGACCGCGCGGATGCTCCGCGAAGGCGTACTGCAGCAATCCAGCCTGAATCGCGAACGACACCTACTCGGCGCCGTCCAAGCAGGATGCGCTCCTCGAGCTGGTGCTGCGGGATCCACGACCGGTGCCTGCAGCTGCTCGCGGCCGGGGTGCCGTTCGCGAAGCCTCGAGGAGATCGATCTGTCAGCGGTGACCCGCAGCGAAGGACGTGGCCGGCCCGGACGACCCGGCCGCGGTGCGAGCGGTCGGCGATCGGATGCGGCGAGCTGCTGGAGGGCCTGGGATGAGCAGGCGCTCCGATCGAGTACACCGACGTCTCGTCGTTACGCGGCCCGCTGGTCGTGGTCAGCGGTGTCGACGGCGTCGGCTGGGACGAGGTGGCCGAGATCCGCCTCCGCACCGGCGAGCGCCGGCACGGAGTCGTGATCGACGTCAGCCGCGACCTCGCCGTGGTGCAGATCTACGAGGGCACCGCAGATATGGAGCCGGGCAACATCCGGGTCGCGTTCCAGGGCAGCCCGATGCGCATCCCGGTGGGTGAGGACTGGCTGGGCCGTGTGTGCAACGGCCGCGGAGAGCCGCTCGATGGAGGCCCTCCGGTGTTCGGGCAACGGATGGATGACGTGTCCGGGCGGCCGATCAACCCCACCGCACGAGCAACACCGACGCAGCCGATCCTGACCGGCCTCTCAGCGATCGACGGGCTGGCCACCCTCGTGCGGGGCCAGAAGCTGCCCATTTTTTCGGTCGGCGGCCTGCCCCACCTCGAGGTCGCGGCGCAGATCGCGGCGCAGGCCAGCGCCCCGGACGGTGAGTTCGTCGCCATCTTCGCGGCCATCGGCATCACCAACGCCGACGCCGCCATGGTCCGCTCGCCGGCTCGAGGGTCGCGCCGCCGCCGGCGACCTCACCCTGTTTCTGAACACTGCGGACGACCCGATCGTGGAGCGGATCCTCACACCTCGCGTCGCGCTCACGGTGGCCGAGCATCTCGCGTTCGACCTCGGCCGGCATGTGCTGGTTGTGATCGCCGACATGACCAGTTACTGCGAGGCTGTCCGCGAGGTCTCCGCCGCACGGGGCGAGACCCCGAGCCGGCGCGGCTACCCAGGCTACCTCTACAGCGACCTCGCGTCGATCTACGAACGCGCCGGCCGTATCCGGGACCGCGCCGGATCGGTCACCCAGCTGCCGGTGTTGACGATGCCGGCAGGAGACATCACCCACCCCGTCCCGGACCTCACCGGCTACATCACCGAGGGGCAGCTCGTCCTGTCTCTCGACCAGCACGTCCGAGGCGTGTACCCACCGTTCGAGCCCCTGCAATCGCTCTCGCGGCTGATGCACCTCGGAGCGGGAGCGGGACGTACCCGCGAGGATCACCTGGAGGTCGCGGCCCAGCTGTACGCCCTGACGGCGGAAGCACGCCGGGCAGGCGACCTGGCCGACCTCGTCGGCGAGGAGGCACTGACGGACACGGACCGCGCCTACCTCCGCTTCGGCAGCGCGCTTCAGACCGATCTCGTCTCCCAGGGCCCGGCGGAGACGCGAAGCCTCGACGAGACGCTCGGGCGCGCATGGCAGGTCGTGTCGACCCTTCCTCGCGACCAGCTCGTGATGATCTCCGAGGTGCTCCTCGACCAACACTACTTGCCGACCGCCGGTGCCGCCTCGCATTCCCCCCGGTAGGGTCGGCCGAACATGGCTCCAGCGCCGGCTCGCCGTTGCGCACCGCAGCGTCGATGTGCTGAATCAGAAGCGGCTGGCGCTGCTCAAGCTCGAACGGGCGCTGGATGAGGAGCTGCGCAAGACCCGAGCCGCCTGGGTGGCGGCCGCCGATTCAGCCGCTGAATGGCTCGCCCGCGCGAACACACTGTCCGGCCCGCGGCGGCTGAACCTGGTCGCCCACTACACGCCCCACGCCGGGATCGACATCCGGAGGGAGAACACGCTCGGTGTCGTGCATCCCAGCCACGTTGAACTGAGCCTGCCACCGCCCAGCGACACAGTGGCGCTGGGCGGCAGCAGCGCCGTCGCCTCGGCGGCGGCCGCGCACCGGCGGGCCCTCGACGCAGCGGCCACCCACGCGGCGATCGCCACCGCGCATCGCGCGGTCTCCGCCGAGCTCGCGGCCACCACAAGACGCACTCGAGCGATCGAGCGACGGTGGATTCCGATGCACGAGCACGCCCTGGAACGGCTCGAGCTCCAACTCGACGAGGCCGAGCGGGAGGATCTCGCCCGGCGGCGCTGGCTTGCGCCTCAGGCTGGCGGCACCGAAGAGCGCGACCCGGGGGCGGAGCCATGAGGCGCGGGCGGCGGTGGCTGCGAGTCACCCCGCCGGAGCTGCTTCGCTGTCCGATGTGCGGCGCAACCGCCTGGGAGCAGGCACCCACGCGGCCGGGGGAATCGGCTCAACCACGCCGATCCCCCGCATCGGGGCGCCGAGATTTGAACTCGGGACCTCACCGACCCGAACGGTGCGCGCTACCAGGCTGCGCTACGCCCCGCGCCGGCGGGATTATCGCACAGGCGGTTCGCCAGCCTGGCCGCCAGCCGCGGCCCGGCGGGCGCAGTACGCGTCGAACGCCATCAGGTTGCGCAGCCACGCGTGCTGCGCGTCGACCTCGATGTCGAACAGCAGCCGGTCGAGCTCGAAGATGGCCACGGCCTCGTCCAGCCGCGCGCCCATGCGCGCGCGTAGGCCCGTCATGTGCGCACGGTCGAACGAGGCGCGCGACATCCCTGCGCGCGAGCGCGCCGTGTACGGCGCAAGCCGCTGATCGAGCGGCGACCCCTTCATCGCACCAGAATGACGGCTGCGACCCGCGGCCGCAAGGGGTGGTCGGGCCGGTCCACCCGTTCGGGTAGGCTGGCCGCAGTGGCCTCCAGAGACGAGATCGCGGCCTTCCTGGACGAGCAGTTGGACGCCGCCGGCTTCCAGGACGCGCTTCCGGTGGGGCTGCAGGTGCCGGGCGCCGACCAGGTGGTCAAGATCGCCTCCGGCGTCTCGGCCTCACTCGAGCTGTTCCAGGGGGCGGCGGCCGCCGGCGCCCAGATGCTGGTGGTGCACCATGGCCTGTTCTGGGCCAACGAGCCGCGCCGCATCGGCCTGGTCGAGCGGCGAGCGGCTGCGGGCGCTGCTGGACGCCGACCTGTCGCTTGTGGCCTACCACCTGTGCCTGGACGCCCATGCCTCGCTGGGCAACAATGCGATTCTTTGCGAGCGGCTGGGGGTGACCGAGCTGGAGCCGTTCGCCGAGCACCACGGCCGCAGCATCGGCTTCATCGGCCAGCTGCAACCCGAGCTGTCGGTGGACGAACTGGCAGGCCGCGTGCGCGAGCACGTGAACCCCGATCCGCTGGTGCTGGCCGAGGGACCGGCCCGGATCGGGCGGGTGGCGGTGGTCTCGGGAGGCGCTGCCGGCGACCTGGTCACGGCCGCCGCCTGCGGCGCCCAGGCCTTCGTCACCGGCGAGGCCGGCGAGCCGTCGCTGCACCGCGCGCGGGAGAGCGGCATCCACATGATCGCGGCCGGCCACTACGCCACCGAGGTGTTCGGTGTGCAGGCGGTGGGAGAACTGGTGGCCCGCCGGTTCGGCATCTCCCACGAGTTCATCGACCTGCCCAATCCTGTCTAGAACGGGTTGACTGCGTCCGGGTGACTGGCTACCCTTTGGGGCATGGATTGCGGAGTGGAGACGGCCTAGATTGGACGCCCGCCGCAAGCCCGTGTAGGACGCCAAGAAGCCCATCGAGCCAGCGCTCGGTGGGTTTTTTCGTATTCAGACACCGAAGGGAGAACGGATGGCCAACCACCTGACGCCGGACGAATTGTCAAAGGAGTTGGGCATGAAGCGGGAGGAAGTCATCCGCCTCTGCCACGAGCAGGCCGTTCCCATCTACCACGGCAAGATCGACAAGAGCCTGTTCGCCGCCGTCCGGGAGGACCAGGCGCTGCCCAAGTAGCGCCTGCCCGCCGGGATGCTCGCGCAGCCCGGCCGCGTGCGTTCCCGGACGTGCGCCGAATCCTCGTCATCACCCTCACGGCGGCCGTGGTGCTGGGCACCGCAGGGCCGGCGGCTGCGTCGGTGGGGACGAGTATCGACCGGCTGATCGCCGCCTCGCCGTACACCGGCCGGCACCTCAGCCTGCTGGTCTGGGACCGCACCAGCGGCCACTTCCTGGCCGGCTACCACGCCTCCCGCACGCTGCGCCCGGCGTCCAACATGAAGCTCCTGACCAGCGCCGCCGTGCTCGACCGGTTCGGCGTGGGAGCGCGCCTGACCACCCGCGTGCTGGCCACCGGCACGCTCGCCAACGGCAGCCTCAGCGGGAGCCTGTGGCTGGTCGGCGGAGGCGATCCGTCGCTGGCCACCAACACCTTTTCGGACAACGCCTGGGGCGGCGTCTCCGGCCGCCTGAGCGACCTGGCGGCGGCCGTGCGGGCGGCCGGCATCCGGCGCGTCAGCGGCAGGCTTTTCGGCGATGCCGGCCTGTTCGACAACGTGCGCACGGCGCCCGGCTGGAAGCCGACCTTCTGGCGTGACTGCCCGCCGCTGTCGGCGCTGTCTGTGAATGAGAGCCTGTACCGGTTCGGCGAGCCGCAGGCCTCCCACAACCCGGCCCTGTACGCCGCCCAGCTGTTCGTCAAGTCGCTGCGGGCGCACGGGGTGGTGTTCGCGCATGGGCCGTCCACCGGCACGCATCCGGCCTCGGCCCGGACGGCGGCTTCGGAGCGCTCACCCCAGATCACCCGCGTGGTGCGCGAGATGGACCAGGTGTCCGATAACTACTTCGCCGAGGTGCTGGCCAAGGGCCTGGCGGTGCACGGCGGGCTGGCTGGCACGACCGCCAACGGGGTGCGTGCAATCCGAAACGCGGTCGGGGATCTGGGCGTCGGCCTGGGTACGGCCCGCATCTTCGACGGCTCCGGGCTGTCGCTGGATGACCGCCTGTCGGCGGCCACCGTCCTGGTCGTGCTGCGCCAGGCCGGGTACCAGCGGTGGGGCTGGTACTTCCGCCACGCGCTGCCGCTGGCCGGCGTCAGCGGTACGCTCGAGCACCGCATGCTGACCGGCCCCGCGCATGCCAACGTGCTGGCCAAGACCGGCACCCTGAACGACGCCTCCGCGCTCTCAGGGTATGTCACCACCCGCAACGGCCACCGCGTGCTGTTCTCGATCCTGATCAACCACGCGAGCCTGAACCAGACCCGGGCGCACATCCTGCAGGACCGGATCTGTCAGCTGCTGGCCGGCTCCAGCCCGCCCTGAGCTTCAACGGCCGGTGCCAGGCACCGGCCTGTCCCGAAGGTGCCTGGCTCGCCGGCTGTTTGGTGTCAGCCGCCCAGCCGCTGCTCGAGCTCGTCCAGGTCGAGCACCTGAACGCCCAGGCTCTCGGCCTTTGTGCGCTTGGACCCGCCCCCGTCGCCGGCCAGCAGGAAGTCGGTGGACGCCGACACCGCGTTGGTGACCTTGGCGCCCAACCCGCTCAGGTACTCGCCGATCGAGTCTCGCGTGTAGCCCTCAAACGACCCTGTTACGACCACGGTCTGCCCGGCCAGCGGGCCGGAGTCGGCGGCCTGCGCCCGGCGCGGACCCTCGAGTTGCACGCCGGCCTCGGCCAGACCGTCCACGACCGCCTGGTTCTCGGGTTCGGCCAGCCACCCGGCCACCGCCTCGGCGATGATCGGGCCGATCCCCTCGACGGCGGCGATGTCGTCCGGTGTGGCGGCCCGCAGCTCCTCGATGGAGCCGAAGGCGTCGGCCAGCAGCTGTGCGTTCACGCCGCCCACGTGCGGGATGCCAAGCCCGAACAGCACCCGTCCGAAGGGCCGCTGGCGGGAGGCGTCGATCGAGCCCAGCACGTTTTCGGCTGACCGGTCCTGGAACCCGGGCAGCGCCAGCAGATGCTCCTTGGTCAGCTTGTAGAAATCCGGCGGCGTGGCCACCAGCCCGGCCTCCACCAGCCGCCGAACCAGCTTCTCGCCCACTCCGTCGATGTCCATCGCCCCGCGCGAGACGAAGTGCGTCAGGCTCTCGAAGCCGCGCCCCGGGCAGGCCCGGTTGGGGCAGCGATGGCGCACTTCGCCGGCCGGTTTCTCGACCGGGGTGTCGCAGCGCGGGCAGCGCTCGGGCATCTTCCAGGGCGGGTTGCGCTGCGCCCCCTCCGGCATGTGCGGCCCCACCACCTGCGGGATCACGTCGCCCGCCCGCTGCACGATCACCGTGTCGCCGATGCGGATGTCCTTGCGGTTGATGTCCTCCTCGTTGTGCAGGGTGGCCATCGACACGGTGACGCCGCCCACCACCACCGGCTCCAGCACCGCGAACGGGTTGAGCGCTCCGGTGCGGCCGACGTTGACGCCGATGTCGCGCAGCGTGGTCAGGGCCGTGGTGGGCGCGAACTTGAACGCGATCGCCCAGCGCGGGTCGTGGCTGACCGTGCCCAGCCGGCGCTGCTGCTCGAAGCTCGACACCTTGACCACGGCCCCGTCGATGTCGTAATCCAGCTGGCTGCGCCGCGCCTCCCAGCCGCGGCAGGCCCCCAGCGCCGCCTCGACGTCGGCGTGCACGCTGATCTCGCCCGACACCCGCAACCCGTGCCCGCGAAGCCAGTCCAGCGCCGCCACGTGCGACTCCAGCTGCAGCCCCTCGCTGTATCCGATTGCGTAGGTCCACATGTGCAGCGGACGGGATGCGGTGACCGAGGGGTCCTTCTGGCGCAGCGAGCCGGCTGCCGAGTTGCGCGGATTCATGAAGGTGGGCAGGCCGGCCGCCGCCCGTTCCTCGTTCACACGGGCGAAGCCCTCCAGCGGCAGGTACACCTCACCCCGCACCTCGACCACCGCCGGCGCCTGCTCGCCCTCGGCCAACCGCAGCCGGAGCGGGATCGACTGCACTGTGCGCAGGTTGGCGGTCACGTCCTCGCCGATCTCGCCGTTGCCGCGGGTGGCACCGCGGGCCAGCACGCCGTGCTCGTAGACCAGCGATACGGCCAGGCCGTCGATCTTGGGCTCCACCACCCACTCGATCGGCTCATCGCCGACGCCGCGGCGGGCGCGATCGGCCCAGGCCTGGAACTCGTCCTGCGAGCGGGCATTGGCCAGCGACAGCATGGGCAGCGGGTGCCGCACCTGGGCGAAGTCCGTGACCGCCAGCGCACCCACCCGCTGGGTCGGTGAGTCGGCCGTGACCAGCTCGGGATGCTCTGCCTCGACGGCCAGCAACTCGCGCCACAGGGCGTCGTACTGGCCGTCGGTGATGGACGGGTCGTCCAGCACGTGGTAGCGGTGGTTGGCCTCCTCGATCTGCTGGCGCAGCTCGGCGAGGCGCTCGGCCGGGGTCACGCCAGCACCTCGCTCGCCTCCTCGAACAGCAGGTCGGGCAACTCGGCCGCCAGCTCTTCGCGGCCGGCCACGCCCCACAGCACCGCGACCGTGGCCACGCCGGCGGCCCGGCCGGCCCGCACGTCCCAGGCCGTGTCGCCCACATACACCGCATCGACGGGGCTCGCGTCCAGCACCGCCAGCGCCCGCAGCAGCGGCTCGGGGCCGGGCTTGTGCGAGTCGGTGTCCTCGAAGCCGATCAGCACGTCGAACTCGCCCAGCCCCAGCACCTGCAGTCCGTGGCGGGCGGTCTCGCGCCGCTTGGAGGTGACCACGCCCAGTCGCCGGCCCTGACTGCGCAGGCCGGCCAGCAGCTCCGACACGCCGGGATAGGGACGCAGCAGTTGGTCGTGCACCGCCGCGTTGTGCTCCACGTAGACGTCGTACAACTCCTGCCAGCGGCGTTCGTCCAGCGTCCGCATCTGGTCGATCAGGGGCAGCCCGATGCCGGCCCGCAGCAGGGCCTCGTCGGGAACGGCGCCCAGCACCTGAGCGGTGGCATGCCGAAACGACGCCATGATCAACTCCACCGAGTCGGCCAGGGTGCCGTCGAAATCAAACAGCCACACGGCCGGCCGCCACCCTTCGGCCCACCGGCGGGCGACATCTGAGGTGGGCGGGCTGGACACGCTGGCATCGTAACTGCGGCCCGCACGCCGCCAGCCCGGCTGATACGGTCTTCGGGCCGGGCATGGGTCAAGGTTTGCAGTGTGAGCCCGGTCACAGATCTCCAAACCGAAACAGCCACCGAATCGGTAGGGCTCCACATGAAGATCACCCGCTCACCTCTCCACGGACTGCCCCTCCTGGCCACCGTCGGCGTCCTCGCGCTGGTGCTTGCCGGATGCGGCAGCTCGAGCTCCTCGAGCTCCTCCACCTCGTCAACCCCAGCGGGCGGTTCGACGGGCCCCGGCACCAACATCGCGGTCACGCTCAAGAACTATTCGATCACGCTGGCCAGCATGCCGACGGCGCCCGGCACCTACAGCTTCAACGTCACCAACAAGGGCCCGTCCTCGCACAACCTGACCATCAGCGGGCCCGGCGTCAGCGCCCAGACCACCGGCACCTTCGGTCCCAGCGACGGGACGAAGACGCTCACGGTGACGCTCGAGAACGGCAGCTATGACTTCTACTGCTCGGTGCCCGGGCACAAGCAGCTGGGCATGAACGTGCAGGTCATGATCGGGTCGGGCAGCAGCGGCGGCGGCACGACCACCGGCGGGTCAAGTTCGAGCGGGGGCAGCTGGAGCTGATCGGACGCGGCGGCGGGTGAGCGACCAGACGGACAGGCCGCTCCACCCGCTGCTGTTGTCCGGGTTCGCGCTGGCCTGCGTGGGCGGGCCGCTGGCCCTGGTCGTGCTGCTGGGGCCGGACGCCGTCGGCGGGCCGGCCATCGGATCGTCCGGCCTGGTGGCCGTACTGGGCGCGGCAACGTTCCTGCCGCCGCTGTGGGTGTGGTGGCGGTTCGGGGGCCGGATCGCCGGCCCCGGCGGGCTGTACGACTACATGTGCGAGTCGCTCGGGCGGCGGGCCGCCCTTGTGCACGCCGGCATCTGGGCCTTCAGCTACTTCCTGTATCTGCCCTCCACCGTTGACGAGCTGGCCTACGACATCCTGCCGGTCGGGTTCCCCGGCCTGCTGCCCTACCGCAACTGGATCCTGGCGGTGGCCCCGGTGGTGATGGTGGCGGCGGTGGTGCTGGTCGAGCGGGCGGTGATCGCCGCCATGGCCATCGGGGCCGCCGCCCAGGTCGTGCTGGTGCTGGCCTTCACCGGCGTGGTCGGACGGCACGAGGGCCTGCACGCCTCGGCCTTCGGGACCAGCGGCGGAAGCCAGGTGTTCCGCGGGGCGGGCAACGTGGGGCTGTTCTTCGTGTGCGCCAGCTTGCCGCTGTACCTGGGCGGAGAGGTGCTCGGCGGCGGCCGGGCGCTGCGCAAGGTGGTCGCCGGGGCGGTGGCGGTGACCGCCCTGCTGCTGGTGGCGGGGCTGGCCGTGTACGCGCCCCTGGCCGGGTCGGCGGTGGCCACGCTGACGGCGCCCGGATATTCGCTCGCCCTGCTGGACGGCCACCACTCGCTGGCGGTGGCCCTGTTGGTGGGCGCGGCGGTCAGCACGGCGTCGGTGATCCTGGCCGAGTACATCGCCCTCACCCGGCTGGTCAGGGCAGTGGCAGGGCAGCCGGTGCGGCGGGCGGCGATCGGGGTCGGCGCGCTCTTCATCGCCGGCGCGCTGCTCAGCCTGATCGACCCGGAGGGGATCTACGACCACCTGCTGACGGCATCGCTGGTCGCCCTGTACGCATCCCAGGCGATGGTCTTCCTGGGCTACCCGGTGTGGCGGCGGGCGAAGGAGCGGCTGACGGCGATCGACCTGGCTGCTGCAGCCGCCGCCACGGCGCTGATGGGCTTCGGCCTGTACGTGGCGGTGACCCAGGCGTCCTCGTAGATAAGCCCCACGACCCTGACGCGGCTGGAGATGGAGCAGTTTAGGTGCCAGGTACTCGTCGACCGGCTGTGACGATGGTGATCGTCACAGCCGCCCACCGGTACCTGGCACCCGCAAATTCCAGCCCGCCAGCTGGTCGAGCGCGGCGGCGCTGGTCAGGTCGAGGTGGATCGGGGTGACCGCGATCATGCCGCCGGCCAGGGCCTGGAAGTCCGTCCCCGGCTCGTCGTGGTAGCTGGGATCGTCGCCGTAGATGGTGTAGCGGCGGCGGCCCGCCTCGTCGGCCTCCAACTCCAGCCGGTCGCGGTAGATGCGCCGGCCCAGCCGCGCCACCTGCACCCCGGCCACCGGCGGGTGCGGCGCATTCACGTTCAGGATCGTGCGCTCGGGCAGGCCGCGGGCCACCAGCTCACGCACCAGCACCGGCAGGAAGCTCGCCGCCGGGCCGAAGTCAAACCTCTCCTTGCGCCGGAAGTCCAGCTGCGGGTCGAGGCTCTGCTGGGAGACGGCGATGGCCGGGATGCCCAGGATGATGCCCTCGAAGGCCGCCGCCACCGTGCCCGAGTAGGTGACGTCGTCGCCCAGGTTGACGCCGTAGTTGATGCCGGCCACGATCAGGTCGGGGCGCTCGCCCACCAACCCCAGGTCGGCGAAGCGCACGCAGTCCACCGGCGTGCCGTCGGTCGCAAAGCCGCGCGAGCCGTCCCGCAGCTCCACCTCGGTCACCGTCAGCGGCCGGTGGATGGTGATCCCGCGGCCGACCGCACTGCGGTTGGAGTCGGGCGCGATCACCGCCACCTCACCCACCGTGTCCAATGCCAGCTTGGCCTCGTACAGGCCGCGGGAGCTGATGCCGTCGTCGTTGGTGAGCAGGATCTTCATCCGCGCTGGACGCTAGATGATCCGTACTCCACACCCAGCAACGTCAACCCGTGCGGAGGCGCCGTGCGCCCCGCCTGAGACCGCGGCGCGCCCCGAAGCAGGCGGGCGAAGGCCTCCGGGTCGGGCCGCTCCAGCATCGTCCCCACCAACACCCGCACCATGTGCCGCAGGAAGGCGTCAGCGGTCAGCCGCAGCTCCAGCCGGCCCTCGCCGGCCGGAAGCCAGGCCGCCTCGCGCACCGTGCGCTCGAACAGCACGTGCTTGGTCTCGGTGGGCGTGAAGGCGGTGAAGTCGTGGCGGCCGACCAGCGCGGCCGCGCAGGCGTTCAGGGCGGGCACGTTCAGGGCCCGCGGGTGGTGCAGCTCGAACCGCGACCGGAAGGGATCCGGCGCGGGTGCTGTGTGCAGCCGGTAGACGTACGTGCGGGCCAGGGCGGCGGCCCGAGCGTCGAAGCCGTCGTCCGTCTGCTCGAGCCGCGTCACCGCCAGGTCAGAGCGCAGCCGGCCGTTGATGGCCGAAGCCGGCAGCGCCCGCTCCACAGCCACCGAGGCGACATTGGCGGCCGCGTGCACGCCGGCGTCGGTGCGGCCGGCCACACGGATATCGGCAGGCGCCACCCTCAGCGCGGCCGCCAGATCGCCGCACACCGTGCGCAGGCCGGGCTGGGCGGCCCAACCGCGGAAGTCGGTGCCATCGTAGGCCAGCGTCAGCCGCAGCGTCGGCACGCCGGCCTCAGCGGGCCGGACGCACCAGGGCGGCGGCCATCAGCTGCTGGTCGCGGCCGGCCGGCTCGGCTCGTGGTCGACCAGCTCGATGTACACCATCGGCGCCGAGTCGCCCAACCGGGGGCCGATCTTGACGATCCGGGTGTACCCGCCCGGGCGGTCGACGAAGCGCGGGGCGACCTGGTGAAACAGGTTGTGCACCGCGTCCTTGCTGCGCAGATAGGCAACGGCGGTGCGCTGCGCGTGGACGTCCATGGGATCGCGCCGGGCCAGCGTGATCAGCTTCTCGGCGATCGGCCGCAACTCCTTGGCCTTGGCCTCGGTGGTGCGGATGCGGCCGTGCTCGAACAGCGACCCTGCCATGTTGGAGAACAGCGCCTTGCGATGGGCCGAGTCACGACCCAGCTTGCGGCCCTTGCGCTGATGCCTCACTCGGCTCCCTTCAGGTGCAGGCCGTGCGAGGCCAGCGTCTCCTTGACCTCCTCAATCGACTTCTTGCCGAAGTTGGGGATGGCGGCCAGCTCGGCCTCGCTCTTGGCCAGCAGGTCGCCGATCGTCTCGATGCCGACCCGCTTCAGGCAGTTGTACGAGCGCACACCCAACTCCAACTCCTCGATCAGGATGTTCTCCATGCCGTGGGCGCTGGGTGCGACCGCCTCGGCGCCGCCGCCCTCCGGCATCATCCGCAGCTCGGCGGCGTCGATGTCGGTGAAGATCGACAGGTAGCGGATGAGCAGCTCGGCCGCGTCCTTGACCGCGTCCTTGGGCGTCATCGAACCGTCGGTGGTGATCTCCAGACGCAGCTTGTCGAAGTCGGTGCGCTGGCCCACGCGGGCGGGGTCGACGTCGTAGGAGACGCGCCGCACGGGCGAGAAGATGGAGTCGACCGGGATCACGCCGATGGTCGTCTCCGGTCCCTTGTTGCCCTCGGCCTGCACGTAGCCGCGGCCGCGGGCGATGGTCAGCGTCATCTCGAACCGGGCGCCCTCCGCCAGGTGGCAGATGACCAGGTCGGGATTCAGGATCTCCAGGTCGGCCGGCGCCTCGATGTCGGACGCCTTGACGGTGCCGGGCCCGTCCTTCTGCACCTGCACCTCGACCTCGCCGGACTCGCCGTGCAGCCGGCAGATCAGGCTCTTGAGGTTGAGGATGATGTCGATCACGTCCTCGCGGACGCCGGGCACCGAGGTGAACTCGTGCGCCACACCCTCGATCTTGACCGACGTCACGGCCGCCCCCTCCAGGGACGACAGCAGCACGCGGCGCAGGCTGTTACCAAAGGTGAAGCCGAAGCCGCGATCGAGCGGCTCGACGACGAACGTGCCGACGGTCTCGTCGGCGTCCTCGGACGTGATCTTGGGAATGATCTCAAGCATGTGTGTGGACTCGCCCCTTGCTCTTACTTGGAGTAGTACTCAACAATCAGCTGTTCCTGCACCGGGGTGTCGATGTCGGCCCGGTCGGGCAGACGCAGCACCTTGCCGGTCAGGTTGTCGTGGTCGGCCTGCAGCCAGGGCGCCACGGACGCGGTCAGGTCGGTGGCGTCGGTCACCACTGCCTTCGCTGCAGATGACTCGCGAAGGCTGATGACGTCGTCCGCCGACACCTGGTAGGACGGGATGTTGACCCGCTTGCCATTGACCACGAAGTGGTTGTGGCGGACGAGCTGGCGGGCTTGTGTGCGGGAGGCGGCGAAACCCAGCCGGTAGACGACGTTGTCCAGACGCAGCTCCAGCATGCGCAGGAAGTTCTCGCCGGTGATGCCGGTCTTCTGGGTCGCCTTCTCGTAGTAGGTGTGGAACTGGGCTTCGAGCACGCCGTAGTAACGGCGCATCTTCTGCTTCTCCCGCAGCTGCAGCAGGTACTCGGACTGCTTGATGCGGCCCCGCCCGTGCTCACCGGGTGGGTACGAGCGGCGCTCGATGGCGCACTTCTCGGTCAGGCAGCGCTCGCCTTTCAGGAACAGCTTCATGTTCTCGCGGCGGCACTGCTTGCACTTGGGAGCGATCAGGCGGGCCAATGGGCCTCCCGGTGACATGACTGGAGGAGCTGGCGAGCGAAAACCGAGCCAGACAAGGACGCAGGGAGCGCCGATGCTGGGTCAAGCATCGCGCTCCGAGGACGCAGACGCGCCGTTGCGCCGTCAGCGACCGCTCAGCGTCGCGGGCGACGTTGCACCGCCTCCTTGGCCGGGCGGCCCATGACACGCCTCCGTTTCGCAGGACCCGGCGGCCTGCAGCGAGCGGATGGCCGTCTCGCGGCCGGAGCCGGGCCCCTTGACGAACACCTCGACCTTCTGCAGGCCGTGCTCCATGCCCTCCCGGGCCGCGGCGTCGGCCGTCACCTGGGCGGCGAACGGCGTCGACTTGCGGGAGCCCTTGAAGCCCACCGCGCCGGCGCTCTTCCACACGATCACGCCCCCGTCCTTGTCGGTCAGGGCGACCAGTGTGTTGTTGAACGACGTCTTGATGTGCGCCTGCCCGACCGCGATGTTCTTGCGGGCCTTGCGGCGGACACGACCACGAGTGCCGCCTCTACGAGGTGCCTGAGGCATCTATTCCTTTCCTGACTTCATGACGCGCGAAAACCGAGCAGCGCAAGGACGAGGGCGGGCACAGTGCTGCGCACGGGCCCGGCCGCTGGACGCAGCGATGCGAAGGTTTGCAGCCGTCATTACTTCTTGCGGCTCTTGCCGACGGTTTTCTTGGGTCCCTTGCGCGTACGCGCGTTGGTGCGGGTGCGCTGGCCGTTGACCGGCAGCCCGCGCCGATGCCGCATCCCGCGGTAGCAGCCGATCTCGGTCAGCCGCTTGATGTTCTGCGAGCGCTCGCGGCGCAGGTCGCCCTCGACCGTGAGCGCGCGATCGATGTGATTGCGCAGCCGCGCGACCTCCTCCTCGGTCAGGTCGCGGACCTTGGTGTCGGGGCTGATGCCCAGCTCTGACAGCACCGCGTTGGAAGTCGAGCGGCCGATCCCGAAGATGTAGGTGAGGCCGATCTCGACCCGCTTCTCGCGGGGGATGTTGACGCCGGCGATTCGAGCCATCGATCCTTCCTCTAGCCTTGCCGCTGCTTGTGACGGGGGTTGGTGCAGATGACCAGCACGTGACCGTGCCTGCGGATGACGCGGCACTTCTCACACATCGGTCTGACGCTGGGACGGACTTTCATAAGACTCTCCCGGGGACTTGGACACGGGCGATGGGCACGCCGGCGCGCCCCGCGCGAGCAACCACACACTCTATCACCGACATCATTCGGCCGGCCTCGGTCCCCGCCGGGTGAGCACTCGCGGGCCGTTGTCGGTGATGGCCACGGTGTGCTCGCAGTGGGCGGCCAGGCTGCCGTCACGGGTGTACACGGCCCATCCGTCGGAGCCAGCCTCGACGTCGAATCCGCCGGCCGTGATCATCGGCTCGATGGCAAACACCATGCCCGGCGCCAGCTTGGGGCCGCGCCCGGGAGGGCCGTAGTTGGGGATCTGGGGGTCCTCGTGCATCGAGCGGCCCACCCCGTGGCCGACCAGGCTGCGGACGACGCCGTACCCGCGCTCCTCCACCACCTCCTGCACCGCGTGCGACACGTCGCCCAGCCGGCGGCCCGCCCGGCACTCGCGGATGGCCGCCTCCAGCCCCTGGCTGCAGGCGTCGATCAGGTCCAGCGCCTGCGGCGTCGAGTTGCCGACCACAAAGGTGATGGCAGCGTCGGCCACATAGCCGTCCAGGGTCACGCCCACGTCCACCGACAGCAGGTCGCCGTCGGCAAGCTTGTAGGGGCCGGGGATGCCGTGCACCACCATTGCGTTGGGCGATGCGCAGATCGACCCGGGGAAGCCGCGGTAGCCCTTGAAGGAGGGGATCCCGCCGTGCCCGCGGATGTGCTCCTCGGCGATCCGGTCGAGCTCGGCCAGCGTCACACCCGGCCGGGCCTCGGCCTCCATCAGGTCGAGCGTGGAGGCCACCACCTGGCCGGCCCTGGCCATCGTCTCCACCTCGGCTGCAGTCTTGCGGATGATCATGCGGCGGCCACCTGATCCAACAGCGCATCCACCGCGGCGGCCACCTGGTCGGGGGCCCGAGCGGCGTCCACGTCGTCGACCAGGCCGTGGCCGCGGTAATAGGCCAGCACCGGCGTGGCGGCGTCCACCCACTGCTTGCGGTAGCGGGCCCGGATCACGTCGGGCTGGTCGTCGTCGCGCTGATACAACGGCGAGCCGTCGATGTCGCAGACGCCATCCACCTTGGGCGGGTGGTTCTGCAGGTGGTAGACGTGCTCGGCCGCCCGGCACACACGGCGCCCGGCCAGCCGCTGCACGAGCACCTCCTCGTCCAGCTCGAACACGACCACCCGGGCCACCGCACGGCCCAGCGAGGCCAGCATCCCGTCCAGCGCCTCGGCCTGTGGCTGGGTGCGCGGAAAGCCGTCCAAGAGGAAGCCGCCTTCGGTGTCGCCGGCCGCCAGCCGCTCGCGGATCATGCCGATGATCACGTCGTCGGGCACCAGGTCGCCGCGCTGCATGATCTGCTCGGCCCGCTTGCCCAACTCGGTGCCCTCGCGCACGGCCGCCCGCAGCATGTCGCCGGTGGCGATGTGCGCCAGCCCCCGCTCGCGGGCGATGCGCTGGGCCTGCGTCCCCTTGCCCGCCCCTGGCGGACCCATCAACACGAGGTCGAGCCGCACGGCCGCTACTTGAGGAAGCCCTGGTAGGAGCGCTGCGCCAGTTGCGACTCGATCTGGCGCATGGTGTCGAGGGCCACGCCGACCACGATCAGCACCGAGGTGCCGCCCAGCGCGCGGGCGGTCGCCTGGGAGAAGCCGCCGTACTTGATGAAGAGCGACGGCAGCACCGCCACCGTGGCCAGGAAGAGGCCGCCGGCCACCGTCAGCCGCACCAGCACCCGCTCGAGGTACTGAGCGGTTGGCCTGCCCGGGCGCACCCCGGGGATGAAGCCGCCGCCCTTGCGCAGGTTGTCGGCATGCTCGATCGAGTTGAACACCACCGCCACGTAGAAGAAGGTGAAGGCGAAGATCAGCACGCCCTCACCGATCAGGAACGGCCACCCGCCGGGCGTGAAGTCCTGGGCCATGACGTGCGTGAAGTGGTAGGGCAGCAGCTGGCCGACGGTGGGGGGAAAGGCCATGATGGCGGCCGCGAAGATGACCGGGATGACGCCGGCCATGTTCACCCGCAGCGGCAGGTAGGTGGAACCACCGGTGGTCATCCGCCTGCCCACCATGCGCTTGGCGTACTGGATGGGGATCTTGCGGATGCCCTCCTGCACGTACACGACCGCCACCACCACGCCGAACACGACCAACGGCAGCGACAGCTTCTCGAACGACGAGCCGTTCCACCAGGCGTTGATGCCGGCCGGGGCGCTGGTCAGGATGGAGGCGAAGATCAGAAGCGACATGCCGTTGCCGATGCCGCGGGTGGTCACCTGCTCGCCCAGCCACATGAGCAGCGTCGCCCCTGCGGTCAGCGTCATCACGATCAGGATCACGTTGCCGAGCGTGAATTTGACGAATCCGCCGGCGGCCGAGCCGCCCAGCGAGCCGGAGTGGAAGGCGTATGTGTAGCCCAGCGCCTGCAGGGCGGCCAGGGCCACGGTCAGGTAACGGGTGTACTGGGTGATCCGGCGCTGGCCCAGCTCGCCCTCCTTCTGCAGGGCCTGCAGCGACGGCAGCACCGGCGTCATCATCTGCAGGATGATGGACGAGGTGATGTAGGGCATGATGCCCAGCGCGAACAGCCCCAGCCGGCTCAGGCCACCGCCCGAGAACACGGCCAGCAGGCTGTAGATGCCGCCCTGGTTGGCCAGCGCAGAGGCAAGCGCGGAGGAATCCACGCCGGGCGACGGGATGAAGCTGCCCAGCCGGTAGAGCGCCAGCACGAAGGCGGTGAAGAGCAGCTTGCGGCGCAGGTCGGGCGCGCGCCACGCGTTCAGGAGGTTTTGGAGCACCGACTCCTACTACTCCTCGGTGGTCTCCGCCGCCGCCTCGTCCTGGTCGTCCGGTTCGTCTGCAGTCTCGGCCAGCGCCTCCGGCTCGGCCTCAGGCTCAGTGGCCTCGGTTTCAGCCTCGGCCTGGGCTTCAGCTTCGGGCTCGACGGCCGGCTCGGGCTTGGCCGCCTGCTTGCGCTTCTTGGCCGGCGCCGGCTCGGCCATGGGCCGCAGCGGGACAACGGTGCCGCCCGCCGCCTCGATGGCCGCGATCGCCGACTTGGAGAAGGCGTGCGCGTGCACCGTCAGCTTCTTGGTCAGCTCACCGGAGCCGAGGATCTTGACCGGGTGCTTGAGCTTGCGCACGATGCCGGCCGCCTTCAAGAGCTCGGGCGTCACCTCGACGCCGGCGTCGAACCGCTCCAGCGAGCCCACGTTGACGGGCACCGTGTAGGTGCGGAACGGCCCCATCGGCATCGACTTGCGGTGGTTGGAGCCGCGCAGCTTGCCCAGCCGCATGTACGCGGGCATCTGGCCGCCCTCGAAGCCCGGCCGCATGTTGTGGCTGCCGGACCGCGACTTCTGGCCCTTCTGCCCACGGCCGGCGGTCTTGCCGGTTCCGGAGCCGGCCCCTCGACCGATCCGCTTGCGGGCGCGGTGGCTGCCCTCGGCAGGCTTCAGCTCATGCAGGGTGAGGCGACCGGTTGGCGTCTCGTCCGCCATCAGTCGCTCACCTCCTCGACCCGCACCATGGAGGCAACCCGCCGCAGCATGCCCTGCAGCACCGGCGAGTCCTCATGCACCCTGGAGGAGTTGATGCGGCGCAGGCCGAGCGCGCGCAGTGTGCCGCGGTGCTCGGGCCGGGTGCGGATGGTGCCGCGAATCTGGGTGATGCGGAGCTTGGCCATTACTCGGTCGCCTCCTGGGACTCGGCGTCGCCGGCGTCGGTGGCCGGCTCGGCGGCAGCCGACTGCTCGGCAGCCTTGGCAGTCTCGTCGGCCGCGTCCGGCTGCGCCGTGGCGGCGGCGACATCCTCGACCGGCTCCGCCTGCTCCGCCGGCTCGGCCTTGGCGGCCGGCTTGGAGCGCGGCTTGCGGGCGGGCTTGGCGGCCGCCGGCTTGGCGGCCGGCTTGGACGAGCGCCGCGGCTTGGCGGGTTCGGCGGCGGGGGCGGCCGGCGCGGAAACCGCTGCCGCGGCCTCGGACGCGACTTCGGATGCGGCCTCGGCCCGCTCGGCCCGCTCGGCGACATTCTGCGAGTGCGGCTTGATCACCTCGTCGATGCGCTTGCCGCGCAGGCGGGCGACCTCCTCGGGCCGCTTCAGCGACTTCAGCCCCTCGACCGTTGCCATCAGCAGGTTGATCGGGTTGGCGGTGCCCAGCGACTTGGCCAGGATGTCGCGCACCCCGCCCAGCTCGAGCACGGCCCGCACGCCGGCGCCGGCGATCACGCCGGTGCCCTCGGAGGCCGGCTTCAGCAGCACCTGACCGGCCCCGTAGCGGCCCATCACCTGGTGGGTGATTGTGGTCTTGTACTTGGGGATCTGGAACAGGTTCTTCTTGGCGTCCTCGACGGCCTTGGCTATCGCCGAGGGCACCTCGTTGGCCTTGCCGTAGCCGACCCCCACGTGGTCGACCTCATCGCCCACAACGACCAGCGCGGTGAACGAGAACCGGCGGCCACCCTTGACCACCTTGGCGACGCGGTTGATCTTGACCACCCGCTCCTGCAGCTCGCGGCCGCCCTCGGGTTGCGCGCCGCGTGCCAGCTGGGATACGCGTGCCATCAGAACTCCAATCCTTGCTCTCGTGCGGCATCGGCAAGCGCCTTGACGCGGCCGTGGAACAGATAGCCGCCGCGGTCGAATACGACGGTCGAGATACCGGCAGCCTGAGCTCGCTCGGCCACCAGCTTGCCCACCGCCGCCGGCGCGTCGCCGCGCTTGGTGCCGGAAAGGCCCTTGTCCAGGCTGGACGCCGAGACCAGCGTGCGGCCGGTCACATCGTCGATCACCTGAGCGGCAATGCCCTTGTTGGAACGGTACACAGACAGCCGTGGACGGGCCTCCGTGCCGGACACCTTCGCGCGCACCCGCCGATGGCGGCGCAACCGCTGTGTGTATTTGGTGCGGACGGCCATCCTTATGCTCGCTTTCCGACCTTGCGCTGGACGAACTCGCCCTCATAGCGGATGCCTTTGCCCTTGTACGGCTCGGGCGGCCGCCACTTGCGGATCTGGGCGGCGATCTCCCCCACCTGCTGCTTGGAGATGCCGCGCACGACAATCTGGGTGGGCGCCGGCACTTCGAAGCTGATGCCGTCCGGCGCCGGCACTGACACCGGGTGGCTGAAGCCCAGCTGCATCTCCAGGTCGGAACCGCGCAGCGCCGCCCGGTAGCCGACGCCCTGGATCTCCAGGCGGCGCTCGTAGCCGTCGGTCACGCCGATCACCATGTTGGCAACCAGCGACCGCGTGAGGCCGTGCAGCGCTCGATGGTCGGAGCGGTCGGAGGGCCGCGTGACGACCAACTGGCCCTCCTCGAGAGCGACCGTCATGTCGTGGCTGATGCGCTCCTGCAGCTGGCCCTTGGGACCCTTGACCGCCACCCGGCCGGGGGCGATCTCGACCTCGACGCCAGCGGGAACCGGGATGGGCTTTCTACCGATCCGGCTCATCGCTCACCACACGTAGCACAGCACCTCGCCGCCCAGGCCGAGCTCCAGCGCCTGGCGGCCGGTGACCACGCCGCTCGAGGTTGACAGGATGGCGACGCCCATGCCGCCCAGCACGCGATGCGGGCGGTCCTTCTTGGCGTACACCCGGCGTCCGGGCTTGGACACCCGCTTCAGTCCCGAGATCACGCGCTCGCGGCTGGGTCCGTAGCGCAGCTTCACCACCAGTGTGTCGTGGCGCTCGCCGCGGCTGACGTCATAGCCATCGATATAGCCCTCCTGCTGGAGGATGCGGGCGATCTCCTTCTTCATCCCCGAGACGGGCATCTCCACCGTCTCGTGCAACGCCAGATTGGCGTTGCGGATGCGAGTCAGCATGTCGCCTATGGGGTCGGTCAGCATGTGATCACCAACTGCTCTTGGTCATGCCCGGGATAACTCCCTGGTGGGCCAGCTCGCGGAGGCAGATGCGGCACACCCCGAATTTGCGGAAGTATGCGCGCGACCGGCCGCACCGCCCGCACCGGTGGTACTGCTGGGTGGGGTGCTTGGCTTTCCTGGACTGCTTGACCCTGAGTGCTTCCTTCGCCATCTACTCTCGTCCTTCGCTCGCGAACGGCATGCCCAGCTCGCGCAGCAGCTCGCGTGCCTGCTCGTCGGTGGGGGCCGTGGTGGTGATGGTGACGTCGAGGCCACGCACCTCGGACACGTCGTCATAGTTGATTTCGGGGAAGATCACCTGCTCGCGCACGCCCAGCGCGAAGTTGCCGCGGCCGTCGAAGGCCTCGGGGTTGATGCCGCGGAAGTCGCGGATGCGCGGCAGGGCGATCGTCTGCAGGCGATCGAGGAACTCGTACATGCGGTCGCCGCGCAGGGTCACCTTGCAGCCGATGGGCATGCCCTCGCGGATCTTGAAGCCGGCGATCGAGCGCTTGGCGCGGGTGATGGTCGGCTTCTGGCCGGAGATGATGGCCAACTGCTCGACCGCGTCGTCCAGCGCCTTGGAGTTGACCTTGGCTTCCCCCACACCCATGTTCAGGGTGATCTTGGAGATGCGGGGGACGGCCATCACCGACGACAGCTCGAAGCGCTCGCGCAGCAGTTCGCGCACCTCGTCGTCGTAATGGGCCTTGAGCCGCGGGGTGGGGATCTCGGTGGTGGCCATCAGCGGTCGATGTCCTTCTTGCACTTGCGGCACATGCGTACCTTGCTGCCGTCCTTCTCACTTACTCGATAGCCAACACGGGTGGGCTGACCGCAGGCCGGGCAGACGAGGGCCACGTTGGATGCGTTGAGCGGCGCCTCGCGCTCGATCACGCCGCCCGGGATGATGGACTGGGTGCCCGACGAACGCGGCGCCGGGCGCGGCTTCGTGTGCCGCTTGATCATGTTCACCTTGTCCACCACCAACCGGCCGTCGGTCGGCAGCACACGCGACACGGTGCCGCGCTTGCCGGCGTCCTTGCCGGCCAGCACCTGCACCGAATCACCTTTGCGGATCTTGAGTCTTCGCATATCAGTTGAACCTTGCTTGGAGAACCCCGAAGAGTAGGGACTCGGTGGTTTTCATGCTCCGGCGAGACAGCGTTCTCGCCGGAGCGACATCACGTAGCGCGCGCCCCTCGAAGGAGGGGGCTCGTGGGGGAACCATGGGTTCCCCCACGTCAAAGGACCTCGGGAGCCAGAGAGACGATCTTCATGAAGTTGCGCTCACGCAGCTCGCGGGCCACCGGCCCGAAGATGCGCGTCCCGCGCGGATTGCGCTGGGCATCGATGATGACCGCCGCGTTCTCGTCGAACGCGATGTACGTACCGTCGTCGCGATGGTGTTGCTTTGTCGTGCGCACCACCACCGCCTGCACCACCTCGCCCTTCTTGACCGTGCCGTTGGGCGTGGCCTGCTTGACGGTGCCCACGATGATATCGCCGACCCCTGCGTAACGGCGCCGGCTGCCGCCCCTGATGCGGATGCACAGGATCTCCCGGGCGCCGGTGTTGTCCGCCACTCGCAAGCGGGTCTCCACCTGGATCACTTGGCCACCTCGAGGATCTCCGCCACGCGCCAGCGCTTGGTGCGCGACAGGGGACGGGTCTCCACCAGGCGGACGGTGTCGCCGGGGTGGGCCTCGTTGCGCTCGTCGTGCGCATGCAGGCGGATCGAGCGCCGCATCATCTTGTGGTACTTGGGATGCGGCTTGAGAACGTCGACGCGCACGACAACGGTCTTGTCCATGGCGTCGGAGACGACCACGCCGCGCCGCTCCTTGCGGTGCCCGCGGGTGGCCTCGGGGGTGTCAGTGGTCTCGCTCATGCTTCCTTGGGTTGCCGGACGCGCTCACCGGACAGGGTCAGAAGACGCGCGATGTCGCGCTTCACCCTGGCCAGCGCGGCCGAGTTGTCGAGCGCGCCAGTCGCATGCTGGAAGCGCAGGTTGAACAGCTCCTGACGGCGCTCGGCCAGGTGCCTGTCGAGCTCGTCCTCAGTCAGTTCCCGGATCTCACTGGCCTTCAAAGAGATCTCCCTCCCTGGTCACGAAGCGAGCCTTGATGGGCAGCTTCATGGCGGCCAACCGGATGGCGTCGCGAGCCAGCGGCTCGGGCACACCGGCCAGTTCGAACATCACACGGCCCGGCTTGACCACCGCCACCCAGCCCTCGGGCGAGCCCTTGCCGGAGCCCATCCGCGTCTCGGCCGGCTTCTTGGTCACCGACTTGTCGGGGAAGACGGTGATCCACACCTTGCCGCCACGCTTGATCTTGCGGGTCATGGCGATACGGGCGGCCTCCAGTTGACGGTTGGTCACCCAGCCGGCCTCCAGCGCCTTCAGGCCGTACTCGCCGAACTGCACGCGGGTGTGGCCCTTGGCCACCCCCGTGCGCCGGCCGCGGTGCATCTTGCGGTACTTGGTGCGCTTGGGTAGAAGCACTAGTGCTCCCTCCCATGGGTTCCGTGATGAGCGGGCGAGCGAAAGCCGAGCATGGCACGGACGCAGGGAGCCCCGATATTGGGAATATCGGGGCGACCGAGGACACAGCCAGGCGACGGCTTGCAGCCGCCCGATCGCATGAGACTCGTGGGAGGGAGCACTATGCATCACCGCCAGTCGGCGGCTCGGGGGCAGCCGGCGGCTCGGCGGGAGGCGCGGCGTCCTTCGGCGGCTCGGGCGCGGCCGGCTGCTCGCTGGCGGCCGGACGCGGCGGGCGCCTGCGACCACCCGGGGCGCCGCCCCCTCCACCGGGACCGCCGCCACCTGGACCGCCGCCCCCGGGACCGCGCGGCCTGCGGCCGCGGCCGGCGCCACCGCCGCCGCCCTCGCGGCGTCCGGGCCGGGACGGGCCCAGCTGCTCCAGCTCACCGGGCAGCGCACCGCGCCGCCGGCGGCGGGAGTCGACCTCGCCCAGGCGGGTGGCCTGGCCGTCGCGCTCGAAGCCCTCGGGCATGATCTCGCCCTTGTTGATCCACACCTTGACGCCGATCCGGCCGAACGTGGTCTTGGCCTCGGCGAAGCCGTAGTCGATGTCGGCGCGCAGCGTGTGCAGCGGCACGCGGCCCTCGCTGTAGGTCTCCGACCGGCTCATCTCGGCGCCGCCCAGGCGGCCGCCGCAGCGCACCTTGACACCCTGAGCGCCGGAGCGCATGGACGAGCTCAGCGATCGCTTCATCGCCCGCCGGAAGGACACCCGGTTCTGCAGCTGCTCGGCGATCGACTGGGCGACCAGGCGGGCGTCCAGTTCGGGTCGCTTGATCTCGGTGATGTTGACCTGCACCGCCTTGCCGGTCATGTCGTGCAGTTCCTTGCGCAGCGCGTCCACCTCGGAGCCGGACTTGCCGATCACGATGCCGGGACGGGCGGTGTAGATGTCCACGGTAATCCGCTGCTTGTCCTTGCGGATGTGCAGGTCGGACAGCCCCGCATGCGACAGCTTGCGGGTGATGTGGTCGCGGATCTTGAAGTCCTCCTGCAGGTACTGCGGGAACTCCTTGGTGGACGTGAACCAGTTGGACTTCCAGGTGTGGATGATCCCCACCCGGAGGCCGCCGGGATGAACTTTGTGCCCCACTACTCGCTGGCCTCCTGATCGGGGGTGTCATCGCTTGCGGGCTCGGCCTTGGCGGCCGGCTTGGCGCGCGGTTTGGGCTTGGCCCTGGGCTTCGGCTTTGGCTTGGCTTCCGCCTCGGACTGTGCGTCGGCCGGGGCCTCGGCGTCGGGCTTGGGCTTCGCCGGCCGGCGCGTGCGCGGCTTGGGCTTGGGCGCCTCGGCCTCTGGCTCGGCGGCCTCGGCAGCCTCGGGCTCGGCCTGGGCGGGAACCTCGGGCTCTGCCTCGACTGGCGTCTCCACGACCGTCTCGGCGGATGCCTCCGGGGCGCCCTCGGCGGCCTTGGCCCGGGATGCCCGCCGGCGCGACGCCGGCTCCGGCGCGGCGACTGCGCGCCCTGCGCGAGCCGGCTTCGGTCTCGACCGCGGCCAGCTCGATGGTGATGTGGCAGGTGCGCTTCTTGATCCGGTTCACGCGGCCGCGGGCGCGCGGGCGCCAACGCTTGATCGTCGGGCCCTCGTCCGCATAGGCGGCCACCACGACCAGGTCGTCCTCGTCGTGGCCGGCGTTGGCCTCGGCGTTGGCGATGGCCGAGGCCAGCACCTTGTAGGCGTCGCGAGCGGCTGCCCGGGTCTGGAAGGTGAGGATGGCGCGGGCCTCGCCAGCCGACTTGCCGCGGATGTGCTCGAGCACCAGCCGGGCCTTGCGGGCGGACGTGCGCACGTGCCGCGCGCGGGCGGCCACGGTCTCGCGTTCGGGGGCGGAAACTGCCACCGCTACCGGCCCTTCATCCTCGCCGTGCGGTCGTTGCCGTGCCCGCGGTAGGTGCGGGTGGGCGCGAACTCACCCAGTTTGTGGCCGACCATCGACTCGGACACGAACACCGGCACGTGCTTGCGGCCGTCGTGCACGGCGATCGTGTGCCCCACGAACTCGGGGAAGATGGTGGAGGCCCGCGACCAGGTCTTGAGCATCCGCTTCTGCTTGGACTCGTTCATCTGCTCGATGCGCTGCAGCAGCTTGGCATCGACGAATGGCCCCTTCTTGCTGGATCGGCTCATCGCCTGCCCTTCCCTCGCTTGCGTGCTCGCACGATGTCCTTGCTGGACGCCTTGTTGACGTCACGGGTGCGGAAGCCGAGCGTCGGCTTGCCCCACGGGGTGACCGGATGGCTGCCCTTGTTCTTGCCTTCGCCGCCGCCATGCGGGTGATCGACGGGGTTCATGACGGTGCCGCGGACGGACGGGCGCTTGCCCTTCCAGCGCGACCTGCCGGCCTTGCCGCCGGACTCGATCTCATGCGTTACGTTGCCCAGCTGGCCGACGGTGGCGCGGCATACCTCGGGCACCCGGCGCATCTCGCCGGAGGGCAGCCGGAGCAGGGCCATGCCGCCCTCCTTGGCCACCAGCTGGGCCGAGCCGCCGGCCGAGCGCACCATCTTGGCGCCCTGGCCGGGCCGCAGCTCGATGTTGTGCACGGTGGTGCCGGTGGGCATGGCCCGCAGCGGCATCGCGTTGCCCGGCCTGATGTCGACGTCCAGCCCCGACTCGACCGTCTGCCCGACCCGCAGCCGGACCGGCGCCAGGATGTAGCGCTTCTCGCCGTCGGCGTAGTGCAAAAGGGCGATCCGGGCCGACCGGTTGGGGTCGTACTCGATCGAGTGCACCTTGGCCGGGATGCCGTCCTTGGTGCGCTTGAAGTCGATCCGCCGGTACAGGCGCTTGTGGCCGCCGCCCTGATGGCGGGTGGTGATGCGGCCGTTGACGTTGCGCCCGCCGCGCTTCTGCAGGCCCTCGACCAGCGACTTCTCGGGCTCGCTCTTGGTGATCTCGGCGAAGTCCGACACCGTCATGAAACGGCGGCCGGCCGAGGTGGGCTTGAATTTTCGCACTGCCATTACACGTCCCTCCCGTGCTGGCGATTTGGCGAGCGAAACGCGAGTGGAGCAAGGACGCAAGACGTCGGCAGTGCGCTGCACGACGACGTCCGAGGACGCAGGCGCAAGGCGCTGCCTTGCGCCGGTCGGGAGCGATCCGCTACCCAGCGGATCGCGGACGGCGCGAAGCGTTGCAGCCGCCAGGCGCCAGTGAGGTTCACGGTTGCCACCCCTACACCCCTGGGCCAAAGGCTTCGATGGATTGACCTTCAGCGACCGTCACCACGGCCTTCTTCCAGCCCGGCCGGCGGCCCTGGGTCATGCCCCGGCGCTTGGGCTTGGACGGCACCTTGGACACGTTCACGGCCAGCACGTTGACGGCGAAGATCTCCTCGACGGCCTGCTGGATCTGCGTCTTGTGGGCGTCCGGATGCACACGAAAGGTGTACTTGCGGCGCTCTGCGATCAGCCCGTAGGACTTCTCGGACACGACCGGAGCGATCAGCACGGAGCGGGCATCGCCGGCGCTCATTCGGACTTCCCGCCTTCCAGCGTGGCCAGCGCGCTGGTGGACACGACCAGCCAGTGCGCCCACACCACGTCGGCCACCTCCAGGTCGCCCACCTCGACCACGTGCGTGCGGTTGAGGTTGCGGAACGAGCGGGCCAGCGCGTCCTCGCCCGGTGAGGCGACCACCACCAGCGGCCCCTGCCCACGCCATCCGTCCAGAAGCTCGACCGCGGCCTTGGTGCGGGCGGCGTCGAAGGCGGCCGCATCGACGGCAGCCAGCGAGCCGTTGGCGACGTGCGCCGACAGCGCTATGCGCAGCGCCCGGGCCCGTTCCTTGCGGTTCACCTTGCCGATGTAGGAGCGCGGGTGAGGGCCGAACACGACACCGCCGCCGGCCCACTGGGCCGCTCGCGTGGTGCCGGCACGGGCACGCCCGGTGCCCTTCTGGCGCCACGGCTTGGCACGCCCACCGGACACCAGTCCACGGGTCTTTGTGGAGTGCGTGCCCTGCCTGCGGGCCGCCAGTTCGGCGGTCACCACGTGGTGCACGAGGGCGTCGTTGCGCTCCAGGCCGAAGGTGTCGGCGGCCAGGCTGTGGGCGGATTTCTTGCCCAGCACGGGGGCTTTCAGCGCGGTTGCCATCAGCCCTCGCTCCTGACCTCGATGGTGCCGCCGGTGGCGCCGGGAATGGCGCCGGCGATCAGCAGCAGGTTTCGCTCCACATCCACCTCGACCACCCGCAACCCGCGCTGGGTGGCCCGCTTGCCGCCCAACCGGCCGGACATCCGCATGCCCTTGAACACCCGCGCCGGGTAGGCCGAGGCGCCGATCGAGCCGGGCTGGCGGATGTTGTGCGAGCCGTGCGTGACCGGCCCACGGGAGAAGTGATGGCGCTTGACGGTGCCGGCGAAGCCCTTGCCCTTGGAGGTGCCCGACACCTTGACGCGGTCGCCGGCCGCGAAGGCCTCGACCGTGACGGTGTCGCCCACCGCCAGCCCCTGAGCGTCGCGGACCTCGATCAGGTGCCTGTGCGGCGCCACCCCGGCGTGCTTGAGGTGGCCGGCTTCGGGCCTTGTCAGCTGCTTTTCTTTGACGGGGGCGAAGGCCAACTGGACGGCGTCGTAGCCGTCGGCGCCGGCCGTCCGCACGCTCACCACCGGACACGGACCAGCCTCGATCACGGTCACCGGGGTGACTTTGCCGGACTCCGGGTCGAACAGCTGGGTCATGCCCAGCTTGCGTCCGATGATGCCCTTGATTGCAGATTGCGCCATGGGTTTAGAGCTTGATCTCGATGTCGACGCCGGCCGGCAGGTCGAGCCGCATCAGCGAGTCGACCGTCTTGGGCGTGGGTTGATGGATGTCGATCAGCCGCTTGTGCGTGCGGATCTCGAAGTGCTCACGTGAGTCCTTGTCCTTGAACGGGCCGCGGATCACGCAGTACACGTTCTTCTCGGTCGGCAACGGCACCGGCCCGGACACACTGGCGCCCGAGCGCTGAGCCGTCTCCACGATCGAGCGCGCCGACAGGTCGACCTGTGTGTGGTCGTATCCCTTCAGCCGGATGCGGATTTTCTGTTGTGCCAACTCGAGAGCCTCGCTCGTTCGTTATTTGATGATCTTGGTCACGGCGCCGGCACCCACTGTGCGGCCGCCCTCGCGGATTGCGAAGCGCAGCCCCGCGTCCATGGCGATCGGCTGGATCAGGTCGACGCTCATCTCGGCGTTGTCGCCGGGCATGACCATCTCCACGCCCTCCTGCAGCTCGACCACACCCGTCACGTCGGTGGTGCGGAAGTAGAACTGCGGGCGGTAGCCCTTGAAGAACGGGGTGTGGCGCCCGCCCTCCTCCTTGGACAGCACGTACACCTGAGCCTCGAACTGGGTGTGCGGCGTGATCGAGCCGGGCTTGGACAGCACCTGGCCGCGCTCGATCTCCTCACGCTTGACACCACGCAGCAGGCAGCCGATGTTGTCGCCGGCCTGGCCCTGGTCGAGCAGCTTGCGGAACATCTCGACGCCGGTCACGACCGTCTTTGCAACCTCCTTGTGGATGCCGACGATCTCGACCTCTTCACCGGTCTTGACCACGCCCTGCTCCACACGGCCGGTGGCGACAGTGCCGCGGCCGGTGATCGTGAACACGTCCTCGACCGGCATCAGGAACGGCCTGTCGATGTCACGCTCGGGCTCGGGGACGTACTCGTCCACCTTCTCCATCAGCTCCAGGATCTTGGGCGTCCACTCGGGGTCGCCCTCCAGGGCCTTCAGGGCCGACACCCGAACGACCGGGATGTCGTCTCCCGGGAACTCGTACTGGGTGAGCAACTCGCGCACCTCCAGCTCGACCAGCTCGAGCAGCTCCTCGTCGTCCACTGCGTCGGACTTGTTGAGCGCCACCACGATGTAGGGCACGCCCACCTGGCGGGCCAGCAGGATGTGCTCGCGGGTCTGCGGCATGGGGCCGTCGGTGGCCGACACGACCAGGATCGCGCCGTCCATCTGGGCGGCGCCGGTGATCATGTTCTTGACGTAGTCGGCGTGGCCCGGGCAGTCCACGTGCGCGTAATGCCGGTTGGCGGTCTCGTACTCGACGTGCGCCGAGTTGATGGTGATCCCGCGCTCCTTCTCCTCCGGTGCCTTGTCGATCTGGTCGAAGCTCGTTACCTGAGACCCGGTGCCCGCCTCCGACAACACCTTGGTGATGGCGGCGGTCAGGGTCGTCTTGCCATGGTCGATGTGACCGATGGTGCCGATGTTGAGGTGCGGCTTTGTGCGCTCGAACTTTGCCTTGGCCATGTTATTGGGTCTCCTTTTCCCGGCCCGTTATGCCTGGGTCTCAGACAGCTTCTCAGCGATTGAATGCGGGACTTCGGCGTAGTGAAGGAACTGCATCGTGTACGTGGCTCGGCCCTGGCTCATGGTGCGCAGGTCGGTGGCGTAGCCGAACATCTCAGCCAGCGGCACGCGAGCCTTGATCACCTGAGCATTGCCGCGCGGCTCCATGCCCTCGATCTGGCCGCGGCGTGAGTTGATATTGCCGATGACGTCGCCCATGTAATCCTCGGGCGTGACCACCTCGACCGCCATGATCGGCTCCAGCAGCACCGGCTTGGCGCGCTTGGCAGCCTCCTTGAAAGCCATCGAGCCGGCCACCTTGAAGGCCATCTCCGACGAGTCCACGTCGTGGTAGCTGCCGTCCACCAGGCGCACCTTGACGTCCACCACCGGGAAGCCGCTGAGGATGCCCGACTCCATCGCCTCCTGGATGCCGGCGTCCACCGAGGAGATGTACTCGCGGGGGATGGCACCGCCCACGATCTTGTTCTCGAACTCGTAGCCTGCGCCCTGCTGGTTTGGCTCCATGTCGATCACGGCGTGCCCGTACTGGCCGCGGCCGCCGGTCTGGCGGACGAACCGGCCATGCACGCCCTGCACGGCGTTTCGGATCGTCTCCCGGTAGGCGACCTGCGGCCGGCCGACGTTGGCGTCCACCTTGAACTCGCGCATCAGCCGGTCGACGATGATTTCGAGGTGCAGCTCGCCCATGCCGGCGATGATCGTCTGGCCGGTCTCCTCGTTGGTGCGCACGCGGAAGGTGGGGTCCTCCTCCGCCAGCCGCTGCAGGGCCGCCGACAGCTTGTCCTGGTCGGCCTTGGTCTTGGGCTCCACGGCGACGTCGATGACCGGGTCGGGGAACTGGATGGCCTCCAGGATGACCGGCTCCTGCGGGCTGCACAGGGTGTCGCCGGTGGTCGTCTGCTTGAGCCCGACGGCGGCGGCGATGGCGCCGGCGCCGATCTCGCTCACGTCCTCGCGGTGGTTCGCATGCATCTCCAGCACGCGGCCCACCCGTTCCTTGCGGCCGGTGGAGGCGTTCAGCACGTAGGAGCCGGACGCCAGCTTGCCGGAGTACACCCGGAAGTAGGTCAACTTGCCCACGAAGGGGTCGGACATGACCTTGAAGGCCAGCGCCGAGAACGGCTCCTTGAGGTCGGCCCTGCGGGTCACCTCGGCCCCCGTGGCCGGGTCGGCGCCAACCACCGGCGGCACGTCCAGCGGCGAGGGCAGATAGTCGATGACGGCGTCCAGCAGCGACTGCACGCCCTTGTTCTTGAAGGCCGAGCCGAGCAGCACCGGGGTGATGGAGAGGTCCAGGGTCGCCCGGCGGATGGCCTCGCGCAGCTGCGCCTCCTCGACCGGCGCATCCTCCAGGAAGGCCAGCATGATCTCGTCGTCGTGGTCGGCAACGGCCTCGACCAGTTCGTGGCGGGCGGCCTCGGCGGGGCCGACCAACTCGGCCGGGATGTCCTCGTCCTGCCAGCTCTGGCCCAGCGGATCGACGAACCGCATGGCCCGCATGGTGACCAGGTCGATGTGGCCCTGGAAGGCGTCCTCGGCCCCGATCGGGATCTGCAGCGGCACCGGCCGTGCGCCCAGCCGGTCGACCATCGTCTGCACGGCGTTCTCGAAGTCCGCGCCCGTCCGGTCCATCTTGTTGATGAAGGCGATGCGCGGCACCTGGTACTTGTCGGCCTGCCGCCAGACCGTCTCGGACTGCGGCTGGACACCCGCCACCGAGTCGAAAAGGGCCACCGCGCCGTCCAGCACGCGGAGGCTGCGCTCGACCTCGACCGTAAAGTCCACGTGCCCTGGCGTGTCAATGATGTTGATGCGCGCGTCCCGCCAGAAGCAGGTGGTTGCGGCGGAGGTGATCGTGATCCCCCGCTCCTGCTCCTGCACCATCCAATCCATGGTGGCGGCGCCCTCGTGCACCTCGCCCATCTTGTGCAGACGGCCGGTGTAGTACAGGATGCGCTCGGTGGTCGTCGTCTTGCCGGCATCGATGTGGGCCATGATGCCGATGTTTCGGACGCGATCGAGTTCATCCATGTTGGGCACGCGAGTGCCGGCCTGTGTCTGGGTGACTGCCATGGTTACTGCCTGACTTCCTACCAGCGATAGTGCGCGAAGGCCTTGTTGGCCTGCGCCATCCGGTACATGTCGTCCTTCCGCTTGAACGCCCCGCCCTGCTGGTTGGTGGCGTCCAGAATCTCTCCTGCCAACTTCTCGAACATCTCCTTCTCGCGCCGCTGACGGGCGAACGTCACCAGCCAGCGCACGGCCAGTGTGCGGGCGCGCCGCTGCGGCACCTCGATCGGCACCTGGTAGTTGGCGCCGCCGACCCGCCGCGAGCGCACCTCCAGCACCGGCGTGACCGACTTGACGGCCCGCTCCAGCACCTCGACCGGGCTCTGCCCGGTCTTGCGGCCAACCGACTCCAAAGCGCCGTAGACGATGCCCTCGGCCACCGACTTCTTGCCACCCAGCATCACCCGGTTGACCACCTGGGTGACCAGGGTGGAGTCATAGACGGGGTCGCGCAGCAGCGTTCGCGGGCTGATCTCTGCTCGCCTGGGCACTAGCCGCCGCCCTTCTTGGTCCCGTACAGGGAGCGGCCCTGCTTGCGGCTGGAGACGCCATTCAGGTCGAGCGCGGCCCGGATCACGCGGTAGTTGACGCCACCCAGGTCGGCCGGCCCGCCGCCGTGCACGAGCACCACCGAGTGCTCCTGCAGGTTGTGGCCCTCACCGGGGATGTAGGCCGTCACCTCGGGCCCGTTGGTCAGCCGCACACGGCACACCTTGCGCAGAGCCGAGTTGGGCTTCGCGCGGCGTGGTCGTGTACACGCGCGTGCAAACGCCCCGCTTCTGCGGGCTGCCGTCGAGGGCAGGCGTGGTGTCCTTGGAGGGCTTTGGCTTGCGGCCCTTGCGGACGAGCTGATTGATCGTGGGCATACGCTGTGAAGACTCCCCGTTGGAAGGCAACAAAGAGGACGGCCGGAGCCCGGCCGCGACGGAGAACTCTATCTCAACCGTGCGTGGCCGGCAAACGGGAAGCCGTACGGCGGAGGCCGGGCGGACTTGCGGTCGGGGTCAGGCACCGTCACAAACCCCGTGACGGATGCCAGACACCTTGCAGCCCGTACCGGGTACCGGGTCCAACTGTTAACACCAGGCCCCGGGGCCTGGCCCGGCGGAAGAAGCCGGTGCCAGGCAGGTGCCTGGCACCGGCGTTTCGGTCTTAGTCCTCGTCCTCGGGGACGGGCGGGATGAACGGCTCCTCAGCACCCGGCTTGGGCGTCAGATCGAGCCCGCCCGAGCCGTTGCCGTCGCCGACCAGCTGGCCGCCGCCCAGATACACGGGCTCGGTCAGCTCGTCGATGTACAGCCGCGGCTCGGCGTCCGGGCTGGGCGCGATCTGCACCGACCGGTACGCCTTGAGGCCGGTGGAGGCCGGGATCAGCTTGCCGATGATCACGTTCTCCTTGAGTCCCACCAGGTGGTCGGTCTTGCCCTCGATGGACGCATCCGTGAGCACCTTCGTGGTCTCCTGGAAGGAGGCCGCCGACAGGAAGCTCTGGGTGGCCAGCGAGGCCTTGGTGATGCCCAGGATGAGCTGAGTGTGGGTCGGCACCTCGCCGCCCTTGGTGGCGGTGATGGCGCGCCGGGTCTTCTCCAGCTCCGGCCGGTCGACCAGCTCCCCGGGCAGGAAGTCCGAGCTGCCCGAGTTGTCGATCCGCACCTTCTTCAGCATCTGCCGCACGATCAGCTCGATGTGCTTGTCGTGGATCTCCACGCCCTGGCTCTTGTACACCTGCTGCACTTCGTTCACCAGGTAGCGGGCGGTCTCCGTGTCGTCGCGCAGGTCGAGCAGTTCTGCCGGCGCCAGCGGCCCCTCGTTGATCGGGGTGCCGGCGTCGATCAGCTCGCCCTGGGTGACCCGCATCCGCGTGCGCCGGGGGAAGCTGTACTCCTCCGCCGACTCACCGTCATCGGCCGGGGTCACCGTGACCACGTAGCCGCGGTCGGTCTCGGCCACCTCCACCTTGCCCGCAACCTCGGCCAGGGTGGCCGCGGCCTTGGGCTTGCGGGCCTCGAACAGCTCCACCACCCGCGGCAGGCCGTGGGTGATGTCCGCGCCGGCGACGCCGCCGGTGTGGAAGGTGCGCATGGTCAGCTGGGTGCCCGGCTCGCCGATCGACTGGGCGGCGATGGTGCCCACCGCGTCGCCGATCTCGCCCATCTTGCCGGTGGCCATCGACCAGCCGTAACACAGCCGGCAGACGCCGATCTCGGCCCGGCACTTGAGCACCGTGCGCACCGGGATGACGGCATCGTCAGCCGCCATTTCCACGACGTCGCGCAGCCGGGCGCCGTTGATCTCATCGCCGGCGGCCAGCTTCAGCTTGCCCAGCTTGGTGTCCTTGGCCACCACCCGCCCGATCAGGCTGGAGCGGTTGATCTGGCCGTCGGGCAGCCGCACGGAGAGCAGGATGTGCTCGTCGGTGCCGCAGTCGTCCTCTCGGATGATCACGTCCTGGGAGACGTCCACCAGGCGCCGGGTCAGGTAGCCCGAGTCGGCGGTGCGCAGGGCCGTGTCGGCCAGGCCCTTGCGGGCGCCGTGGGTGGAGATGAAGTACTCCAGCACGGACAGCCCCTCCATGAAGTTCGACTTGATCGGCCGCTCGATGATCTCGCCCTTCGGGTTGGCCATCAGGCCGCGCATTCCGGCCAGCTGGCGGATCTGCTTGAACGATCCGCGAGCGCCCGAGTTGGCCATCATGAACACCGGGTTCAACTCATGCAGGTTGCGCAGCATGGCCTCGCCGACGCTGTCGGTGGCCTCGTTCCAGATATCCACCACCTGCTCGTGGCGCTCGTCCTCGGTGATCAGCCCGCGCCCGTAGTCGCGCATCTTCTTGCTGACGCGATCCTCGTAGTCAGCCAGGATGCTTTCCTTGTCGGGCGGCGTGATGATGTCGTTCTTGGACACGGTGACGCCGGCCCGGGTGGCGTAGCTGAAGCCCAGGTCCTTGATCGTGTCCAGCACCTCGGCGATCGTGGTCGCGCCATACCGATCGACCAGTTCGGAGATGAACTCGGTCATCTCGCGCTTGGTGAAGGTGCGGTTCTGGTAGTCGTAGGCGGCAGGCTTGAAGGTGTCGCCGATGGCCCGTCCCAGCGCCCGGCTGACCTCGTCGTTGAAGATCGCCCGGCCGACCGTGGTGACGATCCAGTCGCCCCGCTCGCGCAGGCCGATGGTCTCCTGCAGCCCGACCTGCTTCTGGTCGTAGGCCATCTCGACCTCGATCATCGAGCCGAAGTACGGGGCCCGCCGCTGCTTGAGGTCGTCCCAGCTGACCTTGGACAGGTCCTCGCTGGAGTAGGTCAGGTAGTAGGTGCCCAGCACCATGTCCTGGGTGGGCGTGGCCAGCGGCTTGCCGTGGGCCGGGGACAGGATGTTGTTGGAGGACAGCATGAGGATGCGGGCCTCCGCCTGGGCCTCGGCCGACAGCGGCAGGTGCACCGCCATCTGATCGCCGTCGAAGTCGGCGTTGAAGGCATGGCAGACCAGCGGGTGGACCTGGATCGCCTTGCCCTCCACCAGCACCGGCTCGAAGGCCTGGATGCCCAGCCTGTGCAGCGTGGGCGCCCGGTTCAGCAGCACCGGATGCTCGGCGATCACTTCCTCCAGCACGTCCCACACCTCGGGCACCATCGTGTCCACCATCTTCTTGGCGGCCTTGATGTTCTGCACCAGCTTGCGCTCGACCAGCCGGCTCATGATGAACGGCTTGAACAGCTCCAGCGCCATCAGCTTGGGCAGGCCGCACTGGTGCAGCTGCAGCGACGGGCCGGCAACGATCACCGACCGGCCGGAGTAGTCCACGCGCTTGCCGAGCAGGTTCTGGCGGAACCGGCCCTGCTTGCCCTTGAGCATGTCGGACAGCGACTTCAGCGGGCGGTTGCCCGGGCCGGTCACCGCGCGGCCCCGGCGGCCGTTGTCGAACAGCGCGTCGACGGCCTCCTGCAGCATGCGCTTCTCGTTGTTGACGATGATCTCCGGCGCACCCAGGTCGAGCAGCCGCTTGAGCCTGTTGTTGCGGTTGATCACGCGCCGGTACAGGTCGTTCAGGTCGGAGGTGGCGAAGCGCCCACCGTCCAGCTGCACCATCGGGCGCAGCTCCGGCGGGATCACCGGCACCGTGTCCAGGATCATCCAGTCGGGACGGTTCTCCGACTTGATGAAGGCGTTCACGACCTTCAGCCGCTTGATCGCCCGGGCCTCCTTCTGGCCCTTGGAGGTGCGGATGGTCTCGCGCAGCTGGGCCGCCTCGGCGTCCAGGTCGCGGGTGCGCAGGAGCTCGCGGATCGATTCCGCGCCCATCCCGCCGGTGAAGTACTCACCGAAGCCCCACGAGCTGCCGAAGCGATCGCGCAGCTCCCGGAACAGGGCCTCGTCGGCGATGATCTCCTGCACCTCGAGTTCCTTGAACTTGATCCAGGTGCGGTCGAGCCGGTCGACCGAGTCCTTGGCGTGGTCGTCCACGTCCTTGCGCCGGGCCTGGATGTCGTTGTACGTGTCGCGCACCTTGAGCGCCCACGCCTCGACGAACCGGATGTCCTCCTTGGAGATGCCGCCCTCACTGCGCAGGCACAGGTCGGAGGCCAGCTCGCGCAGCTCGTCAGCGTCGGTCGACTCGGCCTGCTCGACCACCTCGCGCAGCAGCCCCGCACCCAGCTGACGGGTCTTGTCCAGGCCCGCGGCGTTGCCCGGCCCGGCCTCGACCAGGGATGCGATCCAGGCCTCGTCGGTCTCCTTGAGCGTGACCTCCTCGCCCGCCAGCCAGCCCAGCCGGACCTTGACGGCGTTCTTGGCCTTGGTCTTCTCGCCGCCCTTGGCCTCCTCGATGGCGTCCAGTTCGGCGCCGATCAGCGTGCGAGCGGCAGCCGCCCAGGCGGCCACGGTCGCCAGGTCCTTGCTGGACAGCCGGCGGTCGTCGCGCACGGCCGACTCGCGGACCAGCTCGCGGACCTTCTTGGGGTCCTCGCCGGCCACCCGCTTGGCCACCTCGCGGAGCAGGCCGCCGCCCAGTTCGCGGGCCTCCTCGAGCACGGGGAAGCCGTTCTCCTCGGCCCAGTTGTTGAGCGTGCGCACCCAGTACTCGTCGTCCTCGTCGAAGTCCTTGGTGGCGCCGTCGATCAGGTGCTGGCGGCGGCGCTGCATGCGCTCCTCGAGCGCGGCCAGCGAGTCCTCCTTGTCCAGCAGCAGGCGCTCCTTCTCCTGCTCGACCTTGACCTCCAGCTCCGGCACGTCGCGGTCGCGCGCCTCCTTGTCCACCGAGGTGACGATGGAGGCGGCGAAATACAGCACCTTCTCCAGCTCCTTGGGGGCGATGTCGAGCAGGTAGCCGATGCGCGACGGCACGCCCTTGAAGAACCAGATGTGGCTGACCGGCGCGGCCAGGTCGATGTGACCCATGCGCTCGCGGCGCACCTTCTGGCGCGTCACCTCGACGCCGCAGCGCTCGCAGATGATGCCCTTGTAGCGGACGCGCTTGTACTTGCCGCAGTAGCACTCCCAGTCCTTCGTGGGACCGAAGATGCGCTCGCAGAACAGGCCGTCCTTCTCGGGCTTGAGGGTGCGGTAGTTGATCGTCTCGGGCTTGGTCACCTCACCGGACGACCACTCACGGATCTGCTTGGATGAGGCAAGGCCGATCCGGATGGCGTCGAAATCGTTGATGTCGATCAACGTGTGGGGCTCCTTAGCAGTTCAGGGTTGAAACGGATCTCTGGGGCCGGGCGGAGGGTCACTCCTCGACGTCCTCCGGCTCCAGCTCTTCGTCGGGCGCAGCAAGGCCCTCTTCCTCTTCGACCGCGCCCAGGCCGTTCTCGTCGAACTCCTCGGGCAGGTCCTCGTCGTTGGCAACGGTCAGCTCGCCGTCGGCGTCCACCCGGTCGACCCCCTCCTCGAGTTCCTGGGCCTCCGGGTCGCGGGCTGCCGCCCGCCCGGCCACCGGCTGCAGGTCGATGCCGAGCTCCTCGGCGGCCCGCAGCAGTTCGTCGTCCTCCTCGCGCACGACCACGTCGCCGCCGTCCTCGGACACCACCTTGACGTCCAGCGCCAGCGACTGCATCTCCTTCAGCAGCACCTTGAAGCTCTCGGGGATCGACGGCTCGGGGATGTTCTCGCCCTTGACGATGGCCTCGTAGGCCTTGACCCGGCCGACCGTGTCGTCGGACTTGATGGTCAGCATCTCCTGCAGGGTGTAGGCGGCGCCGTATGCCTCCAGCGCCCACACCTCCATCTCGCCGAAGCGCTGGCCGCCGAACTGCGCCTTGCCGCCCAGCGGCTGCTGCGTGACCAGCGAGTAGGGGCCGGTCGAGCGAGCGTGGATCTTGTCGTCCACCAGGTGCAGCAGCTTCAGGATGTACATGTAGCCGATCGTCACCGGCTGGTCGTAGGGCTCGCCGGTACGGCCGTTGAACAGCCGCACCTTGCCGGTGCAGCGGGAGCCGGCCGGGGCCTTCTTGTCGATCTCGAACTTGACCGCCGGGTCTTGTGGTCGGCCTGCCAGTCGATCAGGGCCTCGTCCACGTCCTGCGGGGTGGCGCCGTCGAACACCGGCGTGGCGATCGAACTGGCGGTCGCCGTTCTGGCCGCCATGGGCGGCCGCCCAGCCCAGGTGCGTCTCCAGGATCTGGCCGATGTTCATGCGCGAGGGCACGCCCAGCGGGTTCAGAATGATGTCCACGGGACGTGCCGTCCTCGAGGAACGGCATGTCCTCCTCGGGCACGATCTTGGAGATCACGCCCTTATTGCCGTGCCGGCCGGCCAGCTTGTCGCCCTCGGCGATCTTGCGCTTGGTGGCGACGTACACGCGCACCAGCTCGTTCACGCCCGGCGACAGGTCGTCGCCGTTCGCGCGCGAGAAGGTCTTGACGTCGATCACCTTGCCGCCCTCGCCGTGCGGCACCTTCAGCGACGTGTCGCGCACCTCGCGCGCCTTCTCCTTGAAGATGGCGCGGATCAGCTTCTCCTCGGCGGTCAGCTCGGTCTCGCCCTTGGGCGTGACCTTGCCCACCAGCAGGTCGCCGGAGCCGACCTCGGCCCCGATCCGCACGATCCCGTTCTCGTCGAGGTTGCGCAGCGACTCCTCCGAGCGGTTGGGGATGTCGCGCGTGATCTCCTCGTCGCCCAGCTTGGTCGAGCGGGCATCCACCTCGTACTCGTGGATGTGGATGGACGACAGCACGTCGTCCTTGACGATCCGCTCGGACAGGATGATCGCGTCCTCGAAGTTGTAGCCCTCCCAGGACATGAAGGCGACCAGCAGGTTCTTGCCCAGCGCCAGCTCGCCCTGTGTCGGTCGAGGAGCCGTCGGCCAGCACCTGGTCCTTGGCGCTCACCTTCTGGCCGGCGTACACGATCGGCTTCTGGTGGATGATCGTGCCCTGGTTTGAGCGCCGCCACTTGACCAGGTCGTACGGTGTCGTGCCCGTCGCGGGTCGCCACCACGATCTTCTCGGCGTCCACGTACTCGACCTTGCCGGCTCGGCTGGCCAGGACCACGTCGCCGGTGTCGACAGCGGCCCGGTACTCGAGGCCGGTGCCGACCAGCGGCGCCTCGGTCACCATCAGCGGCACCGCCTGGCGCTGCATGTTGGAGCCCATCAGCGCGCGGTTGGCGTCGTTGTGCTCGAGGAACGGGATCAGCGCCGTCGCCACCGACACGATCTGAGCCGGGTCGACGTCCATGTAGTCGACCGCGGTGGCGTCCACCTGGACGGGCACGCCGTCACGCGTGCGGCACAGCACCGGCGACACCAGCTTGCCGTTCTTGTCCACCTCGGCGTTGGCCTGGGCGATCGTGTACTTCTCCTCCTGCAGCGCGTCCAGGTACTCGATGTCGAGTCGGTGACCTTGCCCTTCTCGATCTTGCGGTACGGGCGTCTGCACGAAGCCGTGCTCCGACACCTTTGCGTAGGAGCCGAGCGACCCGATCAGGCCGATGTTGGGACCCTCCGGGGTCTCGATCGGGCACATGCGGCCGTAGTGGGTGGGGTGCACGTCGCGCACCTCGATCGGCGCCCGCTCGCGGGTCAGGCCGCCGGCGCCCAGCGCCGACAGCCGGCGGCGGTGCGTGAGCCCGGCCAGCGAGTTGGTCTGATCCATGAACTGGCGACAGCTGCGAGGAGCCGAAGAACTCCTTCAGGGCTGCCGCCACCGGCCGGATGTTGACGATCGTCTGCGGCGTGATCGCGTCCTCGTCCTCGGTCGTCAGGCGCTCGCGGACGACCCGCTCCATCCGGTACAGGCCGATCCGGAAGGCCTCCTGGATCAGCTCGCCGACCGTGCGCAGGCGGCGGTTGCCGAAGTGCTCGTACTCGTCCAGGTCGTGCTCGATCGCGTCGCGCGGCATCGCGATGGCGTCGGCGGCGTAGTCGCTTGCTCTCCTCGGGCACGCCCAGCTTGACCGGCAGCTCGACCAGCCGCCGCACCAGCTCGACGATGTCGTCGGTGGTGAGCACGCGGCACTCCGGCGAAACCTCGGAGCCCAGCCGCATGTTCAGCTTGTAGCGGCCGACCCGCGTCAGGTCGTAGCGCTTGGGGTCGAAGAACAGCGCGCGCACCAGGTTGCGCGAGTTGTCGACCGTCGGCGGCTCGCCCGGGCGCTGCTTCTTGAACACCTCGATCAGCGCCGCCTCCTCGCGCTGCGACGGGTCCTTCTCGAGCGTCATGCGGATGAACGGGTTGTCGTTGAACAGCGCCAGCAGGCCCTCGTCGGTCTTGTCGAGCTCGAAGCCCGGTGTTCTCGTCGACGGCCGGCAGCGCGCGCAGCAGCGTGGTCACCGGCAGCTTGCGCTTGCGGTCGATGCGGACGTTGACCAGGCCCTTCTTGTCGATCTCGAGCTCCAGCCAGGAGCCGCGGGACGGCATCAGGTTGGCGGTGAAGACCTGCTTGGTCGACGTCCTTCGGCTCCATGATGTAGGCGCCCGGGGAGCGCACCAGCTGCGTCACGACCACGCGCTCGGTGCCGTTGATGATGAAGGTGCCCTGGTCGGTCATCCACGGGAAGTTGCCCAGGAACACGGTCTGCTCGCGGATCTCGCCCGTGTCCAGGTTGGTGAACGACACCTTGACGTTGACGGGCACCTCGTAGGACAGGTCCTTCTCGCGGCACTCCCGCTCGGGGACGACCGGATCGCCGATCGTGTATTCGAACCCAGCCGCAACCTCCAGCCGCTCGGAGTAGTCCGGATCGGCGAGATGTCGTCGATCGTCTCGCGCAGGCCGGACGATCTCCAGCGAGTTGGCGATCACTGGGGGTCACCCATGAACCATCGGAACGACGCCTTCTGGATGTCGATCAGGTTGGGGACGTCGAGGACCTTCTCCAGCTTGGAGAACGTCCTGCGGATTCTCGGCGCGAGCTGTTTCAGGCAAAGCAAAGCCTCCCGCGGGGCATTGAGGGGATCAGAGGCGAGCGGTCCGGACCAACGGCGCAACCCCGAACAGTATCAGGGCGACCGTTTCCTCGCAAACAGGCTGCAGCAGGCCCACCGCGCTTTGGGGGTTCAGATCACCCGTGCGGCGGTGTCAGCCACCCGTCACTATACCGGGATGTGGCTCTGGGTCAAGTCTGGCGGCCTCAGGTGGGCGCCGGCTCGGTGCTCGGCTGCGTTGCCAAAGCGGAAATCGCCACGGCGATCCCCAGCCCACCGGCGGCCACGAACGCCGCCCGCGTGGACACCAGTCCGGCCAGCGCGCCGCCGGCGGCCGCGCCCATGGTGGTGGTGACGGCGCCGGCGCCGATCAGCAGGGCCAGGATGGCCGGCCGATCCTCGGGCGCCGTCGCCCGCTGCAGAGCCGACCGGTTGTGCACCAGGGCCAGTCCGTTGGCGATCCCCGAGATGATGAAGCACAGCACCACCAGGCCCAGCAGCGGGCTGACGCCGCAGGCCAGGATGCCGGC
>CAVUSN010000001.1:0-412550 GCA_963744065.1 uncultured Actinomycetes bacterium | reverse complement strand
GCCGACAACCACATTGAGGGCGCTGCCGTCCTTCACCGGCGCTGCCACGATCACCTTGCGGACACCCTGCTCGAAGAAGGGGGCCAGCGTCTCGCGGGTGCGGAACCTGCCCGTGCACTCAAGCACGATGTCGACCCCCAGATCGCGCCAGGGGATTGCGCCGGGGTCGGCGTGGCTGCTGTAGCCGATCTGCTTCCCGTCGATCACCAGCCCCTCCGCCGCACCACGCGCATCATGCGGCCATCGCCCATGCACGGAGTCGAACACGAGCAGGTGTGCGGCGGTGTCCGCGTCGCCGTGGAGCTCGTTGATGTGGCAGAAGTCGAGCTCCGGCGATCCCCACGCGGCGCGCAGCGCGAGCCGACCCATGCGACCAAACCCATTGATCCCAACCCGTGCCCGAGCCACGGCGGTCGAGCGGTCCCCGTCCGTGGAGGGCGGCGACGGGCTCACGAGGCTTCCTCGATCCGCCCAGGGGCCCGGGCGCTCATACGGTGACGAGTGGGCATCGCTAGGCGGCCGTCACGGCGGCGCATCGGTTGGCACGTAGGCACTCGCGGACCTCGCGGAAGGCGATCGTCTGCACCATCGAGCGGACCGGTGCGTCGTCATAGCGCGAAAGGATGGCGTCGGCGCAGCCGCGGATCTCCTCGGCCGGGTGGGTGTCTCCAAACTCGCGGTCGAGGTCGGGCAGCATCCGCGCCAGCCGCATCTCGTGCGCGGTGCGATCCGCGCGCACCGCGTCCAGCCGAGTGTCGATGAAGTCGCGCACGCGGCGGTCGAGGTCGTCTCGGATCCGCCGCACCGCCTCGATGCTCGCGCCCCGCGGATCGGGGATCTCCCAGTCCTCGACGTGCGCGGGAACGTAGGGGCAGGCGCCGCCGCACCCAAGCGTGATCGCCCAGTCGGCGTGCAGCTGCCTCTCCAGGTCAAGTCGCTTCGGCCGTTGATTGGAGATGTCGATGCCGACCTCACGCATCACCTCGACCACCTCTGGCCACGGTGCCTCGGCCGGCGTCTGACCAGCCGATTCGGCGCGCACGTCAGCGGGTGCGTACTTGCGCCAGAACGCCTGCGCCATCTGGGAGCGGCCGGCGTTGTGGGTGCACACGAACAGGACGTACTTCATCGCTCACCTCCAGTCGCTGGGCACCTGGCTCACGGTCGTGCCGATCGCGCGAAACGGCTCGATCCAAGATGTCCGGCCACCGGCTACCCGGCCTTTGCCAGCGCAGCCGGCTCGACCAGGCTCTGCAGCTGCTCCATCGCCTCCGCCCGAACGCGGAAGTAGGCGAAGGTGCCCCGCTTCTCACGCTCGAGCAGCCCCGCCTCAGTCAGCTGCTTGAGGTGGTAGCTGACGGTGGGCTGAGCAAGACCGATCTGATCGGTGAACTCACACACGCACACCGCCTGGCCGCCCGCTCGCAACAGGATGTTCAAGATCCGGAGCCGATGGCGATCGCCGAGAACCCGAAACAGACGCTCCAACTCCGCCGCCTCGCCATCGGACAGCGAAGAACCGGCAAGCGGCGTGCAACAGTTGATCGTCGGCAGTCGCTTCATCCCCTTCAGCATATCGAAGATGATCAGTATTTGCCAGCATGGATGCGGGTCGCGAGAGGTCGACAAATCGTCCGTGAGCACCCCATCCGTCCTCACGTCCCCCCACTCGTCCCCGTCGTGGAACAGGCGTCCACGGATCCCATACGCGGGCCAGCGCCCGACAGACCCCGTTTCAGCCCGGTCGGTCTTCTCGGGACACGTCCAGCCACGCGTTCGAGAGAGACAACACCCCTCCTGACAGAAGCCGTGAGGACGCCCCCCACACCCTGAGATCCACCGTCTCGACGTGGTCCAACGGGTCAACCATGCACGTTCTGGAGAGCGGAGCGGCGCAGGAGTCGAACCTACCAACGCATGGGCTACATGCGCTTGCCGATTTTGAAGACCGGATGGGCCACCGGGCCCGTGCCGCTCCAGGAGCCAGCAGCGTACCGCCCGCCGCGCCCTGAACTCGCCTCCACCCCAGCCGACCACCTGGCTGGTGCAGGACGCTCCCACCCCACCCTGCCTACCACGCCTGATGGCTGTGCCCGACGCCGCTTGACCGCGCCCGCATGCTCGACCTGAACGCGCGTATCGAGCGCTCGTGGACGCTGACGGTCGCCCTGGCCGCCTGGCGAGTCGGGCCATGGGCGCTGCTGCCGCTTGTGCGTGCCCATCTTCATGAGCATGTCGCGCATCATGCCGCGCATGCGGAAGCCCGACTGGCTCTTGATGGGCGCGCTACTCGCGTTCGTAGCCGCCCTCACAACCGCCGTCGCCTTCACCGGCGGCACCCGTAGCCCGCTGATCTACTGGATGGTCTTTTACCTGGTCGGCTGCGCCGCCCGCTCCGGCAGCCGAGCGCTGGTGTTCGCGACATCGATCGGCGTCTCGGCCACGCTGGCCGCCGCGATCATCCCCGACCCCGGCCGGGCCTGGCACGACCTGCCCGAACTGGTCACGCTGCTGGCCGTCGGTCTGGTCTCCGGCCGATACACGCGCGTCACACCTCGGCCGAGTTCGACCACCTCGACACGCTCTTTCACGGCGCCGACCGGGCGCTTTACGCCGCCAAGTCGGCCGGCCGAAACCGGGTCGCCGCCGATGGCCAGGCTGAGCCCCTGCGCCTGGCCGCCTGAGCCCAGGCCGATGAGCCTCAAGCCCGCGCCGGAGGCGCCGGTGGTTGCCGGCGCGCCCGAAACAGCGCGACGGCGTCCGCGAACTCCGACAGGGAGGCCGCCGTCATCGGCTCGAGCGCGGCCACGACATGGTCGACGCCCGCGTCGGCATGTGCCGCGAGCCCATGCGCGACATCGGCGGGCGTCCCGGACAGACAGGGCGTCGCGGCGCCGCTCCCTGCGCCGTAGCGGACGGTGACGCCGACCGTGACCGCGAGCGTCGAGGAATCACGCCCGACACGCCGGCATGCCTCCTCGAGCGCCGCCCGGTCGGCACGGGACCGCTCGTCGGGCTCTCCGAACCAGGCGTCGTTCCAGGCGTCGGCGTGGCGGGCGGTCAGCTCGAGCATGCGCGGCCCCCGGCCTGCGACCAGGATCGGCAGGTCGGGGCGCGCCGGCGGCTCGAGCACCGCGGCGCGGGCGCTCGCCCAGCGCCCGTCCAGATCCGCGTTCCCGGTTCGGATCAGCCTGGTGATCAGCTCCAGCGCCTCCTCGAACCGGCTCACCTTGTGGTCGGTCGGGTAGCCGAAGGCCACGAACTCCGGGTCGTGCCAGCCCGCACCCAGGCCCAGGATGAGGCGGCCTCCGCTCAGGTGATCGAGCGTCGCGGCCATCTTCGCGAGCAGCGCCGGATTGCGAAACCCGGTGCACGCCACGAGCGTGCCCAGCGTGATCTGCCCGGTCGCTTCGGCCAGCGCCGCCAGCATCGTCCAGCCCTCGTGGATGCCGCTCGTCTGGCCGTCGACGCGATACAGCAGATGGTCGTAGACCCAGATCGAGTCGAGCCCCGACGACTCGGCCAGCAGCGCCAGCTCGCGGATCTCGGGGTACGGCGCGACACCGCGGCCCTCATCCCCGATCTCGATCACGACGCCGACCTTCACGGCCCGGCATCGTACTCGCCGGCCGTCACTGCCCCAGGCTGGCTTCCCAGCTGTAGTAGGTGAGGAAGGCGAGCGGGTCGCGGCGCATCACCCCGGCGTAGGCGAGCACCGCGTCCACGTACCGCCGCGACGGGTTGTAGGAGTGCAGGGCGCCGGCCTCGTCGGCGGGTGCGCCCGATTGGTGCAGGTAGTTCGCTGCGCCGAGGATCGCATCGCGCGGGGAGCGGATGTCGCCGCCCAGGCCGTAGGCCCGCCACGTCGAGGGCAGGAACTGCATCGGCCCCTGGGCGCCGGCTCTGCTTGGGTTGACAACCCGGCCGAAGGCCGACTCGATCAGGTTGACCGCGGCCAGGATCTGCCGGGGCACGCCGAAGCGCCGCTGCGCCGCCCGGTAGTCGGCCAGGAGCCGCCCGGCCGGCGGCGACGGCACGAGATGAAGCCGCCCGGAAGTGGGGCCGGTCAACGGGCGCAGGTCGCGGGCGGCGATCAGATCACCGCGGACAGTCTCGCGCAGCGGCTGTGGCAGCCGCGCCAATGTGGATGAATGGTTGTGGTGGCAGCCGATGAGCCGCCGCACCCCCATCCGGGCGCACACATCGCAAGGCCCACGGCCAGTCCGCCGCTCCAGCGTCGCACGCCCGCACCCTAGCCAGCTTAGCGATAGCTGTACACGTGCACCCAGTCGATCTGCAGCTTGGTGGGGCTGGGTGTGTGCGACGTGGGCATGGTGTTGTCCTTGCCCTTGGGGCCGACCTCGGTCTGGATGCACAGGTGCATCGGCTGATGAGGAACCTGGCTGCCGGTGACGGTTGCCCACGTGTGCCCGTCCAGCCGGTATCGGATCATGCCCGGAGTCCATATGACACCCATCGTGTGCCACTTCGTCAGGTCGACCCGCAGCCCGTTGTGGATCATGGTGTTTCGACTGCCGTAGTGAAGCGTGGCAGTCACCAGTGACCGGCTGGCCCCCATCCCCGGGCCCTCTTCGGCAAAGTCGATCTCCGGCGGCCAACCCTTCTGCGGCCACAGCATCATCGCAAACGCGGTGCCGGCGCCCCTGTTCATCCGGAACTTCACCGACCACCACCCGTACGTTTGGTTCAAGGAGCGCCCCTGGCTCACGCCAGCCGCGATCCATTTGTAGCCATAGGCGGGATCTCTGCCGATCCTCATCGTCAGAACTCCGCCGCGTTCAACCAGGTGGCTGGGAACCCAGCGGGTCATCCGGCAGCATCCGTCCTGGCCGTTGTACTTCGTCCAACTGCGGCTGAGACTGGCGTGCGAGAACTCCGCATCGAACCGGAGGTGGAACGAGCGGGCCTGCCCGAGTGCTGTGACACTGGGCCCCGCGATCACCAGCGCCATCACGATGAACATCAGCAGGGGCGTCTTTCGGGGAAGTATGCGCATCGCCCTCAGAATGCAGACGACTCTTTAGACCGCCAAGGCCATCCCGTTTGGATTCTGTGAGGGATGGCCGGCCGGATGGCTCAGCTCGGCGCGTCGTACAGGAAGCGCAGCGCCCGCGAGAGGTTGCCCGGCCCGGCGGTCGCATGATGCTCGCCGTTCAGCACCTCCAGGCCGATGCGAAGGCCCGGGAACCCAGCGCCGGACAGCAGCTCGACCATCGTCCGGGCGTCGGCCACCATGTCCGGCATCGACGCATCGCGCAGCTCCTCCTCGGCCTTGGCGCGGGCCTCACCCGACAGCCTGTCCACGAAGCGGCGCATGCCCTCGGGGGTCTCCTCGCCGCCCACCGAGACGAAGACCGCGGCGTCCAGGTCGTCGTGGCCGCGCACGTACTGCTCGGCCTGCCCGAACATGGCCCGGTCGTCCCACCAGTAGGACGGACTGCCGATCGCGTAGCGGCGAAACGTGCCCGGCGCCTGCAGCAGCACGTGGGTGGCGAAGAGGCCGCCCAGCGAGCCGCCGAAGAAGGTCGAGCCGTCGGGATCGATGTCATACCTCTCTGCCACCCACGGCTTCAACTCGCCCTGGATGAAGGCCAGGAAGCGATCCGCCGCCCCATTCGGTGTGAAGTCCCGCACCCGCTGCTCGTGTGCGAAGAGACCCGGCACGGGGTAGCCGATGCCGATCACCCACAGCGGCGGCAGCAGCCCCGCCCGGTCATACAGCCGGGTCATCTCGACCGCCGTCCCGAAGAGCAGGTTGGCGTCGCTGAGGAAGAGCACCGAGGCGGGCTTCGGCTCTGCGGGCTGCGGCCGGCCGACCCGGATCTGGTAGGTGTCCCCGACCTCCTGCGAGGCCAGCAGATGCAGCTCGGTATCCGGGAGCACCGACCCCTCGGGCGCCGCCACCTCAGTGCTCCTCGGTCGGTTCCTCGTCGTCGTCGGCGGACTGGCTCCCCCCACCCGCGCCGGCCGCGTCTTCGGCCCCAGCCTTTGCCTTCTCGTGCATCCGCCGCCGGCTCTCGGCGATCTGCGTCCGCAGCTCGTCGGAGCGGCGGTCGGGCGGCGGCGGGGTGCGCAGCGGCGAGACGGTGACGTACGGCGACTCAGCCTCGGCCTCGGCTTCGGCCGGCTCTGCGATTGGCTCGTCGACCACCGGCGCCGGGCCCATCGCCTGCTCGTAGCCGACTGCCGGCGGCAGCTCGTCGGCCGGCCCCCGCATCCGCCGGCGGGCCACCTCACCGGCCGCGACCACGCCGACCGCGGTGGCCATGCCTGCAACAAACCAGCCGCTCCGTCTCACCCCGCCGCACCTCCGTCGGAGAAGCGCTGAGTATACTGCCGGCCGACAACCGAGCTGCTTCCTGCTCCGGTGTGGCGCCGCGCCTCCTGATCGCGGCGCCGGAGGGCTCGCCACAAAGGCGTGCCGCACACCGGGGCCGCACATGCCCAGAGGAGGTGATCAGGATGAATGAATACGAGATCATGCTGATGATCGAGCCCGACGTCGCCGAGGAGCGGCATCAGGAGATCATCGAGCGGGTCAAGACCACCGTCACCGCCGCCGGCGGGTCATGGGGCGGCGTGGATCCGTGGGGCAAGCGCAAGCTGGCCTACGAGATCAACCACCACGCCGACGCCTGGTACTTCGTGCTCACGTTCGACGCGCCCGCCGAGGCGTTGGCGGAGACCACCCGCGTGCTTGCCATCACCGACGGCGTCATGCGACATATGGCGACCACTCGGCTGAAGAGCGGCGGCGCTCGGCGGCCGGTCGAGGCGCAGCCCGAGCCGGTCGAGCCGGTCGCGGCAGGCGACTAGCGGGCCGTCCGGCCTGTCTGCCATCATGAACGAACGCACGTTCGACTGAAGGCAAGAGGAGGAGTACCACCGTGGCAAACATCAATCGCGTCATTCTCACCGGCAACCTGACCGCCGACCCGGAGCTGTCCACCCTGCCCAGCGGCACCTCGGTGTGCAAGCTGCGGCTGGCCGTGAACCGCCGCTACAAGGACTCGGCCAGCGGCGAGTGGACAGAGAAGCCCAACTACTTCGACATCAAGGTGTGGGGCGCGCAGGGCGAGAACTGCGCCAACTACCTGTCCAAGGGCCGCCCGGTGGCCGTGGATGGGCGCCTGGAGTGGTCGGAGTGGGAGGGCCAGGACGGCTCCAAGCGGTCCAAGGTCGAAGTGGTCGCAGACACCGTCCAGTTCCTCGGCTCCCGCGGTGACAGCGGTGGCGAGGGCGGTGGCGGCGGCGGCTTCCGCCAGACCGCTGAGCTCAAGCCCGAGCCGGTCGAGGCCTTCTCGGCGGCCGGCGGTTCCGACGACGACATTCCGTTCTGAGAGAGGTAGCTGTATGGCATCCAAGCCCAAGCGCCAGCGCGGCCCCAAGCGGGGCGCGGCCGCCGGCGGCCAGACTCGACGCAAGTCCTGCTTCTTCTGCAAGGACAAGGTCGAGGAGATCGACTACAAGAACTACAACCAGCTGCGCCGGTACATGTCCGAGAAGGGCAAGATCCGCAGCCGCCGGATCTCCGGCGCTTGCCGCCGGCACCAGCGTCAGGTGGCGACGGCGATCAAGCGTGCGCGCGAGATGGCGCTGCTTCCGTACAGCGTCAACTAGATCGTTGGCCGGCCAACCTGACACTTTCCCGCAGTAAGCGACCGAAACAGCGAGCCAGCACTGGAACCCGGCCCAGGGTCATGCGACCATCGGCCGGGGCCCACTCCACCCCACCGTCACGAGGAAGGCATGAGTAGCAAAGGAACCCAGGCGATCCTGCTCCAGGACGTCGACAAGCTCGGCCGCAAGGGCGACGTGGTGAACGTCGCGCCCGGCTACCTGCGCAACTTCCTGGGCCCGCGCAAGCTGGCCGAGCGGGCAACCGACGCGCGGGTGGCCGAGGTGCAGCGCCAGGAGGAGTCGCGGCGCCGGCACGAGGCCCAAAGCGAAGAGCAGGCAAACGACATCGCCCATACCCTGAACCGCACCGTGCTGACCATCAAGGCACGGGCCGGTGTCGAGGACCGGCTGTACGGCTCGGTCACCTCGTCCGACATCGCCGACGCCATCTGGAAGGCGCGCAAGATCCGCGTCGACCGCCGCAAGGTGCACCTGGACGAGGCCATCAAGACGCTCGGCAGCCACCTGGTCGGGGTCACCGTGTGGGGCGAGGTCAGGGCCACCATGAAGGTCATGGTGGTGCCCGGCGAAGCCGGCGAGGAGGGCTCGGTCGAGGCCTTCGAAGGCGAACCGGCCGAACCGCTCGAGTATTAAGATGGGTGATTCCAGGTCACCGCGGGGCTGGTCGCTCACCGTCTCTACGCGACCCGCAGGGCCACACGAGACGGCGAGCTTCGGCTGCGAACCGTCGCCTGGCTTCGTCCTCGCTTCGCGATCTGCGTCATCGCAGATAGCTCAGACCGGTGTCCAGCGTTCCGCTGGACACCTTGCACGGGCCACCAGCCCGAGCGCTCCCTGCGTCCTGCCCAGGCTCGGTTCTCACTCGCCCAGCCAACACGCCGACCTGGAATCACCCATCTAGGCGGCGGCACGCCACCTGCCCATGGCCGTCTCTCCGCAGACACCCCCGCAGCAGCACCTGCCGCCCCAGGACTTGGACGCGGAGGAGTCGGTGCTGGGCGCCATGCTGGTGTCGCCGACCGCGGTCGCGGTCGTCTCCGAGATCCTGAAGCCGGACGACTTCTACCGCCGCTCGCACGCCGTCATCTATCAGACCATCCTGGAGATGTACGGGTCGGGCGAGACGGTCGACTCGATCACGCTGACCAACGCCCTCTCCACCCGCGGGGTGCTCGACCAGGTGGGCGGGCGGGCCGTCGTGCACACGCTGGCCTCCACCGTGCCGGCCGCCGCCAACGCCCGCCACTACGCCGACATCGTCCGCGACGCGGCCACCTACCGGTCGCTGATCCGGGCCGGCACCGAGATCGCAGAGCTTGGCTTCGTGCACGTCGGCGAGCCGCAAGAGCTGGTCGACAAGGCCGAGCAGATCGTCTTCTCGATCGCCGACAAGCGGATCTCCAGCGACTTCACCCCGCTCAACTCGCTCCTGGTCGAGTCCTTCGAGCGGCTGGGAGCGCTTGCCGAGTCGGGCTCGGAGATCACCGGCGCCGCCTCCGGCTTCCGCGACCTGGATCGCATCACCGCCGGCTTCCAGCCCTCCAACCTGGTCATCGTGGCCGCCCGGCCCAGCATGGGCAAGACCTCACTCGGGCTCAACATCGCCGCCCACCTGGGCGTGCGCGACAACGTCCCGGTGGCCATCTTCTCGCTCGAGATGTCGCAGGGCGAGGTCACCCAGCGGCTGATGTGCGCCGAGGCCAAGGTCGACTCCAAGCGCCTGCAGACCGGCCGCCTGGATGACGCCGACTGGGTCAAGCTGACCAACGCCTGCGACAAGCTCTCGCGCGCGCCCATCTTCATCGACGACACGGCCGGCGTCACCCCGATCGAAATCAAGGCCAAGACCCGCCGCCTGCAGTCGCGCCTGAACGGCGAGCTGGGCCTGGTCATCGTCGACTACCTGCAGCTGATGGGCGGTCAGGCCAAGGTCGAAAACCGTGTCCAGGAGATCTCCCAGATCTCCCGGGCGCTGAAGCTGATCGCGCGCGACCTGGACGTGCCGGTGATGGCGCTCTCGCAGCTCTCGCGGGCGGTCGAGCAGCGTGGCGACAAGCGCCCGCAGCTGTCCGACCTGCGCGAGTCGGGCTCGATCGAGCAGGACGCCGACGTGGTCATCTTCATCTACCGCGACGAGTACTACGACAAGCAGAGCGAGGCCCAGGGCACCGCCGAGCTGCACATCGCCAAGCACCGCAACGGACCGCTCGGCACCGTCGAGCTGGCCTACCTGGGCCGCTACACCAAGTTCGACAACCTGGGCAGAAGCTGATGCCGCTGACAGTCGTCGTCGGCGCGCAGTGGGGCGACGAGGGCAAGGGCAAGATCGTCGACCTGCTTGCCGAGCGGGCAGATGTGGTCGCCCGCTACCAGGGCGGCAACAACGCCGGGCACACGCTGGTGATCGGCGAGGAGACCTACAAACTGCGGCTGGTGCCCTCCGGCATCCTCTACCCGGGCACGCTGTGCGTCTTGGGCGCCGGCGTGGTCATCGACCCCGAGGTGCTGATCGAGGAGTTGGACGGCCTGATCGCCCGCGGGGTCGACGTGTCGGGCATCCGCATCTCCGGAAACGCCCACCTGATCATGCCCTGGCACAGGATCATCGACGCCGACTCCGAGCTGGCGCTGGGCAGCCTGCAGATCGGCACCACCCGGCGCGGCATCGGCCCGGCCTACGCCGACAAGGCACGCCGGATCGGGATCCGCGTGCAGGACCTGCTGGACGAGAAGATCCTGCGCCTGAAGGTGCAGACCGCGCTCTCGATCAAGAACGACGAGCTACGGAAGCTGCATCACCGCCGGCCCTTCTCCAAGGAGGAGATCACTGTCGCCATGCTCGGCTACGCCGAGCGCATGCGCCCGTTCGTGGCCGACACCTCGCTGGTGGTAAACCAGGCCCTGGACGCCGGCCAGGCGGTGCTGGCCGAGGGCGCTCAGGCCACGCTGCTCGACATCGACCACGGCACCTATCCGTTCGTCACCTCGTCCAACCCGATAGCCGGCGGCGCCTGTACCGGACTGGGCGTCGGGCCCACCCGCATCTCCTCGGTGCTGGGCGTGACCAAGGCGTACGTGACCCGGGTCGGCGCCGGCCCCTTCCCGTCCGAGGCGGACGCCCAGCGGGGCAAGATGCTGGGCACGCGGGGACACGAGTTCGGGACCGTCACCGGGCGCGAGCGGCGGTGCGGCTGGCTCGATCTGGTGGGGCTCCGCTACGCCGCCCGCCTGAACGGTCTGACCGCCCTGGCGGTGACCAAGCTGGACGTGCTCTCGATGTTCGAGTCGATCCCCGTATGCACCGGCTACCAGCTGGCCGACGGCTCACTGGCCGAGGAGTTCCCCGCCCATCAGTCCGACTTCCACCACGCCCGCCCGGTGTACGAGGAGCTGCCCGGCTGGGGCCATGACCTGTCGGCCATCACAGCCTACGACGACTTGCCAGCCCAGGCACGTGGGTATCTCGAGTTCATCGAGGGGCAGGTCGGCGTGCCGGTCGCGCTGGTCGGGATCGGCCAGCGCCGCGACCAGACGATCATGATGCGCGAGGTGCTCGCGGCGGCCTGACCATGGCGCAGAACTGGCTTCAGATCAGGGTGGATCTCGTCGGAGGCAACGATGTCGAATGCGACCCGCGGCCGGGCCGGGTATTCCTGGTCGGGCCACGGCAGACGTTCGAGATGTTCGCCGGCGCGATCGACCAGTCATTCGGGCGCGGGCTGGGCCACCTGCACGAATTCGAGCTCATGGACGGTCGACGGATCGGTCTCCCCGATGAGGAAGATTCCGACCTCGTCGACGCCGCAACGGTGCTCGTCGCCGCGGAACTCTCGGCCGGCGAGGGCTTCGTGTACACGTTCGACCTCGGCGCTGAGTGGCGGCATCTCTGCATCGTCCTCCCGGGGACGATCGATCCCACCGCCGAGCTCGGGGAGGTGCCGCCTGTGCCGATCACGGTGGACGGCTGGGGTTCGCTTCCCGATCAGTACGGTCGCGATACCTACGAGTTGGACTGACCAGGATCTGGCTGACCGCCAGAACAGCAGCGTCGCCGACCACGCGCGCAGTCTTGATCCAGGCGCAGACACGGTGCGTCGATGTGCGTCGACGAACCATGCGCTGACGACTGGGTGCCGCTCACCGTTCAAGCCGTCCACCCAGATGACCACCTCATACGAGGTGCCAAACTGGTCTAACTCCGGATCCGGTCGCCTTTGGGGTCGAGCAGCGGCTCCTCCGACACCTGCCCGGCCACCCAGTCGCCGAACACCTCCACCTCGACCGCGGTGCCGGCCTCCGCCAGTTCGACCGGCAGGTAGGCGTAGGCGATCGAACGCTCCACCGCGTACCCGTAGCCGCCGCTCGTCACCCGCCCCGCCACCTCGCCGTGCACGCGCACCGGCTCCGAGCCCAGGGTGACCGCTTTCGGATCCTCGAGCACGATGCACACCAGGCGCCGGCCAAGCCCACGTTCGCGAGCGGACGCCAAAGCGTCTCGGCCGATGAAGTCGCCCTTGTCCATGCGTACGGCAAAACCAAGCCCGGCTTCGTCTGGCGTGTCCTCAGGTGTGATGTCCGAGCCCCACACCCGATACCCCTTCTCCAGCCGCAGCGCGTCGATCGCGCGGTACCCACACGCCGTCAAACCGTGGTATTGACCACTTGCCCACAGCAAATCCCATAGCCTGATGGCATATTCGCTGGGGCAGTAGAGCTCCCAGCCGAGTTCGCCGACATACGTCACCCGGGCCGCGAGACATGGCACATCGCCGACCGCGATGTCGCGAGCGCGCATGTAACCGAACGCCTCGTGCGACAGGTCGGATTTCGTGAGCGGCGCCAGCACGGCGCGCGAAAGCGGACCCCACAGACAGAAACAGGCGAAGGCCGACGTCACGTCCACCAGCTCCACGCTGCCGTCGGCCGGCGCGTGCTTGCGCAGCCAACCCAGGTCGTGGTTTCCAAACGCCGTGCCGGTGACGATCCGAAACCGCCGCGTACCCAGCCGGGCCACCGTGAAGTCGGACTCGATGCCGCCGCGCTGGTTCAGGGCCTGGGTGTAGACCACCGTGCCGACCGGCCGGTCGACGTCGTTCGCGCACACCCGCTGCAGGAACGCGAGCGCGCCCGACCCGCGCACCTCGATCTTGGCGAACGAGCTCTGGTCGAAGAGCCCCGCCCGCTCGCGGGTGGCCATCGCCTCGGCGTGAATGGCCGGCGACCAGTGGTGGCCGGCCCAGCCGCGCGGGCGCAGCCCCTCGTCGCCCGCCGCCGTGTTGCGGTCAAACCAGTTGGCCCGCTCCCACCCCGACTTCTCGCCGAAGCTGGCCTCGAGTGTCGCCAATCGTGCATACGCGGGTGAGAGCCGAAGCGGGCGTCCGGCCGTGCGCTCGTGGTTGGGGTACTTGATGTCGTAGTAGGTCGAGTACACCTCGGTCGCCCGGGCCAGCGTGTAGCGCTGGCTTCGGTACTGGCCGCCGAAGCGGCGGATGTCCATGTGCCACAGATCCAGGCCCGGCTCGCCTTCGGCGATCCACTCCGCCATCTGCCAGCCGATGCCGCCGGCGCCGGCCAGGCCGTGCGCGCAGAAGCCGGCCGCCACCCAGAACCCGGGCACCTCCGACTCGCCCAGGATGAACTCGCCATCCGGCGTGAACGCCTCCGGGCCGTTGAAGAGCTTTCGCACCTCCGCGCTCTCCATGGCCGGCACGCGCATGATCGAGTTCTGGAGGATCTCGTCGAACCGGTCCCAGTCCTCGGGCAGCAGCGCCGCGTCGAATCCGTCGGGCACACCGTCAAGTGCCCAAGGTGCAGGGTTTCTCTCGTACCCGCCCAGTAACAAGCCCGCCCACCTCCGTTCGGAAGTACATCAGGTTGTCGGGATCGCGCAGCGTCGGCAGCGGGGGAAGCGGCGGGTCGAATGCCTCGGTGACCAGGAACTCGTGGGCGTAGGGAATGATCGGCACCGTCACCCCCACCATCGCCGCCACCTGCGGCGTGTACATGCCGCACGCGCACACCACCAGGTCGGTGCGGATGCTGCCCTTGTCGGTCACCACCTCATGCACACGGCCATCGCGCAGCCGGATCTCCTGCACCACCGTACGCTCGACGATCTCGGCGCCGCGGGAGCGGGCGCCGTCGGCCAGCGCGAAGGTGAGCTGGCTGGGGTCGAGGTAGCCGTCATGCGGCAGGAAGGCCGCCGCCTTGACGCCGTCGGTGGACATCAGCGGAAACATCGCCTTCGCCTCATCCGGGGAGACGATCTCGATCGGCAGGCCGAAGCTCTTGGCCCAGCCGGCCTGGCGCTGGATCTCCTCGTAGCGCTCCTGCGAGGAGGCCAGCCGCAAACCGCCCAGCTCGTGCCAGCCCGGGTCCTTGCCGGTCTCGGCGGCCAGCTCGGCATACAGGCCGACCGAGTACTGCATCATCTTGGTCAGGCTGACCGTCGAGCGCAGCTGTCCGACCAATCCCGCCGAGTGCCACGTCGAGCCGTGCGTGAGCTGGTACTGCTCGACCAGCACCGTGTCCGTCCAGCCCTTGCGGGCCAGGTGATAGAGGATCGAACAGCCGCCCACGCCGCCGCCGATCACCACCGCGCGCGCCTCGCTTCGCATGCCTACTTCCAGCCTTCCACAAGTGGTATAGACCAGTCCAGCCGAGACACTACCGCATCGGCCTCGGCCAGCACGCTCGGGCCGGCCGTGCCCTCCACCACAACGCACCGCATGCCGGCTGCTCGGGCCGCCGCCAGACCGACCCCCGAGTCCTCGAACACCAGCACGTCGGCCGCCCGCAGGCGCCCGCCGACCTCGTCGTTCAGCAGCCGCAACGCCAGCTGGTAGCCCTCAGGGTCGGGCTTGCCACGGGCGGTGTCTTCGCTGGCAACTATGACCGGGAAGAGCTCCTCCAGGCCGGCCGAGCGAAGCGCGGCTTCGATCTCGACCCGGGCGGCGCCGGACGCGATCGCCACCGGCACCCGGTCGGCCACCCGGCGGGCGAACTCCGCCGACTCGGCGGTGATCGGAGACCCCACCGCCACCTGCTCCAGGTACAGCCGAGCCCGCCGCTCGAGCAGCGAGCGCGCCACCTCGGAGTCGGAGCGGCCCGCCCGGGCCAGCACCCGGCGCACGATCTCGGGGTCGGAGAAGCCGGCGTACTCGTCCCAGTAGGCCTGCTCGGTGACCTGGATCCCGGCCTCTCCGAAGATCTGCACGAACAGCCGGGCAAGCAGCGGCTCGTCGCTGGAGAGCGTTCCGTTGAAGTCGAAGATGACCGCTGACGGTGCGGTCAGAAGGTCGGGCACGGCGACTACCATAACGGCATCGGCACGGCCCTCCAGCCATCGCCCCGCACCGACCGCTGGCTCGTGCTCGACAGCTCCGAGCCGGACCCGTTCGAGCGCCTGGAGCTATTCCTGGCTGAAGGCCGCGGCCAGCCGGCGGATCTGTTCCTGAGCTACGGCCTGGCGGCCCACCTGGGCGGCCTGCACAGTGTGCAGCCGGCTGACCCATGTCCGCTTCCGGTCCTGGCCTGCCGGCTGGGCGCGGGCGAGCCGGCGGGCGAGCCCGAGCCGTTCCAAATCGGCCGCTGGCTGCACACGTGGACGCCCGACGCCCACGCCGCTGCGGTAGCCGAGGTGCGCGCCGCGATCGCCCGCGGCGACGTCTACCAGGTGAATCTGGTGCAGCACCTGTCGGCCGAGTTCAGCGGCGACCCGACTGCCGTTTTGCAGGCATTTCGACCGCTGGCGGCGCCGTGGGCGATGGACCTGCACGGCGAGGGATGGTCGATCGTGTCGGCCTCGCCCGAACTCTTCCTGCGCACCCGCGGCGACCACGTGTGGACGATGCCGATCAAGGGCACCCGGCCTGCCGGCACCGACGAGCGGATCGCCGACAGCCCCAAGGACAGGGCCGAGCACGTGATGATCGTCGACCTCGAACGCAACGACCTGGGACACGTGTGCCGGCCGGGAACGGTCACCGTGGAGAACTTTCTGGTCGAGCGCGAGCTGGCCGGCGTGCGGCACATGGTGTCGACCGTCGAGGGCCGGCTGCGGCCCGGCGTCGGCCTGGCGGAGCTGCTGCGGGCCACCTTCCCCGGCGGCTCGGTGACCGGCGCGCCCAAGCTGTCGGCCATCGACCACATCGCCCGCCTGGAGCCGGTCGGCCGCGGCTCCGCCATGGGCGCCCTGGGCCGGGTTCACCCAAACGGCGACCTGGAGCTCGGTCTGACCATCCGCACGTTCGCCATCGCCGACGGCCGCATTCACCTGTGGGTGGGCGGCGGCATCGTCTGGGACTCCGATCCGGAGGCCGAGATCGAGGAGTCGCTGGTCAAGGCCCGGCCGCTGCTTCGGCTGCTTGGCGGATGACCGAGCGGGCTTTCCGGCCGGCCGGCGACTGCCACCACCAGGCGTGCCCGAGCACGTACGTGTGCCACGCCCAGTCGGCCTTCTCGCGATCTCGCTCGACGCCCCAGTAGTAGTCCAGAAACGAGATCCCGTATTCGAACTGGCAGGCTGCCAGTACATCGGCGAAGGCCTCCCGCTCGGCGTCCTGGAGCGGCGTCTGGGCGGCGTAGGCGGCGATCATGCGGGCGGCCTGCGCGAGGTCGAGCGCGGTGTCGTCGCCGGCGGAGATGCGGTTCCAGAAGAAGCAGTTGCGCTCCACCGCCACCGCCAGATCGAGCACCCGCGGCCCGCAGTCGGCCTGGTGGAAGTCGATGATGCCGCTCACCCGGTCGCCCTCGAAGAACAGGTTGTTGGTCTGCCAGTCGCCGTGCAACGGGCGCACCGGCAGACTGGCGAGCACCGGCCGCAGCTTCTCGAAGAGCCTGCCGTAGGCGCCGGCGACGTCGGCCTCGAAGGGCTCGCCGCGTAGGTAGTCGGCCACCGCCGGCCGGTCCCCCGCCAGCTGCTGCACGGCCGCCACCGGGTCGTCGCGCACCGCCCCCAGTTGGACGACGAAGCCGGCCTGCGGCTGCGGCTGGAGCGGCCGGAAGTCAGCGCCGGCCGCGTGCAGGCGGGCCAGCATCGACCCCGCCGCCTCGACATGGGCGTCCGAGCTGAACGGGTCCCAGCTGTCGGCGCCGGCATACACGTCCTGCCCAGCAGCCGGCTCCAGCAGCTCGTACCACAGGCCGTCGTGCTCGATGATCTCGAGCGCCCGGGCGGCAGGCACCCCGCGATCGGCCAGGTGGTTGGTCAGCCGGTGCTGCCAGCGCAGCTGCTCCAGCCGGCGGCCCATCGGCGGCTGGCGCTTGAGATAGAGCTCGCGGCCGTCGGGCGTGCGGCAGCGGGCGACCGCGAACAGCCAGCGCCGGTGGCCGGCCAGGATGCTCGTGCCGGCGCCCAGCACGGCCTGCGCCTCGGCGTCCGAGATGGGATCCCAGTGGCGGTCGTCGAGGCCCACCCGGCGAAAGTAGCATCCAGCGTGTGCCTAGGAGGTCCTTTCACGATGAGCGTCTGCTGCGGCTGCTCTGCGGCCTCGCGACGACGCCATCATGAAACGACCTCCCGACCTCCTGGTAACCGCCCCGTGGCTGGCCGACCACCTCGGCAAGGTGCGAGTGCTGGACGTGCGCGGCGAGGTGGCCGACTCCGAGCCGCGCTACCGGGCCCACCCCGACCGCTACCTGGCCGGACATGTGCCGGGCGCCGCCTTCGTGGACTGGCGCTACGACTTCACCGACCGATCGGCGCCGGTGCCCGTGACCATCGCCGCGCCTGACCTGTTTGCGCAGGACGCAACCCGGCTGGGCATCACCAACGCGACCACCGTGGTGGCCTACGACGACTACCGAAACGCGCTGGCCGGGCGGGTCGTGTGGACGCTTCGAAGCTACGGCCACGACGGGGCCCATCTACTGGACGGTGGTCTGACCGCCTGGACGGCAGCCGGCCTGCCGCTGACCACCGGCGATGAGCAGCCGCCACCGGCCGACCCGCCCTTCCAGCCGGGGTCGCTTCGCCGGCTGCTGGATATGGACGGGCTGCGCGACATGCTGGCCGCCGGGGCGCAGCTTCTGGACGCGCGGTCGAGCGCCCAGTACTCGGGCCGGGAGACGCACGCCCGCCGGGCCGGCCACATCCCCGGCGCTCTCAACATGCCCTACACCGACCTGCTCGATCCGGCCGGCAAGTTCCTGCCCGCAAGCGCGCTTCGCCAGCGGTTGGAGGCGGCCGGCATCGACATCGACCGGCCGGCGGTGGCGTACTGCAACGGCGGCGTCTCGGCCACCGTGGTGGCAAACGCCATCGAGCTGGCCGGCGGCAGCCCGGCCAGCGTGTACGACGGTTCCTGGAACGAGTGGGGCAACCGCGACGACACACCCGTCGAGCGCGAGTAGGGCTCCGCCGATGGTGCTGATCATGCTGGCGGTGGGCAGCCTGGCCGCGCTGGCCAGCCACCTGGCCGCCCGCCGGGTTCCCCGCCTGCACGCCGACGCCATCCGTCTGCTGCGGGCGCTGTTCTGGGCCGGCGCGCCGCTGTCCGGCGTTGTCGCCTCGGTCACCAACTTCTCGCCCAAGCTGGCGATCGGCCTGGCCGCCGCCTGGGTGGTCATGCTGGCCGGCCTGGCCGCTGTGCTGTGGTGGACGCGCGACCAGCCCGGCGCGCGCCGGGCCGAGACCGTGCTGGCCGTGTGCTGGCCCAACGCCGCCTGGCTCGGCTTCCCGGCTGTGGTGCTGGTGTTCGGGTGGTCCGCGCTGCCGCTGGCGGTGGCCTTCAGCCAGCTGTGCAGCGGGCCCTACACGCAGATCCTGGTGCCCGGCACGGCGGCCATGCTGATGCACGAGGACGGCCACCTGGGCGCCCGAGTGTGGGCCTTTGCCCGCAACCCGTACGCACCCTGCGTAGGCGCCGGCTACCTGGCCGGCGCGCTCGGGGTGACGCCGCCCGGCGCCGTCTCGGAGGTCGCCCGCACCGCGCTTCTGTGGATCTCGGTGCCGGCCTTCGCGGCGGTCGGGGCGGCCCTGGCCGGGCACGCGCTGCGCCCGAACACGGGCACCGTGCGGCTGGCCGGAGCCCGCCTGGCCATCGCCTCGTTGCCGCTGCTTGCCCTGCGGGCGGTGCTGCCGATCCCGGCCCCGTTCGTGCTGCAGGCCGGGATGGCGGTCGGCATGTCGAGCTTCCAGGTGGCCGCCGCCTACCGCGTGCCGACCGCTCGCCTTGCGCCCACGCTGGCCCTGTCCACGGCCGTCGTGGCCATCGGCGTGGCCGTCATTCCGGTCCTTCGCTGACAGGTCCGTCCCCCGCCCCACGCCCGGACCGGGCAGAATCGACCTGCGCAATCACCAGCAGTTGATCGTCAAGGAGGGCATGTGCCGACCGACCTAGAGCGGTTCACCAGCGCCGATGGGCGCGCCGACCAGATCGCGGAGGTGCGCCGGCGGATCGACGCCGAGGGCATCACGTACATCTACTACCAGTTCATCTCCGTGACCGGCCGGATCATGGGCAAGGGCGTGCCCGCGCCGCACTGGGAGTCGATGGCCAAGAAGGGCTTCCAGCTCGTGTACGGCTCCACCGCCAACCTGTTTGTCGACCGCCACGGCGACTACATCGGCTACGGGCCGGAGGCCTGGGAACTGGTCGGCATCCCCGAGCCGGAGACCTTCCAGCCGCTGCCGTGGGACTCCAAGGTGGCCCGCGTGTGGTGCACCTGCTTCCGCGGCCGCGAGGACGAGGAGGACGGCGGCGCCTTCCTCAGCTCCGACTGCCGCGGCAACCTGAAGCGGATCCAGGCCGAGTTCGAGGACCGCACCGGGCTGCATCTGCGGGCAGGCATGGAGCCCGAGATGATGTGGCTGCGCATGAAGGACGACGGCACGCCCGACGTGAAGGGCGTGACCAAGCCCTACTGCTACCACATCGACCAGTTCTCCGAGCTGCAGCCCATCATCCACAAGGTGGTCGAGTACGGCCAGAAGATGGGGCTGGACATGATCCAGGGCGACCACGAGGACGCCCCCGGCCAGATCGAGCTGAACTTCCAGTTCGACCGCGCCGAGCACACGGCAGACCGGCTGTCGACCTTCCGCCAGATCTGCAAACAGGTGGGGCGCGAACTGAACGTCTTCCCGTGCTTTATGCCCAAGCCGTTCATGGGCGTTTCGGCCAACGGATGCCACACCAACATCTCGCTGTGGCGGGGCGACGAGAACACGTTCATGCCCGAGACCGACGACGCCCGCCTGCCGTCCCCCATCGGCCTGCAGTCGATCGGCGGCATCCTCGAGCACCTGAGCGCGCTGACCGCCGTCACCGCGTCGACCGTCAACTCCTACCGACGGCTGTGGGACACCGGCTTCTGGGCGCCGGTGTTCGCCGACTGGGGCTTCCAGAACCGCACCACGGCGCTGCGCGTGTCAGCCCCCGGCCGCTTCGAGTACCGCTCCGTGGACTCGGCCGTCAACCCCTATCTGTGCCTGGGCGCGCTGATCAAGGCCATGGACGACGGCATCACCCGCGAGGTCGACCCGGGCCGGCCGGAGGAGCGCAACATCTACGAGGCCATGCAGGCCGGCAAGGACGTGAAGAAGATCCCCATGACCTTCGGCGATGCGCTGGACGCACTGGACGCCGACGAGGTGATCAAGTCGGCCCTGCCCGGCGACATGTGGCGTGTGTTCCGCCACTACAAGCGCGACGAGTGGGAGCGCTACTGCGCGCAGGTGTCGGACTGGGACGTCCAGGAGTATCTCGATGTGCTGCCCTGAGGGCTCTGGCCAGAAGTGGGGGGCTCGTGGGGGGAGCCTGCTCCCCCCACGCCGAAAGCGCGACGAGTGGGAGCGCTACTGCGCGCAGGTGTCGGACTGGGACGTCCAGGAGTATCTCGATGTGCTGCCCTGAGGGCTGTGGCCAGAAGTGGGGGGCTCGTGGGGGGAGCCTGCTCCCCCCACGCCGAAAGCGCGACGAGTGGGAGCGCTACTGCGCGCAGGTGTCGGACTGGGACGTCCAGGAGTATCTCGATGTGCTGCCCTGAGGGCTCTGGCCAGAAGTGGGGGGCTCGTGGGGGGAGCCTGCTCCCCCCACGCCGAAAGCGCGACGAGTGGGAGCGCTACTGCGCGCAGGTGTCGGACTGGGACGTCGAGGAGTATCTGGACGTCTTGCCGTAGTCAGCCAGGGGGCGCGGAGTATGGACGATCCTCCATACCCCCGCGCCCCCGGAGATCGGTACCATCAATCGGCTGAACCCCGCTCGCTGTAAGGGATAGCGGGCATGGGACACACGCACCGAAAGGTTTACGGCACATGTGCGGAATCGCAGGGATCATCTATCGGGACGGCGCCCGCGACATCGGCCGCGACATGACCCGGATGCTGCAGTCGATGAAGCATCGCGGGCCCGATTCGACCGGCTATGCCCTCTATGGGCCGGCCGCGGAAGCCATCGTCATGCGCTTCAAGCTGGCCGACGCCAACGACCCGCGCGACTTCGAGTTCGGCGACCGGCTGCAGCGCGCGCAGTCCGAGGTGGAGTCGCGGCTGCGCACCCTGGGAGCCAAGATCCACGACATCGAGGTGGAGACGGAGTACGCCTTCCGGATCAGCATGGCCTACACCGGCGACCTCAAGCAGCTGGCCGACTACATCGAGGACGTGCCCGGCGCCGAGGTGCTGTCGCTGGGCAACTCACTGGAGATCGTCAAGGACCTGGGCGACGCCGAGACGGTGGCTGACCAGTACCACCTGGGCGGCTTCTCCGGCACCCACGCCATCGGCCACGTGCGGATGGCGACGGAGTCGGACGTCGACATCTCCGGCGCCCATCCCTACTGGGCGTATCCGTTCGCGGACGTGGCGGTGGTGCACAACGGCCAGCTGACCAACTACTTCCAATGGCGGCGGCGGCTGGAGCGCTCCGGGCACCGCTTCCAGTCCGAGTGCGACTCCGAGGTGATCGCCGTCTACCTGGCCGAGAAGATGGCCGGCGGGATGACGCTGGAGGAGTCGATGCGGGCCAGCCTGGACGAGCTGGACGGCGTCTTCACCTATGTGTGCGTGACCAAGGACGCGCTGGGCGTCGCCAAGGATGAGATGGCGGCCAAGCCGCTCGTCCTGTACGAGGGCGAGGACATGGTGGCGCTGGCCTCCGAGGAGATCGCCATCCGAGCGATCATCGACCACGAGATCTCGACCTACGACCCGTACGAGGGGGAGGTGCTGGTATGGACGCGCTAGTCGGCGAGCGGAGCATCTCCTACGACGCCCGCGGCCTGGCGGAGCCGGTTGCGGACGTGCCCAAGATCTCGGAGGTGGACGGCTCGAGCGCCCAGTTCGACGCGGCCGACCTGACCACCCGCCAGATCAACCTGGAGCTGCGCTGGCTCCTGTACGAGCAGGGCGTGAACCACGTCACCGTCAAGAACCCGGGCGCCAAGCACTCGATCGGCGTGGGCATCCTGACCCGCTGCCGGATCGACTACCAGGGCAGCCTGGGCTACTTCGGATGCGGCCTGATCGACGGCCCCGAGGTGCACATCTCCGGCCGGGTGGGCTGGTCCGCCTGCGAGAACATGATGTCCGGCGTTGTTGTCGTCGAAGGGAACGCCGGCTCGTTGACCGGGGCCGCCCTGCGCGGCGGCGACGTGGTGGTCAAGGGCCGGGTGGGCGCCCGCAGCGGCATCGACCAGAAGGGCGGCAACATCATCACACTGGGCTCGGCCGGCTCGATGACCGGGTTCATGATGCAGCGCGGCCGCCAGATCATCTGCGGCGACGCCGGGCCCGGGCTGGGCGACTCAATGTACGACGGCATCATCTACGTCGGCGGCAAGGTCAAGGCGCTGGGCATCGACTGCGTGCCGGGCGAGTGGACGGACGCAGACACCGAGTTCATCAACCGCAAGTTCGCGATCTACGAGCTGGGCTCGCCGCCCGAGTTCCAGAAGTTCGTGTGCGGCAAGAAGCTCTACAACTACGACAACCTCGAGCCCTCCGAGCGAAAGCTGGTGCTGTGATGGCGAACTCCGACAAAACAGCAGCCCGCCGCAACGTGCTCGGCCACTCCGGCATCTTCACGCCGGAGGTGATCAACGACATCCACGTCAAGTCCGAGCTGGGCCGCTACCGGATGCGCGGGTTCTCGATGTTCAAGCCGATCCCGCACTGGGACGAGCTGATGTTCATGCCGGGCACGCTGACCCGGTTCGTGATCGAGGGCTACCGCGAGAAGTGCGAGACCAAGACCGTGCTGGGCGCGCGCTTCGCCAAGAGGCCGATCGAGCTGGACATCCCGGTCTACATCACTGGCATGAGCTTCGGGGCACTCTCGCTGGAGGCGAAGATGGCGCTGGCCCGGGGCGCGTCGATGGCCGGCACCGCCACCTGCTCCGGCGAGGGCGGCATGATCCCGCCCGAGCGCGACCTCTCCACCAAGTGGTATTACCAGTGCATCCAGAGCCGGTACGGGTTCAACCCGCACCACCTGATGCTGGCCGACGCCTGCGAGTTCTTCATCGGCCAGGGCTGCAAGGTCGGCCTGGGAGGCCACCTGATGGGCCAGAAGGTGACCGAGCAGGTGGCCGAGATGCGCTCGCTGCCGGCCGGCATCGACCAGCGCTCGCCGGCTCGCCACCCCGACTGGCTGGGCCCCGACGACCTGTCGCTGAAGGTGCAGGAGATCCGCGAGGCGACCGACTACCAGATCCCCATCCAGCTCAAGCTGGGCGCCGCCCGCGTGTACGACGACGTGCGCATGGCGGCCAAGTGCGGGCCCGACATCATCTATCTGGACGGCGCCGAGGGCGGCACCGGGGCCGGGCCGCACATCGCCACCGAGGAGACCGGCATCCCGCTGATGGCGGCCATCCCGGAGGCCCGGCGGGCGCTGGAGGACGTCGGCCTGGCCGACGAGATCGACCTGGTGGTGGCCGGCGGCATCCGAAACGGCGGCGATGTCGCCAAGGCGCTGGCGCTCGGCGCCAAGGCGGTGGCCATCGGCCACTCGGCGCTGATGGCGCTGAACTGCAACAAGGAGATCCCCGGCGTCACCGACTACGAGGGCACCGTGGGCGTGCCGGCAGGCCAGTGCTACCACTGCCACACCGGCCGCTGCCCGGTGGGCATCACCACCCAGGATCCGGAGCTGCGAAAGCGCCTGATCGTGGAGGAGGCCGCCGAACGCGTCTACAACTTCCTGCATACGCTGACGCTCGAGGTGCAGATGCTGGCCCGGGCCTGTGGCAAGACCAATATCCACAGCCTGGAGCCCGAGGATCTGTGCGCGTTGACGGTCGAGGCGGCGGCGATGGCCAAGGTGCCGCTGGCCGGCACCGACTACATCCCCGGCGTGACCGAGCGCGAGACGCTGTCGGAGATCAAGCGGCTGCTCGAGAAGAAGCACGAGGAGGAGACCTTCGGCCACCAGGACCATCCCCTGCACGCGACGGGAGACTGACCGATGAGCGTCAAAGAACCCGAGAAGCACACCACCATCGACGCCGAGTACCTGGCCGGCCGCCGCTTTCCCTATCAGGAGGACATGAGCCTGATCGACGACGTCGACCTGGACGCGGCCACCCCCGGCAAGGACATCAACTGGCTGGAGGACGTGGAGCTCTTGTCCGAGGACGGGGTGCCGGCCGTGTTCGACCGCTACTCCAACTCGTTCCTGAAGATCTACTTCGCGATCCCGCAGGGGCGCGAAACGAGATCGCCCGCAAGGTGCTGATCAAGCACCTGACCTCCGGCAACTCCTACGGCATCCTGCTCAAGGCCCAGCACTGCAAGTTCCCGCAGCCCACGCTGGGGCCGTGGGTGGAGGGCTCACCCACCGCCGGCGCCGACTGGAAGCCGCCGGTGCTCGAGGGCTGGGAACCACCGCTGCACTAGCCGACCACTGCGGGGTCAGGCACTGTCACAGACAATGTGACAGTGCCTGACCCCGGTTCTCTGGCAGTTGTCCTAGTCGCATACGCGATCGGCTGTGTCAGCCTGGGCTACGTGCTGGCCCGACGCACCGGCGCCGACCTGCGCGAGCAGGGCACCGGCTCCACCGGCGCCCGCAACGTGGCCCGGGTGGTCGGCCGGCGAGTTGCCGTGGTCGCGCTTAGCTTCGACATCGCCAAGGGCGCGGCCGCGGTCGGTCTGGCGGACGCGGCCGGCGGCTCGGCCAGGGTGCGCGGCGCTGCGGCCATCGGGGTGGTGGCCGGGCACGTGTTCCCGGCCCAGCTGCGGCTGCGCGGCGGCCGCGGGCTGGCCACCGGCCTCGGCGCACTGGCTGTTCTGGACTGGCGGCTGGCGGTGGCCGGGCTGGCGGTGGCCGCGGTGCTGGCCGCGGCCACCCGGGCGCCCACACCGGCCGCAGTGGCCGGCGCAGCCGCTGCCCCGATCACCGGCGTCGTGGTCGGCGCGAGCCGGGCCGCGGTGGGCGCGGCACTTGCCTGCACGCTGATGGTGTACGCCGCCTACCGGCGGCGGCCGCCGGCGGCGGAGTGAGCAGGGAAAGGCCGGTGCCTGTCAGGCACGTGCCTGGCACCGGCCTCTTAGCTCAGCTCCAGGGGTAGGGGCTGTTCGACACCGGGTGCAGATCGCCGGTTGCGAACCGCTCGTACCGGAACGGGTAGAGCAGGCTGGAGTGCCCGCCGGTCACCACCCGGGCCACCTCGCGGCCAACCCCGATCATCTTGTAACCGTGGTTTGAGTCGGCGATCACGTACACATTCGGCCGCATGTAGTCGAACACCGGAAAGCTGTCCACCGTGAAGCAGCCGACCCCGCCCGAGCGCACGTTGCGGTAGGTGGCGCGCTTGCCCTCGAACCGCTTCATGCAGTGCGAGAGCGATGCGCACCACATGTCGGCGAAGGACGACTCCACCGACGCCGTCGGGTACGGGTCGACGTCGAACTCGTGCCCGACCACCACCGGCGCCGCCCCGCCCTGCACGCCGTTCAGATCCTGCTTGAAGTAGTTGCCCCAGAACTCGTCGGTGATCAGCGTGCCGTCGTCGGCATGAAGCGGCGCGTCCGAGTCGACATGCAGAACCGGCGGCATCGAGCCGTCGGGCAGCGAGAGCAGGTTGGGGTCGACCTCGATCTCGCCCTCCTGCAGATACCAGTACGTCCACATGTGCTGGTCTGCGTGCACATCGCCGGAGGGCGTGCGCACGTCGATCGAGTTGGGCAGGCCGAGCATCGTCCACACCTGCTCCACCCACGGCCCGACCGCCACGATCACCTGCTCGGCCCGGATGTCGCCCTGGTCGGTGTGCACCGTCGTCACCGCGCCCGAGTTGTCGGACTCAAAGCCGGTCACCCGCACGCCGTCGGCCAGCCGGGCGCCGGCAGACCGGGCCTTGCCGGCCAGTCCGTGCATGGAGGCCATGTTGTTGGCGAAGCCGCCCTTGTGCTCATGCAGGCACACGTGCACGCCCTGCGCCCGCCAGTCCGGGAACATCTGCAGCATGTACTCGCGCACCTCGGCCTCGCCCACGATCAGGTCGGACGGGTAGCCGATCCGGGTCTGCCGCTCGTGCACCTCCGACAGGTCGCCGATCTGGCGCTCGGCGCCCAGCGCCAGATAGCCGACCGGGTGGTAGGAGAACGCCTCCGGATCCTGCTCCCAAACCTCGACGTTCGCGGCCATCAACTCGCTCATGGCCGGCTGGTAGTAGTTGTTGCGCACGACTCCGCAGGCGATCCCCGACGCGCCCGCGCCGACACCGGTCTTGTCCACGATCAGCACGTCCGGCTCCTGCCCCTGGGCGCGCTGTTCCTGACATAGGTGCCAGGCGGTGGAGAGGCCATGCACCCCGGCGCCGATCACCAGGTACTTGACATGCGAGGGGAGTGTCATCTGATCGAGGCTCCTTATTTCCCGTGCGGCAATGGCGTGTCCATTTCACCCATCGTAGCACCTCCAAGCTCCGCCGACAACGCCCGGGCGTGCTCCAGCAGGGCCGGCACGGCGGCGTCTTGGGCGGCCCGATCGAAGCGCCCGGCCGGGCCTTGCAGGCCGAGGATGGCGACCAGTTCGCCGCGCACCCCGAAGGCCGGGGCGGCCACCGCGTTCAGGTCCGGCTCGCGCTCGCCGATCGCCCGCGCCCAGCCCTGCCGGCGCACCTGGGCCACCTCGCGCGCCAGCGCACCGGGGTCGACCACGGTGTGCTCCGTGTACCGCTCCAGCGGCCGTTCGGGCGCGGGCCCGGCGAAGGCCAGCATGACCTTGCCGGTGGCCGTGGCGTGGGCGACGCTGGGCCGGCCCACCCGAGCCACGCTGGCAACAGACGATCGGCTGGTCACGAAGTCGACCGTGATCGCATCCGGGTCGCCGGGCAGCGACAGGGTGGCGGTCTCGCCGGTGGCCGCCTCCAGGACAGTCAGATGCGGGCGGGCCTGCCCGCGCAGGTCGAGCGACGACAGGGCGTGGTTGGCCAGCCGCAGCAGGTGCGGTCCCAGCCGGTAGCGGCCGCTGTCAGGCAGGTGCACGACGTACCCGGCATCGACCATGGTGGACAGCGTGCGGGAGACGGTGGAGGCGTTGATGCCGGTCAGCCGGGCCAGCTCGTTGGTGCCCGCGTCACCGGGGAGTTGGGTGAACGCGTCCAGGATGCGCAGCGCCCGCTCAACCGCTGCCAGCCGCCGCTCGGCCGGTCGTCCGGTGGGTGGCATCGGCAGATTGTGCCATGGCGTTGCCGGCTGGGCAATGCACGGCCCTGGAGGCCGGCCGGCCGCGGGTTATGCTCGGGGGGTGCACACGGGTACGGATCACTCGCTTCGGATCGACTTTCGCGACGTGGTGGGGGCGTTCGCGACCGGCGTCACCGTAGTCACCTCGCGCTTCGGCGACTCGATGGCGGGCATGACCCTGAACTCGTTCACCTCGGTATCGCTCGACCCGCTGATGGTGCTGGTGTCGCTGGCCCACGGCACCCGCACGCTCGAACGGGTGCGGCAGTCGCAGCGCTACGCGGTCAACATCCTGGCCCGCCGCCAGCGCGACGTGGCGCTTGCCTTCGCCAAGCCGGGCGCACCCTTCGCAGCCGAGCACACGGTGTTGGATCCGGCCGGCTACGTGGTCGTCCGCCACTCGCTGGCCATCCTGCGCTGCGAGGTGGTGCACCTGTACACCGCCGGCGATCACGAGCTGGTTGTGGGCGAGGTTGTCGACTTCGAGGGATCGGGCGGGGAGCCGTTGATCTTCCACCGGGGCGCGTTCGGCGGCCTGGACGAGGACGCCCTGGTGCCGCAGGGGCGTGTGATCGGGATCGCCGGCGGCTGGTAGCCGGCTGCGAAATCGGCAACTGATTGGTATCAAGCAGTTCGCCCTTCTGGTCGATTTCTGTCATACCCGTCCTTGCAAGGAGATCGTCCCCTGCGTCTCATCCCCCGCCACGGCCCTCGCCTGGGCTTGCTTGGCAAATTCGCGATCGCGAGCGCTGTGCCCATCGTGCTGCTCGGCCTTGTGCTGGGCCAGTACCTGAGTCAGCAGATCCGCGAACGCAGCGTTGACAGCACCGTGAGCGCGGTGGAACTGGCCATGCGGCTGGGCATCACCCCCCACCTGAACCGCCGCTACCTGCGCACCAACCTGCCGCACCGGCAGGTGAAGGCGCTCGACCACGCGGTCAAGGACAAGGCGGCCGGCGGCGGCGACATCGCCCGCATCCAGATCTGGAACAGCAAGCTGCGCGTCATCTATTCGGACGACAAGGCGCTGGTCGGACACGGTCCGGTCGGGCCACCCTCCGATGAGCTGGTGGCTGCCCTGCACGGACATGTGGCCCACGAGCTGCTGAACGCGTCCGACCAGCTGACCACCGAGCGGGAGACGCAGAAGCTCCTAAACCACTTCGGCAGCCTGCTCGAGGTGTACATCCCGATCCGCCTGGCCGGCTCCTCCAAGCCGGTCGGCGCGTTCGAGGTGTACGTGCCGGACGGCCCCGTGGCGGCGGCCATCGCCGGCGACACCCGGCGCCTGTACACGGTGCTCGTGGTCGGGCTCTCGCTGCTGTATGCGATCGTCTTTCGGATCGTGGCCAGCGCATCGCGGCGGCTGCGAGACCACGCCGAGGAACTGCGCAAGCACGCCCGCCGGGCCGAGCACGAGTCGCTGCACGACCCGCTCACCGGCCTGCCCAACCGCACCCTGCTGCGCGACCGCGCACATGAGGCGATCATTGCCGGCGGCGAGCGCCACCAGACCGCGCTGCTGCTGATCGACCTCGACCGCTTCAAGGAGATCAACGACACGCTCGGCCACCACTCCGGCGACCTGCTGCTGCGCGAGGTGGGCCCGCGCCTGCGCAAGGTGCTTCGAGCCGGCGACACGGTTGCCCGGCTGGGCGGCGACGAGTTCGCCATGCTGCTGCCCAACGTGCAGGGCGTGGAGGCGGCGGTCAAGGTGGCGCGGAGGGCCGTCAAGGCGCTCGAGCAGCCGTTCGCCCTGCAGGGGCTGACGCTGGACGTGGAGGCCTCGATCGGGATCGTGCTGTGTCCGCTGCACTGCTCGACCTTCGAGCAGCTGATGCAGCGGGCCGACGTGGCCATGTACCTGGCCAAGGGCAGGCGAACCGGCTACGAGGTGTACGAGCCCAGCGCCGACGACACCGACGCCGCCCGCCTGAAGCTGGCCGGCGAGTTGCGCGACGCGGTGGCAAACCGCGAGCTGGTGCTGCATTACCAGCCCAAGCTGGAGCTGCGCACCGGCCGCATCACGGGCGCCGAGGCGCTGATGCGCTGGCACCACAAGAAGCACGGCATGATCATGCCCGACCGCTTCATCCCCATGGCCGAGCGCAGCGGCCTGATCCGCACCATCACCATGTTCGCGGTGGAGACTGCGGTGCGCGAGTGCCGGCGATGGATGGACGCCGACCTGGAGCTGACGGTGTCGGTCAACCTGTCCACCCGCGACCTGATCGACGTGCAGCTGCCCGAGGACGTCGCCCGGCTGCTGGAGCAGTGGCGGGTGCCGGCCTCGCGGCTGGAGCTGGAGATCACCGAGAGCGTGATCATGGCCGACCCCATGCGGGCCCGCGGCGTGGTCGCCCGGCTGCGCGAGATGGGCGTCTTGGTGGCGATCGACGACTTCGGCTCGGGCTACTCGTCGCTGGGCTATCTGAAGCGGCTGCCGGTCAACGACCTCAAGATCGACAAGTCGTTCGTGCTGGGCATGAGCGAGGACGAGGGCGACGTGGTGATCGTGCAGTCCACCATCGACCTGGCCCACAACCTGGGGTTGCGGGTGGTGGCGGAGGGGGTGGAGACGCAGGAGGTGTGGTCACGGCTGGAGGCCATGGGCTGCGACCTGGCCCAGGGCTACCTGATCTCAGAGCCGCTGCCGGCCGCCGAGTTCGTCAAGTGGCTGGAGCGGCAGAGCGCGCTGGAGCTGGAAGAGCCGGCGGCCTAAGAAGCTCTAACGGAATGAATCGTGGATGGCTGGCGAGCGGCGCGCCAGCAGGGTGTCGCGGCGCGGCGCAGCGCATATCCGGAGGTAATCTGGGCAAGCCGCGCCGTGGCTCCATGCGCCAGCGCGACGCTGCCAGGCGCCGCGAGGCATTTTGTTAGAGCTTCTAAGAACCCGTTTCAGAATGAGGTTCGTCGTGAGGCGCAGGGCGCGGTGGTTGCGGGAAGGATCGAGCGGCGAGCGGAGCGCAGGCGTGGCCGGAGGCCACGTTGAGCACCGCACGCCGCGTGGGACGCACCCGCAGCCGCCGCGGACCAGCCGCAACAGAACCTCATTCTGAAACGGGTTCTAAGGGCCCTCGCCCGCGACCCACAGCAGGCACGACGCGCGCTTGCGCACGCGGCGGGCCATGCGGGCGAAGCGGCGGGGCTTGAAGCGCGAGCGGTCGGGGCCCAGCACCAGCAGGCCCGCCCGCCGCTCGGCCACCACCTCCAAGAGCGCCTCCACCGGCTTGGGGCTGGGCACCCGCAGGTGCTCCACCTCCAGCCCCAGCGCCGCCACCTGGCAGGCGAAGCGGCTGATCTGGTCGCGGTCCTCGGCCTCCTCCAGATCGGCATAACGGGTGGTCAGGGCCTGCGGCCACCAGGGCCGCTCGACCGCGTCCAGCACGATCAGCTTGACGTTGGTCTCCAGCGCCGCCTGCACCGCCACCCGGGCCGCGTCCATGTCGAACGGCACCGCCAGCGTGGCCAGCACCACCGGCCCACCGCCGCCCCGCCCGACGATGCCGGCTGGCGGCCGTTCGACCGCCATCGAGCCGCGCAGCTTCATGGCCGGGCCTGCCCGTGCAGTTCCCAGGTCGCGGTCAGCTCGCCCAGCCGGCGCGTGTACCGGCGGCGCAGCAGCGGGCGCACGTACACGAACCACACAAGCAGGATCATGGGCAGGGCCACGAACACCTGGAACGGCAGACCGAACAGGGCCAGGAACAGGGTCAGCCCAGCTATCAGCGAGACCAGCACCCAGCCGGCCATGCGGTAGCGGCGGGACAGCCCTTCAAGCTCTCGGTACTCGTGCTCGGGGATGTCGCGGGTGTCGTAGCTGCGGCCGCAGTCCGGGCACTCCCAGCGCTCGCCATAGGCGATGCTGGCCTCGGCGCCGCAATCACATTTGAGCGAGATCGGGGGCGCCTTCACCGGCCTATCTTCGCGGATGTGTGCGGACTCACGCAAGGGTCGGGATTCCGTGTGTGAAAAAGATCTTGACCTGGAAGCGCGAATCCGGTTTCCTAACAGCCTCTTTCCCCCCGTACGTCCTTTTCCGGAGGAGCGCATGGCGACTGCCCGAGTCGAGGAGCGAGAGCTCCTGAAGACGATCAGCTGGTTCGACGGCTTTGTCGTCGCGCTGGCCAACCCGAGCTTCCTGATCACCGGTCTGGGCGGCTCGGCCCTCAGCCTCGGCGGTTGGGGAGCGGTGATCCTGTGGACGGCGTCGGTGATCATCGGCGCGCTGCACAACTACATCTACTCAGAGCTCGCGGCGGCCTTCCCCAAGCTGTCCGGCGGCATCGCCATCTACGCCCACGAGGCCTGGAAGCGGTATCTGTCGCTGGTCGGACCGCTGGCCGCGTTCGGCTACTGGATCGGTTGGTCGGTGGTGCTGTCGGCCACCGGCGTCGTTGTCGGCTTCCTCGTCCAGGCCCAGTTCTACACCTCGTCGGCCGCCGCCGGCAGCTCGTGGAACCACAGCGGCCACATCCTGGGCGGCGAGATCCCGCTCTACTTCAACTTCCCGATCGCGCTGACCATCTGCGTCATCCTGGTCATCTGGGCGTTCAACGTGTCCGGCATGCGGCCGGCCGTGTGGGTGGGCTACGTGACCGGCGCGCTGCTTCTGATCCCGCTGGCCGTGTTCATGTTCCTGCCCTACGTGACCGGCGACTTCCACACCTCCAACCTGCACAGCCACATCAACTGGGGGTCGACCACCGGCGACACGGGGATAAAGCTCGTGATCGTGTGGCTGTACGCGATGTGCTGGTCGTCTTACGGCATGGAGTGCTGCGCCACCTTCGCGCCTGAGTACCACGAGCCGACCCGGGACACGCCGATGGCGCTGCGCACGGCGGCCATCTTCGGTGTGATCGTGTACGGCCTGCTGCCGCTGGGCGCCGTCGGCTCGTTCGGCGACCAGCATCTGACCTTCGGCACGGCTACACAGTCCAACAACACCGTGTCGTTCTACGCCAGCACCTTCCACGCCATCATCGGAGGCGGCACCGGGATAGCCGTCCTGCTGCTGTGCGCGGGGGTGGTGCTGGCCATGAACACGGCCACCGCGGACGGCTCGAGAGCGCTGTACGGGATCGCCCAGGACGACATGACCATCCGCTGGCTGGGCAAGCTGAACCGAAAGCACGTGCCGGCCAACGCCATGACCCTGGACGCGGTGCTGAACATCCTGCTGCTGCTGACCTTCGCATCGGACGCGTCCGGCGGTCTGCAGATCCTGATCTTCTCCAACCTGGGCTACGTGTTCTGCCACGTGATGGCGATGTCGGGCTTCCTGCTCCTGCGCCGCGACCGGCCCGACCTGGCCCGCCCGATCAAGGTCAATCAGTTCTGGGTGATGGCAGCCGCGGTGCTGGTCGTGTTCGACCTGGTGCTGCTGATAATCGGCGCCTGGTACGCCGGCCTGGCCTACGGCACCCAGGGCCACAAGACGCTGTGGATCGGCCTGCTGGTGCTCGGCATCTCGCTGGTGCTGTACGTCTACCGCGTGATCGTGCAGGACAAGCGGCCGTTCCAGTGGCGGATCCCGGACGCCGCGCCGGCGGCGATCAGCACGCCCCCCGGTAGCGAGTAGCCGTTGACTCGGGGGCCAGGCCTCGGGCCTGGCCCCCGATGCCCCTTAGGCGGCGACGCCGAGGTGGCCGAGCAACCGCTCGACCGCCTCCAGTTGCGGCACAAAAGAGGAAGGCGAAGCGGGCGTCCGACGACTCGATCGTCATCACCGAGCGCATCAGCACGGTGGGATCGTTGGGGTCGGAGCCGGCCAGGCTGCGGGCGACCAGCGTGCCCAGCAAGTCGACGTCCACCGTCGGCTGGTCGGGCGCCAGCTCCATGCCGGTCATGTCCACGATCGCGTTCAGGTAGGACGCGGCCAGGATGTTGCCCACCTCGCACAGTGTGGAGCGGCCCATCTCATCGCTCAGGTCGGTGCCCAGCAGCTGGCACAGCTGCGCGCCGGCACCGTCGGGGAAGATCAGCAGCACCTTGCCGCCTCCTCCGGCCAGCGGTGTGTCCACCACTGCGGAGGCCGAGACCGAGGAGCCGATGCGGTCGGCGGCGGCCGCAACCGTGGTCAGCAGGGCCTCGGCGTAGGCGATCTCAACCGGCTTTCCCAGGAGCTCCGAGAGCGCCGTCGCGGCGTGCCCGGAGCCGATGTTGGAGATCTCGAGCAGCGCGCTTCGCTGCATCTCCGAAAACTGCGATCCGGCGTCGGCGTCGGACGCCCATGCCCCTGACACCACGCCCGGCTCGATCACCGGCACCACCTCGCCGGACGGCATCAGCACAACCCCCGAGGTGACCTGGCCGCGGGCTGCGGCCGGCATCGACGAGCACTCCAGCCACATCTGACCGATCAGCCGTTCCACCCCGAACGCCCGCCGGCGGGCGCCGGCCCACACGATGGCGGCCGCGGTCGTCTCACCATCGGCGGCCACCCCCAGCCGGGCAGCGGTGTCGATCACCTCCAGGGCATCGCCGCGGAACACCACCAGCCGCGACCCGGGCAGGTCGTGGATGGTGTGGCGGGAGAGCTCGAAGGCCTGCTCGACGCTGTCCATGGGAATCGCCCACGGCACGCCGCCAACCTGAACGACCAGGACGTGCAGCGACTCGGGCATGGGGAACTCCTTCGACGGGTGGTGACCAGCACCCGTGACAATCGTCCGCCGCCCGCCGGAGTGAAGGCGGGCGGGGGCCGCGATGGCCCCCGCCCGGCGAAGCTCAGCCGCCGTTGTCGGCGGCGCCGGCCTCGGCCAGCAGCCGCTCGGCCAGCTCCTTCTTCTGATCGGCGCTCATCTTCTTGAGCTCGTTCTGGAGCGCGCGCTCGTTCAGCGACACGTTCCAGTAGTCCAGCGACTCGATGCCCAGAAGCGCCGTCTTGCCGACGAACTGGCGCAGCACCTCGTTGGTCGGCCCCATCACCCAGCCGGCCTTGCCGTCACGCAGGTAGCGCTCCAGCTGCAGCGGCTCGCGCTTGAAGCCGGTGCCGCCGCAGCAGTGCAGCATCTTGTCCACCACGTGGGCCACGTTCTTGGCGGCGACGAACTTGATCTGCCACAACCACGGCAGGTAGTTGCCGCGGGCCAGTTCATCGGTGATCTTGGCCTGCGAGCCGTCGGTCACCAGGTCCAGCGCGTGGGCCACGCTGCGGGTCAGCACCCGCGAGGCGTTGGTGTCCATGATCGCCTCGCCGACGGCGTCCTGGATGGTCGGGTAGTCGCACACCCGCAGGCCCACGTCCTTATGCGTCTTGCGGGTTGTGTGCCGGACGGCAATGTCGATGGCACCCAGCGAGATGCCGTTCCAGGTGCCCGAGGAGCCGATCAGGAAGTTGGGATCGACCGACTCGTCGTTGGAGAAGGCGCCGTCGCCGATCTCGCCGACCAGTTGGTCGGACGGTACGAACTTCCAGTCCAGAAGCAGTGTGCCGGACTGGTTGCCGCGCAGGCCCATGGCGTCCCAGGCCTGCGGGTTGGCCTCGATCTCATCCTTCTCGACCACGAACACCGACAGGTTGGAGTAGTCGCCGTTGTAGTCGGGCGAGGTGGTCTGCAGCACGTAGAAGTCGGCGAAGCCGGCCGAGGTCGTCCAGGAGGCCTTCTTCAGCACCTCGTAGCCGCCGTCCACCTTGCGGGCGCCGGAGGCGATCGGGTACCAGAAGTGCGAGCCGGTCTCGGGGTCGGAGTAGCTGAGCGTCCCGATCAATCCCTCGCGCACCTTCTTCAGGTACTTGTCGATCAGGTAGGGGGTGGCGCGCAGCTTGAGCGCCTCCACCGCCCCGATGTGCATGACGTAGCACATGGCACAGGAGGCGTCGCCGTAGCGGGCGATGGTCTCGGTCACGTTGGCGTACATGACGTGGTTCTGGCCCAGGCCGCCCCACTCCTTGGGCAGCATCAGGCCCAGGAACCCGTCCGGCCCCAGCGCCTCCAGGCTCTTGCGCGGGAACCGCAGGTTGCGGTCGTTCTCATCCGCCATCGGGCGGATGGTCTCCTCGCAGATCTGCTTCAGCCGCTCGAGCAGCCCGCGCTGCTCATCCGTCAGAAACCAGTCGGGTTGAAACATCGGGTCAAGCCCGTTCATGGCGGACTCAGCGACCGTAGCCATACGGGACTCCTCTCGTTCGAAGCACGCCAGGGGTGAGCCGCGCCTAGACGCGCCCTCGGACATCCTAATCCCGCCGGACGCGGCGGGTCTATGGAGGCTCCTCCATGTCCCCCGCCGGGCGGCGATGGCTCCCCCACACACGCCAGCCGCCGCGCAGGGGCCGCGATCCCGCCAGGGATGTCCGGGGACCCAGACGATGTGGTACTCAAGTCATGTTGTTGGACCCGACGCCTGTACCATCTGTATATGTCCGCTTCGCACACACCGACGCGGGGCCCGGCTGACCCTCCGCGCGGCGTCGGCGCGGCCGCCGACGGCCACTACCTGTACCGGATCATCAAGACCGTGTCGTCGACGCTCGACCTCGACCAGGTGCTGCGGGCGATCGTGGAGGTGATCTCCGAGGCTATCGACTGCCACGCCTGCTTCGTCTACTTCGTCGAGCCCAGCGACGGCTCGCTGGTGCTGCGGGCGGTCTCGGAGCCGTATACGTCGCTGGTCGGCCGGCTGCGCTTCCAGCCCGGCGAGGGCCTGGCCGGCTGGGTGGCCGAGCACAATCAGCCGGTCTTCCTGCCCGAGGGGGCGCTGGAAGATCCGCGGGTCAAGGTGGTGCCGGAGGCCGAGGAGGAGAAGTACCAGTCGCTGGTGGCGGTGCCGCTGGCCGACAAGTCGGGCCAGGTGATCGGGGTGATCGCGCTGCACGCCGAGGCGCCCAAGGAGTTCACGCGGGCCGACTCCGACTTCCTCATGCACTCGGCCAGCCTGGTGGCCGGAGCGATCGAAAACGCGCGTCTGTACCAGGGCACCCGCCGCCGGCTGGCGCTGGCCGAGGGGCTGGCCGACCTGGCCCGGGCGGTGGCCGCGGCCGCCACCCTCGAGGATCTGCTGCCGGCGGTGGCCAAGCGCGCCCACAAGCTGCTGTCGGTGGACGCCTGTCAGCTGTATGTGCTCGACCCCGGCGGCGGCGCCGACATGCTGTGCAGCGCCTGGCCGCCGGAAGCGGCGCCGCACCGGCCGCTGTCGGCGCAGGAGCTGGGCGTCGAACTGGCCCGCCGGACGGGCGCCGGCGCCCGCCTGGCCGCCACCCTGTGGGGCCCGGGCACGGAAGGCTCGGCCGTGGTGCTGTCGCTGGTGGCGGCCGACGAGCTGGTCGGGTTCCTGGCCCTGCGTGTGCCCCGCGGCGGCTGGATGGATGCGGAGGAGCGGGAGATCGCGGCCTCGGTGGCCGGCCAGACGGCCGTGGCGATCAAGAAGGTCGACCTGATCCAGCGGCTGGAAGAGCGAAACGCGATCAAGGACCTGTTGGAGGACCTGGCCCACGCCAACGCCTCGCCAGGCGAGCTGCAGGAGCGCGCGCAGGCGCTGGGCACGGATCTCTCCCGCCCGCACCTGGTGCTGCAGGCGGTGCCCCGCCCCGGCCCGGCCGAGCGCAGCTGGGACGAGGTGGCGGACATGCTGGAGACGGGAGCCGCGCGGGCCTTCCCGGGGTCGCTGTTCGACCGCCGCGACGCCGCCGTGCGCGGCCTGCTGCACCTGGGCTCGGGCGACGAGCGGGCCGCCGTCGCCCGCCTGCGCGACCTGCACGCGAGCCTGAACGGCAAGCACCCGCTGGCCATCGGCCTGTCGCAGCGATGCGAGGGCCCGGCCGCCTTCACCACCGGCTTCGAGGAGGCAGAGCACGCGGTGGCGGCCGCCGCCGTGGTCAGCTCCCGGCCCGGGGTGATCAGCTTCGACGACCTGGGCGCCTACAAGTACCTGCTGCGGGTGAGCCAGGAGGGGCGCGTGCGCGACCCCCGCGGCGACGCGCTGAAGAAGCTGGTGGCCTACGACGAGCGCCACCGGTCGCAGCTCCTGTACACGCTGGAGGAGTTTCTCAAGCGCCGCGGCAACATCGCCGCCGCCGCCCAGACCCTGTACGTGCACCCCAACACGCTGCGCCAGCGGCTGCGCCGGATCCAGGACCTGACCGGCCTGGACGTCGCCAACGAGGACTGGCTGATGATCGAAATTGAGCTCAAGCTGCTGCGGCTCGAGCATGCGCTGGGCCGGCCCGGCTAGCTAGCCGCTCCCGGCGCGGTCTGGCGCGAACCACCCATCTTTGGTTGGGAGTGGTAATTCGCGCCAGTTCATGGGAGTGTCTGCGCGAAACCCCGGCCAAGGAGATGGAGGTATGGCAACGGTGAGTGCCCGACCGCTGGCAGACACGATCCGCAGGAAGGCGGAAGAGGACGGCATCGAGTTCATCTTCGCCCAGTTCGTTGACATGAACGGGAAGCCGTCGGCGAAGCTGGTGCCGATGTCCAACTACGAGAGCCTGGTGACCGACGGCGCGGGGTTCGCGGGCTTCGCCGCCGGGCCGATCGGGCAGACCCCGGCGTCGCCGGACATGATGGCCATCCCCGACCTGGCCAGCTACACGCCGGTGCCGTTCAAGTCCAACCTGGCCCGCTTCGCGTGCGACATCACGGTGCTGGGCGAGGAGTGGCCGTACTGCCCACGCACCATCCTGCGCCGTCAGTTGGAGCGGGCCAAGAAGCTCGGCTACACGTTCAAGATCGGCATGGAGCTGGAGTTCTTCCTGCTCCGGGAGACGGCCGACGGCGGCATCGAGCTGGCCGACCCGCTCGACCGGCTGGATCAGCCCTGCTACGACATGAAGGGCCTGACCCGCCACTATGAGTTCCTGAGCCGGCTCTCGACCTACGTGAACCAGCTGGGCTGGGGCAGCTACGCCAACGACCACGAGGACGCGAACGGCCAGTTCGAGTCCAACTTCGAGTTCGCAGACGCGCTCACCACCTGCGACCGGGCGATCTTCTTCCGCTACATGGTGCACGCCATGGCCCAGGCCGAGGGCATGCTGGCCACCTTCATGCCCAAGCCGTTCTCCCACCTGACCGGCAACGGCGGCCACTTCCACATGAGCCTGTGGGACGAGAGCGGCACCCGCGACCTGTTCGCCGACGCCTCCGACCCCAACGGCCTCGGCCTGTCCAAGCTGGCCTACCAGTTCACCGGCGGGCTGTTGAAGCACGCCAAGGCCTACATCGCCGTCACCGCGCCCACCGTCAACAGCTACAAGCGGCTGACCACAACGGCCGGCACGCCCACCTCGGGCGCCACCTGGTCGCCCATCTTCATCACCCACGGGGCCAACAACCGCACGCAGATGCTGCGGCTGCCGGGCGGCCACATCGAGGACCGCACGGTGGACGGCTCGTGCAATCCGTACCTGGCCGCTGCGGTCATCCTGGCCGCCGGGCTGGACGGGATCGAGCACGAGATGGATCCCGGGCCGCATAACGACGACAACCTGTACGAGCTGTCCGAAAAGGAGCTCAAGCGGCGCAAGATCGAGCTGCTGCCGGCCAACCTGCTGGACGCCACCCGCAACCTGGCGAAGGACACTGTGATCCGGACGGCGCTGGGCAACACCGGCACCGAGGACTACGTCGACTACTACGTCAAGACCAAGCAGGACGAGTGGAAGGCCTACCACGAGCAGGTCACGCCGTGGGAGGTCACCCGGTACCTGACCCTGTTCTAGAAATACCCGGCTCCAGGTACCGGTGGGCGGCCGTGACGATCACCATCGTCCCGGCCGGTCGACGGTACCTGGAGGTGGTTCCTTAATGACGTCGTCACGAGGCGCAGGATGCGGGCACGCTGGCAAGGATCGAGCGGCGAGCGGAGCGCAGGCGTGGTTTCACCACGTTGAGCACCGCACGCCGCGTGGGACGCAGCCAGCGTGCCCGCAGACCAGCCGCAGCAGACGTTCATTGAGGGACCACCTCCTGGCACCCAAACTGCTCCATCGCCAGCCGCGCTGAGGGCGCAACGGCCGCCCACCGGAACCTGGGACACCCGGCTGATGGTGATTCTGCACATAGGGGCTTGTTGAAATTGTTCGCCCCCTGGCACTGCCCCCAAGCCGCCATTCCACGTAGGATCTGGGTCGGCTGCGAGAAAGGTGCGCGCATGTGCGGGCTGTGTGGATTCCTCTATAAGGATTCGGAGCGGACCGGCCCGGTCGGGCACGTGATGTTCGACATGCTGCTGCCCATGGCCAGGCGCGGCACCGACTCCACCGGGGTCGCCCTGTACGGCCCGCCGCAGCCGGGCAGCTATGTGCTGCGGGCCCGCATCGAGGCCAACCACGGCACTCCGCAGCGGGTGCTGGAGGCGCTGTCCGCGGCCGGCGGCCTGAGCGAGCACTCGCAGGACGGGCCCAACCTGCGCGCCCGCATCACCTACGACGGCGAGCTGGGCGAGCTGACCGACCGGGTCGAGGCCGTGCCCCACGCCGAAGTGTTCTCGATCGGCCGATCGATGGAGATCGTCAAGGAAGTCGGCGACGCCCGCGACGTCGAGCGCACCGCCCCCTTCGCCGGCTTCCAGGGCAGCCACGCCATCGGGCACACCCGGATGGCCACCGAGTCGCTGGTCGACGTCGCCCACTCCCACCCCTTCTGGGCGCGGCCCTTCCCCGACATCTCGGTCGTGCACAACGGCCACATCACCAACTACCACAAGCTGCGGCACAAGCTCGAAAACCTGGGCCACCGGTTCGCCACCGGCAACGACTCCGAGGTGATCGCCGTCTACATCGCCGACAAGCTGGAGGGCGGGTCCAGCCTGGAGGATGCCCTGCGGGCGTCGGTGTACGACCTTGACGGCACCTTCGCCTATCTGATCTCCACCCCCGATGGGATCGGCTGCGCGCGCGACCGCTTCGCACTCAAGCCGCTGCTGTTCGCCGAGGACTCGGAGCAGGCGCTGATCGCCTCCGAGGAGGTCTCGGTTCGCCAGGTCACCCAGGACCCGGTCCTGCGGCCGCGCGAGCTGGGCGCCGGGGAGGTGCGCTGGTGGCTTCGGTGATGTCCGAGATCGACTGCGCGGGCCACACCACGCGCGAGATCAACCAGGCGCTCAAGCAGGCGGCCGCCGAGGGCCTCGCCGAGGTGCAGCTGCGAAACCCGGGTGCCCGCCACTGCCTGGCGGTGGCGGTCATGGCTCCGCTTCGGATCGTGATCGACGGCCCGGTCGGCTGGTACTGCGGCGGTATGTGCGACGGCCCCGACATCGTCGTGCGCGACAATTGCGGTTGGAGCGTGGGCGAGAATCTGATGTCGGGCTCGATCACCGTGCACGGCAACGGCGGCAACTCGGCCGGCGCCACCATCCGCGGCGGGCGGATCTTCGTGGAGGGTCACACCGGCGCCCGCACCGGCATCTCGATGAAGGGCGGCACGGTGGTGGTGGGCGGCTCGGTCGGCTACATGTCCGGCTTCATGATGCAGCGCGGCAGCATGATCGTGTGCGGCGACGCCGCCGACGGCATCGGCGACTCCATGTACGAGGGCACCGTATATGTGGGCGGCTCGATCGCCTCGCTGGGCGCCGACTGCGTGGAGGCCGAGTTGCTCGAGGACGACCTGGCCCTGCTGCGCGGCGAGCTGGAGCCGCACGGCATCGATGCCGACTCGGTCGGGTTCACCAAGCTGGTGGCGGGCAAGAAGCTGTGGAACTTCTCCAAGCACGAATACGACGCGTGGAGGGCGGCGCTATGACCGACATGGTCCCGCGCGGGGCCGACGGCCACGTGCACCAGAAGCTGTGGGTGTGGTCGCCGGAGACGATCGACGACATCCAGACCAAGGCCGAACTGGGCCGCTATACCAACCGCGGGCTGGGCACCACCCGGCGCACGCCGCACTTCCAGGACCTGACCTTCGTGCCCTGCACGCTTTCGCGGGTGCCGCTCGAGGGCTACAGGGAGACCTGCAACACGGCCATCGAGATCGGCGCCCGCCACGGCGCCGAGCCGATCAAGCTGCGCGCGCCGATCACCATCGCCGGCATGAGCTACGGGGCGCTCTCGCGCAACGCCAAGCAGGCGCTGGGCATGGCGGCCACACGCATGGGCATCTCCACCACCACCGGTGACGGCGGCATGCTCGACCTGGAGCGGGAGGCCTCCGACCAGCTGGTCTACCAGGTGCTGCCCAGCCGCTACGGCTTCGACCCGCACCACCTGCAGATGGCCAACGCGGCCGAGATCGTGATCGGCCAGGGCGCCAAGCCCGGCACTGGCGGCGTACTGCTGGGCGCCAAGGTGTCGGCCATCATCGCCGCGGCGCGCACGCTGCCGCCCGGCGTCGACCAGCGGTCGCCGTGCCGGCACCCCGACTTCGTGGGGCCCGACGACCTGCAGATCAAGATCGAGGAGCTGCGCGAGGCCACCGACGGGCGGATCCCGATCTACGTCAAGATCGGTGCCTGCCGTACCTCCGACGACGTCAAGCTGGCCTGCAAGGCGGGCGCCGACGTGATCGTGATCGACGGCCTGGAGGGCGGCACCGGCGCCTCACCCGACTCGCTCATGGACCACACCGGCATCCCCACCCTGGCCGGGCTGGTGGAGGCTGTGGCCGCCCTGCGCGAGATGAAGCTGGACGGCGTCGTCAACCTGATCATCTCGGGCGGCATCCGAAACGGCGTGGACGCCGCCAAGGCGCTGGCCCTGGGCGCCGACGCGGTGTCCATCGGCACCGCGGCCATGATCGCGCTGGGCTGCAACAAGCCCGTGCACATCGAGGACTACCACCGCATGGGCACCGAGCCGGGCTGCTGCCACCACTGCCACACCGGCCTGTGCCCGGTCGGCATCACGACTCAGGACGAGGATCTGATCGCGCGGCTGCCGGTGGACGAGGCGGCCGACCACGTCGAGGGCTTCCTGAACTCGATGACCCAGGAGATGCAGATGTTCGCCCGCGCCTGCGGCAAGGCCAGCGTGTTCGACCTGGAGCCGGAGGACCTGCGGGCCATGACCATCGAGGCCTCCGCCATCACCGGCATCCCGCTGGTCGGCACCGACTTCGCCTTCCGGCCGGAGTCGTTCGCCCAGGCGGTGATGCGGGCGATGAGCTCGGCCAACGGCAACAACCACCAACCCCCAACCCACTGAACTGAACCCATGTCCTTTCTGCTCGCCTGCCCGAACTGCGGCCTTCGACCCGTGGACGAATATGCCTACGGAGGCGAGGTGACCGTGCGCCCGACCTCGTCCGAGGACGAGCGGGCGCTCTTCAGCTATCTGTACATGCGCCGCAACGTGACCGGTCAGCAGCGCGAATGGTGGTTTCACTCGTCGGGCTGCCGGGAGTGGTTCCAGGCCGACCGCGACACCCGCGACAACACCGTGATCGCCACCGCGCCGCCTGGGGGGCTGGATGCCTAAGCCCCGACTCTCCGAGTACGCCGGCGAGTTGATCGACCGCTCGCGCGAGGTGACCTTCAGCTGGCAGGGCGGGCCGGTCACCGGCTACGCCGGCGACACCGTCGCCTCGGCCCTGTATGCCGAGGGCGTGCGGGTGTTCTCGCGCTCGTTCAAGTACCACCGCCCGCGCGGCCTTCTGTGCTGCTCGGGGCAGTGCCCCAACTGCCTGGTGGCGGTGGACGGCGAGCCCACAGTGCGGGCCTGCGCCACCCCCATCGCCGACGGCATGCGGGTCGCCCACCAGAACGCCTGGCCGTCGCTGGAGCGCGACCTGCTGCACCTGGTCGGCCGGGCCACGCCGGGCTTCGGCATGCAGGTCGGCTTCTACTACAAGACCTTCATCCGCCCCCGCTGGGCGTGGCCCTACTACGAGAAGATCCTGCGCGGGGCGGCCGGGCTGGGCAAGCTGGACGAGCGCCACCGCCGCACGGAGCGATTCGAGAAGGTGCACCGGCACGTGGATACGCTGGTGCTGGGCGGGGGCCCGTCCGGCCTAGCGGCAGCCACCGAAGCGGCCCTGGCCGGCCGTGACACTGCGCTCGTCGACGAGGGCCTGGCGCTGGGCGGACACCTGGCCTGGTCCGGCCATGCCGCGGCCACCCAGGCAGCCGAGCTGGCCGCCGCCGCCCGCGAGGCCGGCGTCGCCATCCTGCAGCCGGCGTGGGCCGGCGGCATCTATGAAGGCCGGCTGGTGCCGGTGTTCCAGGGCCGCACCATGCACCGCTTCCGGGCCGGCGAGATCGTGATCGCAACCGGCGTGATCGAGCAGCCGCTGGTGTTCGAGGCCAACGACCTGCCCGGCGTGATGCTGGGCAGCGGCGTCCGGCGACTGATCAACCAGTACCGGATCGCCCCCGGCGAGCAGGCCGTCGTCGTCTGCACCGGCGACGCCGGCATCCAGGCCGCGCTCGATCTGGCCGCGGCCGGGGTGGCGGTGGAGGCCGTGGCCGACGCCCGCGACGGCGATCCCGACGAGCGCCTGGTGCTGGCTGACATCCCCCACCTGCGCGGCTTCACCCCGGTGCGGGCAAAGGGCCGCAAGGAGGTCACGGGCGTGGTTGTGGAGCGGGCCGGCGAGCGCCGCAGCCTGGCCGCCGACCTGGTCGTCATGTCGGGCGGAAGCGTCATGCCGCACGGCCTCCTGACCCAGGCCGGGGGCGGCATCCGGTTCGACCGCGCTACCCGCTCCTACGCGCCCGACGGGCTGCCCGAAGGCGTCCGCGTGGCCGGCGAGCCGGCGGGCTCCGCGGCGTCCGTGCCGGCTCGCTGCGCGAGTGCCAAGGGCAAGCAGTTCGTGTGTTTCTGCGAGGACGTGACCACCAAGGACGTCAGCCAGTCGGTCAAGGAGGGGTTCAGCTCGCTGGAGCTCTCCAAGCGCTACACGACCGTCACCATGGGCCCATGCCAGGGCAAGATGTGCCACCGCAACTCGGGCCTGGTCATGGCCGACGAGCTGGGCCTGGATCCGGATGCCGAGCGGGTGGGCGTGACCACCGGCCGGCCGCCCCACAATCCGACCAGCTTCTCGCTTCTGGCCGGGCGCGGCTACGAGCCGGTCAAGCGCACGGCCATCCACCACTGGCACGCTGAGCACGGAGGCAAGATGCTGTGGGCGGGCGACTGGAAGCGGCCCTACGACTACGGGTCGGCCGACGCCGAGGCGGCGGCGGTGCACGAGTCACTGGGCCTGATCGACGTGTCCACGCTGGGCAAGCTGATCGTGCGCGGGCCGCAGGCGGCCGAGTTTCTGGAGCGCATCTACCCCAACCGGTTCGGCGACATGAAGCTGGCCCGGGTGCGCTACGGCATCGTGTGCGGCGACGACGGGTCGATCCTGGATGACGGCACGGTGGCCCGGCTGTCGGAAACCGAGTACTACGTCACCACCACCTCGTCGGGCGCCGGCGGTATGGAGCAGTGGTTCACCTGGTGGAACGCGGTGTGGAACATGGACTGCCAGATCGTCAATGTGACCGGCGCCGTGTCGGCCATCAACCTGGCCGGGCCGAAGGCCCGCGAGTGTCTGGCCCCGCTGACCGACTTCGACCTGTCCAACGAGGCCTTCCCGTATCTGGGCGCCGGCCACGCCTCCATCGCCGGCGTGCCCTGCCTGATCCTGCGGATCGGCTTCGTGGGCGAGCTGGGCTACGAGATCCACTACCCGTCTGCCACCGGCGAGTACCTGTGGGAGACGCTGATGGCAGCTGGCCAGCCCTACGGGGTCCAGGCCTTTGGCCTCGAACCGCAGCGCGTGCTGCGGCTGGAGAAGATGCACGTGATCGTCGGCCAGGACACCAACGCGGAGTCCAACCCGCTGGAGGCCGCGATGCCCTGGATCGTCAAGCTGGACAAGGAGTCGGACTGGATCGGGCGCTACTCGATCGAGTTCTACAAGCGGCGCGGCGACCGCATGGCGCTGGTCGGCTGGGAGGGTCAGAACGGCAAGGTGCCGGTCGAGGGCACGCAGGTGATCGGGGCCTCCGGCGACCCGGTCGGGCGGATCACCTCGTCGCGCTTCTCGCACCGGCTGGGCAAGGCCATCGGCATCGCCTGGGTGCCCATCGGGCTGGCCGAGGAGGGCGCCGGCATCGTCATCTCAGACCCCTCCGGGGCGCGCATCCCGGCCACCGTCACCCACCGCCCGTTCTACGACCCCGACGGCGAGAGGCTGCGCTCATGACCTACGACCCCTACGCCTTCATATCGCCGATGGCCGCTACGCCGGCCGGCGGTCACCGGCCGCTCCGGCGCTCGCCCATCGAGCACGCCCACGTGGCGGCCGGAGCCGCCATCGAGGAGCGCGACGGCTGGCGGGTGGCGGCCTACGAGGCGGACCGCGGGGACGCCTGGATCGCCGATCTGTCGCACCTGGGCAAGCTCGACCTGCGGGCGAGCGCGTCCGAACTGGACGAGCTGACCGGCGGTTTGGAGCGGGGCGGCGCACGCGCCGCCGGCGACGTCTGGCTGTGCCGGCTAACCCCCACCCACGGCTATCTGGTGTGCCCGTTCGGGTCGGTGGCTTCGACCCGCGAGCGGATCGGGGGCGCCGCCATCGACGTCACCTGCGGGCTGGCCTGCGTGGCCCTCGGCGGGCCGGCCTGGCGTGAGGTGTGGATGCGCTCGTCGGGCCTGGACGCGCGCGAGCGCAGCTTCCCCGCCGGCCGTTGCCTGGCCGGGTCGGTGATGCGGGTGCCGACGTTGGTCGTAAACCAGGGCGAGCAGGTGCTGATGCTGGTCGGCTGGGAGTTCGGGGAGTACTTCTGGGAGGCCATCCTCGACGCCGGCCAGACCGTCGGCATCACCCCCGTATCGGCCCACGCGGCGGCCGCCGTGGAGGTATCGGCCTGATGCTGGGACTGCTGAGAAAGCACCGCTACTTCCGTTCCCACGAACTGCGCTCGAGCTACGACGCGATCGTCATCGGCGGCGGTGCGCACGGCATGGCCACCGCCTACTACCTGGCCAAGGACCACGGCATGCGCAACATCGCCGTGCTCGAGCAGAGCTACATCGGGGCCGGCGCGTCGGGCCGCAACACCACCATCATCCGCTCCAACTACCTGACCCCGGAGGGCGCGCGCTTCTACACGGCCAGCGTCAAGCTGTACGAGACGCTGTCCCAGGACCTCGACTTCAACATGATGTTCTCGCAGCAGGGCCACCTGACGCTGGCGCACTCCGACCGGTCGGTCAACACGATGATGGAGCGGGCCGAGGTGAACCGCCTGCTGGGCATCGACTCGCGCGTCGTCTACCCGGACGAGGTCAAGCAGCTGTGCCCGCAGCTGGACACCTCCGACCACCCCACCTTCCCAATCCTGGCCGCCCTCTACCACCCGCCCGGCGGCATCATCCGGCACGACGCGGTGGTGTGGGGGTACGCCAAGGAGGCGGCCAAGCTGGGGGTGGAGATCCACCCCTACACCCAGGTCACGGCCATCAACCGGTCCGGCGGCAGGGTGACCGGCGTGGACACCAACCGCGGCACCATCGCGGCCGACACGGTGGTGTCGTGCGTGTCGGGTTGGTCGACCCAGGTGGCCGACCTGGCCGGCGTGCCGCTGCCCATCACCACCCATATCCTGCAGGCCTGCGTGACCGAGCCGGTGAAGCCGCTGCTGCACCGGATCATCGTGTCCGGCACGCTGCACATCTACATCAGCCAGTCCGACCGCGGCGAGTTCGTGATGGGGTCGGAGATCGAGCCCTACTCCGGGTACTCGGGCAAGGGCACCTTCCGCTTCATCGAGGACCTGGCGATGCACATGATCGAGCTGCTGCCGATGCTCGGGAACGCCCGCATTCTGCGCCAGTGGACCGGCCTGTGCGACGTCTCGCCGGACTATTCGCCGATCATGGGCGTGACTGAGACGGAGGGATTTCTGATCGACGCCGGCTGGGGCACCTACGGCTTCAAGGCCTCGCCCATCGTCGGCAAGACGATGGCGGAGCTTGCCGCCACCAAGCGCACCCCGGACCTGATCGCCCCCTTCCGGCTGGCGCGCTTCTACGAGAACGAACTGGTCTCGGAGCGGGGCGCCGCGGCCGTGTCCCACTGAACCACCGACGCAAGGAGCAGCAGTGAAGTCGAGCCTCGAGATCGCCCAGGAAGCCGTCCTCCGACCGATCATGGAGATCGCCCGCGAGGCCGGCCTGGAAGAGGACGAGATCGACCTGTACGGCAAGTACAAGGCCAAGATCAGCCTGTCTGCGATCGACCGCTTGAAGGCCGCCCCCGATGCCAAGGTGGTGTGCGTGACGGCGGTCACCCCGACCAAGTCGGGCGAGGGCAAGACCACCTCGTCGGTGTCGCTGACCCAGGGCCTGGGCGCGATCGGCAAGCGGCCTGTGCTATGCCTGCGCGAGCCGTCGCTGGGCCCGGTGTTCGGGATCAAGGGCGGGGCGGCCGGCGGCGGCCTCACCCAGGTGGTGCCGATGGAGGACCTGAACCTGCACTTCACCGGCGACTTCCACGCCATTGGAGCCGCCAACAACATGCTGGCGGCGTTCATCGACGCGCACCTCTTCCACGGCAACAAGCTGGGCATCGACCCACTGCAGGTGACCTGGCGGCGGGCCATCGACATGAACGACCGGCACCTGCGAAACATCGTCACGGGCCTGGGCGGACGCACGCACGGCATCCCCCGCGAGACCGGCTTCGACATCACCGCCGCCTCCGAGATCATGGCCATCATGGGCATGGCCACCTCCCTGCAGGACCTGCGCCGGCGGCTGGGCGACATCACCGTCGGCTACACCTACGAGGGCGAGCCGGTGAAGTCCGAGCAGATCGGCTGCGCGGGCGCCATGACGGTGCTTCTGAAGGACGCGCTCAAGCCCAACCTGATCCAGACCCTGGAGGGCCAGCCGGCCTTCATGCACATCGGCCCGTTCGGCAACATCGCGCACGGCAACAGCTCGATCGTGGCCGACCTGGTCGGGCTCAAGATGGGCGAGTACCTGGTCACCGAGTCCGGCTTTGGCTCCGACCTGGGCATGGAGAAGTTCATGAACATCGTCTGCCGGGCGGCCGGGATCAGGGCCAGCGCGGTGATGATAGTGACCACCGTCAAGGCGCTCAAGGAGCAGGGAGGGCTGGAGGACGACCCGCGCAACTCGGCCCAGGACAACATGGCGGCCATCGAGCGGGGCTCCGAGAACCTGCGCCACCACGTCGAGAACGCCCGCCGCTTCGGGCTGCCGTGCGTGGTTGCGGTCAACCGCTTCCCCGGCGACACCGACGAGGAATGCGTGCTGGTGGCCGAAAAGGGCGCGAGCTTCGGCGCCCATGCGACGGCGCTCAACGAGGGCTTCTCCAAGGGCGGCTCCGGCGCCGTGGAGATGGCCGAGGCGATCGTGGACGCCTGCGATCAGCCGAGCGAGTTCCAGTTCACCTATGCCGATGACGACCCGATCGCAACCAAGATCGAGAAGATCGCGAAGAACGTCTACCAGGCAGACGGCGTGGACTTCCTTCCAGTTGCGCAGCAGAAGATCGACCAGTTCACCCGCGACGGGCTGGGCGGGCTGGCCATCTGCATGGCCAAGACCCAGTACTCGATCACGGCCGACGCTGCCGCCAAGAACGCGCCCCGCGGATTCCGCATCCCGGTGCGCGATATCCGCCCGTACACCGGAGCCGGCTTCCTGACCGCGCTGTGCGGCGACATCATGCAGATGCCCGGCCTGGGCAAGACGCCGGCCGGCCTGAACGTGGATATCGATAGCGATGGCAGGACGATCGGACTCTTCTAACCTCCCCGTCGCCAACGGCGAGGCAGCCGGCTCGGACCCGTATCTGACCGAGAGCGTCCAGGCGTTCCTCGACCAGCTGGCGGCCCGCACGCCGGCGCCGGGCGGCGGCGCCGCGGCGGCCATCACCTGCGCCATCGCGGCCGGGCTGGTGGAGATGGCCACGTCGTTCGCATCGGCCCGAGGACTGGAGCGCGTGCACGACCGCGCTCACGACCTGCGCGAGCGGGTGGCGGCGCTGGCCCACGCCGACGGCCAGGCCTACGCGGTGGTGCTGGCGGCGCTGCAGCTGGCGCCCGGCCCCGAGCGGCATGCACACCTGGACGCGGCGGTGGCGGGCGCCATCGCCTGCCCCATGCAGGTGCTGGAGATCGCTTCGGAGGTGGCCACGCTGGCAGCGGACATCGCCGAGACCGGAAACAGAAACCTGGAGGGCGACGCGCTCACCGGCGCCCTCCTGGCCGAGGCGGCGGCCCGGTCGGCGGCCACCATCGCGCAGCTCAACGTGTCGCTGCTGTCACGCCATGCCGCCGCCGACGCGCACCTGGAGAACATGCGGCCGACGCTGGCCCGTGCCACCCGGGCCCGCGAGCGCGCCGTCTCCGCTTACGCCGCGGTCTAACTGGGGACCACCACCCGGTGTCCCAGGTACCGGTGGGCGGCTGTGACGGTCACCATCGTCACAGCCGGTCGACGGTACCTGGCACCCAAACTGCTCCATCTCCACCAGCGTTGAGGGCGCAGCGAGCCGCTCACCGGTTCCTGGCACCGGGTCGGTTGTGTAACGAAGGCTGACAATCATCGCCGTAACGGCGATGATTGTCGTGTGTACCGGATCCTGTTGGTGGAGGACGACGCCGCCATCCGCGAGATGACCCAGCTGGCGCTGGAGCGCGACGGGTTCACCGTGCGCACCGCCGGCGACGGCGCCGCCGGCCTGGAGGCGTTCCGGGAGGAGCCGCCCGACCTGGTGCTGCTGGACGTCATGCTGCCCGGCCTGGACGGCGTCAGCGTGTGCCGCCAGATCCGGGCCGGGAGCGTCGTTCCGATCGTCATGCTGTCGGCCCGATCCGACCCCATCGACATCGTGCTGGGCTTGGAGGCGGGCGCGGACGACTACGTCACCAAGCCGTTTGAGCCGCCCATCCTGGCCGCCCGCCTGCGGGCCGTGCTGCGCCGGGTGGAGCGGCTGGCCGGCAGCCCCAGCATGACCTTCGGCGAACTCGACATCGACCCCCACGGGATGGTCGTGCGGCGAGCCGGGCTGGTGGTTTCGCTCACCCCCACCGAGTACCGGCTGCTGCTGCAACTGGCCGAGAACGCCGGCATCGTGCTCTCGCGCGAGAAGCTGCTGGAGGACGTGTGGGGCTACGTGTGGTCGGGCGACACGCGGCTGGTGGACATGCACGTGCGCAGACTTCGAGCCAAGATCGGGGCGGAGGCGATCGAGACGGTGCGCGGCGCCGGCTACAAGCTGGTGCGCTCATGAGATCGCTGCGCTGGCGGCTGGTGCTGGCCTTCGCCCTGCTGGCGGCGGCCGTGTCGGGCGCCATCGGCGTGGTCGTCTACCAACTGTCCAGCCAGGACGTGCTCGACCGCGCGCGCTCGAAGGCGGTGCAATCGGCGGAGGCAGCCGCCCACGTCTACGACCGCCAGAGCATTCTGCCCCCCGGCTCCACGCATGCCGACAACCCCGCCATCCCGCCGGCGCTCAAGGCCGCAGTGGCGAACGGCGGGATCGCCAGCTTCAAGCTCGACCAGGGCGGCCAGCCGGTGATCTGGGCCGGCGTGCCGGCCATCACGGCCCGGCGCGGCATCTTCGTACGCGAGTCGTACAGCGCCGACGCCGCCACCCTGCGCTCGCTGGAGCGCACGCTGGTGGTGGCCGGAGCGGCGGCCACCGCCTTCGCGGCCCTGATCGGCCTCGCCCTGGCCAGCCGGCTGTCGCTCCGCCTGCGGCGGGCGGCGGCTGCGGCCGAGCGGGTGACCGCGGGCGACATGCAGGCCCGGGTGGCGGCATCGGGCCGCGATGAGGTGGCCGCGCTGGGCGAGGCCATGGACAGGATGGCCGAGTCGCTGCAGACCAAGATCGAACACGAGCAGCGGTTCGTCGCCAACGTGGCCCACGACCTGCGAACGCCGCTGACCGGGCTGATCGCAGCCGCGAGCCTCCTGGAGGACGACCAGATCGGGGCGGTGGTCAAGGAGCGGTCGGCCCGCCTGCATGAGCTGGTGGAGGACCTGCTGGAGATCTCGCGGCTGGAGAACGGGGCGGTGACGGCCGATTTGCGGCGGGTGGGCTTGGCGGACTTCGTGCGCAGCGTGGCGGCCGGCCACGAGGGCGTGACGGTGATCGCCCACGGCGAGGTGGGCGAGGTGCTGACCGACCCCAGGCGGGTGGAGCGAGTGCTGGACAACCTGCTGCACAACGCCGCCCGGCACGGCGCGCCGCCGATCGAGATGCTGGTCAGTCCGGGCCGGGTGGACGTGCTGGACTCAGGCCCCGGGTTCACGCCCGACATGCTGACGTCGGCCACCGAGCGGTTCTCCACCGGCGATCACTCGCGCAGCGGCGGCGTCGGCCTGGGGCTGGCCATCGCGGCCGCCCAGGCCAGGGTGCTGGGGGGCGAGCTGCGACTCGGGAACCGGCCCCAGGGCGGCGCCCAGGTAAGCCTCACGCTGCCCGTGCGGGCGCCCACCGCGGAGCACGCCGAGTGACCCGGCTCGCGCTGGCGGCGCTCGCGGCCGCCGCGCTGGGAACGGCCTGCGGCGCGTCGGGAAACGGCCTTGCGGTGGCCGGCTCGTCGCGCATCAGCACCCCGCCTCCGTCCTCCTCCACGACCGGAAGCTCGGGCACCACCGGGCCGACGCTGTCCTGCGATCCGCTGGCCGGCTGCGTCACCCGGCAGGTGGCGATCGGGTCGGCAGCCGCGATCGCCTACGACTCCGGCACGCTGTGGGCGGCCGCCCAGCCGTCCGGCCACCTGTTCGGGACGCTGATCCGGATCGACGCCGCCACCGGCAAGCCGATCGCCGCGCCGGTGCCGCTGCCGCCTTCGACCGACCGCTACAGGCTGGCGGTGGGCGACGGCGGGTTGTGGTTGGCCGGCGCCCACGAGGTGTGGCTGATCGACCCCGCCACCGGCCAGCCCCGGGACACCTTGAACGCCGGCGGGCCGGTCACCGGGATGGTTGTTGCGGCCGGCTCGGTGTGGGCGGTGGCGACGACACCGGCCGGCGGCGAGCTGTTGCAAATCGATCCGGCCCAGGCAACGATCGTGCATCGGCACGCGCTGGGGGCGGTGCTGCCGTCGGCGATCACGGTGGCTGCCGGGCAGGTGTGGGTGGCCGACGCAGCGCATGACACGGTCGTCCAGCTGCAGGCCAAGAAGCTTGCCCCGGTGCGCACCATCCAGCTGCCCCGCCAGCCGCACTGGAGCCCGGCCCAGCTGACGGTGGTGTCGGGGATGCTGTGGGTGTTCGTGCACGGCGCGGCGGTCGGCTTCGCGGAGTCAACCGGCCAGCTTCGCCGCACCCACCGGTTTCCGGCCGCGCCCGGCGGCGGCGACATGGCTGCCGGCGGTGACAGCGTGTGGGTTGCGTCCACCCGCCCGCGCACCGGCCGCGGGGTGGTGCTGCGGCTGGACGCCGTCACCGGCAACCAGATCGGCCACGCCGTCGTGATCGGCGGCCGGGTGTCGGCGCTGGCAACTGGCGAGGGCTACCTGTGGGCGGTGGACGCGGGCGTGGGCCAGCTGGCCCAGGTCACACCGTGACGGGCTAGCCGAGCAGCGTTTCGCCCACGTAGCCGCCGGCCCAGCAGCCGGGCGGCACCGCGAACAGGGCGCTCGAGGTGTGCACCAGGTACTCGTTCAGCAGGTCGTGCGCGGCCAGCCGGCGCTGGATGGTCACGAACTGGCGGCGCGGGTCGCGCTGGAAGGCGGCGAAGAAGAGCCCCGCATCCAGCTCGCCGTTTGCCAGCACGCCGTCGGAGAAGCCGTAGCCGCGGCGCAGGATGCGCTCCGCGTCGCTGCCGGCGGTGCGCGGGTTGGCCTGCAGGATGTGGCAGTCGGGCGGCAGTAGGGCCGGGTCGGCCGGGGCGAACTCCCGGTGCAGGCCGAGCGGAGCCCCAACCACCTTGGTGCGGCCGATGGTCTGCTGCTGCTCGCCCAGGTCGCTGGCGTCCCAGTCCTCGATGTGGTTTCGAACGCGGCGGGTGACCAGGTAGGTGCCCCACGACATCCAGTCCGGGCCGTCGCCGGGATTCACCCACACGTTGGAGCGCATCTTGGCCGTGTCCGACGTGCGCAGGTTGTTGGTGCCGTCCTTGAACCCCAGCAGGTTGCGCCCCGTCGCCGAGGCCGGCGACATGCCGGGGGTCTTGGAGAAGCCCTCCTGCGCCCATCGCTGGCGGACCACGCCGGATCCCAGGCGGGCCAGCATGCGCACGGCGTGGAATGCCACCTGCGGGTCGTCGGCGCAGGCCTGCACGCCCAGGTCGCCGCCGCTGATCGCAGGGTCGAGCTGATCGGTGGAGAAGGCCGGCAGGTCGGCCAGCGCCGGCGGGCGCAGGCTCGCCAGCCCGAAGCGGCCGTCGAACAGGCCCGGGCCAAGGCCGAAGGTCACGGTCAGCCGGGCCGGCCGCAGGCCGTCGGCATCGCCGGTGTCGGTCGGCGGCGCATTCAGCGGCCCGCCCACATGCCCGTCCGGACGCCCGCTGCACATCACCGAGGCCGCCTCCGACCAGGCCCGCAGCAGATCGCGCAGGCCGGCCGCCGAGCGGGCCTCGACATCGAAGCTGGCGAAGTGCAGATGCGCCTGCACGGGCGTTGTCACGCCAGACTGATGGCGGCCGTAGAACGGGATCGCATCCTGACCGTAGCCGGATGCCGACGCCCCGGCCGGGACGGCCATCGCTCCCGCACCGGCTGCCGCCGATGCAAGCAACCCTCGGCGGGTCAGCTTCATGCGTTCAACCTTACGGGTTACGCCCTGCAATTTCCAGTCCACGGACGGCCTGCCCGGGGAGTAGCGTTCCCGGCCATGCGCGACGCGGAGTTGAAGCGGTTCGCCCCGCTGGCCTCCCTGCCGGAGGGGGAGTACGCGGAGCTGGTGGCCGCCTCCCGAGAGCGACAGTACGCGGCCGGCGAGGTGATCCTGCGCGAGGACGGCGCTCCGGCCGAGCACCTGTACGTGATCGTGTCGGGGTCGATCGAGCTGACCCACGAGGACGAGCTGATCGACGTGCTGGAGCCGGGTGAGGCGTTCGGCCACACGTCGCTTCTGTCCGGGCTGGCGCCGACCTTCGATGTGCGCGCGCGGGAGCCCAGTGTGTGCCTGCTGATCCCAGGTGAGCAGGCCCGGGCGCTGCTCGGCCGGCCGGCGGGACTGGAGTTCGTGGCCAGCTCGCTGCGCGATCGGATGGTCCGCACCGGCCAGGTGGCGCATGCCCAGGCCGACGTGCGCACCGCCCACCTGGGCTCGCTGGTGCACCGGCCGGTGGCCGTCGTAACACCACAGACAACGGCCCAGGAGGCCGCGCGGATCATGGCCGAGGCTGACATCTCGTGCGTGCTGGTGCGCCTGGAGGACGCCTACGGCGTGGTCACCGACTCCGACCTGCGACGCAAGCTGGTGGCCCGCGGCCTGGGCTCCGACACACCGGTGTCCGAGCTGATGGTCGCTCCCGCGATCACCTTCCAGGCCGACCGGCTGGCGGTGGACGCCATGATCGACATGCTGGACGCCGACATCCACCACCTGCCCGTGGTGGACGCCCGGGGCACGCCACTGGGGGTGGTCACGGCCACCGACCTGATGTACCTGGAGAGCCGCACGCCGTTTGCCCTGCGCCGGTCGATCGCCCACGCCGGCTCGGTGGACGAGGTGACGGCGGCCGCCCGCCACCTGCCGCAGACCATCGTCGCCCTGATCAAGGCCGGCGTCCAGGCGACCGACGTGGGCCGGGTGGTGGCGCTGACCGGCGATACCGCCACCATGCGCCTGATCGACCTGGCGTTCGCCGAGCACGGCCCGGCGCCGGACGCCTGGGCGTGGATGGCGCTCGGCTCCACCGCCCGCCGGGAGGCCTCACTTGCCTCCGACCAGGACAACGCCCTGGCCTACGCCGACGGCGGCGACGACGAGTGGTTCGCGGCCGTGGCGGCGGACATCAATGCGGGACTCGCGGCCTGCGGGTTCGGCGCCGACAACGCCGAGGTGCTGGCCCGAAACCGGCAGTGGCGGATGTCCCGGGCCGACTGGGTGCGGGTGTTCGCGGCCTGTCTGGAGCGGCCCGACCACTCGCATCTGATCCGGGCGGCGGTGGCCTTCGACTTCCGGCATGTGTGGGGGGCGCTGCGGATCGTGCCGCCGCTGGTGGAGATCGAACGGCAGGCCCGCGACCACCCCTATTTCCTGCGCCGGCTGGCCCGTACCGCCACCGACTTCAAACCGCCGCTGGGCTTTCGCAAGACAATCCAGGTGGACGACGAGGACGGCGCGTTCGACGTCAAGAAGGGCGCCATCGTGCCCATCTGCAATCTGGCCCGGTTCCACGCCCTGTCGGCCGGCGTCACCATCTCGTCGACGCTGGAGCGGCTGCACGCCGCGGAGGCCGAGGGCAGCCTGGAGCCGGAGTCGGCGGCCGAGTTGAGGGAAGCGTTCGAGTTGGTCACCCGGCTGCGACTCGAGCACCAGGCCGCCCAGACCGAGGCGGGCCAGGCGCCCGACAACCGGCTGGCCCCCGATGCGCTGCCTCCGCTGACCCGCTCGCAGCTGCGGGCAGCCCTGCGTTCGATCGAGCACGCCCAGCACCGGCTGTCGCGGTATGTGCCGATCGGCATCTAGACGGGGTTTGGGGTGTGTAGTCGGAAACCTTGAATCCGACTGCGTGGCGTGATTCACTAGCGGTTACTGCTGCCCCGTAACAGGAGGTCTGATTTGGCCACCGTCGACTCTGGCGCACCCGATTATGAGGGTGGGGGTCTCTCGCGCGAAACCAATTGGTGGGGAGCGTTTGTGATTGGCCTGGCGGGGACGATCCTGGTCACCGGGATCGCGCCGGTGATGGTCAACGCGCTCGGCGCATCGGCCATCCCCGTCATGGTGCTGATCACGATCACGGGCTACCTGCTGTGCCTGTTCCTGGCCGAACTGTCGGCCATGATGCCGGAGCGCACGGGCGGCTCGCCAACCTACGCCTACGTGGCGTACAAGGACAAGTGGCCGCGCTTCGCCGAGCACGTGAACGGGTTCACGTCCTGGGCGTACTGGCTGGGCTGGTTCCCGGTCGCGCCGCTGAACATGATTCTGGCCTCCTTCTACATCACCGAGAAGTTCAACCTGTCGCAGAAGGGCTTCACGCCCATCCACACCCCGATCGCCTACTGGACCGTGGTCATCTCGGTGATCGGCATCCTGCTCGTGTTCATCCCCGCCTGGCTTGGCATCCGGCTGGGCGCCCTGTTCGCCACCGTGCTCGGGCTGCTGTCCATGATCCCGCTCACGCTGCTGGCGATCCTGCCGCTGTTCAAGCCCTCCTCGCGCAACTTCGGCAACCTGTCGGGCTTTCACCACGTCGACGGCACGGGCTTTTTCACCAACGCCTTCGGCCACAACTGGCTGACCATCTACATCGCATTCGCGTTCCTTCTGACCTGGAACGTGATCGCCATGGAGGCGGCGGCCTGCTACATCGGCGAGTGCCGCGACCCCGAGCGGGACGCAAAGATCGCCATGAACCTGGAGGGCCTGTACGGCCTCTTCATCTACACGATGATCCCGATCAGCTTCGTGATCGTGTTCGGCGCCAAGCTGGCCGACCCGACCTACGCCGACCCCAGGACGATCTTCTCGACGTTCGCAAGCCGCATCTTCGGCTCAAGCGGACACTGGCTGGACTGGCTGATCTCGATCATGCTGGTGATCGCGCTCTCGCTGTCGGTGCTGAACGCCATCATGGGCTCGGCCCGGGCGCTGCACCAGATGTCCATCGACGGCGAGTTCCCGCGCATCTTCGCCAACGTCAACAAGCACGGCGTGCCCGGCTTCTCGATGGCCTTCAACGTCGTCTGCTCGATCCTGCTGGTGTTCACCGGCGGCGCGGTCGAGATCTACTCACTCTCCAACGTCGGCTACCTGGCCAGCTTCATCCCGGTGCTGATCGGCTACTACCTGCTCCGCACGCACCGACCCGACATGCGCCGGCCGGTGCGGCTGCCGGAGTTCATGAAGTACGTCGCCCTGATCATGGCGGCGCTCTACTTCGTGATCTGGATCTACGGCGGGATCGTCTACACCAGCCTGCCAAACGCCCTGTTGGCCGGCGCCGACACACGCGTCTACTACTTCATCGGCTGGGCCATCCTGCTCAGCTACCTGCCGCTGTACTGGTACCGCAAGAAGGTCGAGGATCCCAAGCACGCCGGCGAGAGCTCTCGCTGAGCTGTCCGCACCGGCGGCCGGGGACTGAACCGCTCGGAGAGGGTGGGGGCGATGCTGAAGAAGCAGCCGCCCCCGCCCGACCCGGCCACGCTCGACATCCGGCGGGTGATGGTGGCCTCCGAGGGCCGGCCTTTCGAGCATGAGGTGCTGGTGCGGGCGATGGAGTTGGCGCGGCCGGCCAAGGCCGAGCTGTTCATCATGACCATCGCCCGTGTGTGGGGCACCGGCATGGGCTTCCCCAACCCCGGCCTGCAGCCCACCCGCAAGGAGTGGGACGAGCAGCGGCTGAACGCCCGCCGGGCGGTGGAGACGCTCGAGAAGGCGGGCTTCGACGCCCATGCCCTGGTGCTGGCCACCCGCCGGCCGCGCAAGCGGTACCTGATGGAGGCGGAGCGGCGCAAGGTGGACGCGATCGTGATGGGCAGCGACCCGTCCAAGGGCTTCCTGGGCGACTTCGCCTGGTCGCAGGAGCCGCAGCGGGTGGCCCGCCGCTCGCCGATCCCGGTGTATCTCGTTCCGGTCGCCAAGCGGTCCTAGACCTCTAGTAGACTCGCGGCCTCATGCGCGTCCTTCTGATCGGATCGGGCGGCCGCGAGCATGCGCTCGCCTGGAAGCTGGCCTCTTCGCCGCTTCTGAGTGAGCTGCACGCCGCACCCGGCAACCCCGGGATCGGCCTGCTGGCGACCCTGCATCCGGTGTCCACCGGAGACCTGGAGGGGCTGACGGCACTGGCCGTGCGGCTGCACGCCGACCTGGTTGTGATCGGGCCCGAGGCGCCGCTGGTGGACGGCCTGGCCGACCGCCTGGCCGAGGCCGGGATCACGGTCTTCGGGCCGGCCGCCGCCGCGGCCCGGCTGGAGGGCTCCAAGGCGTTCGCCAAGTCGGTCATGGACGCCGCCCGCGTGCCCACCGCCCGCTTCGCCGTGTGCGACACCCCGGCCGCCGCCCAGGCGGCGATCGGCGAATCGGCCGGCCAGGTCGTGATCAAGGCCGACGGGCTGGCAGCCGGCAAGGGCGTCTTCGTCTGCTCCACCCCAGCCGAGGCCGAGCGGGCGGTGCGGGCGTGCCTGGTCGAGGGCCGTTTCGGCCAGTCGGGGGCGCGCGTGCTGGTGGAGGAGCGGATGCACGGGCCGGAGGTGTCGGTGCTGGCCATCTGCGACGGGGAGCACGTGCTGGCGCTGCCGCCGGCCCGCGATGCCAAGCGCGCGCTGGACGGCGACGCCGGGCCCAACACCGGCGGCATGGGCTGCATCTCGCCCGTGCCCGAGCTGGCGGCCGAGACGCTGGCCGAGATCGTGGCCAGCGTGCACCAGCCGGTGATCAACGAGCTGGCCCGGCGGGGGACGCCGTTTCGGGGCTGCCTGTACGCAGGGCTGATGCTTACCGAGCAGGGCCCGCGGGTGCTGGAGTTCAACGTCCGTTTCGGCGACCCCGAAGCCCAGGTCGTGCTGCCGCGCCTGTCCGGCGACCTGCTGGCCGTGCTGCGGAACGCCGCGTCCGGCTCGCTGGCGGGCGTCGAGCTGAGCGTCGACGACGACGTGGCCGTGTCGGTGGTGGTGGCCGCCCGCGGCTATCCGGACGCGCCGGTGGCCGGCGCCGCCATCGACGGACTGCACGCGGCCGAGGCGATCGAGGGGGTGACCGTGTTCCATGCCGGCACCGCGCTGGAGGGCGGACGGCTGGTGGCAGCCGGCGGCCGGGTGCTGAACGTGACCGCGGTGGCGGGGGACTTCGCCGAGGCCCGCGAGCGGGCCTATGCCGGGGTCGACCGGATCACCATGGCCGGGTCGCACCACCGCACGGACATAGGCCTGGCGGCCGCGCACAGGGAGCGTCAGCATGCCTGACCCGGTACCCGCCCCCGAGGTTGCGCACCTGTGGCAGGCGCTGGAGTCGGACGGCCCGCTTGTCGGCATCCTGATGGGCTCGGAGTCCGACCGCGAGGTCATGCAGGCGGCCGCGGATGAGCTCGAGGAGCGGGGCATCACGTTCGAGATGCAGGCCCTGTCGGCCCACCGCGACCCGCGCGGTGTGGCCGAGTACGCCTCCACCGCGGCCCTGCGCGGGCTGCGCGTGATCATCGCCGGGGCCGGCAAGGCGGCGGCGCTGCCGGGAGTGGTGGCCGCCTACACCGAGCTGCCGGTGATCGGCGTGCCGATCAAGACCTCAGACCTGGGCGGGATGGACTCGCTGCTCTCGATCGTGCAGATGCCGCCCGGTGTTCCGGTGGCCTGCATGGCCATCAACGGCGCCCGCAACGCCGCCATCTTCGCGTCCAAGATCGTGGCTCAGAGCCCGACTCCCCCAGTCGCCGAGATGTAGGAAACCCGGTGCCAGGTACCGGTGGGCGGCTGTGACGATCACCATCGTCACAGCCGGTCGACGAGCTACCTGGCACCCAAACTGCTCCATCTCCAGCCGCGTCAGGAAAACCCGGTGCCAGGCACGTACCCGGCACCCGCCCTAGCTGGCCGACCACTCCTCGAGGAGCGTGCGCTCGCGCTCGCGCGTCATGTTGGGCGGGCCGACGGTCGTGCCGCGGGTCGCGTGCCAGGCCATCAGGTCGGCCACCGTTTCGGTCAGCGGCCGGAAGCGCAGGCCGTCGGCCAGCGCCCGCGAGATGTCCGCCTCGAACACCGACTGGTCGTCGGAGCCGGACGGCAGCCAGAACGGCAGCTCGGTCCACGGCTCGACGCCGCGCTCGAGCAGGAAGGCATCCTCGACCCATTTCAGCTGGGCCTCGCCGCAGCCCGCCAGCATGCCCTGCATGTCCAGCCGCTCGGCCGGGCCGATCGCGTTGTAGACGCCCGTCTTGGAGGACTCCAGCAGCGAGATCAGCCAGGCCGCCAGGTCGCGTGCGTCGATCAGCTGCACCTGCCGCCCCGGGTCGCCCGGCGCCAGCACCGTGCCGCCCTCGGCCATCCGATCGGGCCAGTACAGGAAGCGGTCGGTGGGATCGTCGGGGCCGACGATCATGCCCGGTCGGATGATCAGCGCGCCGGCCGGGAAGGCCGCCTGCACCTCAGCCTCGCACAGCGCCTTGAGCGGGCCGTAGGTCTCGCCGGTCACCTCTTCGCCGGCACCCTCGGGCAGGGCTCCTACCGGCGAGTTCTCATCCAGCCGGCCTCCGCCCTGGGTGTCGTACACCGACACCGACGAGATGAATGCGTAGCTTTGGGCCGAACCGGCCAGCACACGGGCCGACCGGGCGACCACCGACGGCGCATAGCCGGAGGTGTCGACGACGGCGTCGAACCGGCGGCCGTCCAGCGCGCTCAGATCCTGCGTGCGGTCGCCGTGCAGCTGCTCGACCGGCGCGCCGAAGTCGACCTCGCGGGTACCGCGGTTGAACAGGGTCAGATCGTGCCCGGCGACGAGCGCGGCCGCCCCCACCGCCCGCCCCAGGAAGACCGTCCCGCCGATGATCAGAATGCGCACCGCCGGCACCGTAGCGCGCCGCTACCGGATGGGGGCGACAGACCCGGTTGGTAGACTGGTTGACGCGTTCCCGGCCCCGCCCGAAAGGCAGCGACGGAGGTTTGATCTCTCGCTATACCCGCCCCGCAATGGGCGCCGTCTGGTCGGACGAGCGCCGGTTCGAGCGGTGGCTGGACGTGGAGATCGCGGCCATGGCGGCATGGGCCGCGCTGGGTGTGGTGCCGCAGGCGGCCGTCGATGCTGTGCGGACGCGGGCGAAGGTGGACGTGCTGCGGATCTCCGACATCGAGCGCCGCACGCACCACGACGTGCTGGCGTTTACCGAGTCGATCGCCGAGCAGGTGGGCGAGCACGGGCGCTGGTTTCACTACGGCCTGACCTCCTCCGACGTGGTCGACACCGGGCTGGCGCTGCAGCTGCGCGACGCCGGTGAGCTGTTGACGGCCGGGCTGGACGAGCTGGAGCAGGCCGTGCTGGCCCGGGCCGAGGAGTTCCGGCACACGCCGACCATCGGCCGCACGCATGGCGTGCACGCCGAGCCAACCACCTTCGGGCTGAAGCTGCTGGGCTGGGTGACCGAGCTGCGCCGGCAGCGGGCCCGGCTGGCCGCAGCCTTCGACGGCCTGCGGGTGGGCAAGCTGTCAGGCGCCGTTGGCAGCTACGCCAACTCGGACCCGCGGGTGGAGGCGCTCGCCCTGGAGGCGCTGGGGCTGGAGTGCGAGCAGGTGGCCACCCAGGTGGTGCCCCGCGACCGGCACGCGGCGCTGCTGTCGGCGATCGCCGGCGCCGGCTCCAGCCTGGAGCGGTTCGCCGTGGAGATCCGGCACCTGCAGCGGACAGAGGTGCGGGAGGCGTTCGAGCCGTTCGCGGCAGGTCAGAAAGGCTCGTCGGCCATGCCGCACAAACGCAACCCGATCGTGTGCGAGCGGATCTCGGGCCTGGCCCGGGTGCTGCGGGCAAACGCCGGCGTCGGCCTGGAGGACATCGCTCTGTGGCACGAGCGCGACATCTCCCACTCCTCGGCCGAACGGGTGGTGCTGCCCGACTCCACCATCGGGCTGGACTACATGATCGACCGCATGCACTGGCTGGCCGAGGGCCTGGAGGCCGACCCCGAGCGCATGCTCAAGAACCTGGAGGCCAGCCACGGCCTGGTCTTCTCGGGCCGCGTGCTGCTGCGGCTGGTGGAGGCTGGGCTGTCCCGCGAGGCCGCCTACGACGTGGTGCAGCGAAACGCCATGCGAGCGTGGGATGAGGGCGTCGGCCTGCGCGAGCTGCTGGAGGCCGACCCACAGGCGGCGGTGCTCGACCGCGAGCAGCTGGACGCGGTCTTCGACCTCGACTCCTATCTGCGCCACATCGACCACATCTTCGACCGAACCATCCACGCACCCGAGGTGACCCATGTCTGACACCGATACCCTGTCCCGCCTGCACGAGAGCTCCGGCAAGGTGCGGGAGATGTACGGCTTCGGAGACCGCCTGTTGATGGTGGCCTCCGACCGCATGTCGGCCTTCGACGTTGTGCTGCCGACGGCCATTCCGGACAAGGGCCGGGTGCTGAACGGGCTGACCCTGCACTGGTTCGAGCTGACCGCCGGCATCGTGCCCAACCACCTGATCACCGCCGACGTGGAGCACTACCCGGACGAGGCCCGCACCGCGCCCGACCTGGCCGGCCGCTCGATGCTGGTCAAGCGGCTGCGCATGCTGCCGGTGGAGTGCGTCGTGCGCGGCTACCTGGCCGGGTCGGGTTGGAAGGACTACCGGGCGACCGGGTCGGTGTGCGGCCACCGGCTGCCGGAGGGCCTGCTCGAAGCCTCGCAGCTGCCCACTCCGATCTTCACTCCGTCCACCAAGGCAACCGACGGGCATGACGAGAACATCGACCGGGAGGCGGCCGCCCGGCTGATCGGCGAGGGCCGGTTCGACGAGCTGGAGCGGATCTCGCTGGAGGTGTACACCCACGCGGCCGCCTACGCCCGCGAGCGGGGCATCATCATCGCCGACACCAAGTTCGAGTTCGGCCTGGACGAGAGCGGCCAGGTGGTGCTGGGCGACGAGGTGCTGACGCCCGACTCCTCGCGGTTCTGGCCGGCCGACACCTACGCCCCCGGCAGCTCGCCCCAGAGCTACGACAAGCAGTACGTGCGCGACTGGCTGGAGACCCAGGACTGGGACAAGACGCCGCCCGGCCCGGAGCTGCCGGCCAATGTGGTGGAGGGCACCCAGGCCCGCTACCGGGAGGCGTACGAGCGGCTGACCGGAGAATCGTTCGACGCCTACCTGACCCGATCGGGCGCGCGGTGACCCGGGTCACCGTCACCGTGCGGCCCAAGCCCGGCATCCTCGACCCCCAGGGCGAGGCCCTGCGCCGCTCGCTGGACGGCCTCGGCTATCCGGCCGCCGACGTCCGCGCGGGCAAGCTGTTCGACCTCGAGCTGGACGTGGATGACCCGGCCGAGGCGCGCCGGATCGCGGCCGAGCTGGCCGGCCGGGTGCTGGCCAACCCGCTGATCGAGGAGTTCGAAGTCGAGCTCTCGGAGGGCGTGCCGGCATGAGCCTGCGAGTGGCCGTGATCAGCTTCCCGGGCTCGTGCGACGACCGCGACGCGGCTCGCGCGGTCGAACTGGTCGGGGCCGAGCCGGTCGCCGTGTGGCATACCGACGGCAACCTGAGCGGCGCCGACGCGGTGATCGTGCCGGGCGGCTTCAGCTTCGGCGATCACCTGCGCCCGGGGGCACTGGCCGCGCTGTCGCCGGCCATCGCGGCGGTGCGCGAGCACGCCGCAGCGGGCGGGCCGGTGCTGGGCATCTGCAATGGCTTCCAGGTGCTGACCGAAGCCGGCCTCCTGCCGGGGGTGCTGCGGCCCAACGCCAGCCTGCGCTTCCGCTGCCACGACGTGGCTCTGGAGGTGGAACGCGAGTCGCCGTGGCTGCCCGGCGCGGCGCCAGGCCAGCGGCTGCGGATCCCCATCAAGCACCACGACGGCTGCTACCACGCGCCCGCCGAGACGCTGGCCGAGCTGGAGCGGGAGGGCCAGGTGCTGCTGCGCTACCGGCCCAACCCCAACGGGTCGGCCGGCTCGATCGCCTGCATCACCAACCGCACCGGCAACGTGGCGGGGCTGATGCCGCACCCCGAACACGCGGTGGACGAGCTGGTCGGCTCGACCGACGGCCGCGTGCTGCTGTCCGGGATGCTGTCGCTGGCCGGCCGCCCGGTGGCCACGGCGTGAGCCGGCCAGGCGCCGGCAGGGTCACACCGACCCGATCGCTATCCTGTGACCCCCAGACGGGCCACATCGCTTGAACGCCGTCACGTCACAGCCTCTGCACCGCTCGCTCGGCCTCACGGACGGCGAGTTGGAGCGCATCAGAGAGCAGCTGGGCCGCGACCCGTCGGACTTCGAGCTGGCGGTGTTCTCGCTGCTGTGGAGCGAGCACTGCGGCTACAAGCACTCGCGGCGGCTGCTGCGGCGGCTGCCCACCGGCGGCCCCGGCGTGCTGCAGGGGCCGGGCGGCAACGCCGGTGTGATCGACGTCGGCGACGGCCTGGCGGTGGCCTTCAAAGTCGAGAGCCACAACCACCCTTCGGCGGTGGAGCCGTTCCAGGGCGCTGCCACCGGCGTGGGCGGGATCCTGCGCGACATCTTCGCGATGGGCGCTCGGCCGATCGCGATCCTGGACTCGCTGCGCTTCGGCGAGCTCGACTCCGAGCACCAGCGGCACCTGTTTGGGCGGGTGGTGGAGGGTGTCGGCCACTACGGCAACTGCGTGGGCGTGGCCAACGTGGGCGGCGAGGTGGAGTTCGACCCGGCCTATGAGCACAACTGCCTGGTCAACGCCATGTGCGTCGGCCTGGTCACCGCCGACCGCCTGCAGTCTGCCCGGGCCAGCGGGGTCGGAAACCTGGTCGTGCTGTACGGCTCGCGCACCGGGCGGGACGGCATCGGCGGCGCCTCGGTGCTGGCCTCTCAGGGCTTCGACGAGGGCTCGGCGGCCAAGCGGCCGAGCGTTCAGATCGGCGATCCATTCACCGGCAAGAAGCTGATCGAGTGCACGCTGGCGCTCTTGGACGCGGAGCTGGTGGCCTCGCTACAGGACCTGGGCGCGGCCGGCCTGGCCTCCTCCACGGCCGAGATGGCGGCGGCCGGCGGCGTCGGCATCGACCTTGAGCTGGACGCGGTGCCGCTGCGCGAGGCCGACCTGGAGCCATTCGAGATCATGATCTCGGAGTCGCAGGAACGGATGCTGGCCGTCATCTCCCCCGAGAACTGGCCGCAGGTTCGCGAGCTGTGCCGCCACCACGAGCTGGACGCGACGGTGATCGGCCGGATCACTGAGCACGGCCACCTGCGGGCGCTGTGGGAGGGCGAGCCGGTGGGCGACATCCCGGTGGCGGCGCTGACCGACGGCTGTCCTGCCTACGACGTGCCCCGCACCCGCCCGGCCCGGCTGGCCGACCAGCCGCTGCCCGCCCAGCCGGTCGCCGATCCGACCGCCGCCCTGGGCTCGCTGCTCGGCTCGACGGCCATCGCCAGCCGGCGCTGGATCACCCGTCAGTACGACCAGTTGGTGGGCTCGGGCACCGTGCTTCGGCCGGGCGGAGACGCGGCCGTGGTGCGGCTGCTGCCGAGCGGCCGGGCGATCGCCGTGGCGCTGGATGGCAACGGCCGGCGGACGTCGCTTGATCCCCGCCGGGGAGCCGCCGCCGCGGTCTGCGAGGCGGCTCGAAACGTCGCCTGCACTGGAGCCAGGCCGGCCGCCGTGACCAACTGCCTGAACTTCGGAAACCCCGAGACCGGCGAGGTCGGCTACGAACTGGCCGAGGCCATCGAGGGCATGGCGGAGGCCTGCGAGGCCCTCGGGCTGCCGGTCGTGTCCGGCAACGTGTCGCTGTACAACGAGCACCTGGGCCGGCCCATCCACCCCACACCGGTGGTGGGCGTGGTCGGCCTGCTGGAGGACGCGAGGCTGGCGGTCGGCGCCGGCTTTGCGGCGGCCGGCGACGCCGTGCTGGTGGCCGGAGACGGGCCGGCCGCGTTGGACGGCTCGGCCTACCAGAAGACGGTGCTGGGCACGCTGGCCGGCCGCATCCCCGCGCCGGACCTGGCAAACGAGCGGGCGCTGCACGAGTTCCTGACCGCGGCCGCGCAGGCCGGCCTTCTGCGTAGCGCGCACGATGTGTCATCCGGCGGGCTCGCGGTGTGCCTGGCCGAGGCCGCCATGCTGGGCGGCCTGGGCGTCGACTGCCCCGACCCCGGCGACCTGTTCGGCGAGGGCGAGGGTCGGGTCGTGATCTCGGCAGACCCGGAGCATGTGGACGCCCTGCGCGACCTGGCCGGCGGGCTGCCGCTGCGCGGGATCGGACTCGTCGGAGGCGAGCGGATCCGGGTCGGGGGCGCCGAGCTGGTGCTGGCGGAGGCCGCCGCGCTGTGGGAGTCGGCCATCCCCGTCGCCATGGGAGACGACCCGGAGATGACGGCCTAGTGTGCGGCGTCTTCGGCATCCACGACCCCGGCGGCTCGCCCGACCGCGACGTCGCCAGGCTCACCTATTTCGGCCTGTACGCGCTCCAGCACCGCGGCCAGGAGTCGGCCGGGATCGCCGTCTCGGACGGCCGCCGGGTGACCGCCATGAAAGACATGGGGCTGGTCAACCAGGTGTTCGACGAGGCCAAGCTGGCCGGGTTGCACGGCAGCATGGCGATCGGCCACGCCCGCTACTCGACCACCGGCTCGACCGTGTGGCAGAACGCCCAGCCGATCGTCCGGCATGCCAACGGGCGGACGATCGCGCTGGCCCACAACGGCAACCTGACCAACACCGGTGAGCTGCGCGACGAGCTGCGCGCACAAGACGTCAAGCTGCGCTCGAGCTCCGACACCGAGGCCATCGCCGCGCTGATTGCCCAGCACCCGTCCGAGCGCCTGGACGATGCCATTGCCGACACCATGGGCCGCATCCAGGGCGCGTTCGCGGCGGTCGTCCTGACCGAGCACGCGCTGGCCGGCTTCCGCGACCCGGACGGCATCCGGCCGCTGGTCGTCGGCCGCCTGGACGACGCCTGGCTGTTGGCCTCCGAGACGTGCGCGTTCGACCTGGTGGGCGGCCGGGTGGAGCGTGAGCTGGAGCCGGGCGAGCTGGTCGTGATCGACGAGCACGGGGCGCGCTTCCGGCAGGCCGTCGACCGCAACGCCGGGTCGCTGTGCGTGTTCGAGTTCATCTACTTCGCCCGCCCCGACTCGATCATGCAGGGCGAGACGCTGCACGACGTGCGCCGGCAGATGGGCGAGCGGCTGGCCGCGGAGGCGCCGGTGGAGGCCGACGTGGTGATCGGCGTCCCCGACTCGGGCACGCCGGCCGCGGTCGGCTACGCCCAGGCAAGCGGCATCCCCTTCGGCGAGGGCCTGGTCAAGAACCGCTATGTCGGGCGCACGTTCATCCAGCCCGACCAGGGCCTGCGCGACCGCGGCCTCAAGCTCAAGTTCAACACCCTGCGCTCGGTGCTGGAGGGGCGGCGGGTGGTGGTGGTGGACGACTCCATCGTGCGCGGTTCGACCACCCGCAAGCTGGTTGCCATGCTGTTCGAGGCCGGGGCGCTGGAGGTGCACCTGCGGATCTCCTCGCCACCCATCATCTCCCCCTGCTTCTACGGCATCGACATGGCCGACCAGGGACAGTTGATCGCCGCCGGCCGGACCTCCGAGGAGGTGGGCGAGCGGCTGGGCGCGACCAGCCTCGCCTACCTGTCGCTGGACGGCCTGCAGACCGCCACCGGCCAGCCCGCCGAACGGTTCTGCCGGGCCTGCCTGACCGGCGAGTACCCGACTCCCATCCCGGACGAGATGCGGATGGCCAAGCTGCGCTTCGAGGGCCGCACGGTGCCGGTCAACCTGCGGTGAGCGGCGACCCGCTGACCTACGCTCAGGCTGGGGTCAGCCTGGGCGCCGCGGACGCGGTGGTGGAGCGCATCCGCACCGCGGTCAGTTCCACCCACGGCCGCCAGGTGATCGGCGGTCACGGCGGATTCGCGGGGCTTTTCGCACCCAGCGTCGGCGACCCCATGGTGGCCGCCGGTTGTGACGGTGTCGGCACCAAGGTGCTGCTGGGGCTGGCCGCCGGCCGGCCCCGCGGGCTGGGCATCGACCTGGTGGCGATGAGCGTGAACGACGTCATCACCTCCGGCGCCCGGCCGGCCTTCTTCATGGACGTGATCACCTGCGGGCGGATCAACCCCGACCGGGTGGCGGAGCTGGTGGAGGGCGTGGCCGAGGGCTGCAAGATGGCCGGCTGCGCGCTTCTGGGCGGCGAGACGGCGGAGCATCCGGGCATGCTGGAGCCCGACGAGCTGGACATGGCGGGATTCTGCGTGGGGTTGTGCGAGCGCCGCGAGATGGTGTCGGGCGCGCGGGTCAAGCCGGGCGACAGCATCATCGGGCTGCCGGCGTCGGGTCCGCACTCGAACGGCTTCTCGCTTGTGCGCGCGCTACTCGAGCGGGGCGGCGTCGGCCTGGACGACACGCCGGCCGGGCTGGGCGGTCAGAGCGTGGCCGATGCTCTGCTGGAGCCGACCCGGATCTACGCCGAGGCGGTGGCGGAGCTGTGCCGGACGGTGGACGTACGGGCGATGGCGCACATCACCGGCGGCGGCATCCCTGGAAACCTGGGCCGCCAGTTTCCGGCCGGGCTGGGCGCCCGCATCGAGCTGGCCAGCTGGCAGCGCCCGCAGGTGTTCGACTGGCTGGGCTCGCTGGGCGTCGAGGAGGCGGAGCTGCGGACGGTCTTCAACCTCGGCATGGGCTACGCGGCCGTGGTCGTCCCCGAGGATGTCGAGCCGGCCCTGCGCTCGCTCGAACGGGCCGGCTGCGCCGCCTGGGTGGCCGGCAATGTGCAGGACGGCGAGGGAGTGGAGCTGGCCGCGGCTTGAAGGTCGGCGTCCTCATCTCCGGCGAGGGCACCAACCTGCAGGCGCTGATCGACGCGGCCGACATCGACGTCGGCTGCGTCGTCTGCAGCCGGCCCGAGGCGGCCGGCATCGAGCGCGCCAGACAAGGCGGGATCCCCGTCATGGCCACCCTCGACGAGGGCGAGACGACGGCCTTCCTGGAGCAGCACTCCACGGGGCTGGTCGTGCTGGCCGGCTACATGCGGATCCTGTCGGCCGAGTTCGTGCGCCACTGGTCGGGGCGCATCCTGAACCTGCATCCCTCGCTGCTACCGGCCTTTCCAGGGGCGAACGCGATCGCCGACGCGGTCGCCCACGGAGTCAAGCAGACCGGTGTCACCGTCCACCTGGTGGACGCCGACCACGTGCGCGCCGACAGCGGCCCAATCGTGCTGCAGGAGGCCCTCCCTGTTTCGTATGATCAGACGCCGGCGGAACTGGCCAAGCAGCTGCACGTCATCGAGCACCGGCTGCTGCCAGCAGCCGTGCGACTGTTCGCGGCCGGGAGGATCGAAGTGGACGGAAGGCGGGTTCGGATCACGGCATGAGGATCACGCGGGCCCTGATATCTGTCTCCGACAAGGCCGGCCTGACCGCGTTTGCGGCCGCCCTGCATGAAATGGGCGTGGAGCTCGTGTCCACCTCGGGCACGGCGGGCTTCCTGCGCGACGCCGGCCTGCCGGTGACCACCGTCGAAGAGGTGACCGGCGCCGCGGAGATCCTGGACGGCCGTGTAAAGACGCTGCACCCCGCGGTGCACGCCGGCATCCTGGCCCGGCGCGACGTGGAGCAGGACATGCAGACGCTGGAGGCTCGCGGCATCCGCCCGTTCGAGCTGGTGGTGTGCAACCTGTATCCCTTCCGCTCGGTGGCCAACCGGCGCGGGGTGCCCGAGCACGAGGTGATCGAGAACATCGACATCGGCGGTCCGGCCATGATCCGATCGGCGGCCAAGAACTTCCACTCGGTGGCCGTGGTCACCGATCCCGAGCGCTACGGCTTCCTGCTGGACGAGCTGCGTGCCCACGACTGCACGCTGTCGCTGGACACGCGCCGCGAGCTGGCGGCCGAGGCGTTTGCGCACACAGCCTCCTACGACGTCACGGTGTCCAGTTGGTTCACCGACGTGGAGCCCTTCCCCGACCGGCTGGCGCTCGACCTGGTCAAGGTGACCGACCTGGCCTACGGCGAGAACCCTCACCAGCGGGCCGCCTTCTATCGCGATGCCAACGCACGCCGGCACGTGCTGTCGTGGGTGGAGCAACTGGGTGGGCCGGCGCTCAGCTTCAACAACGTGGGCGACCTGCAGGCGGCGCGCACGATCGTGTCGGCCTTCCAGGTGCCGGCAGCGGTCATCATCAAGCACGCCATCCCGGCCGGGGTGGCGGTCGGGGCCAGCCCCGAGCAGGCCTTCCAGCTGGCCCTGGAGTGCGACCCGGTGTCGGCCTTCGGCGCGGTGATCGCAGTCAACCGGCCGGTCTCGGCCGAGCTGGCGGGCCAGCTGGTCGAGCGCAAGCTGGACGTGCTGTTCGCGCCCGGCTATGAACCCGAGGCGCTGGAGCTGCTGCGGGCCAGGGAGGGAGTGCGCGTCCTGGAGGACCGAGAACGGCGCAAGGCCTCACCGGGCGAGCGGGACATGCGCCGGGTGCTGGGCGGCCTGCTGGTGCAGGATCGCGACCTCGACCTGGACGAGCGCGAGGACATGGAGGTCGTCAGCAAGGCCTCGCCCAGCAAACGGCAGTGGGACGACCTGCTGTTCGCGTGGCGGGTCGTGCACTTCGTCCGCTCCAACGCCATCGTGCTGGCCCGCGACCTGGCCACCGTCGGCATCGGCGCCGGCCAGGTCAGCCGGGTGGATGCGGTGCGGGTCGCGGTCGACCACGCGGGCGGGCGGGCGGCCGGCTCAGTGCTCGCCTCGGACGCCTTCTTCCCCTTCGACGACGGACCCAAGGTGGCGTTCGCGGCCGGCGTCGAGGCGGTCATCCAGCCGGGCGGGTCGGTGCGCGACAACGAGGTGATCGCGGCCGCCGACCAGGCCGGGGTGGCCATGGTCTTCACCGGCCGCCGGCACTTCCTGCACTAGCCGCCAACGGCCGGTGCCAGGCCGGTGCCAGCGGGTGCCAGGCACCGGCCGTTCGCGCTCAGCCCAGGGCCAGCAGCGTCCGGTAGGCCTGCTCGTAGCCGGCCACCATGCGCTGGGCCGAGAACCGCTGTTCGGCATCGGCCCGCACGGTGGCCCGGTCCAGCGCCGCCGCCTCCGGCAGGCGCCGGATCAGCTCGTCGATGGTGTCGCCGATGATGCCCGAGACGCCATCGGTCACCACCTCCGGCACCGACCCCTGGCGGGTGGCCGCGACCGGCGTCCCGCAGGCCATCGACTCCACCATGACCAGCCCGAACGGCTCCGGCCACTGCACCGGAAACAGGGTGACCAGGGCGCCCTGCAGCAGCTTCACCTTCTCGTCGTGGCTGACCTCGCCCAGGTACTCGATGTCGCCGCCCAGGTGCGGCCGCACGTGCTGGTCGAAGTGCTCGCGCTCGACCACCTCCTGCATCTTGCCGGCCAGCCGCAGCGGCAGCCCGGTCTCGCGAGCGATCCGCACGGCGTTGTGCGCGCCCTTGTCGGGCGACATCCGGCCCAGGAACAGCAGATAGCCGTCGTTGTCGGGCCGGTACGGGTAGCTGGGCATGTCGATCGCGTTGTGCACCGTGGCCAGCCAGTTCAACTCCGGCGCCGGGACGCGCTGGATGTCGGACAGCGAGATCAGCCGAACGCGCGGGCTGATGGCCGCGATCTGCCGGTAGACAGCACCCGGCTCGTCGGTCAGCGGGCCATGCACGGTGTGACAGAAGGGCGTCGAGGTGGCGCCGCCCAGCGCGCAGGCCAGAAGGCCCGAGTGGTCGTGGACGAGGTCGAACTCGGGCGCGTGTTCCAGGCAGGTGAGGGCGTGGTGCAGGTCGGGCATGGACATCCCGATCCGGTACGAGGGCGCCTCGTCGTAGCTGGTCACCAGATGCGCCTTGGTCTGCGACTCGCCGGCGGCGAACAGGGTCACCTCGTGTCCGGCGTCGACCAGGCCGTCGGTCAGGATCGAGACCACCCACTCGATACCGCCGTAGCGCACCGGCGGGACGGCGAACCAGGCGGGTGCCAGCATGGCGATCTTCATCTCCGATGCGATCCTAGATGGTGCGGCGGCCCCTTGGGTGACGGCGGCGGCCGGCGGGGCAGCGGGTGCCCGGAAAGCAGCTGCGCCACCTTGGGCAGGGCCCGCGCGAGCGCGTCCGCCTCGGGAGGGGGCAGCGGCTCGAGCAGATCGGACAGGCGCTGCTCGAGCGCGCGGTCGGCTGCCCGCAGGCGTGCCCGGCCGTCATCTGTCAGCGCCACCGGAAACCGCCGCCGATCGGTGTCGGAGCGGCGCCGTTCGACCAGCCCGTCGCGCTCCAGCCCGCCCACCAGCTGCGACACCGCCGGATCCGAGACGCCGGCCGCCCGGGCCAGCTCCGCGGCCAGCACCTCGCCCTCCCCGGCGGCCTTCAGCATCAGGTACTGGGCGAGCGTCAACGGTTCGGGCAGGCCGGCCAGCAGCCGCTCCACCCAGCGGCTGACCAACGGCGCCACCTGCACCAGCGCGGGCCCGGGGGTGGTGTGCGGTTTCGGCCTCGGAGGTATAGTTAATGTACCTTTATGGTTTATCTCTCTTCTGCACCCGGGATCCTAGCCAGCCTGGCCGACGCGTTCCGGCGACCGGCCGCCACCGGCCTCACGCTGGCGGCGTTTCTGGCGGCTGCCATGTGGTTGGCCGCCGAGAGCGAACGCTGCGGGCTGGCCGACCGGCTGGCCGATCTGCTGGGCCGCGCAGGCGGCGGGCGGCCGGGGCAGCTGTACGCGGCGGTGTGCGGCGCGACCGCCCTCCTGACGGCGCTGGTGTCGCTGGACGGGGCGGTGGTGGTGATGCTGCCCGCGCTGCGCGCGCTGGAACGGCGGGGGGTCGCGCTGCGGCCGCTGCTGGCCGGGACGATCGCCGTCGCCAACGCCTTCTCGATGACGCTTCCGCAGGGCAACCCCGCCAATCTGGTGGTCATGTCGGGGCTGGGCCTGAGCCCAGGCGCCTACCTGCGGGCGATGGTGGTGCCGGGCCTGCTGGCCACCGCCCTGGCGGCCACGGCGGTCGCCCTGGGCAACCGGTCGAGCTCCACCCCGGCTCCAGCCGCGGAACCGCGGAAGCCGCTAACGCCGTCCGAGCGGCGGGCGCTGGCCGGCCTGGCCGTGGCCGCCGCCGGCGAGCTGGCCGCGCCGTTCGTGGGGATAGCGCCGTGGTGGCCGCTGTGCGCCGCGGCCCTGGTCACCCGCCTGGCGGCCGGGCGCCGGGCGGCTCCCGTACGGTTTCCGTGGAGGATCTGCGTGACCGTGACGCTGACCGCCGGTGCGCTTGCGGCCGCCGCTGCGGCGATCGGCGTGACCCGGCTTCGGCTGCCGGCCGGGCCACTCGCCGTGATCGCCGTGGCGCTGGCGGTGGGTGCGCTGGCGGCGGTCGTCAACAACCTGCCGGCCGGCGCCGCGCTGGGCGGCCTGGTGGCCGGGCCAGCCGGGTACGCGGCCGTGGTCGGGCTGTCCGCCGGCTCGCTGGCCACAAGGCACGGCTCGGTGGCCACGCTGCTCGCGCTGGATGGCGCGGGTCCGGCCGGCCAGGACGCCCGCCGGGGCTATGTCAGACGCTGGCTGCCGGTGGCGGCCGCCGCCACCGTGGCCGCGGCCGCTGCGGTCGCGCTCACCGCTGGCTGACCGGGATCACGAACTTGAACAGGCTGTGCGTCTCGGACAGCCGCACCACCTTGACGTCAAACAGGCCGGCCGCCCGCCCGGCCGCCAGCACGTCGCCCTCGGTCTGATCCGCTCGGCCCTTGCGGCGCACCGTCCACAGCGCGCCATCCCGCTCGATGCGCGACACCAGGCCGGGCAACGAGGCCAGGTCGGCCTGCGTCTCAACCTCCACGAACAGGTGGTCGACCGGCCCTTCGGCGTCCGCCAACTGGGCCCCGCGCTGGCGAATCTGGGCCACCAGTTCGGCGTCCAGCCAGCCGATCACCGCCACCCGCTGGCCCGGCTTCAGGCCCAGCTTGTCGACCGCCGGCTTCTCGTACTGCCCCACCGGGCGATCGTATCCTGGCCCGGAGCGGAGCGGACGGGCCGGTAGGATGCGGGCGGTGGACGACCTCGGGTTCGACCTGGTGGCGGCGTCGCTGCGAGCCGACGCGAACGACCTGCGGGCATTCGCCGAGGCCCTGGCGATCAAGCTGGAGCAGGCGCTGCCCGGCCACACCCAGGTGCAGCGGCGCGGCGGCCTCCTGTCCCGCGGCAAGCCCGTGCGCTCGATTTCGGTCTCCTTCGGCGAGCTGTGCTACCGGCTGGACGTGGACGGCGGACAGCTGGATCCCTGCCGACAGAAGGCGGTGCGCGGCATCGTGCTGCACACCGAGCAGCTGCCGCTGGACGACTGGATCGACGCCCTGTCCCGGGAGCTAACCGCGGTGGCCGCCACCAGCGAGCAGTCGCGCGAGGCGCTGGCGCGCATGCTGGGGGCATCCTGAGGCTGCCCGGGCGCAGATCCGGCGGCGACGGCGAGCGGCAGGCGGCCCAGGCCGAGGATGTTGCTCGGCTGGCTGACGGCGGCATCCCGGTCGCCGCCGAGCAGCGGCTGCGCCGGGTGGCCGACGACCCGGCCGCCCCCTTCAGCTCCGACCTGTCGGTGTCCGAGCTGGCCGCGCTGCGCGAGGCCGGCGTGCAGCCGGTGTGCCAGGTCACGGGAAACTGCGTCTACCACGTCGGCTGGCAGTACGTGGCGTCCACCGTGTGGGCGCAGGCGCAGGAGCTGTCCATGCTCAGCCAGGCCTACATGACGGCCCGCCGGCGCGCCGCCGACCGCATGCGCGCCGAGGCCGATCTGGTCGGCGCCGATGCCGTGGTGGGCGTGCACGTACGGGCCGGGCGCTACGAGTGGGGCAGCGACCTGGTGGAGTACTCGCTGATCGGCACCGCCGTGCGCAGCCCGCGGCTGCAGGGCCCGGCCGGCGTTGCCCTGACCAACCTGAGCGGCCAGGAGTGCGCCCTGCTCGACCGCCATGGGCACCGCCCATGCGGGCTGGTGGGCGGCTCCAGCGTCTTCTACGGTGGCCTCACCGCCTGGTCGCAGATGCCCGGCCAGGGGCTCAGCATCGGCATGGGCACCGGCATGGCCTGGAACTTCGAGTACCAGGGCGCCACCCGCACCTGGTACGCCGGCCGCCACCGGGTGCTGGAGTCCCTCCGCCGGGAGGCCACCGAGGCCGGCGGCGACGGCGTCATCGCGACCAGTTGGCGGCAGGAGCAGCGGCCGCATCCGTCCTCCGAGAGCGTGACCGGAGTCATCTACACCTTCCACGCGCTGGCCACGGCGATCGTCGCCGGCGACGCCGCGCCAGAACCGGTGACCACCATCATTCGCCTGTGACCAGGGAGGCCGAAACGCCATGAGCTACGACCCCAACTCGACCGAGGGCCTGCCCCAGGACGCGACTGGCCGGCTGGCCCAGAACAAGGCCGGCCTGTTCACCTCCGACCTGTCGGTGAGCGAGTTCCTGCTCGTCCGCCAGGCCGGTTTCGACCCGCTTGGATTGGTGGTGGGCAGCTCGATCTACCACATCGGGTTCCAGCAGTCGAACTGGACGCAGAACCAGGAGATGGACGTGCTGACGCAGGCCATGTACCACGCCCGCGAGCTGGCCATGACCCGGATGGAGGAGGAGGCCGACCAGCTGGGCGCCGACGGCATCGTGGGCGTGCGGCTGGACGTCGGCCGCTACGAATGGGGCGCCGACCTGGCCGAGTTCATCGCCATCGGCACGGCCGTCAAGCACCGCGGCGGCGAGCTGCACCGGGCGCCCAACGGCCGCCCGTTCACCTCCGACCTGTCGGGGCAGGACTTCTGGACGCTGCTGCAGGCCGGCTACCGGCCGGTCGGCCTGTGCATGGGCAGCTGCGTCTACCACGTGGCCCACCAGGGGCTGCGCGGGTTCTTCTCCAAGATCGGCCAGAACGTGGAGATGGAGAACTACACGCAGGCCCTGTACGACGCCCGCGAACTGGCCATGGCGCGCATGCAGTCCGAGGCCCAGCAGGTGCAGGCCGAGGGCATCGTGGGTGTGCAGATCCAGGAGCGCAGCCACGGCTGGGGATCGCATGTGATCGAGTTCTTCTCGGTGGGGACGGCGGTCGTGCCGACCCGGGCCGACCACGAGATCGCGACCCCTGGCCTGGTGCTGCCGCTCGACAAGTAGGCACGCTTCTAGCCGGATCGTTTGAGCCGGCCGTGCTGCTTGGCGTAGCGCTCGCCTCGCCGGAACACCCATAGACCGAGTGGGATGGCCACAACGCCGATCACGCACAGCGGCCAGATGTCGCTCCACAGCGAGCCCACCCCGGCGCCGTCGATGATCGCCCGGCGGGCGCCCTCCAGCGTGTAGGTGGCGGGCGAAACGACCGAGATCCACTGCATCCACTGCGGCAGCACCGACACCGGGTAGTAGACGCCCGAGACCACCAGCAGCAGGCCCTGGGCGATGAACCCCAGCTGGGTGCCCTTCTCGGGCGAGATCAACGGCAGCACCGCGGTCATGGTGCCGATGCCCACGAACGAGATCGAGGACACCGCCAGCACCACCATGGCCGACAGGAAGTCAGCGTGGGGAAAATGCACCGACAGGAAGGCCGCCACCACCCCGAACAGCAGGATGGTGCGGATGACGCCGTAGACGACCGCGAAGGCGCCCATCCCGAACAGGTGCGCCGAGCGCGACACCGGGGCCATGAACGTGTACTCGATGGTGCCCTCCCAGCGCTCCCAGGCCACCGTCTCGGTGACGATCTCGAACACCAGCCCCAGGTACGACCACACCACCGCCCCGATCAGCAGCACGATGGTGACCCGATTCACGTTCAGGGTGGCGCCGCCCGCCTGCACGCCCTTGGCGATGAAGACGATGGTCAGCGTGTTGGCCACCGTGTACAGGAACCAGGCCAGCTCCCACCAGGCGAAGCGGCGGATCAGGTACGTGTTTCGCTCGACGATGCCGGCGAAGCCGATCGCCTCTCTGCGCAGGGAGGCCAGCATCACACCGCCTCCTGTACGCCGGTGTCGGCCGACTCGTCCTCGAATGAGCGCCCGGTGGCGTTCAGGAACGCCTGCTCGAGGGTGTCGGCGGCGTACCGCTCGCGCAGCCCCTGGGCCGTGTCCAGGCACACCAGGTGGCCGGCGTCCAGGATGCCGATGCGGTCGGCCAGCGCCTCGGCCTCGGCCATGTCGTGGGTGCACAGCAGGATGGTCGAATCGTGGCTGGCCCGCAGCGACCGGATGAATCCCTGCACCTCGAGCTTCGAGCGCGGGTCAAGGCCGGTGGTTGGCTCGTCCAGCAGCAGCAGTACGGGCGAGGTGAGCAGCGCCCGGGCCAGCGCGATCTTCTGCTGCATGCCACGGGACAGGTCCTCCATCGGCTCACGGCTGCGCGCTGGCGGGAAGCCGACCCGGGTCAGGATCTCGGGGATCCGCTCGCGCGTCTCCCGCCGGCCCATGCCGTAGAAGCGGGCCGAGTAGGACAGGTTCTCCATGGGCGACATGCGCTTGAAGAAGGACGCCTCGACGGACACCCTGTTCACCATCCGCTGCACCGCCCGCGGATGGCCGAACACATCCACGCCGAACACCCGGGCGGTGCCGCCATCGTGCAGCAGCAGGGTCGACAGCAGCCGCACCAGGGTCGACTTGCCGGAGCCGTTCTGGCCCAGGATGGCCACGCACTCGCCGCGCAGCATGCTGAAGGTGATCCCCTCCAGTGCCGCCACCCGGTGCCGGCGGCGCATGCGGCCGCGGCCCCGCCGCGGGTCGCGGCGGATGAACTCCTTGCGCAGGTCGGTGACTTCGACAGCCAGTGGGGTGGACACGAACGCTCCATGTCGCAGGGAAGGAGCACCGAACGCGTCCGCCCGCATTGGCATGCGGCGCGGAGGTCGGTGCAATGGTCGGTGAGGCGGGCGGCGGCCGCGCGGGGTTGTCGGAACCGGGCGCGACCAGCGATCTTAGCAGGGTGGCGGGCCGGATTCCAGCCGAATTCCAGCCTGGCAGGCCGTCAGTAGACGATCACGCGGCGGGCGCCGTCACCCCGCCGCATGAGGTCGAAGGCTCGGTTGACGTCGTCAAGGCCGATCCGCTCGGTGATCACGCGGTCGATCGGCAGCCGGCCGGCCAGGTACAGGCCGGCCAGCCGCGGGAAGTCCACGCCCGGCCGGGTCGAGCCGTAGTTGGAGCCGAGCAGGGTGCGACCGCCGTCGGCAAACCCGAACGCGTCGAAGCTGGCCCGCACCCCGTCCGGGGTCAGCCCGACCATGACTGCGGTGCCACCGCGCGGCACCAGCTCCAGGGCCAGTTCGACCGTCGGGCCGGTGCCGATGGCCTCGAACACGTAGTCCGGGCCGCCCGGGCAGGCCGCAGCCACCCCGGCCGCGGCGCCCTCGCCGCCGCGCACCGCGTGGGTGGCGCCCAGGTCGCGGGCCAGTTCCAGCTTGGCGTCATTCAGGTCGATCGCAACGACCTGCCCGGCGCCTGCCAGCACGGCGCCCATGACGATGGCCAGCCCGACGCCGCCGCATCCGATCACCGCCACCGTTGCGCCCGGCTCCACCCGGGCCGTGTTCACCACCGCGCCCACGCCGGTTGCGATCCCGCACCCGATCAGGGCGCCCACCTCGGCCGGCAGTTCGGCCGGCACCGGCACAGCACCCGCCGCCGGCACCACCGCCCGCTCGCCGAAGGATCCCACCGTCAGGTAGGGGTAGACCGGCTCGCCGCCCGCCCGGTGCAGCCGCGTGCCGCCGTCCTCCATCCGGTTGGTGAGCGAGTTCGACCCCTCGCACAGCCACGGCCGACCCTGATGGCAGCGTCTGCAGCGGCCGCACGGGTAGTACCAGGACAGCACGACGCGGTCGCCCGGGCGCAGCCCCTGGACGCCGTCGCCGACAGCCTCCACCTCGGCGCAGCCCTCATGCCCGAGCACCAGCGGCGGGTCGACGGCCCACTCACCCTCGATCACGTGCAGGTCGGAGTGACAGACGCCGGAGGCCAGCATGCGCACCGCCACCTCGCCGGCGGCTGGCGGGTCGATCTCGAGCGTCTCGATCCCCAGCTCGCGACCGGGGCCGGTGAAGACGGCGGCTCTCACGCCGGCCCAGCATAACGCCCTGCACGCAGCCGGATGATTGCGTGCCGCACGCATCCAAGCTACCTTGATCCGCAGATGGGGATACACGGCCAGGACGACCTGAGCCGCATCGGCGAGGCATTCAACCAGGTCTTCCGAGCCAGCCATGCGGCCCGCCTGCACGAGCGGGCGCTGGCCCGTGCCGGCGCGGACGTCGACCGCACGGGATTCCTGCTGCTGAGCCGGCTGGGCGTCGAGGACAGCGTGCGGGTTTCAGACCTCGCGCTGGAGATGGGCCTGGATCCGTCTACCATCAGTCGCAAGGTGCAGGACCTGGAGGCAGCAGGGCTCGTGGCGCGCGCCGAACACCCCGCCGACCGGCGAGCGGCGGTGCTGTCGCTGACCCGCGAGGGGCGCGCGGTGTCGGGCCGCATCAAGCGCGAGCGGGCGCGCCTGCTGGAGGGCATCCTGGCCGACTGGCCGGAGTCCGACCGGGCTCGCTTGGCCGAACTGCTGGAGCAACTGGCCACCGACATCAGACGCCCGGAGCCGGGCCGATGAACGACCCGCTCGACCAGCCCACCTTCACCCACCGGCAGGTGATGGTGATCCTGGGCGGCCTGGCCACCGGCATGCTGCTGGCGGCGCTGGATCAGACCATCGTGGCCACGGCGCTGCCCACCATCGTGGGCGACCTGGGCGGGCTGAACCACCTGTCCTGGGTGGTCACCGCCTACCTGGTGGCGTCCACCGTGACAACGCCGCTGTACGGCAAGATCTCCGACCTGTACGGACGCAGACCGGTGTTCCAGTTCGCGATCGTGGTCTTCCTGATCGGCTCCGCCCTGTCGGGGCTGTCCCAGAACATGAACGAGCTGATCGCCTTTCGGTTCATCCAGGGCCTGGGCGCCGGCGGTCTGATCACCCTGGCCATGACCATCATCGGCGACGTCGTGCCGCCCCGCCAGCGCGGCCGCTACCAGGGCTACATGGGCGGCGTGTTCGCGCTGGCCAGCGTGATCGGCCCGCTGCTCGGCGGCTTCTTCGTGGACAACCTGTCCTGGCGGTGGGTGTTCTACGTGAACATCCCGCTGGGCGCGGTGGCGCTGGTGGTGACCAGCGCGGTGCTGCACATGCCGCACCGCCGCGTGTCGCACCAGATCGACTACCTGGGTACGGCGCTCCTGGTGGGGTCGGTATCCAGCATCCTGCTGGCGCTGACCTGGGGCGGCACCCAGTATGCCTGGGGCTCGACCACCATCATCGGCCTCGGCTGCGTGGGGGCGATGCTGTCTGACCACCTTCTGCATCGTCGAGCAGCGCGCGCCGGAGCCGGTGCTGCCGCTGCGGCTGTTCCGAAACCGGGTGTTCGCGGTGTGCGCGGGGACCATGTTCATCGTCGGCCTGAGCATGTTCGGCGGCATCATCTACCTGCCTCTGTTCCTGCAGGTGGTGACCCACATGTCGGCCACCAACTCGGGCCTGCTGCTGCTGCCGCTGGTGCTGGGGATCATCGTCACAGCGATCGGGTCGGGCCAGGTGATCAGCCGCACCGGCCGCTACAAGGCGTTCCCGGTGGTCGGCATGCTGATCATGACGCTGGGCATGTACCTGCTCTCCACCATGGGCGTGTCCACCAGCCGGGTCGGCGCCGGCGCCTACATGGCGGTGCTGGGGCTGGGCCTGGGCTGCGTCATGCAGGTGCTGGTGCTGGCCGTGCAGAACTCGGTCGATCGCCGCGACCTGGGCACGGCCACCGGCGCTGCCACCTTCATGCGCTCCATGGGCGGGTCGTTCGGTGTCGCCATCTTCGGCGCGGTGCTGTCCAACCGGCTGGCCCACAACCTGCACTCGATGCTGCCGGCGGGCGCCAGCGGCATCTCGGCCGACCGCCTGAAGGGCAGCCCGGCCGTCATCCTCAGCCTGCCGCCGGCCATCCGTGGGCCGGTCGTGCACGCGTTCGCGCGCTCCATTGACACCGTCTTTCTGGTCGCCGTGCCGGTTGCCCTGATCGGCTTCTTCATGACGCTGCTGCTGCGCGAGGACCCGCTGCGCAGCGGGCCGGTGGCGGCAGAGGCCGCGGCCGCGCACATGGGAGAACCATTGGTGAGCGGTGATAGCCGGCGCCAGAGCCGCCGGTAGACTGGAAGCCGTGGCCGAAACCGTGTTGATGGTGGACGACGACCGCGCGGTGGCGCGGATGCTGGCCCGAACGCTGGACGCCGAGGGCTACCGCACCCTGACCGCGGCCGACGGCGGCGCCGCGCTGGCGGCCATCGAGCGCGAGCATCCGGACGTGATCGTGCTCGACGTGGTCATGCCGGGCATCGACGGCCTGGCGGTTGCTCGCCGCCTGCGCACCCAGGGCATGGCCACTCCGATCCTGATGCTGACCGCCCGCGACCGGGTGGCCGACCGGGTGGCCGGGCTGGAGGCGGGCGCGGATGACTACCTGGTCAAGCCTTTCGCTGTCGAGGAGCTGGTCGCCCGGGTGCGCGCCCTGCTGCGCCGCGGACACGCCGGCCGCCGCCTGCAGGTGGCAGACCTGGTGCTCGACCGGGATACCCGCATCGCCATCCGGGGCAACCGCGAGATCCCCCTGACGGCTCGCGAGATGTCGTTGCTGGAGCTGCTCATGCGGCATCCGGGGCGAGTGGTGTCGCGGTCCTCGGCGCTGGAGACGATCTGGAGCGACGGCGCGGCCTCGACCGAGAACGTGGTCGACCGCTACGTCGCCTACCTGCGCCGCAAGCTCGGTGACCCGCAGCTGATCCACACCGTGCGCGGCACCGGGTTCGTCCTTCGGCGCTGATGGTGCGCCTGCTGCGGCGGCGCCGCCCTCGGCTGCGCACCCGGGTGGCACTGGCGGCCGCCGTCTCCATCCTGGCAGCAGTGGTGGTGCTGGGCGCGGCCGTGCAGGTGCTGCTTTCCCGCCACCTGCACGACTCGCTGGACGAGAGCCTGCGCAACCGGGCGGCCGCCATCGCCCAGCTGAGCGTAGCCGCACCCAGCCTGCTGACGTCGTCCAGCGCGATTGAGACCTCCGTCGGGCCGCAGCCGCTGGAGGTGCAGGTGGTGAGCCGCCGGGGCAAGGTGGTCGGCGAGGGCCACGCGCCGGGCACCCACCCGCCGCAACTGGGCATGGCCGACCTGGCGGCCCAGGTGATCCACGACGGCAGACCGGCCTATGCCAACTCCAGCGCCGGGGGCCAGGAGGTGCGGGTGTACGTGGCCCCGCTGGCCGACGTCGGCCAAAGCCCGGCATCCGGCGGAGCGGTGATCGTGGCCGTGTCCACCGACGACGTGACCGACACGCTGGCCGAGTCCGAGCTGCTGATCGTGCTGTCGGCCGTGGTGGCCGCGCTCCTGGTGGTGCCGATCGCCTTCGTGCTGACCGGGCGTGCGCTGGCGCCGCTGGGCCGGCTGGCGGCCGGCGCCGAGGTGATCGAGGCCCGCGGCGACCCCGCCCTGCGGTTGCCGGTCGAGCCCGCCGACGGCCGCGGCCCGGATGACCTCGACCGCCTGGCCGAGACGCTGAATCGGATGCTGGCCGGCCTGGAACGCGCCCGCGACCGCGAACGCCAGTTTGTCGCCGACGCCTCCCACGAGCTGCGAAACCCACTCACGGCGCTGCGCGGAAACGCCGCCTACCTGGCCCGAAACGGCGCCGACCCAACCGCCCTGGACGACCTGCGGGCCGATGCCGACCGGCTCAGCCGGCTGGTCGACGAGTTGCTGGCCCTGGCCCGCGAGGACGCGGGCGAACTGCCCACCGAGCCGGTTCGGCTGGATCAGCTGGCCGAGCCGCTGGCCGGCGAGCGAGTGCAGGTGCAGGTGAACGACCCGGGCTGGGTGCGCGGTGACGCCGGCGCGCTGGGCCGCGCCCTGGCCAACCTGGTGGACAACGGCCTGCGGCATGGGCCGGCCGACGGCACGGTGCAGGTGTCGGTGACCCGCATCGGCGACGTGGTGGAACTGGCGGTGACCGACCAGGGGCCGGGCATCCCGCCCGAACTGGCCGAACTGGCCACCCAGCGGTTCTGGCGGGGAGAGGCCGCGGGCGCCGGCGACGGCTCCGGTTTGGGGCTTGCCCTGGTCCGCGCAGCTGCCGAGCGGCACGCCGGAAAGCTCGTGATTTCGGGGTCGCGGATGGTGATCCAGCTCCCTGCTCTCACACCGCTTTCACGCCCGGCGGATAGACCTTGAGCAGATTCGAGCAACTGGGGGCTGGGCATGAACTTGCTGCGGCGTGTGTCGACGGGGCGCTTGATTATGGGGATGGTGGTGATCGTGGTGGTCACGGTGGCGACCGCCTTCGCGGTGGAGCAGCGAACCGGTCCGAGACCGCCGCACAGGTCGCTGGCTGTGGCCATCCGGCACGCTTTGACCTCGCGGCCGGTGCGGGGGATCACCGCCCGCGTTAGCTTCACCGACCACCTGTTTCCGTCCGACAGCCTGGGTCAGGCTGGTAGCTCGCCGCTTCTGAGCGGCGCCAGCGGACGCCTGTGGGCAGGCGACGGTCGGGTGCGGATCGAGCTGCAGGGATCGAACGGCGACACCGAGGTGAGCGTCGGGCCGACCGGCGTCGTGGTGTACGACGTGGCGTCCGGCTCGGCGTACGAGTTCCCGTTTGCGCACCACCGCGCGATGCGTTCCGACGCCAGCCATCCCCGCCACGCCGTGCCCGGGATCGCCGAGATCCAGCGAGCCATCGCCCATCTGGCGGCGCGGGCGACGCTGACCGGCGCTATCTCGACCGACGTCGGCGGCCAGCCCGCCTACCGGGTGCGCATCTCGCCGCGGCATGCCGGCGGCCTGCTGGGCGCGGTCGAGTTCGCCTGGGACGCCAACCATGGCGTGCCGCTGGAGATCGCTGTCTACAGCCAGGGCTCGAGCTCGCCGGTGCTCGCGCTGCGGGTGACGCAGATCAGCTACGGCCCGGTCTCCCCGTCCGACCTGCAGGTGCCGCTGAGCGCCGCCACACACGTGGTCAAAGTGCACGCGCCCGCGGCCGGCCAGGACCGCGCCGGCTCGGCCGGCGCTACCAAGGACAGCGCGCCGCTGCCATTCGCGGTGCATGCCCCGGCCACCCTGGTCGGCCTGCCCAAGCTGACGCTGCGGCGGGTGGACTGGGCGGGGCATCCGGCGGCGCTGGCCGTGTACGGACACGGGCTGGGCAGCATCCTCGTGCTAGAGCAAGCCGCGGCCGGCGGTCGGGCCGGTCCACTGGCATCGCTGCCCCGAGTGTCCGTGGGCACCGCCGTGGGCCACGAACTGGACACGGCACTGGGCACGATCCTCCAGTTCGACCGCGCCGGCGTCAGCTACACAGTGATCGGATCACTGCCCCCCGCAGCAGCGGAAACGGCAGCCCGCGCGATCGCGAGATGACCACTAAAACGGCCGCCGGAACGACACCTGCGCGCCTCGACCAACCCCTCCCGGTCGAGGCGCGCGGGCTCGTCAAGCGGTACGGGGAGTTGTCCGCGGTCGACCAGGTCGACCTGACCGTGGAGACCGGCGACGTGTACGGCTACCTCGGCCCCAACGGCGCCGGCAAGACCACCTCGCTGCGCATGCTGCTGGGCCTGATTCGGCCCACAGGCGGAACCGCGCTGCTGTTCGGCCGCGACCCGCTGGTCAGCGGCCGGCGGGCGCTGGAGGGGGTCGCCGGGTTCGTGGAGGCCCCCCGCTTCTATCCGTACATGTCCGGCCGCCGAAACCTGCAGCTGTGCGCGGCCTACGACGGCGGCGACGCGCACACGCGGATCGACCGCGTGCTGGACGAGGTCGACCTGCTCGACCGCGCCCGCGACCGGGTCGGCAACTACTCGCACGGCATGAAGCAGCGGTTGGGGATCGCCGCCGCGCTCCTGCGATCGCCGCGCCTGCTGATCCTCGATGAGCCCAACACCGGGCTCGACCCGGCCGGTATGCGGGACATGAAGCTGCTCCTGCGACGGCTGTCCGACGACGGCATCACCGTGCTTCTGTCCAGCCACCAGATGGGAGACGTGGAGGAGCTGTGCAACCGGGTGGCCATCATCGACCACGGCCGCATCCTGTACGAGGGCGATGTGGTCAGCCTGAAGCACACGCTGGGGGTGTCCTACCGGCTGACGGCGTCGAATCCGGAGCAGGCGTTCCGGGTCGGCCGCTCGCTGGGGCTGGACGATCTCACCCTGGAGGGCGAGCAGCTGCGGTTCGCGGCCGACCCCGAGATGGTCGAGCGGTTCGTGGCCGCCCTGGTCGGTGCGGGCGTCGGCGTGCGGGCGCTGGTGCCGCAGGAGGCAAGCCTGGAGGAGCTGTTCTTCCAGCTGACCGAGCCGGAGCCAAACCCCGTGCAGCTGGAGTCGGCTGGCGTCTGATGCCGACGTTCGTCACCGCCTACACCTGGGAGCTGCGCAAACTGGCGTTGCAGAAGCGCACGTACCTGGGACTGGGCGCCGCCACCGCCGTGCCGCTGATCTTCGTGGCGGCGCTGATGCTGCAGAACGGCTCGCCCAACGATGTCGCCTTCGGCAAGTACGTGCGTGAGTCCGGGTTGGCGATCCCGCTGGTACTGCTGCTGTTCTCATCGGTGTGGCTGTTCCCGCTGGTGACCGCGCTGGTGGCCGGTGACATCGTGGCCGCCGAGGATCACAACGGCACACTGAAGACCATCCTCACCCGCTCGCTCGACCGCGGCCAGGTGTTCGCCGGCAAGGCCCTGGCGGCGCTCACCTACGCGGCCCTGGCGCTGCTTCTGATGGGCAGTGTGGCGGTGGTCGCGGGCAGCCTCGAGTCGGGCTTCCACGGCCTCATCAGCCTGTCCGGCACCCACGTCTCGGCGACCCACGCGCTGGGACTGGTGGCCGCCAGCTTCGCCATCTACCTGGTTCCGATCGCGGCGGTGGTGTGCATCGGGCTGTGCCTGTCGGCGGTCACCCGCAACAGCGCGGCGGCCGTTGTCGGCACCCTGATGTCGGCGCTGCTGATGCAGCTGATCGGCATCCTGCCCGGCCTGGGCGGCCTTAGCCCGTACCTGCTGACCACGCAGTTCCAGGCCTGGCAGGGGTTCTTCCAGACACCCACCGATTGGGATCCGATCATCCGCGCGGTGTGGGTGTGCGCGCTGTATGCGCTGCCCACCGGGCTCGCCGCCTACCTGGTGTTCCTGCGCCGGGACGTGGCCGGCGGTTGACGGGCCGGCGGCGGGAGCAGCCCGCCGGCCCGCAACCTCTGGATCAAGCCGACGCGTACACCTCGTAGCGGACCACACTGGCCGGGCGCGGCCGGGGCCGGGCGCCGCTCTGGGCGTGCCGCTCGGAGATGGCCTGCATGGCCGTGTCGTAGGCGGCCTGGTCCTCGAACACCATCACCGACAGCCGGCGCCGCCCTCATGGTCGACCAGCCACCAGCCGCTCACTCCAGGCTGGCCGGTCACAGCCGGCACGACGTCGGCGAGCACGTGCTCGATCCCGTGCTGGATGGCCTCGGCGTCCTCCTCGAAGCTGATGACGCTGGCGAACACGGCTAGGCCCGGGCCGCCGCGTACTGCACGTCCTCCACGAACTCCAGGAAGGCGATGTCCGGCTGGGAGTCGACGCCACCCCGCTGCATCGCCTCCGGCAGCGACGGATGCTGGGCGAAGGCATGCGCGCCCTCGGCGGTCGCGAAGCGGTTGACGATGGTGATCAGGTTGGGGTCGGAGGCGTCGCGGAAGATCGCGTGGCCCTCGGCGCCGTGCTCCTCGCGCACCGCCTGGTGCTCGTCGAAAACCGGCTTCCAGGCCTCGTAGTCGCGAACGTGATGGATCACACGCACAACGATCATGTCTGCTCCTCTCGCTACAGTGGGGAGTATAGTTTCCCCAGAGACAGTTTCCGGGGAAACATACCCCGAACAGGCGCACCGTGCAACCCACATTCGACACAGACCCACTGCGCCGCCGCGCATGGCAGGCGTTTTTCGAGGCACACGCCGCGGTGGTGCCCGTGCTGGAGGCCGAGATGCTGACAGAACACGGATTCAACCTGCGCTGGTACGACGTGCTGCTGCACCTGGCCGCCGCTCCCGACCGCCGGCTCTCGATGGGCGAACTGTCCGACGCGGTGGTGATCACCAAGGGCGGGCTGACGAAGCTGGTCGACCGCATGGCCGAGGCGGGTCTGGTGGTTCGCGAGCGGCGATCCGGCGACCGCCGGGTGACGCCGGTGAGGCTGACCGACGCCGGCTGGGACGCCTACCAGAACGCCCGCAGCACCCACCACCGAGGGGTGGCCGAGCACTTCCTCGACCTGCTCACGCGGGACGAACTGGCCGGGCTGACGCCCGCCCTGCAGCGGGTACGCGACCGCGCCCAGGCAGACGCGACCGGTTAGCCGAGCAGGCGGCGCACGGTCGCGTCGTCCACCGGATCGAACTCGTCGTACCACCCGCCGACCGCCAGGAACTCGTCCGGCTCCAGCAGGCACACCAGCTCGTCGACCGTGCGCCGGATATCGGCAACGGTGTCGGGGGCGCCCACGGGGACGGCGACGGTCAGGCTGGCGGGCCCGGCCGCCCGTACCGCGGCGACCGCAGCCCGCATGCTGGCGCCGGTGGCCAGCCCGTCGTCGACCAGGATCACGGCCCGGCCGGCCAACTCGGGTGGCGGCCTCGTGCCGCGGTAGGCCTGCTCGCGCTGACCGAGCTCCGCCAGCTCCCGCCGCACCGCCTCGGACACCGCCGCCGGCGAGATGCCCAGCCGGTCGATCACCGTCGGGTTGAGCGCCCGCCCACCGCCTGACGCGACCGCGCCCACTGCCAGCTCGGGCTGGCCAGGCGCCCCCAGTTTGCGCACCACCAGCACGTCCAGCTGGGCGCCCAGCGCGGCCGCCAACTCGTGCGCGACCACCACGCCGCCACGCGCCAGCCCGAGCACAAGCGGGTCGCCGCCGAGGTGGCGGCCGGCCAGCCGCAGGCCGAGCAGCCTGCCGGCCTCAGCCCGGTCGCGGAACCGCTGGAAATGTGGGTCAGCCATGCACCTCCTCGAGATTCTGACGCCAGCGGTACGCGTGACGGGCCGATCGGAGACCGTGTACCCTCGAGAAATGGCAGGAGGGATCGACCGGCGGACGTTCCTCGCGGTCGCGGTCGGCGGGCTGGCCACTGACGGCGGCGTGGGCCTGCTGATCGAGGCGCCCCCCAGCCTGGCAGCGGCGGGCACCGTCGACGCCTGGGGTGACAACGCGGACGGGCAGCTGGGAAACGGCAACCTGACCGCCCATCTGAAGCCGGCGGCCGTGCCCGGCCTGTCGGGCATCAAGGGCCTGCACGGCGGCCGCGAGCACGTGATCGCGCTGGCCGCCGACGGGACGGCATGGGCCTGGGGCCACAACAACTACGGCCAGGTCGGGGACGGCACCACCACAAACCGATCCTCTCCGGTCAAGGTCTCGGGCCTGAGCCAGGTGGTGCTGGTGCGAACCGGTCACTACCACAGCATGGCGCTGCGGTCCGACGGCACGATCTGGTGCTGGGGCTGGAACGGATTCGGACAGCTTGGTGACGGCACCGTGACCAGCCGCCATGTGCCCGTGCAGGTGCACGGGCTGACGGGCGTCAGCTCGGTGGCCGGCGCCCGCGATCACTCGCTGGCCCTGAAGTCGGACGGCACGGTGTGGGCGTGGGGCGACAACCAGTTCGGCAACCTGGGCGACGGCACCACCACCCAGCGGCGAACGCCGGTCAAGGTGCACAACCTGGCGGCGATGGCCGCCATCGCCGGCGGCCGCGATCACAGCCTGGCCGTTCGGCACGACGGCACGGCCTGGGCGTGGGGCTGGAACGCTTACGGCCAGATCGGCGACGGCAGCAAGACCAACCGCCTGCTGCCGGCCCAGGTGCACGGCCTGGGGCAGGTCGTGCAGGTGTCCGCCGGGGCCGACCACAGCGTCGCCCGGCGCTCCGACGGCAGCGTCTGGTGCTGGGGCCAGGGGTCGTACGGGCAGCTGGGAGTGGGGACGCTGGTCGGCCACCTGACCCCGGTGCACGTGACTGCCCTGGCTGCCGTCACCGCCATCGGCACAGGCAGGCTGCACACGCTCGCGGTGCGCTCGGACGGCACCGTGTGGACGTGGGGCGACAACGATTTCGGGCAGCTGGGCGACGGCACCAAGACCATGCGCTCCGCCCCGGTGCGGACGGCCGCGCTGACCGGTGGCAGCCACGTGGCCGGCGGCCGCGACTACAGCGTGGCCCTGCTGGGCTAGGTCTGCTTGAGCAGCCGGGCCAAGTCGACCGCGCCGGCCGGCGGCTTCAGCTCGACCGGCTTGCCCCAGTGTTCGAACACGAGCTTGCCGCCACTGGACTGGCTGGCGTCGATCTCGACCGGATACGGCGTGCCATGGGCGGCCACATACAGGATGCCGTGGCCCCTGTCCTCCAGCCCGATCACCTGCACGCCGTTGACGCTGGACACTCCCAGCTTGGTGATGGTGCGGGTGGTCGGGGCGAGCAGCTTGCCGAGCAGGCCGCGCATATCGGTCAGGCCGACGAAGGAGTGATACTGAGCCCGCCCCGACTGCACCTTGAACCAGTGGCCGTGCAGCTGCAAGGCGGCCGACCCGGCGTAGTGCTGGTCGAAGGCCGAGTCGCCGTGCAGGTAGGTGGCGGTGCCGGACCGCACGATCGAGAAGGACAGCCCGGAGATGGTGGCGGTGCCGCGGCCACCGCGGCCGGCGGCCAGCTGCAGATCGACAGTGGTGGCGCCCGGCCCTTCGCTCGAGACGCCGACCAGGTGTACCGAACGGGCCAGGTGCGCCGCGCGCCGGGCGTCGCGCAGGATGACCAGCGCCGCCTTGGACGCCTCATCCTTGGTCTGGGCCGCCGAACCGGCGTGCGAGTGACCCCCGCAACCGGCGGTCAGTCCAGCGGTCAGACCGACGGCGATCAGGGCTCGCAGGGGGGCGCGCGTTGACATCGGGCCTAATGTCGGCAACGGCACCTTCGGAATTGAGCGCGTCAGGCGAAGAGCGCCTACGGAGCGTCGCCCGAGAGGGGCTCAAGGTGCAGGTGATCGTCGGTGTACGGGTGTGCGGCGGCCACCTGCTCGTCCAGCTCCACCCCCAGGCCGGGCTCGGTGGGTGGCAGCACGTACCCGTCCTGCCACACGATCGGCCGCCGCAGCAGCTGGGCGTGCAGACCCTCGCTCCAGGTCTTGATCCCCTCCAGCACCAGGAAGTTGGGTGTACATGCGGCCAGCTGGATGTTGGCGGCGCCCAGGATCGGGCCGCTGTACAGGTGCGGGGCGATCTGCGCGTAGTGGGCCTCGGCCATACCGGCGATCTTCTTGGCCTCCAGGATGCCGCCCACCCGGCCCAGGTTCATCTGCAGGATGGCGGCCGCGCCGGTCTCCAGCACCCGCGCGAACTCATGCTTGGTAGACAGCCGCTCGCCGGTGGCGATCGGGATCGAGGTCGCCCTGGCCACCAGCGCCATCCGCTCCGGCGCCTCGGGCGGCGTCGGCTCCTCGAACCACAGCGGGTCGAACTGCTCCAGCCGGCGGGCCAGCCTGATGGCACCGGCCGGAGTGAACTGGCCGTGCGTCCCGAACAGCAGATCGCAGCGCGAGCCAACCGCCTCGCGTACCTGGCGGACGTACCGCTCGCAGCGATCCAGCGCCTCCAGCGACGGCTGCCGGGGATCGAAGCTGGTGTATGGCGCCGCCGGGTCGAACTTGAGCGCGGTGAACCCCCGGTCGGCGTACTCGGCCGCGCGCTGGGCCGCCAGGTCGGGGTCGGTGTACACATCCACAGCGTCTTCGGACTGGGTGTACAGGTAGGTGTAGGACCGGATCGTCTCCCGTACACGGCCGCCCAGCAGCTCGTACACCGGCTTTCCGACCGCCTTGCCGATGATGTCCCAGAGCGCGATCTCGATCCCGCTGAGCACGCCCACCAGGCTGATGTCGGGCCGCCCGCCGTAGCCGCTTGCGTACACGTCGCGCCACAGAGCCTCGATCCGGAACGGGTCGGCGCCGATCACGAAGCGGCCGCACACGTCCTCGATCATGCGGGCAACCAGGTGCGGGCCGAAGGTGGCGACGTAGGCCTCGCCCACCCCCTCCACGCCGTCGTCGGTGGTCAGCTTGACGAGCAGGAAGTAGCGACCGCCATGATGCGGTGGCGGGTTTCCGACCACAAACGTACGGGCATCGGCGATGCGCATGCGGCCTCCTCAGATGGTTGATTCCAAATCAGCGTGCTCGCTGGGCGAGCAAGGTGCGCAACGCGCAGCGTTGCACCGGTCAGCGGTGACCTGCTATCCAAGCAGGTCACCAGCTGCCGAGCCTGGGAAGGACGCAGGGAGCGCTCGTGCTGGTGGCACGGGCAGGTGTCCAGCGGTCCGCTGGAATCAACCATCTAGAACTCAATCACGTTGCGAAGGGCGTCGCCGCGCTCGACCTCGGCGATGGCGTCGTTGATGCCCTCCAGCGGACAGGTGCCGCTGATCAGCTCGTCCAGCCGCAGCCGCCCGGCTCGGTACAGCTCGACCAGGCCGGGGATATCCACCGGTACCCGGGCCGATCCCATCTTGGTGCCCAGGATGCGCTGGCCGTTGTGCGCCAGCCCGGTCGGGTCGAAGCTCGCCAGCTCGCCGGCCGGCGGCATCCCCACCACCACCAGCGTGCCACCGCGGCGGATCAGGCCCAGGCCCTGCTCGACCGCCCGCACCGAGCCGGCCGCCACGAACACGTAATCGGCACGCCGGCCGCCCGTCAGCTGCGACACCTGATCGGTCACATCCTGGCCCGCCGCATTGATGGTGTGGGTGGCGCCGAAGCGGGCCGCCGCCTGCAGCTTGGCGTCGGCCAGGTCGATTGCGATCAGCGGATACGCCCCGGCCAGTGCGGCGCCCTGCACCGTATTCAGGCCGACGCCGCCTGCGCCGATGACCACGGCGCTGGAACCGGGATGCAGGGCGGCGGTGTTGATCACGGCCCCAACGCCGGTGATCACCGCGCAGCCCAGCAGGGCTGCGGCCGTGAAGGGCACATCGGCGCCGATCACCGCCACCTGGGAGGCGTGCACCAGCACCCGCTCGGCGAAGGCCGCCGTACGCAGACCCTGCACCACCGGCGAGCCGTCCTGGGCGTGCAGCACCGGCTCGCGGTCGAGCCGGAACTCCTCCTCGCACAGCGCCGGCTCGCCGCGGGCGCAGTAGAAGCAGCTGCCGCAGGAGCGGATCAGCGTCACCACCACATGGTCGCCCTCGGCCACGCCGGTCACGCCCGGCCCCACAGCGCTCACCACCCCGGCCGCCTCGTGCCCGTACACCACCGGCAGCCGCCCGCCCCAGGCCCCGGCCGCCAGGGAAATGTCGCTATGGCAGATGGCGCACGCCAGCAGGTCGACCACCAACTCGCCCAGCGCGGGCGGGCCCAACTCCAGCTGCTCGATCACGAGCGGCTCCCCGAACGCCCGGCAGACGGCGGCTCTCACGGGGGCGATCCTAGATCAGGCCTTCGCGGACCGCCTGGGCAACGGCCTGCGAACGGCTCTTGGCGTTCAGCTTGGTGGTCACGTCGTGCATGACCGCCTTGATCGTGCGCTCGCTGTATGAAAGCCGCTCGGCCACCTCGCGGGTGGGCAGGCCCTCGGCCACCAGCCGCAGCACGTCCCGCTCGCGGGTGGTCAGCCCGGTCAGGGAGAGCCCGCGCGGCTCCAGCACCTCCCGCGACACCGCCGACAGCGTGCGCAGCAGACTGCCCAGCAGGTCGGGCGACAGCACGCCCTGCCCGGAGTGCACGGCCCGCACCGCGCCCGCCAGCGATTCGGGTGTCAGCGTCTCCTTGACCAGATAGCCGCTGACGCCGGCCTGCACGGAATCCAGCAGGGTCGGCTCATCGACCGCAGTGGTACAGATCAGCACGCGCGGCCCGCCCTGTGCGCTCAGCCGCCGCACCAGGTCGGCGCTGCCCCCCGCGTCGCCGTCCAGCACCAGCACATCCGCCTGCTGCAGATGCTCGTCCAGCGCGGCGGTCACAGGGCTGTCGGCCTCCCACACCTCGTCGATCTCGTCCAGCGCAGTCAGACACGCGACCAGCCCGCGCCGATAGATCGGATGTGGATCAATGATGTAAACCCGCACCGGCACCCCCACCAGGCCGCTTGCTCAGTCGAGCCGCACGCGAGATAGTACGGAACTCGAAGCATCTGTGCAGATTTTCCGAGAGGACGCGATGCCATCCATCGTCACGACCAACGACACCATCCTGTGCAGCCATGGCGGCACCGTGGTGTTGACGCCCAAGCAAACGGTCGTGGTCGCCCAGGGCGGCGCGGTGCTGCGCGAGACCGACCTGATCGGCGCGCCCATCGTGGGCTGCCTGCAACCGCCGACGATCGCCAGCAAACCGTGTACATCGGTGCTCTCGACCCTGCCCGGGTCGACCGCGCCTACCGTGCTGGTCGGTGGACTGCCCGCCCACACCCAGACGCTGAGCGGCATCACCGACGGTGTGCCGCCTGGATCGATCTCGGTGGTCGCGCCCGGCGCGCCGCTCGTGCAGGCCTCGTGACCAAGGAGGTCGTTCCTGAATGAGCGTCTGCTGCGGCTTGTCTGCGAGCACGCTGGCTGCGTCCCACGCGGCGTGCGGTGCTCAACGTGGTGAAACCACGCCTCCGCTCCGCTCGCCGCTCGATCCTTGCCAGCGTGCCCGCATCCTGCGCCTCGCAACGACGCCATCCAGGAACGACCTCCACTCCAGCCGGCGCGCATGAGCCAGCCCGAGCGCCAGATCGGCCGCTATGTGATCGTGCGCGAGATCGGCCGCGGCGGCATGGCCGCGGTGTACCTGGCCCGCCAGCTCGATCTCGACCGCGATGTGGCGCTCAAGGAGTTGAACACCTTCCACGCGGCCGACCCGGCCTTCGCCGAGCGGTTCGTGCGCGAGTCGCGTATGGCCGGCTCCATCAACCACCCCAACGTCGTCACGGTGTACGACTTCCTGACCGAGGGCGGGGTGCCGTATATCGCCATGGAGTACCTGGAGGCGGGGTCCCTTCGCTCCTACATCGGCCGCACCAGTCTGGCCCAGACGATCGGCGTGCTGGAGGGCGCGCTGGCCGGCCTCGCCCAGGCCGAACGGCGCGAGATCATCCACCGCGACATCAAGCCCGAGAACCTGATGGTGACATCCGACGGCGAGGTCAAGATCGCCGACTTCGGGATCGCCAAGGCGTTGACCGAGGCCGGCGGCCCCAACCTGACCGCCACCGGCACCACGGTCGGGACACCCGCCTACATGGCGCCCGAGCAGGCCACCGCAGGCCCGGTGGGGCCGTGGACCGACCTGTACTCGATTGGCGTCACGGCCTATGAGATGACGGTCGGCCGGGTGCCCTTCCACGACTCCGAGACCCCGGTGGCCGTACTGCTGCGGCAGGTCAACGAGGTGATCCCGCCGGCCATCTCGGTCGACCCCCGGATCGACCGCCGGCTGTCGGACTGGATCGAGCGGCTGCTGGTCAAGGACCCCACGGCGCGCACCCAGAGCGCACGCCAGGCCTGGTACGAACTGGAGGAGATCGCCGTCTCCATGCTCGGCCCGTTGTGGCGACGGGAGGCGCGGCTGGTGGTGTCCGGCGCCGACCGGGCGGCCGGGCCGCTGACGCCGGCGCCGTTCGAGCGGCAGACCCCTGCGCCCGAGCCGCAGGACGAGTACCGGACGTTCGCCGGCGACGCGCCTGCGCCGCCCCCACCCCCTCCGGTCGAGCCGCCGCCGCCCACCCCACCGCCCGCGCAGACCATCCCACCGGCGGCTGCGGTGCCGCCGCCAGCGGCGCCCACCGATCCCGCCCGCACAGCGGCGCCGGCCAGCGTGCCCGCGGCGGCCAACGAGACCTTCGAGTGGCCGGCGGCCGGTGGCGGGCGCCGCAAGATCGGGCTCGCCGTCCTGGCGGTCGTGCTGCTGGCAGCCGCCGGCTTCATCGCCTTCAAGGCCCTCTCCGGCGGATCGTCCAAGAAGGCAGCCCCGCCCGCCCACCACAAACCCAAGCCTCCCCCCGCCAAGCCGCTGCCGACGCTGAAGGCCGACGCGTCCCGCTTCGTTCCCGGCACGCTGATCTCGGTGGCCGGGTTCGCCAACCAGACTGCGTATGCAGTCCTGGTGTCGCCCACCTCGGCCAAGGTGATCAACCTGCAGGATCCGTCGGCGCCGTCAATCCCCGTTGTGCACCAGACGGTCGGCCTGGCCGATGGGGATAGCGCTCTGTGGGCAAGCGAGATCACCTCGCCCACCAGCGGCCAGATCATCCGCATCGTGCCCGGCGGCACTCCGGCGGCCAGCCCTCCGATCAAGTTCTCCTTCCGTCCGGCCGACCTGCGTGCCGTCGTCAGCAACGGCAGCATCTGGGAGCCCATCAAGGACGGCCTGCTGAAGATCCCGGAGCAGGGCGGCGCGGCCGTGCGCGTGCAGGGCCTGGGCTTCACGCCGATCTCGCTGGAGCTGGAGGCGGGCGCGATCTGGGCCGTGGGCAAGGACACGCTGGCCAAGGTACCGGTCGCGGCGGCCCAGCCGAAGGCGCAGGTGGCCCCGCTGACCGGGGCGGAGTGGATCACCGGAGACGCCGACTCGGTGTACGTGCTGACCAAAACCGGCGTCGAAAAGGTCGACCCGGCCACACTCAAGGCAACGCCGCTTGCGGGTGTGAGCACGACCCGGTCCCGGTACGCATCGGCCTGGTGGACGGGATCCTGTGGACCGCCAGCTACACCGTGTCAGGCAAGAGCGCCACCGGCAGCATCGAGGGCTTCGATGCGGCCAACCCCAGCCGCCACACCGCACCGGCCACCGTGACCGCGCCGGCCGGCAACTTCGCGATCAAGCTGGTGGACGTGGCGAACACCTTCTGGCTGACGGTGACCGGGCCGGGCGGCAAGGGCGGCCTGGAGCCGTACACGATCTCGAGCTAACGCACCAGCCCGCGGGCGGTGTCCAGCTGCAGCTGGTAGCGGCCCCGGTACTGGGTCGCCGGCCGCTCAATATCGGCGATCCAGTCGCCCCACTTGTGCGGGTCGGTGCCGAAGTTGTGGTAGCCCTCGCTCAGCCGCTGCTGCTTGAGCGCGACCGCCTCGTCCAGGAACCAGCGCAACTGCAGGCGCGGGTCCTTGGGGAACCCGGCGTACTTGCCGTGATCCCAGACCGAGGTGCGCATCTGGAAGAAGCCCAGCGAGTCGCGATCGCCGAAGTGGTCGTTCTTCAGCCCCGACTCGACCAGCGACGCCATCACCGGCAGCTCCGGCGGCAGCCCAGCCTTGCGGGCGGCGTCGGCCATCCAGTGGGCGATCGCCGCCCGCGGCGCGTTGTCGCCCGGGTAGGCGCCGATCATGTCCAGAGACGCGCCGCCGCCGTGCACGGCGTCGGCCGCCGACCCGCCGTGAGCGGGCATGCTGCCGAACGTGCTGTGACCTCCCACCGCGCTGTGCACGCCGGCCGCGTTGGCGCCCCCGCCACCGCCGCCGCTGGGCTGGGCAGCGGGCACCGCGCTCATGCCGAACGTGCCGGCGCCCCCGTGCCCGGCCGCGGCTGGATCGGCGGCGTGCAGGCCGGCGGCGCCCAGCCCGCCCATCGGCGCATCCGGCACCACCCGCCGGGCCCCCATGAAATAGGGCTTGAAGACGTCCACCGACTCGTACTCCACGTGCCCGCCGGTGTGCGGGGCCGCGATCACCTGGCCGTGGCCGGCGTAGATGACGACATGCGTCGCGCCTGCGCCCGGGCCCTCGAAGTTGGAGAAGATCAGGTCGCCCGGCTGGAAGTGCCCCCACTGCACGGCCCGCCCCTCCTTGACCTGATCCCAGGTCGTGCGCTCCAGGTGCACGCCGACCTGCTTGAAGCAGTACTGGACAAGCCCCGAGCAGTCGAACCCGGACGGGCTCTCGCCGCCCCACACGTAGGGCACGCCGACGAACTTGGAGGCGATGTGCACCACGTGCTGGCCCGGGTCACCGGCGGCGCCGCCGGCTCCCACCGCGGCATCGGCGTGATCGAGCAGGCCACCGCCGGCCCCGCTGGGCGCCGGCGCCGCGGGCAGCGCATCGGCATGGGCCGCGATCAGGTGCTCGGCCGCGGCGTGGCCCTGCGCGCCGGCCCGGTCGGCCGCCTGCTGGGCGATGGCGGCCATCTCACTATCGAGGTGAGAGCGCAGGTGCTCGGCGAACTGGTACACCGCCGCGCCCTCGGCGGCCGCCGCCATCAGCAGGCCGGCCAGGCTGGACTTGGACTCCCGCACCTCCAGCGTGTGCAGGGCCGAGCCGCCGGTCTGGAACTCGGCCGCGGCCTCGGTCAGCCCCGCCGACAGGCAGGCCGACCCCGGGTCGCGGCGGAAGGTCTGGCGGAACTCGGGGTCGGTCAGCAGCCGCTGCAGCACCTCGACCGCGCGCGCGTTCTGCTCGGGGTCGGCCGGGAGCTCAGCCATCCACGTCGCCCTCTAGCCCCGACGGCGCATCAGCAGGGGCTTTCCGATCGCGAGGGCGATCGGCAGAAACAGCATGGCGTAGAAGATGCCGAAAAGTCCCCATACGATCTCCCGGTGCCCCGCCAGGTGGGTCAGAACGCTGTAGTACCGAGTCGACATCAGTATGGCAAAGCCCGCGCAGCCCAGCAACCAGGCCAGCGCCGCCACGGCGTATAGATCGGCCACGCGGGACATGCCGGACGGCACCGACCGGCCGGCCAGCCGCATCGCCAGCCGCTGTCGTGAGCGGGCCCGCAGGCCCGGCTGGCGCAGCAGGTCGACCAGGATGTGGTACCCGTCGCGGTCGAGCAGCGGGTTGAGGTTGAAGAGGCCGCCGAGATAGCCGCCCAGCGCGACCTGGAAGGCCAGGTCGGCCCAGGTGCCGGACGTCCCTGCCGAGACCAGAGCGGCCGTCCCGGCCAGGATCAGATCGGTGGCGGGCCCGGCGGCGGTGACCGCGATCCGATGCCGACGGGGCTCGAACCAGGCGTCCGAGGTGTCCACGAAGGCGAATGGGAAGATCAGGATCAACTTGACGCCGGCCCGGCGCACCCTGCGACCGTAGGAAGCGACCGTCAGTCCATGCCCGACCTCGTGCACCGCGACCACGGCCAGCCGGCCGAGGAAGAAGGCGGCGGCGCCCCAGCCCAGCTGGTGGGCGACCACAAACGGCGTGCCGTGGCGGGTCAGCGCCAGGTGCAGGAAGGTCAGCGCGCCGGCCGCGGCAACGGCGGTCAGGATGACCAGCCCGGGCAGCGAGAAGAGCAGCCAGCCGCCCCACCGATAAGCCGCCTGGAACGCCCTGTCGGGGTTCGAGAACGCCCACTCGCGGGGTGTGAACAGCCGCTGCAGGAAGCCCGGGCCGTCCTCGAACGGGTCCTGGCCGGCGGTCGTCTGCTCGAGCATGCCGTGCTCGCCCAGGTCGGCCAGCAGCCGGGCCAGGCGGGCCGGGCCGGCCGGGCCGTAGACCTGCTCTGACTCGGCCAGCAGCTCCTCCAGCTCCATGCCGCCGGCGAGCGACTGGATCAGCCGCGCCTCGTCGTCTCCCATCCGCAGGTAGTCGCCGCCATCGCCGCCGCGCAGCACCCAGCGCTGGTCGCCCTCGTCCTCGTCCATCTGCTTGAGCGCACAGCCGCGGCCAAGCCGCGGACGGCCGGGGTTCGGGACGCGGTCGTGCAGCATCCCGGCCGACGACAGCTCCAGCCCGCCGACGGCGTCCAGCATGACCGTGCGGCCGCCGACCTGGCCGTCGTCGGCGCGCCGCTCGACCCGGATCCGGGTATCGCCCAGACGCACGACCGAGCCCGCCTGCAGCCGGGCCCGGCCTTTCACCGGCCGGTCGTCCAGGAGCGTGCCGTGGCTGGAGCCGGCATCCTCGATCTCGGGCTGGGACGCGTTCACAAGCACCCGGGCGTGGTGGCGGGAGACGGACGGGTCGTCCAGCGTGACGTCGCAGTCCTCGCCCCGGCCCAGCGTGATCGTCTGCGTCAACGGCACCCGGGCGTCGCCGATCACCAGGTCCAGCGCCGGCGCCATCCCGCGGGCCTGCGGCGAGCCGCAGCGCGCGCAGAAGAGCGCGCCACGATCCACCTGGCGTCTACAGGAGCGGCACAGCATGTCAGCCGGGCGGCGGCGGCCCCAGCGGCTCCACGCTGGGGTTGCAGCCGCTGACCGAAAGCGGGGTCGACTGCCCCGCCTGCGTGACCTCGACCATCGCCGGCGCCGGTGTCGACAGGCAGTCCTGGCCACCCACGTACAGCACGCCGTCGGTGCGCCAGGCAAAGGCGGGGGGCGCGGTGTAGTCGAAGGCCTTGGTGCCGGCCGAGGACGGGTCGGGAGTGACGAAGATGGAGTTGCCGGTGGCATAGGCCAGCTGCGAACTGCCATTGACCACCGGTGAGTAGGCCAGGAAGCTGGGGTCGGCCGTGGGGTCGGATGCGGCCAGCTGGGCCGGGCCGGCCGCCCAGTCGCCACCGGCCCCCGAGAAGGCGGTGGTCTGGCTCTGGAACACGATCACGCCCGTGTTCTGGGCCACCACCGCAATCGACATCCCGTCCGCCGACCAGGTGGGGCGGTCGAGCAGGTGCGAGTCGTCGGCCGTGCACGAGGGCTGGACCCCGGCCTGGTTGATATCCAGGAAGCACAGCGAACTGGTGGCGCCGGTCCACTTGGTGAAGGCCAGCAGCCCGCTGCCGGCCAGCGGCGCGAACACCGGACGGTGGTAGTCGGCGCCGGTCGCCACCGGCTGCGGCGCTGAGCTGCCGTCGGCCGGAGCGACGTCGATCGTGCCCGAGCCGGTGCTGCGGTCGACGAACGCGATCAGGGTGTGATCTGCGTTCCAGCTGGGCTCCTCGTCGGCCGTGCCGGCCGCCAGCTTGAGGGCCTGACCCACCGGCCCGGAGGCGCCGAAGGACGACAGGTAGATGCTGCCGCCGGTGTCGTAGGCGACCCTGGGCAGGGTCGCCGTGTACAGGTAGACCGTCGAGCCCTTGGACATGCCGGCGCCCTTGCCGGGTTGCTGGGCGACCACGGTGCCCAGCGTGGCACCCGTCGCCAGCACCGGAATCGAGATGGTCTTGAATCCCGCCGCCTGCAGCGCGCTCTGCGCAGCCGCGAGCGGCTTGCCGCCCACCGCCGGCAGGCCGCCGGCGCCCGGCGAGAGCAGGAACAGGCTGACCGGCGAGCCGGCCGGCACCGACTGGTTGGCGGCCGGCGCCTGGCAGCCGGCGGCCAGGGTCTTGGCGTTGGGGTCCTTGGTGGACGGCTGCACGGGGCCGGCGGTCAGTTTGACCCCGGTCAGCTTCTTGACCGCGGCCGTATAGGTGAGGTTGCACACGCTGGGCACGACCACGGGCTTGGCGGCCACTCCGACGATCAGCGACACCGTCGAGCCGGGCTTCAACTTGACGCCGGCAGAGGGGTTCTGACCCACCACCTTGCCCACCTGAGTGGCTGCCACAACGCGGGTCTGGGCCGGTGTGCTGGCCAGCAGCAGGCCGACCTTCTCCAGGGCCGGCTGGGCCTGGGATGTGGACAGCTGCTCCAGCTTGGGCACCGCCACCATCTTGGGGTGTTGGAGTAGCTTGACCGCGGCCAGCCCGAGCGCGATCGCCATGACCAGGGCCAGCGGCACCCACCAGGCGAACCACGGCCGCTGCCGGTATACGCCGCGGCGGGTGATGACAACGTCCTCGCTGCCCGGCATGCGGGCCGCGATCTCGAACGGGTGGTCGGTCGGGCGGCCGATCCAGATCGCCTTCTTGGGCCTCACCAGCACCTGGCTTCCGGTGCGCTTGCCGGGGCTGGCGGTGCCCTTGGAGTGCTTGAACGAGAACTTGAGCTTGGCCTCGGGGTCGGTGGCCGAGAACTCGAGCTGGATGGGGGCGTTAGCGAGGTTGCGAACGGCGAAGGCGAACTTGCCGCGGCGCCGGCCGGACACCCGCTCCGGCCGCATCTCGGTCTCCACCTCCTGGTAGGGCATGACCGTCAGCCGGGCGGACGCCGAGCCCGCGTCCTTGCCGCTGGCCCGCGAGCCGGCGACCACCCGGATCGTCCAGTCGCGAGCCTCGGCCTGGGCCGCCCGGGGCGGGTGCAGGTGCACCTGAACGTCCTGCTCGTAGCGGCCGCTGGGGGCGCCGTAGGGCACCAGGTAGGCGGTGGCCGGGGTGACCGTCCACCAGCCCTCGGGCACACCGTCCACCCGCAGGTCGTAGTTGTCCACGATCCCACTCTGGTTGCGCACCGAGGCGACAAGGGTGGCGGTCTGACCAGGCGCGGCCGACACCCGCACACCCTCCCGGGGATCGCTGTCCTCGGCAAGCGAGCGCAGCGTGATGGAGACGGCATCGGCCGGGCTGCGGCCGGACGGCCCCAGCGGGCGGCTGCCGGGCGGAGCAGGCGGCCCGCCGGGCGCGGCCGGCGTACCCTGCTCGCCGATCGGGGGCGGCAGGGGCACCCGAGGCACGGCCACCGTGGGATCCCAACGCAGGTACTCGCCGCACTGGCAGAAGTCGACGTCGTCGGCGTTCTCGCGCTGACAGGCGGGGCAGATCCTCACGACGGATCTTTGGGCTTGGGCCGGGGCGGACTCTTCACGCGCAGACGATATCGCGCGTTGACCGGCTTCAGCCGTTCGATCGCTCGCGCCACCGCCGCCTGCCGCTCGACCGGGATGGGCGTGTCGCAGTACACGAAGAACTCCCGGTTGCCGCCCTCCGGGTCAGAGTCGCGCTGGGTCGAGTAGGTCACCCCGCCGGTGTCCTCCACCCGCAGCGGCAGGCTGGGGAAGGCCGTCCGCAGCCCCAACTCGAGCCCAGGCAGGGTGCCGCGCGAGTTCGCGATCTCGGAGCCGAACCGGACCGCCTCACGGCGCTCGGAGAGTGATCCCCGCTCATCCTCGGCCACACCCAGCCAGACCGCCATCAGGGCCAGCATGCGGGACGGCGCCACGTCGGTGGCGAGCAGGGCGGGGAGCCCGTCGAGGGTGGAGACGACCGGGTCGAGCACCCGCTCCAGGCCGCCCACGAAGCGGTCGGACAGCGGCTCTTGCTCGGGTGCCGTGCGCGGCCGGTCGTGGTAGATGGCGGGCAGCCGGGAACGCAGATACCTGCGGGCCGAGGCGGACGGCGGCGGGTCGCTGTCGGCCGCGACCCGGATCGGCCGGGTCAGGGCCTGGGTGGCCATGATCTGGGTGGGTCGCTGGCCGGACACCCGCTCAATCCTCCCGGTGGGTTGCCTTGACGATGTGCGTGCCCGAGGCGACCAACTCGTCCCCCGCCAGTTCCAGGTGCGAGCCCACCTGGGACGTGTCCTGCTTGCCGGTGGCCAGGTCGGTCTCGTACACGCGCAGGATCTTCACGAACTCGACGCCGGCCACCTGGTGCACAACGCCAAACAGCTCGCCCTGGTTGAGCGCCCGCCCGAACTCCCAGCCGCCACCGACTCCGTGCGGGTTTCCGCCGATCAGCGGGTTCAGGTAGGTGTAAAGCGCGTGCTCGATGTCGGATTCGACCCGACCCGGGTTGGCGCCCTGGGATGCCTGCACGTCCACCACCACGCTGACCCCGCGCAGCATCACCGGCGCCAGGTGCACCCGTGTGCCCACCATCCGCCGCGGGTCGAGGTGCGCCGCCACCTGAGCCAGCAGCTCGTCCGACGGCGTCAGCTCGTGCAACTCGAGCTTGCGGGCGGAGTCCTCGACCATGGGCAGGATGCGCAGCCGGACGAGGCCGTCGTCGGGGTCAGGCGGGATGCAGTGCACGCGCGCCACCTGCCTCGAGGCCTCGGCGGCCAGCGCCTGGAAGTCCTCCACGGTGACCGCCCGGTAGCGCGTGCGCAGCTCCAGCGGCGCCCGAACGCGGGCGTCGTCCAGCGTCTCGGCGTCCACGCCGCCGGTGGCCGCGATCGGGTTGGTGACCGACGCCACGCCGGGGATGGACGACTTCAGCACGGTCAGCGTGCCCGCCGCCACGTTGCCCTGGCGGCCACCGCCGGTGCGGTAGCCGGACATGCGCAGCAGCGCCCCCTTGGCCGGCACCCGGCCGTACTGCTGCCAGGTGCCATCGCCGGCGTTCACGGCCGGGCCCAGATGCAGCTCGCCGGTGGCTGCGTCCAGCACCGCGTGGGGGTCGTCCGGGCCGCTCTCGGCGAAGCTCTGGCGAAGCTCCCACCGCTCCCAGTCGGCGGCCCGCGGGGCCAGCACCTCGAGCGTCTCGTCGGGGCTAGGCGGCAGCACCGGGGCGTAGCGCACGCGGAAGGTCTGACCACTGGTGCCGTCGCTCTCGCCCAGCACCTCCGCCCGCCGCCGGGTGGCGTGCATTGCCGGGATACGAGCGCCCAGAGCGCCGGCGGTGATGGAGTAGATCTCGGGCGGCAGCGTGTAGGCGGCCTCCACCTCGGAGCGCGTATAGGGATCGACCCGGCAGCGGATCCAGTGCCCCTTGTGGTCGCCCACGGTGGCCGTGCCGGTGGCCTCGGGCAGCTCCAGCTCGACCAGCCCGCTGCCGTAGTTGAAGCCGCCGGTGTGGTCGGCCAGCACCGTCGCCTCGCGCCAGCCCAGCGCGCCCTCGCCGGTCGAGTACTCCCAGCGAAGCGGCGGGTCCTCGGGGTCGACGCCGGCCCCGCGGGCCTGGGAGCACTCCACGGTGACACCCAGCACCAGCCGCCCCAACGGCTCGCCGAAGCCCAGGTAGAGCGCGTCGCCGGGCACCGGCGGGGCCGCGAACGGGGCCTGGTCACCGCCCCGCGGGCGGGCCACGCCGGAGCCCATGGGGATCTCCCGAACGGCCCCGTCGTGCTCGATCAGGTAGTGCTTGGGGCGCAGCGCCGGGATCGTGAAGTCGGCCGCGGTCTGGAACACGATGGACGGCTCGCGGGCTGTCCGCAGCGTCCCGGCCTCTGTGTCCCAGGCCGGGATGGGCAGCGGCTCGGTGGCCGCCGCGGCCAGCCGCAGGCGCAGATCGGTGGCCGCCGGCACAGGCGGCCGCAGGCGAACGCCCAGCAGCTCCAGCAGGGCAACGTGCAGCTTGTCGGGGATGCGGTTCATGCGGTAGACCAGCATGTCCGTCATCCACGCGAACAGTTCGATCAGCGTGATCCCGGGGTCGGACACGTTGTGCTCCGTCCACTCCGGGCAGGCCCGAGCGACCCGCGTTCGGGCCTCGTTCACCAGATCCTGGAAGCGGCGGTCGTCCAGCTCCAGCTGCGGCAAGCTCACGCTGATTCCTCCTGGAGGTCGACCCAGAATGGACGTCTGCTGCGGCTGGCCTGCGGCCACGCTGGCCGCGTCCCACGCGGTGCGCGGTGCTCAACGTGGCCTCCGGCCACGCCTCCGCTCCGCGCGCCGCTCGATCCTTGCCAGCGACGTCCGCAGCCTGCGCCTCGCGACGACATCATCCTGGGTCGACCTCCTCTGACGGGACGAGGTAGAACGGGTAGACCAGGTTTCGGACATCGTTGGTGGAGCGGATGCGGTAGGTGATGTCGATCAGGAGCCGGCCCTGCTCGCGCTCGGACAGGTCGAAATCCACGTCCAGCACCTGTGCCCGCGGCTCCCAGCGGTCGAGCGCCACCCGCACCTCGTGGTCAATCCGGCCCAGCGTGTGGCCGTCTATGCCGGCGAACACGTGGTCGTGCACCGCGCAGCCGAACTCCGGGCGCATCGGCCGCTCGCCGGGCATGGTGCCCAGGATCACCCCCATCGCCTCGCGGATGTCGTCGTCATGGGTGACCAGGGCCAGGCCGCCGCGCTGGTCGACCCGCAGCGGGAAGCCCAAACCGGATCCGATGAAGTCGCGTCCGCTCATCCCAGTGAGATCGACGAGCCGCTGACCTGCACAGCGCCGTTTGCCTGCACGGTGATGCTCGCCCCCTTGATGGTCAGGTCGCCGGTGGCCTCGATGGTCAGCGACGAGTTGGCCTTGACATTCACGTTCTGGCCCTCGACCGAGACGTCGTCCTGGGCCTTGTCGGTGATCTTGCCGCTTGTGGTGATGGTCAGGTCGGCGTCGGTGGTGAGGTTGATGGCCTCCTTCGCGTTCACCTCCACCTTGTGGTCAGACCGAAGCTCGAACGAGCCGTCGGTCCGCACAAGGTCGTCGCCCGGCTGGTCGCTGCCGTTCCACAGCGCACCCAGCACGTAGGGCCGGCGGACGTCTCCGTGCTCGAACGCCACCAGCACCTCGTCGCCGGCGATGGGCATCATCAGAAGTCCGCGCTCACTGCCGGCCGCGGGTGAGGCGATGCGCGCCCACCAGCCCTCGATGTCGTCGCCCAGCGCCGGATAGCGCACGCGCACCCGGCCCATGCCGTCGGGGTCGTCGTTCTGGGTGACGATGCCGACCACCACCGACGCGCCCCAGCGCTCGACCGGCGCCGGGTTCAGCAGCTCCACCAGGCTGCGCGGGGACCGGCCGGTGATGGCAAACCAGGTCTCGTAGCCATGGCCCGGCCGGTAGCTGTGGCTGGTCGCCGTCAGCGTGTAGGTGCCGCCGTAGCGGCTGCCCACGCCGTCCACCTGCACCTGCACGCCGGCCACCAGCGCGGGGTCGCCGCGGCAGCTGCCCTCGGCCTCCAGGTAGGCGTTGGCCAGCCGAGATGCCATGCTGGTGGCAAGCCCGTCGGCCTCGTCGGCGCTCAGCACCGGGCGGTCGGCCAGCACGTAGGAGCCGCCGCCCAGGGCCGATCCGACGTCGTCGCGGGCGATCCCGATGTCGGCGTCCGGCGAGGCGACTGGCTGGCGCGACTCGATCACCTGCTTGGCGGAGGGGTCCCAGGCCCGCACGACCACGTCATCCACCTGCTGCACGCCGGTCACCCGCGGCCGGAACGTCCACAGGTCCTCGCCCCAGCGCAGCGACACCGGGTCGGCGTCCGAGTTGCCGGGCGGGCGGAAGTTGAGTGCGCCCGACTCCACCGACACCTCGTAGTCGATCCGCCGGGCCAGCCGCCACAGGAACTCCCAGTCGGTCTCGTTGTTCTGCTGCACGAACTCGTGCACGTCGCCGGCGCTCTGGATGTCTCCGGCGTCCAGCCCCGCCCGGTCGGCCACCTTGGAGGCGATGTCGTCGGAGCTCATGTTCTGGTAGGTCTCGGTGATCCGGCTTCGGTTGAGGCCGTGCGCCTGGTCGTAGCCACGGGCCGCCAGCACGGCGCCCAGCCGGCCGAACTCCGGCTCGACCGAGGTGATCTGGCCGCTCACCACCTGCTGCAGGGTGTCCCCGCCGGCCGCGCCCAGGCTGATCTCGACCGTCGCCCCCACCTCCAGCGGACTGGAGTCGATGTGCTGCAGCTGGGGGTCGGAGATCCTGATCAGGAACGCGGCCGGCAGCATGAAGCGGTGGTCGGTGCGCACCTCGAGCAGGTTGGCGGCCATGCTGCGATCCAGCGGCTGACCGTCGATCACGAGCTCGACGCCGGAGATCAGCGGCATCGTGCTCACGCCGACGCCCTCGGCACGGTCAGCGTGCGGCCGGATGGCAGCGTCAGCGGATCGTCGATGCCATTGGCCTCGGCGATCGTCCGCCAGCGGGTGGCGTCGCCGTACATCGAGTAGGCGATCGACTGCAGGCTGTCGCCCTCGCGGGTGACATGCAGGCGCACGCCGGCGATCCCCGAGCTGGTCGGGTTCTGGCGCGGGCCGCCGCCGGCGCCGACCACCTTGTCCACCTGGGTCAGGGTCAGATCGGCCACCGCCCGCAACGGTGTGCCGTCAACGTCGAACAGCGTGTAGCGCACCCGCAGCTGGGTGGCGACGGCGGTGAAGCTCGACACCTGGCCCCACGAGAAGGTGACCGTGGGCGGGCGAGCGGTCTTCTTGTCGGCCTCCGCCTCGGGCTGCACCTCGAGCATGGTGAACAGCTGATCGGTGACGTCGGCCACGTCGTCGTGGTCGGTGTCGGCGGCGTCGAAGAGCAGCGTCAGCTGCAGCTCGCGGGGCTCGCCGCCGATGAACTCGCGCTGCGGAAACTCCTCCGACAGCTGGCGGCCGTCGCTCCACCGGCTGGCCTTGGTGACCGTGTACTGGTTGGGGTTGAACCAGCAGGTCAGCGCATCCTGGCCCTCGATCATGAGCTGCGCCTGCTGGAAGCCTGTCGTATCGGAAGCCGCCATCGATCAGTCCGTCAGCACCAGTCCGCGATGGGCGATCTCGAGCGACTCGGTGGCGGCCGTGTGCGAGCGGGCGTTCAGCACGGGGCCTTCCCAGCGCACCGGGAAGGCGCTCTGGAAACCCCACTTGCGCACGGGCGACCCGTCCGGGCCGAGCAGCGAGACCGAGATCGATCCGCGCTTGCCGGCCGACTGCGTCTTCATGAACCAGTCCATCAGACCGGTCTCATGGGTGATCCCGCGGCTGAGCACCAGGTTGGGGTAGCGCATGCGGCCGCGCAGCTTGTGCACGAAGGCGTTCTGGCCGCCCTCGGCGTACTCCTCGATCTCGTACTCCACGGCCAGCCCGTGGCAGTGGGCGAAGCGGCCGATGGTGCAGTCGTCGGCCTTGACCAGGAACCGCAGCGCGCCCACCGGATCGGGTGTCTTGCTGCCCTTCTTGGTGCTGCGGTCGGTGCCGCCAGAGCCGCCGCCGGTCGCCTGCCCGGCCAGCTGCTGGGCATCCTGCTCCGCCTTGGCCGCGGTCTGCTCGGCCTGCTGGGCGTCCTGGTTGGCATCGTCGACCGCCTGGTCGGCCTGCTGCTCGGCATCCTGCACGTCCTGCTGGTAGTTCACGGCCACTCTCCCAGCAGGTTGCCCATGCGCTCACGTTCGGCCAGCAGGTCGCGCCGCAGCCGATCCACGACCTGGCCGTACATGTGATCTGCGGCCGCCTCCTGGAGTGCCTGCGGGGCGTGCGCGAGGCGCTCGGCCTCGCGGCCTGCATCGGCGACGCCGGGCACGCTGGGCACCGCCGGCAGATGGGGCACGTGGCCCAGGCTGTGCGGCACGTGGCCATCGGCGTCGGCCAGCGCGTGCCTGGCCTCGGCATCCAGCCGGTGGGCGGCGCCGCGCGCCGCCGACTCGAACTGGACGACCGCCCGGCCGGCCCGCGACACCTCCAGCGGCACCTCGGCCGCGGCCGCCAGCGCGGCCGCCTTGGCGGCGGCCACTCCCGGCACCTCGGGCAGATGGAAGCGGCGTGCGTCGCGTTCGGCGGTGCGCTCGGCGTCCTTCAGCGCAGCCTCGGCCCGGCGCACGATCGGCCGGTTCATCACATCCTTCTCCAGCCGCTTGCCGATCGTCTGCAACTCCTTCTCCGGATCTCGCAGGACCTTGGTCAGCCGACGCTCGGCCCCCACCACCCGCTTCTCGAACTGGCCGACCTTGCCCAGGTCGCGGCCAACCTGGTGGATCAGCCCCGCGGTCTGCCGGAACAGCGGCTGACGGCGGATCAAGTTGACCGCTGAGCGCACCAGCGGCTGGTGCTCGAGTTGGCGCAGGTCGTGTCCCAGCCGGCTCGGGTCACGCTCCACGCGGCGGGCCTCGCGCAGCACGCCTCGGCCCTCGCGCTGCCAGCGATGCACGTCATGCTCGGCGCGGTCGCGCCACTTCTCGCCCTCCTTCTTCCACTTCGACCACTCGCCGCGGGTGGCGTCGATCACCCGGTGGCCGAGCGAGCCCAGCTCCGACCAGCGGTCGCGGCCACGCTCGATCTGCTCGGCCCGCACCCCCACCCGGCCGGCCTTGATGGCGGTGGACGCGCGCGAGTCCCGCCGGCCCTCCTCGCCCTCGTGCTCGTGGTGATGATGCACGTGCACCACCTGGCGCTGCGGCTCGGCCTCGCCCTCGCCCTCGGCCCGGCGCACCACCGGCCGCGGCTCTGCGGAGCCGGCCCGACGTGTCTCTGGTTCCGGCTGCTGGTGGTACTCGGGCTCGGCCTGGGTCGCCGGCGCGACGCGGGCGGGCGGCCGGGGCGGCGCCGGCGGCGGGGCCGCGGGCTGCTGTTCGGATTCCACCTGCGGGAGCTCCGGCGGCGTATGCGAGAGCCGAAAGCGCGGCCCGATCTCCTCCACCGCCGGCCGTGCGACGGGGCCGCGCAGGCCCGCCCGCGACGGCGCCGGCTCGGGCTCCTCGGCGGCGCCCAAGAAGGATGGCCGCTCGAAGTCGTCGCCCGCTCCGGCGATCCAGGGGTCGCCCTCGGCCACCCCGTCGCCGAACATCCAGCGGGCGGCGAAATCGCTCAGGCCATGATGCGCCTGCGGGGCGGCCGGCGGTGAGTAGCGGACACGCGGCGCCAGCCGGCGCGATGCGGCCAGCCGCTTGGGCCGCCGCCGCTCGGCCACGGTCAGCGCCACCCGGCGGGGGTCGGCCTGATGCCGACGCCGCCGCCGCAGCCTCGTCCCCAGCCATGCCATGGTGCGCCGGGCCACCGGCTAGCCCTCACTCCGGCGTTCCCAGTCGAACGCCTGCGCCAGCTCGAGGAACCGCCGCCGGTCACGGTGCTCGAGGTCCAGGATGGTGTCCAGCTGCCAGTGGAAATGGCCTGCGAGTTGGGCCGTCTCCGAGACCAGGGTGTCGGGAGACGGCCGCATCATTCCCCCAAGCCGACGTCCTCGATCTCGCTCAGGTCGACCTCGAACTCGACGCCACAAGACGGGCAGTCCACCTTGCCCACCGCCTCGCCGTCGGAGTTGATGCGCTCGTACAGGCGCTGCAGGTGGTCGAAGTCGGCCGCGAACAGGTTCTCGACCACGGCCGGGGTGATCTCCCGCACGTCGCCGATCCGGGTCACCACCCGGGCCAGCAGGAGCACGGTCAGGTAGGCGTCGTTCTCACGCACGGCCGGGTCGCGCAGCGGCTCCAGCTCGTCGCGGGCCGTGGCCAGCCGCATGATCCCGTCCCGGTGCACGGCGCCCGAGGAGTCGACGTGCCCGCGCGGCAGCGTGAACGCGTACTCGGTGCGCAGGGTGGGTGGCGCGGCGACCGCCATTACATGCGCTCCAGGCCCTCGTGGCAGATGTGGATCTCCTCCACGGCCACCTCGTTTCCGGACGCATTCAGCGCCGAGCCCGTGTACTTGACCGGCCAGCCCTGGTCGAACTTCCAGGTGGCGATGGTCTTGCCGCTGTAGTCGATGAGCGCGATGTTGCCGTCCACGCGGGCGTTGTCAGGCCCTTCCTGGATGACGGTCTGGCGCCACTTCCACACGTCCAGGCTCTCGTCCACGCCGCGCTTGAGCACGATGTGCGACCACACCGTGGCGCCTGGCACGCGGCGGATGGTGGGCCGGCCGTTGTCGTCCACCGAGTGCTGCTCGATGACCGTGGTCTCGGAGTCGAGCCCGGTGCACTCGCGGAACATGCCGACGCCCTCGTGGCCGCCCAGGTCGAGCCGGAAGTGGGATGCAGGTCGCGGTTGCTTTGATGGCATTGGGTAGCTCCTCCCTACGAGATCTCAGAAGCGCCGGCGGTGTACTGGCTGATGCGGAAGATGACGAACTCGGCAGGCTTGACTGGCGAGATGCCGATCTCCATCACCACCTGCCCGGCGTCGATCACGTCGGGCGGGTTGGTCTCGGCGTCGCACTTGACATAGAAGGCCTCGTCCGGCGTCGCCCCAAACAGCGCGCCCTCGCGCCAGGTGCGGGTCAGGAAGCTGGACACGGAGATCCGCAGGCGGATCCACAGGCGCTCGTCGTTGGGCTCGAAGACGGCCCACTGCGTGCCCTCCATGATCGACTCCGAGATGTAGTTGAAGAGCCGGCGCACGTTCAGGTAGCGCCACTCGGGGTCGCTGGACAGGGTGCGCGCGCCCCACACCCGGATGCCGCGGCCGGGGAACGAGCGGATGCAGTTGATGCCGGACCGGTTGAGCCCGCCCTGCTCCTCGTGGGTGAGCTGGAAGGCCAGCCCGTTGACGCCCAGCACGACCTCGTTGGCGGGTGCCTTGTGCACCCCGCGGGTGCTGTCGGTGCGCGCCCACACGCCGGCCATGTGGCCGGACGGCGGCACCATCATTGGCCGCCGGGTGAGCGGATCCATCACCTCCAGCCAGGGGTAGTACAGGGTGGCGAACTTGGAGTCGTAGCCGGCCGTGGACATCCGCCACTCGAGCACGTCCTGCGGCAGCAGGTCGGGCGGCGGGTCGAGGATCGCTATCCGGTCCTTGGCGCCCTCGGCGTGGGCCACCATCTTGCCCTGCACGTCGCGGAACATGACGTCGTCGCCGCTGGCGGCCAGGGTGGCCAGGTCGGGGATGCACAGCATGGTGATCTCGTCCACCGCGGCCAGTCCGCCCATGCCCTGACGGTGGGCGACGTCGCCCTCGAACTCGCCGCCGCTGACGTCCGACACCTCGACCGCCGGCAGGCTGAGCGCGAAACTGCCCTCGCGCAGGCGGGCGTCGGCAGCGGCGCCGCCGACCTCCTCCAGCGTGATCAGCTTCGACCCGGCGTTGACCTTGGTGGCGATGTTGGTGCGGCCCTTCTTGAGCGACAGGCCATCGAACTCCTCTCGCTCCGGGCCAGCCGTAACCACCACCCGGTAGGTCGGCGAGTCGGACTTCGACTCATCGTCGTCCGCCGCAGGCGCCTCCGCCGACACCTCCACCGACACGGCGTCGGTCACGCCCTCTTTGGCCGTGGCCCGCAGCAGCTCGCCGTCGCCGGTCGCCACCGGCAGGGCGGCCTGCGGCTGCTGATCGCCGTCTGCGCCGCCGACCCGCACGATCCAGCACACACCGCCGCCGTTCTGGAAGAACCCGTACACCGAGTGGGCCAGGTAGGCGCCGTCCATGAACGGGCCGTTGTCTGGGTTGGTGGGATCGGAGTAGATCTTGGCGAACTGCGTCCAGTTGGAGATCCGCATCGGCCGGTTGACCGGGCCGCCTGGGGCGATCCCGACGAAGGCGGCGATGGAGGTGCCCACCCCCTCGATGGGCTTGGACTGGGCCGGGATCTCCTCCACATACACGCCGGGGGTCAGATAGGTGGGCATCTCACGCTCCTTGGTTCGGGCGAAGCTCGTTGAGCAGGGCTCGGGACGGCGACACGGCCACCGTGCGCGGTGCGCTGCCGGCCGAGTCCAGAATCTCCATCTCGCTCTCGTCGCGCGGCCACAGGATCACCTTGGTGCCCGGCACCGCCTCCTGGGCCTGACGGCCGATCTGCATGGCGAACACCGAGCCGCGGTCGAGCAGCAGCGCGTCCGGCTTGACCCGCCGCACGCGATCGACGATGTCGGGCGCTTGGCCGTTTCCGACCACGACGTCGACGCCGCCGCCGGTCAGGACATCGGTCATGCCGACGAGGGCAACCGGTTCCAGGTTGGCGAGCAGCACGCACGGCGGACGCAGATCGGTCTCGGCCACGGCCCGGCAGTGTGGCCGGCCGGCGGGCCGGCCCGCCAGAGGACAACGGGCAGCGCTTGGGGCAGGCCGGCGCGTCCGCCCGGGCGGTCAGCCGAGTCGGAGCTCGGGCGAGTCGCCGGGCACGCTGACCTCGACGCTTGCCTCGCCGCCGCCCGCCCCGCGGGCCAGCAGCCGGTGCCGGCCGGGCGGAAGCGAGCCCAGCGTGAACCTGCCGTCAGGGCCGGCCACCCCGAACCCGCCGGCATCTGGCAGCACCACCCAGGCGCCGGCGGCCGGCTCCCCCTTCTTCTCGCGCACGCTGCCGGACATCCGGTGCAGCTCCTCGACGCCGGCCGCGGGCCTGTTACGGGCCGACAGCCGGAGCGTCTGGGTGCGCACCGGCGGGGCCTGGTCGACCTCCCGCCCGCGCAGGCACCACACGCTCGCGACCAGATCCACGGAGGCCTTGTGACGGCCGCCAATGGCCGCCCAGAAGCCGTCCCCGAGGCCGCCCTCGGAGGGTTGCGCGACCCGGATGGCAAGCGGGTAGGCGAGCGCCCACTGCTCGGCCAGAGCTCCCTGACGAAGGTCGGCCGGCAGCTCGGGGTGGGCATACCCGGCGGCCAGCGCCAGCGACAGCAGCCCGTGCTCCTCGACGCTCGAGTCGGCCCACGCGGTGACCACGTAGGCGGCCTCGAGCAGCACCGGCGGAGGGCGCTCCACCGTGTGCCCGTTGGACTGCGCCTGCTCCCACTCCACCTGGCGGTCGCGGCGCGACTCGCGGATGTCGTGCAGGTACACGTTGAGGGTGGGGCCGCGCAGCGCATCGGCCCACTCGCGGCTGGGCGCGTCGAACGAGACCTCGGTCGCGTCCGGGCCGCGCTCGGCCAACTCACGGGCGAAGAGCGCGCGCACCGTCAGGTCGAGATCGCCGAGCAGGCTGTGCAGACCGGTGGTGGTTGCCATGCGTGCAGCCAGCCACCGTAACGCCGGCCGGGGCGGCCGAAGGGGCGGAGAATGGGGCAGCCCGAATGCACCGTCGGCCGCGGCCGCGCGCAGATTGGAGCTGTCGTGGAGTTTGCATGGACGGCCCGAAACAACGGCCCCCGACTGGCGATTACCCGACTGGCAGGAAACCAGGTTCGAAGGAGATCGGATGATCGACGCAGTCAACTCAGGCCAGTCGTTCACGGCGTCGGCGGCCTCCGCCCAGAAGCCCGGGGCCGTCATGCAGCAGGTGCTGACATCCGCCGCCTCGGAGTTCGGCATGTCCACCAGTGACCTGGCCACGGCGCTGCAGGCAGGCCAGAGCCTGTCGGACATCGCCCAGCAGAAGGGCGTCTCCCAGAGCGACCTGCTGGCCACCGTGACCCAGGCCCTGAACACCGCCAGCGCCAACGGCGCGACGCTGCCCGGCGACACGTCCACCACGGCCCAGCAGATCGTCTACCACAAGGGACTCGGCGGCCACCATCACCGCCATCACCACAGCCAGGGGTCGGAATCCTCGACCTCCTCGACCGCCAACGCGGCCGACAACATGCTGCAGTCGCTGGCCGGGGCGCTGAACATGCAGCCGACCGACCTGCTGCAGTCGCTGGTGTCGGGCACCAGCCTGCAGTCGCTGGCCCAGCAGCAGGGCGTCAGCGAGCAGACACTGTCGTCCCTGGTCTCGACGCAGGGGCTGGCGGTCGACACCACCGCCTGACTCGCCAGGCGTCTCCCGGGGGCGCACAGCGGCGCACGGCCGTGTGCCGAGCCCGCGATTCAACCGTGGCCCCACCCGGCGCCACGCATCGGGGGCGACTCGGATCGTGATCAGTAGGTCCCAACGCGCGGCGGGCGCTGAGGCGTCGGCAGATCGCCGGTCAGCGCCTCCCGGCCCGGGTGCAGGCCAGGATCTCGGGGGGTTGCTGCTCGTCCGCCACGCCCGGTGAAGATACCCGCAAGCCCAAGCCTCGGGCAGCCGGACGAGCTACCCGTTGATGCGGCTCTTGCCAGCGCCCAGATCCCGCGAGATCGCCTGGAACACGTTGGTCAGGTTCGCGGGGTTCGGGTCGGGGAAGTAGTTGCCGGGGGTGGCGATCTGCTGCATCGCGTCCCAGGGCTGCATGAAGGGAGCCTCGTTCGCGCCGGTGGAGGTCTGGCAGGCGGGGCCGCCCGACTGGTTCCCGTACAGCACGGTGTAGACGAGGATGTTCTGCGCCTTGTAGGTGGCGGCGTCGTTGACGGCGGTGTGGCACGGCTGGACGCAGTGGGAGTCGCCGGGGTTGGCCTTGCAGTTCTGGCCGGTGTTTGCCGCGCCGTCGGAGAGCAGCACGATCACACCCTGGACGCCCGGACGCCCGTCCTTCAGGAGCTCTGCTCGGGCGGCCTCAAGCGCGTTCGAGTAGTCGGTGCTGCCGCCGGGCTGCAGACAGTTGATGTCGGACACCAACGGCGAGCCCTGAACCAGATTGCCCGACATGTCCATGTAGTCGTTGGACAGGGGCACGACGGTGTAGGTCGGGTTCGCGATGTCGTACGAGCTTCCGTTCTCCTGGCTGCACACGTCCGCGGTGCCTGAACGGTCGGGCGGAAGCAGCGTCAGGCCGACGTTGTCCTGGGTCGGGTCAAGGGTCGTGAGGAAGCCCTGGAGCAGGCCCTGCTTGAGGTTGTCCATCTTGTCCATGCCATTGGTGGAGCCGCCCAGCGCGGCCATCGAACCGGTGCGGTCGACCACCAACATGATGTCCAGCGGCATCCCGCCGCAGGGCGAGCAGGCCTGTGAATGTGCGGACACGGTGATCGAATTGATGCCGATCAGGCCCAGGAACGCGGTGGACACATGCGCGGTCTCATCCACACTGACCGTGTTCGCGTCCACACACCGAAACGCGGTCTGGGTGACGCAGCTCGTGTTTACCGTCTCGGTGACGCCGGCCGCCGGCACGCCGGCGATCGGGTTCTTGCCGCCCGCCCCGGAGCCGTAGGCCTGAGCGGCGGCAATCGCGTTGCCGGTCATCGGCGGGGAGCTCAGCGAGAGCTGGCCGGCGCCCGCGGTGGCGGCGGCGTCGGCGGAGGCCTGGAGTGCTTCCCGTGCGCGGTAGGCGTTGCCGATGTCGATAACGGCGCCGCACATCACCAGCAGGATGACCATGAACAGGGCGATCAGCGGGAGGGTCTGGCCCGATTCTTGACTGAATGTCAAACGAAGGTATCTCATATTATCTCTGGCGCAAATATCCGGGCAGGGGCCGGGCTGCGAAAGTCCCCCGGACGGGGGATCTAGGAACGGCCCGCACCGCCGACCCGCGGGCTGGGCACCATGCGAGGAAAGCCGTGGGGACAGTGACGGCTCCATCAAGCCGAAGCTCCAAGGTGCGTAAGGTGGGACAGCTGGGCAGGTTGCAGCACTCGCGCGCCGAAGACAGGCGGGTGGTCGCCCGTCCCCCGCCGTCGCCGCGCGCCGCGCTCGGGCTCGTCGTGTGCGCCGTCCTGGCCGCCGGCATGGTGTTCCAGGCCGGGGTGCTCGTGGAGACCGCCAGCAAGGGGTTCAAGCAGGAGCAGCACGAGTCGCGGCCGCTGCTGGCGGCCGCGGCCCGCGTGCTGCCGTTAAATGCCCGGTTTGCGTCGGATGTCTACGCCGCCGGCTACGCCCTCTATCCGCGCGACCGGGTGCAGATCCGCTTTCCCGGGCGCACCCCTGCCCAGCTTCGCCGGGTACTGCGGCGTGACCGGGTGCGCTACCTGGTCGTCCGCAGGCCGCTCGAGCCGTCGCTGGGTAACCCTGCCAGCTGGACGCGCGAGCTCTACCGTGGCCGGCAGGGCGTGGTGCTGGAGATCCGCTGAGATGGACTGGCTGTGGTGCGGCGTGTACTGCGGGCTGCTGACGCTGGCCGGATGGCCGTGGGTGCCGGTGCTGTGCGGCCGCCGGCCAACCCCCGTCGGCTGGGCCAGTCTGGCGTATCTGAGCGGGGCCGCCCTGGTCACGTTGGGGCTGCTGCTGGCCGCGCTCGCGCACATCCCGATCACCCGGCTGACCGTGATCGGGGCGATGGTCGCGGCTGGTGCGTTGGGGCTGGGGGCCTGGCGTCCCCGGCGGATGGCGTGCATCCGTCAGCCACCGCTAGCCGGCAGCCTGCGGGCGGCCGCGCCGGCGCTGGCGGTGGCCGGCGCCGGGATCGCCTACCTGACTGCCAAGGCGATTCTCAGCGGCCACGTGGATGGCACCGACTTCGTCGCCTTCTGGGGCAAGAAGGGTCTGGTGGTGTTCTTCGAGCACAGCCTCGACTTCGGCCACGGGCTCCACGCCAACTACCCGCTCGAGCTGGGCAACCTGTACGGCGGCCTGTACCTGTTCCTGGGCCACGTGAACGACCAGGTGATCCGCATTCCTCTGCTGCTGTACGGGGCGGCGCTTGCGGGCGCCGCCTGGTGGCTGTGCCGGCTGGTCATGCCGCCGATCTGGGCGGCGGTCGCAATCGCGCTTCCGACCACGACACCCCAGCTGGACGTGTCGGTCATGAACGGATCGGCCGACGCGGCGGTGGCCGCCTACCTCACCGTGTGCGTGCTGGCCTGCAATCTGTGGGTGCGAGAGGACGACCCGCGCTGGGCCGGTCTCGCCGGGCTGGCAGCCGGTGGCGCCGCCTGGTGCAAGCTGGAGGGCGGCCTGACCGGGCTCGTGCTGCTGGCCACGGTCGTGCTCCTGCGCCGGCGCGTCCGCGATCTCGGCCTGCTGGTGGCGGGGGCGTGGCTGGCGCTGTTCACGCTGCCGTGGATCCTCTTCCAACACCTCCACCACCTGCCGTCGGACCCCCGACAGTTCAGCCATACCGACTTCAACGTGCCATGGATCGTCGCCCACGTGTGGGACAAGCTGCTCTTGCAGCCCAGCGTGTGGGGCGGCTTCTGGATCGTGTGCCTAGCCGTGACCCTGCTGGCGGCGCCCTTCTGGTGGCACTCGCCGTGGCGATCCCTGGCGGCGCTGACGCTGCCCAATCTGGTGTTGACGATGGGCGCGTACGTGGACACATACCAGGTCAGCGACCAGGCAGTGGCCGTAACCGCCAGCCGGCTTTACCTGCACCTGGCGCCATCGGTGGCCGTCATGGCCGCCGCAGCGGCCGCCGTCGCATGGGCAGCCGCCCGTCCAGCGCCAGCCGCACCGAGGTGAGCTCGCCGACCGCCCGGACGCCGTCCTTCCAGGTCAGCTTCTTGCCCTGCTCGCGGCTGCGTGCCGAATATGAGATCGGCACCTCGAAAATCCGGTGCCCGCGGCGCAGGAGCTTGGCCGTGATCTCCGGCTCGATGGCAAAGCCCTCGGCGCGCAGGTCGAGCGATCGCCAGGTCTCGAGCGGCATCAGCTTGTAGCACGTCTCCATGTCGGAGATGTAGGTGTTGAACAGGACATTCGTCCACAAGGTGACCAGCTTGTTCCCCATCACGAACCAGAACGAGTAGGCCGAGTTGGACGAGAAGGTGCGGCTGCCGAAGACGACCGTCACGTCGGGCCGCTCGAACGGTGCCAGGAGCCTGGGATAGTCGGCCGGGTCGTACTCCAGGTCGGCGTCCTGGATCAGCACCAACTCGCCGGTGGCGGCAGCGAGCGCCGACCGGATGGCCGCCCCTTTGCCCTGGTTTCGGGGGTGGCGGATGAGCCGGGTGGCGACCCGGAACTCCCGACCGGCCAGGATGTCGGGCGTCGCGTCGGTCGAACCGTCGTCCACGATCACCAGCTCGCTCACCTCGGGGCGCTCCTCCACCGCATCCAAAGCCCGAGCCAGCGAGCCCTCCTCATTGTACGCCGGCATCAGCACCGTCAGGGTCGGCATCAGCCGCTCCGCGATGCAGCGGCCTTCGCCTCGGCCGTCGCCCGCAACTCCCGCTGCCAGCGCCGCCGGGGTCCGGCATCGCGGACGAGCAGCGCCAACCCGATCACGGTGGTGGGCACGTACCAGGCCGCCTGCAGCAGGATCGAGAACGCGAAGGCCGGCTGCCGATCAATGCCGACCAGCCCCAGGCTGGCCACGCACAGCCACTGGTAGGAGCCGACGAACCCGGGAGCCGACGGGATCGCCACACCGAGGTTGACGACCGCCGTCGTGAACACCACCTCGGCCAGGGTCAGCGAGATGTCAAGCGACTGCCCGACCGCCCAGGCGGCGCCCGCGAAGGCTGCCCAGGCGAACACCGCCAGGGCCGCCATCACGGGCAGATCGCGACGGTTGACCGTGGAGGCGGCCCCCCGCACGGTCTGGGAGATCCGCTGGCGTAGCCAGCGCCAGCGAAGCTGCGGCAGTAACTGCCGGCGCCCGGGTCCGGCGTGTGCCGTATGCATATATGCGCCGGCCAGCGCCGCAACCACCAGCAGCCCCGCCGCAGCCGCCGCTTCCACCACGTGCTGCGACCAGGCCGGATGCGGCATGAACGGGTAACTCACCACCGCCGCCGCGATCAGCACCAGCAGGTCGGCGGCTCTGTCGACGATCACGGTCGACAGCGCAGAGGCGCCCGGCCCCCGGCTGTCCCGGGACAGCCAGTAGACGCGGGCCGCGTCCCCGGCCCGTCCCGGTACGGCGTTGTTGACAGCGATCCCCGTGATCACCATGCGCAGGAAGCTGCGCCACCCCAGCCGAAGCCCGGCGGCGACCGCGATCCGCTGCCAGCGCAGCGCCTGGCATGCGTACATCGCGCCTAAGCAGGCGACCGCCAGCAGCAGGTCGCCGACGTGCGCTCGGTGGACCGAGTCGACCACCTCGTGTGGCTGCAGACCGCGTGCCGCCAGCGCCAGGAAGACGGCGCTCACCGGTACTCCGACCACTATCCCGACGATCACGAAGTGCCTGGAGATCGGGGGCTTTGCGGACGCGCTCGTTCCCATGACGGGCAATCGTACACCCAGTTCGTTGCCAGCCGGTAACGATTCCACCGGCTCCTGGATCAGCGTTTGCGCAGGGATGGCCGCTCTAGCCAGGTCGCAGCAATCATGGGCGTGCCAGCTACGGCGCTAGAGCCATGGGCCGTGCTGGGATCGAACCAGCGACCTTGGGATTAAAAGTCCCCTGCTCTACCAGCTGAGCTAACGGCCCCGCCGCTCGATTCTAGGGCCGCAGCTGGCCGGGGCGGTGCGGCGCGACGCCACCGCACCGCCCCGGCCCGCGGCTCAGGAAGGCTTTGCGTAGCGGGCGATCCCGGTCCAGTCGACGGCCACGCACGGCTCGTCGCCGACCGTCCAGGCGTCGTGTCCGGGTGGGATCTCGACCGCATCGCCGGGGCCGATCTCGAACTCAGAGCCGTCGTCCATCGCGACGTGCATGCGGCCCGACACCACGTACAGCGTGTGGTGCGCCCCGCAGCTGTCGGTGCCCGCGATCGGCTTCACATCCTGCGACCACCGCCAGCCGGGTTCGAAGCTGCCCCGGCCGATCAGGGTCTCGCCCACCTGGACCACCGCCATCGACCCGTGGGCCGCGAACGGGCGGACCTCGTCGGGGGCGTCCAGGCTCTTCACCGTCGCCTGTGTCGAGAGGTGCGACATGCTCATCTCCTTCCGGTTGAGCTGCATGACGGTGCTGCTTCTGCGCCAACAGACAGTACCAGCCAGGAGGCGGCCGCCGCCGATTTTCGGCACTCAAGCCGGGCCGCCCCGTGGCCGATAATTGGATGGGGTGCAAGGGCGGCAACAGTCACTGGCATTCGCCTACGCGGCGAGCGCGGCCTACGAGCACGCGGATGAGAATCGCGAGCTGATCGACTCCGTGGTCCGGTCGCTGGGAGACCGGGTGGAGCTGGGCGAGTCTGCCTTCGCCGACCTGCTCGTGCGGTTCTTCGAAGTGCTGGACACCAATCGCACCGCGCCGGCCATCGTCCGCATCATGGCCTTCGCCGACGAGGCCCGCGTGTGCGGAGCCGAATCGACGAAGCGCACGCACAGCTGGCGGATGCGCCGGGCCTTCCGCAAGCAGTCCGAGCGGGCCATGCGCGACCTCACCGAGCAGCTGGCGCGGACCCTGGACGGGCTGCTCAACGAGAAGTACTAGAGCCCTCCTCGCGCGGCGCGGTCAGACTGTGCGGCAGCGATCGAGGAGGAGCGATGCGAGTCAACCGGATCGGCGAGCCCGGCTATGCGGGCCTGGCCACCTTCTGCAAGCTGCCGCTGGTGTTGGACCCGTCCGGCCTGGCCGGCGTCGACGTGGCCATTCTGGGAGCGCCGTTCGATGAGGCGGTGTCCCATCGCCCGGGGGCACGGTTCGGACCGCGGGCGGTGCGGATGGCCGAGGACTCGGCCGGCCACCCGCCCAGCCGGCCGCACATGCTGCTGGGGGTCGACCCGTTCGAGGTGCTGACGGTGGTCGACTACGGCGACGCTGAGACCGTGTCCTCAGACACCGAGCGCAGCCACCGGGCGGTCAAGCAGCTGGTGGCGGAGGTGTGCGCCGCCGGGGCGGTGCCGGTCGTGATCGGCGGGGACCACTCCGTGGCCCACCCCGACATGAGTGCCCTGGCCGAACACCACGGCCCGGGCAAGGTGGGGGTGATCCACTTCGACGCGCACGCCGACACAGCCACCGACCTGGACGGCGTGGTGCGATCACACGGCACGCCCATGCGGCTGGTGGTGGACGAGGGGTCGATTCGCGGCGACATGTTCATCCAGATGGGCCTGCGCGGCTGCTGGCCCGGGCCGGAGGAGTTCTCCTGGATGCGAGACGCCGGGTTTCGCTGGTACACGATGTACGAGCTGGACGAGCGCGGCTTGGGGACGTGCGTGGAGGAGGCGATCGACGCCGCCCGCGGCTGGGACGCGGTGTTCCTGTCGGTCGATATCGACTCGCTCGACCCGGCCTACGCGCCCGGCACCGGCACGCCGGAGCCAGGCGGACTGACCCCGCGCGAGCTGCTGCACGCGGTGCGCCGGATCACCTGTGAACTGCCGATTGTGGGAATGGAACTGGTGGAGGTGGCACCGATGTGGGACACGCATGGCGCCGTCACCGCAACCAACGGCCACCGCGTGATCCTGGATGGGTTGTGCGGGATGGCGCTTCGACGCAGCGGCCGGGCCGCAACGCCGGAGCTCGACCGGCGCAGCGGAGGCTGACCGGGCAGGGTCAGTGTGATGCGGGCAACGAATTTCGGGGATCGGGAACTTTTCGGTGTCGACCGACGTATACACGGGTACAGAAGGAGTACCCGTGACAACTCAGACCGACATCCGCACGCTCTTCCCGCTCTCGGCCGAGGTGGCCTGGAAGCGGTACCTCGAAGCCACCCAGGATCTGAACGGCGACCACTACGCGGCCGTCGAGGAGGACGCCTGGGACGAGCTGCAGGTGGCGCTGGGCCGTTTGCCGCAGCGGCCGCGCGACGCAGCCTGACCGGTATTCTCCGAGGCCCGGCCCCCATCGGCTAGCGGCCTAGGCCCCCGCCCTTTCAAGGCGGTAACACGGGTTCGAATCCCGTTGGGGGTACTCAGCAGCGTCCTGCTACGACCCCATCGACCCCATCGCAGGCATCGGCCCGCCGCCGGGGATCGTGAGCCCAGGAAGTGCGTGGGGCGCGACCAGGAGCAGCACGCCCAGGCCGAGCAGCACGGCGGCCGTGCCGTAGGTGGCGACGCGCCGCCAGGGCAGGGTCTTCTCGACCGCTATCAGCCCGGCCACGACGGCCATCCACAGAATGCTCATGACCCCCAGCGCGAACAGCGACGCCATCAGCGCCCAGCAGCAGCCCACGCACCAGGCGCCGTTCTTGGCGCCCATCCGCAGGGCGCCCGACCAGCCCCCGCGCCAGGAGCCGAGCAGGAAGCCCAGCGGGCTGCGGCACTTGCCCAGGCACACATCCTTGAGCGGGGTCAGCTCGTACACGGCCGCGACGATCAGGGTGGCCCCGGCCACCCAGCGACCAGCACGATCCCAGGCCAGCACATCGCCGGTCACCTGCCCACCTGCGGCCGCCAGCCCAAACGCCAGCAGGCCAACAGCGCCCCAGGTGACCAGGTAGCCGGCCGAAAACGCGATCCCCGAGAGCGACGAGCGCTGCGAGTTCATGCGCGCATACAGCGCCACCGTCGGCGCCACCGACGGGAACATCATGGCGGCCATCATCACCACCCACACGCCCAGGAACCAACCCAAAGCGCCCAGCCCGGTCCAGGGGCCGGCGTCCATCCCCCGCATCTGGTCGACCGTCCACCACCAGCCTGCGCCGGCCAGCAGGAACAAGAGCGCGATCAGCCCCAGCCTGGCGCGGGCAGCCGCAAAGGCTGGGGCCAGGCCGGCGTCGCCGCCGGCTCGCTCGGACGCCCCGGCGATCATCTGCTCAGGCTGCCCAGGAGAACTCGGACGTCGACAGGCCGGTCTTGCCCTCGTACTGGATGCCGAAGGCGTTGATCCGCGATCGGGTGGCCTCGGCCATGGTCAGGTCGGACGCGACCGGGTGGAACATGCCGGAAAACCGCACCGGCTGGCCGGTGTCCACCCCGAACGGCACGATGTCCTGGATCTCGAAGTCGATCACCTCACCGACTCGCACGCTGTGCCGCACCCCGTCGTCGTGCACCTCGATGGCCGCCCGCTCGACGCCCAACATCTCGCCCACCAAAGGGACGATCGCGGCCATCGGCCCGCCCAACTGTCCGCTGAACACCTGCACCAGCTTGTCGGTCTGCTCGTCGCTCGCCCGCTCGTCGATGAACACTCCCAGCCGCCAGTTGCCCTCCGTCATGACCTTGGGCGTATCGGCGATGGCCGCCACCCGCAGGCCGCTGATGTCGGTGCCCTCCACCTCGCCCTCGCGGATGTTGAACACCAGCACCACGCGACAGAAGTCGTAGGTCGCACCGTGGTCGAAGGACAGGTTGCACGGGCACATGAGCTCGCACGAACACGTCTCGACGTAGCTCCCCTTGAGGTTCCAGGACATGATCACCTCCTGCCGGGTACGCGGGCCGCCATCCTACGCCTCGCTCGGGAGCACCGTCAACCGGCCGCCCAGGTTGCCCGCTCGAGATCCAGCACGCATGCGGAGGCGGTCGCGACCGGGAGAAAACCGAGCCGCCGGTTGACCGCCAGCATGCCCGCGTTGGCCCCGGCGTTGGTGGTGGACACCAGCTCGACGTCCGGCCGATCGAGTCGCAACTCGGCCAGCGAGCCGGCCTTCATCCACCCGGCCAGACCCTAGGCCGCGCTCACCAGGGCCACGAACGCGATCGCGCCGTCCATTCGAAGCACCCATGTTCGGAGCCGATTCATGTCAAGCAGTATGCGCTACGCAGTAGAGGAATTCCACTCAGCTCAGTCCTTGCGGACGGCCACGGTGAAGGCGAGACGGCTGCGGCCGACGCTGCCGACCACGCTCCAGCAGCCCGCCGTCGGGAAGGTGACGTCGGTCGCCTGGAAGCCGTAGCTGCCGTAGCCGTCCGGGATGTCGGCGCGCAGCGGCGGGGCGATGGCGTCGAGCCGCCGGCCACTGATACGGAGCTGGCCGCCCGGCGCTGCCCGCCACCAGCCCAGTTTGGCCACGATCTGCCCGCGCACGATGCGGGCATAGCTGCCACCGCCCGGTAACTCACCCGCCACCAGATGGCCGGCCGGCCACAGCTCGACGGCAATGGGGCCGCGGCGGTAGTTGAACCCCTGCCCGTCCAGGCTCGCGCCTGCCCCGGGCGCCGTCACCGGGCAGGCACCGCTGATGGGCGTGAAGGCCGTGGTGCGCGCGCTGGAGCCCGCCGAGCCGCCTGAGCAGCCGGCCAGGGCCGCGATCCCGGCCCCAACCAGTGCCGGAAGTGCTCGAGTCATGCGTCACATTCTAGGTGCCCGGCGACCTCTCACCCGTGAGGCTTATGGGGCATCCGCGTGCACCCCGCCATCTTCGCGTTTGACGCCAGGACGACGGTTCGGTACATTCCCGACGCGCTGGTTAGGTGGACCTAATCGGAGTGGTCGAAATCGTCTGCGGTGGAGGCTCGGGGTTGCGTCGCGTGATCGGTGAAAGCCGGAGCCGCGCCGGCCTGCCGGCGGCCGTCAGGCTCGAGCGTCCGCCCGAGCCGGCCACCGCCGCTCACGCCCGCTAGCCGCGCTGGTCAGGCCAGTTCCCCGCGAGCCGGCAGGGCCTCCAGTTCGTCCAGGCTGGGCGGGTTTCGGATCGACGGGCTGAGCCAGCCCCAGGCCAGCAGGCCCATGCTGACGGCGAAGAAAACGGCCATCGTCTCCCGGGCCGAGACGACGCTCAAGAGCAGCCCGGCGACCAGCGGCCCGAGCGGAGCGATGCCCAGCGAGATGGCCGAGCGGACGCTCTCCACCCGCCCCAGCAGGCGATCGGGCGTGATGGCGATCCGGTAGCCGACCACCACCGAGTCGGTGATCGGGATGGCGACGCCCAGCGGCGTGATGCTGACCGCGAGCACGTACACGTCGGGCCAGGCCAGGAAGGCCGCGCAGCACACCCAGCTGACCAGCTCGACCAGCAGGATGGCGCGCATCGAGAGCCGCCGGCGAACGCCGCCGGCGATCATCGACCCAACCAGAAGAGAGGCGCCGAACACGGCCAGCAGGGCGCCGATCTGGCCGCCCGAGAGGCCCTGCCGGCGACCAACCACGACGATCACCAGGAGCACGCCGGGGATGGCGAAGTTGCCCAGGCCGTACAGGAAGGCGCACGTGCGCAGGAACGGCTGCCCCCACAGGAACGCCAGGCCTTCGCCCAACTGGCGCCGGATGCTGGCCGCAACGCGATCGCGAGGACCGCGGATACCTGTCCGGATGCCCAGCACGGCCGCCATCGAGAACGCGTAGGAGACGGCATCGACCAGGAAGGGGGCCGAGTGCGCCAGTTCGAACAGCACGCCGCCCGCGGTTGGCCCCAGGATGAGCAGGATCGACGTGCGGGCGGTTTGGGCCGACACCGCGGCCGGCAGCTGGCGGGGCTCGACCAGCGCACGCAGCGCGCCCACCTTGGAGGCGTCGAAGACCGCCGAGCCGCCGCCCTCCACGAAGGCCGCCAGCGTGATCTGCCACAACGCGACCCGGCCGCCGACGATTGCCGCGGCCAGACCGCCGATGGCCGCGGCGCGCAGGACGTCTGCCCCGATCATGAGCAGCCGGCGGTCGAAGCGGTCTGCGGCCACGCCGGCCAGTGGGCCAAACAGTCCGGCCGGCACCAGCCGTACGAATCCCACAGCGCCCGCCCAGGCCGGCGAACCGGTGATGGCCAGGGTCAGCAGCGGGTAGGCGATGGTGGTCGCCTGGGTGCCGGCGCTGGACAGGAACTGCCCGGCCTGCAGCAGCAGGAAATCGCGGTTTCGGCGAAGCGGGATCAAGTGAGCGGGCCGGGCGCGGCCCGACGCCAGTCTACGCTCGGGCCGCTACGAGACGCCGGGCTGGGCAGCGCCCTCGGCGGCAGTGCGGCCCCCCGTCTGCATATCAACCTTTTGATTATGGCAACCGATATCTCCTATAGGCGGCATTCCCCCAGGACGGTACTTGAGTGGGCTTCCCCAACCGAGTGGGCAGCACGATCAGCTGGCGTGCGCTGTGGCGCGCGGCGGCGGTGGCCGCGCTTGCCTGCGCGGCGCTGGCCGCCCCGGCAGCCGCCCGGATGGCCATGCCGTCGTCAACCGTCGCGGTCTCCGTCAAGCTGACCGCTCACCCGCTGGTCGACTCGCACTCGACCACGGCCAAGTTCGCGTGGACGGCAACCGGGGCCGGCCGCATCGTCACCTGCCGGCTGGGCTCGACCAGCTACGCGCGCTGCTCGAGCAGCCACACGTACTCCAGCCTCACGCCCGGCCTGCACGTGTTCACAGTGCGGGTGCAGGCGGCGGGGACGACGCGCACCGCCGGCTACAGGTGGACGGTGGACACCACCCCGCCGACCGACCCGGTCGTGAGCGGGGGCTCTGCGACCACCTGGATAGACGTGCCGGTCACCATCAAGGCCTCGGGATCGACCGACACCGGAGGTAGCGGGTTCTCCGGCTACCAGCACCGCACAGCGCTTGACGGCGGCGCCTGGTCGGCGGCTGTCTCCGGTGGGTCTGCGGTGGTCTCGACCAGCGGCACCACCTGGGTCCAGTTCCGCGCGCTGGACAAGGCTGGCAATGCCTCGGCGTGGCTTCCTGCGACCGGCACCGACGCCGCCACCGCTGAGGTGGACATGCTGGCTCCGACCGTGCCCACCGCCTCCGGCGGATCGTCCTCATGGTCGGCGGCCGCCTCGGCCGCCGTCTCCGCCACGGGTTCGACCGACTCCGGCGGCTCCGGACTGGGCACCTACCAGTACCGCACCAGCTCAGACCAGGGGGCGACATGGGGCGCGCCGACCAACGGCCCGTCGGTCACGATCAGCGCCGAGGGCGAGACCCAGGTCGAGTTCCGCAGCACCGACGTGGCCGGCAACAGCTCGGCCTGGTCGGCTCCGCAGCTGGTCATGCTCGACCGCACCGCACCTGTCGTCAACCTGAGCGGCGGCTCGGCCAGCTGGAGCAACGCCGCATCGGTGACCATCACCGGCTCGGCCACCGATGCCGGCGTGGGGGGCGTGACACTGCGCTACCGGACGTCCACGAACAACGGAGTCAGCTGGTCGGCGGCCACCACGGCGCCGTCGGTCAGCATCTCCGCAACCGGCCAGACCGAGGTTGAGTTCCAGGCCGTCGACTCGCTCGGCAACACGTCCGCCTGGCCCGGGTCAGCGCCGGCGGCGGGCGACGTGTGGCTCGACCGCACGGCGCCGACGACGCCCACGTCGGTGTCGGGCGGCTCGCTGTCCTGGCAGAAGTCCGCCGGCATCACCCTGAGCGCGTCCGGGTCGACCGACAGCGGCGGCTCGGGCCTGGCCGGCTACCAGTACCGCACGTCCACCGACGGCGGCAGCACCTGGTCTGCGCCGGCCGGCGGCGCTGCCACCGTGACCGCTGACGGCACCACGCTGGTGCAGATGCGGGCCGTGGACACCGCCGGCAACGTCTCCGCGAGCTGGGCTCCGGCTTCAAACGGCGCGGGGAATACGGTCAAGATCGACAACACGCCGCCGACCCTGCCGACCGTCTCGGGTGGCTCCGCCGCCTGGCTGAACGCCGCCTCCGAGACCATCGTCGCGTCCGGTTCGACCGACGCCGAGAGCGGTTTCCTGCGCTACGAGTACCGCACCTCGACCGACGGCGGCAACACCTGGTCCGGCGTCGCCAGCGGTGCCTCGGCGGTGGTCAGCGCGGAGGCCGCGACCGAGGTCGAGTTCCGCTCTGTGGACATGCTCGGCAACAGCTCCGCCTGGACAGCCGTGGGCAGCTCGGCGCAGGCCAACCTGGATCGCACGGCCCCGACCACACCGGTGCCCAGCGGTGGCATGTCCAGCTGGTCGGGTGCGGCCAGCGCCACGGTCACGGCGAGCGCCACCGATGCCACCAGCGGCGTGGTCTCGTACGCCTACAGGACGTCAGCAGACGCTGGCGGGCACTGGGCGTCGGGATCCGGCTCCAGCGTCATCGTGAGCGCCGAGGGCGACACCTGGGTGCAGTTCCAGGCCACGGACAGGGCGGGCAATGTGTCGGCTTGGTCGGCGACAGCCCACGTCATGCTCGACCGCGTCGCCCCCACCGTGCCGTCGGTCTCCGGCGGCTCCTCGACCTGGACTGCCGGGCCGGTCGGGATCTCGGCCGGGGTCTCCACCGATGCCGGCAGCGGCGTCGCCGGCTACCAGTACCGCAGCTCGGTCAACAACGGCAGCACGTGGACGTCCGCCGCCGCCGGCTCCGGCGTCACCATCAGCGCGCAGGGCACCACGCTGGTCGAGTTCCGGGCGCTCGACAACCTCGGCCACGCGTCGAGCTGGTCGGTGGTCTCGGCTGCCTCCACAGCCAAGATCGACACCACCCCTCCGGCCGATCCGACATCGGTCACGGGCGGCAACTGGCAGGTCCGGAACCTGCCCTCCGAGACGGTGTCCGCGTCCGGCTCGACCGACTCCGGCGGCTCCGGCCTGGCCGGCTACCAGTACCGCACGTCGGCCGACCTCGGCTCCACCTGGTCTGCGCCGCAGAGCGGCAGCTCGGTGACGATCTCGGCCGAGGGCCTGACCGAGGTGCAGTTCCGGGCCGTGGACAACGCCGGCAACACGTCGAACTGGGCCCCAGCGAACCAGACCATGACCAGCCTGGTGAACCTCGACCGCACACCGCCCAGCCTGCCCACCGTCGCCTACACCACCGGGTCGGCAGGTTGCTCGCCCGGGCCGAAGGTGCTCACCGCCAGCGGATCGGTCGACGCCGGCCTCGGCGCCGTGACCTACCAGTACACGGTGGGCGGCGGCGCGGTCAAGACCGGAGCGGCGGCCACCATCACCGCGACAGGCACCACCGTCGTGCAGTTCCGGGCCGTGGACAACGTCGGAAACGCCACAGCCTGGGTCAGCACCTCGGTGTGCATCAGCTGACCTGCCGGCAGCTCCTCGATTGCCGGCGGCACCTGAGGCTACGCTAGGTGGCGCATGGACGAGCCACCGCCCCCCGACGACCGGCGCACCGAGCGCCGCGGCGGACGGCGCCAGTTCGACGAGAGCACTGACGCCCTGCGCCGCACCCGGCTGGCCAACGAGCGCACCTACCTGGCCTGGTGGCGGACCGGTCTGACCGCATTGGCCGTGAGTCTGGCGGCGGGCAAGGTGGTGCCGATACTCACGCCCCACGCGACCCGCTGGCCGTACGCGGTGGTGGGTGGAGGCTATGCCGTGCTGGGCATGCTGTGCATCGGCTATGGCCTGCGCCGCGAGCGCGACATCGACACCGCCCTGCGCGCGGGCAGCTTCACGGGCATGGACACCCGCTTTACCACCGCACTGGCGGCGCTGGGGATCGGCCTGGGGCTTGTCACCCTGATCCTGATCCTGACCTCGCAGTAGCCGCCGGTCAGCCGGCCGCCGGCTCGGGCAGCGCGACCGGCACCCCGGCCCGCTCAAGCAGCTCGCGCAGCATCAGCGCGTTGACCGGCGCCTGGGCGAAGCTGCGGCCCGAGCTGTCGACGCTGCGGCCGTTGTTGTTGAACATCGCGAACACCCGCTGCGCGGTCCCGGTCAGCTCCCGCAGCGGATCCACCCACTCGGACAGCTCCTGCTCGGTGTACAGATGGTCGAAGCGTTCGGCGGCGCTTCGGCCCCGCACGTTCCAGGTGTCGGCGTTTCGCCCATGCAGACGCAGGTACGCCGTCGGCGAGGTGGTGCCAACCACCGTGGGCGCGATGTTGCGCGCACCCGACCGGGGCGCATCCACCATCACGTAGGTCGCCGCCAGCCGCTCCAGGAAGGACAGCGTGTGGGCGGCGTTGCCCTCCTCCAGCCAGCTTCGGTGCCGGAACTCGACCAGCATCTCGTAGCCGGTGAGCTGCTCGGCGGCCCACTCCAGGTAGGCGAACGCGGACGGCTTGAACACGATGTACGGGGGCAGCTGGATGAGGATGCCGCCCAGCTTGCCGGCCTCGCGAAGCGGCGCGACGGCGTCCAGAAAGCGCCGGAACACCTCGGCCCGCAGCTCGCCCGAGGGCCGCTCAACGCGGCCATGCGCGTCCACCGCCACCTCGCCGCGCATATCCGGGGGCAGCTGCTCGGGGCGCACCGGATGCCGGGTCATCATCCCGAACGCCTTGACGTGGAAGACGAATCCCTCAGGCGTGCGGCGGGCCCACTGGGCGGCCGCCTGGGCGGTGGGCAGCGCGTAGTAGCTGGAGTTCACCTCGACGGTGTCGAACATCGAGGCGTAGTAGCGCAGCCGCTCCTCCGCCGAGCGGGCCTGCGGCGGGTACCACAGCTTGGACAGCGACTCGTCGGCCCAGGAGCAGGTGCCGGCCCGAACGGCCGTCACAGCACGCGGCCGCCGGCGGGCTCGAGCGGCAGCCCGCTGGCCGCCCAGGCCAGCAACCCGCCGGCCAGGTTGCTGGCGTCGATGCCGACGCCCGCCAGCGCGTCGGCCGCCATGCCGCTGCGCGAACCCGACCTGCACACGATCACCAGCGGATCGTCCGGCAGCTCGGACAGCCGCGCTCCCAACTCGCCCAGCGGGATCCACACCGACCCGGCCAGATGCCCGGCATCCCACTCGGCCTGTTCGCGCACATCGACCGCCGCAGCCCCGCCTGCGATCCGGTCTCGGGCCTCCGCCGGGCCCAGCTGTGGCGCACCGCCCTGCATCCCGGGCAGCGTATCGCTACAGCGCGCCGGGCCGGGTGGCGCCCACAAACGTGTTCTGGAACCAGCCCATGGACAGCGGCGAGAGCTGCACGAAGGTGCCGGTGTGCGGCGCGTGCAGGATGTAGCCGTTGCCGGCGTAGATGCCGACGTGGCCGAGGTCATGGAAGAACAGCAGATCGCCGATCTGCAGCTGGGACTCGTCCAGCACCGGGCCCAGCTCCACCACCGGGCCCAGGTGGAACTGGGCGGCCGCGAAGTGCGGAAGCGCGACGCCGTGCTTCGCCCACAGCCAGCTGACCAGGCCCGAACAGTCGAATCCGCCGGACGGCGATGCGCCGCCCCAGACGTAGGGCACGCCGATCTGGTCGAGCCCCTGCAGCACCACCTGGTCGCGCTCCACCTGGCCAGGGTCGGCCGAGTTGGTCTTCTCGTCCCGCTTGATCCAGGTCCGAGCGGCCAGCGCAAGCTGCTCCTCGCCGGCCCTCTCGGCCGCCTGCAGCAGCACGACCTGCGCGCCGAGTTCGGCCACCAGCGACCTGCGACGCGCCAGCTGGCGTGCGATCTGCGCTTTGCGGCGGGTCAGCACACTCTTCTCGTGACGCACCTGGGTGCGATCCATGACCAGCAACAGGCGCTCATGGCTGATCGCGTCACGGGCGGCCGCGATCGCGTCCACCGTGTCTCCGACCGCCTGGTCGAAACGCCGCTGGAGCTCGATACCGGTGGTCATCTGAGACAGCGATGACGCACCCAGCACGATCTCGATCACCTTCGGGTCGCCGCCCTTGTACGCGGTCACCAAGAGCCTCGACAGCACACCCTGCTGGCGGCGCAGGGCCACCCGATCGGCCTGCAGCTGGATGTCCGCGGTGTGGATCTGGCCACGCAACACGCCCAGCCGCCAGACCGCGTGGTCGTACTGCTCGGCCAGCAGTTCAGCCTTTGCATCCAGCGCCCGGACCTCGGCTCTGACCTGCTTGTACTGCTGCTGCTTCTGGTCCAGCAGAGGATTGGCTGCAGCACTCGGCAGTGCGGCAGCAAGCATCGCCGCCAGGAACGTCGTCGCCCCCCCGAGCGCCCCCAGCAGCCGGTGTTGGGACCGGCCCACGTACCTGAAATCGGCACAAATAGCCGAAGACTTGAGATCACCCCTCAAGCCGGGGGGTGATCCAGCCGACGAATGAAGCGTGCAGATCATGGTGCCCTGTCACGCCTGCGACAGCAGGAAGCGCCCACTCGCAGCCTGTCCGTCGTGCCACGCGCCGGCCAACGTGGACGCCGACCTGAGCGCCTGGCGGCTGGCCCTGCATGCCAGCCACCTGGCCCGGATCACGGCTGAGGCGGACGCTCCGACGGTGGTTGAGCGGCCGCAGCCGGCCCCGGTGCAGGTGATCTTGCTGGATTCCGACGACGTGCCCATCGACCCCGCCATCGCGGGCGTCGAGCCGCTGTTCGAGCCGGACGGGCCGCGCTCGTTCGACTGGAACGAGCATCGCGGCCCGCGCCTTCGCCGCAGCGCGTAGCCGCGGCGCTACAGCCCCCTACACCGGGTCGCCGACCGCCGCCGGGCGCAGGTCGAGCAGGTGCTCGGGCAGCTCGAGCTGTGTGACGCCCACGCCGCGCGAGGCCATCTCGGCCACGAGCGCCGTGTAGGCCTCCGCCTCCAGCGGATCTGACGGAGCCCACGGGTTGAGATAGCGGATGCCGCTGACACCGGCCTGGTAGAGCTCCTTCAGGCAACCGAAGCACGGGCGAAGGGTCGTGTAACAGGTCGCCCCCTGCACCGTGTAGCCGAGCTTGGCCGCCTGCAGCACCGCGTTCTGCTCGGCATGCACGCAGGTGCACACGTCGTAGCCGCGGCCCTGCTCGTAGCGCTCCGGGTGGGCGCACCGCTGACAGCCGCCGTCCTCGCAGTTGACGAATCCGGTGGGGGTGCCGTTGTAGCCGGTGGCGATGATCCGCTGGTCGGCCACCAGCACTGCCCCCACGTGCCGGCGCAGGCAGGCGGCGCGCTCCCGGGTGGCGACCGCCAGCAGCATGAAGTACTGCTCGGCGGTGGGCCGGACGGCGGCCCGGCGGGCGTCGGCGTGGGGCATCGCAAGCAGCCTATCGGCCGGGCGCACGGGTGGTACGTTGCCGGGTGCGGGTTGCAGGCAACTCCCAGGGGAGGTCGGCGATGGCTGCGGGGACGGATGTGACGACACGGCAGGCGGCGGAGACGGTGTTCGTCGACCGCTTCTGCGACGGGGTGATCGGGCCCAGCCTGGAGATGCTGGGACCGGTGCGCGACGGCGGCCACATCGTGGCCAACACGGCGCCAGGCTGCTGGGGGCCGATGATCACGCCGGCCATCCGCGGCGGGCATGAGGTGACGCTGCCGGTGGCGGTGGCCGGCGCCGAGGTGGGTGACGCGGTGGCCATCCACCTGCGCGACATCTCGGTCACATCGCTGGCCACGTCGTCGGGCAATGACCGCTGGGTCGAGGGCCGGTTCAACGGCGACCCGTTCTGCGCCAAGGTGTGCGCGTCCTGCGGGACGCCCGACGAGCCGACGGTGGTGGAGGGGATCGGGCCGGACTGCGTGCGCTGTGCCAACTGCGGGGCGCCGGCGGCCCCGTTCGCGTTCACCAACGGCTACACGATCGCGTTCGACGAGGAGTGGCGGGTGGGGGTGACGGTGGGCCGGACGCAGGCCGAGGAGTTCGCGCGCGACGCCCACGTGGCCGCGGCACTGCCCGAGAACTCGGTGCAGAACCCGATCCTGCTGTTCGCGCCGCACGATCTGACCGGCGTGGCGACCCGCATGCGCCCGTTCATGGGCCAGCTGGGTACGACCCCGGCGGTCGACCTGCCCGACAGCCACAACGCGGGCGACTTCGGCGCCTTCCTGATCGGAGCGCCGCACTCGCACGCGGTCACCGCCGAGCAGCTGGAGGGGCGCACCGACGGCCACCTGGACATCGACGGCGTGCGGGCCGGGTCGGTGGTGATCGCGCCGGTCAAGGTGGCCGGCGCCGGCGTCTACATGGGCGACATGCATGCCATGCAGGGGGACGGCGAGATCGCGGGCCACACCTGCGACGTGTCGGGCACGGTGACCCTGCAGGTGCAGGTGATCAAGGGCCTGGAGCTCGACGGGCCGATCATCCTGCCGGTGCCGGAGGACCTGCCGTTTCTGGCTCAGCCGCTGACCGCCGCCGAGCGCCGGCGGGCGATCGACACCGCCCACCGGCACGGCGTGTCCGAGCTCGAGGAGTCGCTGCCGATCTCGGTGGTGGGCACCGGCCCCGACCTGAACAGCGCGGTCGACAACGGCCTGGCCCGGGCGGGAAGGCTCCTGGACATGAGCGTGCCGGAGGTCAAGAACCGGGCCACCATCACCGGCGCGATCGAGATCGGCCGCGCGCCGGGAGTGATCCAGGTGACGATGCTGGCGCCAGCCGAGCGGCTGGCGGCTCGTGGCCTCGAGTCGCTCGTGCGCACGCACTTCGGACTGGAGAAGTAGAGCAGCTCTCGGTGGCCGGTGGTCAGCCGCCGGCCACCGGCACCAGCACGTCCACCTGCTGGCCATTGGCCAGCGGCTGCTCGCGCGACAGATAGGCGCCGTCGGCCACAACCGCCAGCCCGCCAAGGTCGGCCGGCTGACAACCGGCCAGACCGGCGATCTCGGTGATCAGCGTCTCGACGGTGGCGCCGTCCGGAAGCTGGACGGTGCGCCGGCTGCCGAGCCGGTTTGCGAGCGTGCCGGATAGGCGAACCGTGACTGACATCCCGAGCATGCGAGTGGGCGGTGACGGGTTCGAACCGCCGACCCCCTGCGTGTAAGGCAGGTGCTCTCCCAGCTGAGCTAACCGCCCGAAGCGGAGTGGCTTGCACCTTACAGGCCGGGAACGGGTGGCTCGACGTTGTGAAGAGGCGCTAGAGCTGTCGGGACGACCACAGCAGGGCGGCCAGGACGACCGACGTGGCGCCGACCGCGATACCCACAATCCAGCCGGCCACATCCTGGCTGACCAGGACCGCGCCCAGGACGGTAGCGATGCCGAGGATCCCGCCGGTGGCGACGATGCGCACGAAGCCGCGCTCGATGACGCTGCGCCGCCGTTCGCGGCCGGGCAGCATGCCCTGCGGCCGCTCGTGCGGCTCCGGCTCCTGGGTCGAGGAGGGCGGCTCGTCCGGGGAGGCCAGCTGATCCGGCTCTGAGGGTTCGGTCACACGACGAAGATACCAGCCGCTCGTTTGGCATCCGCCACGACTTCAGCCCAGCTGGTAGTCAAGGTTGACCGCCGCTGAGATCAGCGACAGGTGGGTGAAGGCCTGAGGGAAGTTGCCCAGCAGTTCGCCCGATGGCCCGATCTCCTCGCTGAACAGGCCCACGTGGTTGGCATAGGTGAGCATCTTCTCGAAGGCCAGCCGGGCCTCGTCCAGCCGGCCCGCCCGGGCCAGCGCCTCGACATACCAGAAGGAGCAGATCGAGAAGGTGCCCTCCTCGCCGTCCAGGCCGTCCGGCGAAGCCGACGCGTTGTACCGGTAGACCAGGCTGTCGGACACCAGCTCGCGGCCGATCGCATTCAGCGTGGACAACCAGCGCGGGTCGCGGGGGGCGATGAACTTGACCATCGGCATGAGCAGCACCGAGGCGTCCAGGACGTCGCTTCCGTAGTGCTGCACGAACGCCTTGCGGTCCGGATTCCAGCCCTTCTCCATGATCTGGGTGGTGATCTGGTCGCGCACGCCCAGCCACTTGAGCAGATCGGCCGGCAGCCCGCGCTGGCGGGCCACCCGCACCGCCCGCTCGATGGCCACCCACGACATCAGCCGCGAGTAGGTGAAGTGCTGGCGGCCGCCGCGCGTCTCCCAGATCCCCTCGTCCACCTGGTCCCAGTTGTTGCACAGCCATTCGACGATCCCCGACAGCGCCATCCAGTCGTCATAGGAGATGGGCTGGGCGTACTTGTTGAACAGGTACACCGAGTCGATCAGCTCGCCGTAGATGTCCAGCTGCAGCTGACCCGAGGCGGCGTTTCCGACCCGCACCGGGCGCGAATCCGCATACCCCGACAGGTGGTCGAGCGACTCCTCCGTCAACTGCGAGCGGCCGTCGATGCCGTACATGATCTGCAACGGCCCTTCGGCCCGGCCCTTGCTCTCGCGGAAGCGTTCGGCCAGCCAGCCCATGAAGGCCTCCGCCTCCTCGTGGAAGCCGAGCCGCAGCAGCGCGTACAGCGAGAACGCCGCGTCCCGGATCCAGGTATAGCGGTAGTCCCAGTTGCGCTCGCCGCCCAGGTGCTCGGGCAGGCTGGTGGTGGGGGCGGCGACGATGGCGCCGGTGGGCCGGAAGGTGAGCAGCTTGAGCGTCAGCGCCGAGCGGTGCACGGTCTCCCGCCAGCGGCCGCGGTAGGTGGAGTGGGCCAGCCAGCCGCGCCAGAAGCGCACGGTGCGGTTGAAGCCCTCGCTCGACTCGCCCTCGCGCACCTGCTTGGGCTGCTGACCCCGCTCGCCCGGCTCGAGCACGAAGGTGGCGCTCTCGCCAGCGCGCAGCGTGAACTCCCCGGCCACCCCGTTGCCCACCCGCTCGAACGGCGTCTCGCTTCGCAGAAGCATGGTCAGACCACGTGTGTGGAAGGCGGCGCCGTGCTCGTGCAACTCCAGCTCGTGCGGATCGCGGGCGTAGTTGAAGCGGGGCTGGCACTCCAGCCGGAAGCGCATCCCGCCGCGCACCGCCATCACTCGGCGCACCAACCGGCGCTGGTGCTTGGGGTCGCGCCGGATGGGCATGAAGTCCTCCACCTCGCCCACCCCGTCAGGCGTCAGGAAGCGGGTGATGAGGATATTGGTGTCGGGCAGATAGAGCTGTTTGGCGTTGTGCCCGTCGTTCACCGGCGCGATCGAATAGAAGCCGCCCTGGTCGGCGTCCAGGATCGACCCGAACATGCTGGGCGAGTCAAACCACGGCCAGCAGAACCAGTCGATGGTGCCGTTGGTGCCGACCAGGGCGACCGTCTGCAGGTCGCCGATGACGCCGTGCTCAGCGATCGGGAGGTAGCCGGAGTGCTGCATCTGCACCGCGAAGCAGTAGCCGATGGGTCGGGCGTCCCACAAGCGCCGGCCGCCGCCCCGCCGCTATACTCCGGCGCCGAGTCGGCAGCCCTGGCTGCTCGTCGCGGCGCCCCGGGGGGCGTAGTTCAGCTGGTTAGAACGCCGGCCTGTCACGCCGGAGGTCGCGGGTTCGAGTCCCGTCGCTCCCGCTCTCTCCTCAACTCAGATAGTGGCGCAGCGTGAGCGCCGCATCCCGCGGGACGTAGTCCATGGTGCCGGTGTCGAACAGGGCCGCCAGCGGCGCGCCGGCGGTGTTGATCATGCCGCCCGTGTAGCGGGTGGCGATGAACCGGTGCAGGTGGCCCTCGTAGGTGCAAGTCTTGACCGGCGACACCGTGGGCGCATGGTGGGAGAAGAAGTACGAGCTGCCGCCAAACAGCGGATTGCCCTCGGTCTGGACGACCGCGGTGGCCCCGGTCTCGGTGTGGTGGGCCAGCGGCAGGTCGGACGCGCTCTCCACGCCAATGGCCAGGTGGTCCTGAACGCGGGACACGGAGGTGGACGACGTCTGCACCAGCATCGCCGCGTTGCGGCCGCCGAAGCCGACCTCGGCCAGCCAGCTGGTCTGCGCGAACTGATTGCCGGCCTGGATCGTCTCCCGTCCCACGCACGTCGGGTGGTAGGCGCCGTAGGTGGTGGCGGACAGCAGCGGCCCCTCGCCGACCGGCGAGCCGCAGCCAGGGTCGTCAAACGCGAACGCTTTGGTGGGCGCGGTTGTGATGGTGCCGAAGATCGGCGAGGTGCCGGTGGCGATGCGGAACGTCTTCGCCTTCAGCGTGCCGGTGGCCTCCGTGGTGATCCCGGTGCCGCCGTTGAAGAGCGTGCACTTGAAGGACTGGGCCTGGGTCGGCTTGAAGAGCATGTTCACCCGGGTCGGCCTGACGCTCTTGTGCGTGTTCAGGCGCAGCCTGGTCAGTCCCTGGGTGGCGGTCATGCCCATCCCGGTGGCCGAGTAGGCGTATGCATGCTCCTGCTCGCCGGTGATCTGTCCGCCGTTTGCCGACAGCCGGGCCAGCGACACCTCGAAGGTGGGCGGCACGCCGAAGGTGTCGGTCTGGGTGAAGGCGCTCATCTCCATCCGGTACACGACCGAGCCGATGGCAAGCGGCATGGGATCGGTGTCCATGAAGAGCGCGGTGCCGGGCGGAACCGAAGTGGACGAGGCCGGCACCAGGTTCTGCAAGGACGCCGGAAGGGCGCGCGCGAACATGTAGCGGGCGGCCTGCATGGACGGCGCCACGTGCGTCGACCGCGTGCTGGCCGCCGCCCCCGCCGACATCGACCCCAGCGCACCGAGCACGACGGCAATCGGCGCAACACGACGTACAAGCCCGGATACAGGCACAGAAATTCCCCCTCCAGGGACAATGCGGAGCGCAACCCACCGGGCGATCGACCCGGCCCAAGCGAGGCTACCGCGGCTTGTCAGGTTCTGCGGACCCGATTCCCGCAAATACCGAAGATTGCGTCCATCTGGTCATCGCCGGCCAGATCGGCCGGGGCGTGTAGCGTGTGCGCGTGCCTGCCCTGCCGGACATGTTGCCCACCAGCCTGGTCGGCTCCTATGCACAGCCCGACTGGCTGATCGACCGCGAACGGCTGCGCGACCGCTTCCCGCCCAGGGTGCGGGCGAAGGAACTGTGGCGGATCGACCCCCGCTACCTGGAGCAAGCTCAGGACGACGCCACCCTGCTGGCCATCCGCGATCAGCAGCGAGCCGGGCTGGACATCATCACCGACGGCGAGGCCCGCCGCGAGAGCTACTCCAACCGCTTCGCCACCGCGCTGTCCGGCGTCGACATCGACAACCCGGGCACCGCCCTTGATCGAAGCGGCCACCCCAACCCGGTCCCGCGGGTGGTCGGGCCGATCGAGCGGCGGCACTCGGTGCAGGTGCGCGACGTCGAGTTCCTGCGCGCCAACACCAGCCACACCATCAAGGCCACCGTGCCGGGGCCGTTCACCATGTCCCAGCAGGCCCAGAACGACTTCTACCCCTCGGACGCCGAGCTGGCCCTGGCCTACGCGGGAGCCGTGCACGACGAGATCGTCGATCTGTTCGCCGCCGGCGCGGACATCGTGCAGATGGACGAGCCGTATATGCAGGCGCGGCCCCAGAAAGCGCGCGAGTTCGGTCTGGCGGCGCTCGAGCGGGCTCTGGCAGGCGTGACCGGGGCGACCGCGGTGCACATCTGCTTCGGCTACGCCGCCATCATCCACGAGCGGCCGGAGGCGTACTCGTTCCTGCCCGAGCTGGCGGCCTGCACGGCCGACCAGATCTCGATCGAGACCGCCCAGTCCGGCCTGGACACCGCCATCCTGGACACGCTGCCCGGCAAGCGCATCATCCTGGGCGTGATCGACCTGGACAGCCACGAGGTGGAGACGCCGGAGACGGTGGCTGGGCGGATCCGCCGGGCGCTGCCCCACAAGCCCGCCAGCCAGCTGACGGCCGCTCCCGACTGCGGCATGAAGTACCTGCCCCGCGACGTGGCCTTCGCAAAGCTGGAGTCGCTGGCGGCCGGAGCTGCGCTCGTCCGCGCCGAGAACTGAGCCGCGCGTGCTACAGGTCGCGCAGGGCGCGCGTTGCCCAGCCCGAGACCACGAGCAGGATCGCGCCCAGCACGCCCAGCACGATCCCGCCGCCGGTGATGGCCAGGACCACCAGCACGGCGCCGACGCCGGCGCCCGCGTAGCCGCCGCGCACCATCTGGCGTTTCTTCTGCTGGCGGGGCGTCAGGGCCATCGGCTGCAGCATAGGCTAGCGCGCCTCCCGCAGGGCATCCGTAAAGTGAAGGACGTGCTGCTGGCAGACCTGGCCGCCACCTCGGAGCTTGTGCGCGCGACCCCGTCGCGCACCAGCCAAGCTGGAGCTGATGGCGAATCTGCTGAGGGAGCTCGAGGCTGCGGAGGTGCCGATCGCCGTCAGCTTCCTGGCCGGCCAGCCGCGCCAGCGACAGATCGGCGCAGGCTGGGCCTCGCTGCGCGACCTGCCGGCTCCGGCGGCCGCCTCGACGCTGCAGCTGGCTGACGTGGACGCCGCGTTCGAGAGCATGGCGCGGGCGTCCGGCACCGGCTCCCAGACCGCGCGCCGTCGGCAGCTGTCTGACCTGTTCTCGCTGGCCACCGAGCCGGAGCAGCGGCTGCTGCGGGGACTGGTCTCGGGGGAGCTGCGACAGGGTGCCCAGGCCGGGCTGGTGGCGGAGGCGGCGGCACGGGCGGCCGGGGTGCCGGCGGCGGCGCTGCGTCGGGCGCTGATGCTGGTGGGCGACCTGGGGGCGGTGACGGCGACGGCGCTGGCCGAGGGGGTGTCCGGGCTGGAGGCGGCCCGCCTGCGGGTGGGCACACCGGTCTGGCCGATGCTGGCCGGCACCGCGGCCGACATCGCCGACGGCATGGCCAAGCTGGGCACGGCGGCTGTGGAGTGGAAGCTGGACGGCGCTCGCATCCAGGTACACCGAAGCGGCGGCGATGTGGCGGTCTTCACACGCACCCTGGACGACATCACGGCCCGCGTGCCCGAGATCGTGGAGGCGGCGCTCGCGCTGCCGGTTCGCGAGACGGTGCTGGACGGAGAGGCGATCGCGCTGGATGGCGACGGCCGGCCGCGGCCATTCCAGGTGACGGCCAGGCGCATCGGCGGCCGCCGCTCGGTGGCCGACATGCGGGCCGCCATCCCGCTCACACCGGTGCTCTTCGATGTGCTTCATGTGGACGGCCGAGACCTGCTCGACCTGCCGGGCCACGAACGGACGGCGGCTCTGGCCGTCATCGCCCCGGCCGAGCTGATCGTGCCGCGGATCGTCGCCGAGGGTTCCGAGCCGGCCGAGCGGTTCCTTGCCGAGGCACTCAGGCGGGGCCACGAAGGTGTGATGCTGAAGGCGCTGGACGCCCCCTACCAGGCAGGCCGCCGGGGCCGCAGCTGGCTCAAGGTGAAGGCGGCGCTGACGCTCGATTTGGTCGTGCTGGCCGCCGAATGGGGGCACGGCCGGCGCACCGGCTACCTGTCCAACCTGCACCTGGGCGCACGCGATCCAGACGGCGGCTTCGTGATGCTGGGCAAGACGTTCAAGGGCATGACCGACAGCATGCTCGCATGGCAGACCGAGAAGCTGCTCGAACTGGAGGAGCGTCGGGACGCCCATACGGTGTTCGTTCGCCCGCAACTGGTCGTGGAGATCGCCTTCGACGGTGTCCAGCGCAGTTCGAGGTACCCGGGCGGCGTCGCGCTGCGGTTCGCCCGGGTCAAGCGCTACCGCGAGGACAAGCCGGCGGAGCAGGCCGACACGATCGAGCTGGTGCGGGAGATCCATGCCGCCCGCGGCGGCTGACCGCGTTAGAAGCTCTAACGGAATGAATCGTGGATGGCTGGCGAGTGTCGCGCCAGCAGGGTGTCGCGGCGCGGCGCAGCGCATATCCGGAGGTAATCTGGGCAAGCCGCGCCGTGGCTCCATGCGCCAGCGCGACGCAGTCAGACGCCGCGAGGCATTTCGTTAGAGCTTCTTAGCCGCCGGCGGCGGCGGTCAGCCTGGCCAGGTGCCGGCGCATGGCCTGACGGGCGGCCGCGGCGTCGCCGGCCACGATCCGCTCGACCACCCTGGTCATGTCCTTGATCATGCGGTTCGTGACCTTGGGCGGACGCGCTTCCAACTCCGCCAGCCCGGCCACCGCCGAGGCCAGCACGTTGTTCCCCGACGCCCCGGCGATGGCCAGCCGAAGCTCGGTGTAGGCGATCCCGGCGCCGCCCCGCAGATCGTCCAGGATGCGTTGGAAGGCGGCATCGTCTATGGCGGTGTGGTTGCGCGCCGCCAGCCGCGCGGCATGCGGCTCCAGGCGGTCGCGGACCTCGGCCAGCTGCACGGCGTCGGCGCCGGAGATGTAGCTGCCGGAGCCGCGCCGGGGTTCGATCACCCCACGGTCGATCAGCCGTCGCAGGCCCTCTCGAAGTGCCGGCCGGGAGACGCCCAGCTGGGCCGACAGCTCGCGCTCGGAGGGCAGCCGGTCGCCCTGGCCGAGCCCGCGCTCGTCGATCAACTCGCGGATCCGCTGGGTAACATCTGCGCTCACCGACATCGGCCCCAGTGTACCGTGTCGGTCAGACCAATGAGCGCCATGCGTGACACCATGGCCGGGCAGCCGGCCGAACTGCGCCGGCTGTTGGCCGAGCCGGCGGGCGTCGAGGCCGCCGCCGAGCGGCTGCGCGGCCGGCGGCTGCTGGTTGTCGGCACCGGCACCAGCTGGCATGCCGCCAACATCGGCACCTGGTTCCTGCGGGCCGCAGACGTCGAAGCATGGCCCGTGCAGGCGGTCGACGCCGCTTTGCACGGCCCCCGGCCCGGCCCAGACGACGGCCTGCTGCTGCTCAGCCACCGCGGCACCAAGCGGTACACGACCCAGGTCGTCGACGCCGCCCGAGCGCAGGGCACGGCGGTGGTGTCGATCAGCGCCCGCGGAGTGCCCGGCGCGGATATCGAGACGGTGGCAGCTGAGACATCCTCGGCCTTCACCGCGAGCCACACCGCGGCGATGCTGCGGCTGGCCCAGCTGGCACAGGCGCTGGGCGCCGACCTGGGACCGTTGGAGGCGGTGCCCGACACGGTGGCCGCGGTGCTGGAGGGCGGCGCGCCCGAGGTGGCGCCGCCGCGCCGGCTGCTGGAACTGATCGGCGCCGGTCCCAACCAGTGGACGGCGGCCGAGGGCGCGCTGAAGGTGCGCGAGACCTGCTACGTGGCGACCGAGGGTCAGTCAGTCGAGCAGTACCTGCACGGCCCATCGGTGGCGCTGGGCGAGGGTGACACGCTGGTGTGCCTGAACGGCGGCGGCCCCGGCGAGGAGCGACTGCTGGAGGTGGCGGCGTCGGCCGAGCGCTGCGGCGTGCGTCTGCACACCATCACCGCCGCCTATCCCAACGAGCTGCTGTCGGTGTTTCCGCTGACCGCGGCGGTGCAGCGGATCGCGCTGGAACTGGCCGAGCAGTTGGGCACCAACCCGGACAGTTTCGGCCGCGACGTACTCTCGCGGGCCACCGCGATGGACGGCATCGAGCTCTAGACGAATCCGGCTAAAGCGCGCCGCCGGCAGCGTGCGGAGCCGTCGGGTCGGCCGCCGCGGCCGTCGACTCGCGGGCCAGGTACTCCTCAGCCAGCAGCGGATTTTGGCGCGCCCGCTCGACCACCTTGAGCAGTGAGGACATGCTGGCCACCTCCTCCACCTGCTCCTTGATGAACCATTGCATGAACTGCTCGGACTGATAGTCGCCGGCGTCTCTGGCCAGTCCGGCCAGGGCATTGATCTGACCGGTGACCCGGCGCTCCTGCTCGAGCGCCAATGCGACCGGCTCGACCGCGTCGGCAAACTCGGTGCGGGGCGCCTCCACCCCCGGGATGGCCACCTCCAGGCCGGCGTCCAGCAGGTACTGCACCATCATCATGGCGTGGTTTCGCTCCTCCAGCGACTGCTGGTAGAAGTGCGCCGCCAGTCGGGGCAACGTCTCGCCGTCGTAGTGGACGGCGATGGCGATGTACTGCTGCGAGGCGCCGAACTCGTAGGCCACCTGCTCGTTCAGCGCCTGCGCGAAGCCGGGCTTGGACATCGGACCTCCTGATTGAGACAGCGAGTAGGCTAACGGCTCGATCCAGAGGGTGCCTAGGAGGGCGGCCATGTCAGACCCGATCAGCCCGTTTCGCAACCACCTGCCGGTCAAGATCCGGTTCGGCGAGGGCGTGGCCGGCGACCTGGCCGGTGTGCTGACCGACGAGGGCGTGACCCGGCCGTTGATCGTGATCGACGCCGGCCTGGAGGATCTGATTCCGGGGGTGGCGGCCGCCCTGACCGAGCTGCGTACCGCGGTGCGATTCGAGAAGGACGCAGGCGAGCCGACCTCCGATGTGGTGGAACTGGCCGCGTCGGCGCTCGAACAGTCGGGCTGCGACGGCCTGGTGGCAGTCGGCGGCGGGTCGAGCATGGACACCGCCAAGGCCGCCCGGCTGGTGGCCGGGCAGGGCGGGCCCTATCTGCGGTTCGCCGCCGGCGGGGTGACGTACGAGCGGCCGAAGATGCCGCTGGTGTGCATCCCGACCACAGCCGGCACCGGCTCGGAGGTATCCGGCGGGGCGGTCATCACCGATCCTGCGACGCACGTCAAGGCAGGCATCGCCAACCCGCTGCTGCGCGCCCAGTACGCGCTGGTCGACCCTGCGCTGACGCACGCGCTACCGGCCAAGGTGACCGCCTACACCGGTATCGACGCGCTGGCCCAGGCGATCGCCGCGGTGATCGTCAAGGTGGCAACGCCGGTGGGCGACGGGATCGCGCTGGAGTCGGTGCGGCTGGCGGCCAGCGCGCTGCCCCAGGTGGTGGCCGACGGGTCGAATTCGGCAGCGCGCTCGCGCATGGCCTGCGCCAGCCTGATGGCGGGCCTGGCCATGAACATCTCCGACTGCGGTTCCGAGCACTCGCTGGGGCAGGCGCTGGGCGGCCGCTACGGCCTGCCCCACGGTCTGACCATCGGCCTGGTGCTGGCCGAGTCGATGGACCGCGACCGGCGGTTCGTGCCCGACCGCTTCGAACGCGTGGCAGACGCGCTGGGAGCTCCCGACGACGGGTCGAACGACGGCTCGCGGGCGGTTCGCGCGGTGCGCGACATCCTCAAGCAGCTGGATTTCGAGACGTTGGCGTCTGTGGGCGTCGTCGAGGACGACCTGGCCGAGCTGTCAGCAGGGGCGCTGGCCGACAACTTCATGGCCGTGGCGCCCGAGCCATGGTCGGAGGCCGAGGCGGAGGCCGCCTACCGGTCGGCGCTAGCGTTGGGAGAGCGGCGGTAGCCGGACATGGGGTCGCAGGGCCAGGCTGGCGGGCGTGGGCACCGGCTGCTGCTGCGCTGGGAGGGCCTGCCCGCCCAGACGCAGATCGTGATCGCCTTCCCGACCCTGGTCGTGCTGCTCTTCCTGCTGCACATCACGCTGTTCCTGCAGCCGGTCGGGCGCAGCATCCTGTACGGCGTGTTCTGGGCCATCCTTGGCACCTACCTGGTGGTCATCGCCACCCGCACCGAGGCTGCCAAGCGGGCCAACCGAGACGAGGAGGACACCGATGAGCAGTGAGGGACTGGCCGGAGAGCGAGGCGCCCGGGTGACTATCCGGGGGGCTGTTGCGGTGGTCACCGGCGCCTCCTCGGGGATCGGTCTGGCCACCGCCCGGATGCTGGCCCAACGGGGCGCCCGGGTGGTGGTGTCGGCCCGCCGGATGGATCGGCTGGAGCCGCTGGCGCAGGAGCTGGGCGGGCTCGCGGTGGAGTGCGACGTGGGCGTGTGGGAGCAGGTGCAGGCGCTGGTCGAACGGGCCGTCGAGTGGGGCGGCCGGCTCGACATCCTGGTCTCGAACGCAGGCTTCGGCGGCGGCGGGCCGCTGCACGAGCACGATCCGTTGCGGGTGGCGGCGATGGTGCAGACCAACGTCGTCGGCGTCCTCAACGGGATCCGCGCAGCCGGCCCGGTGATGGTCAGGCAGCGTTCGGGCGCGATCGTCAACGTGTCGTCCATCGTCGGCCACTTCCCCGAGGTCGGCTCCGGCGCCTATGCCGCCACCAAGGCCGCGGTCGACTCCATCTCCGGCACCGCCTACCGGGAACTGCGCGACCACGGCGTGCACGTCGTGAACGTGAAGCCCGCGCTGACCGACACCGAGTTTCGGACCGTGGCGCGCGGCCAACCGCTGTGGTCCGGAGGCGATCCGCCGGAGAAGGTCGCGCGCTGGATCTGCGAGGCCCTCGAGTCGGGCTCTGGAACCGCCGGCTACAGGTAGTCTCCAGGGATGGCCACCACCACCGCACCCGCGCAACTGCCCTGGACCGAGGACCCGCAGGCCAACGCGCTGATCGCGGCCGATCCCAACGCGCTTCTGATCGGCTTCGCGCTCGACCAGCAGGTGACCGTGCAGAAGGCGTTTTCGGGCCCGCTCGAGCTGCGCCGCCGGCTGGGCCATCTCGACCCGGCCCGGATCGCGGCCACAGACCCGGACGAGCTGGAGCGGGCCTTCCGCACTCCGCCCGCCCTGCACCGCTACCCGGGAGCCATGGCCAAACGCGTGCAGGCGCTGTGCGACACCATCGCCACCGAGTACGGCGGCGACGGCTCTCGGGTGTGGAGCGAGGCGGCCACCGGCGCCGAGCTGCGGGCGCGCCTGGGCGCGCTGCCGGGCATCGGCGATATGAAGGTGCGCTCGCTGACCGCGACCCTGGTCAAGCAGTTCGGCGTCCGGCCGGAGGGCTACCGGGAGGTGCTGCCTGACCACCCGACGCTGGGCGACGTGGACTCCGCCGAAGCGCTGGCCGCCTACCAGACCGCCAAGCGCGCCCACAAGGCGGCCATGCGCGAGGCTCGGGCCAGCCGATGATCATCGAGCGCAGCATGCACGAGGGCTGGCTGTCCAACTCGTATCTGGTCGGCGACGAACCGGGCGGCACGGCTGTGCTGATCGACTCCGGCGGTCCCACGGCGCCGCTGATGGACGCGGTGCAGCGGCATGGGCTGACCGTGACCCATCTGCTCTTGACCCACGCAGACCACGACCACGTGGCCGGAAACGACGCCTACCGGGCCCGCTACGACGTGCCGGTGGCGGCCCACATGCTGGAGGCCAAGCGGATCGGCGACGCCGACGTGCTGCTCGAGCACGGCACCCAACTGGTCACCGGCGGGCTCAAGATCGAGGCCCTGTTCACCCCGGGCCACAGTCCCGGCCATCTGGCCTACCTGGTCAACGGCAGCGACTGTTTCACCGGCGACGTGCTCTTCAAGGGCACAGTCGGCGGCACTCTCAGCGACTCCTTCGCCAGCCTCAAGCCGTCCATCATGGACGTGCTGATGGCACTCCCACCGGAGACCGCCGTGCACCCCGGGCACACCGACCCCACCACGATCGGCGAGGAGTGGGAGTCGAACCCGTTCATCCGCATCTGGCGCGGGATCGATCCGGAGGGCGAGGCGCACTGCACGGCGCTCGACCGTCCGGCCCGTCTGGTGCTTTTCGCGGGCGACTACGACGGCGGCCACAAGGGCTGGGTGCGCTGGGACGAGACAGGCGAAGACGACATCGTGCCGGGAAGCCGCGTGCAGGTGTCTGAGGGCGCATCGACGAAAGGGCAGTGATGGAGACAACATTGGCGCCGATGGTCGCAAGCCGCGGCCGCAAAGTGGGCACGATCATGATCACCGTGCTGCCGTTCCTGGGCCTGATCGGCGCCGTCGCGCTGCTCTGGAACCGTGCGGTGGGCTGGTCAGACCTGGCCCTCTTCCTGGGCCTGTACGTGCTGTGCGGATTCGGCATCACGATCGGCTTCCACCGCATGCTGACCCACCGCGCGTTCGAGGCCGTGCCTCCGCTGAAGGCGCTGCTGCTGGTGTTCGGCTCGATCGCCATCCAGGGCTCGGCGATCACCTGGGCGGTCGACCACCGCACCCACCACGCCTTCTCCGACAAGGAGGGCGACCCGCACAGCCCCCACCACGGCTTCGACCGTCGGCTTTGGGGGCAGCTGCGGGGGCTGGTGCACGCGCACATGGGCTGGATCTTCGAGAACAACCGGAGCGAGCGAGAGCGCTACGGCCAAGCGACCTGCTCGCTGACCGGATGGTGAGGTTCGTCGACCGCACCTTCTGGCTGTGGGTGATCGTCTCGGCTTCGTGCTGCCGTTCACGCTCGGCGGCGCTGATCACGCAGCACCTGGAAGGGCGCCATCACCGGCCTCGCTGTGGGGCGGCCTGGTGCGGCTCTTCCTGAACCACCACGTCACCTGGAGCGTCAACTCGATCTGCCACTACTTCGGTCGCCGGCCGTTCCGCGCAGCCGACCACTCCACGAACAACTGGCTGCTGGCGCTGCCGTCGCTTGGCGAGTCGTGGCACCACAACCACCACGTCTTCCCCACCTCGGCCGTGCACGGGCTGTGCGTGGCGGCAGTTCGACCTGTCCGGGCTGGTGATCGGGGTCTGGGAGAAGCTGGGGCTGGTGCGAAACGTGCGCCGGCCCACGCCGCGACCAGATCCTGCGCAAGCTGGCCGCACACCCGGGCGTAGAGCGCTCCGACCACCGGCTGCGCGATCCTACGCCGGTGAAACGACCTCCACCCGACGGCCGCATCCTGCACGGCGACAACCTGGAGCTGCTGGCCGGCTTCGATGACGCCAGCTTCCAGCTCGTCTACGTCGATCCGCCGTTCAACACCGGCCGCACGCGGCAGCGCCAGACGCTGCGTCACCGAGGCGGCCGCCGATGGCGACCGGATGGGTTTCGGCGGCCGTCGCTACCGCACCCGTATCACCGGCAGGTCGGCCTACGACGACAGCTTCGACGACTACCTGGGCTTCCTCGAGCCGCGGCTGCGCGAGCTGCACCGACTGCTCGCCCCCACCGGCACGCTGTACCTGCACCTGGACTACCGCGAGGCCCACTACGCGAAGCTGCTGCTGGACGAGCTGTTCGGCCGCGAATGCTTCCTGAACGAGCTGATCTGGGCCTACGACTACGGCGCCAAGCCGCGCCGGCGGTGGCCGGCCAAGCACGACACCATCCTGGTCTATGTGCGCGACCCGGACCGTTACCTGTTCCAGGCCGACGCAGGTCGAGCGCGAGCCGTACATGGCGCCGGGGCTGGTGACCGCCGAGAAGGCGGCCCGCGGCAAGCTGCCGACCGATGTGTGGTGGCACACGATCGTCTCGCCCACCGGCCGCGAGAAGACCGGCTACCCGACCCAGAAGCCGGTCGGCCTGGTCCGCCGCATGGTGCAGGCATCGAGCCAGCCCGGCGACCTGGTGCTGGATCCGTTCGCCGGCTCGGGGACGCTGGGCGCGGTCGCCCGCGAGCTGGGCCGGCGGTTCGTGCTGATCGACCAGAACCCCGAGGCGATCAGGGTGATGGAGGCGCGGCTTCAGCTGTCAGCTCGCGCACGCCTTCCGGCGTAGCGACAACCGCCGCGTTCGCATAGCCCAGGAAGAAGCCATGCCCGACCACCCCCGGGATCTCCTCCAGCCCGCGGGCCAGCCGCTCCGGGTCTGACCAGTCGTCGCGCCGGCAGTCCAGGATCAGGTTGCCCTCATCGGTCGCAAAGGGCGCGCCGGCGGAGCCGAGCCGTAGCTCGGGGCGCCAGCCCAGCCGCTCCAGCTGGCGCTCGCACGGCCGGCGGGCGAACGCCAGCACCTCCACCGGCAGCGGCACCCGCTGGCCCAGCCGGTCCACCAGTTTCGACTCGTCGGCCACCACCACCATGCGGTCGGCGGCGCTGGCCACCACCTTCTCGCGCACGTGCGCACCGCCCAGTCCCTTGATCAGCCGCAGGCTGGGGTCGATCTCATCGGCGCCGTCGATCACCAGATCGAGCTGCGGCTGGCGGTCGAGCGTTGTCAGCGGGATACCCAGCCGCCCGCAGGCGTCGGCAGTGGCCCGCGACGTGGGCACGCCGACGACATCCGCCAGCCGGCCGTCGGCCAGCCGCAGGGCCAGTGCCTCCAGCATGGCGGCGGCACTGGAGCCGGTGCCCAGGCCCATCCGCATACCGGAGCGCACCTCGGCCTCGACAGCGTGTTCCTCGGCCGCCCGCTTGAGGTCGGCTGCACTCACGACGCCACCAGCGCGGCCACCTCATCCGGCTCGGTGACCGGGCGCTGACAGGCGAACCGCTCGCAGACGTAGACAGCCGGCCGGCCGTCCACCAGCCCCTGGCCCTCCAGCAGCGCGAGCCCGCCCGACGCCATACCGTCGCCGAACGCGTAGGCCAGGTTGGGGTGAAAGCCGTCGCGCACGGCATCGGCCATCGTCCGGGTGGCGGGGTCTGCGGCCGGCCCGACCACCGCCACCTCCTGCGGCGGCGACAGGTGCAGGCTGATCGCCTGCAGCATGTGCCCGAAGCCGTGCGGCGCGCGCTGGGCGTGCCCGGCCGCCAGCCGGGCAACGCCCACCGCCAGCCGCTCGCGTTCGGAGTCGCCGTGCAGCCGGGCCAGCCGCAGCAGCACCGTGGCCATCAGCGACTGGCCGGACGGCGTGGGGCTGTCGTCCAACTCCTTGTGCGGCGCGACCAGCTGCTCGGAGTCGGCGGAGGAGAAGAAGAACCCGCCCTTGCGGTCATCGGCGAACCGCTCGACCGCCTGGCCGGCCAACCGCTCGGCCGCCCCAGATAGACCCCGTCGGCGGTCGCGGTGTACAGCTCGAGCAGTCCGTGGGCGACCGCCGCGTGATCGTCCAGGTAGGCCGGAATGCGGCCTGCCCGTCCCGGTAGGTGCGGAGCAGGCGGCCGTCGGAGTCGGTCATGCGCTCGACCAGGAAGCCGGCCAGCTCGACGCCGGCTGCCGTCAGGTCCGGCCGGCGCAGCCGCCAGCCGCCCTCCGCCAGGGCGGCCAGTGCGAGCCCGTTCCAGGCCGCCGATCGCCTTGTCGTCGCGACCCGGCTGCGGCGCGCCGTCCGCGCCTCCAGCAGCCGGCTGCGGATGTCGGCCAGGTCGGCCGGCGGCGGGCCGGCCGGGCGCAGGATGTTCGCTCCTTCGAAGTTGCCCGCCTCGCTGACGCCGTAGTAGACGATGGCCGCGTCGGCGTCCGGCCCGCCCAGCACCCGCCGGAGCTGCGACGGCGTCCACACGTAGGTGACGCCCTCGTCGCCGTCCGTATCGGCGTCCAGGGCCGAGGCGAACCCGCCCTCGGGCAGCAGCAGCTCGCGCAGCATGAAGTCGAGCGTGCCCTCCGCCACCGCCCGTTAGCCCGGCTCGCCGGTGACGACCCAGGCCGTGCAGGTAGGCGACGCCAGCAGCGCGTTGTCGTAGAGCATCTTCTCGAAGTGCGGCACCAGCCAGCGCTCGTCCACCGAGTAGCGGTGAAAGCCGCCGCCCAGCACGTCGTACATGCCGCCCGCAGACATCCCGTCCAGCGTGCCCATCGCCATGTCCAGGGCCTGCTGCGAGCCGGTGCGGTGGTCGCTCCGCAGCAGGAAGCTCGATCACCGGCGCGGGCGGGAACTTGGGCGCCGCGCCCGAAGCCGCCGAAGCGGGGGTCGTAGATACCGGCCAGGTTCTCCAGCGCGTGCTCGAGCAGCCGGGCATCCGAGGGCCAGATCGGCGGGCGGCTGCTCGGCCGCCCGGCCCAGCACCTCGGTCAGGCGGCCGGCCAGGGCCTGCAGCTCGTCGCGCCGGCTCGCGGTAGGCGTCCGACACCGCCTGCAGCACCTGGGTGAAGGCCGGCATTCCGTGACGCGGCTCGGGCGGATAGTAGGTGCCGCCGTAGAAGGGCCGCCGGTCGGGGGTCAGGAACACCGTCATCGGCCAGCCGCCGTGCCCGGTCATGCTGACCACGGCGTTCATGTAGACCGCGTCGACGTCGGGCCGCTCCTCGCGGTCGACCTTGATGTTCACGAACAGCCGGTTCATCAGCTCGGCCATCGGCCGGGATCCTCGAACGACTCGTGCTCCATCACATGGCACCAGTGGCAGGCCGAGTAGCCGATCGACAGCAGCACTGGCACCTCCCGCTGGCCTGCCTCGGCGAACGCCTCGTCCGACCACGGATGCCAGTCCACCGGGTTGTCAGCGTGCTGCAGCAGGTATGGGCTGGTCTCGCCGGCCAGACGGTTCACGCGCATTAGGCCACGACCTGCCGGATCTGGTGCACCATCACCATCACCACCGAGCTGTCGTCCGGCGCCGAGCTGCCGTCCGCCGACATCAGCGTCGCCAGCCGCTTGTACGGATCGACCCGCGCCGCCAGGTAGGCGTCCACCGCCTCGTCGATGCCCGCGCCGTCGGCGTCCTCGATCACCCGCCGCACGATCTGGCGGCGCAGCAGCCGCAGGTCGTCCAGCTGCGATGCTCCAGGCCAGCCGCTGCCAGCGCGTCTCGGCCGGTAGCGCGGCCACCCGATCCTCGATCACGTCCAGGTACAGCCGCTCGCCGACCACGAAGAAGGCGTGGGCGACCTCGGCGATCGAGCGTCCCGACTCGCGGGCCACGGCGATGATGTCGGGCGCGTAGACGCAGGTCGGGGACGGCTGCGCCGAAACGGGCCACCGGCTCGGGCACTTTGTGCTCCAAGAACTCCTCCAGCCGCTCGTCGTACGCCACCCGCCAGGCCGTGGTGGCCGCCTCCTCCAGCTGCTCGACCAGGTCCGCGAACTCGGCCGTGCCGCGCTCGACCTCCTCGGCCACATCCAGGTCGGGGGCGTTGTGCAGGTACCAGCGGGCCAGCTGGTCGACCAGCGAGTCGACGCCGTTCATCAGCCGCCCCTGCACGTCGGGCGAGCATGACCCCGTCCAGCGCCTCGACGTCGTCCCAGTGCGTGCGCGGCCGCGCTCACCTCGCGGGCGACGATGAAGGCCCGGCACACCTCGTCCGGCGACGGCCCCGGTCTCGGCCGTCATCCGCGGCACGAAGGTGATGCCCATCGAGTTGATGACGTCGTTGGTGACGATCGTGGCGATGATCTCCCGGCGCAGCGGGTGGCTGGCCAGCAGGTGCCCGAAGCGCTCGACCACCGCGGGCGGGAAGTACTCCAGCAGGTCGTCGTCCAGCTACGCCTCGTCCGGCACGCCGGAGGCAACCAACTGCTCGCGCAGCAGCCGCTTGGCGTAGGCCAGCAGCACGCACAGCTCCGGCCGCACCATGCCCTGGCCGGCGGCCTCCCGCTCGGCCATCGTCTCGCTGGACGGCAGGTACTCGAGGCCGCGCTCGAGCAGGCCTGCGGCCTCCAGCTCGACCATCAGATCCTCGTAGGCCTCCATCCGGCTGGCCGACCCGGCACTCTCCTGGGACAGGATCTGCACCTGCAGGTAGTTGTCGTACAGGACGTGCCTGACGACATCGCCGGCCACGTCCTGCAGCAGCTCGTTTCGGCCCTCGGTGTCCAGCTCGCCGGCCTCGATGGCCAGCGCCAGCAGGATCTTCAAGTTGACCTCGTGGTCGGAGCAGTCGACGCCGGCCGAGTTGTCGATGGCGTCGGTGTTGATGCGCCCGCCGGCGCGCGCGTACTCGATCCGCCCGAGCTGGGTGAAGCCGAGGTTGCCGCCCTCGCCGACGACGGCCACCCGCAGCTCCGAGCCGTCGACCCGGAGGGCGTCGTTGGCGCGGTCGCCGACCTCGTCGTTGGACTCGATGGAGCCCTTCACGAAGGTGCCGATGCCGCCGTTCCAGAACAGGTCGACGGGAGCCCGCAGCACCGCCTGGCAGAGCTCGGTCGGCGACAGGCGCATCCCCCACCCCCAGCGCGGCGCGCGCCTCGGCCGACACCGGCACCGACTTGGCCGACCGCGGCCAGACGCCGCCGCCCTCCGAGATCAGCGACCGGTCGTAGTCGTCCCAACTCGACCCGGGCAGGGCGAACAGCCGCTGGCGCTCGGCGAGCCCCGATTCGGCGATCGGGGTCGGGGTCGACGAACACGTGCCGGTGGTCGAACGCCGCCACCAGCCGCAGGTGGCGGCGAAAGCAGCATGCCGTTGCCGAACACGTCTCCCGACATGTCGCCGATGCCGACGACGGTGAACGGGCTCGGTCATAACGTCGCGGCCCAACTCGCGGAAGTGGCGCTTGCACGCTCTCCCAGGCGCCCCGGGCGGTGATGCCAAGCGCCTTGTGGTCGTAGCCGGTCGAGCCCCCGGAGGCGAAGGCGTCGCCCAGCCAGTGCCCGTACTCGGCACTGACCTCGTTGGCCGTGTCCGACAGATGAGCCGTGCCCTTGTCGGCGGCCACCACCAGGTAGGCGTCGCCCACCTCGTCCAGTACTCGAACGTCGGGCGGGTGCACGATCTCGCCGCCGACGATGTTGTCGGTCAGGTCGAGCATGCCACGCATCAGCGTGATGTACTGACGGCGCTCCTCCTCGAGCAGCTCGGCCCGGTCGGCCGGAGGGCGTTTGAGCACGAACCCGCCCTTCGCGCCCACCGGGACGATCACGGCGTTCTTGACCATCTGCGCCTTCATCAGGCCCAGGATCTCGGTGCGGTAGTCCTCGAGCCGGTCAGACCAGCGGATCCCGCCGCGGGCCACGAATCCGCCCCGCAGGTGCACGCCCTCCATCTCTGGCGAGAACACGAAGATCTCCCACAGCGGCACCGGCTTGGGCATGCCGGGCACGTCCGCGCACCGGAACTTGAACGAGATGTGCTCACTCTGGCCGCCGCGCACGTACGCGTTGGTGCGCACGGTGGCCTGGATCAGGCCCAGGAAGCCGCGCAGAATGCGGTCGTCGTCCAGGCTGACGACAGCATCCAGGTCGGCCAGGATCTGCTCCTCGAGCGCCGCCGCCCGGTCGTCCTCCTCGGGCCTGGAGGGGTCGAACCGCACTCGAACAGCTCCAGCAGCTTACCTGCGATCTGGTGGTTTGCGGACCAGGCAGTCGTTCTGGTAGCGGCTGGTGAACTGGGCGCCCAGCACCTGGCGGTACTCGCGGTAGGCGCGCAGGATGGAAACCTGGCGCCAGCCCAACTGGCCGACCACCACCAGCCGGTTCAGCCAGTCGGAGCCAGCCCGGCCGTCCCACACCGCGCCCACCGTGTCGGCCACCAGCGTGCCCAGCCGATCGAGGTCGAGCGGCGCGCCGTCCGGCCCAACCACCCCGAAGTCGTGCAGGTAGCGGCCCTGGCCGAGGTCGCCCTGCAGACGCGTCGGCACCTCCTCGACGACCGTCAGCCCCAGCTGCTCGAAGCAGCGGCAGCAGATCGGTCAGGGGAGCCTTCCCGCCGGTCTTGTACAGCTTCAGGCGGGTCGGCCGGCTCGGCCATGTCGCGCTCGTTCTGGAGCGCGATCACGTATGGCGTGTCGGGCCCCAGGCGTTCGAACTGCGATGACGTCGAAGACCGCCTGTAGACCGGCCTGGCCGCTCTTGTAGTAGTCGGGGAAGAGCGCTGCCGTAGCGGCGCGCCAGGCGATGACCGGCCGCCGCCCCGAGCTGCTCGGAGAGGGCGTCTGAGAGGCGGTCGTCCCACGTCCGGGCGGCCTCCACCACGTCGTGTTCGAGCGCCTCCAGATCCACGTCGGCCAGCTCGCCCTCCGGCGCGTGGACGGCGAAGTGGAACCAGGCCGGGTCGGTGTCGGCGGACAGATGGTACTCGACCGACGTGGCCCGGAACCGCTCCTCCAGCAGATGCTCGAGCTTCACCCGCAGTTCCGTCGACACGTGATCGCGGCGGCAGCGCCACCAGCGCCGACACCGTCCGGCCGCCGCGGTCGTCGGCGCACGAACAGCCGCACGCCACCGGTGCTCCTGCATGCCCAGCAGCGCCATCACCATCCCGCGCAACTCGCTCGGCGGTTGCGGCGAACAGCTCGTCCTTGGGGAAGCTCTCGAAGATCGCGACCACGGCCTTGTAGTCGTGCGAGCCGGCGAACAGGTCCTCCCAGCTCCATGATCGCGTCCAGCTTTCGGCGCACCAGCGGGATGGTGCGCGCCGACTCGGCGTAGGTCTTGCTGGTGAAGAGCCCGATCATCCGCAGCTCGCCGACCACCCGGCCGCCCTCGACCCGCTTGACGCCGATGTAGTCCATCTTGCCCGGGCGGTGGACGGTCGATCTCGCGATTGGTCTTGGAGATCAGCACCAGCGGGCCGTCTTCCAGCCGGGCACGGATGCTCGGCCGGCAGGTCGCCAATCCGCACGCCCTGGGCGAACCCCGACCGGGCCGCGTCGGACAGGACGCCCAGGCCGGAGTCGGGGATCGTGCGCAGCAGGCCGTCATCGCCCTCGCCGGTGATCTCGTACTCGCGGTAGCCGAGGTAGACGAAGTTGTCGTCGGTCAGCCACTGCAGGAACGCCACCGACTCCTGCGATCTCGTCACGCGAGTAGCGTGCCACCGGCACCGCCGGCCACCTCCATCATCCGCTCCACCCGGTCGACCATCGGTAGGAAATCGCGCACGGCCAGCGCCAGTTCGCCCAGCACACGGCGCAGCCCCGCCGCCAGCTGCTCGACCTCGGGCTCGGTCAGACGCGCGGTCGATCTCGAAGTGCATGACCGACTCCCGATGCGGCGCGCCGCGAGCCGGGGTGACGGCCGTCAGCCACGCCGGATCCGTCGCGCTCGACCCCGATCACGGGGTGCACGACCAGCCGCACACCCAGGCCGTGGGCGTGCATCTCGTCGGTCACCGTGTCGACCAGGAACGGCTGATCCTCGACGTTCACCTCGACCACGCTGCCGGGGCAGTCGTAGCCGTCCTGCTCCCGGTCGGGCCGGAACACGCGCACCGCCAGGTGGCCGGGCGAGCGGTTGGACATGAACTCGAACGCACTGGCAACCTGGGCGGCCAGGTCGTGCACGTCCACCTCCTGGACCAGGGTGGCGGGCGCGCGCCGTACGTAGGCCCGGGCGAACTCGGCCAGCGGGCCAGAGCGCGGCGTGTCGAGCTGGGCGAGCAGGCGATCCGCCAGCGCCGTGCCGGACTCATCCGGTTGCGCGGCGGCCGCGGCCTGCGACTGGCTGCTCACGAAATCAGATGGTATCGGGCCGGGCGGCCCCCCGGCTGCAACCGGCCGCCCGTAGGACGAGCGAAAACCGAGCATCGGAAGGACGCACGGAGCCCCGGTATCGGAAATACCGGGGCGACGGAGGACGCACCGAGGCGAAGGTTTGCAGCCGTCCTAGCCGAAGCGGCCGGTGACGTACGCCTCAGTGCGCTCGTCGGCCGGCTTGGTGAAGATGTCGGCCGTGGCGCCGTGCTCGACCAGGATGCCGCAGCGCTTGCCGCCCTCGTTCACGTCCACGCTGAAGAAGGCCGTCATGTCGGCCACCCGAGCGGCCTGCTGCATGTTGTGGGTGACGATCACGATCGTGTACTCGGACTTCAGCTGCGCGACCAGATCCTCGATCCGCTGGGTGGCGATCGGGTCGAGCGCCGAGGCCGGCTCGTCCATCAGGAGCACGTCCGGCTCGATGGCCAGCGCGCGGGCGATGCACAGCCGCTGCTGCTGGCCGCCGGACAGGCCCAGACGCTGTCGTCTTCAGCCGGTCCTTGACCTCGTCCCACAGCGCGGCGTGGCGTCAGCGCCTTCTCCACCCGGTCGTTCAGGTCGTCGCGTCATGCCGTGCAGGCGCAGCCCGAAGGCCACGTTGTCGAAGATCGACTTGGGGAACGGGTTGGGCTGCTGGAACACCATCCCGATCCGCCGCCGCACCTCGACCGGATCGATCCCGGCGGCGTTCAGATCGTGCCCGTGGTAGCGGATCGACCCCGTCACCTCGGCTCCGTTGATCAGGTCGTTCATGCGGTTGAGCGTCCGCAGCAGCGTGGTCTTGCCGCAACCGGACGGACCGATGAAGGCCGTGACCAGGTTCTTGGGCATGGACATGGACACATCGCGGACTGCGACCGTTCCAGAGTAGGAAACCTGGACGCCCTCCAGCTCGAAGACCACTTCGCGCCCCTCGTCTGGATCGGTTCCATGGCTCACGGCAAGCTCCGCCAGCTTGGCCTGCGACCGCGCAAGCACGACATCTTCGCCCTCTCCCATCGGTGCAGAGGATTCACGGCTGGTCGGTTTCTTCGTTGGATCGTCGATGGTCATCGCGCCCTTTCGATTTGGCGACGGCTTCGAAGCGAGAGAAGCCGACCCGCGATCGCTGCGATCAGGACGACACCCATCAGCACCAGTGCCGCCGCCCAGGCCTGCTGCTGAGCGTATTGACTGGGTTGCTCGGAGTCAAAGTAGATGGTCAGTGGGAGCGAACCCATCGCGTGGGACGGGTCGGTCGTTACAGCGTTGGCGAAGATCGAACTCGTGAACAGGAGCGGTGCCGTCTCGCCAGCTGCGCGGGCCACCGCGAGGATCGTCGCCGTCACAATCCCTCCCACAGCTGTCGGCAGGATGATCGTGACTGCGGTTCGCGCGCGGCTTGCACCCAGGGCCATGCCGCCCTCGCGAAGCTGGACCGGCACCAGCGCAAGCACCTCTTCCGTTGAGCGAGCGATCACCGGGACCATCACAATCGAGAGGGCCACCGAGCCCGCGAACGCGCTGTAGCCGCTGCCGACCACAAGCAGCCCGAAGATGAACACGCCGATCACGACGGTCGGGATTCCCGCCAGAATGTTGAGCATCAATCGAGTGGTCTCGGCCGCCTTGGGGGAGGCGAACTCGGTGTTGAAGATCGCGATCAGCACCCCGATCGGGACGGCTATCGCGGTGGCGATGGCGGTGATGATGACGGTGCCCACGATCGAGTTGGCGATGCCGCCGGTCGGGTTTCCGAAGGCGTCCGTGCCCGGGACTGCGGTGAAGAAGGTCGTGCTGAGAGCCGGCAGGCCACGGCGCGCAACCGCATAGACAACGAGGACCAGCACGAGGATGGCCAGCACGGCGGCCAGCGTGCAGACGATTTCCATGACCCTGCCCGAGAGCCTGCGACGGCGAGCGCGGGGCGTATTGGCGACGAACATGGAAGCATCCGCGGTCATGCGAGCAGCCCCATCCGCCTTCGGATCCGCCTGACGATCAGCTGCGCCGCCAGATTCGTGATCAGGCTGAGCACCAGCAGGATCGCAGCCAGGTAGTACAGCGATGAGCGCTGCAGGTCGGTGGCGGTGCCGTTGAACTGGGTCGCGATCCACGCCGCCATGGTGCCGGCCGGCTTGAACACCGACCCGAAGGGCGAGGCGTTGTGGCTGCCGATCACCTGGGCTACCGCGATCGCCTCGCCGGTTGCCCGTGCAAACCCGAGCATGACCGCAGCAACCAGGCCGGCGCTGACCTGGGGGATGGCGACGCTGCGCATCATCTCCCAGCGGGTCGCCCCGAGCGCGAGCGCCCCCTCCTTGAGGTCTCTGGGGACGCTGTTGAAAAGCTCCCGGCTGATGCTGGAGACGATCGGCACGATCATGATCGTGAGCACCAGGCACGCCGGCAGCACGCCCACGTTCGACGGATAGTCGGAGAAAAGCGGGATGAAGCCGAGATGGCGGTGCAGCCACGGCTCCAGGTCGGAGGCCACGAACGGCCCCAGCACGACGATTCCCCACAGACCGAGGACAACGCTTGGAATCGCCGCCAGCAGCTCGATCAGCATGCCGACGGGGGCGCGCAGGGCACGGGGTGCCAACTCACTCAGGAAGAGCCCGATCGCGATCGAGGCCGGCACCGCGATGATCAGGGCGAACACCGCCGTCAGCAGCGTGCCCTCGAGCAGGTAGAGCGCGCCGAACTTGTTGGTGACAGCGTTCCAGTCCGACGAGGTGACGAAGCCCAGCCCGAACGCAGAGATGCTCAGCCTGGCGCCGCGCACAACCTCGTAGATCAGCAAGGCGATCGTCAGCAGCGCGACCGCCACCGCCGTACCGGACACGAGGCGCAGGCCCAGATCACCAAGCCGTGGCCGGCGGGAACCCAGCAGCGGGTGCTGAGCCTCAGCCCTAGTCGCCATGATCAAGCTGATTCATTGGTATCTACCTGCCGTTCTCGGAACGCTTCCGCCACCCTAACGCCGGGTCGTGGGGGGCGCCCCGCGCGCACCCCCACGACTCCAAACGGCTAGTGGATCTCGGCGATCAGTTGCTCGTCGCTCGCAACCACGTTGGCGGGCAGCGGCGGGTAGCCGATCGGCTCGCCGAGCGCCTGTCCCGCCTTGCTGATGGCGTACTTCAGGAACGCCTGGAGTACCGGCCCCTTCGGAGAGTCCTTGGGGACGATCACGTAGGTATAGGTCGAAAGCGGGTACGCGTTGGCCGCGGAAGCGGGAGGATCAACCAGCTTGATCGTGCCGTCGGGGCGGGTCGTCCCCACCTTGGCCGCCGCCAGCACCGCGCCGTTGTTCGCCGGGTCCGGATAGTTCCCCGCCGCGTTCTGGATCAGCGCATCGTCGAGCTTGTCCGCCGCGACGTACGAAGTCTCGGCGTATGTGATGCCGCCGTCGGTCGCCTGCATGGCCGCGACCACGCCCGAGCTGTGCTCGGCCCCGGTGCCCACCGGGAATGTCGGCTGGGTGGAGGCTCCGACCTTGCTCGACCACTCCGGGTCAACCGAGGACAGGTAGTCCGTGAACACGAAGCTGGTACCCGAGCCGTCGCTGCGGTAGATCGGCGTGATATGCGTTGACGGCAGGCTGACACCGGGATTCAGGTGGGCAATCGCCGGATCGTTCCAGGTCTTGATGTTGCCCAGGAAGATGTCAGCGAGCACCTTACCGGTCAGCTTCAGGTGGTTCGGCGCGCCCTTGACGTTGTAGTCGATCGTGGTCGCTCCCAGCGCCCACCCGATCTGCACGCAGCCCTTGCAGGCGGTCACCTGGTCGGGCGTCAGCGGGGCGTCGCTGGCGCCGAAATCGACCGTCCTGGCCGTGATCGCATCGATGCCGCTACCGCTCCCGACAGCGCCGTAGGTGATGGTGACGGCCGCCGGACTCTTCACGTAATCGGCCTCCCACTGGGCCACCAGCGGGGCCACGAAGGTGCTGCCGGCGCCGCTCAGGGCCTTGCTCGAACCCCCGCTCTGACCGTTGGAGGCCGTGGACGTGACGGTCGTGGTACTGCTCGAACTCGAGCCGCACGCGCTCGCGGCGACTACCGCGGCGACCGCCAGCGACAGAACTGTCGCGTTCTTCACACTAAGCATGCGCACACCCTCCGTCGTTCGGAACATCGTCGGATCGATTGTGGAGGCACACCGCCTGGGCGGGGGTTATCCGGCGGTGCAGGGGTGGTGAAGTAGCGGTGAACAGCCGCCGCCGGCCTGCGCAGTGGCATATTCTCTCGCGCATGCCACGGGAGACCTTCCAGCACGAGCTGGACGAGATCGAGGCTCTGATCCAGGACGAGGGCCGGTTGTGCCGGCGTTCGCTGGACGAGGTGATGCTGTCCCTGAGCTCCGGCAATGTGGAGCGGGCGAAGGCGGTGATCGCCGCCGACGACGAGGTGGACGCGCTCTACGTGCGCATCGAGGGGAACATCGAGTCGCTCTTGGCCCGCCAGTCACCGGTGGCCATCGACCTGCGGCTGGTGCTGGCCATGATCCACATCAACCAGCACCTGGAGCGGATCGGCGATCAGTGCGTCAACATCGCCAAGCTGCTGCTGCTGCTGAACGGGACGACCTTCCCGTTGGAGCTGCCCGCGCGTTCACGATGATGGGCGATCAGGCCGGGGCCATGCTGCAACAGGCGATGGAGGCGTTCGGAGCCCGCGACGTGGTCCGGGCCGAGCCGCTGGTGGAGCTGGACCAGGTGATCAACCGCGACCACCACGGGCTGGCCCGGCAGATCAGGAGGCTGGCGGCAACGAGCGCGACTCCGAGGCCGGGCTGCGGGCGATCGTGATCGGCCGCTGCCTGGAGCGGATCGGCGACAACGCCGTCGACATCGGCGAGCGTACGGCGTACCTGGTGACCGGCGAGTTCCGCGAGTTCACCGACGCCTCGCACCCCGTCAGCTAGCGACAGTGCCGGCGACCGCCCATGCCCGGGCGGTCGTTCAAAAGGGTCCGCCCCCACTCCCAGCCGGACGCGATACGCGTCGTGCAGGGCGGCCCGGCGATCGCCGTCGAGTGACATGCAGAACGCGCCGGAGGGCGCGACGCCGCATAGCAGCGGGGACCACAGATCCTCGAAGTCGGTGTAGCTGGCGCGTACCACGAGCTGGCCGAAGCGCACGCCCTGCAGACCCGCCTGCCGCCACAACTCGGCCAACTCGCCCTCGCCGCACCAGCGCATGACGACTCCCTCGTCGGCAGCGGCGGCGCGCACCGGATCGACCTCCCGGGCGGCGTCCCAGAACGCGCGCAGGAGCGTCATCTCGCCCGCGTAGTCCCACACGCACGCGCCAGGACGCCGCCAGCACGGGTGACCCGCGCCATCTCACGCAGGCCTGCCTCCGGGTCGTCCGGGATGAAGTTCACGACCAGCTGCGAGAGCGCCGCTTCGAAGCGTCCGGTCTGCGAAGGGCAGCGCCTCCGCCGAGGCGACCACCACCTCGACCTGTGGCAGCCGCGCTCTGCAGGCTGCCGCAAAGGACTCCGAGGGATCGGCCGCCGACACCTGCTCGGGGCCCAGCAGTTCCGCCAGCGCGCTGGTCAGCGCGCCCGGCCCGCAGCCCACGTCGAGCGCCCGCATGCCTCCCCGGACGTCGGCGAACGCGATCAGTTCGGCCGCCAGCTGTTCCCCGTATCGGCCGACGTGGCGGTCGTAAGCCTGCGCCGATACCCGGAAGCTGTCGGCCGCCGACACCGCTCAGCCGGCCGCCGCCAGCGACGCCTCGAACACGGCGTCCGAGCCCAGCCGATCGCAGCTCGGCGGCCACCATCCTGCCCACTCCCGGCGCGGCAGAAGGCGACCGGGTGCTCCAGGCCGTCGGGGCCAATCGCCCTGCCGACGCCGGTGCGCCCGGAGCGTTCCACCGACAGCCGGCGTCATGCCCGGCCACGGCCACCCGCTCCAGGTGCTTGGGCTTGCCCGAGTTGTCGAGCCCCACCTGGCGGTCGAGCCGCGAGCGCAGCCAGCCCGCCAGCAGCCGCGCCTCGTCGGCCGGCCCGCGCACCTCCACCGCCGTCGCATGCTTGAGGCCGCGCAGGCCGCTGGGCGGTCGAACAGCGCCGCCAGTGCCTCCCGCCAGGGCGACAGCCGCGCCCAGGCCAGGTCGGCCAGGGCCGGGGTCAGCGCGACGCGCTCGACGCAGTCGATCGCCGCACTGGTCGGAGTCCACGATCAGCCGGGTCGCCAGCTCGCTCAGCTCCTCGAGCAGCGACGGTCGTCGTCGATGCGGCCCCGCCACCAGAGGAACACCGGCAGATCGGGCACCAGCAGCGGCACCACCGAGCTGGGCAGCGCCGCCGGGTCGGCCTGAATCACGACCTGCTCGCTGAGCACATCTCCGGCCGGTCGACGCCGCCAGCACGAACTGGAGACCCTGGCCGTGGGCCGGCCCTCGCCCGGGGTCAGCACCAGCGCGCGCAGCGGCCGGCTGCCGCCGATGCCGTTCAGAGCACGCTCGCCGTGCGCGACCGCCTCGGCGGTGGGCGCGTACACCATCAGGTTGAGCGTGGTCGCCCGCACGCTGGCGCCGTGACTCGCCGCCGCGCAGCCTGGCCAGCGCGCTGCTCGACCTCCGCCAGGTCGACCGACCGCCGTCGGTGACGGTGCTCACGGCCGCCGCCAGCGCCGGCCGTCGCGAGCCAGCAGCTCGTCCGACGCGTCCGGGCCCCACGAGCCCGGACGGGTACGAGCTGGGGCTGTCCGGACTGCCACTGGTCGAGCAGCGGGTCGCAGATCTCCCACGCCCGCTCGACGCCGTCCTGACGCGTGAACAGCGTGCCGTCGCCGCGGATCGCATCCAGGATCAGCGTCTCGTACGCCTCGGGCACGTCGGTCAGGAAGGACGAGCCGTACAGGAAGTCCATGTTGACGGTGCGGATCGAGAGCGTCGGCGTTGGGCGCCTTGGCGCCGAAGCGCAGCGAGATGCCCTCGTCGGGCTGGATCCGCAGCACCAGCGAGTTGGCCTCGAGGTGCTCGGCCGCATCGTCGGGAAGGGCAGATGCGGCGGCCGCCGGAACTGCACCGCCACCTCGGTCACGCGCTTGGCCAGGCGCTTGCCGGCGCGGATGTAGAACGGCGTGCCCGCCCAGCGCCAGTTGTCGATCTCGAGCTTGGCGGCGATGTAGGTGGGCGTCGTGGTATCCGCGGGCACCTGCGGCTCGGTGCGTGTATGCCGCCGCCTCGTCGCCGGCCACGTAGCCGGCCGCGTACTGGCCGCGCACCGCGTTCTCGAACGTCATCGGCCGGACCGCCCGCAGCAGCTTGGTCTTCTCGTCGCGCACCGACTCGGCGTCGAAGGCCGCCGGCGGCTCCATCGCCACCAGCGCCAGCACCTGCAGCAGGTGGTTCTGGACGATGTCGCGGACGACCCCCGTCTCCTCGTAGAAGGCCGGCCCGGTGCTCGACCCCGATCGACTCGGCCACGGTCAGCTGCACGTGGTCGACGTAGCGGTGGTTCCAGATCGGCTCGAAGATCGCATTGGCGAAGCGGAACGCGAAGATGTTCTGGACGGTCTCCTTGCCCAGGTAGTGGTCGATGCGGAAGATCTGCGCGCTCCTGGAACCGCGCGGTGCACGATGCTCGGCCAGCTCGCGGGCCGACTCCAGGTCGTGCCCGAACGGCTTCTCGATCACCACCCGCACCTGCGAGACCTCGGCGGCGGTTCAGCTTGGCCGCCGCCCATCCCGCGCACGATCACCGGGAAGAAGCTGGACGGCGTGGACAGGTAGAACACGCGGTTGCCCTGGTGCCGCCGCCGGCATGCTCGCCGAGCTCGTCCAGCCGCGTCGCCAGTCGTGGAAGTGCGCGTCGTCGTCGAAGCCGCCGGCCTGGTAGTGCAGCATGGACGCGAACGCAGGCCAGTAGCGCTCGTCGACCGGCGTGCGCGAGTGGGACTCGATGGCGGCCTTGGCGAACCTGCGGAACTCGTCGTCGGTCATCTCCGTGCGGGCGTAGCCGATCAGCCGCGAAGCTGGGCCGGCAGCAGGCCGCGCACGCGCCAGGTTGTAGATGGCCGGCAGCAGCTTGCGCTGGGCGAGGTCGCCGGTCGCGCCGATAGATCGTGAACAGCGTCGGCTCGCGTGGCGCCGCCCACCCGCAGCCCGACCCGCAGCGGATTCTCCGCGCGCGCCGGCTGGTGACGCTCACGCGGCGCTGCGGCCGCCATCTCGCGCCAGCCGCTCCTCGATCGTCCCGAGCAGCGAGTCGAACGACTCCGAGAACGACTTCACGCCGTCCAGCTCGAGCTGGCGGGTGACCGCGTCGAGCGAGATGCCGGCCGCCGCCACCTGCGTCGAGCGCGCGGCGGGCGCCGTCCAGGTCGGCGTCGACCGTGCGCGCGACCACGCCGTGGTCGGTGAACGCCTCGATGGTGGGGTCGGGCATCGTGTTGACGCAGTCCGGGCCCGATCAGCGTCGTCGACGTAGAGCACGTCGGAGTAGGCCGGGTTCTTCGTGCCGGTGGAGGCCCACAGCGGCCGCTGCACGCGCGCGCCGTGCGCCTGCCAGCGCCTTCCAGCGATCGCCGGCGGTGATCTCGAGGAAGTGCTGGTACGCCAGCTTGGCGTTGGCGACGGCCGCCTTGCCGCGCCAGCGGCGAGCCCTCGGGCAGCTGCTTGTCGACGGCGGTGTCCACCCGGGAGACGAAGAAGCTGGCCACGGAGTGCAGGTCGTCGATCGGCTGGCCGGCCGCGACCCGCCGCTCCAGGCCGCGGATGAAGGCCCAGTGGATGGCTCGTCGTAGCGCATCCAGCGAGAAGAGCAGCGTCACGTTGACGTTCACGCCGGCGGCGATCGACTCCTCGATCGCCGGCACGCCCTCGGCAGTGCCCGGGATCTTGATGAAGATGTTGGGCCGGTCGATGCGCTTCCAGAACTGGGGGGCGGCGGTGATCGACGCCGGCCGTGTCGTTGGCCATGCCGGGCGGCAGCTCGAAGGAGACGAAGCCGTCGAGGTGGCCGGTGTCGCGATACACGCCGGCCAACTGGTCGGCGGCGGCCTGCACGTCCTCGATGGCCAGTTCGAAGAACACGTCCTGCGCAGAGGCGCCCTTGCCGTGCATGGCGTGGATCGCGTCGTCGTAGTCGGATGAGTCGGCGATCGCCTTCTGGAAGATGGTCGGGTTGGAGGTCACCCCGACGATGCCCTCGTTCACCATGCCCTTGAACTCGCCCGACTCGAGCCAGCTGCGGCGGATGTTGTCGAGCCACGGGCTGGTGCCCGCGGCTGCCAGTTGCTTGAGTCGCTCGGACATTCGGTCGTCCTCCTCGGTTCTAAACGCGATCTCGATTGGCAGTCAGCACCCGCTCGGCCTCGTCGGCCACCCGCTCGGCGGTGAAGCCGAGGTTGGCCAGCACCGTCGGCCCGGGCGCGGAGGCGCCGAACCGGTCGAGGGCGACGATCGCCCCGCGCAGGCCGGCGTACCGCTCCCAGCCCACGGTGGCGCCGGCCTCGATGGTGACGCGGGCCTCCACCTCCGGCGGGATGACGGCGGTGCGGTAGCTGGCCGGCTGCTCCTCGAACAGCTCCCAGCTGGGCAGCGAGATGACCCGTGAGCGGATCCCGCGCTCGGACAAGAGCCCGCGGGCCGAAAGCGCCAGCGACACCTCCGAGCCGGTCGCGATCAGGAGCAGCTCCGGATCGTCGTCCGACTCCAGCACGTAGCCGCCGCGGACCGCCTCGTCGACCGGATAGACCGCCGGGTCGAGAATCGGCAGCGCCTGCCGGGTCAGCACCAGGGCGGTGGGCGTGCGGCGGGCCATCGCCACCTTCCAGCCGGCAGCCGTCTCGTTGGCGTCGGCGGGCCGGAACACGGTCACATTGGGCGTCGCCCGCAGGCTCGCCAACTGCTCCACCGGCTGGTGGGTGGGGCCGTCCTCGCCCAGGCCGACGGAGTCGTGGGTGAACACCCACACCACCGGGATGTTCATGAGCGCAGACAGCCGCACGGACGGCTTGCAGTAGTCCAGGAAGTTGAAGAAGGTGCCCGCGTAGGGCCGCAGGCACGACAGCGCCAGCCCGTTGGTGATCGCCGCCATCCCATGCTCGCGCACGCCGAACCGCAGGTAGCGGCCCTCGTGACTCGCGGGCTCGAAGTCGACCGCGTCGGGCGGGCGGGTGTTGTTTGACGGGGTCAGGTCCGCCGACCCGCCCACCAGTTCCGGCACGCCCCCGGCCAGCGCGGCGATCAGCTTGCCCGACGCCGCCCGGGTGGCGATCGGGTCGCCGGCCGGGAAGCCCGGCAGATCGACCTGCGGGGTGTGGCCGGCGAAGATCCGGCGCATCTCCTCGGCTTCGGGGTGGTCGTCGAGCCGCGCCTCCCAGTCGCGCTGCAGCGGGGCGCCGCGCGCTCCGGCCTCGCGGTAGCGCTCGGCAGCCGCGTCCGGCACAACGAAGAACTGCTGGGGATCGAAGCCCAGCGCGCGCTTTGTCTCGGCCTGCTGCTCGGGGCCGCGCGCATCCGAGTGGGCACGGCTGGTGCCGGCGTCGCGCGACCCGAACCCAATCACCGTGCGCACGCTGACGAAACTGGGCTGGCCGCGGTGGTCAAGCGCCGCGCTCAGCGCCCCGTCGATGGCCTCCAGGTCGTTGCCGTCGGCGACCTCGGACGTGCTCCAGCCATACGCGGCGTAGCGGGCCAGCCGATCCTCGGTGAAGGCCAGCTCGGTGTTCCCGTCGATGGACACGTGGTTGTCGTCGTACACGAACACCAGGTTGTCCAGGCCCAGGTGTCCGGCCAGCGAGGAGGCCTCGCCGGAGACGCCCTCCATCAGGTCGCCGTCGGACACCAGCGACACCACCCGGAAGCCGGCCAGCGGCCCGTAGCGCGCCTCCAGGTGCTTGCCCGCGATGGCCATGCCGACCGCGGTGCCCGCGCCCTGGCCGAGCGGGCCGGTGGTGGTCTCGACCCCAGGGGTGTGTCCGTACTCCGGATGCCCAGGCGTCATGCTGCCCCACTGCCGGAACCGCTTCAGCTCCTCCAGCGGCAGGTCGTAGCCGGTCAGGTGAAGCAGCGAATACAGCAGCATGCAGCCATGGCCGGCCGACAGCACGAAGCGGTCGCGGCCGGGCCAGGCTGGGTCGGCGGGGTTGTAGCGCAGGTGCCGGGTGAAGAGCACGTGGCCGATCGGCGCGCATCCCATGGGCAGGCCCGGGTGACCGGACTTGGCCTGCTCGACCGCGTCCAGGGCAAGCGTGCGGATGGTGTTGACGCACAGCAGGTCGGTGTCGTCGAACGCGTTCGCCACTGGTGCTCCTCGTCGAATGGATGGATGGCTGGCGCCGCTTCCGGCACGTTAGCCCGCCCCACACACTGGCACCGTACCCAGTTGGTGAAGAATCTCATCCTGTGACGTGCGCGCCCAGCTTGCGCAGTTGGGCGGAGGCGCCGGGGAAGACTCGAGCCAACGCCCTGGCCAGGTCGGGCTGGGTGGCGATCCGGTAGGCGTTTGCCGCCACGTAGCCGCGCAGCGCGCAGTCCACCGTGGCCGGTGGGCCCAGCCCGGCGAGCGCGCGCTCGCCCTGCAGGTAGACGCCGGCCTGGTAGTCGACGTAGGGCAGCCCGTCCCAGTAGGTCATCGGCGCACCCAGGTGGCCGGCCGCGGCCGGCGGGATGCCGAACCGCGCGTAGAAGCTCTGCAGGTGGTCGGCGGTCACCTGGACGTAGGTCGCCAGTCCTTCGTCCAGCCATGGGTCGCGGGCCTGGTCGTTTCCGACCAGCGAGTAGAACCACTGGTGGCCGATCTCGTGCGCCAGCACGCGCAGTACGCCGGGCCCCTCGAAGACCAGATTCGGGTACTCGATCCCGCTTGAGCCGAGGTCGTGGGTGACGGGGACGACCAGCGTCGGCCACGGGTAGGGGCCGAACCGGCGATCGTACTCCTGGAGGTAACCCACCGCGCGCGCGGCCACCGCCGCCGGCGACACGGACACACCCGGCCCGACTCCGACGGTCACCTTCACGGGAGCCGGCGCGCGGCCGACCGCGGTCGCCTCGTGGAAGCGGTCGATCGCCAGCGCGAAGTCCCGCACCGCATACGCACTCCAGTGTCCGGGGGACACCTCGCGGCCGGTCGCCAACGCCTGCTCGCCCGGCGGCACCCGCACCTGCACTGCGAAGTCGGCCGTCGGCGAGGTGGAGGCCTCGGCCAGCAGAGGAGTCGGCGGGTCGGTCGCCCAGCCGACGCCCGGCTGCCAGGCCAGAATGGGGAAGAAGGACGCCAACCGCAGCTCTGGGCCGGTTCGAGCCAGGCGGTCGAGACCACGACGGGGATCCGGCACGCGCAGCCGCCAACGCAGCGAGACGGTGACCTCGTCGCCGGCGGCCAGCGGGTGGGGCGGATCGACCACCAGGGTTGTCGGGTCGGGCATACTGGAGCGAAGCGGCCGCCCGCCTGACGTGACGGGGCCGAGCACGACCAGCGAGCCGCCCACCTTGCGCTCGATGGGGCCGTTTGGCCACAGCCTGAACACCAGCCGGTCGGTGGCCAGGTCAGGGGTGAAGCGCACCTGCTCGGTGCCGCCGACGACCGGGGATCTGGCGCCCACCGCGAGCGTCATCCGGTAGCGAGGCCGGTGCGGGTCGGGCGCGGCGTAGGCCGGGCGAGTCGCGCAGGGATTGACGGGACTCGTGGTTGTCGTGGACTGGGCGCTGGAGTGCGAGCAACCGGCCAGGATCAAGCCGAGCCATGCGAGCGCGCCAGCTCGCGCCCGGCCAGCTCCAGGTCGCCCTGCTCGTGGGTGTCGCATCCGCGGCGTCTCAGCTCCTCTGCGGCCTGCGGCTCGATCTGCCCTGCCACCGCCACACATGGGACGCCGCGGCCGGCGCACTTGTCAGCAACCACAGCCACCACCTTGCCGTGCAGCGTCTGGCTGTCGATCCTGCCCTCCCCCGTGATGCACAGTTGGGCCGCCCGGAGCCGGCCGTCGAACCCCACCTCCTGCATGACCAGCTGGGCTCCCGGTTGGGCAGCCGCCCCGAGCGCCATCAGCATGCCGCCGATGCCGCCCCCGGCGCCTGCGCCTGGCATATCGGCCGTGGGCAGGTCGAGCGCTCGCAGCCGCTCCTCCAGCAGCTCCACGTCGGCCGCCGTGGCTCCCTTCTGGGGGCCGTACACGGCCGCCGCCCCACGCGGGCCGCACAGCGGGTTGTCCACGTCCAGGGCCGCCACCAGGGTGACCCCGTCGGGGAGCTGGCCCAGACCCTCCCGCAGGCCTGCGCCGCCATCCGTGGACGCTGTGCCGCCAACGCCGACGACCACCCTGCTGGCACCCAGGTCTATCGCGGCAGCGATCAGCTCGCCGGCTCCCCGGGAGGATGCGCCCAGCGGATCGAGCGGCCGGTCCGCCACCCGCCACAGGCCGCAGGCCTCGGCCACGTCCACCGCGGCCGACCCGTCGGCCAGCTGGGCGAACCCGGCCAGGCAGGGCCTGCCCAAGGCGTCGTGCACCTCGACCTGCCGCCACGCGCCGCCGGCGGCGGCCAGAAGCGCTGCCGCGGTGCCCTCACCGCCGTCGGCCAGCGGCAGCTGGTCGAGCTCGTCCGCGGGCCGCTCCTGCGACCAGCCGCTGGCGATGGCCGCACAGGCCTCGGCGGCGGTGTAGGTGCCGCGCAGCTTGTCGGGGGCGATCAGGACGCGCACCGCGCGAGCCTACCCCGCTAGCATCGAAGCATCGACGCCCCCTACATCTGGCAGCCGACCGCCGAGACCGTGGAGCACGCCCGCGTCACGGCCTTCTGCCGGGCGCACGGAATCTCCGACTGGCGGGAGTTGCACGCCCGCGCCCAGGACGACATCGCCTGGTTCTGGGATGCGGTCGTGCGCCACCTCGGGATCGAGTTCTTCACCCCGTACACCAGCGTCTATGACGACTCCAATGGGCCCGAGTGGACGACCTGGTTCGGCGGCGGCACGATCAACTTGACCCACAACTGCGTCGATCGGCACGCCAACGGCCCGGGTCGCGACCGGCCGGCCGTGATCTGCGAGCGCGAGGACGGCGGGGTACGGACGGTCACCTACGGCGAGCTGCAGGCCGAGGTGAACCGGGTCGCCAACGCGCTACTCGAACTGGGCGTCGCCCGCGGCGACACGGTCGGCCTGTACCTGCCCATGTCGGTGGAGGTTGTCGCCGCGTTCTACGCGGTGTGCAAGATCGGCGCGATCACGGTGCCGATCTTCTCCGGCTTCGCCGCGCCGGCTGTCGCCGCCCGGCTGGCCGACGCCGGGGCGATGGCCCTGATCACCGCCGACGCGGTGCCGCGGCGAGGCCGCCCGGTGGCCATGAAGGCGGTGGCCGACGAGGCGCTGGCGGTGGTGCCGGGCGTTCGCCACGTGCTGGTCTACGACCGGCTGGGCACCGACCCGCCCATGACGGCCGGCCGCGATCACCGCTGGCGCGAGCTGGTGGCGCGGCAGTCCGACCAGCTGGCCGCGCCCGCGCTCGACCCCGAGACGGTGATGATGGTCATCTACACCTCCGGCACCACCGGCCGGCCCAAGGGAGCGGTGCACGTGCACGGTGGGTTCCTGGCCAAGATCGCCCAGGAGTGCGCGTTCCAGACCGACGTGCACGCCGACGACCGGTTCCTGTGGGTGAGCGACATGGGCTGGATCATGGGCCCCAAGCTGGTGGTCGGGGCGGGCGCCCTGGGGGCGACGGCGGTGCTGTCGGAGGGCGCACCCGACTACCCGGACCCGGGCCGGCTGTGGGAGCTGGTCGAGCGCCACCGGATCTCGGTGCTGGGCGTCTCGCCGACCCTGATCCGCGCGTTGCGCGGGCACGGCGACGAGCCGGTGCACGCGCACGACCGCTCCTCGCTTCGCATCCTGGGATCGACCGGCGAGCCGTGGAACCCCGAGCCGTACCGGTGGCTGCACGAGGTGTGCGGCGAGGGCCGCTGCCCGATCATCAACATCTCCGGCGGCACCGAGGTGGGCGCCTGCTTCCTGGCGCCAATGCCGGTCATGCCGCTGCGCGAGTGCACGCTGGGCATGCCCTCGCTGGGCATGGCCATGGACGTGGTCGGCCCGACCGGGGAGCACCTGCCGGCCGGCCAGGTGGGCGAGCTGGTGTGCCGCAAGCCGTGGCCGAGCATGACCCGCGGCGTGTGGGGCGACCCCGACCGCTACCTGCAGGCGTACTGGAGCCGGTTCCCCGGCGTGTGGGTGCACGGCGACTGGGCGTCGGTGGACGAGGACGGCTACTGGTACCTGCACGGCCGCTCGGACGACACCCTGAACATCGCCGGCAAACGGATCGGGCCGGCCGAGTTCGAGTCGGCGGCGGTCGCCCATCCCGCCGTCTCGGAGGCATGCGCGATCGGCGTCCCGCACGACGTCAAGGGCGAGGTGGCGTGGGTGTACTGCGTGCTGCGTCCCGGCTACGAGCCCTCAGACGAGCTGCGGGCCGAGGTGCGCACCCAGGTGGCCCAGGTGCTGGGTAAGGCGTTCGCACCGGCCGACGTGCGCTTCGTGGCGGCGCTGCCCCGCACCCGAACGGCGAAGATCGTGCGCCGGGCGGTGCGGGCGGCGGCGCTGGGCGAGGAGCAGGGCGACCTGTCGTCGCTCGAGAACCCGGCGGCCCTGGACGAGGTGGCGTCGGCTCGCTAGCCAGGCGGAGAGACCACCCTGTGGTGGATCTGCTCGGTCAGCTGCTCCACCTGCTCGGTCAGCTTGGTGTTCTGCTCCAGCAGCCTGTTCAGCACCGCCACCTGGATCTCGGCGTTTTTCTGACGATCCAATGACGCCTGCGAAAGCGCCTCGCGGTGCTGGGCGTCGGCCTCGGTGGTGACTTTGTCGCGCTCGGCCTGGCGTGTCTGGGCGAGCAGGATCAGCGGCGCGGCGTACGCCGCCTGCAGCGAGAAGGCGAGGTTGAGCAGGATGAACGGATACGGGTCCCACCTGTAGATGATGCCGACCGCGTTTATGGCGATCCAGACGGCCACCACCACCGACTGCCCGATCAGGTACTGCGGCGTGCCGAAGAGGCGTGCGATCTTCTCGGCCACCGCCCCGAACCCACCCTCGCCGAATGGGCTTGCCAGGCGGGCGTGCTGGGTGTGGAACCGCATGTGGTCGACATCGTGCGTCTCCGTGGTCATACCACTATCCTCCCGGGCTCAGCCAGATGGGGATCTTGACGATGCAGGTGGGCTGGCCGTCCTTGGCCGACAGCTCGTAGGCCACCACCAGCCCGGCCACCGGCTGCGACTCCAGCGGCGGCGTCAGCTGCACCGAGAAGGGCGCCGGCCCTCCGCCGGCCGCGTGAACCACCTGCTTGGTCTGGGTGCCGCCGCCCCGCACCACCATCGTGAACTGGCCCTCGAAGGCGCTCTCCGTTCCGCGCGCCGTGAACAGGCCGAAGATGCCCGTGTACGGCGCCGGGACGCTCACCGACAGGCAGCCGTTGGAGGTACCCACCGCCGGACGGATGTCGTCCAGAAACAGGGTGTTTCCGACCACGCCGTGCACTGTCTGGCTGATCAGGTCGTTCATAGACGGTGTGCGCACGGTCAGCACGTGATTGGCGGCGTCCCAGCTGGGGTGCATCAGATACTTGGTGGCATCCGCATCGGCCGCCGCCAGCACCGAGGCCGGGATCGTCACCGGCGACTCGAAGGTGACCCGGAAGCCAGCCGGCGTGGAGGCGACCGTGAACCCGCTGGGCACCCGGTCGAAGGTGAGCGCGAAGCGCGTCCGCCAGCCGTTGGCCACCGGCGCGCCGCCGAACGCCGCGCGGGTGGCCGTGATCGGTGCGGCCTGCGTGGTGGTGGAGGAGCCGCTGGAGGTGGTGGTCGTAGACTGGCTGATGCCACTGGAGATGCCCGATCCGGTGTGCCGGCCGAACGCGTACGCCGCGACCAGGCCGACGGCCACGAACACCGCGACGGCCCCGGCCAGCGCGATCCTCTGGGCACGCGTCATGCGGGTTGGGACTACGACGCCGCGCGCTCGGCTCCTGCGGTTCACCCTGGAGGTCGTTCCTGAATGGCGTCGTCCATCCAGGAACGACTTCCTGCTACCCTCGCACGGAATCCGAGCGAGGAGGAGCGTGTGACCGAGGGCATCCTGGAGGGCAAGCTGGGTCTGGTGACCGGGGTCGCCAACAAGCGCTCCATCGCCTGGGCGATCGCCCAGCGGCTGCACGAGGCGGGCGCCACACTTGCCTTCACCTACCAGGGTGAGCGGCTGCGCGACGGGGTCGAGAAGCTCGCCCAGAGCGTCGGCTCCAACCTGCTGGTGGAGTGCGACGCATCCTCGGACGAGTCGATCCAGGCCGCCTTCGATGCCGTCGGCCAGGGTCTGGGCGGGCTGGACATGCTGGTGCACTCGATCGCCTACGCACCCGCCGACGCCTTCCAGAACCGCTTCATCGACACGCCTCGGGAGACGTTCCGGGTGGCTCTGGACATCTCCGCCTACTCACTGGTGGCGATGGCCCGGGCGGCCGAGCCGCTGATGGCGGCGCGCGGCGGAGGCTCGATGGTGACGATGACCTACATGGCGTCCGAGCGCACGTTCCCCAAGTACAACGTGATGGCCACGGCCAAGGCTGCGCTGGAGTGCTCGATGCGCTACCTGGCCTACGAGCTGGGGCCGGCCGCCATCCGCGTCAACGCCATCTCGGCCGGGCCGGTGCGGACGCTGGCCGCGAAGGGCATCGAGGGCTTCTCGGAGATGGAGCGGGTGATCGAAGAGCGGGCGCCGCTGGGCCGCAACATCGACGCGCTGGATGTCGGCAACGCGGCCCTCTATCTGCTCAGCCCGCTGGGCTCGATGGTCACCGGGACGACGCTGTACGTCGACGCGGGCTACCACTCGATGGGGATGTAGATGGGGCTGGCATGGACGGTGCTGGGCGGCAGCCCGGCCTGGCCCAACCCTGGCCAGGCCGCCAGCGGCTACGTGCTGGAGGGCGAGGGCCAACGGGTGCTGGTGGACTGCGGCTCCGGCATCGCGTCAGAGTTGCGGGCGCATGACCCGGGGCCGCTGACGGCCATCCTGATCAGCCACTTCCACGCCGACCACTGGTTCGACCTGGTGCCCCTGCACTACGCCTACCTGTACGGGAGCTGGCACGACCGGCCGCACCCCTCCCTGCACCTGCCGCCGGGCGGCAAGGCGGTGCTGGACACGGTGGCCCAGATCTGGGGAGGTTCGCTGGCCACCTTCGAGGCGGCCTTCCCCACCTCGGAGTTCGACCCCGCCACCGGCCTTCGGATCGGCTCGGTGGAGTTCTCCTTCGCGCCCTGCCTGCACTACACGACCTGCTGGTCGATCAAGATGCGGGCCAGCGGCGCCACCATCGTCTACTCGGCCGACACCGCGCCCACCCAGACGCTGATCGACTTCGCTGCTGACGCCGACCTGTTTGTGTGCGAGGCGTCGCTGGCGGACGGCAGCCGCGACGATGTCGACCGCGGGCACATGGACCCCGACGAGGCCGCCCAGGCCGCCAGCGCCGCCAACGTCGGCCGGCTGCTGCTGACCCACGTGCCGGCCGAGAACGACCACCACAGGGTGCTGGAACGGGCCAAGGCCGGCTTCGACGGCCCGGTGGATGTGGCCAGACCGGGCCTCCGCTTCGAGGTCTGAGAACGGGCTCTACGCGGTCAGGGTGACGCGGGAGACGCCGAGCATGCCCTCGGCCGCCTTCTCCGCGCACCGCTGCAGACTCTCGGACATGGACGGGTTGACCGCCGCCGTCTCGGCCATGTCCTGCACCGACAGCTTGGCGTGCACCGCCAGCGCGACCGCGGTGATCACCTCCGAGGCCCGGAACCCGACCATCGCGCCGCCCAGGATGGTGCCGTCCTGGGGGTCGGACAGAAGCTTGATCAGGCCGTCGGTCTCCGACTCCATGACCGCCCGCGGGTTGGCCCGGATCAGGTGCTTGGTCACCCGCACCGGGATCCCCTCGGCGTGGGCCTGGCGCTCGGACAGGCCGGCCTTGGCGATCTCCGGCCGTGTGAACACGCACCACGCCACCCCGGTGTAGCGCAGCCCCTCGACCGCCACCCCGATGGCGTGCATGGCGGCGGTGCGGCCATGCATGGCCGCCGTGTTGGCCAGCATGATCTGACCGGTGACGTCGCCGCAGGCGTAGATGTGGCCGACGTTTGTGCGGCAGAACTCGTCCACCGGCAGCGTGCCGCGGTCGCCGAACTCGACACCCGCCGTCTCCAGCCCCAGGCCCTGGGTGTTGGGCCGCATGCCGATGCACAGCAGCACATGCGAGCCGGCCAGATCGCGGCCGTCCTCCAGCACCAGCCGCACCTCGCCCCCGTCCTCCTCGAGGTCGATGGCCGCCGCCCGACCGCCCTCCACCACGTCCATGCCGCGGCGCAGGAACACCTCCTCCAGCACCTCGGCCAGATCGGGGTCGTCGGCCGGCAGGATCTGGTCGCGGGCCGAAACCAGGGTCACCCGCGAGCCGCAGCGGGAGAAGAAGTCCGCGAACTCACAGCCGGTGGGGCCGGCGCCCAGGACGATCAGGTGCGGCGGCAGGTCGCGCAGGTCGAACACCTGGCGGGTGGTCAGCACCCGGTGCGCGTCGGGAGCGGCGAAGGCCGGGACGAAGGGCGAGGCGCCGGTGCACACCAGCAGCGCATCGAACTCGACCTCATGCTCGCGGCCTTCCAGGTCGACCGCCAGCTGGTGTGGCCCGACCACGTGCCCGCGGCCGGGCAGCACGCGCACGTTCATGCCATCCATCCGCTCGCGCACGCCGCGGCTCTGGTGCAGGGCCACCGCGCGCGCCCGGGCCAGAGCACGACGCAGGTTGACCGCGCGGCAGGCCGTGCTGAAAATCCAGCCCGTTGTCCACCGCCCGCCCCACCTCGAGCATGGCGTCGGCGGTGGTCAGCAGCGTCTTTGAGGGGATGGCGTCGGTGGTGGTGCAGTACCCGCCGAGCTGGTTCTCCTCGATCAGCACCACATCGGCGCCCAGGTGTGCGGCGGTGGCCGCGGCCGCGTAGCCTGCCGGGCCGCCGCCAAGGATGGCGAGTCGCATGGCCGAGATCGTAGACTCTGCCGGATGGAACGGATCACGCCAGCGCTCGACCCGGATGCCCTGCGCTCGGAATTCCCGTCGCTGCGGCCCGGCCGTGTCTACCTGGACAACCCGGGTGGGACGCAGGTGCACGGTCGGGTGATCGAGGCCATGCGCGACTACCTGGTGCAGTCCAACGCCAACCTGGGCGGGCCGTTCGAGACCTCGCGCCGATCAGACGAGATGCTGGAGGCCGCCCGGGCCGGGGCAGCAGGCTTCCTGGGCGCCGGATCGCCGTCCGAGATTGTGTTCGGCGCCAACATGACAACCCTGACCATGCACGCCAGCCGCATCCTGTGCCGCGAGCTGGGGCCGGGCGACGAGGTGCTGGTGACCGGCCTCGACCACGACGCCAACGTGGCCCCGTGGATCCTGGCCGCGGCCGACCGCGGCGTCACCGTGCGGACAGCCGGGATCGACACTGACGCGTGCCTGGTGGACGTGGACGACTTCGCCGCCCAGCTCAGCGACCGCACACGGGTGGCCGCGTTCGGGTGGGCATCCAACGGCGCGGGAACGGTCAACGACGTCGAGCGGCTGGTGGGACTGTGCCGGGACGCGGGCGCGATCAGCTACGTGGACGCCGTCCACTACGCGCCGCACGGGCCGATCGACGTGTCGGCCGTAGGCTGCGACTTCCTGGTCTGCTCGGCCTACAAGTTCTTTGGGCCCCACGTGGGCATCCTGTACGGCCGCCAGCAGCTGCTCGAAATCCACCGCCCGTACAAGGTGCGGCCGGCCGACGATCACCCGCCGCACTCCTGGGAGACCGGCACCATCAACCTGGAGGGGATCGCCGGCACGGCGGCCGCCATCGGCTACCTGGAAGGGCTGGGCATGCAGGCCGTGCGGGCGTATGAGCGCGACCTGGCGGAGCAGCTGCTGGACGGGCTGGCCGGCATCGAGGGCGTGACGCTGTACGGCACCACGGAACTCGACCGGCGGGTCCCGACGGCGGCCTTCACGGTCGCCGGGCACACCCCGGCCGAGGTGTCAGGGGCGCTGGCCAAGCGCGGGATCTTCGTCTGGGACGGCAACTACTACGCGCTGGAGCTGATGCAGCGGCTGGGCCTGGAGGGCCATGGCGGCGCGGTGCGGGTGGGCGCGGTGCACTACAACACCGCGGCCGAGATCGACGAGTTCCTGGACGCTGTCAGGGCTCTGTAATCCACTCGCCGAACGGCGCGGGAGCGCCGGGAGGCGTCGCGCCGACGCACACCAGCCGGGTGCCGGGGGCGAGCGCGCGGTAGCTGCGCACGGCCGCCGGATCTGGCGCCGACACCACCTGGCCCGGGCCCGCCTCGATCGTCTCGCCGCCGATGGTGAACTCGGCCCGGCCGGAGATGACGACGTAGGCCTCCTGCTGGCCGGTGTCGGTCTCGTCGTGGGAGATGTCGAAGTGCTCGCCGGGTTCGCAGGCGATCGAGTTGATCCCGAACGCGGTCAGCTCGAGCGGGCCGTTCAGCGGCTGCCAGCGGCCGAACTCGGTGGGCACGTGGGGGAGCGTGGTCAGGTCGACGGACGGCATCAAACCTCCTCGGTCGTTCATTCGAACAGGGTCAGCTCGGGTGCGGCATCGCCACGCAGGACGTCGTAGTCGATGCGCACGAAGTCATACCCGCGAGCGTCGCACATGACTCTCGCCTGGGGCGCGATGTCGGGCGCCACCAGGATCCCTCGGCAAGGACTGTGGGCGGGATCCAGGTCGACCCGCTCGCAGTACCGGGTCAGCTGCTCGACATGGGCGGCCACAGCCCGCACCCGCTTCACCTCAACCACCACGGTGCGGCCCTCGGCGTCGCGGCAGAACAGGTCGACCGGGCCGACGTCTGTGAACCGCTCCCGGTCGAGCACCCGCAGATCCGGCTCGATCACCTCCGGCGCGCGCTCCAGCAGCTCGTGGATCTCGCGCTCGGCGCCATCGCGCTCCAACACCGCGCCGTCCTCCAGCTCGAACGCGGTGTCGGCGTGCACTTCGCCGACCACGATCACCAGCGTCTCGTCGGAGGCCGGGCGGTAGACCCGGATGACGTCTCCCTGCTCCTGAACGCTGGTCGGTCCGGCCATGTAGTTGAGCGGCTTGAAGCCCTTGTCCGTGTGCACGCACAGCGACCCGTCGTCCTTGAACAGGATCACCCGGTCGCCGGCTCCGAGCCGGGTGGTGGCACGGCCGTGGTAGGCGATCTCGCAGCGGGCGACGAGGATCCGCACGCGGCCTAGGCTAGTCGGTGAAGGTGCGGTGGAACTCCGCGCCCGAGAAGAGGGCTCGCTGGGCGCGGCCGTCGATGACCGTGTCGAAGCGCAGTCGCTCGGGCGACCACTCCTGCTCCCCGATCCGAAACTCGGCCTCCCCGACCGACGTCAGCGGGTGCCGTTCGCTGTCGTAGCAGTCCCACCCGAACACCAGCCCGCCCTCGCTCGCCACCACCCGGAAGTTGGTGGCCCAGGCATTGTGCGCCCGGTAGTGGCCCAGATACGGCAGCCAATCGGCGGGGCAGGAGCCGTCGTCGCGCATCGGCTCGGCCAGCTTGGGCGCGGGATCCGGCGGCGGATCGCCGCCGGCGATGGCGAGCGCCCCATGGCACAGCTGCTCTGCGCCGGCGATCCCGTTGGCGAACGCGACCGCTCCCAGACCGCCGGTGAAATCAGCCCGGAGCTCCGACTGGAACCCAATCATGCCGCCGCCATGGCCGAAGCCGTCGTCGTCGACGACCAGGCCGTAGCCGTAGAACCCGCCGTCCTGGTCCTCCACCACCAGCGGCGACTTCATGAGCGCGAAGCTGGCCGCCGTCAGCAGCCGCTCGTCCTCGTTCCAGAGCGCCCGCAGCCACACCGCCAGATCCTCGGCGGTGCAGCAGATGCTGCCGTCGGCCTCGGCCGATTCGATCCAGGTGGCCGGCGCCAGCCCGTGCTCTGGCCGCCACGGCCGGTCGTCGAAGAACGCCACCATTCCCTGGGGCATCCGCCGGCGCAGGTCGTGCACGATCACCGGCGAGCTGTCCCGCATCGCCAGCGGGTCGAAGATCCGCTCCTGCAGCAGGCCGGGGTAGGTGTGGCCGGTGACCGCCTCCAGCACCAGGCCGAGGGCGCGGTAGCCCACATTCGAGTACCAGAAGTGCTCGCCCGGCGCGTACCCGGTCTCGGTGTCGCGAAGCGCGATCACGTCGAAGGTGGAGGCGGTCGCGATCTCCGACCCCTGGATGATCCCAGCCGTGTGAGTGAGCAGGTGGTGCAGGGTGATCGGCGCGTACCTCGAGCCCACCGAGAACCACGGCAGGTGGTCGGTCACCGGGGCGTGCAGGTCGAGCCGGCCCTGCTCGACCAGCTGCAGCGCCAGCACGGCCGTGAACGACTTGGAAATGGAGCCGATCTGCCACAGGCAGCCGGGCGCCGCCTCCCCGTAGGTGCGAACGGCGACGGGTTCCCGACGGTCGGTGACTACAAGCCCGAGCGCGGTCGCGACTCCGGTCTCGAGGACGCGGGAGGCGTAGGCGTCGACGGCATCGAGGTCGATCATCGCGATGCACAAGCTACCGGTAGCTGTCGATCCGGCGCCGGTTCGTTCGTCTACAGGCGACCATCCGAAACCAGGAGGACGACATGAAGTACCTGCTCTTGATCCACCAGGGCGACACCCCAACCCCGCGCGACCCGGAGGCCTGGGGCAAGCTGTCCGAGGACCAGCAGGCGGCGGTGTTCGCCGCCTACAAGTCGATCAACGAGACGCCCGGGGTCACCCCGGGCGAGCAGATGCAGCCGCCGGAGATGGCGACCACGGTGCGAGTCGAGAACGGAAAGACGCTGACCACCGACGGCCCCTTCGTCGAGCTCAAGGAGGCGATCGGCGGAATGCTCACCTACGAGGCCGACGACCTCGACGCCGCCATCGAACTGGCCGCCCGGATCCCGGCCGCGAGCATGGGCGGCGCGATCGAGGTGCGCCCGCTGGTGGAGGGCTGGTAGCCATCCTCGAGCAGGTCTTCCGCGACCAGTGGGGCCGCGTGCTGGCCGCCCTGATCGGCCTCCTCGGCGACTTCGACCTCGCCGAGGAGGCCGCCCAGGAGGCGTTCGCCATCGCCGCCGAGCGGTGGCCGCGCGACGGCCAGCCCGAGAACCCCGGGGCGTGGCTCGTGTCCACGGCCCGAAACCGGGCCATCGACCGTATCCGCCGCGACCGCACACTGGCCCGCAAGACCCGCCTGCTGGAGATCACCGAGGTAGTGGAGGACGAGATCGACATGAGCGCAGTTCCCGACGAGCGGCTGGAGCTGATCTTCACCTGCTGCCACCCGGCGCTGGCCACCGAGGCCCAGGTGGCGCTCACCCTGCGCACGCTGGGTGGACTGACCACCGCCGAGATCGCCGCCGCTTTCCTCGTCCCCGAGCCGACCATGGCCCAGCGGCTGGTGCGCGCCAAGCGCAAGATCGCTGGCGCCGGGATCCCCTTCCGGGTGCCGCCCGAGCACCTGCTGGCGGATCGGCTGGCGGCCGTACTGGCTGTCGTCTACCTGATCTTCAACGAGGGCTACAGCGGCCGCGGCGACCTGGCGGCGGAGGCCATCCGGTTGGGCCGGGCGCTGGCCGAGTTGATGCCAGACGAGCCGGAGGTGCACGGTCTCTTGGCCATGATGCTGCTGCACGAGGCCCGCCGGGCCGCTCGCTTCGATGACGGCGAGCTGGTGCTGCTGGCGGACCAGGACCCAGCCCTGTGGGACGCCGCCGGCATCGCCGCCGGCCGAGCGGCCCTGGAGCGGGCATTCGCTGTCCGCGGCGGCGGCCCGTACGTGCTGCAGGCTGCCATCGCCTCGCTGCACGCCGCCCAGCCCCGGGACTGGGCCGCAGATCGCCGCCCTGTACGGCCAGCTTTCTCAGGTCACCGGCTCGCCGGTGGTCGAGCTGTCCCGGGCGGTGGCGGTGGCCGAGGCGCAGGGCCCGGCCGCCGGCCTGGGCATCGTCGACGGCATAGAGCTCGACGACTACCGCTACCTGCACGCGGCCCGGGGCGAGCTGCTGCGCCGGCTGGGACGCACCGATGAGGCGCGGGCGGCTCTGCGACGAGCCCTCGACCTGGCCGGCGACCCGGCCGAGCAACGACTGCTGGAGCGCCGGCTGGGGGAACTGGGCGGCTAGGCGAGCACCCGGTCGTACAGCTCGAGCATGCGCATCCAGTGGCGCTCGGCGGCCGGTTGGTTGTAGGCCGGCGTGTCGGTCTGCGTCCAGCCGTGCATGGCCCCGACATACAGCTCCGCGGTGTGCTGCACGTGCGCGCCGGCCAACGCCTCGGTCAGCCTGGCCATCTGCTCGGGCGGCATCGACCCGTCGTTGTCGGCATGGCCGATGTAGAGCTCGCCCGTGGGCGTGCACTGCGGCCAGGTGCGGGCTGTCGTCGCCATCGACGGCCAGGCCGCCGCCGTGGAAGCTGGCCGCGGCGCCGACATCGTCTGGGAACTCGCCGGCCATACGCAGGCTGAGCCGCCCGCCCATGCAGTAGCCGACCGTCCCGATCGGCCCGCCGGCCACCTCCGAGCGACCGCGCAGATAATCCAGCCAGGCCCGCGAGTCAGCCTGCACGGCGTCGGGCACCAGCCGCGCCATCCGCGGTCGCAGGGCCTCCCACAGCGGCGCCCGGTCCTCGGAGTTCATCAGCTGCTCCAGGTTCTCGACCACCGGCGAGCGGCCGTCCCGGTAGAAGACGTTGGGGGCCAGCACGCAGTAGCCGTGCGAGGCCAGCCGCTCGACGTGGGCGTGCAGCGCCGGGCGGATGCCGTATGCGTCCATGTACAGGACCACCGCAGGATGCTGCCCGCCGTCGTCAGGACAGGCAAAGAAGGCATCTGCCACCCCGTCCGCCGCGGTGATGTCAACTGTCTCTGATCGCACGCCGACCTCCTCGCCAGATCCCTGCCATGCGGCGAGTACGATATCCGCCATGTACGAGAAGACAACACTCCCCAACGGCCTGCGCGTGCTGACGGCGCCCATGCCCTCGGCCAAGTCGGTGGCGGTGATGGTGATGGTGGCCGCCGGCAGCCGCTACGAGACCAAGCCCACCAACGGCATTGCCCATTTCACCGAGCACATGTTCTTCAAGGGCACCGAGAAGCGGCCCACGGCCAAGGACATCTCCTCCGAGGTGGACGGCATCGGCGGCGAGTTCAACGCCTTCACCGGCAAGGAGTACACCGGCTACTACATCAAGTGCGCGGCCGAGCACCGGGCGCTGGCGCTCGACGTGCTGGCCGACCAGCTGCGCGCGTCGCGCTTCGACCCCGACGAGGTGGAGCGCGAAAAGGGCGTCATCGTCGAGGAGCTGAACATGTACGTGGACACCCCCCGCGACCACGTGGAGAGCGTCTACGACAACCTGCTGTTCGGCGACCAGCCGCTGGGCTGGGACATCCTCGGCACCAAGGACACGATCCGGGCAGCCGGCCGCCAGACCTTCCTGGACTACCTGGACGCCTGGTACACCCCCGACCGCCTGGTGGTGGGCGCCGCCGGCGCCATCGACCCCACCTTCACCGCCGAGGTCGAGCGCCAGTTCGGCGACATGCCGGGCAAGCCCAGCGGAGCACCGCAGCCGGTGCACGTCAGCCAGGGGGCGGCAGCGGTGCAGCTGGACACGCGCGATTCCGACCAAGCGCACATCCGGCTGGGCGTGCGCGGGATCCCCACCGACCACCCCGACCGCTACCCGATGCAGGTGCTGACCGCGATCCTGGGCGGAGGGATGTCGTCGCGGCTGTTCATCGAGGTGCGCGAGCGGCACGGCCTGGCCTACTACGTGTTCTGCCAGCACCAGGCCTACAACGACACCGGCACCCTGGTGTCGCAGGCCGGCGTGGATACCACCCGCATCGACCTGGCGATATCGACCATCCTGCGCGAGTTCCGCAAGCTGGCCGCCGAACCGGCTGCGGAAGACGAGCTGCGACGGGTCAAGAACTACCTCAAGGGCAGACTGGTGCTGCAGCTCGAGGACCCGCGCGGTCTGATCACCTTCGGCCTGCGGCGCGAGGTGCTGGAGGGGCAGGCCGCAGAGCCTGACGAGGTGCTGGCCGGGATCGAGGCGGTGACCGCCGCCGACGTGCAGCGGGTGGCCGGCTCGATCATGCGCGAGCAGGGCCTGAACCTGGGCATCGTCGGCCCGTTCGACGACCACGCGCACTTCCTCGAGCTGTTGGCGGCCTAGTGCCCCTGCGGCTGTACGCGGTCCCGCTCTCCACCAACGTCGAGCGGGTGGCGCTGGCGCTCGCACACAAGGGGCTGGATGCCGAGGTGGTGATGCTCGACCCGACCGACCGCGAACAGGTGGTCGAACTGAGCGGCCAGCCGCTGGTGCCGGTGCTGGACGACGACGGCTGGATCGTGATCGACTCCAGCGCCATCCTCGAGCACCTCGAGCGGCGCTTCCCGGACCCGCCGCTGTACCCGGCCGACCCGGCCCAGCGGGCGCAGATGCGGGTCTTCATCGACTGGTTCAACCGGGTCTGGAAACGACCGCCCAACGACCTGGAGGCGGAGCTCGCCAGCCCCGATCCGGACACCGGCCGGGTGCGTGCCCTGGCGGCCGAGATGCGCGCCTCGCTCGACCTGTTCGAGGACCTGCTGGACGGCCGCGACCACCTGCTGGGCGACGACTTCTCGGCCGCCGACTGCTGCGCCTTCCCGTTCCTCAAATACGGCCGCGGTATCGACCCCGACGATGACGAGCTGTTCCACAAGGTGCTGGCCGAGCACCTGTCGCTGGATGCCGGGCACCCCCGGCTGGCCGCCTGGCTGGAGCGGGTCGACCGCCGGCCGCGGACGCCACTTCAGCGCGTCAACGACCTATCTGGGACGAACACCTAGGGCAGAACTTCCAGTTCGTAGTCGAAGTCCGACAGCACCTCGTGGCCGTCGGCCGTGATCAGCAGCAGGTCCTCCAGGCGCACGCCGCCGGTGGCCTTGCGGTAGACGCCTGGCTCGTTGGTGACCACGTCGCCCGGCTCCAGCACGTGCGGGCTGGACATGGACATGTGCGGCAACTCGTGCACCTCCACCCCGACGCCGTGGCCGAGTCCGTGGAAGAAATCCTCGTCCAGCGGCACCGTCGGGTCGGCCGAGCGCTCGGTGCGATAGCCCGCCGCCTCGATCACGTCGCAGGCCACGTTGTACACATCCGTGCCGGCGACACCCGGCTTGATCGCCTCGGTCGAGCGCTTGAGCGCCTCCAGCACCGTCGAATGCATGTGCTTGAGCCAGTCCGGCGCCGGGCCGAAGCAGAACGTCCGGGTCATGTCGGCGAAATAGCGGCTCTCCAGGTGGCGCGGAAAGATGTCCGCCACCACCGACTCGCCCGGGTGCACCGGGCCATAGCCGAGCAGGTGCACGTTGGCGTTCTGGGGGCCGGAGCTGACGATCGGCGGCTCGCCGCCGCAGCCGTGCGCGAGCAAGGTGTCGATGACCTCGGCCCGCAGCCGCTCGCAGGTGACCAGCTCACCCTCCAGCATCAGCCCGTCCGGGCCTGGTGAGGACGCGCCCAGCAGCTCGCGCAGGCGGTGGAAGGCCGCATTGGTGCCCACCTGCGCGGCCCGGATGCCGCGCAGGGCTGCCTCGTCCTTGTGCCGCCGGCGGGCGCGGAAGAGCTCGGCGTCCACGTCCACCTGCACGCCGCGGGAGCGCAGACCGTCGGCCGTCTCCAGCCGGAACCCGGGCGGCACGCTGACCGCGTTTATGCCCTCGCGCTCGAGCAGGCGCCTGATCACCTCGACCTCGGCCAACTCCCAGTCCATCCCGCCCCGAACCAGGTCGCGCATGCCGAACTCGTCGGTGACGACCACCTCGGTGGCGTTGGAGTTGCGGCGGGCGGCGTCGGCCTCCAGCGTGCTGGTGAGCAGGATCCGGCGATCGCCGATCTCCAGGTAGGCGAACGGGTCGACGATGGCGACGCCGGTGGCGGCGAACAGATCCGGGTCGCGGATGGAGTCCGCGTGCATGAGGGTGTTTGGCATGCGTGGCAACCTAGCCGATCGAACTTGGCGCTGCTGGTAGGTTTCCGGCCCGTGCCGTCTGACGTCTTAGACCGCTACCGGGCGCTGCTCGACCAGCACGTCGAGCGCTCCCGGGCGCTGCTCCCGGCCGACATCCGGTTCTGGGATGCGCACACCCATCTGGGCGTTGACGACGACGGCATGGCGCAGGCGCCCGAGCAGCTGCTGGGCGAGATGCAGGCGGCCGGAGCCGAGCGTGCATTCACCTTCCCACTCAACGACCCCGAGCGTGTGCCCGCCTACCGGGTGCCCAATGACCGCGTGCTCGCGTGGGCCGACGCCTCCGACGGCCGGCTGGTGCCGTTCTGCCGGCTCGATCTGACGGAGGACCCGATCGGGGAGGCCAACCGCTGCCTCGATCGCGGCGCCCGCGGCATCAAGTTGCACCCGCGAGCCCAGAAGTTCGACTTCGGAGCGCGCGGCCTGAACCCCGTGTTCGCGCTGGCCGCCGAGCGGCGGGTGCCGATCCTGATCCACGCCGGCCGCGGACTGCCCGCCATCGCCGACGACCTGCTCGAGCTGGTGGAGCGGCATGTGGATGCCCAGCTGATCCTGGCCCACGCCGCCATCGCCGATCTGCAGCACATCGGCCGCATCCTGCGCTCGCACCCCAACGTGGTCTACGACACCTCGGTGTGGGGCGTGACCGACCTGCAGACCCTGCTCGCGACCGCGTCACCGGAGCAGATCGTGTGGGCCAGTGACGCCCCGTACGGGATGCTGCACTCGGCCATCCTGCAGATGACCCAGGTGGCGCATCATGCCGGAGCCTCGCCCGACCAGCTGCACGCGATCTTCTGGGCCAACGCCGAGCGGGTGGCCCGCGGCCAGCCGGCGGCGACGCTCTCGCCGCCGCTTATCGAGGGGCCTGAGCCGCAGCCCTTCCAGCGCCTGCGCATCAGCGACTACATCATGACCACCACGGCGCTTCTGTGGATGCGCCAGCCCGATATGCCGGGTGCGCTGGGCCTGGCCCTGCGGGCCTGCGATGTCGAGGCAAGCCCCGAACTGGCCGGCGTGGCGGAGCTGATCGAGACGGCCAACGAGGTGTGGACCGTCGGGTTGCAGCACGAGACCCCCGAGGAGATCACGCCCTACACCCGGGCCGCCTTCCGGCTGCTGCAGATCGCGCTGACGCTGCTGCACGCGCCGTGATCGCCGCCGTTATCCTGGCGGCTGGGGCGGGACGCCGGTACGGCGGCGCCAAGCAACTGCACCCCGTGGACGGCCGGCCGATGCTGGAGCAGGTACTGAAGGCGGTCGCGGCGGCGCCGGTGGACGACCGCGTGCTGGTGCTAGGGGCGCGGGCCGACCAGGTGCTTGCGGCGATCGACCTGCAGTCCGTCCGAGTTGTCCGAGCGGAGGACTGGGAGGCCGGCCAGTCGGCCTCGCTGCGGGCCGGGCTGGCGGCGCTGGACGCCGCCGTGCAGGCGGCGCTGGTGGTGCTGGGCGACGGCCCCGGCCTGGATCCGCGGGCCATCCAGCGGCTGGTCGAGGCCGGCCGGGCGTGGCCCGAAATGGTGCTGGCCGCAGACTACGGGGAAGGCCGCTCGCATCCCGTGCTGCTGCCCAGGTCGGTGTGGTCTGACCTGCCGGCGGACGGCGAGACGCCAGGCAGCGGGCTGCCTGCCGAGCTGGTGGACTGCCGCGGGCTGCGGCCGCCGGGAGACGTTGACTACGCGGCTGAGTGACCGCTGCAGCGGGTGCGCAAGCGGTCGACGAACCCGATCGGTACCGCCTCGCCGCAGCAGCAGTCCTTGACCTGCGAGCGCAGCCGGCGCTCGAACACGTACCGATCGGCGCAGTACGAACACTCGGCCAGGTGTTGTTCGACGGCCGAGATCTCGACCCCCGTCAGCGCCCGGTCGAGGTACGGCTGCAGCCGATGCTCCGCGTCACGACACGGATCGACGTTCATGCCTTTCCATCCTTCGCCGTCCGCTCGGCCAACGCCTGCTTGAGCAGCCGCCGGCCGCGGTACAGCCTCGACATCACCGTTCCAATCGGCACGTTCAGGATCTCTGCTGCGTCCGCGTAGCTGAAGTCGCCGATATCCACCAGCACGACCGCCTCCCGGAAGACCGGCGGGACGGCCGCCAGCGACTCCACGATCGCTCCCGAGGACAGCCGGTTGATGACCTCCTCCTGGGGTTCCGGCAGATCGCCGGCCAGCTGGTTGTACAGGTAGTAGTCGCCCTGCTCGTCCAGCGACTCGGAGGCCGGCCGGCGGTTCTGCTTGCGCGCCTCATCCAGAAACGCGTTGCGCAGGATGGTCGCCAGCCAGGCGGCCAGATTGGTGCCCGGGCGGTAGCTTCGCCACGCCCGGAAGGCCCGCAGATAGGCCTCTTGGACGAGGTCCTCGGCCGGCTGCGGCGCCCCCGTCAGGCGCAGCGCGATCCGGTACAGGTGCTCCGCATGGCCAAGCGCCTCCTCCTCGAACCAGGCCCGGTCGCGGGCCTCCTGCGCCGGCAGCACACCGGGCCGCGTGCCCTCACGGTCGTCGTGGTCGGCCATCGACTCGAGCGTATCAGCTACCAGCAACATGCCAGTCTGCATAACGGCGCGACCACGAAACCCATTCCCTCGCGTTTTAGTCACTTGAGCTAATATCGAGGTCCGGTGGTCCCCGACTCCGAAACCCGCGCCGACCTTCTGGTCATCGGAGCCGGACTGGCGGGGCTGTCCGCGGCGCTGGAGGCCGGCGACCGGGGAGCCGCCGTCACGCTCGTCACCAAAGGCTCGCTGCGCGCCTCCAACTCCTTCATGGCGCAGGGTGGGATCGCGGCCGCCATCGGCCCCGGCGACCACCCCGACCTGCACGCCCAGGACACCCTGCGGGCGGGCCGCGGCCTGGCCGAACCGGCCGCGGTGGCCGTGCTGGTGGGCGACGGCATACGCCGGATCGGAGATCTCGAGCGCTGGGGGGTGCGCTTCGACCGCGGGCCGGACGGAGCGCCGGCGCTCGGCCGCGAGGGCGGCCACGGCCGCAGGCGGATCCTGCACGCCGGCGGCAGCGCCACCGGCGCCGCCATCGCCGACCAACTGATCGCGCAGGTCGAGCGGCACCCCCGGATCGCGGTGCGCGAGCACACGGCAGCGGTGGAGTTGATCTGCGACGGCGAACGCTGCCATGGCGCCTGGGTACTGGGGCGCGACGAGCTGCAGCCCGTATCGGCGCGGATGACGCTGCTGGCCACCGGCGGGGCCGGCGCCCTGTTTGCCCGCACCACCAACCCGCCGGGGGCAACCGGTGAGGCGATCGCGCTGGCGGTGCGGGCTGGGGCAGCGGCGGCCGACATGGAGTTTGTCCAGTTCCACCCCACCGCGCTCGCGGTCGGCGAGCGGGCATTTCTGATCTCCGAGGCCGTGCGCGGCGAGGGCGCGCATCTGGTCGACGCCGGGGGCGAACGGTTCATGCCCGACCAGCATGCCGACGCCGAGCTGGCGCCGCGCGACCATGTGGCCGCGGTGCTGGCCCGCCGCGAGGCGGCCGGGCAGGCGTCCTATCTCAGCCTGCGCCACCTGCAGCCGGACCGGGTGCGGGCCGGTTTCCCCAACCTGGTCGCCGGGTGCGCGGCGGCCGGGCTGGATCTGGCCGCCGACCTGATCCCGGTCTCGCCAGCTGCCCACTACCTGATGGGCGGGATCGCGACCCACCTGGACGGCGCCACCTCGCTGTGCGGCCTCTATGCCAGCGGTGAGTGTGCAGCCACCGGCGTGCACGGCGCCAACCGGCTCGCATCCAACTCGCTGCTGGAGTGCTTCGTGTTCTCCCACCGCGCAGTTGCCGCCGGTCTGGACCTGCCAGCCGCCGACCCGGGCACAGCGGATCCGCCCCGCAGGCCACCGGCCCGCGCGCCGCTGACCGAACTTCGCGCGCGGATGTGGAGTCAGGCGGGGCTGGAGCGCGACGGGGAGCATCTGACCGATCTGCTCGTCTGGCTGGAGCAGCAGCCGCCCAGCGACCCCATCCTGGTCGCCTCGATGATCGCAGCGGCCGCGCTGGCCCGCACCGAGACCCGTGGCGCGCACCGGCGCAGCGACTTCCCGGACGAGGATCCCGCCCAGGCCACGCGCAGGCACTCCGCGGTGCCGGTGGCGGTGGCGGTGGCATGATCAGCGCGGCCCTGCAGGAGGACGTCGGCAGCGGCGACGTCACCACCGACGCCATCGTGCCGGCGGGCAAGCGAGCCACGGCGGATGTGGTCGTCAAGGCCACGGGCGTGGTCTGCGGCCTGGACACGGCGCTCGAGGTGTTCCGCAACCTCGATCCGGCGGCGGCCATGCAGGTGCACCGGGCAGACGGGAGCTGGATCGACCAGCCGCCCGCCACCGTCGCGACGTTGCAGGCATCGGCTCGGGCGATCCTGACCGGCGAGCGCACTGCCCTCAACCTGCTGCAGCGGATGTCCGGCATCGCCACCGCCACCCGCCGCTACGTGCAGGCCGTCGACGGCACCGGCTGCCGGATCCTGGACACCCGCAAGACCGCGCCCGGCATGCGCGCCCTGGACAAGCGGGCGGTGCGCTGCGGCGGCGGCCACAACCACCGGCTGGGGCTGGACGACGCGTTCCTGATCAAGGACAACCACATCGCGCTGGCGGGCGGAATCGCGCTGGCGGTGGCCGCCGCCCGGGCCGCCCGCCCGGGCCTGCCGGTGGAGGTCGAGGTGGACGACCTCGACCAGCTCGAGCAGGCGTTGGAGGCGGGAGCCGACGTCGTTCTGCTGGACAACATGGATACACCGCTGCTGCGCCAGGCGGTGGCCCGGACGGGCAGGCGGGCGCTGCTCGAGGCCTCCGGCGGGATCACCCTGGAGCGGGTGGGCGAGATCGCCGAGACCGGCGTGGACGCCATCTCGGTGGGCGCCCTGACCCACTCCGTCACCGCGCTCGACATCTCCCTGGAGGTACGCGGATGGCAACCGTGAGCGCTCCCACCACGAGCGTGGCCGGTGAGGTGCGGGCGCTGGCCCGCGAGCGCGGCGCGGTCATCCTGGCCCACAACTACCAGGTCGGCGAGGTGCAGGACGTGGCCGACTTCGTGGGCGACTCGCTGGGGCTGTCACAGCAGGCGGCCGCCACCGACGCCGAGCTGATCGTGTTCTGCGGCGTGCACTTCATGGCCGAGACGGCCGCCATCCTGGCGCCCGAAAAGACCGTCCTGATCCCAGATCTGGACGCCGGCTGCTCGCTGGCGGCCGCCATCGACGCCGATGCGCTGCGCCGCTGGAAGAACGAGAACCCGGGCGCGGTGGTGGTCAGCTACGTGAACACGACGGCCGAGGTGAAGGCGCTGTCCGACTACTGCTGCACCTCCGGGAACGCCCGCCAGGTGATCGAGGCGGTACCGGCCGAGCGCGACATTCTGTTTCTGCCGGACATGTTTCTGGGCAGTTACCTGGAGCGTGTGACCGGCCGCAAGATGAAGATCTGGCCCGGCGAATGCCACGTGCACGCCGGCATCCGCAGCTCCGACATCACCCGTCAGCTGGAAGCGCACCCGCTGGCCGATCTGCTGATCCACCCCGAGTGCGGCTGCGCCAGCCAGTGCATGTACGCGGCCGCCAACGACCCCGAGCTGGGCCGGCGCACGCACGTGCTCTCCACGGAGGGCATGGTGCGCCACGCGGCCGCGTCGGAGCGCACCGAGTTTGTGGTGGCGACCGAGACCGGGATCCTGCACCGGCTGGCCAAGGACGCCCCGGACAAGCGGTTCTACGCCATGTCCGAGCGGGCGGTGTGCCGGTACATGAAGATGATCTCGCTGGAGAAGCTGCGCGACTCCCTGCGCGACGGCAAACACGTGGTCAGTGTGCCCGCGCAGATCGCAGACGCGGCCCGCGGGGCGATCCAGCGCATGGTCGAGATCACCTGAACGGGCCGGCGGGCGGAGCGCGTTAGTCTGACCGTCTGCTGATCCTGGTGCCCACCGAGTACGAGCGCGAGATCCTGTTCGGCGCCGACGAGCCGGCACCCGTGGTGGTGTGCGGGTTCGGGCTGGCCGCCGCAGGCGTCAACGCGGCGCACGCCATCGCCACCCACCCCGAGGCCCGCGATGGCGTCCTGCTGGTGGGTGCGGCCGGCACCTACGACGAGCACCGTCATCCGTTGGGCAGCGCCCTGGTGGCCGGCAGCGTGCGCTGTCACGGCATCGGCGCCGGCGGGCGCACGCCGTTCCAGCTGGGCTTCGCGGGCGAGGACGTGCTCGACCTGGTGCCGGCCGACGGACCAGAGATCCTGTCGGTCGCCCAGGCCAGCCGCGACCGCCGGGTGGCCGCCGCGGTGGCCGCCCGCCATCCGCAGGCCGCTGCCGAGGAGATGGAGGGCTACGCCGTCGCCCTGGCCGCGCACCGGTTCGGGGTGCCGGCCACGATCGTGCGCGGCATCTCCAACCTGGCCGGACAACGCGACCGCGGCGGCTGGCTGATCCGACAGGGCTTGGAGGCAGCAGCCGAGCGGCTGACGGAGATCTTGCGGTGAAGCTCCGTGTGGGCATCTCGCCCTGCCCCAACGACACCTTCGCGTTCCACGCCATCATGCACGCCAAGGTCGACCTGCGCGGGCTGGAGTGGGAGATCGAGCTGCATGATGTGCAGCAGCTGAACGACGGGCTGGCCGCCGGCCGCTACGACATGTCCAAGGCCAGCTTTTACGCGGCGCTCGAGCTCAGCGACCGCTACGGCGTGCTGCGCGCCGGTGCGGCGCTGGGGTTCGGCGTCGGGCCGCTGCTGGTGGCGGCCCGCGAGGGCGTCGAGCCGTGGCCTCACGCCCGCGTGCTGTGTCCGGGCGAGACCACCACCGCCACCCTGCTCTACCGCTGCCTGCACCCCGGTCAGGGCCGCATCTCACATGTCGTCTTCTCACAGATCGGCGATGCGCTGAGAGCCGGGGCGGCCGACCTGGGCGTACTCATCCACGAGGGCAGGCTGACCTACCAGCGCGACGGGCTGGTGCTGGTCGAGGATCTGGGCGCGTCATTCGAGCGGCTGGCCGACGCGCCCATCCCGCTGGGTGGCATCCTGGCTCGGCTCGATCTGCCCGACGGGGTGGCGGCGGCGGCGGCCGCCGCCATCCAGGACTCGATCGCGTACGCCTGGGCCAACAAACAGGAGACCCTGTCCACCATCCGCGAGTACGCGCAGGAGCTCGGTGAGGACGTGATCTGGCCGTACGTCGACCTGTATGTGACCGGGCACACCTCCGACCTGGGCGCCGACGGCGAGCGGGCGCTGGCTACCCTGGAACGGGAGGCGCGCACCGCCGGCATCCTGGAGGGGCACCGAGCGCCGCTTCAGATCTTGGGTTGAGTTGCGACGATGGCCGGGTGACGACCACGGCGCCGGCCGCCGCGCTTGGGGTGTCCGCGGCGTCCGCCACCGCCATGTGCAAGAAGCTGGCCGGCATGCAGCTGGTGGAGCACCGGCCGTACCACGGGGTGCAACCTGCCCTGGGACGCGGTGCACAGCGAGGCCGACCGGCTGGAGCACCACCTGTCGGAGGAGCTGGAGGCGACCATCGACCGGGCGCTCGGCTTCCCCCGGACCGATCCGCATGGCGACCCCATCCCCACCGCCGACCTGGTCATGGCGCCGCCTGACCATCGCGAGCGGCTGGGCGACCTGGAGCCCGGCCATGCGGCCGTTGTGCGCCATGTGCCGGACGGCGATCCCCAACTTCTGCGCTATCTGGGCCTGCTGCCCGATGCACGGGTCGAGCTGGAGGACAAGGCGCCCTTAGGCGGGCCCGTGACCATCTCGGTGGCGGGCGAGCGGCAGGCGCTGGGCGTGGAGCTTGCGGCCCGCATCCGGGTGGACGTCGAGGCGTGACCCCGAAGGCCGTGCGACAGCCGTCGCGCCCATCGAGGTGCGCACGCCGTTCACGCACGTAAAGCGCGTACTGCCCTTCCCGGGACCGGCCTTTGTTGCCAGTGTTGCATACATGATCCGGGCAACTTCGCCACCAACATCCAGGCCGGCGCGCAGTTCGGCTATCTGCTCCTGTGGGTGCTGGTGGCCTCCAACCTGATGGCCATCCTCGCCAGCGGGACCTCGGTAAGCGGCATCGAGCAGGCCCACAGCACGCTCTACCCGCTGCCCGGGAACATCGCCCCGGCCGCGTTTGGGATCGCGCTTCCGGCCTCGGGCCTGTCGTCCTCGACCGTTGGCACCATGGCCGGGCAGATGATCGTTGACGGATTCATGCAGTGGCGAGTGTCGGTGTTCGTGCGGCGGCTCGTGACGATGCTGCCGGCGCTGCTGGTGATCGGACTGGGCGTGAACACACTGACCACGCTGATCGCCAGCCAGGTCGTGCTGTCGATCGCGCTGCCCTTCGCGGTGGTGCCGCTGGTGTGGCTGACCTGCCGCCGGGTCGGCTGAGCTGACGGCTCAGCGCGTCTCGGCCTGCGGGCGCGGATCGTGCCCGAAGAACCAGCGCTCCAGCGGTCGCAGCAGATCGTCCGGGACAAAGTCGGTGATGCTCTGGCTGCGCCCCTCCCCACGGCTGACCTCGAGCTCCGCTGCCAGCGCGGCGTTGGCAGCCTCCAGCGCATCACCCATCTCGTAGCCCTCAAACACGTAGTCGTCGCGGTGCACGGCGCCATCCCGGCGTTCGCTGAGGCCGACCGCCCGGCCGACCGCCCACAGAGCGCCCGGCCTGCGCTCGATCCAGATCGTGATCACGTCGCGCGTGCCATCGTCGGCCACCGCCTCGACAGTACGCTCCGTGAACCACCGGCTGCTCCCGTTCTGCTGCATGGCTGCCTCCGGGTACTCGCCTCCCCACCGGCAGCTTATACAATCGCCGGATGCGGTCACGGGCGGCGCAGTTTGCGCGCCGAGAGCTCGCCCCGGAGGCGGTCAGGGAGTGGGAGCGGCAGGGCCGCTATCCACGCGCTGTGGCGCAGGCGTCAGGCCTGACCGGGCTCTTCTGCCCGGCGGCAATGGGCGGCCAAGAGCTCGACTTCCCGCACGGCATGCAGGTGTTCGAGGAGTTGGGCCGCGGCGACGCCGCGTTCGCCTTCTCGCTCTCCATGCACAACGCGGTGGCGGCGGCAGTGTGCGGCGCCGGCGGTGTGCTGGCCGACCGCTTCGGCGAGGCGCTGGCCGCCGGCCGCCAGCTGGGCGGGTTCTCGCTGACCGAGCCGCAGGCCGGCTCCGACGCCACGGCCATCACCACCCAGGCCACCGAGACTGCCGATGGCTGGCGCGTGCGTGGGCGAAAAGCCTGGGTGTCGCTGGCCGGCGAGGCGGATGTGTTCCTGGTCGTGTGCAAGACCAGCAACCAGCCCGGCCACCGCGACATGGCCATTCTGGCCGTCGAGCGCTCGGCCCCGGGCGTGTCCTTCCCGGTCATCTACGACAAGGCCGCCGCCGCCTTCCTGCCGATCGGAGAGATGCTGCTGGAGGACGCCCCCGGCGAGCTGCTGGCGCCACCCGGTGCCGGCCTGCGGGCGGCGCTCGCGGCCATTGACATCGCCCGCTGCGACATCGCCGCCATCTCCGCCGGGCTGCACGCGCAGGCGCTGGACGTGGCCCTTCGCTACGCCCGCGATCGGGCGGCCTTCGGGGAGCGTGTGCTCGACTTCCAGGGCATCCGCTGGGCGCTGGCCGACGTCGCCACCGAGCTCGAGGCGAGCCGGCTTCTGTACGCGCAGGCCGCCGCCGCACTGGGCGGCCCGGAAGGCCCGCTGGCGGTCGCTCACGCCAAGCGCTTCTGCCCCGACGCCGCGCTGCGGGCGGCGATCGCCTGCAGCCAGGTGCTGGGCGCCTACGGCTGGCTGCACGACCACCCGCTGGCGCGGTTCGTGGCCGAGGCCAAGATGCTGCAGGTGGTGGACGGCACGGCCGAGGTGCAGCGGATCGTGATCAGCCGGGCGCTGGAGACGCGGGCCGAAACCCTCTAGATCCGGCGGCTACCCGGCGAGCGAAAGTCGAGCCTGGCAGGGACGCAGGGAGCCCCGATATGCGATTACGCAGATCGCGAAGCGAGGACACCGCCAGGCGATGACTTGCAGCTCAGCCGGCGAAATCGTCGGGGTTGACGTTTTCCAAGAACTGCTTGAACTCGTCGATCACTTCGCTGGCGTCGTCGGGCTCCTGGCCGAACTCAATGGCCGAGTCGTCCATCACGTCGTCGGCCACGAAGATCGGCGCCTCAGTCCGCACGGCCAGCGCAAGCGCGTCTGACGGCCGCGAGTCGATCTCGATCTCCGAGCTGTTCACGCGCAGCGTGATCATGGCGTGGAAGGTGTTCTCGCGAAGCTCGGTGACCACGACCTTGGACACGGTCGCGTTCAGCTCCGACAGCATGGTCGTGACCAGATCGTGCGTCATGGGCCGGGCGGTGGGCGTGCCCTGCAGCTTCATGAGGATCGCGGCGGCCTCCGGGTGCCCGATCCAGATGGGCAGGAAGCGGTTGCCGTCGAGCGTGCGCAGAAGGACGATGGGCTGTTTTCCGACCATGTCGAAGGACACCCCGTAGATGGTCATCTTCTGCAACGCCTCACCTCCTGAACCCGATTGTACCAAGCGGTCCCGGGGGTTCTAGGGGCCCGCCCCGGCGGCTGCCGCGATCACGGCGCGCACGTCGTCGGCCGTCGTCCGATGACCCAGTATGCAGGCCCGGGCGACGGTCTCCGACCCGATCACCGTGGTCGAGATGACGCCCCGGCCGGAGGCGGCTACCGCCTCCACCAGGCGCTGCGCGGGCAACCCGGCCGACGACCGGAAGGTAACCACCCCCAGCCACGGCCCAGTGACCAGCTCGAGCCGGCCAGAGCGCTGGATCTCGTCGGCCGCCAGCACGGCCAGATCGAGCCCGTGATCGAGCGCCGCAGCGAGCCGCCGGAACCCGAAGGCACGGATGGTCAGCCACACCTTGAGGGCCCGAAACGGCCGGGTCAGCTCGGGGCCGCGGTCGCTGAAGTTCGTGCCACCCAGGGCGTACGCGTCACGCAGGTAGTCGGGGCGGACGGCGAAGGCCTGCTCCAGCAAGCCGGGACGGCGCACGAAGACGATCCCGGCGGTCAGCGGCACGAACAACGACTTGTGGGCGTCCAGCACCAGTGAATCGGCCTCTCGCATGCCCGCCAGCTGTTCGCGGCCGCGCTCGGTCAGACCCAGGAACCCGCCGTAGGCGCCGTCCACGTGCAGCCACAGGCCATGTTCACGGCAGACCGCTGCCAGCGCGGCCAGATCGTCCACAGCGCCGCTGGAGGTCGCGCCGGCGACGGCGATCACACACCAGGGGGTGCCCCCGGCAGCCCGGTCCGCGGCAACGGCCGTGGCCAGCCGGTCGGGGCGCAGACGCAGCCGTTCGTCCAGCTCGATCTCGCGCGCCGGCGGCAGGCCCAGCACCGTCAGGGCCCGGCCGACCGAGGAATGCGCCTGGCCCGACGCGTACGCGACCCGATCCGGCCGGCCGGCCAGGTGGCAGTCACGGGCCACGGCCAGCGCCACCAGGTTGGCCATCGACCCTCCCGACTGCAGCACGCCCTCGGCGTCCGGATGCAACCCCAGCGCATCCCGGATCCACCCCAGCACGGCCAGCTCGAGCACGGCAGCGCCCGGCCCGCCCTGCCACGAGCCGGCGAACACGTTGGCGCCAGAGGCCACGAAGTCGGCCACCGCGCCGGCGAACGTCGGGTGGTTCGGGATGTACGCCAGCATTCCGGGGTGGTCGGCGCGGATCCCGCACTCCACCACGGCACCGATGGCCTGGCGCAGCAGCGGCTCCGGATCGGCGCCCTCCATCGGCAGCGGGCCACCCAGGGTCGCCAGCAACCGCTCCGGGTCGGGTGCGGCATACGCCGGCCGGGCGCCGATCCCGGTCATGTGGTCGACGACCAGGTCGACCGCGGCATACCCCAGCGCGCGCATCTTTTCCGCCGGAAGCTCGAGAGCGGGGGGCTCGTCGCCGGGAGGGGGTGACACATGGGCGATCCTGGATTCGAACCAGGGACCTCCGCCTTATCAGAGCGGCGCTCTAACCGACTGAGCTAATCGCCCGGCGGGCGCCAGAATAGCAGTACCCGAAGCTCGTGACGGTCAAGGTGGACCGAGCGATCTGAGGCGCTGGATGCGGGCGCCGTGGACAAGCCTCAGTCGGCCCAGGAGACGCGTTCGGCTCTAAGCTGGTCGATGATGCGTCCGAGCTCGGCCGCGGTCGTGAAGTGCAGCTCCACGCGGCCGCCACGGGGGCCGCTGCGCACCGTCGCCCGCAGCCCCATCGACTGCCAGGCGGCGTCCACGGCCAGGTGCGCCAGCTCGTCGTCCAGCGCCTGTGCCCCGCGAGCGCGCCGGGGAGTGGTCTTACCGGTGGCCTTGGCGGCCGCCTCCGTTTGCCGCACCGAAAGCCCGCGGGCGATCGCTTTCTTGGCGAGCGCCGCCCGGCCATCCTGGTCGGCCACCTGCAGCACCGCCCGGCCATGGCCTTCGCTCAGCTTCCCGCCGGCGATCATGTCCAGCACCTCGTCGGGCAGCTCCAGCAGGCGCAGCGTGTTGGCAACAGCCGGCCGGCTCTTGCCCAGCCGGCGCGCGATCTCGGTCTGGCTGAGGTCGAGCTCGTCGGCCAGCGCCGCGTATCCGCGAGCCTGCTCGACCGGGTTCAGATCCTCCCGGGAGACGTTCTCGGCCAGCGCCAGGATCAGGCTCTCGCGCTCGTCGGTCTGGCGCACGATGGCGGGAATGGTGCGCAGGCCGGCCCGCTGCGCGGCGCGCCAGCGACGCTCGCCGGCCACGATCTCGTAGTCCTGCCCGGCCTCCCGGACGACGATCGGCTGCACCACACCCTCGGCGCTGATCGACTCCGCCAGCTGGCCGATCGCCTCATCGTCGAAGTGCCTGCGGGGCTGCCGGGGGTTGGGCCGGATCTGCGACAGCTCGAGGTCGATCAGCGACACCTGGCCGCTGGGGAATTCGGCCACCAGCGCGGCCAGACCACGGCCCAGGCCGCGCCGAGGCGGCGGGGTCTCAGCCACGCTCGACCACCTCGAGCGCCACCCGGTAGTAGGCATCGGCGCCGGCCGAGCGGGCGTCGTAGCGGTTGATGGGCACTCCGTGGCTGGGGGCTTCGGCCAGCCGCACGGAGCGCGGGACGATCGTGTCGAAGACCAGATGGCCGAAGTGCGATCGCACCTCGTCCACCACGTCACTGGCCAGTCGCGTGCGCCCGTCGTACATGGTCAGGAGCACGCCGGTCAGCCCCAACCGCGGGTTGAGCCGGGTGCGCACCAACTCGACGCTCTGCAGTAACTGGGCAAGCCCCTCCAATGCATAGTACTCACACTGTACCGGCACAATCAGCCGATTTGCAGCCGAAAGTGCATTTACCGTGAGCAGCCCGAGGGACGGGGGGCAGTCGACGAAGACGTACGGGAAGCGCTCGCTGCCAACCAGGATGTCGCGCAACAGCGTCCCGTGGTCGGCCCGCCTCGGCAGCTCGACCTGGGCGGCGGCCAGGTCCGGGTGCGACGGCGCCAGATACAGGTTGGGCACGGCTGTCTCGATCACGACCTCGTCAAGCGGGCGGCCGTGCAGCAGGTCGTAGGTGCTGCCGTCCAGATCCTCCGGCCGCAGTCCCAGACCGGTGGTTGCGTTGGCCTGAGGATCCAGGTCGATCAACAGCACAGGTGTCCCCGCCTCGGCCAGGCAGGCCGCCATATTGATGGCCGTCGTTGTCTTGCCAACCCCGCCCTTCTGGTTGGCGACGGCATACACCCGCGTGCTCACACGGGCGATGGTACTGGCCCGAGCGGACGCCGCCGGGCCAGGCCGGGCCGGCGCGGGTACGCCGGCGGGGTGGGGCCGGTCTTGCGCAGCAGGGCCAGCGCGCGGGTGCCGCCGGTCTCCACGACCTCGGCCAGTTCACCGGCGACCCGCCGGGCGGCGGCCTCCAGCGGCCCGGTGTCCAGCCCGGCTGTCCACAGCAGCACGTGCCCGCCCGGACGCACCAGCGGTAGGCACAACTCGGCGGCGACCGGCGGCGGCGCCAGCGCTCGCGCCAACGCCAGGTCGTAGGCGTCGCGGCCACGTCCGCGGGCAAAGCTCTCGGAGCGCTCGTTCACAACATCGAAGCGGCCGCCGATCTGGCCGGCCACCGACCGGAGGAAGTCGGCTTTGCCCGAGCGGGACTCCAGCAGCGCCGTTGGCAGCCCGGTCTCCAGCCCGAGCGGGATGCCGGGCGACCCACCGCCCGATCCGACGTCAACCAGGGTAGTTGGATGCAGTCTCTGCAGGACCGGCAGAGCGGTCAGCGCATCCTCGACATGCACGCGCCAGATCTCGTCTGGATCCCGCACCCCGGTCACCGACAGCGGCGCCTCGGCCAGCAGCCGGCAGTACAGGCGCAGGGTGGGGTGTTTCACGTTTTACACCTGCTGGTCAGGCAGGACGACCACGTGCCTGTTGGGCTCCACGCCGGCGCTCTCGGTACGCACCCCGTCCAGCTCCTTGAGCCGCACGTGAATGATCTTGCGCTCGACCGAGGTCATCGGTTCGAGTTCGACGGCGGCACCCGTCCGGCGAGCCTCAGCGGCAGCCTTGATGGCGACGTCGTGCAGCATCCGGGCCCGCCGCTCGCGGTAGCCCTGCGCGTCTATCACCACCTCCACGTCCTCCCCCTTGCGGTGCATGACGGCGTTTGCCAGATACTGGAGCGCGTCAATGGTCTGGCCATGGCGGCCGATCAGGATCCCGAGGTCGTCTCCGGCGACGGTCGCCACCAGCTCTCGGTCGTTCTGGTCGATGCGCATGCGGGCCGGGATCCCCACCGCGCTCAGCACCTGCTCCATCAGCTCGCGCAGGCGCCGCGCCGCCGCCGACTCGTCCGCCGGAGCGGGCTCGGCCGGCACAGCCGCCGGCGCCGCGGCATCGGGTGGATCGGACAGCACCGCGACCACCTGGGCGGGCTCATACCCGACTCCCAACAGGCCGCGGGCGCCCTCAGACACCACCTGGAACTCCACCGCCGCGCGATCCAATCCGGGGTAGCGCCGCTCCAGCTCGTGCAGAGCTGCCCAACGGGCCTCGCCGACGGTGTCGCCGCTGGCCTCGACGCAGACGGGGCCGCCGCTCATATCAGCCCCGGCGGCCGCCGCCGGCCCGGGTGCGGCCCCGACCGCGGCCCTGGCCCCCGCCGCCGCCTCGGCGCGGCTGCGGTTTGGCGCCGTTGCCGCCCTTGCCCGGGCCCTTGCCGCCATCTCCCCCGCCCTTCTTCTGCTGCAGGTGCGGGAAGTGATGGCCCATCCGCCGCTTGATCAGCCCCTGCTGTCCAATCGTCCAGATGTTGGTCGTGATCCAGTACAACCCGACGCCGGCCGGTACCCGGATGATGAAGAAGACGAAGAACACCGACATGGCCGCGAACATGTACTTCTGCTGGTTGTCGGTGACGAACGAGAAGAGCAGTGTCGAGCCCAGCATCGAAGCCAGATAGACGACCACCATGATGTACTCGGTGGCTCCGCCGATCTGGCCCAGGCCGTGGAAGATGTTGCCGATGCCGAGGAAGGACGGGCTGCCGGACGGCGCCGGCGACTGGTGCGAAAAGTTCGTCAGCACCCGATACAGGCCGATGAACACCGGAATCTGGAACACCATCGGCAGGCAGGAGGCAAACGGGTTGACGTTGTGCTCCTTGTACAGGTCCATCAGCTCCTTCTGCTGGGCCTGTTTGTCCTCGCGGCTGGTCTTTCCCTTGTACTTGTTCTGGAGCGCCTTGACCTTGGGCTGGAGGGCCTGCATGGCGGCCATCGATCGCAGCTGTTTGATGGTCAGGGGCAGGATCGCCACCCGCACCGTGATGGTCAGCAGAATGATCGCCAGGCCCCAGTTGCCGACCCAGCCGTGGTAGGTCTCGAGCAGCCACTTTAGGACGCTCTTGATCTGCTCCCAGACGACGATGTCGTGCCAGATCACGGGCGATGCACCGGGTCGTAACCGCCCTTCGACCACGGGTTGCAGCGCAGCAGGCGCCAGCCGGCCATGGCCAGACCGCGCACCGGGCCATGGGCGCGCACGGCCTGCTCGGCATACTGGGAGCAGGTCGGCTCGTACTTGCACACGCGCGGCGTGACCGAGCTCATGCTGGCGAACGGCACCATGCCGGCTCGCACCAGGCGCAGCAGCCAGATGACGATCCGGTTCACTCCGGCGCCGCCTGCCGCAGCAATCCCGCCACCTCGTCGCACAGCCAGTCGAAGCCCTGCGACTCGGCCGCGGCGGCCAGCCCCGGACGGGCGATCACGACGTAGTCGGTGGACTCCGCCAGCAGCTCGGGGTTGCGGTCGACAGCGGCCCGCAATCGCCGCTTGACCGCGTTGCGGTCGACGGCGCCGCCCACCTTCCGCGGAACTGCGAACCCGACCCGTGCAGCACCGTCTCGCTCTCGGCGGCGGTAGCGAACGGTCAAATACCGGCCGCCCACCGACCGCCCCAGCTGGGCGACAGCCTCGAACTCGGCGGCTCGGGACAGTCGCCCTCGACGCGAAGGCGGTGGGGCGGCGCCTGGATGATCGGCCGGCAAGCCTGCTCCACTAGGCCGAGAGCCGCTTCCGGCCCTTGGCCCGCCGACGCTTCAGCACCGCACGGCCGGCGCGGGTACTCATGCGCTTCCGAAATCCATGGGTCTTGGAGCGCTTGCGCGTGTTTGGCTGGTAGGTGCGCTTCATCGGCCGGCGGTCAGTATAGAGCAGCACCCGACGCACACCGGCCGGCACGAATTCGTTGTGGAAACCAGACGGTCACCACGCCCTAGACCGGGGTCTGAAAGAGGCCGGAAACAGCAACAAAACGGCCCCAACCAGCGGCACTTTGGAGTCTTTCCACAGGCGTGGACAAGTGTGTGGACATAGACGATATTTCCCTGTAAATCACCGTAATTTCGGGATCCGGCGAGCGTCCTCCGAGGGCCGCGGCGCGGCATCGCTGGGCGCGTTACACTCGTGCCCCCATGACCTCGCCCGCCGCCCCTGGAGAGACCTGGGAGCGCATCTCCGCCAAGCTCCGAGAGGCGCTCAATGCCGGCACCTACGGCAAGTGGTTCGGCATGGCCGAAGCGCTCGAGGAGTCGTCCGACCGGTTGGTGGTCGGCGTTCCCAACGAGTTCACCAAGTCGTGGATCGAGGGCCACTTCGGAAGTCTGCTGGATGCTGCGGCGGCCGAGCATGACCTTGTGGTCGAGCTGCGGGTGGCCGTCTCCGAGGCGGCGGCCGCCGCTCGCGCCGAGCTTGACAACACCCGGCGGGTCGAGCCCGAAGATGCGTACGCCGGCCGCGAGCGGGTCGATCCGCGGCTCAATCCGCGCTACTCGTTTGACGTGTTTGTGATCGGTCCCAGCAACCGCTTCGCCCATGCGGCGGCACTGGCGGTGGCCGAGTCTCCGGCCCAGGCCTACAACCCGCTTTTCATCCACGGTTCCACCGGCCTGGGGAAAACCCACCTGCTGCAGGCTGTCGGTCAGTACGTGATCCAGCAGCATCCGACGCTGCAGGTGCGCTACGTCACGACCGAGACGCTGATGAACGAGTTTGTCGACGCTTTGCGGGAGAAAAAGGTCGTCGCGTTCAAACACCGATATAGGACAGCGGACATCCTGCTGGTCGATGATATTCAGTTCCTCGAAGGCAAAGAGAATCTCCAGGAAGAGTTTTTCCACACCTTCAACAGCCTGTACGAGGCTGGAAAGCAGATCGTGATCGCGTGCGACCGGGCGCCCAAGAAGCTGGCGACCCTGGAGGAGCGGCTGCGGACGCGCTTCGAATGGGGTCTGACCACTGACGTGCAGCCGCCCGACCTGGAGACGCGGATCGCGATCCTGCGCAAGAAGGCGATCACCGACGACCTGCAGATCGCCGACCCCGAGGTGCTGACCTTCATCGCCGATCGGGTGACGACCAACATCCGGGAGTTGGAGGGCGCGCTGACCCGCGTCATCGCCTACGCCTCGTTGACCGGCAGACCGATCTCAACCGAGATCGCGCGCGAGGTGCTGAAGGACCTGTTTCCCGATGGAGCGGCACGGCCGATCACCATCGAGCAGATCCAGGCAGCGGTGTGCGACGCGTTCAGGGTCAACCTCGCCGACCTCAAGGGCGACCGCCGCAGTCAGGACATCGTCTACCCGCGCCAGGTGGCGATGTACCTGGCCCGCGAGTTGACCGACCTGTCACTGCCCAAGATCGGCGCCAAGTTCGGTGGCCGCGACCACTCCACGGTGATCCACGCCAAGGACAAGATCTCCAAGAGGCTGAACGAGGACCGGGATGTCTTCAACCTCGTGCAGGATCTGACGGCTCGCATCAAGCAGTCCCGGTGAGCCCGGTATCGACCTGTGGAACCTCCGGCACCGGCGAGCCCCTTCGGGGGATGATCGGGGCGACTCAGCTGAGTCAGCCTGAAGGCGTGGACAACCGGCCCTCGCGTCCCCGATTGCGTCCACGCCCGATCTGGCTCTGGAAGAGCGTTTGACCCGGTTCTCCACGGCGTGCACACCCCCTACCTCTATAACTTCCTTTTAATCCTCGAAGAATCAACAGAACCCCAGGAGCCTCGCTGACATGAAGATCGTGTGTTCCCAGGACAGTCTGCTGGCCCAACTTCAGATCGCTGCCCGTGGTGTGTCACAACGGTCGACCGTGCAGATCCTGTCGGGCATCCTCCTGACCGCGGAGGGCGATGGCGGGGCCGAGTTGTCGGCCACCGACATGGAGGTCTCGCTGCGCGTGCCGCTCGAGGCGCGGGTCGAACAACCCGGCTCGGTTGTGCTGCCGGGTCGGTTGCTGCTGGAGATCGTGCGAGCGCTGCCGGCCGGCGAGGTGACGATCGAGCAGCCGGCTGGTTCGGGCACGGTCAGCCTGACCTGCGGCGCCAGCCAGTACACGCTGCACACGCAGGCCGCCGAGGATTTCCCCAACCTGCCGGAGCCGACCGCCAACCAGTTCGCCGTCGATCGCGACACCTTCGTGCAGACCATCGCCCACGTCTCTCGGGCCGCTTCCCGGGATGAGTCGCGGCCGGTGCTGATGGGGGTGCTGCTGGAGTTCGGCGACGGCGAGGTGACGATGGCGGCCACCGACAGCTACCGGCTGTCGGTCAAGCACTCGGCGCTGCCTGGAACGAACTCGGAGGCGCAGGCCATCGTGCCGGCCAGAGCGCTGCAGGAGCTGGCCCGGCTGGGGGATGCCGACTCCATTCAGGTATCCATCGGCGAGAACCAGATCCTGTTCGGGATGGACGGTGCATGGCTCTCGGCCCGCCGCATCGACGGCCAGTTCCCAAACTACCGGCAGCTGATTCCGCAGGCCTTCGAGCACGAGGTCAGCGTCGGCCGCGGCGAGCTGCTGGAGGTGGTCAAGCGGGTGGCGCTGATGGCCCAGCGGAACCTGCCGCTGCGACTGGCGTTCGAGCCGGGAGCGCTGACTGTGAGCGCGCAGACCCAGGATGTCGGCGAGGCCCGGGAGACGCTGCCGGTGGGCTTCCAGGACGAGCGGCTGGAGATCGGGTTCAACGCCGATTTCCTGCGCGACGGGATCGAGAGCGTGGAGGGCGACACGGTCAAGTTGCGCCTGATCAGCCCGCTGCGACCCGGACTGTTGCAGGGCGACGACTCGAGCTTCTCGTACCTGATCATGCCGATCCGGCTCTCGTCCTGACCGGCCCGGGATGCGGGTGGCCGCGGTCCGGGCGCAAACTTCCGCTGCTATGAGCGGCTGGAGCTGGAGCTCCCAGCGGGCCTCGTTGGAGTGGTCGGCCCCAACGGCGCTGGCAAGACCAGTCTGCTGGAGCTGATCCACTTCGCCTGCCTGGCCTACTCGCCGCGCACCGCGTCGGACCAGGAGCTGGTGCGCTTCGGGGCCGACGTGCTGCGGGCCGAGGCCGATGTCGAGCTGGCGGCCGGGAGGGTGCAGGCGGCCGTGGGCTACCGCCCCGGCGATCCCAAGCGGGCGGCCGTGGACGGAGCCGGAGTGCAGTCGATCGAGCGGCTGCTGGCGCGCTTCCCGGTGCTCGTCTTCACCCCCGACCGGCTGCGCCTGGTGCAGGGGCCGCCGGCGCTGCGCAGGGCCTACTTCGACCGTGTGCTGGCCCGCCTGTGGCCGGCGCTGGCGTCCGCGTCGGCCGAGTACGGCAGGGCGCTGGCCCAGCGGAACCATCTGCTCCGGCGGGTGCGGGCCGGGCAGACACCGGCCGCCGGGCTGGACGCCTGGGACGAGATGGCCGCGCGCACCGGCGCAGCCCTGGCCGCAGCCCGGGCGCGGCTGTGCCAGCGGCTGGGGCCCGCGCTGGCCGAACGCGTCGCTGGGCTGGGCGGGGATCCGGGCGAGCTGCCGCTGCGCCACCTGGCCAACGTGGAGGGCGGCGAAGCCGCCCTGCGAGACGCACTGGCGGCACGGCGGCGGCGGGATATCGAACGGGCCAGCACCGGCGCCGGCCCGCACCTGGACGATTTCGGTCTGACCGACGGCGGCCGCGACCTGCGCCGGTACGGGTCGCAGGGCGAGCAGCGGCGGATGCTGCTGGCCCTGATCCTGGCCGAGGCGGACGTCATCGAGCGTGAGCGCGACGAGCAGCCGCTGCTGCTCCTGGACGACGTCACCGGCGAGTTCGACGCCGGCCGGCGGGAGCTGCTGCTGGCGGCTGTGGCGCGCTTCCAGCAGGCGATCCTCACCACCACCGACCCCGCCGACCTGGGTGCGGGCGCGACCCTGGTGGCCGTGCGGGACGGTACCGTTCGGGCAGCATGAGCGACCTCGAACCGATCGCCTCGCTGCTTCCCGCCTCGCTGCTGCGACGGCGCCGCTCTGACCCAGCCGCGGCGGCCGCTCGGGCCGCGTGGCCGCGGGTGGTGGGCGAGCACGTGGCCCGGCACAGCCTGCCCATCCGCACCTCCGGCGACACGCTGGTGGTGCACTGCTCCAGCTCGACCTGGGCGTCCGAGCTGACGCTGCTGTCGGTGCATGTCCGTGAGAGCCTGGGCGCCGCCATGGGGGATGCGGCGCCCGCCCGCCTGCGGTTCGAGGTCGGTGAGCTCCCGGCCGCCGCCGCCGCGCCGCCGGAGGGGGCGTCCGGCGTGCGCGATCCGGCTCGCGCCGAGCACGCTGCGCGGCTGGCCGCGGGCGTCTCCGACGAGCGTTTGCGGGATGCCCTGGCGCACGCCATCAGCGCGGCCACCGGCACGCATTCGTGACAGTTTCGGGGCCCCTCTACCGGCTGCTCCGACGGGTCGCTCTGATAAACTGCCAATTGCCAGTTTTTCGCTATTTCAAGCGGGTTTCCGTTGACTGAATCAGGCTACGACGCCAAAGACATCACCGTACTGGAAGGCCTTGAGGCGGTCCGTCGCCGGCCCGGTATGTACATCGGTTCGACCAGCCAGCGCGGTCTCCATCAGCTGTTCCACGAGGTGCTCGACAACAGCGTCGACGAGGCGCTGGCCGGACGCTGCGATCACATCCAGGCCGTGATTGCTCCGGACAACCGCGTGACCGTGTCGGACAATGGCGCCGGGATCCCGGTTGCGGTAATGCCGGAGGTGGGCCTGCCGGCCGCCGAGGTGGTGCTGACCAAGCTGCACGCTGGCGGCAAGTTCGGCGGCAAGGGCTACAAGGTGTCGGGCGGCCTGCACGGCGTCGGCATCTCGGTCGTCAACGCCCTGTCCGAACGGCTCGACCTGGAGATCCGCCGCGACGGCTACGCGTGGCGCCAGAGTTACGAGCGGGGCGACCCGCTGGGGCCGCTGGAGCGCGGCGAGAAGACCTCCGAGACCGGCACCACCATCTCGTTCATGGCCGACTCCGAGATCTTCGACGAGATCGAATACGACGTGCAAGGGCTGGCCCAGCGCATCCGCGAGATGGCCTTCCTGACCAAGGGCCTGCGCATCAGCCTGACCGACGAGGCGGCCGGCGGATCGCAGATCGACTTCAAGTACGACGGCGGCATCCGCGACTTCGTCAGCTATATCAACGAGGGCAAAGAGCGGGTGCACAAGACCGTTATCTATTTCGCCAACGAGACCGAGGGCGGCGAGGTCGAGGTGGCCCTGCAGTGGAACGGCTCCTACGTCGAGTCCACCTACTCCTTCGCCAACAACATCAACACCCCGGAGGGCGGCACCCACCTGTCCGGGTTCAAGGCGTCGCTGACCCGCACGCTGAACGATTACGCACGCTCCAAGGGCTTCCTGAAGGACAAGGACGAGCCGTTGAGCGGCGATGACTGCCGCGAGGGCCTGGCCGCGGTCGTGTCGGTCAAGCTGCGCGAGCCGCAGTTCGAAGGTCAGACCAAGACCAAGCTCGGCAATGCGTCCGTGCGCGGGCTGGTGGAATCCAGTTCCAACGCCAAGCTGGCGGAGTTCCTGGAGGAGAACCCGGCCGAGGCCAAGGCCATCGTCAACAAGCTGCTGGCCGCCAGCCGCGCGCGCCAGGCCGCCCGCTCGGCCCGCGAGGCGATCCGCCGCAAGTCGGCCATGGGCGGCGGCGGACTGCCGGGCAAGCTGGCCGACTGCACGCTGCGCCATCCCGAGGACACCGAGCTCTACCTGGTCGAGGGCGACAGCGCCGGCGGCTCGGCGGTGGAGGCCCGTGACCGCAGCTTCCAGGCCATCCTGCCGCTGCGCGGCAAGATCATCAACGTGGAGAAGGCGCGCATCAACAAGGTGCTCTCCAACAACGAGATCCAGGCCATGATTACCGCCATCGGCACCGGCATCGGCGAGGAGTTCGATATCACCGGCGCCCGCTACCACAAGGTGGTGGTGACCTGCGATGCGGACGTCGACGGTGCGCACATCCGCACGCTCATCCTGACCTTCCTGTTCCGGCACATGAAGGAGTTGATCGAGGCCGGCTACGTATACATCGCGCAGCCGCCGCTGTACAAGCTGCGGGTCGGCTCCGACGACCGCTATTTCGAGAAGCAGCACCAGCTGGACGAGTGGCTGGTCAGGGAGAGATTGGACAAGATTGACGTCGAAGATCGGTCTGGCCAATCTGCGAAGCTGACAGAGGCCCGTTTGCAGCGGTTTCAGCGCACGCTCAAGGAGTACGAGGGGTGGGCGTCCAAGCTCAAGGAGCAGTTCGGCCCGGCGGCCGTCACCTACGTCAAGGACCACCGCCTGATCGAACGCGAAATCGGCAGCCTGGACGAGCTGGAGGCGTACTTCGCTGAGGGCGTGCCCGAGCACGAGCCGCATCGGGCCGAGGTGCTGGGCCGTAAGGAGGACGCGCTGCGGGTGAAGATCACCGAGATCGCCACCGGCGCCTCCCGGGTGACCGAGATCCCGCTTGCCGTGTTCACCAGTTCCGGCTACGGCAGCCTGCGGTCGACCCATGCGCGGCTGGTTGACGCTGCCGGCCAGCCGCCGTTCGTGCTGCGTATGGGGAAGGCCGTGGAGACGGTGCACGTGTGGGAGCAGTTCCGACCAACGCTGCTGGCGCTGGCCCAGGAGGGGCTGAACCTGCAGCGCTTCAAGGGGCTGGGCGAGATGAACGCCGACCAGTTGTGGGACACCACAATGAACCCTGCAAACCGCGTCTTGCAGCAGGTTTCGGTGGAGGATGCAGCCACCGCAGACCAGGTCTTCTCGATGTTGATGGGCGACCAGGTGGAGCCCCGGCGCGACTTCATCGAGCGCAACGCCCGCGACGTGAAGTTCCTGGATATCTGATGACGACCAGAACGCGGGAGGGCTAGCCGATGTCGGTGGACATGCTTGATGGCGGCCGCGTCGAGCAGCGCGAGCTGGCCGAGGAGATGCGCTCCAGCTACCTCGATTACGCCATGAGCGTGATCGTGGGCCGCGCCCTGCCCGATGTCCGCGACGGCCTGAAGCCCGTGCACCGGCGGGTGCTGTTCGCCATGAGCGAGCGCGGCCTGCAGCCCGGCCGGCCGTACAACAAGTGCGCGGCCGTGGTGGGCGACGTGCTGGGCAAGTACCACCCGCACGGCGACTCCGCCGCCTACGACACGCTGGTGCGGATGGCTCAGTGGTTCTCGTTGCGCTACCCGCTGGTGGACGGGCAGGGCAACTTCGGAAACCAGGACGGCTACTCGGCCGCCGCCATGCGCTACACCGAGTGCAGGCTGGACAAGCTGGCGGCCGAGATGCTGCGCGACATCGACTCCGAGACGGTCGATTTCGTGCCCAACTACGACGGCCGCCACCGCGAGCCGCTGGTACTGCCGTCGCGCTTCCCCAACCTGCTGGTGAACGGCTCGGCCGGGATCGCCGTGGGCATGGCCACCAACATCCCGCCGCACAACCTGAGCGAGACGATCGACGCCTGCGTGGAGTTGGTCGACAACCCGGATGCCACGCTGGACGACCTGATGCGGCACATCAAGGGCCCCGACTTCCCAACCGCCGGCACCATCATGGGCATGGCGGGGATCCGCGAGGCCTACGAAACCGGCCGCGGCCGGGTGGTCATGCGCGCCCGCGTGCACACCGAGGATCTGAAGGGCGGCCGCACCGCGCTGGTGGTGACCGAGCTGCCCTACCAGGTCAAGCGCGGCGGCGACGACGGCGTCGAGAAGAAGATCGCCGAGCTCGCGCAGGAGAAGGTGATCCCCGAGATCGCCGACGTCAACAACCACTCAGACCGCTCCGGCACGCGGCTGGTGATCGAGCTCAAGCGCGACGCGGTGCCCAAGGTGGTGCTGAACAAGCTGTTCAAGCACACGCCGCTGCAGACCACCTTCGGCGTCAACTTCGTGGCGCTGGTGGACAATGTGCCGCGCACGCTGTCGCTGCGCCAGGCGCTGGTGCTGTACCTCGACCACCAGCGCGAGGTGGTCACCCGGCGTACCAAGTTCGAGCTCGACCGCGCCGAGCGCCGGGCGCATGTCCTCGAGGGCTACCTGATTGCGCTCGATCACCTGGACGAAGTGATCGCGTTGATCCGCGGCGCCAACGACACGGACACCGCCCGCTCCCAGCTGATGGAGCGGTTCGGGCTGTCCGAAGTGCAGGCCCAGGCCATCCTGGAGATGCGCCTGCGTGCACTGACCGGGCTCGAGCGCAAGCGCATCAAGGACGAGCACGACGACCTCACCGAGCGGATCGCCGAACTGCGCGAGATCCTCTCCGACGAGGCCAAGTTGATGGCCCTGATCCGTGAGGAACTGCTGGAGATCAAGGCCGCCCACGGCGACGCCCGCCGCACCGAGATCCTGCCGGCCGAGGGCGAGATCGACCTCGAGCAGCTGATTGCCGAGGAGGACATGGTCATCTCGATCAGCGCCTCCGGCTACATCAAGCGGATCCCGCTCACCACCTACCGCGTCCAGGGTCGCGGCGGGGTCGGCGTGATGGGTATGGACACCAAGGAGGAGGACTACATCGAGCACCTGTTCGTGGCCTCCACCCATGACTACCTGCTGTTCTTCACGAGCGTGGGCAAGGTGTACAGGGTGAAGGTGCACGAGTTGCCGTCCGGCAATCGCCAGTCCAAGGGCCGGGCGCTGGTCAACGTGCTGCCGCTGCGCCAGGACGAGCAGGTGATGGCGGTGATCGACACCCGCGACTACAGCGAGGGCCAGTTCCTGCTGTTCGCGACCCGCAAGGGTGTGGTCAAGAAGACCCAGTTCAAGGCCTACGACACGGTGCTCAAGGCCGACGGCATCATCGCGCTGCGCATTCGCGAGGGCGACGAGTTGGTGGGCGTGCGGCTGACCGACGGCGACGACGACGTGCTGATGGTGTCCCGCAACGGCTCGGCCGTGCGCTTCTCCGAGCACGATGTGCGGGCCATGGGCCGCGACGCCAGTGGTGTGGCCGGGATGAAGCTGCGTTCCGGCGATGAGGTGATCTCGGTTGAGATCGCCCGGGACGAGCAGGATCTGCTGGTGGTGACCGAAAACGGCTTCGGCAAGCGCACCCGGGTCGCCGAGTATCCGACCAAGGGCCGCGGCACGATGGGCGTGCTGACCATCCGCTACACCGAAGCCCGCGGCCGGCTGGCCGGCGCCATGATCGTCCGGGACGGCTACGAGGTGATGCTGATCAGCCAGGACGGCACCATCATCCGCACGTCCGCCGACGGGATCTCGCGGATGGGCCGCTCGACCCAGGGGGTGCGGCTGATGAACCTGCGCGGCGACGACAAGGTGTCCGCGCTGGCCAGGGTCACGGAGCCGGCTCCGGCGGGCGCCGAGGGCGACATCGAGGTCGACCCCGAGTCCGCTTCCGAATCCGAGCCGGACGGCTCAGGACCTCAAGAGCCGGACGGTTCTGCCGATACCGACTCCGAGTAGACGTTCGCTTGCGGACGCCGTGTCGGGGGAGGATTTCCAGCTGGGCGGACGAATTATTCCGGGAGCGCGCGGCGCCTGCGTGCCGGCCCTGGAAGGAGTGGCGCTGTGAGGCAAGTTGACCTCTTGGAGCCGATCGATCTGGACGAGCGGCTGCATCATCTCGAGCTCTATCTGGGGCAGGTGTGCGCGGTCGCCGGCGTATCCAAGATGCAGCTCGACTACTGGACGACCAAGGCCGACATCCCGACCCGCGGGCGCAAGCAGCGGGTGTACGACATGCGCGCGGTCGAGCTGGTCATGCTGATCAAGCAGGCCAAGGACAAGGGGCTGAACCTGCAGGCCGCGATCGCCGCGGCCCACGAGTTCCAGGAGCGCGAGCGCTCCGCCAGCTCCTCGGCCTTAGATGGTTGATCGGTACGTCCGCGCGCGCCTGGACGCACGGCGGCGGTGGGTTGGGCGGTTGGCTGGTGGGGCTGCGGCTGCATCGCTGCGTCCTCGTCACGGGACTTACCGATCAACCATCTAGAGCCCGCTCGTCAGCCGGCGCTGCGCAGCTCGCCGGCGGCCACGTCCGGGTCGACCACGTTCAGCCACACGCCGGTGCCCAGTTCCAGCGAGGCGGGGACGGTCAACCGCGGCAGCAGCTCGACGTGCCAGTGGAACCCGCCGCCGACCGGAGCGTCGTGCAGAAGCGCGTTCCAGGCCAGATCCTCGCCCAGCAGCGAACGCAGGCGGACGATCGCGTCACGAAGAGCCGACGCCAGCGCCGGGCCGTCATCCACCGACTCGGCGTGCTCACGGGGGGCGATCCACAGCTCGTAGGGGACGCGGCTCCAACCTGGGCAGAACGTCACCAGACCGTCTCGCTCGGTCACCATCCTCGCGCCCTCGCCGGAGAGCGTCTCGCAAAGTGCACATGACCCCTGCCGGGTGGCGGCCGCCTCCAGCACCATGGTGGGAGGCGGCTCGGCGAAGGGGACGAGCTGCGAGTGTGAGTGCTCGAGCGATGCGCCCGCCCCCGGGCCCTCGTTGATACACGCGAGCACCCAGGCCGCGCCCGACTCCAGGTGGTGGGCCTTGCGCATGGCCCAGGCGTCCATGGTGCGCTCGAATATGCGTGGATCCACGTCGGCCACCGACAGGGCGTGGACGCCGCCGTGCACCGCCACCTCCTGGCCGGGGATGGCGGGGTACTTGTTGGGCACCACCCGGACCGACCACCCGGGCGAATCGGCCGGCGCTCCGGCAGGCCGGTCGAGCGCCAGCGTTTCGGGCGGCGTCAACTCCTCGCGGCCCTCGCAGAACGGGCAGGTGGCGGCGGCGTCCAGCCGGCTCACCCGGCCCAGCGCGCCGGGCCGTGTCCGGCGGCCGGGTGCGATCACCACCGGCACGCCGGTCAGGGGGTTGTGTCGGAGGTCTATCCGCTGTCCTTGTCGACGATCGCCCGCAGCAGGTCGATCGGCACCGGCAGGATGGTGGTGGAGTTGTTGGTGGACGAGATCTCGAGCAGCGTCTGCAGGTAGCGCAGCTGCAGCGCGATCGGGTGGTGGCTGATCACCTCGGCGGCGTCGGCCAGCTTGGTGGAGGCCTGGAACTCGCCCTCGGCCGAGATCACCTTGGCCCGCCGCTCACGCTCGGCCTCGGCCTGGCGGGCCATGGCCCGCTGCATGCTGGACGGGATCTCGACGTCGCGCACCTCGACCACGCTGACCTTGATGCCCCAGGGGGCAGTCTGCTCGTCGATGATCTGCTGCAGGATCTGGTTGATCTGGTCGCGCTCCGACAGCAGCTCGTCCAGCGAGTGCTGGCCGAGCACGCTGCGCAGAGTGGTCTGGGCGATCTGCAGCGTGGCCAGGGCGAAGTCGGCCACCTCGACCACCGCGGCGCTGGGATCGACCACCCGAAAGTAGGCGACCGCGTTCACGCGGGCGGGGACGTTGTCCTTGGTGATCACCTCCTGGGGAGGGACGACCAGGGTGACCGTGCGCAGATCGACGCGCACCATCTTGTCCACGACCGGGATCAGCAGAAACAGGCCCGGACCCTTGGGAGCTCCGAGCAGCCGGCCCAACCGAAACACCACGGCGCGCTCGTACTCACGCAGCACGCGCACGGCCATGGCCAGCAGCGCGATCGCGAAGGCGATCAGGATCGCCGCAACGATCAGCGGCGCGGTCGAACTGAGGACGATCATGTGGTGGCTCCTTCAGGGGGTTGGCCGTCTGCGGGGACGACGTGCAGGGACATGCCCTCGACCGAACGCACAATCACCCGCGCGCCGGCTGGAATCGAACGCTCATCGGCGTGGGCACGCCACAACTCGCCGTGAACGAACACCTGACCGTCCGGGGAGAGGGGCGTTCGGGCGACAGCCTCCTGTCCGAGCAGCGCCGCCCGCCCGGCCGCATACCTGGAAACCGGTTGGTGGCGGGCGGCCACCACCTTGGTCACCACAAAGGCCAGACCACCGCCCAGGGTGACGCCGATCAGCACCACCAGGAGCGGCGACACCCCGACCCCGGATCCGGGTGTGCGGAAGAGCAGCAGGCCGCCGGCGCACAGCGCCAGCACGCCCGAGATGCCGATCAGCCCGTGGCTGGTCACCCAGCCCTCGAGCAGCAGCAACCCCACCCCGAACACGATCAGCGCTGCGCCGGCCCAGTTTATGGGCACGATCGAGAAGCCGAAGAGCGCCAACACGAGCGAGATCCCACCCAGCGTGCCGGGCAGAATCACCCCCGGGTGGAACACCTCGTAGGCGATCCCCGCCAGCCCGGCCAGGAACAGCAGGTAGAGCAGGTTGGGGTCGATCAGGATGTTCAGGAGCTGCAGCGTCCACGGCATGTCCAGCACCTCGATGCGGGCGTTCGCGGTGTGCAGCACGATCCGCTTGTTGACGTAGGCGGTGGTGGTGCCGTCGACCCGGTCGAGCAGCACCGGCAGGCTGCGGGCGACGTACTCGATCAGGTTGTCGTGCAGGGCCTGGGTGTCGGTGTACTCGGTGGCCTTGCTGACGATCAGCTGGGCCAGCGTCGGGTTGCGTCCGTGGTCGATGGCCAGACCACGCATCTGGGCCTCGGCGTCGTTCAGCACCTTGCGGCGCAGGTCGGAGCCCAGGTTCTGGCCCGAGGCGTCGATCGGCGTGGCCGCCCCGATGTGCGTGGTCGGTGCCATCGCGGCCAGGTCGGAGGCCATGGTGATGACCGACCCGGCAGAGGCTGCGCGCGCCCCGGTGGGGGCGACGTACACGATCACCGGCACCGGCGAGTGCAGCTCGTCCTGGACGATGTCGTCCATCGAGGTGGAGTCGCCGCCCGGCGTGTCCAGCAGGATGACCAGGGCTGCCGCGTGATCTGACTTGGCGCGGTCGATGGAGTCGGACACGAAGCTGGCTGACACCGGGTTGATCTCGGTGTTCAGGCGGATGGCGAGAACCAGCGGCTGGCCCGTGCCTGCCGCGGCCGGGGCGGGGGCGCCGCCGGCGATGGCGCAGGCAACACACGCCGCCAGCGCTAGCCATCGCTTCATGCCCGAAGTGTACGGGCTCACGGTTCCACCACCACGGCGGCCACCTCACCAGAGGTGTACGGCAGGCCATCCACCACCAGCCGGCCCTGCTCGTCGGCGCCGTCGCACAGGCCTTCGGCGCCGCCCGCCAGCCGCACCCGGCGGCCGCGCAGCTCGTCACGCGACAGGCCGGAAAAGCCGAACTGCTCGAAGTCGTTGAACCGCCGCTCGATGACCCATAGCATGCTGGCCAGAAGCTGCGCCCGATCGACAGCCTGGCCGGTCTCGATCAGAAGCGACGTGGCGGGCACGCGGGCATCCCCCGGCAGGTCGGCCGGCGCCAGGTTGGCGTTCAGTCCCACCCCCAGCACCAGGTGCCCGTTGCGCGCCTCGGCCAGCACGCCGGCCAGCTTGCGGCCGCCGATCACCACGTCGTTTGGCCACCGCACCAGGGCATCGCCGCCAACCGCCTCGCAGACGGCCTCTGCGGCGGTCAGCGAGAACGCCGCCAGCCGCTCGGGCGGCGTCCTGGGGTGCAGCGAGATTGAGCACAGGATGCCAAGGCCGTACGGGCTCGACCACGCTCGCCCCCGGCGTCCGCGGCCGGCCGTCTGCTGCTCACAGGCGGCCACGCCGCCGTGTGGCAGACCGCGCGCGATCTCCTGGGTCGAATCGCACACCTCGCGCCACTCGTACGTCTCCCCGAACCGTCCGTGCAGCAGGGGCTGCACATGTTCGGGTCGCAACGACGTACCCATCGGCTCACTAGAATACGCCGCCATGCTCCCGCAACCCAATCGCAGGTCGGCGCGTCTGACGCTCCGAGATCGGGGTCGTGACCAGCTGGCGTACCCCACCCTGTCCGACCTGGTGCTGGCCGTTCGCGCCAGAGACGGCGACCGGCGCGCGCTGGAGACGCTGATCGAGCGACACGCGGCGGGGGTGCGGCGGCTGGCCGGTTACCTGCTCTCCGACCCGCAGGATGCAGAGGATGCCGCCCAGGAGGCGCTCGCCAAGCTGTGTACGAGGATCGGGCAGTTCAGAGGCGAATCGCAGTTCGCGACCTGGCTGTACAGCCTGGTGGCCAACACCTGCCGCGACCTGGGCGAACGCCAGCGGCGGCGCCGGCACCAGACCCTGGACACGGTCCGGGAGGCGGTGGGCGGCGACGAGCCCGCCGCGCTGGCAATGCAGCGCGAACAACGGCGGGCGCTGCGCGAGAGCCTGGCCGGGCTGTCGCTGGAGCAGCGGCATGTGATGGTCATGAAGGACGTGCTGTCGCTCTCCTACGAGGACATCGCGGGCGCGTTGCGGATGCCGGTGGGCACGGTCAAGTGCCACGCGCACCGCGGCCGGGCCAGGATGCGGCGAGCGGTGGAGTCGCTGCGCCAGGCGGCGGGGGCGTGAGCTCGAGCCCGCGGGCGCCTCTCGACCGCCAGGCGATCCAGCGCATCATCCCCCACCGCGACCCGTTCCTTCTGGTCGACGAGGTGACCGAACTGGAGCCCGGCGTGCGTGCCATCGGCCGCTATCTGGTGTCGCCGGACGCCTGGTATCTGGCCGGCCATTTCCCCGGCAACCCGATCATGCCGGGGGTGCTGCAGGTCGAGGCGCTGGCCCAGGTGGGCGCCATCTGCGGGCTTTCGCATCCCGACCACGCCGGTCGCCTGGCCCTGTTTGCGGGGATCGACGACGTCCGCTTCAAGCGCATTGTGAGGCCCGGAGACGTGCTCGACCTGGTGTGCGAAATCGTGCGCCTGCGCGGCCCGGTGGGGCGAGCCGAGGCGCAGGCCAGCGTGGCCGGCGAGTTGGCCTGTCGTGGTCAGATCACCTTCGCGCTGACGGAGGCGCCGTGATCGCCGCCTGTCGGGCCGGGGTGCAGGTGCTGGGCATCGGCTCCTACGCGCCGGAGCGGGCGATGCCGAACCAGGAGCTGGCTGGCATGGTGGACACCTCAGACGAGTGGATCGCCTCTCGCACCGGCATCCGCGAGCGGCGCATTGCGGCCGACTCCGAGTCGACCTCCGATCTGGGCTTTGAGGCCGCCCGGCGGGCGCTCGAGGACGCCGGCATGGAGGCCTCCGAGCTGGACGTGATCGTGGTGGCGACCTCCAGCCCGGACTACTACTTCCCCGCCACGGCAGCCCTGATCGGGCACCGGCTGGGGGCCGGGACGACAGCCGGATTCGACATGGCGGCGGCCTGCAGCGGGTTCGTGTTCGCACTCGCTCAGGGCTACAGCCAGGTCGCCTCTGGACTGGCGCGGACGGCGTTGGTGGTGGGCGCCGAGGTGTTCTCCCGACTGCTAGATTGGTCTGACCGATCCACGTGCGTGCTCTTCGGCGACGGTGCCGGCGCGGTCGTACTGGGCGGAGACGGCTCGCCGCGCGGCCTGCGCGGCATCGAGCTGGGATGCGACGGGGCGGGCGGGGACCTGCTGTGTGTGGCTGCCGCCGGCCACCTGCCGGGCGATCATTCGCCGTACGTGCGCATGGATGGCCCGCCCGTGTACAAGTTTGCGACCACGGTCAGCGTGGAGTCGGCGCTGCGCGTGCTGGACGCGGCCGGGCTGCAGGTGTCCGACGTCGACGTGTTCGTGCCGCATCAGGCCAACCAGCGGATCATCGAGCACTCCGCCCGCCGGTTGGGTATCCCGGAGCACAAGGTGGAGTCCAACGTGGCCCGGTACGGGAACACCTCAGCGGCATCGATCCCGCTGTGCATGGACGAGGCGTATCGTGCAGGACGCATCGCCGACGGCGACATCGTGCTCATGACCGGATTCGGCGGCGGCCTCTCGTGGGGCTCGTGCGTACTGGAATGGACGACGTCATTGAAGGAGCGACCATGAGCAAGATCGCGTTCTGCTTCCCCGGCCAGGGCAGCCAGCGGGTGGGCATGGGTCGCGAGCTGGCGGCCGCCTATCCGGAGGCGGCGGCGGTGTACGAGGAGGCCTCGGACGAACTGGGCTTCGATGTGGCCAAGCTGTGCTTCGAAGGCCCGCTCGATCGCCTGTCCGAGACCGAGTTGACCCAGCCGGCGCTGGTCGCGACATCGCTGGCCGTGCTGCGGGCGATCCAGGCTCGAGTGGAGCTGGTGCCGGACATGGTGGTCGGCCACAGCGTCGGCGAGTACGCCGCCATCGCGGCGGCCGACAGCGTCAGCGTGAGCGAGGTGTCGCGGCTCGTGCGCGAGCGCGGGCTGGCCATGGCCGCGTCCCGCGCCAAGGGCGCGATGGCTGCGGTGCTGGGACTGGCCGACGAGGAGGTGGAGCGGCTGTGCGCCGAGCGCGGCGACGTGTGGCCGGCCAACTACAACTGTCCCGGCCAGCTGGTCATCTCGGGTCGCGAGGACGCCGTCACAAGTGTCGGCGAGCGGGCCCGTGAACTGGGCGCCAAGGTCGTCCGCCTGCGCGTCTCCGGCGCCTTCCACAGCCCGCTGGTGGAGGACGCCGCCAACCGCCTGGAGCCGGCCCTGCGCGCCGTCAACTTCGGCGAGCTGCGCACGCGCTTCGTGTCCACCGTCAGCTCCAAGCTGGAGACCGTCGACCGCGTGCCCGGGCTGCTGATCGAACAGCTGACCGCACCGGTGAGGTTCACGCAGGCGGTCCAGAACATGGTTGCCGACGGCGTGCGCACGTTCGTCGAGGTGGGCGCCGGCGGCGTCCTGTCCGGGCTGGTGCGCAGGATCGACCGCACGGTCACCGCCTTCCCCGTCGGCACGCCAGAGGAACTGGATGCCGTGGAGGGCTCGATTGCCTGAACGGGAGCTGGACGGCCGGGTGGCGCTGGTCACCGGTGCGTCACGCGGAATCGGAGCGGCGGTGGCGGCCGAGCTGGCGGCAGCCGGCGCCGTCGTGGCCGTCAACTACGCGCGCAACGCCGACGCCGCCGGCCAGGTGGTGGACGCCATCCGGGCGGCCGGCGGACAGGCCCAGGCTGTGGCCGGCGACGTGTCCAGTGCGGCGGGCGCGGGGGGCCTGGTGGAGCAGGTGGAGGCGGAGCTGGGGCCGATCGCCATCCTCGTCTGCAACGCCGGCATCACCCGCGACAACCTGATCATGAAGCTCGAGGAGTCGGACTGGCGGGACGTGATCGACACCAACCTGGGCGGGGCGTTTTTCACCTGCCGGGCGGTGGCGCGGCCGATGCTCAAGCGCCGGGCCGGGGCGATCGTGGTCATGTCCTCGGTGGTCGGCGTGCACGGAAACGCGGGCCAGACCAACTATGCGGCCTCCAAGGCGGGCCTGATCGGGCTCACCAAGTCGCTGGCCAAGGAGCTGGGCAGCCGCGGCATCCGGGTCAACGCGATCGCCCCCGGCTACATCGCGACCGAGCTGACCGCGGTGCTGCCGGAGCCGGCCCAGCAGGCGATCCTGGCCTCGACGCCGCTCGGGCGGCTGGGTACACCGGAGGATGTGGCCGCGGCGGTGCGGTTCCTCGTCTCGGACGCGGCGGGGTTCGTGACCGGTGATGTATTGGCGGTGGATGGAGGATTGGGAGCATGAGCGACGACGCACGTCGGAGGGTGGTTATCACCGGGTTGGGGATGCTCAGCCCTTGTGGTCTGACGGTTGAGGAGTCCTGGCAGGGGATCCGCGAGGGCCGCGCGGGCATCCGCCACATCGAGGGCTTCGAGATGCCGGAGGGCTGTGTGAACATCGCCGGCCAGGTCAAGGGCTTCGAGCCCGAGCAGTGGATGGACCGGCGCTCCGCCAGGCGCACCGACCGCTTCTCGCAGTTCGCGGTGGCGGCGGCCAAGATGGCGATCGCAGATGCCGGCCTGGATATCGAGGCTGACGCGGCCCGCATCGGCTGCTCGATCGGCACCGGGATCGGCGGGCTGGCCACCCAGCAGGTGGCCCATGCCAAGCTGTTCGAGGCCGGCCCCGACCGCCTGAACCCGTTCTGGGTGACGGCCCTGATCGCCAACATGGGCGCCGCCGAGGTGTCGATGTCTGTGGGCACAAGGGGTCCGTTGACGACCGAGTGCACGGCCTGCGCCGCGTCCGGCATGTCGCTGGGCAATGCTCTGCTGTACATCCGGGCCGGGATGGCCGACGCCATGCTGGCGGGCGGGGTGGAGGCGCCGATCGTGCCGCTGGCACTGGGCGGGTTCGGCACCATGCGGGCGCTGTCTCGGCGGCTGGACGACCCGGAGGGGTCCAGCCGGCCGTTCGATGCCGGCCGCGACGGGTTTGTGCTGGCCGAGGGTGGGGCGGTGCTGGTGCTCGAGGAGTTGGGCCGGGCGCAGGCCCGCGGCGCCCGCATCCTGGCCGAGGTGGCGGGGTACGGGATGTCGTCGGACGCCCACCACGTGACCGAGCCAGACCCGGTCGGCACCAACCCGGCGCGGGCTATCACCATGGCCATGGCGGACGCCGGCATCACTCCCGCTGACGTGGGGTACATCAACGCCCACGGCACGTCCACGCCAGCCGGCGACTCGGCCGAGACACGGGCGCTCAAGCTGGCGCTGGGCGAGGACGATGCGCGGCGGATCCCGATCTCCTCCACGAAGGGGGCGACCGGGCACATGCTGGGCGCGGCCGGCGCGGTGGAGGCGGCGGTCAGCGTGCTGGCCATGCGCGACGGCTTCCTGCCCCCGACCATCAACCAGACCGACCCCGATCCGGCCTGCGACCTGGATTACATCCCCAACCAGGGCCGTGCGGCGGACGTCGACGTGGCCATCTCCAACTCGTTTGGCTTCGGCGGGCACAATGCGGTACTGGTGCTGCGCCGGTGGCCGGTGGCGGCGTGACGTCGATCATCTAGCGCCGCCGGCCGCAACCTTTCCCGAGTCTGTATCGTCCGGTCTTCCAGCCTGCCGTGGCCGATCACATCAGCGTTGACATCACCCGTGTGACCGGCGGCGAGCCGGACCCCGCCGGCCCGGCCACGCGTACCCGAAATACCTGCCCCAACTGCGCTTCGCACTACCGCGAGGAGGAGATGGTGGCAAACCTGCGCGTGTGCACGCACTGCGGGTACCACTTCCCCGTCACCGCGCGCGAGCGGATCGTGCAGCTCGTGGACGAGGGCAGCTGGGCGGAGACCGCGCGCGGCCTGCGCTCGGCCGATCCACTGGAGTTCGTCGACACCCGCCCCTACCCGGAGCGCGTGTCCGACGCCGAGCAGGCCACCGGGCTGCTGGACGCGGTGCTGGTGGGGAGCGCCGCCATCGGCGGCCAGCGGATCGCGCTGGCGGTCATGGACTTCACCTTCCTGGGCGGGTCGATGGGCTCGGTGGTGGGGGAGAAATGGGTGCGCGCGGCGCGCATGGCGGTGGACGAGGGTATGCCGCTGGTGGCGGTCGCCGCCTCTGGCGGCGCGCGCATGCAGGAGGGGGTGCTGGCGCTCATGCAGATGGCCAAGACCGTCTCCGCAGTGGACGAACTGCGCGAGGCCGGGCGGCCGTTCCTGTCGGTGCTCGCGCACCCCACCACCGGAGGTGTGGCGGCCAGCTTCGCTGCTCTGGGCGACGTCATCATCGCCGAGCCGGGTGCCCTGCTGTCGTTCTCGGGGCCGCGGGTCGTACGCCAGACCACGCGCGAGGACGTGCCCGACGATTTCGGCCTGGCCGAGTCCAACTTCCAGCACGGCCACATCGACATGATCGTGCCCCGTCCCGAGCTGCGCGACCAGCTGGCCCGGGCGATCGCGCTGCTGTCGGGCGGTACGCCATACCGGCGGCCGCCGACCGCGCTGGATATCGACGCTGTGGGCGCCTTCACGCGTGTCTTCTCGGATGTCCGCCGGCGGGTCGGCGGCGTCTTCAAGGCGCCCGACAACGGGGCCGGCACGTGACCGCCTCCGGGCGCCGGTTCGGTTTTCTGCGCCGCGGCGGAGCGGATGCCGACTCCTGGCATGCGGTACAGCTGGCCCGCCACCAGGATCGCCCGTACACGCTCGACTACCTGTCCCGGATGTGCGACGACTTCATGGAGCTGCATGGCGACCGGGCGGAGGGCGACGACCCGGCCATCGTGGCCGGCATCGGCTCTTTCCGGGGCGCGTCCGTGGCCTTCGTCGGCCACCAGAAGGGCCGCGACCTGAAGGAGCGCACCTACCGCAACTTCGGCATGCCGCGGCCCGAGGGCTATCGCAAGGCGATCCGCCTGTTCCAGCTGGCGGCCCGGCTGGACTTCCCGGTGGTGACGCTGATCGACACCCCCGGGGCCTATCCCGGAGTGGGTGCCGAGCAGCGCGGCCAGTCCGGCGCGATCGCCCGCTCCCAGCTGCTGTTGATGGGCCTGCGGGTGCCGGTGGTGGCGTGTGTGATCGGCGAGGGCTCATCCGGCGGCGCGCTGGCCATCGGCGTGGCCGACCGGGTGCTGATGCAGCAGAACTCGATCTACACGGTGATCTCGCCGGAGGGCTGCGCGTCCATCCTGTGGAAGGACGCGGGCGAGGCGCGGCGGGCGGCGGGGGCGCTGCGGCCGACCGCCGAGGCCTGCCTGACACTGGGTGTGGTGGACGCGATCGTGCCCGAGCCGTCCGGCGGCGCCCACCGCGACCACGCCCGCTCGGCCGAGCTCTTGGCCGACGCCATCGCCTCCGAACTCGACGTCGTCCGGGCCATTCCGCCGCTCGAGCGGCGGCGCCTGCGCCGCGACAAGTTCCAGCGCATGGGCGCCTGGGTCGAGTAGCCTCTCGCCGGTGACGGCTCGCGAGACGTTCACCTTCGCGGCGGTGTTCGCGCTGTCGGCCGTTGCCGTCGGCCTGCGCGCCGGCGGTGTCGAGGGGCAGGCGGTGTTTATCGTGTCGGCGGCGGCGCTGATGGCGCTGGCCTGGCTGCTGGGCGAGGCAACCGACCAGGCCGGAGACACCGCCGGCCCGCGCGCGTCGGCGCTGCTCAATGCCAGCTTCGGCAACCTGCCCGAGATGGTGATCGTGGTGCTGGCCATCAACGCTGGCCTGCCTGACATCGCCCGCGCCTCGATCATCGGGTCGGTGATCGGCAACATGCTGATGATCCTGGGCCTGTCGCTGGTTCTGGGCGGGTGGCGAAACGGCGTCCAGCAGTTCAACGAGCGGCTGGCCTCGGCCAACTCATCGATGCTGATCCTGGCCGTGGCGGTGCTCGGCATCCCCACGCTGTTTGCCCATGTGCACCCGGCCGTCGGCTCTGCGCACCTGCTGTCGCGGTGGACGGCAGGCGCCATGCTCGTGTGCTACGTGGCCTATGTCTACTACACGTTCGTGACGCCGGAGCTGCGCTACCGCCACCAACCGGCCGGGGCCACCTGGACGCGCGCACAGGCCATCGGGCTGCTGTCCCTGACCGCGCTCGCAACCGGCGTCGTCAGCGAGGTGCTGGTGCACTCGATCGAGCCGACCGTGCGCGCCTGGGGCGTGCCGCGGCCGTTCATCGGGCTGGTGGTGGTGCCGTTCGTGGGCAACGTGGCCGAGCACCTCTCGGCCGTCAGGCTGGCCTTCCGAAACAGCCTCGACTTCTCGATGGGGATCGCCTACGGCTCGGGCATCCAGATCGCCCTGGCCGCCTCGGGGCTGGCCGTGTTCGCGTCGATTGCGATCGGCTCGGAGCTGAGCCTGGTCTTCCCCCCGCTGGAGCTGGCCGCGCTGGGCGCGGCGGCCCTGGTGTCCACGCTGGTCGCCCGGGGCGGTGAGACCAACTGGCTGGAGGGCCTCCAGCTGCTGACCATCTACTTTGTGGTCGCCGTCGCCTTTTGGCTGCTCGGCTGAGCGAGGCTGGCACGCCGACGCGATGGCTGCGTCCCACGCGGCGTGCGATGCTCGACGTGGCCTCCGGCCACGCCTGCGCTTCGCTCACCGCTCGATCCTTGCCCTCGCGCCCGCGGCCTTCGCCTCGCCACGCCGAGGCTGAGCGAGCCGCTCCAGCAGGTGGATGGCGCCGGCCTTGTCCAGCGGGTGGTTGAGGTCGCCGCACTTGGGTGACTGAACACACGACGGGCAGCCGCGCCGGCAGGGGCAGTCGCGCACCAGCGCTGCGGTGCGGGCCACCCACTGCCCGAACAGTTGGTAGCCGCGAGCGCAGAACCCGGCCCCGCCGGCGTGGCCGTCGTAGACGAACACCGTGGGCAGGTCGGTGAACCGGTCTTGCGAGGTGGAGAGTCCGCCCAGGTCGCCGCGGTCGCAGGTGGCCAGCAGCGGCAGCAGCGAAATCATGGCGTGCTCCGCGGCGTGCAGGCTGCCCAGCAGCTGGTCGGCGTCGTCCACCGCAGGGCAGAACCAGACCGCCTCGGTGGTGTAGGCGCGGGCCGGCAGCTCCAGCTCGACCAGCTCGATCGGCCGGTGGTCAGACAGCCGCCGGCGCTGATAGCCGACCACCTGCTCGCGCATCTCCACTCGGCCCAGCGCGACCGGCGCCCCCGCCTGGGTGGTGGCCTGGCGCTGCTCCAGAATCGTCACCGCAGACAGGGTCTTGGGCTGGGTGAAGTAGTCGCCGGTGAACGGCTCCACGATCGCAACCCGCGCCTCCAGGTCGAGTTCTCGCACCAGCTGGGGTTCTCCCTGGTGTAGGTAGACCGCCCCCGGATGCACGGTCGAAGGCGCCCGGGCGGCGTCCACGGAGCCGATCAGGGTGCCGCTTCGGGCGTCGATAATGGCCACCGCCGCCGGGCCGGCGGATCGCAGCGAGATCCTGGCGGCCGGCCGGTCGAGTCCGCGGTAGACCAGCCCGGCGGGGGTGGCGGCCAGGTCCGGGAGCGTGGCCGCCAGCTGCAGGGCGCCCTCGCCCAGGAAGGCCTCGTCGGCCGGCGTCAGTGGTCGCTCGGCGGCTGCCGCCAGCAGGTGCGGCGCCCGCACCACCGGGTTGGCCGGGTTGGTCACAACGGCCTCCACCGGCCGGGCCAGCAGCTGGTCGGGGTGGCGGGCGAAGTACTGATCCAGCGCGTCGTCTGCGGCCACCAGCACGCCCAGTCCGGGCCGCCGCCGGCCGGCCCGGCCCCACTGCTGGCGGAGCGATGCAACCGATCCGGGGAACCCGATGGACACCGCGCAGTCGAGCTGGCCGAGGTCGACGCCCAACTCCAGCGCGCTGGTGGCCACCACCCCGCGCAGTCCGCCGTCGGCCAGTCCGCGCTCGATCTCCCGCCGCTGCTCCGGCGTGTAGCCGGCCCGGTAAGGGGCGATCCGGCCGGCGGCTTCGGGCGAGACCAGCTCCAGCGCTTCGCGGGCGTAACGGTGGATCAGCTCGCAGCCGCGGCGGGACTTGGCGAAGGCAATGGTGCGCAGGTCACGGGCGACCAGCCCGGCGAACAGGGTGGCGCCCTCGTGCAGGGCGCTTGCCCGGATGCCCAGCGGCTCGTCGACGAACGGCGGGTTCCACACCACCAGTTCGCCTCCAGCCGAGCCGGCGCCGTCCGCGTCCACCACGGTCACCGGGCCGCCCGCCAGGCGACCGGCCGCCTCCTGCGGGTTGGCGACCGTTGCCGACGCCAGCAGGAAGCGCGGGTGCGCGCCGTAGCTCGCGGCCAGCCGCCGCAGCCGGGCCAGCACATTGGCCACATGGGCGCCGAAGACGCCCCGGTAGACATGTGCCTCGTCCACCACCACGTGGGTCAGGTTGGCCAGCAGGTCGGCCCAGGCAGCGTGCGCTGGCAAGAGACCTACGTGCAGGATGTCGGGGTTCGCCAGCACCAGATTCGCCCACTCGCGGGCCTGTCGCCGCTCGCCGGCTGCGGCATCGCCGTCGTACATGGCAAGCCGCAGTCCGGGCGGGCGCAGCGCGCCGAAGGCCCGAGCCTGGTCGTGGGCCAGCGCTTTGGTCGGGTACAGGTACAGAGCCCGCGCCCTGCGATCGGTGGCCAGCCGGTGCAGCACCGGCAGGTTGAATGCCAGCGACTTGCCGGACGCGGTGCCGGTGACGATCGCCACGTCGCTCTCGGCAGCCGCCCGCCAGGTCTCCGCCTGGTGCGTGTACAGCCGCTCGACGCCGGCGGCCTGCAGCGCCACGGCCAGACCGGGGTGCAGATCGGCCGGGATCGGCTCGGTGTGCGCGGCCCGGGCCGGCACCGGCCTGCGGGCGACCACCTGCGGCAACTGCAGCACGTCCGCCCAGCGAGTTGCCTCGGTCACGGCCGGTCGGCGGCCGGGTAGCAGCCGAGGAACGACAACTCGGCCACCTCCTGCTCCAGCGCGGCCAGCGCCTGGCCCATCGAGGGCTCCAGCGGATGGCCCTCCAGGTCGGCGTAGAACTGGTAGTTCCAGGGTCGGCCGGGGATCGGCCGGGACTGCAGCGAGCACATGTTGACGCCGAAGCTTGCCAGTGGGTTGATGGCTCGCGCAAGCGCGCCCGGCTGGTGGTGGGTGACGAATCGCACCGCCGTTCGCCACTGCTGGCCGTCCAGCCTGTCGATCCGGGTGTGCGGGGCCACGGCCACGAACCGGGTGTAGTTCTGGGCATGGTCGGAGACGTCGTTCAGGAGCACGGTCAGCCCCACCCGCTCGCCGGCCCGGCGCGACGAGATGGCGGCCTGGGCGCGATCGCGGGACTCGGCCACTCGGCGCGCTGCAGCCGCGGTGGAGGGGGCGACGTCCGGCAGCGCATCCGGCAGCGAGGACAGGAACCGGCGGCACTGGGCAAGCGCGGCCGGGTGACTGTGGATGCGGGCCAGAGCGTCGATGTTGGCGCCCGGCATGCCCACCAGGCAGTGCGGCACGGGCAGCACGACCTCGTCCACGATGGACAGTGGCGCGTGCGCCAGCAGGTCGTACGTCTCCGGGATGGCGCCGGCCAGGGAGTTCTCGATCGGCAGCACGCCGCACGCCGCCTCGTTGCGGGTGACCGCTCGCATGACGTCCGACACCGACCGGCAGGGGCGCAGGTCGGCGTGCGGGTACAGGCGCGCGGCGGCCTCCGCTGCGTAGGCGTCCTCGTCGCCGAAGTGGGCGACCGTCATGTCTGGCATGCGTCCTCCATCAACAAAAAAGCCCCCGGGCGATCCGGAGGCTGTGAGCCGCATCTCGGTTGTCTGACCGCGCGCTCACACACCTCCCTGGGGGCTGGTAAAGGCGAAGTCAAAAGCGCTGTACATTGGCCGAGATGCTATCAGAGCGCGAGATGCTCGAGCTGCTCGCTTCGGTCGCCGTTGGCATTGGAGACGACGCCGCGGTGCTGGCCGGCGGGCTGGTGCTGGCCAGCGACATGCTGGTGGAGGGTGTGCACTTCCGCCGAGACCGCCTGGACGCCCACGCCATCGGCCAGCGGGCGGGCGGCGCCAACCTGTCCGACATGGCCGCCATGGGCGCCGACCCGGTGTGCCTGGTGGCCGCATTCGGCCTGCCGCCCGGGTTCGAGGAGGTCGACCGGCTGGCCGCCGGGATCGCCTCCCACGGCGTCCCACTGGTTGGCGGAGACCTGTCCCGCAGCGAGCAGCTGGTGGTCTCGATCGCCGCCCTCGGCCGCACCGATCAGCCGCTGCTGCGGTCTGGCGGGCGGGCCGGCGACGTGCTGTGGGTGACCGGCCAGTTGGGCGGCCAGGCGGCGAGCGGCTTCACGGCGCCGGTGCTGCCGAGGCTGGCCGAGGGCCGCGCCCTGCGCGGGGTGGCCACCGCCCTGATCGACCTGTCGGATGGGATCGCCTCCGACGCTGAGCGGCTGGCCGAGGCCTCGGGCTGCGGGGCGCTGGTGGAGCTGGAGCGGCTGCCGCTGGCCGCCGGCGCCGACATCCGCCAGGCCGCGGCCGGCGGCGAGGACTACGAGCTGCTGGCGGCGCTGCCGACCGGGATCGAGCCCCCCGTCGCCATGACGGCGGTGGGCCGGCTGACCGCCGAGCCGGGCACGCGGCTGGTTGATGCGGCAGGCGCCCAGCTCGAGCTGGCGGGCTGGGATCACTTCGCATGATCCCGATCCTGGGTGGGCTGGCCGCTGCCGCTGCTGTGGGGCGGCTCCACGCTGGCGTGCGTCGCGTTCGACCCAGATCATCGGCACCCGCCAGGCGCTGGCCTACGTGATGCTGTCGCGGCCTGGTCGCCTCGGCGCTGCTTGCGGCCGCCTCCGGCCTGCCCACCCACGTGGGCTGGCGCTCCATCGCCTGGGCGCTCTGGCCGGCGCCGCCTCCGCGCTCGGCCTGAGCATGATGTACCGGGCGCTGCGGCACGGCAAGGTGGGTGTGGTGGCTCCGATCGCCTCCACCGAGGGGGCGTTGGCCGCGGTCTTCTCGGTCGCGTTCCTGGGCGAGCACCTGACCGTCGGCGTGGCGGCCTGCCTGGCGGTGATCGCAGCCGGGGTGGTGCTGGTCACGCTGCACGGACGCCGGGCCGACCTGCACCTTCGACCATCGCTGGATGCACTGGCGGCGGCCTCTGCGTTCGGCGTCGGGCTGGTGTCCAGTTCACAGGCCGGCCATGGTCTGGGCCCGTTCTGGACGATCCTGATCGCGCGCGTCGTCGGCGTGCTGACGGTCGCCGCGCCGCTGGTCGTGCGGGGCGCGCTGCCACGACCCGGGCGGGCGTGGTGGATGGTCGGCTTCTCGGGCCTGGCCGAGCTGTTTGGGTTCGCCGCCTACATCAAGGGGGCGCACGGAGGAGCGGCCGTCCCGGCTGTGCTCAGCTCGCAGTTCGCCGCGGTGGCCACGATCGGCTCGTTCCTGCTCTTCGGCGAGCGCCTGTTCTCCCGTCAGCTGGTGGCCAGCGCGGTGATCGTGGCCGGGGTGGGCGGCCTGGCGGTGCTTCGGGGCTAGCCGCCGATCCAGGCGGCCAGCTCGTCCTCGATCCGGCGCCGCGGCTGGGCCCCGATCAGCTTCTTCCGCACCTCGCCCTTCTCGAACACCATCAGCGTCGGGATGGACAGGATGTCGTAACGAGACGCGGTTTGGAAGTTGTCGTCCACGTTCAGCTTGGTGAACTTGATGCGGCCGGCATGCTGTGCGGCCAGCTCGTCGAGGATCGGGTCCATGACCCGGCAGGGTCCGCACCAGGGCGCCCAGAAGTCCACCACCACCGGCCCGGCTGAATCCACCACAGCCTCATCCCAGGTGTCGTCGGTGACCTCGACCATGCTCTCGCTCACTGGTGGCTCCTTATCTCGTCTGCCGCCGAGTATAGCGACCCGGCCTGGGCCGAATCCGGGCCGCTAACCGGCCGCCGCCGGGTCGCGCTGGCCGCGCGGCTCGAGCTTGCCGCCGAGCGCACGCAGGCGCAGCAGCGGCACCTGCCAGACGGCTTCGAACACGATGCCCGCGCTCATCTTGGACTCGCCCAGCGTGCGGTCACAGAACACGATCGGCACCTCGGTCACGCGGCCGCCCATACGCAGTGTGCGGTAGGTCAGCTCGATCTGGAACACGTAGCCCTGGCCGTGCACCGCATCCAGGTCGAGCGCCTCCAGCACCCAGCGCCGGAAACACTTGTAGCCACCGGTCAGGTCCGCCACGCCCACCCCCAGCCACTTGCGGGCGTACAACGATCCGCCGCGCGAGATCAAGCGCCGGTGGGCCGGCCATCCGACCACGCCGCCGCCGGGCACGTAGCGCGAGCCCAGCACCAGGTCTGCGTGCTCACACGCGCGCAGCAGCCGCGGCACGGCCTCAGGCGGGTGCGACAGGTCGCTGTCCATCTCCAGCACGTGGGAGTACTCGCGCTCCAGCGCCCAGCGGAACCCGGCCACATAGGCCCGGCCCAGGCCCTGCTTGGTCGTTCGGTGCAGCACCTGCACCCACGGGTGCGCGGCGGCGAACTCGTCCGCCAGCGCGCCCGTGCCGTCCGGCGACCCGTCGTCCACGACCAGTACGTCGCCGGGCATCGGCGTCTGCTCCCGCTGGGCCTCCAGCGCCTCCAGCAGCCGGGGCAGGTTCTCGCGCTCGTTATAGGTCGGGAGCACGATCAGGAACCGGTCGGGCACGTGCAGAGAGCATATCGGCAGCCCGTAGAATGGCCTGCAGTGGCGGCTGAACTGCGAAACGCGGATATCGCCGAGCGATTCGACCTGCTGGCCGACCTGCTGGAGCTCGAGGGTGCGGTGGTGTACCGGGTGCTCGCCTACCGGCGGGCGGCCAAGGCGCTGCGGGAGACGCCGGAGTCGGTGCTGCGGTTGTCCCAGCAGGGCCGGTTGACCTCACTGCCGGGAGTCGGCTCGACCATCGCCGACAAGGTCAAGGAGCTGGCGGAGACGGGCGACATCGCCGCCCTGCGCAAGCTGGTCGACCGCAATCCGCCCGGCATCGTGCCGGTCATGCGGATCTCCGGCATCGGCCCCAAGACAGCCAAGCGGATCTTCGCCGACCTGGGCGTGCGCACGGTTGAGGACGTGCGCTCGGCTGCCCGGGAAGGCCGCATCCGCAAGCTTCCGGGGCTGGGCGAGAAGACCGAGGAGGTGATCCTCGAGGGGTTGGCCGAAAAGGCGACGCCGGTTCGCCAGCGGGTGTCGGTCGCCCGCCTGCGGCCGTTCGCCGAGGGCATCGCCGAGAGCCTGCGCGGCCTGCCCGGTGTCGTCCGCTGCGATGTCGCCGGCAGCCTGCGGCGGTTCGCGGAGACGGCCAAGGACGTCGACCTGGTGGCCGCCGTGACCGACGCCCCGGCGGTGGCCGAGGCGTTTGCCGCCGGTGAGTGGGTGGCGGAGCTGGAGTCGACCGGCGACTCGCTGGTGGCCGCCCGCGCCCACGATGGCACCCGGGTCGAGCTGCGTATGATCGACCCCGCCTGCTACGGCAACCTGCTGCAGCACCTGACTGGGTCGAAGGAGCACAACGTGGCCCTGCGCGAGGCGGCGGTGCGGGCAGGGCTGAAGGTGTCGGAGCACGGCATTGAGCACGTCGAAACCGGCGTGGTCGATCGCGCCGCCGAGGAGACCGAGGTGTATGAGCGGCTGGGGCTGCCGTGGATCCCGCCGGAGCTGCGGGAGAACCGCGGTGAACTGGCCGCCGCCCGCGGCGGTGGGCTGCCCGAGCTGGTCGAGCTCGCGCAGATCCGCGGGGACCTGCACGCGCACACCGACTGGAGCGACGGCAAGGCCACGCTGGAGGCGATGGTGAACGCGGCCATCGGCCGCGGGTATTCGTACCTGGCAATCACCGACCACTCGCCGGCCGTCGGCTTCGGGATGGGGCTGGATGCCGGCCGCCTGCGGGCCCAGATCGAACGCGTGCGGACGCTGGCGGCCGAGCTCGAGCCCGCCTTCACGCTGCTTGTGGGCTGCGAGGTGGACATCCTCAAGGACGGCTCGCTGGACTACTCCGACGAGCTGCTGGCCGAACTGGACGTGGTGGTGGCGAGTGTGCACGCGGGCCACCGGCTGTCCGAAGCCGATCAGACCAAGCGCGTGTGCGAGGCGATGCGAAACCCGCACATGCACATCCTCGGCCACCCCACGGGCCGCATGATCGGCGTCCGCGAGCCGCGCCCGCTGGATATCGAGCAGGTGGTTGCGACGGCCATCGAGACCGGGACGGTGCTCGAGGTATCGGCTCAGCCCAACCGGCTGGATCTGCGCGACAGCCACGTGCGGCTGGCCGTGCAGGCCGGCGCCCGGCTCTCGATCGACACCGACGCGCACTCCACCGAGGCGCTCGGGTACATGCCGTTCGGGGTCATGAACGCCCGCCGCGGGTGGGCGCCGCCGGAGCTGGTGGTGAACACCCGCGACTGGGCAGAAGCCCGCAAGCTGCTCAAGCCGTGAGGCTTGGGGAGGGGCCGGTCCCCCGCAGAACGGCCCCCTCCCAGCTGCCGATGACAGGCTAGGCCCGGCCCGTCTTCACAGGGGCGACCGGCCGGTTACCCGATGGTGTCGATGTGGCGAACGGTCAGCTGGAGGCGGCACGTGGCCAGCCTCCAAGGGGGCGCAGGGCGCGCACGACCGGCAGCAGCTCCCGCGGAACCTGGCATTGCGAGTACAGCAGGATCCGGGTGTCCGACAGCTTGATCGTCAGCGACACCCCGGGATACCGCTGACACCTGAGCGGTCCCGGGAGCGGCCCCGGCGGCGGACGCGTGTTCGACCGAAAGTCCGATCACCGTCAGCCGCTGCCGGTGGGGGCGGTCACGCCATGGCTGTACCGCGAGCGTGTAGATCCCTGCGGCGGCGAGCGCCACCACAAGAAGGCTGGGAGTCCCACGCGGCTGCCGCATGCCATGAGTCTACAGCCGCAAGGCGCGAGTCAACGGTCAGCGGGCGGGCGCGGCGACGATCTCGCCGGAGAGCACGGACTCGCCGTCCTCGGCCGCCAACATCACGCAGTCGGCCCAGAAGAACTGACGGTCGAGCGCGCGAAACACGTCCACCGCTCCAACTGCGTCGGACTCGAGCTCGCCGCGGGCGGCCTCGACGCAGATCAGCGGTTGGGTGATCACTCTTCGAGCCTACGTGCCTCGGGGACGGCGAGCAACCGTGCCAGCCGGTCGTGCAGGTCTGCCCGATAGCGGCGCAACCCGCCGGGCCCCTCGCGCAACACGCTGGCCACCGGCCCGGTCAACTGCTCGAACCCCATCCAGGTCGCCTCCGCCACCTCGGTTCGGTCCCGCGGCGCCAGATTTGTGTCAGCCCGCGGCCGGGCCGTCACCACGTGCGACGTCCAGCGCAGCTTGCCTCCATCCTGGCGGACGAACTGGGTCCGGGTCACCAGCGGGTAGCCGGTCAGCTCGATCGCGATGCCCAGCTCTTCGAGGGCCTCCCGCTGGATGCCATCCTCGATCGCCTCGCCGGCCCGGATCCCGCCTGACGGGATCCGCCACGCCCCGGGGGGAAAGCGGGTCGGCCGGATCACCGCCACCTGGCTGTTGGAATCGAGCACGGCGAAGGTCACGTCGTGCCGGCGGCCGGCGCCGCCCAGTCGCAGCACGCCCTGGTCGTGCTCGGTCAGATGCACAGTCGGCTGCCACACTGCGGGTGGCCCGAACCGCCGGCTCAGCCGGGCGACCTGCCCAGCGTCGAGGCCGGTCACTTTGCCGGACCAACCGCCAGATGCTCGAGCAACTCGGCCACCTCGCGCGGGCTGTCCAGCACCGCGTCGGCCAGGTCGAGCAGCTCCGCCGGCGCCTCCGGTGAGCGCACCGCCACCCGCACAGTGGCCTCGTGGAAGGCGTCGATGTCGCCCCGGTCGTCGCCGCAGAAGAGCAGCTCGGTGATCCGCTTGCGGCCGCGCAGGCGGCGCACCGCGGTGCCCTTGTCCAGGGCAACCGGCGGGCGCACCTCCAGCACCATGCGCCCGAACGAGGCGGTCAGACCGTCGCGCTCCAACTTGGGCACGATCTGCGCCTCCAGGTAGCGCATGGCGTGATCCACCCGCGGTGAGTTTCGGAAATGGATGCTGAAGGTGATGCCCTTGTCCTCGACCTGGCATCCCAGCTCCGGCAGCAGGGGGTCGTTCTGGCACAGCACCAACGAGCGGCGTACGGCGTCGTAGTGCTTGGCGGCCTGCGGCGCCAGGTGAACGGCTCCGTCGCGCCACACCTCCAGGCCGTGGTTGCCGGAGATGGCGACGGTCTCGACCGGCACCAGGCGGCGGGCCTGAGCGGCCGGTCGCCCGGTCACGCAGGCCACCAGCCCGTACATCCCGGCCAGCCGCTCCAGCAGTCGCAGCGTGCCCCGCGGGACATGCGCCCGGTCGGGGCTGGACACGATCGGCGCCAGCGTGCCGTCGATGTCGCACACGATGGCGCTGCGCCTGGGATCGGCGACCAGCGGGGCAACCAGCCGGACCAGCCGCTCGTCCACGGCTGCAACAATACCGACCGTGCCCCGACGCGTCCCGACCCTGGTCGCCACCGGGCTGGTGGCGGGGTTCCTGGCGGGGGTGTTCGGGGTCGGCGGCGGGATCGTGATCGTGCCCATGCTGGTGGTGGGCGCCGCCTACCCGCCCAAGTCGGCCATGGCCACGTCGCTGGCGGCCATGCTGTTCACGGCCGTGGCCGCCGGCGCCTCCCACGCCCAGGCCGGGAGTGTTGCCTGGGGGGACGCCGCCCTGATCGGGCTGCCGGCGACCGTCGGCGCGGTGGCCGGCGCCTGGCTTCATCAGCGGGTCGCCGCCCGCCCGGTGGTGCTGGCATTCGCCGCCTTCCTGCTTCTGACAGCAATCAAGCTGGCCGCATGAGCCATCAGATCGCAGCTGTCCTGCTGGGCGCGATGGCCGGGGTTCTGTCGGCTCTGTTCGGGGTCGGCGGCGGGATCGTGTTCGTGCCCACGCTGATCTTCCTCGGCCACTCGACACACGTGGCCGTTGCCACCTCGCTGGCGGCCATGGTGCCGGTGATCGCGATGGGCGCGTGGCGCCAGACCGGGTATGGAGGCGTGCGCTGGCGGGATGCGATCGTGGTCGGGGTGGCGTCGCTGCCCACGGCGAAACTCGGGGAGCTGGTCGCGACCTCGCTTCCCAACAGCCTGCTGCGCCGGCTGTTCGCGGGACTGCTGGTGCTGGTGGCCTGCCAGCTCGCGTACCGCGCGCTTCGCCCCGAACGCGGTCAGGAACCGCGCTCGACCGAGTAGACGGCTGGCATCGGCATCGCTGCTGGGCGGTCAGCGACGACTCGCCATCGGGCAGCGCGAGTCCAGTGGTTCGACGGCCTCCCGGGCGCGCGGATACGGGCTCGTTACCGGGTCAGCCCGAGTGGCCCAGCACCGCGTCGGCGCGGGTCTTCAGATCGTCAACCACGGCCGGGTCGCGAAGGGTGGTGGTGTCGCCCAGGTCGTGGCCCTCGGCGATATCGCGCAGCAGCCGGCGCATGATCTTGCCGGATCGGGTCTTGGGCAGGTCGTCCACGATGATCACCGCCTTGGGCCGGGCGATCTTGCCGATCTTGGTGCCGATCCATTCCCGCAGCTCAGCCTCCAGTTCGTCACTCGGCTCGAAGCCGGAGCGCAGCAGTGCGAAGCACAGCGGCGTCTGGCCGGTCAGCGGATCGGGGGCGGCGGTGGCGGCAGCCTCGGCCACCGCCGGGTGCTCGACCAAGGCCGACTCCAGCTCGATGGTGGACAGCCGGTGGCCGGACACGTTCATCACGTCGTCCACCCGGCCCAGCAGCCAGAAATCGCCATCCTCGTCTTGGCGGGATCCGTCGCCGGGGAAGTAGGTGCGCTCGTTGAAGCGCGAAAAATAGTTGGAGACGTACCGCTCGTCATCCTTGTACAGCGTCCGGAACATGCCCGGCCAGGGCCGCTTGATGACCAGGTAACCGCCCCGCCCGGGCTCCACCGGGTTGCCGTTGTCGTCAACAACGGCTGCCTCGATGCCGGGGAAGGGGCGGCTGGCGGAGCCCGGCTTGGCGGTGGTCAGACCCGGCAGCGGCGCGATCAGGATGCCGCCGGTCTCTGTCTGCCACCAGGTGTCCACGATCGGGCAGCGGCCGCCGCCGATGTGCTGCCAGTACCACACCCAGGCCTCCGGGTTGATCGGCTCGCCGACCGAGCCCAGCAGCTTGAGTGAGCTCAGGTCGTGCGCCGCCGGCAGCTCGCTGCCGGCCTTGATGAAGGCCCGGATCAGGGTCGGCGCCGTGTAGTACTGGCGCACGCCGTAGCGCTCCACGATCTGCCAGTGGCGAGAGGCGTCCGGGTACATCGGGTCACCCTCGTACAGCACGCTGGTGGTGCGGTTGGCCAGCGGCCCGTAGACGATGTAGCTGTGGCCGGTCACCCAGCCGACGTCGGCCGCGCACCAGTACACGTCGTCGTCGTGGATGTCGAAGATCCAGCGGTGGGTGGTGGCGACGTAGGTCAGATACCCGCCCGAGGTGTGCACGGCCGCCTTCGGCTTGGCGGTGGTGCCGGACGTGTGCAGCGCAAACAGCACGTGCTCGGCCTCCATCGGCTCGGCCGGGAACTCGCGCGGCTTGCCCTCGACCGCGTCGTGCCACCACACGTCGCGGCCGGGTGTGAACGGCACCGCGGCTCCGGTGCGCCGTAGCACGATGGTGTGCTTGACGGTGGGAGCCAGCTCCAACGCCCCGTCGGCGGTCTGCTTCAGCGGCACCCGGCCGCCCTTGCGCCAGGCCTCGTCCTGGGTCACCAGCAGCTTGGCCTCGGTGGATGCCAGCCGCTCGCCCAGGGACTCCGACGAGAAGCCGCCGAAGACGACCACATGCGGCGCGCCCAGGCGGGCGCAGGCCAGCATGGCCACCGGCAGCTCCGGCACCATGCCCATGTAGAGCCCGACCACGTCGCCCTTGCCGACGCCCAGTTCGGCCAGGGCGCCGGCAAACTGGCACACCTGCTCGAGCAGCTCGGCGTAGCTGATCGCTCGGGGCTCTTCGTCCTGCGGTTCGGGCACATAGTGGTAGGCCACCTTGTCGCCGTATCCGGCCTGCACGTGCCGGTCGAGGCAGTTGGCCGAGATGTTCAGGCGGCCGTCGGCAAACCAGGTGCAGTGCGGCGGATCCCACACCAGTGACTCGGTGGGTGGCGTCGACCACTCCAGCGCCTCGCGGGCGATCTCCAGCCAGAACCCCTCCAGGTCGCTGGCCGCCCGCTCGTACACGGACTCGTCGCTGATGATCGCCTGTGCGGTGAACTCAGCGGGTGGCGGAAACGTCCTGCCCTCGTCGAGCAGCACGTCGATCGAGGTCGGCTGAGTGCCGTCCGACACGGGTGCCCCTAGCGCCGCGGTTTACGGCTCGTAGTCGAACTCGTCCTCGTCACGGTGCAGCAGCTTCTTGGACGCAGCGATCGCGCCCACGACCAGCGCCGAGCCGATCAGCAGCTTGCGGAAGCCATGACGCTTCTTGGTCGCCGCCGGCTTGTTCTCGGCCAGCCGCCGGGCCGTATGGCGGATCTCGGTGGCGGCCTTCATGACCTCGTCCTGCACGTCCTTGTTGCGAGCGGCGTCGCGTGGCCCGTCGGACTGGATCTTGTGGTAAATCGAGCGGGCGGAGTCGAGTGCAGTCTTGGCATGCGCGCGCAGTTCGTCGTCGCTCGCGATCCTGCTCACCAGTGGGCTGACGGTCTCCGCCACCTTGTCCTTGCGCAGCTTGGTTTGCACGGTGGTACCTCCGAAGCGGTTTCCAGTCACACTACCACTATGGATTTTCCCCAGCTCCGGGCCTCCCTAACCGATCGAGGCCTGCCGGCCTACCGGTTCCGGCAGGTGTACGCGTGCGCCACGCGCGGCCTGGCCCAGGACTATGCCGAGATGACCGAGCTGCCCGCCGAGCTGCGGCGCAGGCTGGCCGGCGAGCTGCCGCTGCGAGAGCTGGCGCAGGCCGAGCGCCAGGACGCCGCCGACGGCACGATCAAGCTGCGCTTCACCACCGGCGATGGCTTTCCGGTCGAGTCGGTTGGCATGCAGCATGCCGGCCGTCGCACCGTGTGTGTGTCGTCTCAGTCAGGCTGCCCGCTGGCCTGCACCTTCTGCGCAACGGGCGACATGGGCCTGGGCCGGAACCTGACCGGGGGCGAGATCCTGGAGCAGGTGCTGGTGCTCGGGCGGCTGCTGCGTGACGCCGGTGAGCGCGTCTCCAACGTGGTCATGATGGGGATGGGCGAGCCGTTCCTGAACTACGACGCTGTGCTCGAGGCCTGCCGGCTCCTGAACGATCCCGACGGCTTCGGGCTGGGCGCTCGCCGGATCGCCATCTCCACCGCCGGCTGGGTGCCCGGCATCCAGCGGCTGGCCGAAGAGCCGCTGCAGGTCAAGCTGGCGCTCTCGCTGCACGCCCCCAACGACGAGCTGCGGCGCACGCTGATGCCGGTGGCCCGCCGCTATCCGCTGGCCGAGCTGATGGCCGCCTGCCGCGGCTACCGCGAGCACACCGGTCGCCGGGTGTTCATCGAGTACCTGCTGCTGGACGGCGTCAACGACACCGACGGGCACGCCGGCCAGCTGGCCCAACTGCTCGGCCCGGAGGGCTTCCACGTCAACCTGATCGCGTACAACCCGACCGGAGCCGGCTACCGCGGCTCGCCGCCCGAGAGGGTGGCCGGGTTCGCGGCCGTGCTGGCCGCCCATGGCCTGGAGGCCAGCTACCGGCGCTCGCATGGCAACGACATCAAGGCCGCCTGTGGGCAGCTGGCCGCCGCCGGCGTGCGCGAGCTGCGGCGCTCGCACAGGCTGGCCAGGGCGGCCGGCTGAGCTGCATGCGGGGCCGGGCGACGATGCCTCGAGGGTAGACTGGGTTATGGTCGCGGGGGAGACGATGGAGGCGTGGGTGATCCGTCCCGACCGGCTGGGCGACCCCAAGGACGCCATGCAGCTGGAGCGAATCGAGGTGCCCGAGCCCGGCCCCGGCGAGGTGCTGGTGCGGGTGATGGCTGCCGGCGTCAACTACAACGGCGTGTGGGCGTCGCTGGGGCTGCCGGTGTCCATCTTCCGCTACACCGGCTACGACTTCCACATCGCCGGCTCCGATGCCTCGGGGATCGTCGAGCGGGTGGGCCCGGGGGTGACCCGGTGGAAGCCCGGCGACGAGGTCGTCATCCACTGCAACCAGAGCTGCGGTGAGTGCGCCGAGTGCAACGGGCTTGACCCGATGGCCTGCACCCAGCAGCGGATCTGGGCCTATGAGACCAACTGGGGCTCGTTCGCCGAGCTGTGCAAGGTGCAATCCCAGCAGCTCCTGGCCAAGCCTCCTGCGCTCAGCTGGGAGGAGGCCGCCTCCTACGGGCTGACCTACTTCACGGCCTACCGCATGCTGGTCGACCGGGCCCAGATCGAAGCCGGCGACAACGTGCTGATCTGGGGCGCGGGCGGCGGCCTGGGCAGCTTCGCGGTGCAGCTGTGCAAGCTGTACGGCGCCAACGCCATCGCCGTCGTCTCCTCCGACGACAAGGTGCAGCTGGTGCGCGAGCTGGGCGCCCATGCGGTCATCGACCGGCGCGAGTTCGCACTGCACGACCCCGACACCGGCGAGCGCAACTTCGACGAGATCAAGCGCTTCGGCAAGGCCATCCGGGAGCTGACCGGCGGCGCCGACTGCGATGTCGTCTTCGAGCACGTGGGCGCGGCCACCTTCTTCACCAGCGTCTTCGTGTGCAAGACCTTCGGCAAGATCGTCATCTGCGGCGCCACCTCCGGCTTCACGCTGGACTTCGACGTGCGCTACCTGTGGATGCGCCAGAAGACGATCCTGGGCAGCCACTTCGCAAACGCCTATCAGTGCCAGCGGGCCAACAGGCTGATCGCCGAGGGCAAGATCCGGCCGGTGCTGTCGCGGGTGTTCCCGTGGACCGAGTGTCCGCTGCCGCACCAACTGATGAAGGAGAACAGCCACGTCGGCAAGATGGTGGTGCTGGTGGGCGCCCAGCGGGAGGGCGAGGGGCGGTCGGCGTGAGTGCAGACGGGCGCAGCTTCGACCGGCCGGAGGACGCGCCGCTGGACTACGACCGCGACCTGGGCGACCCGGGCGAGTACCCGTACACGCGCGGCATCCACCGCGATATGTACGCCGGCCGGCCGTGGTCGATCCGCCAGTACGCCGGCTTCGGCACCGCCGAGGAGACCAACCGCCGCTTCCGGTACCTGCTGGGGCAGGGCCAGCCGGCGCTGTCGGCCGCGTTCGACCTGCCCACCCAGATGGGCCTCGACTCGGACGACCCGCGGGCTTTGGGCGAGGTCGGCCGGGTGGGGGTGGCGATCGACTCGGTGCGGGATGTGGAGCGGATGTTCGATGGCATCCCGCTGGACGAGGTGTCCACCTCGATGACCATCAACGCCCCGGCCGCGGTGCTGGTGGCCATGTACCACGTGGCCTGCGAGCGGCAGGGCCGGGATCCCTCGCTGATCCGCGGAACGGCCCAAAACGACGTACTCAAAGAGTACGTCTCACGCGGCACCTACATCTACCCGCCGGTGCCGTCGCTGCGGTTGGCCGCCGACCTGATCGCCTGGTGTGCCGACCAGGCGCCGCGCTTCAACGCCATCTCGCTGTCCGGCTACCACATGCGCGAGGCGGGCTGCACAGCCGCCCAGGAGATGGGCTTCGCGGTGGCAAACGCGATCGCCTACATCGACGCGGTGGTGCAGCGGGGGGTGGACGTGGACAGCTTTGCCCCCCGGCTCTCGTGGATCTTCAACACGCACATGGACTTCTTCGGTGAGATCGCCAAGTACCGAGCGTTGCGGCGGCTGTGGGCGAGCGTCATGCGCGACCGCTTCGAGGCCCGCGACCCGCGTTCGATGATGCTGCGCACGCACACCCAGACGGCCGGATCGACGCTCACCCTGCAGCAGCCCGAGAACAACATCGTGCGAGCCGCCATCCAGGCCCTGGCCGCCGCGCTGGGCGGAGTGCAGTCGATGGCCCTGTCCTGCTTCGACGAGGCGATCGCCATCCCCACGCAGCACGCCCAGACGCTGGCGGTGCGCACCCAGCAGATGCTCCAGCACGAGTTCGGGATCACCGGCGTGGCCGATCCGCTGGGTGGCTCCTGGCATGTCGAGCGGCTGACCACACAGCTGGAGGCCGAGGCCCGCGCCCTGATCGAGCGGATCGACGAGATGGGCGGCGCGGTGGCCGCAATCGAGGCCGGCTTCTATCAGGCGCTGATCTCCGACGAGGCCTACGCCCGCGAGCAGCGGCTGCAGCGCGGCGAGGAGATTGTTGTCGGCGTGAACGCCTTCACCGACGGCGAGGCGCCCCAGCCCGAGCGCTTCGACGTCCCGCCTGAACTGGCCCGCGATCAGCAGCGGTCGTTGGACGAGCTGCGCTCCAACCGTGACGGCGATGCGGCGCGGGTGGCACTCGACCATCTGGCACAGGTTGCCGCCGGCGCCGACTCGATGATGCCGGCGATCCTCGACGCGGTGCGCGCCGACGCCACGCTGGGCGAGATCTGCGGCGCGCTGCGGGCGGTGTTCGGCGAGTACCGGCCGGCCTCTGCCGCGCAGATCTAACCGGCTGCTAGCGGACGCTCAGGAAGGCGGTGAAGTGCGCGCCCGAGCCGTCCACCGATGTCCACAACAGCAGACCGCCGAGGTGGCTGAGGATGGCGCTGTGCGAGCCGCCCATTGGCAGCGCAGAGAGCAGGCTGGGGACGGAGAAGTAGCCAAGCGACGAGACCTGCTCGGGCAGTCCGGCCTCGTGAGCGACCGTCTGGAAGAGCGCATTGGTGGTCAGCGGGGACGCCTGCGGGCCGCCGGCCGTTGCGCTGTTGGAGATGGCGATCACGTCGCCCACCCGGTGCCAGCCGATGCGCAGGCCGTGCTGGACGACGGCCACCTGGCCCTTGTGGCCGGGCAGCCAGTGGAAGTGCAGCTTGTGGTCCTTGCGGCTTATGGCCGCGGTGATCCGGCTCATGGCCGCTGCCGCGGCCGCCGGATCGGCGGGCTTCAGCATGAGCGCGGCGGTGACCGGCGCGCCGGGGCCGGCGTAGGCCGCCACCCGGCCGGTTAGGAGCGGCACGATGTCCTTCTTCCAGCTCAGGCCGGCGGCCATCTGCAGCATTGCGGACAGCTGCGGCTCGGACTTGCTGAGGATGCCGCTGGGCGCGCCGCCGCCCAGGTAGGCGAAGGCGTTGGCAGGCACGTCGGCCAGCAGCGTCTGGGCCGCATCGCCGGTGCCGGTCAGCTGCTCCGGCAGTTGATGGCCGGCGGCCGGAGTGGCGTTGAACGTCAGCCGCAGCCCGCCGTTGTCGGCGCCGAACGACGCGGTCAGCGAGCCGATCGACTGCAGGCCCTTCATCATGCTCTGCATCTGCCCGGCCTGAGGCGCCTGGCCGGAGATCCCCGAGGGCAGCGCCGACATGGCGGCCAGGGATGCGATCTGCCCGATCTTGACGCCGTCGGCATAGGCGCTGATCAGGCTGTTGGGCGGCAGCGCCGCCATCGCCTTGGTGAAGCCTGCCTGGCCGGCCAGGTTGGGGCCACCGTTCCAGGCGGCGATCTGCTGGTGCAGCGTGGTGACGTTGTTGGCGACCAGAAGCGCGCCCTTGCCGACCGCAGCCAGCTCGTTTGAGCCGTGTCCACGGTACAGCGCGAAGCCCTGGTAGCTGCCGTCCGGCGTCTCGTGCAGAGCGGACATGTCGCTCTTCAGCGCGCCCTCGTCGGTGACGGCGACATAGGCGCCGACGCTGACCGGGTGCGCGTGGCTGAAGATGTTGACGCCGGTGACGGCGATGGCGGCCTGGTTGCCCAGCCACGGCTGCACGTCCTTGGCGAAGTTGACGCCGTGCCCCGAGCTTCCCTCAAGCCGCGAGGTGAGCTGCGACATCAGCTTGCTCCAGCCGGGGAACCGGCGGCCCACCGCCTCGGCCTGCTTCCAGGCGGCCGAACCGCGGTCGAGGTTCACGTCCACGAAGGCCAGCGGATGGGCCGGGAAGGCCCGCGCAGCGGTACCGACGCCTCCGTCGCCCGTGGCGCCGGTGGCCCCGCCGCAGCCCGCGCCAGCCAGCGCCAGAGCGGCGGCGGCGAGTGCGATGGTCGGTGCGGTGAGACGTCGGAGCATGCTGATCCCTACGAGGGCCCTGCACTCATGCTAGCGGGGGAACCGGTGTTTGCCTACTCCGGGCTGCGGTATAGTCCAGCGCCGGTGAGCGCCGTTCCACAACTCCCCGAGTCGCTGGAGCGAGCACTCCGCCAGCTTCGCGCGGGGGGCATGGTGGTGGTGTGCGACGACCCCGACCGCGAAAACGAGGGCGACCTGTGCATGGCGGCCGAGCTGGTGAGCGCCGACAAGATCGCTTTCATGGCCTGCCAGGCCCGCGGCCTGATCTGCCTGTCGCTGCCCGCCGAGCGCTGCGACGAGTTGGAACTGCCGCTGATGGTGCCCGCCAACGAGGGGTCGGACATGACCGGCTTCACCGTCTCGATCGAGGCCGCAAGCGGGGTCACCACCGGCATCTCGGCCGCCGACCGGGCGCACACGATCCGCGTTGCGGCAGCGCCAACCACCGGCCCGGCGGATCTGTGTCGGCCCGGCCATGTCTTCCCGCTGAGGGCCCGTCCGCGCGGAGTGCTCGAGCGCCGCGGCCAGACCGAGGCCGCCGTCGACCTCACCCGGCTGGCCGGCCTGCGCCCGGCCGGCGTGCTGTGCGAGGTCATGAACGACGACGGCACCATGGCCCGCGGACCGCAACTGACGGCGTTCTGCCGGCGCCACTCGCTGCCGCTGGTGACGGTCGAGGAGATCGCCATCTACCGGCGATCGCTGGAACCGGCCTTCTCGGTCGCCTAGCCGGGCTGGTTGGCGGTCACGCCGCCGGCGCGCCCTTGCGCTGGGCGATCAGCTCCTTGGCCGCGTTCACCTCGTCTGACCGGTTGACCCCCAGGCATGCGGTGAGGGCGCCGTCCTCGTCGGTGTAGTAGGCGACGAAGTCGTCGTCGTCCATCGATCCGCGCACGTCCACCGCACCCTTGCCCGGGCCGACATACTCGAACCACGTCCAGTCGCCGATGTCGGAGAAGAAGTACGGCACCACCTGGTAGGGCTCGTCCTCCTTGCCGGCCCACGTGCGGCCGACGTAGGAGCCCTGGTTCAGGGCCACGTCCCAGTGCTCCACCCGCAGCCGGCGGCCGTGCACGACGCTCTGATAGTTGGCGATGTCGCCGACCGCCCACACCCCGGCCGTCGCCCGCAGCCGCTCGTCCACCAGCACCCCGTTGTCCACCTCGAGCCCGGCCGCCTCGGCCAGCTCGACGTTGGGCGTGACCCCGATCCCGGCCAGCACCAGGTCATAGGAGTCCGGCGGCAGCTCGGTGCGGCCGACCAGCACGCGCACGCCGTGCTGCTCCAGGTGGCGCTGGAAGTAGACGCTCACCTCGGCTCCGAACAGGTGCTCCCAGACCACCGACTCTGGCACCGCCATGGTCACATCAAAACCCTTCATGCGGGCACTGGCGGCCGCCTCCACGCCGATGAAGCCGCCCCCGATCACCCCCAGATGCCCGCTTCCCTTCTCCAGCACGGCGGCCACCCGATCGGAGTCGTCCAGCGTGCGGATGCTGACCGTGTCCGGCAGCAGCCGCGGCGTGGCCCCCGTGGCCAGCGCAAGGTTGGTGTACTCGATGCGCTCCCCGCTGACCAGCGTCACGGTGCGTGCGCCGGGGTCGATTGATGCCGCCTCGGTCTCGGTGCGCACCTCCACCTTCTGCTCCGACCACCACTCGTCGGCGTGCATGAACACCTCCGTCAGCGGCGCCTCGCCGCGCAGGTAGCCCTTGGTCAGCGGCGGCCGGTGATACGGGTGGTGCGGCTCCCGCGTGACCAGAAGCAGCGACCCGTCGCCGCCCTGCTCGCGGTACTCCTGGGCGATCATGCCGCCCGCCAAGCCCCCGCCAACGATCACGTTGTCATAGCGCATGATCGGCCCTCCGCCGTGTGTGCTTCTGGGTGGTTCCCGGCCGGGACGTTAGACGAACCTGTGCCGGCCGGTCAGGTCGACGGCTCCCAGCGGAAGGTGCGAAACGCCACTACCGCCAGCAGCGCCGTGGCGCCCAACAGCACGCCGATATCGCCCAGCACGTGCGTGATCGAGAGCCCGCGCACGGTGGTGTCGCGCAGGCCGTTCGCCATGTAATAGAGCGGCAGCACCTTGGCGATCTGCTGCACCACCGACGGCATCGCCGAGACCGGGAAGAACGTCCCCGACAGGAACATCATGGGGTTGGTGATGACGTTGGAGACGGCGTCGCCGGTCTCCGGGTTGGACACCACCGAGCCGATCGCAAAGCCCATGGCCAGGAAGCACAGGCAGCCGGCCAGGGCAACCGGCACGGCCGCCCAGGCGGTGGTCGAGATGTGCACTCCGAAGGCCACCCGGCCGAACACCAGCAGCACCGCCACCTGCAGCACCGCCACCGACAGCGATGCGGTGATGCGGGCGGCGAAGAACTCCGCCAGCGGGATCGGGGTCAGCTTGAGCCGGCGCAGCACGCCGCGCTGGCGCCAGTGCACCATCACCGTGGCCAGCCCGATCACCGCCGAGATCATGATCGACAGGGCGAGGATGCCCGGCAGCAGGAAGTCGATGTAGGTGAGCGAGGAAGAGTCGACCGACTGCGGCTCGAAGCTGAGTGCAGGCGGCTTGCCGGTGGCGGCCACAGACACGCCGTCTGAGGCACCCAGCACGATGCCCTTGATGATCCCGGCCTGATCGGCCGAGGTGTTGGACGTGTAAAGCTTGACCGCGTAGGCGCCGCCGCCCTTGGGCGCGAAGATCACGGCCGCGTCGCGGTCGCCGTTCTTGACCTGGGCGATGGCCTGGCTGGCGGTGGCCGAGGTCTTCACGGTTAGGCCCTTGGTCTGCTCGAGCACCGCCACCACGGCCGCCGGGCCCGCGGCGTTGACCGGCACGACCGCCACCTCCCCGGCGCTCACCGAGCGTCCGAACAGCAGGCCCAGCAGGGTCATCAGGATCATCGGGAAGAGCAGCGACCAGAACAGCGTGATCCGCCGCCGGAAGGTCATCTTGATCTGGGCGACCGTGGTGGCCAGGAAGCGGTGCAGGTTCATTCCCGGTACTCCCTGCCGGTCAGGTTCAGGAACACATCCTCCAGGTCGGCGCCCTTGACCGCCAGGTTGCGTATGGTCGAGCCGTGCGAGCGGGCCCGATCCAGCACCTCCAGCACGGTGGCCTGGGCGTCCTTCACGTACACCGTGTGCTCGCCGCCCTCGTCGGTGTAGGAGACGCGCGCGTCCGCGTCCAGCGAGGCGATCAGGCCGGCCGGGGTGTCCATCGCGACCACCCGTGCCTCATCCATGATGGCCACCCGGTCGCACAGCTCCTCGGCCTCCTCCAGGTAGTGCGTGGTCAGCACCACCGTCTTACCGAACTCGCCGTTGATCGAGCGGATGACGTCCCACAGGTTGCGTCGAGCCTGCGGGTCGAGGCCGGTGGTGGGCTCGTCCAGGAACACGATCTCGGGGTCGTGCACCAGCGCCAGCGCGATCGCCAGCCGCTGCTGCTGGCCGCCCGACAGGTTGACCGCATAGTCGCCGGCCTTCGAGTCCAGCCCCACCTCGCGTAGCACGATGTCGGCCCGCTCCTCGGCATCCGGCCGGATGTAGAAGGTCGCGAACAGCACCAGCAGCTCGCGCGCGGTCAGCATCTCGAAGAGCGTCGTGGACTGCAGCTGGACGCCGATCCGGGGCTGGATCGAGCGCGGGTCCGGCCACACCGGCTGGCCCAGCACCAGGATCTCGCCGGCATCGGGCTTGCGCAGCCCCTCGACCATCTCCAGGGTGGTGGTCTTGCCGGCGCCGTTCGGGCCCAGGATGCCGAACGCCTCGCCCCGCTCGACCTGGAAGGTGACGCCGTCCACGGCGGTCATGCTGCCGTACCGCTTGGTCAGGCCCGTGACCGAGATCGCTGGGTCCATCATCCGCCAGCCTAGCGAGCCGGCTCAGCCGGCGGGACGCTTGGGCACCAGCACCTTGCGCCGGAACTCGCACACGACCTCGCCCCGCTGGTTGGTGCCGAAGCTCTCCACGGTGACCACGCCGCGATCGGGCTTGGAGCGCGACTCGACCTTGTCCACGACCACGGTGTGGGCGTAGATGGTGTCGCCGTGGAAGGTCGGCGCCGCGTGCTTGAGCGACTCCACCTCCAGGTTGGCGATGGCCTTGCCCGACACGTCAGGCACGCTCATCCCCAGCACCAGCGAGTAGACCAGGTTTCCCACCACCACGTTTCGCCCGAACTGGGTCTCGGTCTCGGCGTAGTGGGCGTCGGTGTGCAGCGGGTGGTGGTTCATGGTGATCATGCAGAACAGGTGGTCGTCAGCCTCGGTGATGGTCTTGCCGGGCCAGTGGCGGTAGGTGTCGCCCACCTCGAAGTCCTCGAAGTAGCGGCCGAAGCGGGTCTCGCGGGCGTCGATCTCGCGGCTCACAGCGGATTCCTGGCCAGCAGGCCGCGGGCGATGATCAGTTTCTGGATCTCCGAGGTGCCCTCGCCGATCAGAAGCAGCGGCGCGTCGCGGTACAGGCGCTCGATCTCGTACTCCTGCGAGTAGCCGTAGCCGCCGTGGATGCGCAGGGAGTCCTCCACCACCTCGTTGCAGATCTCGGTGGCGAACAGCTTGGCCATGCCCGCCTCCACGTCGGAGCGCTCGCCGGCGTCCTTCTTGCGCGCCGCCGACAGCATCAACAGCCGCGCAGCCTCGATCTTGGTACCCATCTCGGCCAGTTTGAACTGGATGGCCTGATGGCGAGCGATGGGGCGGCCGAACGCCTCCCGTTCCTGGGCGTAGCGGATGGCGATCTCGAACGCCCGCTGAGCCACGCCGACGCCGCGGGCGGCCACGTTCACCCGCCCCACCTCGATGCCCGACATCATCTGCTGGAAGCCGTGCCCCTCCTCGCCGCCCAGCAGGTTGGCCGCCGGCACGCGGTGGTCGGCGAACACCAGCTCGGTGGTCTCGACTCCCTTGTAGCCCAGCTTGCGCAGCTGCGGGGGAATGGTCAGGCCACCCTCCTTGGCCGCGCCGGGCTGCTTCTCGATCAGCAGGCAGCTCATGCCGCGGTGCGGGGGGTCGGCCGCCGGGTCGGTCTTGACCAGGGTCGCCACCATGCCCGAGCGAAGGCCGTTGGTGACCCACATCTTCTGGCCGTTGACCAGGTAGTGGTCGCCGTCGCGAACGGCTCGCGAGCGTATGGCCTGCACGTCGGATCCGCACTCGGGCTCGGTCATCGAGAAGGCGCAGCGCATCTCGCCGCTGGCCATGCGCGGCAGGAACCGCTCGCGCTGCTCCTCGGTGCCGTCGCGCAGCAGCATGTTGGCCACGATGAAGTGGGTGTTGATGATCCCCGACACGCTCATCCAGCCGCGCGAGAACTCGCACACCGCCAGCGCATAGGTGGTCAGATCGAGGCCGAGGCCGCCGTACTTCTCGGGGATGGTGAAGCCGAAGATGCCCATTTCGCGCAAGCCGGCCACGATCTCGTCGGGGAACACGTCCTCGTGCTCGAGCTTGGAAGCCACCGGGATCACCTGCTCGTCCACGAACTGGCGGACCAGCCCGATGATCTCGCGCTGGTCCTCGCTCAGCCCGTCCAGCGAGGTCGTCACGCGTCGGCTCCCAGCCCGGCGGCCCGGCCCCGAGCCACCACCTCGGTGGCGATCTTGCGGGAGGCCTCGTCGATCATCTGGCCCTCGTGCATGACCGCGCCGCGGCGGTCGACGGTGGTCGCCTGGTGGTACGCCTCGAGCAGCCGGGTGGCCGCCTCGAACTGCTCCTGGGTGGGCGTGAACACCTCGTTTGCCACCTCCACCTGAGCCGGGTGCAGCACCCACTTGCCGTCGAACCCGACCAGCCGGGCGCGGTGGCACAGGCGCCGGTACTCGTCGATGTTCTTGATGTCGGTGTAGGGGCCGTCGATGGCCTGCAGGCCGAACGCGCGGGCGGTGGTGACGATCGCAGACAGGGCGTAGTGCCACTGATCGCCGGGGTAGTCCGGATCCACCGATCCGATCACCAGCTGCGCCACGCCGACCGTGGCGGCGTAGTCGCCGGGGCCGAAGATGATGGTCTCCAGCCGGTCGGAGGCGGTGGCGATCTCGCGCAGGTTGACGACGCCCTTGGGCGACTCGATCTGGGCCTCGATGCCGATCCGGTGGTCGATCCCGTGCTGGCCCTCGAGCTGGGTCAGCAGGTGGTCGACGAAGTGCACCGTGGCCGCGTCCTCGACCTTGGGCACCATGATGCAGTCAAGCGACTGGCCGGCCCCCGACACGACCTCCATGATGTCGCCCAGGCACCACTTGGTTGTGATCCCGTTCACGCGCACGACCCGCGTCATGCGCGAGTAGTCCTGCTCGAGCAGCGCCGCCACGACGGTGGCCCGGGAGGCCTCCTTCTCCAGCGGCGAGACGGCGTCCTCCAGATCGAGGAAGACCTGGTCGGCGTCCAGCGTGGCCGCCTTCGCCAGCATCTTCTCCGACGAGCCGGGCACCGCCAGGCACGAACGTCGCAACCTCAACTGCCAAACCCCCCGGGAACTCGATTTGCCGGCGCCAGTGTACCCAGGGAGCGGGATTTCGGGCGCTACAGCCCTCCGATTCGGCTCAGCGGCCAGTACCGCACCTGGGCCACGCCGATGATCTCGCCGCGGGGTTCCAGGCCCCATCCGCGGGAGTCGTCGGACAGCGCCCGGTTGTCGCCCAGCAGCAGGTAATAGCCCTTGGGGATGGTCATCCGGTGCAGCGGCAGGCCGGCCAACTCCTGCCCGTGCTCGACGTACGGCTCGTGCAGGGCGAAAGCCTTGCCGCCGGCCGGCTTCACCCACAGGTGGCTGCCCTGCGGGTACACGGTGTCGCCGGGCAGGCCGATCACGCGTTTGATAAAGGTGGTGCCGGCCGAGCCGTTCCGGTACTTCATGTCGGGTGTGCTGCAGACCCCCTTGTCGGCGTTGTGGCCGGCCGTACAGTGCGGTGGGTGGAAGACCACGATCTGATAGCGGGACGGGTTCTCGAAGTCCAGGCTGATGCGGTCGGCCAGCACGTAATCGCCGGGCATCAGCGTCGGCTCCATGCTGGCGCTCGGCACCGTGTAGGGCTTGATCACGAAGGCCTGCGCGGTCCAGGCGATGGCGCCGGCGATGGCCAGTGTGAGCACCGTTTCCACGATCGCCCGCCAAGGCGACGGCAGCCGATTGAGGAGCCGACCCATCCGGGCAGGTTATCGGCGGACTCGGCGGCCGGCGCGAGCACTGTTAGGGTTTCGTTTGGAGGCTGGCGGTTGCGGTCCAGGTCCGCAAGGCTGCGACCGATGGGTGGAGGAATGCTCCGACGGGCCGGATTGCTAGTGGCCGCTTTCGTGGCCGTTCTCGCCACCGCCGTCCCCGCCTCGGCCCGGACGCTGTACACGATCGTCGGCCATGGCTGGGGCCACGGCATCGGCATGTCGCAGTACGGCAGCCTCGGCTATGCCCTGCACGGCTACTCGTACACCCAGATCCTGCGCCATTACTTCACCGGGACAACGCTGGCGCCGGTGTCGTCGGGCGTCTCCGAGCGGGTGCTCATGGCCACCGGCCGCACCCACTTCGACATCTCCACCAGCGGCCAGATCCTGATCCGCGACGAGGGCGCGGGCACCACCAGCGCGCCCCTGGCGGCGGGCTCCTACCGGGTGCGGCTGGGTACCACTCCGGGCCGCCTGCAGGTGCTCAGCATGCCCGCCGGCACGGAGGTGGAGACCGGTCTGATCGGGCCGGTGGACGTGATCCCCAAGGGCCAGCCGCTGCGCATCGACTCCAGCGTCGGCGTGGGCTTCGCCGGCGACCACTGGAACGGCTGGCTGCGGGTCATCCGCCACGGCTCAACCCTGGATGGCGTGAACGTGGTGCCGATGGAGCAGTACGTGCAGGGCGTGCTGCCCAACGAGATGCCGGCCAGTTGGCCCACACCGGCCCTGCGCACACAGGCCGTGTCCACGCGCTCGTACGCCTACGCCACCCGCAACCCGAGCGGCGAGTTCGACGCCTATCCGGATACCCGCAGCCAGGTGTACGGCCCGCTGGAGCACGAGCAGGCGTCGTCCACCGCAGCAGTCCAGGACACGTACCATATCGTTGTCTGGTCTGGCAGCACCGTCGCGACCACCTTCTTCTCGTCCAGCTCCGGTGGGCGCACGTCCTCAGAGCAGGCCTCCTGGGGCACCTCCAGCGGCCCCGCCTACCTGGTGCCGGTCAGCGATCCGTTCGACCGCGCCGAGGGTCGAAACCCGTACCACACGTGGATCGAGAGCCCGCGCACGCCGACCGGCCTGGCCAGGCTGTTCGGGTACCACAATGCCATCTCGTCGATCGACCAGACGGTGGACGGCCCGTCCCAGCGCGAGTTGACGCTCACCCTGCACAACGCCTCGGGAAACCACGTGTGGAGCGGGGAGTCGGTGCAAGCTCAGCTGGGGCTGCGCTCCGACTACTTCCGGGTGCTGCAGGTGACGCTGCAGGGGCCGGAGCGGGCGATCCACGCCGGCACCCGGATCACCATCTCCGGGCGGGTATGGCCGCGCCCGTCGACCGCCGTCACCTTCCAGCGCCGGACCGGCTCCTCGACCGTTTGGACGGTGGGCGTGGCCAGGCTGACCCTGGACTCCCAGGGCCGGTTCGTTCTGCATCTGACCCCGCGGGCGGACAAGGCCTACCGGCTGGTGCTGCGAAACGGCGCCTTCTCGCCGGTTGTGCACGTAACCGTGGTTCCCTGACCCGCGGCCGCGGCGGAGGTACGCTTGGGGTGTGCCCGGCCTGATCCTCAAGCGTGACGCCAACGGCCGCCTGCGGCTGCGCGCGATCGGCTGCTGCGACGCCGTGTCGCTCGAGCGCATGTACGCCCGCGCCTTTCTGGTGCAGGAACTGAAGGCGGGCGGGCGGCTGACCGGCTGGGACGCCGAGGCGGTCGAGCTGACCGACCGCAAGGGCCGGCTGCATCGGGTCACCGTCGCGTAGCTACAGCAGCTCGTCGGCCGGCACGTCGCGCAGCACGCGGGCCGGCACCCCCACGACCACCTTGCCCGCCGGCACGTCGCGCACCACCACAGCGCCGGCGCCGACGAAGGCCTCCGCGCCCACCTCCACACCGGGAAGCAGGGTGACGCCGCCGCCCACACGCGCCCCGCGGCGTACGGTCGGGCCCTTGACCAGCGCGTGCCGGCGCTCCGTGCGGCCCATGAAGTTGTCGTTGGTGGTGACGACGCAGGGCGCGATGAAGACGTGCTCCTCGAGCGTCGTGTAGGCCGTGATGTAGGCGTTGGACTGGATCTTGGTGTGGGCGCCGATGGTCGTGTCGTTCTCGACGCACACGCCGCGGCCGATCACCACCTGCTCGCCGACCGTCACCCGCTCGCGCAGCGTGGCCAGGTCGCCGACCACGCAGCCGGCGGCCAGCGTGCTTCCGGCCGAGATCACCGCGCCGGCCGAGATCCGGCAGCCCGGGCCCAGCTCAAGCGGGGCCAGCGGCTCGCGGCGCGCGGTCGAGCCGGGCGAGAGCACCGGCTGCTTGCCCAGCACCACATGGTCGCCGATCGCGCAGCCGTCGCCGATCACCGTCCCCGCGTGCACCACCACCCCGGCCCCGAACAGCACGTCGCGCGCCGACGCTGGCGTCATCGGCCAGCACCAGCCCGGGGGCCTCGGCGGCCGGCCACATCAGCGCGCCACCGCGGCCAGCGTGATCGTCTCGCCGCCACGCTCGAGCGAGGTCTGCATGGCCTCGAGCACCTCGACCACGGCCAGCCCCTCGTCCACACCGGCGCGGACCGGCCCGCCGCTGCGCACCGCCTGCAGGAAGCTTCGGCACTCGATCCGCAGCGGCTCCTCCAGGCTGATGTGGGGGATCGAGATGTCACCGGTGTGCGTAGAGATCGATCCGGCCGGGGTGCGCACGTCGCCCTTGTCGTAGACCGTCACCTTGCGCTCGGGCTCCATGTCGTCGAACACCGCCATCTTGGCCGACCCCACCACCGTCATCTTGCGCATCTTGTGCGGATCCAGCCAGGACAGGTGCAGGTGGCCGATCTGGCCGCTTCCAAACCGGATGTAGCCGAACACCACGTCCTCCACCGAGGGCCGCACGTAGGCCGCGCCGCGCGCCCACACCTCCACCGGGTCGGCGTCGATCAGGTGCAGCACCACCGAGATGTCGTGCACGCCCAGCGACCACAGCGCGTTCTCGTCCTCGCGGATGACGCCCAGGTTGAGCCGGTTTCCGTAGACGTAGCGGACCTCGCCCAGCTCGCCGGAGTCGATCAGCTCGCGCAGCTTCTCGACGCCGGGGTGGAAGCGCAGCAGGTGCCCCACCATCAGCGTGCGGCCGCTGGCCCGCACGACCTCGCGCAGCTCCCGCGCCTCAGCGGCCCGCCAGGTCATCGGCTTTTCGACCAGCACATGCTTTCCGGCGTCCAGTGCCCGCTTGGCCAGCTCGAAGTGGGTCGGCACCGGCGTCGCCAGCACCACCGCCTCCAGCTCGGGGTCATCCAGCAGTTCCTGGTACTCGGCCGTGAAGCGCACGGTCGGGTGGGCGGGGGCGTACCTGGCCCGCGTGTCCGGGTCGGCGTCGCAGGCCCAGCGCAGGTCGCTCTCCGGCAGCCCGGCGAAGTTTCGGAGCAGGTTCTTGCCCCATCCGCCCAGCCCGACCATGCCCACCCGCACCGGCTCGCTCACAACGTCACCACCCGTCCGTCGCGGGCCGGGACGGCGTTTCGGAAGTCGATTACAAGCTGCGCCCGGTCGGCCACCCGCGCGTAGTCGATGCTGGAGTGGGCGGTCACCACGCACACGATGTCGGCCGTCGCCAGCACCTCGTCGGTCAACTCCCGCGATTCCAGCTGGAACTCCCGGTGATGCAGGCTGGGGACGTGCGGGTCGTGGTAGGAGATGTTCGCGCCGCGCCCGCCCAGAAGCTCGATCAGCTTCAGCGCCGGCGACTCCCGCAGGTCCCCCACGTCGCCCTTGTAGGCCACGCCCAGCACCAGCACGGAACTGCCGTGGACGGCCTTGGCGGCCCCGTTCAGGGCCTGCGCCACGCGCTCGGCGCAGTAGTACGGCATGTGCGTGTTGACCTTCCCGGCCAGTTCGATGAACTCGGTTGGGAAGTCGTACTCGCGGGCCTTCCAGGCCAGGTAGAAGGGGTCGATGGGCAGGCAGTGGCCGCCCAGCCCCGGGCCGGGCCGAAACGGCATGAAGCCATACGGCTTGGTGGCTGCTGCGTCCACCACCTCCCACACGTTCAGCCCCATCCGGTGGCACAGCATGGCCAGCTCGTTGACCAGGGCGATGTTGACCGAGCGGAAGATGTTCTCGAGCAGCTTGGTCATCTCGGCCGCGTCGCAGGAGCTGACCTCGACCACGCTGTCCACGCACAGCGCGTACAGCTCGCGGGCGGCGGCCGCGCTGGCTGGCGTCAGCCCGCCCACCACCTTGGGTGTGGTGCGCAGCGTGTGGTCGGTGCGGCCGGGGTCGATCCGCTCGGGCGACATGGCCAGGTGGAAGTCGCGCCCGGCCTCCAGCCCACGCGATTCCAGGATCGGCTTCAGCACCTCGCGGGTGGTGCCCGGGTAGGTGGTCGACTCCAACACCACCAGCTGGCCGGCCCGCAGGTGGGCGGCGATCTTGTGCGTCGCCGCCCGCACGATGCCCAGATCCGGCTCGCGGTTCTCCGACAGCGGGGTGGGCAGGCAGATCAGGATGGCCTGCGCGTCGCCGCAGGCGGCGTAGTCGGTCGTGGCGCTCAGCCTGCCGGCCTCGACCAGCGGCCCCAGCACGGCGGCGGGCACATCCTCCACGTGGCTTCGGCCGGCGTTGATGGCCGCCACCTTGGCGGCGTCCGCCTCCACGCACACGACGGTCTTGCCCGCCTGGGCGAACGCCGTTGCGAGCGGGAGGCCGACGTAGCCCGCGCCGACGATCGCGATGTCCGTGCTCATGCGGCCGCCATGGTACCGATGGCTACGACCCCAAAGCGGCGATCACCGCCGCGATCCGCTCGGCCGCGTGCCCGTCGCCGTACAGCGGCGGATGCTCGGCCGGCCGCTGCAGCCGGGGCATGGCGGCCGCCACCCGCTGCGCGTCCAGGCCGCCCATGAGCTGGTTCCAGCCCAGCTGCACGGTCTCCACCCACTCGCTGGTGTCGCGCAGCGTGAGGCACGGCACTGAGTGCAGGTAGGCCTCCTTCTGGACGCCGCCGGAGTCGGTCAGGACAACGGCCGCCGATGACACGAGGGCGGTGAAGTCGAGGTAGCCCAGCGGCGGCTCGATGTGCGCGGCGGTCGCCGCGCGATCGGTCAGACCAGCCGCGTCGAGCGCCGCTCGGGTGCGGGGGTGAAGCGGGAAGACGACCGGCATCCCGATGGCGTCGAGTACCTCGACCAGGGCCGGCATCGCATTGACGCCGGTGTTCGACTGGCGGTGCACGGTGACCAGCGCGAAGCCACCGGCCGTCACCCCCAGCCGGTCGAGGATGCCCGACCGCTCGCGGGCCAGCGGCCCGAAGTGCAGGGCCGTGTCCACCATCACGTCGCCCACCAGGTGCACGCCCTCGCGCATGCCTTCCGCCGCCAGGTTGTCGACGGCCGTCTGGCTGGGGCAGAAGCGCAGGTCCGAGACCACGTCGGCCACCACCCGGTTCACCTCCTCGGGCATGGCCCGGTCGAACGAGCGCAGGCCCGACTCGACGTGGCCCAGCGGCTGGCCCCGCTTGGCCGCCACCAGCGCACCGGCCAGGGTGGAGTTGGTGTCGCCGTAGACCAGCACCAGGTCGGCCGCCTCCGCCTCCAGCACCGGCTCCAGGCCCGCCATCATGGCCGCCACCTGGCCGGCGTGGCTGCCCGATCCGCTGTCGATCCGGTGGTCGGGTGGGCGCAGCCCCAGCTCATCGAAGAACACCTGCGACAGTTCGTGGTCGTAGTGCTGGCCCGTGTGCACCAGCACGTGCCTGGTGACCGGGTCGAGCGCTCTCGCCAGCGGCGCCGCCTTGATGAACTGCGGCCGGTTTCCGACCACCGAGACCACGGTTCTCACAGGGGCCCAGCCTACTGGTTGAGGCGGGCGGTGATCTGCGTCAGCTGTCCGCTGGCGAGCAGCACGCCGGTCACCACCAGAAGCGCCCCGGCCACCCGGGTGACCAGTCCCAGGTGCTGGCGCAGTGGCCGCACGCCCTCCAGGAACGCGCCCAGGAACAGGCCTGCGGCGACGAATGGGATGCCCAGGCCGAGCGAGTAGGCGGCCAGCAGCAGGGCTCCCGTGCCGGCCCGGCCGGCGGTTCCGGCGATGGCCAGGATGGAGGCCAGGGTGGGGGTGAGGCAGGGCGACCAGCCGACGGCGAAAGCCGCCCCGGCGGCGGCGGCCCCGGCCGGCCCGCGCGGACGGGCGCCCATCGGCACTCGCCATTCCCGCTCTAAGAACGGCACCCGCGGCGCCAGCATGAGCACGCCCATCGCGATCACCAACACCCCGCCCACCAGCTCCAGTGCCCGCCGGTGGTCGAGGAACTGGCCGCCGGCCAGCCCGACGCCGGCGCCGGCCAGCGTGAACACCGCACCGAACCCGAGCACGAAACTGCCGGTGACCGCGGCCGTCCGCCGCCGGTCGGGGTTCCCCGCGGTGGTGCCGGCGCCGCCCACGAAGCTCAGATAACCGGGGATCAGGGGCAGGATGCAGGGCGACACGAACCCGGTCACGCCCGCGGCGAAGGCCACGCTGAGATCGGTGGCGGAGGCCGTCATCCGCTCAGCAGGTCGCCGATCACACGCTGCGCCACCGAGGTCGTGATGGGGCCCAGAAACCGTTCGACCATGGTGCCCCGGCTGTCGATCACGAACGTCGTCGGCTGCCCGGCCACGCCAAAGGTCGCGTACTGGTTGTTGTCGGGATCCCACATGATCGGGAACCGCCAGCCGTAACGGCCCAGGAACCGCTGCACGCCCGTGCGGGTGTCGCCGCCGTCCACGCCGACAATGTTGATGCGCGAGTCGAAGTGCTGGGCCAGGGCGGCGATCTTGGGTGCGTCGGTGCGGCAGGGCGGACACCAGCTGGCGAAGAAGGTGAGCACCAGCGGCTTACCCCGGAAGTCCGCCAGGGTGAGCTTGCGGCCGGTCAGCGAGGTGCCCGAGAAGTCGGGCGCCGGCTTTCGTAGCCTGACCGGCGCCGGATGCGTGTAGATGGCCGACGGGTTCTTGAGCGACGAACGGTGGATCAGCCCCCACAGGACGATGGAGGCCGTCAGGCTGACCGCGGCGATCGCCCATCCGATCATGAACGAGCGGGGCATGCGGCACATGCTACGCCCCGGATCCTGGAGGGTGGAACCACCCTCCAAGCTCAGGTCAGCTCGGGCACCCGCTCCAGGCGGCGGGCGATGGCCGCCACTAGGCGGGCGGTTGCCTCCAGGTCGCCCAGGTCGACCACCTCGTTCGGCGAGTGCATGTACCGGTTGGGAATGCTGATCACGCAGCAGGGCACGCCCGAGCGGGTGAGCTGGACGGCGTCGGCGTCGGTGCCCGTGCGCCCGGAGCTGGCCTCGAACTGGAAGGGGATGCCCTCGGTCGCCGCGGCCTCGCTGGCCAGTTCGACCATCCCGGCGTGCACGCCCGCACCGCGGTCGATGACCGGCCCGCTGCCCATCCGGATGTCGCCGAGGCGGGTCTTCTCCACCCCCGAGTAGTCCGAGCAGTGGGTCACGTCAACGACGATGGCGGCGTCCGGCGCCAGGCCGTACGCGGTGGAGTAGGCGCCAGCGAAGTTGATCTCCTCCTGGATGCAGGCGACGCCCACCAGCCGCGCAGGGCCGGGTTCGGCTGCATACAGGCGGGCCGCCTCGGCGGCCACGAAGGCCCCGGCCCGGTTGTCCACCGCCCGCGAGGCCAGCCGCTGGCCGGCCAGCCGCAGCACGGGCTGCTCGACCACGGCCAGGTCGCCCACCTGCACCCGGTCGCGGGCCTCGTCGCCGTCGGCGGCGCCGATGTCCACCCACAACCCCTGCAGCTTGGGGGCCTGGTTCTTCTCCTCGGCCTCGGTCAGGTGCGGCGGCTTCTGGCCGATCACGCCCACCACCGGGCCGCCCCGGCTGAGTATGCGGATGCGCTGGGCGACCAGCACGCTGGCGATCCAGCCGCCGACCGTCCGGAACCAGATGTAGCCGGAGTCGTCGATGTGCACGACCACCAGCCCGATCTCGTCGATGTGCCCGAACACGGCCACGGTTGGGCTGCCCGTGGCGTTGGTCTCGGCGAAGCTCGAACCCATGGCGTCGGCCCTGACCTCGGCGAACTCGGCGGCGTACGCACGCCACACCCGCGCCGCGGCGCGCTCGTCGCCGGCCGGTCCGGGCGCCTCCAGAAGGTCGATGAAGAAGGACTCGGATTCGGGTCGCATGACCGGCGCGAACCCTACCTGGAGGCCGCGGCCGACGCCGCAGACGCGTTGGTAGACTCCGCCGTCCGGGCCGTTAGCTCAGCTGGTAGAGCAGGGGACTCTTAATCCCAAGGTCGTAGGTTCGATCCCTACACGGCCCATCCGCGTGGTAGACCAGCAAGCATCGACCTAAGCGGCCTTGGGGGCCCTTAGATGGGAATCAAATCGGGAACGTTCCCCCGGTTGACCGCCCCGGCAGGAAGTACCGGCTAGTTATGGCGCTGAGTGGTTCGAGGGCCTGGACAAGCTGACCACTGTCTCCATGGGCTGACGCTCCCGGAAGAGGACGATGAAGTCCGCCCCTCCTGCCGCCTCGAACGCTTGGTGTGATCCGGACTTCCGTAATTCTGGCAGCCACATCCTCGATCGGGGCCCCGCAACATTGGACAGCGACCACCCAGGATTCAACGAGAGGCGACGGCCCGAGTGTGAGCGATTCAAGGACGCGCAATCCTGTGGTGGACAGCGAGTACACGTACGACTTGCCGTGCCCGCGACGGCGATCCAAAAGGCCCTGGTCTTCGAGAGCGCGTAGTGGCTTCACCACGGACTGCTGAGTGCAGCCATTGGCTGCCGCCGCTTGGTCCTGACTGAACTCAACGGCGTGGAACGACGTCAAGATGGCGAAGGCGCTGTCTCGGACGGCGACCTCGAATGTCGCCCGCCAGTACCGCCCCGGTTCATCGGGGACAGCACGTGCCCGGACCGGCTCCACGGCGGTCGAACGCAATGGTCGTGCCGTCGCGGGAGAGCACTGTGTCTGTTCTCTGGTTCAGGGTCTTGCGGTTCATGGTCGGCTCGTGACCTACGCTTTAGCCGCGGGGGTGGACGTTGAGCGTGCCGACGAGGTTGGAGCTGATGCCGGTCAGCTGCCAGTTCGCTGAGACGTTTCGTTGCCCGCTGCCGTCCGAGAGGCGACAATGGCCCCTGAAACCGGTCTGGGCGACGTGATCGATCTGGCCTGTGCAGTGAAGGCCGCTGGGGATGTATTCGAGCTGGAGCGCGGACTGTTCGCTTTGTGTCTGGCCCAGTAGCAGGTCAGCGCGAACGAGCACGCGCTGAGCTCCGTTGGCGGTTCCCGCCATCGAGACGATCGCTTTTGTTGGCGCCTGCTGACTGAGGATTTGGCCGTAGAGCTGATCCGAGAATGAGGCTGGGTTCCACGGCTTTGGATGGTAGGAGAACGGGCCGGTCGCCAGCCAGATGGGGAGCGCGCAGCCGATCAGCGCTCCCAGGGCAGCTGCGGTCCCCCGCGAGCTGAGCGTGCGGCCGAACCGCCAGCTACAAAGCCCTGCCACAGAGCCGACCGCGAGCGCGTAGATCGCGAGCATCCAGGGCGCCGAGCGATCTGTACCAATGCCGATCGAGTGCAGCGTCGCCGCTGTCCAGACAGCGAAGTTTAGGTAATGAAGCGTCCGCCAAGTCTTGTGTTCGAGGCGCTTGCGCAGCCGGTTTGTGATCGCAAGGGCGAGCAGTAGCTCGGCGGCGCAGATGCCAAGCCCGAGCCAGATGGGCCGATAGTGAGAGGCGAGCGGCACGACCAGTTCGACCGGTTTGAATGGCAGGTAGGAGTCGGCGGCGATCGTCCCGACATGGATGGCGACGAAAGTTCCGACCATCAGGCCGCCGACGCGATGGATGTCCTCCTGGGTGAACTTCGGCCAGCGTCTGGTCGGCGCTCTGCCTGCCATCGCCAGGCCGAGACAGACGACGAGGGAGAGCAATACGTAGGCGACGATTCCCGCGGCGCGGGCGGCGTACCAGTCGATCGGGCTCGTGGTTAGGTGCATGCCACGCCGCCGAGTTGCTCGCGCCAATGGCTGGTGTGGCAGACGTGTCCATCACCTGCGACGAATCGTCCTGGCAGGCCGCGCGCCTCGAGCCAGGCGGGGCCGTGCCCTCCGAGCAGGAACGCCGCTTTGGCGGCGACGTCAGCCGCGAGCGCGTGTGCGCCACAGACGCTGACGTAGTTCCAGGAGGATGTGGACGAGCGGCCGGTTCGCGGGTTGATCAGGTGATGATGTTCCATGCCGGCGCGTCGCCAGCGCCGCCGCAGGGGGCTTGAGGTCGCAAGCGCGCCTCGCTGGAGACGGACAGCACCGCCTGCGGGAAGGGCGACTTCGAGCGGCTGGCTGGTTGCGACGTCGCCGCCAATCGCGACGAACCCCTCTCCTCCTATCAGGCCGAGAGCGTGATCGATCGCGAGCGCTTTGACGACGCCGTTTAGGTCGAGCTGGACGTCCGCCGGCAGCCAGACGATCCGCTCGACAGGGTCGAAACGGATGTCGCGGTACCGGCCCAGATACGCCCCTATGGGCATGGTCTTGGCGAACGCGTCGTCGTCTGGCTGCTCAGGGAGGGCGAGGTCACGGTCATAGCCGAGTGTGGTCAGGGAGCGTCCGAGGGTTGGGTCGACGAGGCCGTCGGTTTCCACTGCAGCATCAAGAGCGACCTCGAGCGCCTCTGCGAAGAGTGACGAGGTGCGGGTCGGAGACCCCGCCCGGCCGTTGACGAAGTTCAGCTCGCTGTCGTCGCGGAAGCGGCTGAATGTCTGGTCGTATCGCTCGAACAGTCCGATGAGACTGGAGTCGAGCGAGCACGAGAGCCCCAGCTCGCAACGAAAGACCGAGTCGGTGGTGACCGTCACGACGCGCCAGCGTTCACTTGAGGGGGGGCTTCCGGAGGCGCGATCTGACCGGCGGCGAGGAAGCTCTTCTTGACGGCGGACTGGAACTTCTTCGGCGCGGCCAGAGGTGACATCGGGGCACGCGAGTGGCTCTGAGCGTAGCTCTGGGCAAGGGCGCCGCCGACGACGAACAACGCTCCAGCGCCAATGCCGATGCCAAGCTCCACACTCCGTGCCCGGCGCTTCGCACGAGCGACACGGCTCTCCCCCAAGGCTTCCGACTGGGCGGACGCCTCCGGGCCAGGCGGTGGCACCAGCGCTGGTACGCGCCTTGGCTGTGGTCGCGAACGCTTCCGTCTCCGCTTAGCCACAACACGAGGATAGTGGCGCCGGACTCAGCCAACCCCGCTTTTCTTTGCCGCGCATGGGAGAACGGTTAAAGAGGCATGGTCGAAGTAGCGACCGAGCCACGTTGGAGCAAGCTTGGAGGACACGATCGTCATGCCCCGTTCGCAAGGAAACGCCAACCACGAAACCGTACGCTGCCGCTGCGGGCAGGCTTGGAACGGGGGCACGTATGAGTGCATACACCAGCAGCGGCATCGCCCGGGGTCCACGGCCCGGTCACCTGCTCGACCCCAGCCTGCAGGCCGACTGGGATCGGCGGATCGACACATGGGATGAGATCTCGAACTCGCCCAGCTTCTACGGATTCCGGGAGTCCGCGCTGGCTGCTGCACGGCTGGGGCCGGGCGACACGGTGGTCGACCTCGGATGCGGGACGGGCCTGCTCGCACTCGCGGCCGCCGGCGAAAGCCGACGCGTGGTGGCCATCGACGTGTCGTCATCCATGCTAGAGCGCCTCGCTGCGCATGCCCGCGCTCAGGGCCTTGCCGGCATCGAGCTCGTGCATGGAGACATCCGGCGGCTGCCCCTGCCGGACGAGAGCGTCGACGCGGTGGTGTCCTGCTACGCGTTCCACCATCTCGTGGACGATGGCAAGGAGCTGTCAGCCGCCGAGGCCTATCGCGTGCTCCGGCCTGGCGGCCGCCTCGTCGTGGTCGACATGATGTTCCAGCTCAGCCTCGGGCGGCGCGACAGGCGAATCATTCTCTCCAAGGCCTCCATGCTCGTGCGACGGGGCATCCCGGGCATCGCCCGCCTGGCCCGTAACGCCGCGCGGGTCGCGAGCGGTCGCTGGGAGCATCCCGCCCCGATCGAATGGTGGAAGACCATGCTGAAGCGGCGCGGCTTCGTCGATGTGGACGGGCACGACCTGGTGCACGAGGCTGGGATCGTATGGGCTGTGAAACCGGCGGCGCGGAAGTGAGGTTGACGGGACCGCTCGTGGCCGGCCTGGCCGCCATCTGCGCCGGCTGCGCCTCGGCCCCGACACAGCACGCAGCAGCCACCCAGCAGGCCGACCCCGGTTCGCACAAGCGAGATACGGCGCCGGTGCCCGCCCTGATGATTCGCAGCGGCCCGGTCACCCTCGAGATGTCGGCCGGCGTACGCGCCCGGCTCGGTCGGGCAGCCCCTCCCACCCGGCGGCGGTTGGCGCTGCAATACCTGCTCCAGCACGCCAACGTGCAGGGTGGTTCGTGGGCGCTGCACGTCGATTGGCTGCCGCCCGCCGCCGATCGGCTGGCGGCCGCGGTGACCACCGACGACCGCAGCTCGTCCCTGCCCGGGAGAGTGTCGGCGGTGCGGCTGCGGCTGCCCACGATCCACCAAGCCTGGCGAAACGACTGCGAGACCACCGCGCTCGCGATGCTTCTGCACGGCCGGGTGAGCCAGACCCGACTGCAGCAAGAGCTGCCCGTAGCCAAGCCCTACCTTCCCCACCAGGGCGCAACCGGCACGATATGGGCCAATCCCGAGCGCGGCTTCATCGGAGACGTGGCCGGTGGTGGATACGGGGTGTACGACCGACCCCTCCTCGCACTCGCGCGACGCTACGACCCCGGGGCCGAGAACCTTACCGGCAGCTCCGTCACGCGGCTCATCGCGGACCTCGCGGAAGGGCGGCCCATCGTGGTCTGGATCCAGTTCGGGCAAAGCGTCCCACGCACGTGGACGACGCCGACTGGCGCCGTCATCCACGCCAACTTCGCCGAGCACACCGTCACACTGACCGGCTGGCGGCAGGGCATGCTGACCTACAACGACCCCTGGACGGGCGGTCGCGGGGTGTTCCGCATCGGCACCTTCATCCGCTTGTGGAAAACGCTCGGAGACCGAGCGATAGCGGGAAGCAGCATGATTGGAGGCGGGCAAGCGGTTGCACGAGGGGCGTGATTCCGTCGTCGAAACTCGTGGTTAGCTCTGGATTGGGTTGTAAGGAATCTCTCACCCGCATGCCATCCGCTGCTCATGCAACCCAGCGACGATTCGGGTGATGATCGACTACGTGATCGGCTGCTCGTGGTGGTGAACCGCAGTCGCGGCGAGGGAGGTTGACGTCGAGGCTCGTCGGGATGGCGCTGGTGCGACCGGCCCGCTGGATTTCCACGGGGGCCGTACAGTCGTGCGCGGTGAGAGCGTGTCACCGGACGTCGCTGAGGCGGTGCCGCACTACCGGGCCGGAACGGTGTGGCAGCGGTCGGCTTCAGCCGGAGTCGCCGTTCGGCTCGCCCGTTTCGACGAGCTTGGCATGCAGCGGGTGTTCCGGGCTCGGCGCAGATGGCTCACGCGGCTGTTCGTGCCGTACACGGCCGCGGGCACGGTCGGATTGCCGTGGCTGGCCGCCGGCGCGGCTGTGGGGCACGCGTTGGCGGTCGCCGCGGCGCTTGTCGTCGCCGCAGCCGCGAGCGGGGTGCTCAAACACCACTGGCGACGAAGGCGGCCCGACGTGATACCGGTCCTGGTGCGGCACCAACGGACAACGTCGTTTCCATCGGGGCACGCGGCGACCGGTGCCGCGGCGGCGTGCGCGTTGATCGCGGTGGCGCCGCAACTCGCTCCGCTGTGGATTGGCATGGCCGCGATGATGGCGGCGAGCCGGGTGTACGTCGGTGTTCATTGGCCGACCGACGTCGCCGCTGGGATCGGACTCGGAGTCCTACTCGTCACCCTGCCGCTGCTGGCCGAGGCAACGATCTGACCCGGCGGCACAGCGACCCGGTGCCGCGCACGCGCCCGGTGCTGCCGCGACTTGCGCCGAAGACGCCGAGCGTGCCTGAACCTGTGCGGGTCGATGACGGCGCCGCCGGACTACGCCGAGGCGATCCTCGGCTGGCGGATCTGGACGCTAGTGCCGCAAGGCCATGACTGGCGCCTGCGAAGCGTCGTGGTGTCGGATGTCTGGCGTCCCCGCGCGGAGCTGGTCGCCACCTGCAACCAAGACCGCAACCCCCACCGAGTCGCGCACCACTCCCCCCACCTGCAGTGCACGTGTGGGATCTACGCCGCCGCCGATCCCGATTGGGTCAGCGAGCACGTCGGCCTGGGGGTTCTTCTCGCGAGTGTTCGGTCAGGTCGCGCTGTGGGGCACTGTGGTCGAGTGCGAGCATGGGTGGCGCGCCCAGCGTGCCTACCCCAGCCACCTGTATGTGCCCGTCTGCAGCCGGCGCTGGCCACCCAGACATGCAGGTTTCTGCACGGCTGACGGCGTGCGGGAGTGCGTAGGGTTCCAAGGAGCCGGGAACCGAACTACTTTTCGCGCGCGCCGGCTCCTGGGGTCGAGAATTCGAGGACGGCAAGTGTTCCTCGTTCGGGTGCCGGCTCGAGGCGAATTGAAGCATGGTGCTGGTCGGCGATTGCCTTGGCAATGGCGAGACCGAGGCCGCTGCCTTCGACATGCTGGGCGGCCGTGCCGCGGTAGAACCGTTCGAAGGCATGCTCGCGGTCTTCATCGGTGAGACCTGGCCCGTTGTCGCGTACTCGAACGGCGGCTCCGGTCGGCGTCTGCACGACGCTGACTGTTACGGCTTCGTCGATGGCGTTGTACTTGACTGCGTTGTCGATCAAAATCCGAATCAATTCGCCGAGTCGCCCCGGGTCGCCGGTCACGGTAGCCTCATCGATGTCGACCGCGATCCGATCGGAACCGTGGATGGACCGGAGCTCTGCGCATGCGTCCTGCACAATCTGGTCGAGCCGCACTGGATGGAGCTCAACCCTGGTGTTGTCGCTTTCGGCGAGCGTCAAGAGTTCGGAGAGCGTGCGCGTCATCCGGCCGGCGGTGTCGGCGATGATGTTGGCGGATTCACGCGTTTGGTCGAGGTCACCCCGCGCCGCGGCGCGGGCGACGATGCGGGCGTGGCCCTGCAGTGCCGTGACCGGTGTACGCAGTTCGTGGGAGGCGTCGGCTACGAAACGCTCCTGCTGTTGCGTGGCTCGTTGTACTCGTGCGAGGAGCCTGTTGAAGGCTGCTGCGAGTCGGCCGAGCTCGTCCTGGCGTCCCTCCTCGACGCGCCGATCGAGCACGTGCCCGGGTAATGCTTCGACCTGGCGGCGCATGCGCTCGACCGGTTCCAGGGCGCGCCTTGCGAGCTTGGCTCCCGCCAGCGCGGACGCTGCCACCGCCACGACTCCTACGACGATAAGTGTCGAGAGGAGCGTCGACAGGCTGGAGTCGATGGCGTTGTTGCTGAGTAAGACGATGGCGATGCCGCCTCCGCGTCGCGGGGCGCGTGCAGCGCTGGAACCGCTTGGTGCTGTGGCGACGGTGCGGTTCACGTCTTCGAGGGTCGCGTCCCTGGCACCGGCGGCGTGGTTGCGCGCGACGACCGCTCCGGACAGATTTGTGAGCCACACCTGGACGCCCGGCCCGGCTATGCGGTCGAGGGACAGTTCTCCTGGGTCCTCGATCGCAGCTGCGGTGCGCGCCAGCGTGGCTGCGTCGTTGCGGGCCGTCGAGCGCAGGCTTGAGCGGACGACCACATAGGTGGTGACGCAGATTGTGATCATAAGCAGGGCGATCGTGGTCGCGAACAGCACCGCCAGGCGCGTGCGGATCGTCACGATCTCAGCGTGTAGCCGACGCCCCGCACGGTGCGTATAGGCGACTCGTCGACGCCCCCTCCGAGCTTCCGGCGAAGCGAGGAGACGAAGTAGTCGATCACCTTGGAGTCGCCGAGGAAGCTGTAGCCCCACACCCCCTCGTAAATCTGCTCACGAGTGAACACGCGGCCAGGCACATGCATCAGAAACGCCAGCACGTCGAATTCGCGGGCTGTGAGATCGAGCTCGTGCCCGTCGATGCTGACCTGTCGAGTGTCGACGTTGAGCAGCAGTGACCCCGCCGCCAGGGTGGCCGGCTGGCTACCGCGCCGGCGGTGAAGCGCGCGCAGCCGGGCCAGCAACTCCTCGATGGCGAACGGCTTGGGGAGATAGTCGTCTGCGCCTGCGTCCAGTCCGATCACGCGGTCGCCGACGCGGTCGAGCGCGGTCAGCATCAGGATCGGCATGTGATGGCCAGCTCGCCGCGCTGCCCGGCACACCGTGAGGCCGTCCAGGTCGGGCAGGCGCACGTCGAGGATCAGGAGGTCGGGTTGCCGGCGCTCGAGTGCAGCCAGTCCGTCAGAGCCCGTGACGGCAAGCTCGACCTGATAGCCGGCCTCGAGAAGTTCGACCTCGAGCATCCGCGCAATGGCCTGGTCGTCCTCGATCACCAGCAGGCGTTGGGGGTGCTCCGACATACGCCAACCATAGCCCTGGAACCGGGAACTATCCGAATCCTTACCTAACCCGTGCCGAGAGCTCAATCAGGGCTCGCCGTTGGCAATAGCGGCCTGCCTAGGGTGGGTGGCGTCGTAGACCCCGAAAGGAGACCGAAATGCTCACCCCGAAGCGACACGTTCTGACCATCGCAGCGGTCATCGCCACCATCGCCACGGTGGGCGGTATAGGCGCCGCCGAGCTGGCCGCGACGCGTGCCCAAAGCCAACCCGCACAGCCTGCGGTGGTGGCTGCGGCACCCGTCGCCGCCCCGCACTTCGAGGATGTCGGAGGGGGTGATCAGTGATGATGCAACGCATCTGGGCAGCGATCGCCGCCGCCTGGGCCGCGATCGCGATCTTCGCGGTCCTAGTGGTCGCCCAGCCGGCGCGTCCGACCACCGCAAGCAACGTGGTCATGACGCGCGCAGCCAACGGGCAGCTCGTACCCGTCGCCGGTGGCACCGGCGTTCACGCAGTCACGTCGAGCTCCGGCGTGGCCGCACCGGGCGGCACGCCGGCGGTGACCTACGTCAAGACCTCCACCGGCAAATTCGTCCCGGTGTCCTCCAACTCGACCTCGGCGTTCGCCGTTACCAGGAGCTCGTAATGCGCACAATTGTTCGACACACCTTCACTGCCATGGGCACCGACTGTGCCGTGCTCGTGACGACGCCCGTTTGGGCAAGCACATGGGCGCGGGAGGCGATTGCGGCCGCGCTGGCCGAGATCGCCGCGCAGGAAGCGACGCTCTCGCGATTCGACCCGGACAGCGAGCTCTCAGCACTGAACGCGGCCCGCGGTCGATGGATGACCGTCAGCGACCGCTTGTTCGACGCGGTGGCGGCAGCCGAAGCGGCGCGTCGCAACACGGGCGGACGGTACGACCCAACCGTTCTGCGCCTAGTCGTCGCGGCTGGCTACGACACCTCGTATGACCTGCTGCGCCCACGCGATGCGGGCAGCATTGCCGGCTGGAGCGCGGGCGCAGCAATCGATCTCGACCAGGGCCGGCGGCGAATCCGGCTCGCCACGGGCGCCTCGGTCGACTTGGGGGGAATCGGCAAGGGGCTGACAGCGGCCCGGGCGCTCGAGGCGATGCGCGCCACCTGGCCAGGGCTACGGGGCGGGCTGGTCGACCTCGGTGGTGATATCGCCGTAGCCGGGTCGGCCCCCGACCGGGGACCCTGGCGGATCGCTGTCGCCGATCCACGCGACCACCGCCGTCAACTGGGTGTGCTCGGCCTGCGAGGCGGTGGTGTGGCGACATCCGGCCGCGACCGCCGCCGGCTTGGCAAGGACGGCGAAGGGCATCACCTGATCGACCCCACCACTGGCCGACCGGCTGTTCCTGGCCCGCTCGGCGTCACGGTCGTTGCATCCCACGCCGGGGAAGCCGAGGCGCACGCCACCGCTCTTGCCATCACGCCCGTCGAGGAAGCCGCCGCGTACCTGGCCTCGCGACCCCAACTCGCAGCGATCATCGTCCCGGAGGCCGGAGACCCCGTCACGATAGGCCGGCCGCCGCTCCTCGAGTCGCCGCCCACGACCGGCGGAGTTGCGGCATGACACTCGCCGCCGGACTCCCGGTAGCGTGGCTGGTCGCGCGAGCGGCCGGTCTGGTCGCCTTCGGCCTGCTCACACTCTCCACCTGGCTCGGGCTAGGGATGAGCACCCGGCTCCTGGGACCGCGGTACCAAGCGCGACTGCTCGGCTGGCACCGCACGCTCGCCTGGACCGGACTTGCCATGATCGGATTGCACGTCGGCGCCGTGCTCGCCGACCCGATCATGCACTTCGGCCTGCCGGCCGTCCTCATCCCGTTCGCGGCTCCCTGGCGGCCCGCAGCTATCGCTGCCGGCGTGGTCGCCGGGTGGCTCACGCTCATGCTCGCCCTGTCGTTCCGCATGCGGAAAAGGATCGGCCAGCGCGGCTGGCGCCGCCTGCATTACGCCAGCTTCGCCGCGTTCGTGCTCTCGCTCGGCCATGCCCTGGCCTCCGGGACCGACCTCGCCGGCATCGGCGGACCACTGCTGGCTGCGGCCGCAGGCGGGCCAGTGCTTTGGCTGACCCTTGTTCGCATCCTCACCCCGCGCAGCCGGCCGCGGCCCGCCGCAACGGCGCCGGCGACCATCTGACACCTCACCTGACCAACCACTTCTGATGCACGACTGGAGGACACCATGAGCTACCGCATCATCATTGACCGCGCCGCGTGCTCGGGCTTCGGCTCGTGTGCCGATACCGCACCCAGCACCTTCGCCATCGGCGCCGACGGCATCGCCACAGCGCCGCAGGAGACCGACGATCTCGAATTGGCGATGGAGGCCGCGCGGCAATGCCCGATGGGCGCCATCGCCGTATTCGACGCGAACGGAAGGGAGATGCGATGAGGCCGGCACAGACGGACATCCTGATCGCGGGCGCCGGCCTCGCCGGCGCCCGAACCGCCGAGAGCCTCCGCGCCCTCGGCCACGACGGCCGGATCATGCTAGTTGGATCGGAGGCGCATCCACCATATGAGCGGCCGGCGCTTTCGAAGGCATTCCTGCTGGGCAAGCTCTCGCCCGCCGACCTTGCTCTCCGCTCCAGCCGGTTCTGGGACGACCACGCCATCGAGTTGCGCGCGGGCTCGTTGGTCGAGTCGATCGACGTAGCCGATCGACGAGCGGTCGTGGATGGACGGGCCATCCACTGGCGCACACTCGTGCTAGCTACCGGGCTCCGCGCGCGCCGCCTGCAAATCATGGACGGGCTCACAGGCGTTCACCACCTCCGCAATCTCGAAGATGCCGCCGGCCTCAGTGCAGCACTCACGGCGGACGGCGCACGGCTCGTCATCATCGGCGCGGGGTTCATCGGCCTCGAGGTGGCCTCGTCGGCCAGGTTACAAGGCGCCGACGTGACCGTTGTCGACATCGCGCCGGTGCCGTTCGCCGCGACGCTGGGACCTGAGGTCGGCGCGCGCATGGCCACGCTCGCTCGGTCCGCCGGCGTGCGGCTGCTGATGGGCCGGTCGATCCACCGGCCCATCACCCACGCCCGCAATCTGGTTGCGCTCGAACTCGCCGACGGCGCCCGCCTCGAGTGCGACGCGGTCCTGGTCGGCGTCGGAGCCTGCCCCAACAACGAGGTTGCCGCCGGCCAGGTCACGATCGCGGCGGACGGGGGCTTCGCCGTAGACAGCCACGGCCGCACTACGGCGCCGCATGTGTACGCATGCGGCGACGCGGCGAGCCCACCGACCGGCCGCCTCGAGCACTGGAGCGCCGCTGCCGCAGGCGCACGCAGCGTTGCCCACACCATCGCAGGGGCCTCGCCGCCCGGCGACGGTCCAGCCTACTTCTGGACCGACCAGTTCGGCAGTCGCCTTCAGGTCTTGGGGCACATCACTCCCCACCTCACACCCGAGGTGGACGATGGCGACGAGGGGTTCGTCGCGCGCTACCACACGTCAACCGGCCGTCTCAAGGCAATCGCGCTGCTCAACCGACCCAACCTCGTCGCAGCTGCAAGGGTTGAACTCCTCGCCGCAACACGAGGGCATCGGTGTCACCGTCATCCTGAACGCTCTACTCGCCCTTCACATCCCCGCGCCAGCTCTGAGAAAACCCTTACTTCTCGACGCCAGACTGGGAACCAATGAAGATCCTCGTGATCGAGGACGAGGCCCTGATCCTCGCGTTCCTTGAGCGCGGACTGACCGCGGAGGGTCACGTCGTGGACACCGCCGGCCGCGGCGAGGACGGGCTCGACCGCGTGCGCGACGGCCGGCCCGACTTCGTGGTACTCGACGTGATGCTTCCCGGCATCGACGGGTTCGATGTGCTCGCCGCGATCAGGGCGATGGATCTAGCGCTTCCCGTGATCATGCTGACGGCTCGCGGCGAGATCGCCGACCGGGTGCGCGGCCTCGACCTAGGGGCGACCGACTATCTCATCAAGCCCTTCGCGTTCGCGGAGTTGACCGCGCGCATCCGCGCCCACACACGCCGCCCCGCCGATCAGCCGAGAGGTGCGTCATCGATCGAGGTGGGTGCGGTGTCGCTCGACCTGCTCGCGCGCGGGGCCGAGATCGACGGCATCCACGTGCCGCTGTCCGCGCGCGAGTTCGCCCTCCTGGCCTACATGATGCGGCATCCCGGCCAGGTGCTATCCCGCCAGCAGATCCTGAACGGCGTGTGGGGGTACACCTTCGACCCGCGCTCCAACCTGGTTGACGTGTATATCGGCTACCTACGCCGCAAGCTCGCGGTAGGCGGCGACCCGCCGATCGAGACGGTGCGGGGGATGGGATATCGGCTCCTGCGCGGACGCGCGGCGTGAGGCCGCGCGTCCCGATTCGCCTCCGGCTGGCGCTCGTGAGCGCGGCGCTCGCCGCCGGCGTCCTGACGGCGGGCCTGCTCACGGTCTACCTGATCGAGGCGCATCAGGTGCACCAGACGCTCGTTGCAAACGCGCGCGCCGCTGCACGCGACCTCGCCCTGGCAGGCGAGCACACCGGCGAGACCGGCACCGGGAACGCGCCCAGGTCGCACACGCCACCCCCCACGCAGACGAAGACGCACAAGAAGCCATCACCGAGCGGGCCATCGACGGGGTTGATCATCCCCCCGCCGGTAACCGGCTCGTCCGATCCTTCACAAACCGGCGGGACGACATGGGCGCCGCCGCCCCCATCGAGCGGCGGAGGCGACCAAGGCGACGGCGGCGACACCAGCACCTTGAGCGGCGGGGGCGATGGCGCGAGCGGCGGCGCCATCGCCGGTCCTGGCCGCACGAACATCGTGTTCGTGATCCCCACCCCTAGGCAGCCGAAGAACCAGGCCGAGGCGGACGATTCGACCGCGACAGAGGGGCTCAGGACGTACCTGGGCGCCAGGAGCGGCTCAGACCAACTGCTTGTCTACATCCCTCCGCATGGGAAGAGCCTGGGCAACACGGCCCTTGCAGATCGGCTCGCCCGGCGGGTGCCGCCGATCCCCGGGAGCGTGAGCACTCTCACCCTCGGTGGCCAGGGCTACGTCGTCGCAACGGCCGCCCGCGGGACCGGAATCGTGATGGCCGGGCTACCGGTCGCCGAGGCCAACGCCTCGGTCAGGCGGCTGCTGGACGCGATGCTGATCGTCGGCTTGATCGGCCTCGTGCCGGCGACGCTGCTGGCCTGGCTCGTCGCCCGGCGCGCACTCTCGCCGCTCTCGCGGATCGCGCAGCGCGCCTCGCGCGTCACCGCCGGTGATCTCTCGGTGCGCATGGGGCCGGTGACGACCCGCGACGAGATCGGCGAGGTCGCGACCGCGATCGACGCGATGCTCGAACGACTCGAGGTCGCGTTCGCCACCCAGCGCCAGTTCGTGCACGACGCGTCCCACGAGCTGCGCACGCCGCTCACGATCGCCCGCGGCCACCTCGAGGTGGCGCTCCCGGGTGAGGGCTCGCCCGAGCTGCGGCAGGCGGTCGGCGTGGCGATCGGCGAGCTCGACCGCATGGGCCAGCTCGTCGACAGCCTGCTGCGCCTGGCCCGCGCCGGGGTGCGGGAAGGCGCCGAGCGCAAGCCGGTCAACATCGCGGAGCTGGCCGAGACGACGGTCGACCGCTGCCGGGTCCTGGGCGAGCGCACGTGGAAGCTTGAAACGGCGCCGGAGACGTACGTGGACGGCGACGAGAGCGCCCTCGAGCAGGTATTCCTAAACCTGCTTTCGAACGCCGTGCGCCACACGGTGGCCACCGATTCGATCACGGTGTCGGCGGTGGCCGACGACGATCGCGTCCGGATCTACGTGGCCGACACCGGCGAGGGCATCGCGCCGGACGCGCTCCCGTCGCTCTTCGACCGGTTCACGCGCGCCGACACGGCCCGCAGCCGCGACACCGGAGGCGCCGGCCTCGGCCTCGCGATCTGTCGCGCGATCGTCGAGGCCCACGGCGGGACGATCGCCGCCACGAACCCTCCGGGCGGGGGCGCCCACTTCGTGGTCGAGCTCCCTCGGGCGCACCCCCAGAACGGCAACGGCCGCGTGAGAGCTATCTCACCGCCGGTTCACGTCTAGCTCAGGCACGGCCCGTACCTTGGGAGATCGGGAGCGCTTTGCTCCCACGTCCCGAACCTAAGGAGGACCCGTTGTGATCGCCCATCCTTCCGTCGCCGGCGCGGCTGTGCTCGCCGGCCTGCTCGTCGCGGGGGGCAGCTACGCCGCCCGCCACGACATGGGACTGGGGAGCGGCCTGCCGGCATCGGCCGACGCCCGCATGAAGCTGGAACATGAGCTTAGGGCGGGCTACCTCCGCCACCACCGCCACCACCCGCACCTTCTGTCCTGGCACGCGCCCCACGTCCCCAAGATCCACGTGCACCACCAGACGGCTCCACAGGCCATGGTCTTCACGACGGCCGCCCCGGCCGCAGCGCCAGTCGCAAGCGCCGCGCCGGTGGCGACTTCGGCCCCCGTCACCCGCACGAGCCCCGTGGGTGGGGGAGACGACGGGAGCGGCGATGAATAGCACCGCCCTTCGCATCTACACCACAGTGATCGCCCTCATCTGCGGCGGCGCCGTCGCCTGGTCGATCCACCAGAGTTCGATCACGACCGCCTGGCAGGCGGACGCCCGGTCGTGGGATGTGCTCGCCGCCCAGGCGGTGGCCCACGACCGCATGACAACCCGCACGATGCACCAGTTGGTCGTGCGTTACGACCAGCTCGTCGTCCGCACCCGCCGCTCCCAGCGAAAGCTCCTGATCAGCATCAAGAAGGCCGAGCAGGCCGGAGCGGGCGCGGCGGCGGCCGTCCCGACCAGCTCTTACAGCACGGCGTCATCCGTCTCGGCACCGGCCCCCGTGGCCGTCGCCCCGGCACCGGCCCCGGCACCGGCCCCGACGACCCACACGAGCCCGGCTCCGTGATGTCCAGTCTCGCGGCAACCACAAACGCTGCCTGGGAGTGGAAGGCGACCGGGACGACGTGGCGGATCCACCACAGCGGCGGCGTCCCTGAGCGCGTCGCCGGAGAGGTTGCCGCGGCGGTCGAGCGCGACGAGGCCCGCTGGTCACGGTTCCGGCGAGACAGCGAGGTCAGCCGCATAAACGCGGCCGGCGGAGCGCCGGTCGCGGTATCGGCGGACACACTCCTCATGCTTGAGGCCTGCACGGCTTGGGCCAAGCGCACGGGTGGCGTGTTCCAGCCGCTCGTCGGCGGCGCGCTGATCGCGTGGGGATACCGCAGGAGCCTGCTCGACGCCGACGCGTTCGCCGCAACCAGCCCCACGGCACGGCGGCTCGACGGCCGGATCGAGATCAATCGCCGGCACGGCACGGTCAGCATCCCGCGGGGCACCCGGCTCGACTTGGGCGGCATCGCCAAGAGCTGGATGGCCGGACGGGCGGCCGTCCTCGTCTACGCCCGATGCGACGACCCGGCCGTGATGGTCGACGCCGGCGGGGATCTGGTAGCCGCCCGTGGAGACCACATCGTCGCCGTCGAGGCGCCGGGGCCGGTCGACCTGCGCCGAGCCAACCCCACTGAACTGCCCGTGGTCGCCCATGTCCTCGTGCAGTCAGGGCAGGGCATCGCGACGTCAGGCTACGGCCGTCGCCGGTGGCGCAACGGCGACGGACGCGAGGCGCATCACCTGATCGATCCCGAGACCGGAGCCCCCGGTCCGGCGACGCACGCTACGGTCGTGAGCGACGAACCGGTGGCCGCCGACGTGCTGGCGAAGGTGCTCTCGCTGCGCCCCGAGCGGATCGATACAACCGCCGAGGCGGCGCTGGTCTCGGTCGACGGCACGGTACGCACGACACCGGCCTGGGAGCAGGCGGTGCAAGGATGATCCTGTGGGACGTCGCCAGAGCCAGCGCGTTCGTCGCCTTCGCCTGCTACACCCTCGTCGTCGCCTGGGGGATCGGCCTCTCCGCACGGTCGTGGAAGCCGCCCGCGGCCGCGCTCTCGTTCCACCGCTTCCTCGGCTCGCTCGGGCTCGTGGCGCTCGGGATCCACATCGTCACCCTGATGCTCGACCGCTGGGCACGGGTAACCGTGTCCTCCCTGGTCGGACTCGACCCGCGCCCGGGCGTCGTCGTCGGCGCCGCCGCGCTGTGGCTCGCGCTCGCACTGCCGCTGTCGTTCCGGCTCAAGCAGGCTCGGTGGATGTCACAGCGTGCCTGGCGCTCGCTGCACTACTTCGGCTACGCCATGTGGGGCTCTGCGCTCGTCCACGGCGTCCTCACCGGCACCGATACCCGCTCGCCGTGGGGCCTGGCGATGTACGCCGGCGCCGCCGCCGTCGTCGCGGGCGCAGCATGGTACCGGTGGATGGAGCGGCCGCTCGCAGGGCCGCGCCGGGCGCCGGCTCCGGCTCCGGCGCGCAGGCCGCAGCCGATCCCGGTCACCGAAGCCGAGGGGAGCGACCGATGACCATGCCCGATCGGGTCACGGTGGTCGGAAACGGCGTCGCCGGATACGCATGCGCGGCGCGCCTGGCGGCCGCCGGAGCACCCGTGACGCTGATCGGGCCTGGCCTGCCCTGCGACCGCCCGCCGCTCTCGAAGCGGGCGCTCCACCGCGGCACCGTCCCGTATCTGGCCGACGCGCACGCGCTTCGGGCCGCGGGGATCGACCACCTCGACGGGTGGGCGTTCGAGCTCGACGCGGGCCGCCACCGGATACTCGTCCGCAGCCGGGAGGACGGCGGCGAGCGGCCTGTCGCTTTCGAGCGGCTGGTGTGGGCGACCGGCCTTCGCATCGCCAGGCCGCCGCTGCCCGGGATGGAATCCACCGACCAGAACGTCGATGCGGCGTCGACCGAGGCCGTCCTGCCACGACTCGCGGCAGCCGGGCGCCGGATCGTTGTCGTGGGCGGCGGCCTGATCGGGTGCGAGACCGCCGCGACGCTCAGTCGCCGCCACCAGGTCACGCTCGTGGAGCAGGCCGATCAGCCGCTCGGGCGGCAGCATCCGCCGGTGCGGGCCGCCGCCACACGCGTGCTCGCGGCGCTCGGCGTGCGGTTCCTCGGTGGCTGTGCGATCGACTGCGTCGAGCGCGCGGAGGAGGGCCACGTCGTACACACGTCCACGCACGGCGACCTAGCGGCCGATGTCGCGCTGGTCGCCGCCGGCGTCCGGGGGACGCTGCCTCCAGCGCTGGGCGGGGGCAGCACCGTCGACACCGACGAGCGGCTGGCTGTGATCGGGGCCGACGGCATCTGGGCGTGTGGAGACGTTGCCGCCTTCCCCCACCCACGGTTCGGCCGGATCGCGATCCCCCACTGGGACAACGCCCGCGCTGCGGGCGCGCACGCCGCCTCCGCGGCCCTCGGCGCAACCGACCCGTACATCCGCGACCCGTACTGGTTCTCAGACATCGGGCCGCTCCGCATCCAGCAGGTGGGCTTCGCGCCCGCCGCCTGCGAATGGACGCATCGCGACGGACTGCACGTCGGCCACGGCGCCGACGGCCGCCCGGCCTGCGTCGTCCTACTCGACGCACCCCAGCGCCTGAATGACGCCCGCCGCCTGCTAGCGGCCTGACCACCTCCAACCCACCGAGACGGAAAGGAACACCATGGAGATGCGACTGATCATCGACCCGGACACGTGTGTCGGCTACGGCGAGTGCGTGGCAGTGGACGCCGAGGCCATCGAATTGGACGACCACGGCTGCGCACGCGCCCGAACGGCGCAACTCGCGGCCGACCGGGCGGAGCGGATCTGCGCCGCCTGTCCGGTCGGCGCGATCACGCTTGCGCCAGCGGCGTGAGGCACAGACCGTGATAGACGGCGGCAGCCCGCCTCCATCAGAGGCCCCCGCCCGCTCCCCTCCGAGCGTACCGACACAGCGTGCAAGCGCCGGGGCGGACATGGGGGGTGTTTAGTCTTGGCTGTTGGTTGAGCCGTCTTTGACGAGTGCCATCCGCCGAAACCCCATCCGGGCTGGCTCGGGATTCGGCTCTACCTGCGCCGACTGAGCGACGGACAGGTGATCCGCGTTCGAGCTACACGACGCCTTCGCCGCATGGTGCACCAGGGAAGAGAAAGCGCAGCTACCCAAGAGCACCTTCGGCCGCCGGCTACGCGACCGGGGGTATGAGTCCGAGAAGCGCACCGCGGGAGCTCGGTACTGGCGCGGGCTGCGCCTCGAATGCTCGAACGGAACGTCGAGTGCTCCATGATCACCGGCTCCCCTCCAGCCCCAGAGTTGCACGCGTGGCACCAATGGCTCGATCTCCGACAAATCGGTCCGAAAAGCCTTCATGAAAGCGACTTTGCGAAACCTACGCCCCTCGCGCCGCTCGCGCCGAGCGCCGCTGGAGGTCGGCGGCGAGTCAGCCATGGCTAACCGGATCCACTGCCCGCACTGTGGTGCGTCACTCACGGGCAACGAGTTCGTCATCGTGCCGCGCGAGGTGCTGCGCGCTCACCACGCGCGTATCCAACGCCAGCCAGCCCTACTCACCGTCGCCCGCGCCCTCCCGGAAGTGATCGCAGCCCTCCACCACCTGAGCCGGAGCGGATCAACCCGACTATCAGAACGGCCGCCGCTCAGACGCTCCAGGGGCTGTGATGGAGCTCACTCGATCGCACCGCCCAAACCGACCCGCCGAAGGTCCCTGCACCCGTGAGGAATCCGTGAGCACAGGCCCGCGATCCGGTTAGCCATGCCGGTCTCCGCCCAGGCTTGGGATTCACTGTGCCATGAACGCTTGGCTGCGAACTCCGTCCGGGAGCACCTGCCGCATGGAGGCACAACGGCTATTTGGATTGCCCCATGTGGGCGCGCTCGGTGCCGGCAATCGTTGGCGAGGCGCAAAGCTGCACCTGGCGCGTGCGGGACCCAACATCGGAAATCTCCGAGACTGGGATGATCAAGACGCGGACTTCGGACAGGCCGGCGCTGACCACGATCGCGTCGACATGCCGCTGTCTGCCCGCGCCCGTGCTGCGCACATCGACCAGCACGCCGACCCGCCCCCCCGGTGACTCGACTAGGAACCCTTCCGGACTCCCCAGCAGGACGCGGTCGCGCCGCCTTTGGCGAATCGGTCGGGAAGCCGCTGCGGTCACCGACTGGTCCCGGCCGTCGTCACGGTCACTCGACTACGGGCCGGGTCGAGCGCATTGACGTCATCGACGCGAACCGGCGGCCAGGCCAGCCTCCCGGTCGCCATCGTGCTCGACCGGGCACATGGCTAGCTTGTCGACTCCGGCGATGCCGTGGTGATTCTTCTGCAGCGGTCACAAGCTGGGCCGATGGTCAGCCATAGCGTTCGCAAGCTCGTCTCGGCGTTCGTGGGCGGTGAACATGGCTTGGGCTTGCTGGGCGGCCTCCAGACGGCTTTCTCCGATCCCGAAGTAGTGCACGTTGGGGGTGACCGGGTAGGCGGCGTGGTGCGACCCGTCACGACCCATGTGCACGTCTAGGTCGTGCCCGCGCTCGGAGAACCAGGTGATGATCAGCGCCACCTGCTCCTCCTCGAGGGCAGGGTCGCTGGCATTCGGGACTCCGATCCTCTGCCACCGATCTGTCGTCCTGTCGTGCATCACGTCCCTTGCTTGGTTGGTGGGGCTACAGGCGGCGTGGTGGCAACCGCCTGAGTGTCTGCTCCCAAGCGGTTGCGCCGCACATCGGACAGCGAAGCAGTCGCCGATACACGGTCACGCCGTACCCACACTCTTGACAGCGATGGTCGCCGCGTCTTGAGGCGTTCGACCCGGCCGGATTGGATGCACCACCACGGCCGGAAGGCTGGTCGATCGCTTCGGGTTGGGGGGGCACGAGGTGGATCACCCTGCTTCTCCACCGGTCGCCGGACGTGCCCGCCAGCTGCGGGGATGCAGCCACCCACCGCGTTTCCGGGCTGTGCCCGCTTCGCGTCCGAGGATCAGGCGCGCGTGTGCTGGGCAGACCTGGGTGACGTCGGTCACCGGTACCGTGACCGTCCGCGATCTCCTCAACCCCAGGCGGACGGCGACCGCATCCGGTCGATCGACCCGCGAGCCATAGATGACATGCTCGACGACGCCCAACCGACCCCCAGGCCCGTCTACCCGGAACCCGTGGCAGTGGCCCAGCCAGTAGTCCTCGTCCACCGGCCACTGCGACGACGGCTCAGCCCGACTCTCGGTCGTGCTGGTCAGGGCCAGCACCAACGAGCGGGGTAGCAACCCCATCGGACACCCCAGACATGTAGGCCCGCTCTCCTCGACCACTTCTTGAGCGAGGTTGACCGCAATCATGCCACCCTGCGCCAGCATCGGCATCGGGGTTTCCACCGATCTCCGACGACGCGGACCGCGCTCACCCCCCCGAACACGCGCCCGTGGGGCGCGCCGTCCAGCTGATTCCGGGCGCGAATCTGTGGGTGGCGAGGGTGTTCGCGTGGCCCGGTGGGGCAGCGACACCGCGCCCACGCCCGTGAGGGCCGGACGATGCTTCCGTGGTTTCACTGATGCGCGCGCCCACCTGGACGGTGGATTGTGCCGGCTGTGGTTGACACTCAGAGCATTGCTTTGCTCCAACCGGATGGCGCATGAGCGAGGACCCGATCCCTCAGCAGCTGGCTGATGCCTTCTCCGAACTCTCGAACGTGCTCTTGTCGCGGGAGACACCGGAATCGACCCTGCGGTTGATCGCGGTGCTGACCACTCGGGTGATCCCGGCCTGTGACGGGGCGGGCGTGACGTTGATCAGTGGGCGGCGCATCCTGACGGTCGCCCAGACCGACTACACGGTCGAATTGGTGGACGAGATCCAGCGCGAGACCGGGCAGGGGCCGTGCATCGCAGCGATCGCCGAGCGCGCGCCGGCCTCGATCGTGGTGGACGACATGCAGGCGGAGTCGCGCTGGCCCCAGTACGCGGCCCGCGTGGCGGCACTGGGGGTGGGCAGCATGATCGCCTTCCCGCTTCGCACAGACGACCTGCTGGGGTCGCTGAACCTCTATGCCAACCAGCCTCACGCGTTCACCCCCGACGATGGCGCGGTCGGCGCGGTGTTCGCGGCACACGCCGCCGTCGGTCTCGCAAACGCCCAGGCCCACGACGCCACCACCCAGGAGGTTGAGCAGCTCCGCACCGCCCTGGACACGCGAACCGTGATCAGCCAAGCCGTGGGAATCCTCGTGGAACGCGACCGCATCTCAAGCGACGAAGCCTTCCAACGCCTGCGCAACGTCTCCCAACACCTCAACCGACGACTCCGAGACGTCGCCCAAGACGTCCTCAAAATCACCGAACACCGCCACCGCGACCGGCACTGACCCGCCACTTTGGAGTTGGAGTTGACCGTCTGGTTGACACCGCGATGCTAGCGGGGAAAGATCCGCATCCGGGCCTGCTCGCGCGTCTTGAAGCTTCGCGGCGCAGCAGTTCGGCTCATCCCATACCGGCCTCGCCACGCACCTCGGGATTCCACATCATGGCCGCGGGTGCAAACAACCTCGTCTTCTGACCACGGGTTCGCCTCCAACCAGGCCGCGAAAGCGTTCATGTACGCCTGCGGCCCGTCCCGCTCCCACCGCTCGGGTAGACGCGCCTTGGGCCTCGAGGCGGCGGATGAACTCCCGGACGTCCTTGCGCATGTCACGAATGATTGCAAGGCCTGATCTCACGCGTGTTCATTGGCCGATGCCCCTTCCCTCAGCGTTCTATTTGGGTGGGGTGGTCCCTTGGCGTTGGCGGGATCGGTACCCGCGTGAAACGCAGGTGCCTGGCTGGCTCCCCGTCCGGGGTGGTGGCGGGTTCGGAGTGCCATGCGACGTCCAGCTTGGCGTCCAGCCACGCCTGCTCGCGGTGTTCACAGACCGATGGCTTGACGATCAAGCCTTCGCGGACGGCGTCTCCAACCACCGCTCGGGCTGCGACGATCTGGTGGCGTGGCCATGTGCGCGGGTCTCGTGCACGGCGGGCAGCATCGGCGCGGTTGTGGTGGTGCTTGCAGAGCCAAGTCACGAAGAAGGGGTGGTCGTAGTCGAGGTGATGGGCCTCCAGAGGGCCGCCCGGAGTGCATTCGTCCACCGGCGCCGTGCGGTGCCCGGTGCTGTCTATGCCGCAATTCGACGTCTGGTCTGTCAGTCGCTTTCCCGTGGCCGTCCGCCTGTCATTCGGTCCTTCCAAGAGGGCTCCGGAAGGGATCCAGCCTGGCATGGACGGCCACCGATCGCATCGGGCTACCCACGGAATCTGCATCGGGGGAATCGCCGATATGCGCCCGCTGCCGAACTGCGCAGCGTGGGCGGTCGGGGCGCCCGGCGCGCGTACGGATGCGCGTACGAGATTGCTTCCAGACCCGACATCCAGCCGCCGCTTGCTGCAGCTCGAAACCCGCATGGTTGCAGGAGATGGCGGCTCGCCACAGCCGGGTTCAGCACGTTTGCGCGGACTCTTAATCCCAAGGTCGTAGGTTCGATCCCTACACGGCCCATGGTTGGTGTGGGGGGTTCATGGGGGGAGCCTGCTCCCCCCATGTGAAAGGTCGTAGGTTCGATCCCTACACGGCCCATGGTTGGTGTGGGGGGTTCATGGGGGGCCGGCGGGGGAGCGCACTCCCCCGCCGGCCGGTCAGTTCAGGAGCAGGGCGCTGCGGACGACGTAAAGCTGCCGTTGTCGGAGTACCAGCCGTTGACGCCCAGGCTGGGGGACTGGTGGTAGAACCACGAGAACTCCGCCAGCTCCTGCACGTGATAGATGAACGAGCCGGTCGTCACGTTGATCGAGGTGCCGGACAGCGGGTCGCCCACCTCGAGGTTGGACTGGCAGCCGCTGACCTGCCCAATATGTCCCCACGGAGCGGTTGGGTTCGTCCCCGATGGGTCGTCCAGCCACTCAGCCACCTCATGGGACAGCGCCTCGACATCGCTGATGTTGGCGAAGAACCCGGAGTTGTCGTAGTCGGCAATGCCATAGGTCTGGATGCCGCCCGCGGTGTTGAAGGCGTTGTGGTAACCCAGCACGCAGCAGTCGCTGGGGACGTTGTTCGTGAACGAGACGACGTTGTGGACGAGGAAGATGGGGAAGGTGTTCGGCTTCACGCCCTTCGACGCCAGCGCCGGGATCGCGGTCTTCTCCAGGTAGTTCTGCAGCCACTGGATGTTGACATCGGCGACCGCCTTGTTCCCGCAGCCACCCGTGTTGTAGTAGTACGCGTCGGCCGAGGGCACCGTGACAGTCAGCTTGCCCAGCGTCTTCAGCGTCATGCTGACGCCGAAGCCGGGGTTGGTGCCCGACGGCTGGGTGGTGTGCCAGAAGCTGGCGCGCTGGAAGGCGTCGGTGTACTGCCCGCTTCCCACTGCGGTGCCGCCGAAGCTCCAGGCCTGGCTGACGAAGACGGGCGACTTCTGAGTGCGCGCGAGCGGCGTCGCCCCGCTGTCGCAGCTGTCCTTGGCTGAGGGGCTCCAGCTGAGTCCGCCGGGGTACTTGATCACCAAGGGGACGAGGAAGGTCTTGACGGCGGTCGCGTTGGTCGCGGCCTTCACCTGCGGGTTGGTGCCGACCATGCTGTACGTGTAGCTGTGCGCGTTGGACGGATCGGTCACCGACGCGGTGAACGTCTTCAGGGCTGTCGACGCAGCACTCACACGGCCCAGCTCCGCCGGTGTCACCGAGCGGTGAACCCCGACGTCGAAGAAGGCCCGAAGATGGGTTGGTCGCAACATGTGCGACGGCGCGCCGGCCGGCGACGCACCTGCCGACAGTGGCCCCAGTACCAGCGCGCCGAGTCCAAGGCTGACCGCCGCCAACCCTGCCCGCCAACTATTCAACCGCATGGTGTCCCCTCCCCGTCTTTTTGGGCCGGCCCACCTGCGTCGGCGATCCTCTCACCTGACCGCGAACCCGTCAAGCTGCTGCGCCTTCCCGCGAACGACTCCAGCTCGAAACCGACCCTGCGGCCGGCCCAGGTCGGTCCGCCGAGTCGGCTCGAGCTTCGAGCACGTGACCACGCGCCGAAGCGCGCGGTGATGTTCCGTCGGGCTAGCGCTTGCCGCCGACCCGGTGTTTCCTCGTCGCGGCCCTCGCGGGGTTCGCCTCGTCGCTCACGGGCTTGCCGCCGACTGGATCCCAAGGTCAGTGTGGAGGGCTGCCCCCGGCACAAGGAAGGCCCGCATCGTGCGGGCCCTCCGGCGTTCAGGTCAAGCGTCGCGGCTGCAAGGCCGCGCGGATCGGATGCTACTTGTTGTGCCCGTGGACGTGGCCCTCGACGTCCGGCGTGTCGTCGTCGCGGTCCTCGGGCTCCTTGGCCTCCTCGTGGGCCTTGTTGTGCCCGAAGTGGTGGGCCTCGACGTCCGGCTCTTCGTCGTTGCGGTGGTGCTTCTCTCGCTCCTGATCCTCGGATCCCATGATTTCCTCCTGCGTGGTAGGACGATGGTTATAGGACGGTCGCGCCACCTTCGATCTTCCCACAGCGTTCACGATTTCGCCACAAACGGCACCCGCTGGGGAGCGCCGCGGCGGTCAGCGTCTGCGGTTGACCACGCGCTCCAAGGCCTGCAGGAACTCGACACCGGCCTGCCGATCCTCCTCATCGCCGCTGTCAAGGCTTTCTGCGATTCGGGCCAGCACGGTCATGTCCGAGCTGCCGTCGTCCAGCACCGCACGCGCCGCCCGCGACCGCCCCAGCAGGTCGAGCGCGATCGCGGCCTGGGTCGCGAACATGCCCAGCAGATCCGACTGCTCCATCGTGAACCGCTCGCCTGAGGGCCGGTCGAGCACCTCCAGCACGCCCAGCGAGCGCTCTCCCGAAAGCAGCGGCACTGCCATGATCGCCCGCGGCACATAACCGGTGGACTTGGCAGCCTGGCTGGAGAACCGCTTGTCGCGGGTCACGTCATCCAGCACCAGCGACTGGCGGGTGGTCAGCACCCAGCCGGCCACGCCCGTCGAGGACGGGAAGCGGCGGCCGACGAGCGATTCCTCGCCCTCGCCGCTGACGGCCTCGAACACGAGCTCATCGGTGTCCTGGTCGAGCAGGAACACCGAGGCCGCGCGGGCGCCGAAGATGGCCCGGGCGACGTCCACGATCGAGCGCAGCAGCGCCCGGTGCAGCTGATCGCCCGGAAGCAGCCCGAGCGCGGTGGCGGCCCGCTGATCGCTCATCGCCGCGCCTCCGCGTTGAGTGCGGTCAGGCCGAGCAGCGTCTTCACCTCGGGCGGCGTCAACTCCGGGTGCTTGGCCCGCATCAGGGCGCAGATGCCGGCGATGTGGGGGGTGGCGAAGCTGTTGCCGCTGGCGGTCAGGGTGGATCCGTCCATCCACGCCACCTCGACATCGATGCCGTGCGCGTAGAACTCCACGGGGGGCTCCGGATTTCGAATGTATGCCATGGGCTCTCCCAGGTCGTGGCTGCCCACCGACACCACCGAGGCGAACCGCCACGGATAGCTGCGCACCGGCATGTTGTGGGCCGATGCAACGATCAGGCTGCGCCGGAAGTAGGCGGCGTCGGTCAGCGAGTGCAGGTCGCCGATGAACCGCTCCTTGGTGGTGGAGAGGCTCATGTTGATCACGTCGAAGCCTTGAGCGACCGCCCACCGCAGTCCTTCGATGAGGGCCGTGCCGCTGCCCACGAAGCCCTCTCCGAGCACGCGCATGCTGACGATGCCGCAGTCCGGGGCCAGCGACCGGATGATCCCGGCGCAGGCGGTGCCGTGCCCGCACACATCGCCCAGCTCGTCGGGCTCGATCAGCGTCTCGTCGTCCTCCACCCGCACGGCGACCGCCTGGGCGATGGGTCCCGACCATGGGGTGGTTCTCGTCCACGCCGCTGTCCACGATGCACACGGTGGCGCCGGCGCCGGTGGATCCGCCGAACGCCCACTCCTGGTCGACCCGCTCGGGCCAGCCGCGCGCGCCCGGAAGCCCCCGGGCAGCCTCACCGCCGATGCCGTGGGCCGGCCGCGAGTCGTCGTCGGAGGAGTGCAGCGCGAACGGCACCCGCCGATCCTACCGAGCCCGGGTCAGTCCGGAGGCTTCGGCAGCTTGCGCAGGATGTGGGCGACCACGTCGGCGTTCAACTCCAGGCCCTCGCGGGCCAGCGTGCCGGATGCGTCGTCGCGCAACGCGTCGCGGAACGTCGAGCTGGACGCCGCACGCTCCAGGATGGCGGCCACCTCGTCGCGCACGAATGGCAACTCCTGCGCGGTGCGCACCCACGTCTCCGGCGCTGGGGCCAGCAGACGGAGCAGGTATTCGAGGTGGGTCTCGTCCATGCTCATCAACTCCTAGACGTATGCGAGCCCGGGTCGCTTCCATCGATTGTCGAACGCAGCCGCTCAAGGCACCTGCTGATGCGGCTGGCCACCGTCCCCGACGCGATCCCCAGCTCGTCGGCGATCTGTGCGTAAGGCTGCTCGCGGCAGAAGAAGCGGTCGATGATGTCCCCGCAGGCCTCCGACAAGCCGAGCATGGCCTGGCGCACCATCAGCGCCAGTTCGATCTGCTCCAGCTCCCGATCGGCCTCACCGACCAGTTGGTCGGACAGCTGGTGCGTCTCCCGCTGGCGGCGCAGGTGGTCGATGCACAGCGACCTCGTCAGGCGGCCGATCCAGGCCACCAGCGCATCGTCATCGCGCAGCGTGTCCAGCCGTTCGAACACGCGGGTGAACACGTCCTGGAACACGTCCTCGGCCTCGCTGGGCGCCAGCCGGTAGCCGCGCACGACGATTGCGTATACATACCGGGAGTGGGTCTCGACCAGCTCCCGCCAGGCATCCGGGTCACCGCGCCGGCAGCGCTCGACCAGCGACCGCGTGCCCGTCCGCTCGCCGCTCATGTCGCCACAACCCCCGGCCGCAGCGCGCCCAGCCGGGCCGACACCACGACGGCCGCCTCGGCGGCGCTGCCCGGGTGCCCGGTGACGGCGGCCAGGAACTCCTCGCGGCCCAGGCTGAGCAGCTTGCAGTCGGTCAGCGTACGCACGCTGGCCGTGCGCGGCACGTCGTGCAGGAGCGCGATCTCGCCGAACACGTCCCCCGCCCCCAGCGTCGCCCCCTGCTGCCCGTCGACATCCACGGCCAGCTCACCCGATGCCACCAGGTACACGCGGTCGCCGTGGTCGCCCTGGCGGATCACCGCGGCGCCGGAGGCCAGCTGCTGCGGTTCCACGCGCCGGGCCAGCTGCTCCAGGGTAGCGTCGCCGAGCGGCGCAAAGATGCGATGGGCGCGCAGCAGCTCGACGGTCCGGGCGATAGCCGGGTCGACCCGATCCAGGAGCACCACCCAGCGCCCGGTGAGCACGACCACCGCCGGCAGCGCGATCCCGGTCACGGCCATCGCCGCCCGCACGCCGAGCAGGTGGATGGCCACCGGGGCCAGCGCCGAGCCGGCCCCCACGGATGCCAGAAGGACGCTCTCCAGCACCCCGAACACCCGGCCCAGCACGGCGTCCGGCGCCGATCGCTGGAGCAGTGTGATGGCGGCCACGTCGACAACTGTATTGCCCACGCCCACCCCCGCTATCAACGCCATCACCACCACCGTGCTGGTGGTGGCCCCCAGCAGCGCCACACCGACCCCCCACACAACCACTCCCAGGCCGAATGCCGCGGCCAGCCGGCGGGTGCCGCCCATGGCGGTGGCGACGACTCCGCCCAGGATCCCGCCGATCCCGAAGGCCGAGTCCAGATAGCCGACTCCGGGCGCGCCGAGCCCCAGCACGTCGATCGACAGCACCACGGCGAACACCCCCAGAGCACCCGCCACCATGGCCTGTGCGGCGTAGGTGAGGGTCACGGCCAGCAGCGCCGGCTGGGACGCCAGCAACCTGAACCCGCCGCCCATCGCCACCCGCTCGGGCTCGAGCTCGGCCGCCGGCTCCCCCTCCGACCCGTCGTCGGCCAGGGCGGCCGGCTCGCGGATGGACAGCGCCAGCATGGCCGAGATAACGCAGGAGGCCACACATGCGGCGAACACGGCGCCGCTTCCGGCCACCACCAGGATCAAGCCGCCGATACCGGGGCCAGCGAAGATCCCCGCGCTCTCGATGGTGCCTGCCACAGCGTTGGAGGCCGTCAGCTGCTCGGGCGTGGTGGCCAGCGCTGGCATCAGCGCGGCCTGCGCCGGCCGAAAGACGGTGGCCACGACGGAGTTGGCGACAGCCAGTGCGTACACGACCAGGGTGGCTGAATCCGTTGCCACCAGCACGCCCATGCCCAGGGTCAGCACGGCGCGCACCCCGTCGGAGGCCGCCATCACCAGCGGCCGTGAGTAGCGGTCGGCCAGCGGCGCCAGAAACGGCGCTGCGACTGCCGCCGCGGCCATCCGCACAAGCAGCACGAGGCCCACGGCTGTGGCCCCGCCGGACCTGAACGCGACCACCGACAGGGCCACGCTGTAGGCGCAGGCGCCCAGTGTCGAGGCCGCCCCTGCACCCTGCAACCGGCGCAGCCTGCGGTTGCGGAACACCAGGATGATCGGGTCCAGGACTCCTCGCACCTGCCCATCATCCTTCACCGGATCGGACAGTTGGGATTGCGGCTGCTACCCTGGCGACGTGACGCTGCTGGATCTGTTCATGCTGGCGTTTCACCTGTCGGGCCTGGTCGTGCTGGCCGCGCTCTACCTGCGGTTTCGGGACCGGCTGCGAGCAAGCCCGTCGCTGCCTGCTGAGAAGGGCGGAGACAACGGCGGCTCGGACCGGTTGCCGCTGACACCGATCCTGCCCTCGTCGTGGCACGGACGGCCCCGGCTTGGCGGCGGTGGCAGGTCCCGCGCGGCCCGCCGGCGTCGCTCGCCGGCCCGAAGCGGCCGCTAACTCAGACCGCGAACGGCAGCCGAAGCGGCCGCCAGGCGTCGACACGACCGCTGGCGGTGATGGCGCGCAGGGTGATCCACCGCTTCGGATCGTCGGCAGCCCCGATCTCGATCAGCCCGGCTCCCGGCCTGCCGACCACGTAGCGGCTGCGATCGACCATGCTGTCGTCGGGGGCGGCCTCCTCCCACAGCTCGGCGCGGATGCCTGCGCACACGAACTCGGTCACGCGCAGGCCGGCCGCCGCCGGACGCCGCGCCGGATCGGGGTGGTTGTTGATGCGCAGGCTGTGGCAGTCGCCGCTCACCAGCAGCACCCGGCGGCCGGTCAGCTGGACGTCGGTGAAGAGCGTCATCGCCCACCGGTACTCGTCCGGCCAGCCGTAGATGAAGCAGTCCAGGGTGCGCTGCTTGGTGCCGTCGTTCCACCGGGTGCCGAACATGTCGCCGCTCCAGATCAGGAACATGCGGGCGTCGGAGGTGCGCAGGATGTGCTCCATCCACCCCCGTTGGCGCATACCCAGCTTGGTCTTGGCCGGGCCGTTGGGCGCCGACACCGGATCGGCATAGCGGCGTCCGTCCAGGGTCAGGCAGTGCACGTCGCCGATCCGGAAGTCGAAATAGCCATCCGTGGTGGGGGTGGCCGTGATCGAGTCCCACAGCCCGATCGTCCACGGCAGCAGGGTGTCGCGGTTCGCGTTGTTGTCGGGCCCGTACTCGTGGTCGTCCATGATGAAGCCGGTGGCCACGGTGCGCCGGACGGCTGCGAAACCGGGGTCGACCAGCGCCCTCTGCAGGCGGTCGGCGAAGTAGTCGGGGCTGCGGTGGTAGACGCAGTCGCGCCAGTTGCCGGCATAGCCCAGGTCGCCCTCGAACACCAGCGCAGACGGCGGGTGGGCGGCGGCCGCCAGGAGCCGCTGGAATCCCCGGTTTCGGGTCGCTCCGATCAGCTTGTAGCAGGCGGCGCCGAGCAGCGAGACGGCCGCTCCCGGCTGCGGCAGTTCGACCTGCTGAACGGGAGAGACAGCCGCCGCGGCGCTGGTTTGGGAGGTCGCGCGCACGCGCCACTCGAGCACCCGGCCCGGCAGCTGCACTGCCTGGAGCGCCGTGTATGGGCCGGATCCGGTGCGCATCGGCGGCCCCTGCCGGAAGCGGCCGGAGGCCGCCGTTCGCCACTCGAAGCGCAGCTCGGCCGGCCGGGCCGTCCACGCCCGCAGCAACACACGGTGGCCGCCCGCCGGGGCGGGCTCAGGGATGCCGGATATCAGCACCTGGAAGCTGGGCCCGGTGGCCTCCGGCGTCTCGTCGGTGGCGGCCGAGTGGCGGCTGATGGCAAGCGTGCAGGCCGCCAGGCTGGTTGGGTGAACGATCACCACGCCGGGGTCGCCGGGCTCGCTGATGGCCGTCTGTGCCATAACCTGCCAGCCGGGCTCGGTCTGATCCTGCGGCCACGCCCGCGCCCACACCCGTCCGCCCTGGTAGCGCACACGCAGCATGTGGGGGCTGCGGGCGGCCAGCGCGGTGGTGGCCGCCCGCGCCCGCACCACCCGACCGTCGAACTCATTGTCCGCGGCCACCAGCTGGCCGGCCTCGATGGTCACCGACACGTACCGGTACGGGGCGCTGGCGCGCAGCAGGACGCCCGGGCGCAGGGTCGGGTCGTCCACCTCGAACTCCAGCAGCTGCTCGCCGTCCGCGTGCACCGCGTCGCCCAGCATGACCGGCATGGTCTGGTCGGTGGCTGTCTCGGGCAGTCCCTCGGGCACCGGGTAGCGGGCCCGCCCGGCCTGCACGTCCAGCGCCCGCTGGTAGTGCGCGGCCACCCACTCCGGTCCCCAGCCGGCGGCGTCCGGGCGGGCCGCGAAGTCGCTTTCGACCATGTGCTTGGAGGGGGCCGGGCCGGGTGGCGTGGCGATGCCGCGGCCGCCCTCGGTCAGTTTCCAGCCGGCGGCGCCGGCGCCGACCGCGGCAGCAGCCGTGCCCAGCGCGGCGGCGCGCGTGTACCGGCGCCTCATCCCGATCCCTCGCTGCACGGATATCCGGCCGCCTGGGCCGGACGGGCGGCCGGTTGCCGCGGTCCCAGCACCCGGTAGGCCACCACGTCGCCCACGATCCCCGTGCGGCGCAGCTGCGGCAGCCGGTCGAGCGCCGGCTGTGAGCTGCGGTAGGCCAGCACGTCGTCGATGGCAAGCGAGCGCAGCACCCCGGCGTTGGCCGCCGGGTCGGCGTAGAAGCTGGCGGCCGCGCGCTGCACCGCCAGCGCCTGGGTCAGGATGGAGGGCCGCAGAAACACCGCCAACCCCTCCCGCACCGCCGTTCGCCCGGTCAGCGCCTGGAACGAGCCGCGGGTGGTGAATGGGGTCAGAAGGCGGCTGTCGCAGGAGGTGTCGAGCCGAGCCGCGGTGACCAGGTCGGAGCTGGGGATGCCGGTGCCGAATCCGGATCGCAGACCGGGCAGTCCCGTGTAGGCCAGCGCCCCCGCCAGCACCAGCGCCGCTGCGGCCAGCGGCCAGCGCCCGCCGCCCGACGGAAGCCGGGAGATGGCTGCCTCCAGTGCGGCGGCGCCGCCCAGGAGCAGCGGCAGCGAGGCGTAATCGAAGAGCCGGCGGGTGCCGAAGGTGGCCTGGATGTAGTAGGCGTAGTGGAACGAGAAAGCCAGGGCGGCGGCCACCAGCAGCAGCTCCAGCCCGGCCGCGGCGGCCAGGGCCGCCCGCACCTGCGGCCCGCCCAGCAGCCAGGCGACAGCGGCCAGGCCGAGCATCGCGGCCAGGGCCGCCGCCACCGCCAGGGTCGTCGGTCGCAGGAACGTGGCGCGGGTGAAGTCGGCCGAGAGCACGTCTCGAGGTGAGGTATAGAACCGCTGCGTGTGCTTCGGCTTGGGCGGGGTGAGCTTGCCCAGCAGGGCGGCTGTGGGGTCGTAGCGGCCCTCATACAGGGTGTAGTGGCCGCCGCTGGCGCCGCCCAGCCCGATATCGCCGCCGGCAACCAGGAGCGCGCCCCCGGTCACAGCGGCTGCCACGGCAAGGGTGGTGGCCAGGGCGACTGCGGCCGTCCGCACGCGTCGCTCCAGCAGGCCGTGGCCGACCGCGTAGGCGGTCAGCAGCGCCGCCATGACCAGCGTCGGCACCAGGTGCGAGAGGGCTGCTGCGCCCAGCACGGCCCCCGCCGCCACGGCTCGCCGCCGCCCGGTTTCGCCGCGGACAGCGGCGATGGCCAGGGCCACGGCCACCAGCGCACACATGCGGCCGATGTCCTCATTCTCGAAGAACTGCAGCTTGTAGGCGATGGTGGAGTCGAACCGCAGCCCGCCGGGCCACGGCTGTCCGACCAGCCCGGCCAGAGCCAGGGCGGGCGCCGCCCAGCGCAGGCCGAGCTCCCAGCCCAGCGCCCACAGGCCCGCGGCCAGGCCGGCCGCCGAGAGCCACAGCGAGGCGGCCATGGCGTCGTACGGGTGATGCAGCAGCCCGAACGACAGCGTCGCGTTGTAGGCGTTGGCAGCCAGCTTGCTGATGGCGGGAGGATGGAACGCCCCCCACTGCAGCGTGCGGGACGGGATGTGGCCGAGATCGGCGATCTCGAGGCCGTCGCTCCAGTACCGCCAGCCGCCGGCCAGTGAGTTGCGGGGCACGCCCAGCCGGGCGGCGGCGATCGCCGCCAGGCTGGCCAGGCCCAGCAGTCCGGCCAGCCCGGCCGTGCGTGCCTCGCCGGCCAGCGCGCGCGCCCCCGCGCGCAGTCCGGCTTGGCGGGTGGCGACCGCCGCCAGTCCGGCCACCGCGACAGCCAGCGCGATCCCGGTTACCCATTCGGTCAGCACATGGCCCAGCACCAGCAGGCTGGACAGCAGGGCAAGCAGCGCGTATCCCAGCCCGAACACGGACGCCACCCGCAGCGGGAGCGAAGCGGTTCCCGGCGGCAGCAGGGCGACCGACGCGGCCCCGCCGCAGACGAGCACGACGAGCACGGCCAGGGTGGGCAGCACAGCCGGCCAAGCCTAGATGACTGATCGATAACCCCTGCGCGCCTGGTCGCGCGGACTGTTCGTTGCTGAGCGAGGTGTAGGCGCCGATACGACGACATCGCCAAGATCCCCGGTCTGATCACACCGCCGCTCGAGCACTACCGGGCCGTGCTGGAGTCGCAGCTTCTGATCGGCTAGGCCGCCGCCCAGTCATCGATCCAGCCGCTGCGACCGCCGTCGCGGCTCCACAGCACCGGGAAGAAGGCGTCGTCCATGTCTCGCTCGCCGGGCCGCCGGTAGCGGGAGTAGATGGGGTGCGGGTGTTCTGGGTTCCAGCGCGTGTCGCGCTCGATCAGGTGGCTGATAATCGCCCGCCGCTGGGCGTCGGCGCGCTCGTTGGGCGGGCTGCCGTGAAACGTCCAGCCGTCGTGGAACGCGGCACCGCCTGCCGGCACCTCGATCGCCACCAGCTCCAGTTCAACACCTTCCGGCATGGCCTCGCGGACATGCCCCAGCCAGTCGTCGGGGGCGTGGAAGCTGCCGCCGATCGGCGCGTGCGGCCAATGGTTGGATCCGCGCACGTAATAGATCGTGCCGGAGTCAGCCGCCGTGTCGTCCAGCGCCATCCAGCAGGTGGTCATGTTGGGCGGCTCGAGCCACTCGCAGTAGGCCGCGTCCTGGTGGCAGAGCAGCGACTTGCCGGACGGCGGCTTCCAGATCGCATTGTCCTGGGCCAGCCGGTATCCGGCCGAACCGGTCAGACCAGCGGCGAACTCGGCGTTTCGGGCCGCCAGAGTGGTCGCCGCCAGCACCCGATCCGCCTTCCACACGTTGCACAGCTGGCGGGTGCGGTCGGGTGGCGTGTGTCCGGGCTGGTAGTTGACCTCGTCGGGCGCCAGGCCGGTCTCAAAGCGGTGCTCGAACACCTGCTCGAAGTGCTCGCGCGCCCGCTCCACCTCGTCAGGTTCGAGAAACCGCTCAACCACGAGGAATCCGTCCCGTCGGTAGGCATCGATCTGGTCAGGGGTGGGGGCTGGCATGAGCTGCTCCTTGCGGTCGGGCGTCCGCGGAAACATATAACATCTAGAACCTATGACTCTGTCGGCTCGCACGATGGTCTTCGCCCCGCTGGCCTCCGAGGGCGCGGTGGAGCGGATCGTGCGCCGGTTGGGCGAGGCGATCGGGTCGGGGGTTCTGTCGCCGGGCGAGCGGCTGCCGCCGGAGCCGCGCCTGGCAGCCCAGTTCGGGGTGGCGCCGATGACCCTGCGGCAGGCGCTGGGTGTGCTGCGGCAGGCCGGGTTCGTGGAGACCCGCAGGGGCCGAAACGGCGGTTCGTTCGTGTGCGCCGACCCGCCCGGGCAGCTGGAGCAGCCGGCGACGGAGGTGAACCGAAACCAGCTGCGCGACCTGACCGACTGGCGGCGGGCGGTGTCGGGTGAGGCGGCCGCGCTGGCGGCGGCCCGCGCGTCGCCCTCTCAGGTGCGCCTGGTGCGGCGGCTGGCGGCCATCGTCGAGTTGGCGGTGGCCGACTTCCCCGCCTTCCGGCTGGCGGATGCACGTTTCCACCTGGCCATCGCCGAGGCGTCCGCGTCAGCCCGGCTGGTGGCCGCCGAGACCCAGGTGCAGACGGAGCTGGGCGACATCCTGCGGCTGACGCAGGGGCCGGCGCTGGCCCGCAAGACCTCCCAGGCCGGCCATCAGCCGCTGGTCGCGGCGATCGCCGCCGGCGATTCGGCGGCCGCTCGAGATGCCATGCAGGCGCACGCCGAGGCCACCCACGACTGGGTGGTCGGACTTCGCCTGGGCCGGCTCACAGATTGAAGGCCGCGCGCATGGAGGCGGCTGAGCCGGCGGCCGGCAGGAGCGGCAGCCCCAGCAGTTCCTCGCTGGTGCGCAGCAGCGAGGCGTGGGTAAACGGCGTCTGGCTGACCGTGTGCGGGTGCGTGGATGGGCTGACCACGACGGCGTAGACGCGGTTTCCCTCGGCGTGGTCGTCCTCGTCGTAGGTTATGAGGAGCGCCGTGGTGCCCGAGCGATAGGCGGCCGAGTGCAGGATCTGGGGCACGGCTCGTGCCAGCCAGCTGTCGCCGCTGGAGACGGGGCAGTCGTGCTCGTCGTTGCACAGGTTGGGGATGACCATGACGAAATGCGCCAGGCTGGCGGGCCGTGAGAGCGCCCGGGTCAGCGCCCCGCCGCCCAGAGGCAGGTCGCTGGCCGCGCAGGCGCCTGCGACCGCGGGCGTTGTGTAGTAGAGAGCCGGGTTGTGGCGGGGGGCGTACAGGCCGGAGTTCCTGCGGAAGCAGGGGCTGGGCATATTCTGGGCGAACACCCGCCAGGTGGTCTGACCGAAGATGCTCGAGGCCGACGTGTCGCAGCCGGATCCGGGCTGGCAGTCATAGCCCTCCAACCCCTGCGGGCCGCCGCTGGTCATGGACAGGTAATTGGGCAGCGACGGGTGGGTAACGGCACGGTACGACGCGGCCAGCCCGCAGCGGGCGGCCAGTCTGTTCAGGAACGGCGAGTGGCCGGCCACCTGCGAGAAGCCGTGGTTCTCCATCACGATCACGATCACATGCTGGTAGCCGGCCGGCTTGGCAACCGACCCGCACGGCCGGCCGGGGTCGACGTGCACGCCGCCGCCGCTTCCGGCCGGTGTGGACGAGTGCCCGCCGCAGGCGCCGACCGCCGCGGCCAGCGAGAGCACCAGCGTCAGCATCGTCCGCATGCCCGGATGGTTGCGCATCCACCTTATGGACCCGATTCAGAATGCGGTTCTGTTGCGGCTGGTTCGCGTCGGTTGCGGGTGCGTCCCACGCGGCGTGCGGTGCTCAACGTGGCCTCCGCGGCCCTTCGGGCCGGTGCCTGCGCTCCGCTCGCCGCTCGATCCTTCCCGCAACCATCGCGCCCTGCGCCTCACGACGAACCTCATTCTGAAGCGGGTCCTTGGAGCGCTGTTCGGGTCAGCCCTCCGCAGCTTTGCCCTCGGATCCGGTGGCGGGCCGGGCCAGGCGTGGGCGCAGCAGCCGGGCGGCGCCCAGCGCGATCAGCGCCAGCAGCGCCACCGGGATCGTGTAACCGGCGCCGACGATAACCGCGGTCACCACCGCCAGGCCGCCGTGCAGAGAGCGGGCGGCGGCCTTCCACAGGGTGCTCGCGTGATGGTGCACCGGAGCTTGCGCCCCGGCCTCGCCGACCGCGACCGTGATGGTCGAGAAGTCGGTGCGGTTGCGCAGGTAGCGCAGTTGGCCGGTGATCTGCTCGATGCCGAGCTCGACCTGGGCCAGCTGGCCCTCGATCTCGATCGAGCCGCGCACCGTGCCGGCCCGGGCCATCAGTCGGCGCAGGAAGCTCTCCTGCGAGCGCAGGTTGACCAGCCGCGCCGACAGGTCGATGAACTGCGAGGTGACGTCCCGGCCGGCATCGTTCTCGGCGGTCACCTTGCCCATCAGCTCGATGGCCGCCAGGGCGGCTGTGAAGCGGGCCTGTGGGATGCGCACCACGATACTGCCCGAGCGCTGCCCGGAGCTGGTCAGCGCGCTGTGGCTGACGTAGCCGCCCTCGCGAGCCGCCAGCCGACGGATGCCGACGACGGTTGGCGCGACCCGGCCGTGGCCCACCTGCAGCCGGATCCCAGCCGTCTCGATCACCTCGGCCGGCAGTCTGGCCGGCGCGATTGCGTACAGCGACACCGTGTGCGGAGCCCCAGGTGTGGAGGCTTGGCCGGCGGCCAGTGTCCCGGAAACCCCGTTCGGGGCGGCAGCCAGCTTCTCCCGCACCGCCGCGCTGCCGCTGCTGTGTTCACTGCTGCTGGAATTCCCGCTGCACCCGGCCAGGGCCCCGGTCAGGGCCGAGGCCACAAGCAGGGCCAGCCCCGCTGCCGTCATCCGTCGTCGGTCTGCCATGCTCGCCTCCAGGTCGCTGGCGGTAAGACCGCCGGCCCGGCGTGCGGGTTCCCAGTTCGGCTTCAGACGGCCTGCGGGAGGGCTGCGCGCAGCCGTCGCGCGCACGTGATAGCCGCCTGCACCCGCGACCGATCGGGCCCGACCACGAACAGATGCTCGGTGTTGCGCAGGTGGGACACCTGACCCACCCGTTCTCCGGCGGGGTTGTGGATGCCGATCCGGGCGCCCACGTAGCGATCATTGGCGACCGCCAGCGCGCCCACGTAGCCGCGCTGGCCGAGCAGGTCGCGAACCAGCGCCGGCTGGTGGAAGCCCTCGTCCGAGAACGACACCACCAGCCACGGAGTCGGCAGCCGCTCGACCAGGTCGCGCAGGGCGGGCCAGGCCAGCCGGCGGGAGTTGTACGGGCTGCGTCGCTCGCGTACATCGGACCGCTTGCAGGCGATTCCGTAGTGGTCGGGCGCGTCGCCGCGCACCAGCGTCTCCCACACGTGGTAGTTGCCCAGGTAGGAGTGCTGGTTGTAGGGCGGGTCGAGATAGGCGCAGTCGTAGCCGTCCAGCAATCCGGCCAGCAGGTTGGCGTCCATCGTCCGCACCTCCCCCGGCGGGCCCTCGACCGGCTCGGGAACGCGCAGCTCGAGTGGGCGCAGTGCGCGCGCCGCCGGCCGCTTGAGGTACGCCATCTGCACGCCGACGGTTGAGTCCACCCGGTCGGCTGCCTCGACCAGGCTGGTCAGCGCCAGACCGCGCTCCTGCGGGCCCAGCGGCAGGCGCTCGATGGCGGCCCGGATGGCGTCGATGCGGCGGCCGTTGGCCTCGCTGAAGTAGCGCGCTGACCGGCAGAATGTGTGGGTCGCGTAGCCATCCAGATCGGGCTCGGACGCCAGCTCCCGCAGCAGCGCCGGCAGCCCGCAGCGATGCTCGGGGCCGGCGGCGATGTACGCCCATCCGAACGCCTCGGCATAGGCAGCGGTGTCGTTGGAGAGCACGTGCAGCCCGCGCCTCCGCAGCTCCTGCCCGACCCGGGTGGTGCCGGCGAACAGGTCGACCGCCGAGCGGGCCGGCAGCGACCCGATGGCGGCGCCGATGGCCGGCACCAGGACACGCTTAGAGCCCAGGTACTTGATCACCGCCTGAGCCTAGACGGCGGCCCCGTCGGCCCCCGTCTGCGCTAGGGGGTCGGGGAGCTGACGCTGGAGCCGATCTGCGGCTCCACCTGCTGGGTCAGGAAGGCCTTCACCCGCTTGGCGGTCGGGTTGGACGGCGGCACCAGCTTCAGGTAGGCCTTGAACGCCGTGGCCGACAGGGCGAAGTTGCGCACCTGGTAGGCGTCGATGCCCAGTGCCTCCTGGTTGAACGCGTTGCGCGGCGCCAGCTTGGCCAGGCTCTGGCGGTAGGTCATGGACTGCTGCACGTCGGACTGGGCCTGTCCCTCGAGCGCCGTCGCCTGCTGCTCGTATGGCGACGACAGCTGGCTTGCCAGCGGGTCGGTCAGCGACGATGCCAAAGGCAGCGCACCCAGCACGGTGGAGCTGCCACCCTCCTGGTAGTAGCTGGCCACCGCTTGATAGGCCTGGGCGTTCTGCGAGTTGAGGGTCGCCTGCTGCTCGAGCAGAGTGGAGGCGGCGGTCAGCGCGCTCTGGTCCTTGGGCCGCAGGCGGATGTAGCTGGCATAGGCGTTGACCGCCTGGTCGGGCTGGTTTGCCGCCGCATACGCCTGCGCCAGCTGGATCCAGGCTCGCGCGTCCTGCGGGCTCTTGGCCACCTGATCCGACAGCTTGGAGATGGGGTTGGAGCTGGAGCTGCCGAAGTTCAGGAAGTCCAGCGCGTTGACGTTGCCGGAGCTGCCCACGCCGAGCAGGGCGAAGCCGAATGCGAACATCACCGCCAGGAAGATGAACACCGGCTTCTGGGTGCGTCGTATGCGTTCGAACAGCATTTAGTGCTCGGTAAGGGGTGTTGTCGCGGCCAGCATCTTTGCGCGCACCCCCTCCGCCCCGCGTTGGCGGCCGCCGGATGGGCACGGTCGTAGCGTATCTGGCCGTTCACCATCGTCAGCGCGACCCGCTCCGGGGTGCCGCCGAAAACCGTCGCCACCACCGGGTCGTCCCAGGGCAGGAAGGGCGACCCGAGCAGGTCGAGCACGGTGAGGTCGGCCGCCTTACCCGGCGTCAATGAGCCGATCACGTCGGCCAGGCCGATGGCCCGGGCGCCGTCGAGGGTGGCCAACTCCAGCACCCGGTCGGCGGTCATTGCGTCTGGCCTGGCGGCTCCGGCCCGGGCCAGCATGATCGCGCAGCGCATCTCGTCCCACATGTCGAACGTCAGCGCCGAGGCGGGCGAGTCGGTGCCCAGGCCCACCCGCAGGCCCTGGGCCAGCAGCTCCGGCACCGGCGCCATCCCGCAGCCCAACAGCGCATTCGAGCGCGGGCAGTGCACGACCGGCACGTCCAGCTCGGCCAGCAGCGCGATGTCCTCGGCGGTCATGAAGACGCCGTGGATCGCGCACCGTGTCGGGCCCGAGCACGCCGGCCAGGTGGTCGAGGTGCAGGTGCTCGCGCTCCGACTCCAGCAGGTGCGTTGCGACCGGCAGCCCGCGCTCGCGGGCCAGCCCGACCATCTGCGCGTAGTGCTCAGGGTGACCGTGTAGGGCGCGTGCGGCGAGATCCCCGGTCTGACCAGCTCCGAGCCGGGCATGCCGTCCAGGCCGTCGGCCATGCGCGGACCCGGGTCGCCCTGATCGCTGAACGCCTCCAGGTAGACGATCGCCCGCAGGCCCTGGGCGATCGCGGCCTCGGCGACGGTGTCCGCGTAGCAGCAGTCGGCGATGGTGGTGACGCCGCCGGCCAGGCAGGCGTGGACGCCGGCGTGCGACTGCGCCAGGTAGTCGTCGCGGACGAGGCCGCTCTTGCGCACGATCAGCTGCTCGATCCAGGGCGAGAACGGCTGGCCGTCGCCGATGCCGCTCATGCGCGGTACTCGAGGTGGGTGTGGGCATTGACCAGGCCGGGCAGGATCACCGCGTCGGCGAAGCGGCGGTCGGCCGGACCGCCCTCGCCCACGCTCGGCGATGGTGCCGTCGTCGGCCACCTCGACCCTCGCCCTCGCGGATCGGCGGGCCGTCCATCGGCAGCACCCAGTCGGCGCCGAGGATCACGTCCGGCTCTGGATCGGGCTCGTCGGCGGCCGCGGCGCCCGCTCCACGCCGACCACGATGAAGTAGGACAGCCCGTACAGCACCAGCAGCGGGATGAACTCGACGACAAACGAGATCGGGTCGACGCCGGGCAGCAGCATCGCCAGCACCGCCAGCACCACGATCGAGAAGCGCCAGTGCCGCCGCATCAGCGACGAGCTCATGATCCGCAGGCTTGGCCAGGGTCAGCATCACCGCCGGCATCTCGAAGACGATGCCCATGGCCAGCAGCGTCAGCAGCACGAACTGGATGTAGTCCTTGGCCCGCAGCTGGTAGTTGAACGCGACGAGTCGAAGTTCAGACAGGAAGTCGATGGCCGGCGGCACGACCAGGTACCAGCCGAAGATGACGCCGCACACGAACAGGGCCGGGATCATCATCACCAGCGGCCGGATGCGTGGTGATGCTCGGCGAAGGCCGGGATCACGAACGCGTACAGCTGGTAGGTCGCGATCGGCATGGTCAGCAGCAGCCCGTGTAAATCGCGATCGAGATCGAGGTGAGGAAGCAGTCGAGCGGGCTGGTGGCCAGGAACCCGTAGGCTGGTCGGTGGCCCGGCGTGTTCGGCCGGCCGCTTGGCGGCCGCCAGGATGGCTGCCGACTTGTAGAAGCAGACCGCGATCGCGACCGTCAGCACCGCCAGCGATACGACGATCCGCGACCGCAACTCGTCGAGGTGCTCGACGAGCGTCAGCTGCTCATCGGGCTTGACGCGGCGCGTCCGGGCCACGGCGGTTGGTTCCTTGGTGTGGCCGGAGTCGGGTCGGTCGGGGGTGGGAGGCGTGTAGGCGGGCGGGCGGAGCGAGGCGGCCGGCCGCGGCGGTGCCTCGTCCTTGTCGTCCTGGCCGCTGACGAGTCCTTGAACTCCCGGATTCCCTTGCCCAGCGAGCGGCCCACCTCGGGCAGCCGCTTGGGGCCGAGCACGACCAACGCGATGATGAGGACGATGATGAGCTGGATCGGAGAGACGTCGAACATGCGACCAGAGTACCACGGGTCCGCGCGGGGCCAAGGGGTGGGAGCTACACTTGGTTTCACGGGAACGACCGTACCCGGCCCATATGGACGGACTTTCACCTCCCTGAGAGGATTTCATGCAGACCTGATCATCCGTAACCTGCACGCCTCGATCGACGGCGCCGAGATCCTGCGCGGCGTCGACCTCGAGCTCTCCCGGGGCGAGGTGCACGCGATCATGGGGCCGAACGGCTCCGGCAAGTCCACGCTGGCGCACGTGCTGATGGGCCACCCCTCCTACGAGGTGACCGACGGTGAGGTCGAGTTCAGGGCGAGCAGGTGCTGGAGCTGGAGCCGGACGAGCGCTCCCGCCTGGGCCTGTTCCTGGCCTTCCAGTACCCGTCGGCGGTCCCCGGCGTGACGGTCGCGAACTTCCTGCGGATGGCCGTGAACGCGCACCGGCGCACGCCGGACGGCGAGGACAACCCGATCCGCATCCCCGAGTTCCGCAAGCTGCTGCAGGAGAACATGGAGCAGCTCAAGATCGACCGCACGATGACCAGCGCGGTATCTCAACGACGGCTTCTCGGGCGGCGAGAAGAAGCGCATGGAGATGCTGCAGATGGCGGTGCTGCGGCCGCAGATCGCGATCCTGGACGAGACCGACTCCGGCCTCGACATCGACGCGCTGCGGATCGTCGTCCGACGGCGTCAACAGCCTGGTCGGCCCGGAGATGGGCGCGCTCGTGATCACCCACTATTCGCGGCTGCTTTGAAGTACATCAAGCCCGACCACATCCACGTGCTGGTGGGCGGGCGCGATCGTCGCGCGGGCGGCCCGGAGCTGGCCGACGAGCTGGAACGCGACGGCTACGCGCCATATGGCGTTGAGGAGGAGGCGGTCTGATGGCTGACACCGAACTCACCGCGACGAGACGCGAAGCGATCGCCATCGGCGACTACAAGTACGGATTCCACGACGAGGTGACCTCGGTCTTCCCCACCGGCGCGGCCTGGACGAGGACGTCGTGCGCGAGATCTCGGCGCACAAGTCGGAGCCGGAGTGGATGCTCGACTTCCGGCTGAAGAGCCACAAGCACTTCCTGTCGCGGCCGATGCCGCAGTGGGGCGCCGACCTCAGCACGATCGACTTCGACAACATCTACTACTACCTGAAGCCGGTCGATGAGCAGGCCGAAGTCCTGGGACGACCTGCCCGCCGGCATGCGCGAGACGTGGGACAAGCTGGGCATCCCCGAGGCCGAGAAGAAGTACCTGGCCGGCGTCGGCGCCCAGTACGAGTCCGAGGTCGTCTACCACAACCTGCAGGAGGATCTGGCCAAGCAGGGCGTGATCTTCCTGGACATGGACTCCGGCCTGCGCGAGCACGAGGAGCTGGTGCGGCAGTACTTCGGCACCATCATCCCCTACAACGACAACAAGTTCGCCGCGCTGAACTCGGCCGTGTGGTCGGGCGGCTCGTTCATCTACGTGCCGCCGGGCGTGAAGGTGGAGCTGCCGCTGCAGGCCTACTTCCGGATCAACGCCGAGAACATGGGCCAGTTCGAGCGCACGCTGATCATCGTCGACAAGGACGCCTACGTGCACTACGTCGAGGGCTGCACCGCGCCGATCTACTCGACCGACTCGCTGCACTCGGCCGTCGTCGAGATCCACGTCGCCGAGGGCGGCCGCTGCCGCTACACGACCATCCAGAACTGGTCGACCAACGTCTACAACCTGGTCACCAAGCGGGCGGTTGCCGAGCGCAACGCCACCATGGAGTGGGTCGACGGCAACCTCGGCTCGCAGATCACCATGAAGTACCCGGCCGTGATCCTGAAGGGCGAGGGCGCGCACGGCGAGGTGCTGTCGATCGCCTTCGCCGGCAAGGGCCAGCACCAGGACGCGGGCGGCAAGATCACGCACATCGCTCCCAACACGTCGTCGATGATCACCTCCAAGTCGATCTCCAAGGACGGCGGCCGCAGCTCCTACCGCGGCCTGCTGCAGGTGAACGACGGCGCGGTCAGCTCGCGCTCCAAGGTGGTCTGCGACGCGCTCATCATCGACGACGAGAGCCGCACCGATACCTACCCCTACATCGACATCGACGAGAACGACGTCGACATCGGCCACGAGGCGACGGTCTCGAAGATCGGCGACGAGCAGCTGTTCTACCTGATGAGCCGCGGGCTGTCGGAGGAGGAGGCGTCGGCGATGATCGTGTCGGGCTTCATCGAGCCGATCACCAAGGAGCTGCCGCTGGAGTACGCGGTCGAGCTGAACCGGCTGATCCAGCTGCAGATGGAAGGTTCTGTCGGATGACGGGCCTCCCGCCAAGGAGGAGGGGGCCCGCGGGGAGGCCTGCCTCCCCCGCGCCGAGATGGAAGGTTCTGTCGGGTAATGACGACCCTGGCTGAGCCCGCCTGGCTGGCGGGCAAGCGGTCGGCTGCGCTGGCGGTGTACGAGTCGCTGCCGGTGCCCACCAACCGCGAGGAGGCGTGGCGGTTCACCAACCTGCGCGGCTTCGACCCCGAGGTGTACACGCCACAGCCGGCGGCCGTGGAGTTGTCCGGCGAGACGCCCGAGGGCGTGAGTTTCCAGCGCCTGAGCGAGGCGGTCGGCGAACGGTCGGACATGCTCGAGCGGTACCTGGGTTCGGTGGTTTCCGACAGCGAGAAGTTTGCGGCCGCCAACGCGGCCCGCTGGCAGGACGGTGTGCTGCTGCACGTGCCGGCGGGGGTGTCGGTGACCGAGCCGTTGAGCGCCATGGTCGACCTGGCGGGCGAGGGCACGGCGGCCTTCCACCGTGTGCTGATCGTGCTCGAGCGAGGCGCCTCGGCGGTCTTTCTCGAGGAGTTCCGGTCAGCCGCCCCGGCCTACTTGAACCTGGTGGTGGAGTTGATCGTCGGCGACGAGGCGCGGCTGGAGTATGTGACGGTGCAGGAGCATGACCCCGGCACCCGCCAGTTCGCGACCCATCGAGCCACGGTCGGGCGCGACGCGCACCTGGACTGGGTGGCGGCGGCGGTCGGCGGCGACCGTGCCAAGTCGCGCATGGAGAGTTATCTGGGAGGCCAGGGGGCATCGGTCAAGGTCACCGGCGCCTACTACCTGACCGGCCGCGAGCACGTCGACTTCGACACCACCCAGGAGCACGCGGCTCCCAACACCACCTCCGATCTGGCCTTCAAGGGCGTCTTGGACGACCGCGCGCGGGCCGTCTGGCGGGGCGTGATCCGGGTCGATCCGGGCGCCCAGAAGACCGACGCCTACCAGGAGAACCGCAACCTGCTCTTGTCGCCCGACGCCCAGGCCACGCCCATCCCGGGCCTGGAGATCCAGGCCAACGACGTGCGCTGCACGCACGGCGCCACCGTGGGCCAGGTCGACCAAAGCCAGCTCTTCTACCTGATGGCGCGCGGCCTCACCCGGGCCGAGGCGCAGCGGCTGATCGTGCGCGGCTTCTTCGAGAACGTGCTCGAGCGGATCGGCTCCGAGCCGGTGCGCGAGCGCGTATCTGCGGCCATCGAGTCGCGCCTGCCCAGCTAGCGCGGGGCGTCGGTGCTTTCACTCCGACCGATCAGCGAGTCGAACCGCGACGCGCTGGAGGCCCTCGGCGTGTGGGCGGCTCAGCGACGGTATGTCAGCACCGGGGCCGGCCCAGGGTCGAGGTGATCTGGACCAGCGCGGGACAGGGCGAGGGCAGCCCGATTCCCTTCTACGAGCGTTTACGGGTTCGAGCGGACCGGCGAGCTGTGGGGCGATGAGGTCATGCTGCGGCTCCCGATCAGCTGAGCCGCCGGTGGCCGCGAGGTCTGCCGGCTACCCCTCGACCAGGAACACCAGGGACTCTGGCAGGACCCCGTCATGGTCCATCGCCTCGGCTGCGGCCGGCGTCTGCATGAAGGCCATGATGGCGTCCATGTCGGCGACGTCCATCAGCACCCCAACGTGGGTCCGGTTCTGCGGGTCGACGAACGTGCGGATGTTGGTGACTCCAAGCGGGGTGAAGATCTGCTCGCGCTTGGGGGAGGCAAGCCAGTGTTCGGTGTCTTTGACGTTGTGATGGGCCATTACGGTCGGCATAAGGGATCTCCTGGTTCATGCCCGGCGATGTGCCGGGCGACGTGCGCAAGCGTATGCGCTACTGGCCGCCGGCGGGGGCGGTGGTCGTGGAAGGTGCGGCACCCCCGCATCTAGACTGCGGGTATGGCTGTCGCGCCTGCCAAGACGCCGCTGGACGCCGAGCGGCTGAAGCTGGACTTTCCGATCCTGGCCAATCCGCCGGGCGGCGGGCCGCTGCACTACCTGGACTCGGCCGCGTCCGCGCAGAAGCCGCGGGCAGTGATCGACACCCTGGTCGACGTCTACGAGACGTCCTATGCGGCGGTGCACCGGGCCGTGTACTCGCTGGGCGAGGTTGCCACCCAGCGCTATGAGGCCACTCGCGACAAGGTCGCAGCGCTGCTGGGAGCGAGCTCCCGCACCGAGGTGATCTTCGTCCGCAACTCGACCGAGGGCCTGAACCTGGTCGCCTACGGCTACGGGCTCAAGTTCATCGGCCCCGGCGACGCCATCGTCTCCACCGAGATGGAGCACCACTCCAACCTGGTGCCGTGGCAGCTCTTGGCCCAGCGCACCGGCGCGACCATGCACTACCTGCGCCTGGGCGAGAACGGCGAGCTGGATCCCGAGTCGCTGGCCGCGCTGGACGCGGTCGAGAACGTCAAGCTGGTGGCGGCCGGGCATGTGTCCAACTCGCTGGGCGCGATCAACGACATCCCGGCGCTGTCTCGGTGGGCGCACGAGCGGGGCGCGGTGATGGTGGTGGACGGCGCTCAGGCGGCGCCTCACCGGCCCGTCGACGTGGCCGCGCTGGGCTGCGACTTCTACGCCATCTCCGGCCACAAGATGTGCGGCCCCGGGGTCGGCGCGCTGTGGGGCCGGGAGGCCCTGCTGCACGACATGGACCCGTTCCTGACCGGCGGCGGCCAGATCGCCTCGGTGGGGCTCGACCGCACCACCTGGAACGAGCTGCCCTACAAGTTCGAGGCTGGCGTGCCGCCGGTGGCCGAGGTGACGGCGTTCGGCACCGCCATCGACTATCTCAACGGCATCGGGCTGGAGCAGATCCACGCCCACGAGCAGGCCCTCACGGAGTACGGGTACGGGCTGCTGAGCGACCTGCGCGGGGTGACCGTGTACGGGCCGCCGCCGCCGGGCCGGGCCGGGGTGCTGTCCTTCACCGTCGACGGTGTGCACGCCCACGACGTGGCCCAGGTGCTGGACACCGACGGGGTGTGCGTGCGGGCCGGCCACCACTGCACGCAGCCGGCCATGCGCCACTTCGGGCTGGTCGCGACCGCCAGGGCCTCGGTCTACCTCTACAACACGGTGGACGACCTGGACGCCCTGGCCACAGGTCTGACCAAGGTGCAGCGCACGTTCAAGGTGTGACCCCGAGGCGTCTGAAGACGCCAGATAGACTTCCTTGCAGGATGGACGACCTCTACCGCGAGAACATCCTCGACCACTACAACCACCCTCGCAACAGCGGGCACCTCGAGCACCCCACGGTGTCGGCCGAGGGGGTCAACCCACTGTGCGGCGACGAGCTCTCGGTCGAGCTGCTGGTCGAGGACGGCGTGGTCAAGGACGTGCGCTACAACGGCCAGGGCTGCGCGATCAGCCAGGCTGCCGCGTCGATGATCTCGGAGGCGGTCAAGGGAAAGCCGGTGTCCGAGGTGCAGAGGCTGGGCAAGGAGGACGTGCTGGATGAGCTGGGCATCCCGCTGATGCCGCTGCGGCTCAAGTGCGCCCTGCTCTCGGTGGGTGTGCTCAAGGTGGCGCTGGCCGAGTTGGAGGGCGACCAGCCGCCCGACTGGGGCGAGGACGCGAGCGGCATCACGTGGACGTCCGGGTAGGCCGGCTCGATGAGCTGGCGGACGGCGGCGTGACCATCGTCCAGTCGGGGTCGCTGTTCCTGGGCGTGTACCGGATCGGCGACGAGCTGTATGCCATCGAGGACCGCTGCAGCCACGATGACGGGCCGCTGTGCGAGGGCGATCGCGAGGGCTTCGACGTCATCTGCCCCAGGCACGGCGCGCGCTTCGACCTGCGCACCGGGGCGGTGCTGTCGCTTCCGGCCACCGAGGACGTGGAGGCCTTCCCGGTGGTGGTGCGCGACGGCGAGGTGTTCGTCACGGTCTGACGTCCTGCTGGCGGCAGGGCATTTCTCTATTGGAGGGTGGGATGGACACGCTTTCAGAGGCGGCCCAGGAGTATCTGGAAAGCATCTACTGGATGTACGAGGCGGGGATCGAACGCACCCAGGCCAACCTGGCCCGCGCGCTGCGCGTCTCCCAGCCGTCGGCCAGCGAGATGCTGCGGCGGCTGGTGGATGACGGCCTGGTCAGCCGCGACGAGCACAAGCTGATCAACTTCTCGGTTAGCGGCCGGGAGGTGGCTGAGCGGATCGTGGCCCGCCACCGGCTGGTCGAGGCGTACCTGGTCAAGATCATGGGGTTGCCCTGGGACGACGTGCACGAGGAGGCGCACGCCATGGAGCACTCCATCTCGCCGCGGCTCGAGGCCAAGATGCTGGAGATGATCGGCGAGGTGCGCACGTGCCCGCACGGGCATCCGATCGGCGACTATCCGCGCGAGCCCGGCGAGCCGATTCCGGCTGTGCCGGCGGGCAGCCGGATCACCGTGCTGCGGCTGGAGAACGAGGCCGAGGAGATCCTGCATTACATGGCCAGGGCCGGCGTCGAGCCCGGGTCGGGCTACACCGTGGACGAGCATTCGGGCACGGGTGACGAGGCCGTCACACGGCTAACCCGTGACGGCGGGCTGCGGGTCGAGGTCGAGGACCGGCTGGCCCGCACCGTGTCGGTGCGGGTGGATGAGCGCGGCGACGGCGCCGTCTCCACCCTTGCTGAAGCGGGCCCCGAGCTCCAACTGCTGGGCCAGGACCGCTGGGGCATGTAGCGAGGCTGGCCTCAGCGCACCCGCATGCGGCGCCTCGCCGTGCGGCACCCGGCACCTGTGCTTCAGAATTGGCACGGGGCGGGCTGGCTCGAGCCAACCCGCCCCGTGACGGTGAGATCGCTTGTATTAGGTAGCGGCGATTGCTCTTCCCGACCACCCGGAGGTGGCGGAGGCTGTCCCAACGCCGGCTGCAGCGATTCCCCCTGGGTCCAGGGACTCGCCCCTACCCGCGAGCACCTCCACTCGCCCGTCTTGAGCCTTCTACCAAGTCGGACCACCTCCTTTCCGTGGTAGCCCCATCGTAGCAACGCCCGGTGACGACGATCAAGCCCGGGTGTACGCCTCGCCCAGCGAGGCCGGGTCGACCCCCAGCTGCGAGCGCATCGGCTCGATGTCGCACTCCGTTCCGGCGACCAGCATCTCGATCTGCTCGGAGGTGGCGCGAAGCGGTGGCGGCAGGTGGCGGAGAAGCACGGTCTGGGCCTTGGCGAAGGCGACCGGTGCGTGCAGCTTGGGCCGTGGCCGGCGGCCGGTGACCCGGGCCAGTTCGTCCAGCAACTCGTCGAAGGTGAACACCTGCGGGCCGCCCAGTTCGTAGCGCTGGCCGACCGTGTGCGGACGCGACAGCGCTGCGCTGAAGCAGGCCGCCACGTCGCCCACCCACACCGGCTGGTGCCGGTAGCGGCCGTCCCCGGCCACCGGCACCACCGGCAACCGCAGCAGCCCTTCGAACTCGCGCAGCGCCCCGCCGCCTGCGCCAAACACGAAGCTGGGCTCGAACACCGTCCACTCCAGCTCGCTCGCCATCACCGTCTGCTTGGCCTCCCACTTGGTTCGCCAGTAGCGGGTGCGGGAGGCGTTGCGCTCGTTCACCCCGGCCGCGCTCATGTGCAGCAAGCGGCGGCCGCCGGCGGCCTGGGCGGCCTCCACCACGTTTCGGGCGCCATCGGCGTTGATGGCCTGGAACTGCTCGTCGGTGCCGTCCAGGATCGCCACCAGGTGGCACACCGCCTCGGCCTCGCGGACGGCCGCGAACACCGCGTCGCGGTCGCGCACGTCGCCCCCGGTCGCGCGCGAGAAGGGCATCACCTGGTGGCCGTCCGCCTCCAGGCGGGCGCACAGCTGGCGGCCCACGTAGCCGCTCGAGCCTGTCACCAGCACCCTCATGCCGGCCGCGGGAAGTTGAGGTGGTACTTGCTGGGAGTGGGCTCGGCCTGGCCCTGGTACTTCGAGCCCAGATCACCTGACCCGTACGGCCGGTCTGCCGGGGTGGTCATGGTCATGAAGCTGAGCTGGGCGATTCGCATCTGCGGGTAGACCGTGATCGGCAGGTTGGCGACGTTGGCCAGCTCCAGCGTGATGTGGCCGTCGAAGCCGGCGTCGACCACGCCCGCGGTCTGGTGCACGACCAGCCCCAGCCGGCCCAGCGAGCTCTTGCCGTCCAGGGTGGCGACGATGTCGGCGGGCAGCCTGATCCGCTCCAGCACCACCCCCAGCACGAACTCCCCAGGGTGCAGAATGAACGCCTCGCCGGGAGCGACGGTGACCAGCTCGGTCAGGTCCTCCATCGGCTCGCGCACATCGATGTACGGGTAGCGGGAGTTGCGGAACACCCGGAATGCGCTGCCCACACGGACGTCCACCGAGCACGGCTGCACCAGCTCGTCGTCGAACGGGTCGATGCCGATCCGCCCCGCGGCGATCTCCTCACGGATCGTGCGGTCAGACAGCATCATGCAGCGTGGAGTGTACCGGGCGATGGCCTTCGCCCGATCACCCGTGATACGCTGAAATCCGTTGCGATTCCGGCATTTTGAGGGAGGTTCCGTGGGGAAAACGGTCGATCTTCGGACGCAGGTGCCGGGGCCCAGGTCACAGGCCATCCTGGACCGCAAGCGGCAGGTGGTGGCCAACTTCAAGGACATCCACATGCCCGTGGTGATCGACTCCGGGCACGGCTGCGTGGTCACCGACGTGGACGGCAACACCTTCCTGGACTGGTCCGGCGGCATCGGCTGTCTGAACGTCGGGCACACGAACGCCGCCGTGTCGGCGGCCCTGCACGCCCAGGTCGACCGCTTCCTGCACACCGATTTCACGATCATTCCCTACGAGAGCTACGTGCAACTGGCCGAGCGGCTGCTGGCGGTGACGCCCATCTCCGGCCCCAAGAAGGCCGCCTTCTTCAACTCCGGCGCCGAGGCCGTCGAGAACGCCGTCAAGGTGGCCAAGCTGGCCACGAAGCGGCACAGCGTGATCGCCTTCGATGGCGCCTTCCACGGGCGCACGCTGATGGCCATGTCGCTCACCTCGAAGCTGAACCCCTACAAGCTGGGCATGGGCCCGTTCGCGCCGGAGATCTACCGGGCGCCCTTCCCCAACCCGTACCGGTGGCCGGGCGACGACCCGGCCGGCGAGGCGCTGGCCGCGCTGCGCCGGATGCTGGTCACGCACGTCGCGCCCGAGAGCGTGGCGGCCATCATCTTCGAGCCGGTGCAGGGCGAAGGCGGGTTCGTGGTGCCGCCGGCCGAGTTCGTGCAGGGGCTGCGCGAGATCGCAACCGAGCACGGCATCGTGCTGATCGCCGACGAGGTGCAGTCCGGCTTCGGCCGCACCGGCCGCATGTTCGCGGTCGAGCACTTCAGCGTCGAGCCGGATCTGATCGCGGTCGCCAAGTCGATCGCCGCCGGCGTGCCGATGTCGGGCGTGCTGGGCCGGGCGGAGTTGATGGACGCGCCGCACGATAGCGCCCTGGGCGGCACCTACGTCGGCTCTCCGCTGGGCTGCGTGGCGGCCCTGGCGGTGCTGGACGAGATCGAACGGCGTGAACTGCTGGCCCGCGGCCAGGCCATCGGCGCGCGCATCCGCGCGCGCCTGGAGCAGCTCGCCGAACGTTACGCCGAGATCGGCGACGTGCGCGGTCTGGGGCCGATGCTGGCCGTCGAGTTCGTACACGACCGGGACTCCAAGGCGCCGGCTGCCGATGTGGCCACCGCCGTCGTCCAAGATGCGGCCCAGAACGGCCTGATCCTGCTCAAGGCCGGGGTGCTCGGCAACTGCGTGCGGGTGCTGGTGGCGCTCGTCGCGACCGATGAGCAGTTGGACGAGGCGCTGGACATCCTGGAGGCCTCGGTGGGCAGCGTGTGCACGCCGCGCAAGCTGGCTTCAGCCGCCGGCTGATCCACCGCAATTGCACAACATCTCAAGCAGTCGTCCGTGTGGCCGATACAGGGGGAGCAAGTCGCAATCTCCCTTATCACACACCACAAGTGGCCGACTACCGTATCAAGAAAATCACGCTCCCCAGCGGCAAGGTTGTGGAGATCGTCTACCTGCAGCCAGGCACGCCGGAATACGACGATGCCGTGTCCGAGCCGGAGGTGCATGTCCGCCGGATCGAGCTGTGCCCCAGCTGCTCGGGCGCGAGGGTGCATCCGGTGGACTGGCGGGAGGTCGACGACTGCCGGTGGGAGCTGCGCGTGCGCTGCCCCGACTGCCGATGGCGTGCAACCGGCGTGTTCGAGGGGTACGAGGTGGAGCGCTACGACGAGGTGCTGGCCGCTGAGGCCGACGTCCTGATCGCAGAGCTCGATCGCGTCACCCGTGAGAACATGGCCGACCAGCTCGAGCGCTTCCGGCTCGCGCTGGAGCACGACGCCATCGAGCCGATGGATTTTTGAGCTGGGCCGCCCTCCGGGTCGGGGCCGATCAGGCCCCGCCCGCCGAGGACGACTGAGCCTGCTGGAGCAGCTTCATGAAGTCGGACGTCTGTGACGCCGGGGGTGCCGTCACGTCCACGGCGGTGCCGAAGTCCGACAGGTCCATTGTGAACGTCATATCGGCGCCCAGAGACGGCATGTGCGAGTGCACGGTCTCCTGGCGCAGCAGGCCCGCCTCGTCGATCCACACCTCCACCGGCTCGGCCGTTTCGCCCGACATCGCCATCACCTGCTGGATGCTGGCGGCGGCCTTGGGATCCTTCCGTTCGAGCGCGGCCATCACCCGGTGGAAGTCCACCGTGGCCTTGTAGTGCGTGGTCTGCACGCCGTCCACCGTCTCGGTGCCGAGGTTCTGGATGTTCGAGGACACGCCCTGCAGGTACGACAGGATCGTGGCCGGGTCGTTGCTGGACGAGTTCATGAGTGCGCTGAAATCGATCCCGTGGGCCTTGCCCATGGCCTCCAGGTCGAGCTTCATCCACGGTTTGGCGCCGGGGATGGCGGACTGCAGGGCCGGCATCCTCATGTAGATGGTGGTGCCCAGGATGCGCTCGCTGACCGCCATCGGGGTCGGCGCTCCCGGGATCTGCATGACCATCGACATGGAGGCCTTGACCGGATGCGAGAAGCTCGTGATGCCGTGGCCCTGGGCGGTGGTCTGCCCGTTGGGGCCGGCGATCGTCATATGCAGCGTGTACCTGGCGCTGCCGGTCTTGGTGGTGGCCGTGGCGGCGGCCAGGAGCGTCTTGGCGCTGGCCTTGCCGGATGGCGGAGGAGTGGAGCCGGAGGAGGCCGTGCCCTGGCCGCAGCCTGCCGCAACCGATGCGGCCAGTGCGACCGCCAGCATGCGGCGGGCGGTGATGCTCATGGTCAGGGTCCTCCTCGGTCTGGTGCCGCTGGCGCTGCCGCGCCCCGTCCCTTCATGTGTCGGCGCAGACGCGGGTTCACGTTATAGGAGGTTCGCCACCAAACCCCTGCTCAATACAGATATTGCCCGCCTTCGCGGTGGCGCTCCAGGGCCAGCTCGATCAGCCGGTCGAGCAGCTCGGGCGTAGGGGATGCCCGAGGCCTCGAACAGGCGCGCGTACACGCTGGTCGACGGTGAATCCGGGGATGGTGTTGATCTCGTTCAGGACACCGCGATCGTCGGGCGTCACGAAGAAGTCGATGCGGGCCATGCCGGCGCAGTCGCACCGGGCGAAGGCGATCCTGCGCCGCCCGCTGCAGCTCGTCGGTCACCACCGGGCGTCAGATCGGCCGGCACGATCAGATCCATGCCGCCAGGCTGGTACTTGGCGTCGAAGTCGTACCAGTCGGCGTTCGATCGTGATCTCGCCCGGCAGGCTCACGATCGGATCGTCGTTTCCGAGCACGCCGCACTCGACCTCGCGGCCCTCCATCATCTGCTCGACCAGCACCTTGCGAGTCGTGCCGGAAGGCCAGCTCCAGCGCCGGTGCGCAGCTCGTCGATCGGTTGACCTTGGTGATGCCGACGCTCGAGCCCAGCCGGGCGGGCTTGACGAAGCAGGGCGGTGCGATCCCGGCGGCCGCCAGCTCGGCCTCGTGGTCGACGGCCACGCGCGCCCGGAAGGTGACGCTGGGGGCGGTGCGCGATGCCGACGCTGGCCAGCAGCGGCTTGACCATGTCCTTGTCCATCGTCACCGCGGAGCCGGGCACGCCCGAGCCGACGTACGGCAAGCCGACCATCTCCAGCATTCCCTGGACGGTGCCGTCCTCGCCGAACGGGCCGTGCAGCATCGGCAGCACCACGTCGATCGGGTCGATCGTGCGGGCCTGGGTCAGCGACCCGCCGGCGCGCGGGATCACGCGCGCTGGTCTCGCCCGGCGCCAGCGCCAGCGACTCGCCGCGGCTCGTCCGGCGGCGACTCCAGCTGCCAGGTGCCGGTGCGGTCGATCTCGATCTCGACCACGTCGTAGCGCTCGGGGTCGAGCGCGGCCACCACCGAGCGGCCCGACTCGCACCGAGATGTCGTGCTCCGAGCTGCGGCCGCCGTACAGCACCGCCACCCGGATGCGCGGGCCGCTGCTCATGTCGCCGGTGGGACCGGGCAGTTGCCGGTCACGTTGTAGTGGGCCACCCGGATATGTACGGTCGAGCCCTGCGGCGCCTGTTGCCCGCCGGGTCGGGATCTGGCCCGTCGACGATGCCGTCCTGGGTCTGGTTGCAGGTGTTGGATGTTGGTGACGCCGACCTTGAAGCCGTTGTTGCTCGAGCGCGGTGGTGGCGTCGGTCTCGGTGAGTCCGACCACGCCGGGCACCGCGCCGTTGCCCGGGCCGTCGGAGACGTTGATGGTGACCGAGGTGCCCTGCGACACGAGGCTGACCTGGCGGCCGGTGTGCCGATCCGATCACCTGGTCACCGGGGCGTCGGTGCTGTTGGTGCGGGTGCACGTGCCGTTCAGCGTCTGGGCCTGCAGCTTCTGCTGGGCCTGATTGCAGTTGAGCCCGGCGACGTCGGGCACGGTCACGTTGCCGATGGCGACGGTTGAGCGTGATCGCTGTGTCGACGTGGCAGACCTGTGCCCGGCTTCGGCGTTGGTCGAGACCACGTCGCCGCGCCGGCTGGGCCGGCGAGTCGAGCTGGTTCGAGTCTGATCGTGACGTTCGTGAAGCCCGGCCGCCAGTGCAGCTCGGCGGTCGGCGTCGGCAGCGGACTTGCCGGTGACGTCGGGCAGCTGCCTTTGCGCGTCGGTCCGGCGCTGACGAAGATGCGTCACGACCGAGTTCTTGTCGACGCTCGATCCGCCGGTCGGGGTCGGTCTTGAATACCGGCCCTGTTCGGCGTTCGTCGACGTGGCATCGGTGCACTTGCCGTTCAGTCCGGCCTGGTCGAGCTGCGCCTGGGCGGCGGCGCACGGTGCCGCCGGTCGAGGTCGCTGGGGCACGGTCACCTGATTGCCCCGCAGCTGGTGGTACACGACCAGCCCGATACCGCCGGCGACCACCAGGAACAGCACGACCAAGAGCCACGGCAGCAGGCTGCGCTTGGGCCCGGCCGGCGGGCCTGCGGCGGCGGCGGCGGCATCACGCGCGGTTGCGGCGGCCTGCTGGGCCGAGATCACCTGGGTCGCCTGCTGCGTGTCGGCCGAGACGGCGCCGCCGCGGCGACACGCGCCGCAGCTCGTCGGCCATCGCCCGCGCCGAGGAGTGGCGCAGCGCCGGGTCCTTGGCCAGCGCCCGCATCACCACCTGCTCGAGCTCGGGCGACACCAGCCGGTTTCGGCTGCGCAGCGACGGCGGCTGGTCGGACACCTGCTTCATGGCGATGTCGACCGCCCCGTCGCCGGTGAACGGCAGCTCGCCGGTCAGCATCTCGTACAGCACGATGCCCATCGAGTACAGGTCGGACTGCGGCCCGACGGCCTGGCCGCGGGCCTGCTCGGGCGACAGGTACTGGGCGGTGCCGACGATCGAGCCCGACCTCGGTCATCTCCTGGGTGTTCTGGGCGCGGGCGATCCCGAAGTCGGTGACCTTGAGCCGGTTGTCGTCGGTCAGCACCATGTTGTGCGGCTTCACGTCGCGGTGGATCACCCCGCGCCGGTGGGCGAAGTCGAGCGCGTCCAGCGCCTGGGTGGCCCAGCCGATCGCCTCGGCCTCGGGCAGCGGCGCGCGCTGCGTGATCTCCTGCTTCAGCGTCGGCCCGTCGAGGAACTCCATCGCGATGTAGTAGGTGCCCTCGGCCTCGCCGCGGTCGTACACCGCCACGATGTTGGGATGGTTCAGGCCGGCGGCGGCCGAGGCCTCCCGCCGGAACCGCTCGACGAAGCCGTCGTCGCGGGCGTAGCGGTCGGACAGGATCTTGATCGCGACCTGGCGGCCGAGCAGCTCGTCGGTGGCCAGGTAGACGTCGGCCATCCCGCCCGAGCCGAGGCGCCGCTCCAGCCGGTAGCGGTTGTCGAACAGATTGCCGTTGTCGGAGGAGTGTCGTCCACTGCCAGATTGCCTACTGTGCCACGTTTGTGCCGAGATACGCCCTGATCACGTCTGCCGCGATCGGTGCTGCGACCTGCCCGCCGAACTGTGTCGTGCGGTCGATCACGACCGCGACGGCGATCTTGGGCGTGTCCCCGGGAGCCCCCGGAGCGAACGCGATGAACCATGAGGTGTAGATGCTGGAATCCGGGGGCGCCGATCTCGGCTGTCCCGGTCTTGCCTGCGACCGACAGGTTGCCGATCTGGGCCTCGGTGCCGGTGCCCTCGTCGACGACCTTCTGCATCATGCCGGTCATTTCCTGTGCTGTCTGGTTCGACATCACCCGCTCGATCGCCTGCGGATGGCTGTTGGTAGACGGTTGAGCCGCCGGGCGAGATCGCCTTGTCCACCAGCGACGGCTGCATCCGCACGCCGCCGTTGGCGATGGTCGCCGCCACCTCCGCCATCTGCAGCGGCGTCACCGCCAGGTTGCCCTGGCCGATGGCCGTGCGGGCGACGTCGATCGGCGCCGATTGCGAGATCTGGTGGCCGTTGCGGTAGAGCCCGGAGGGCACCACCTCGTCGCCGGGCAGGTCGATCGTCGGCGTCGGTGAAGAAGCCGAACTCGCTCATCGCGTTTCGCAGCTTCTGCGAGCCGATCTTCTGCCCGACCTGGGCGAACACGGTGTTGACCGAGTAGGTCAGCGCGTCGGTCAGGTCGATCGGCGGGAACGACTCGAGCCCGGCGTTGCACAGCTGGACGAACACCGTGATGCAGGCCGGCGCCGGGGTCAGCGGTGATGGTGGGCGTGTACAGGCCGCTCTTGAGCGCGGCGGTCGAGGTCACCGTCTTGAAGGTCGAGCCGGGCGTGTACAGGCCCTGGGTGGCGCGGTTCAGGAGCGGCGCGCCGGAGCTCGGTCCGGTTCAGCTTGGCGAAGTTGGTCGACGACGCTGGTTGGGGTTGAAGGTCGGCGTCGAGGCCATTGCCAGCACCCGCCCGGTGGACGGCTGGATCGCGACCACCGCGCCGTGCATCTGGCCGAGGCCCGCCATCGCCGCCCGCTGGGCCGGCAGCGAGAGGCTGGTGATCAGGTTGTCGCCGGTCACGGTGCGCCCGCGCAGCGAGTCGCCCAGGTTCTGCAGCTGGGTCGAGAGGTTGGCGTTGGAGGACGTCAGGAAGTCGTTGTAGGAGAGCTCGAGGCCGGTGCGGCCCTGATCGACGGTGTTGTACCCGACGACCTGGGCGAACAGTCCGCGGAATGGATACCGGCGGGTGTAGATCGTCTGGCCGTGCGCCGACTTGGAGGTCGGTTCTCGGGCCAGCACCGTGCGGCCGTTGGCGGCGAAGATCAGCCCGCGCTTGATCTGCAGCTGGCGGTACACCAGCCGGGCGTTGTCCTGGCGCACCGCCAGCGAGTCGGCCGCCCAGATCTGCCAGTAGGCGGTGAACGAGATCAGCACCGCAAAGCCGATCGCGCACAGCCGGAACAGGTTGGTGATCTGGTGGTTCACCGGCGGTCTCGGGTGGTGCGGTTGGAGACCATCAGGAGCAGCGCCAGCAGCAGGAAGTTCGAGACGATCGAGGAGCCGCCGTAGCTCACGAACGGCAGCGTGATGCCGGTCAGCGGGACCAGCCGGGTGACGCCGCCCACGATCAGGAAGGCCTGCAGCGAGAAGGCGAAGGTGAGCCCGGCGGCCAGCAGCGTCGAGAACCCGTCCTGCGGCGAGCGTCGCGATCTTGAAGCCGCGGTAGGCGAACAGCAGGTAGACCAGCAGCAGCCCGGCCGCTCCGGCCAGGCCGGCCTCATCGGCCCACACCGCGTAGATGCCGTCGGTCTGGGCGGCCGGGATGATCGGGTGCGGCGGCGAGCCCACCAGCTGGAAGCTCTTGCCCAGGCCGGTGCCGAACACGCCGCCGTCGGCGATCGCCTCGATCGACTGCACGATCTGGTAGCCGGTGGTCTGCGGCGGTCGCCCACGGGTTCGAGCCAGATCTGGAAGCGCTCGTGCACGTGGCGCGATGTTGTGGTAGACGAACCACGATCCGGCCGCGAACAGCCCCAGCCCGACGACCGTGTAGGCGTGCCGGCCGGTGGCCACGTACAGCATCGCCAGGAAGATCCCGAACAGCAGCAGGGCGGTGCCGAGGTCGTTCATCACGGCCACCACGCTCAGCGCGAGCCCGGTCATCAGCAGCAGCGGGCCGAAGTGCTTCATGGCGGGGATGCCGATGCCCAGCACGCGGCGGTGGGCGAACGTCAGCACCTCGCGCTTCTCGCGCAGGTAGCCGGCCAGGAAGATCACCAGCAGCAGCTTGGCGAACTCGCCCGGCTGCACCTGCACGCCGCCGAAGCGCAGCCACAGCTTGGCGCCGTTGACGGTCGTGCCGGCGACCATCGTGATCACCAGCAGCAGCACCGCGGTCGCCGCCAGCGTGTACTTGTAGTTCTCCAGCCGGCGGTGGTCGCGAAGCACGAAGATCAGCGCCGGCGAACCCCACCAGCCCGACGACGATCCAGACCGACTGGTCGCGGGCCAGCACCGGGTCGAGCCGGTAGATCTCGATCAGCCCGATGCGCCGATCATCAGCGCCGCCAGCGGCAGCAGCCACGGGTCGGCCTGCGGCAGGCCGGCGCGCACCACCAGGTGGGCGACCACGAACAGGCCGAGGAACAGCCCGGCGTACACCAGCGAGGTGGATCGGATGTCCTGCTGGCGGGCGGTGTACACCGCCAGGAAGCCCACCGCGGTCAGCAGGCCGACGCAGCCCAGGTTGACCAGCTCGCGCATCCGCGGGGTGCGCATCGCCCGGATCATCAGGGCAGCTCCAGCGGCTGTATCGCCGCGCGGGCGCTGGACTGCGAGCGCAGCCGGTGGTCGAACAGGCGCTGGCGCTCGGCGGCGCTCGAGCGAGCGGTACGGCACGTCGGAGACGAACGTCTCGTGGTACAGGTGGACGCCGAGCGGCAGATCGACCGGGACGCCCTGGTAGACCGCCACCTGGCCGGTGCGCTCGTCGGCGCCGACGAAGTGGCTCCAGCGCAGCCCGCGCGACGGCGCCAGCCACGGCCACCGCGATCACCGCCACCGCGGCCAGCCCGCCGAACACGATCCGCAGCGTGTGTCGCCCGCCCGCCGCGGTCTCCGCCGCGGCCGGATCGTCGTCCGACGCGCCTCCCAGCCACAGCTCGGGCGGAAGCACGTGCTCGCCGCGGCGTCTGGTGTCGTCGTCCTCGCGTCGGCCAGGTCGTCGATCCGGAAGATCACCACCGTCACGTTGTCCTCGCCGCCGGCCGCCAGGGCGGCCCGCACCAGCTCGGCGGCCGCCTGCGGCGGCGTCGGCGTGCTCGTACAGCAGCCGGCCGATGGTCTGCCTCGTCCACCATCGTGGTCAGCCCGTCGCTGCACAGCAGCACCACGTCGCCGGGCTGCGAGTCGACCGTGAAGGTGTCCACCCGCACGTCGGCCTCGGCCCCCAGCGCGCGGGTGATCACGCTGCGCTGCGGGTGGTGCTCGGCCTCGGCCTCGGTCAGCTCGCCCTGGCGCACCAGCTCGCCCACCAGCGAGTGGTCCTCGGTCAGCCGTCGCAGCTCGCCGTCGCGCAGCAGGTAGGCGCGGCTGTCGCCGACGTGGGCGAAGGCGACCCGGCCGTCGTCGCCGACCAGCGCCGCGGCCACGGTGGTGCCCATCCCGGCCACGGTGCTGTCGCTGCTGGCCCGCTGGTGGATCTTGGCGTTGGCGGTCACGATCACCTCGCGCAGCGTGTCCTCGCCGCGCGCCGGCACCAGCCCGGCCTGGGCGAACTCCTCGGTGGTCATCCGCGATGCGATCTCGCCGGCCTGGGCGCCGCCCATCCCGTCGGCCACCATGAACAGCGGCTCGCGGATCAGGTAGGAGTCCTCGTTCAGGCGGCGCACGTTGCCGGTCTGGGTGGCTCCGGCGCGGTCGACGACGCGCCTCATGCGCCACGCTCGTAGGTGAACTGGGTCTGGCCGATCGTGATCGTGTCGCCTGGCTGCCAGCGTGCGGGTGCCGTTCAGGCGCTGGCCGTTGACGAAGGTGCCGTTGGTCGAGTGCAGATCCTCGATCAGGTCGGCGTCCTGGCCGCGCACGAACCGGCAGTGGCGGCCGGAGGCGTAGCCGTCGGCCTGCAGTGTGATGTCGAGCGCCGATTCCCGCCCGGCGACCAGCTCGTGGGCGATCGGGATCCGCGAGCCCTCCTCCAGCTCGGGGCTGCGGGTCACCACCAGCCCGGCCACCGACCGCTGCGGCCCGGACGGGCTTGGCCGGCCGGACGGGGGTCAGGATCATGCTCTCCTGCCCGACCTGCATGTCGCGTGAGGCCACCCGGATGACCCGCCAGATGAACAGGTACAGCAGCACCACGAACCCGATCTTGAGTGCGAGCAGAAGCTGTTCAACCAAGGCGGCGCTCGAACGTGAGCTTGGTCTGGCCCACGCTGATCACATCCCCGTTCATCAGCGCCGTCTCGCTGACCGCTGAGGCCGTTGACCTCGGTGCCGTTGGTCGATCCCAGGTCGACCAGCGAGTAGCCCTCGCCGATCCGCCGGATCTCGGCGTGCCGGCGCGAGACGTTGGCGATCGTGCAGCACGATCGCGCAGCTCGACTGGAGCGGCCGATCGTCGAGCACCTGGCGCGGTCAGCTCGAGCGTCTCGCCGCTCCCAGCTCGAGCGTGGCGACCTCGGTCGGCGGGGCTCGGGCTCGGGCGGCGGGTCTCGGGGTCGGTCGGGCGCGTACACCATCGTCTGGCTCGTCGGCGGCGGCGGAGGCTCGAGCGGCGGGGCACCAGCGGCGGCACCGGGGGCGGCGGCAGCGGCGGCGTGCGGCGGGCGCGGCCCGGCCGCGCGGCTCCGTCGCCGTCGGTCGCTGCTCTCGACCGAGATCCCGAACAGGCCGACCGTCAGCTCCGGCTCGGTCTCGAGCGACACCCGCGGCCGGGTCGTGAGGCTGTAGCCCTCGCGCCGGGCGTGCTCGGACCAGGTACTCCTCGAGCTCGTTGGTCATCTGCTGCTCGTAGGCGGCGAACTGCTCGCGATCCTCCGGGTTGAGGTGCACCGTGTAGTCGTTGGGCACGTACACGCGGTGGATCGAGATGGTGCGGTGATCGTCCATCTCCTTGGCGAGTTTGCGCGCCAGTTCGACCGGTTGCACCCCCGAGCGGAAGCGTTCGTCCAAACGCCCCCTCGACCAGGTCGCCGATCTTTCGCTCGATGTTGCGAAGAACGCTCATACTGGATGGGGGGTGGAGGTCCGGCGCTCACGAGCTGCACCGGGTTCACCGACCGAAGCTGACCCGCGGGAGCACCAGCGCCCAGGCGGCCGGGATTATAGCCGCGACGCATGCCGCGACCAATGCCGCTTGCTGCCAGCGCCTGACCCGCTGGATCCCGACAGCAGCGGGCACCGCGATCATCGACCAGCCCGAAGCCCATGCCCCACAGCGCCACCGCCTGCGCGCGCCGGCCCGCACGGCTGCGTGCCAGGCGCGGCGGCAGGATGCGCTGCGAACACGATCATGGCGACGGCGACCGCCAGCGCCTCGGGGGCGCTGGGCAAGCACTCCCAGGTACACCAGCGGGTCGTTGGCCCCGGCCACGTTGCGGGTCGCCGTGGCGGGGACGAGCCTGCCGGCTGACGAGCACGATCACCGCTCCCAGCGTCGCCTCGGCGATCCGGCGCCGGTGGGTGGGGGCGGTCGCGGCGACCAGCACGAAGGCCGGGCCCAGACCGATGAGCGACAGCGGCCACGGCCAGCAGCGGGGCCAGCCGGCGCGGTTCCGGCCCCAGTCGCGCGCCATCCGGATCCAGATCGCGGCCATGCCGATCCACAACAGGCCTGCCGCCTCGGCGAGGTTCCAGAACGCGGGCACGCACAGCACCGCGCCGGCGGTCAGCGCGGTCAGCGGCCGAAACCAGGCCAGCGACGCCCAGGAGCACGGCCAGCGGCAGCGACCACTGGCGTCGGGATAGACCGGGAAGGTGGTCAGCACGAACAGCGTCGGTGGTGGCCGCGACGCCGAGTCAGCGCTCCGGCCGGCTGAGCGGGCTGGCCAGGGCGTCGAGCGCCGGTGGACTCGCGGCCGCCGCGCGGCTCGCGGCGGGCGTCATCGGCCACTCGACGGCTCGTCCGGCTCGGGGCCGGATGCAGCGCCCAGCAGCCGGTCGCGCAGCTCGGCGGCGTCCGGGTCGCTTGCGGGGGTCGTGGTCGAGCGCCCGCGCGAGCGTGTCCGAGAGCGCGCTTGGGTATGTCGGGGCGGGTCTCGGCAGCGGCCGGGCGCCCTCGCGCAGCTTCTCCAGCAGATCGGGCAGGGTGCGGGCCTTGAACGGGTTGCGCCCGGCCAGGTGCGAGTACAGCGTCAGCGCCGCGGCCCACACGTCGGTCGCGCCGGAGGCGCGCTCGCCGGCCGCCTGCTCGGGGGCCATGTAGGAGAGCGTGCCCATCAGCCGCTCTCCCGAGGTCGTCTCGATGGCGTCGTCGTCGCGGGCGATCCCGAAGTCGGTCAGGCACACCTCGCCGTCGGTCGAGACCAGGATGTTGGCGGGTTTGACGTCGCGGTGCACCACCCCGCGCGAGTGCGCGTGGGCGAGCGCGTCGGCGACCGCGGCGATCGCGCGCACGGCCTGCTCGTCGGTCAGCTCGGAGCGGTCGAAGCGCTCACCCACCACCAGCTCGGAGATCAGATAGGCGTTGTCGTCGTCGGACTCGACCCCGACGCACGGTGTGGATGTTGGGGTGGGTCGAGCTTCGACGCGGTGCGGGCCTCGCGCTCGGCCCGCGCGGCCAGGCCCTCGCTGCGGCGGAACACCTTGACGGCGACCGAGCGGGTGCCGCTCGGCGTCGCGTCCGGAGTAGACCGACGCCGAATCCGCCCTTGCCGAGCATCTCCTGGAGCTCGTAGCGTCCGGCCACGGTGCGACCGGACATATCGGATCCGGGGTCAAGCTGAGCGGGTTGCGCCACGGCGCAGGGATTGGCGAGCAGGGCCGGAGTCCTGCAAATCCCTGTCCGTAGACCGTGGTAGTGTGACTTTTGTGCCTCCTGAAGACTTCTTCGACGAGGACTGGGAGGAGCCGAGCAAGACCCAGGAGACGGCCGCCACTCGACCTGCGGGCGGCGCGCCCTCCAACGGTCCCCAGGCCCCTCCGCCTGGCGATCGGCCGCGGCCGTCCCGGCGGCCGCGTGCCCGGCGGGTTCCGGCTGGGCGGTGGTCGAGGTGGTGGAGGCGGCGGCCGCCGGCCGCTGGGCCAGCGAACGGGCCAGCTCGAGTACGGCCGGCTGGCGCTGCTGGGCGGCGGCATCCTGGTGCTGATCGTGATCGCGTATCTGGCGTTCAACGGCGGTGGCAGTGGCTCCAGCCCGACCGCGGCCTACTTCACCGCGGTGTCCGCCGTCTTGACCAAGTCCGACCAGCTGGGCACCGAGTTCCACAAGCTGATGATCGACCCACAGACCCCGACCAAGGTCCACCACGAGCTGCAGCTCGAGGTCACCCAGTCCCAGGCGTTGGTTGACAGGCCCAGGCCATCAAGCCGACCAACCAGCTGGCGGATGTGCAGCCGTTCCTGCTGCAGGCGCTGCAGTACCGGGTCAACGGGCTCGAGTGCCTGGTCAAGACGGTGGTGCCGGCGGCCCACCTCAAGTCGTCACGGGCCGGGGCGCGGGAGTGGCGGGGTGCACCCAGAAGCTGCTGGCCTCGGACGTGATCTACGCCGATTCGTTCTACACGGCGGCGACCGTGATCCTGCATCAGGACAAGATCGTCGCCCAGGTGCCGACCTCGCGGTTCCTCCAGGAGGCGGACACGCCCCTGGTGCTGGCGCCCGGCTTCGGGGACGTGCTGTCGCGGTTGAAGCCCGGCTCGGTCAGGGGCTCCACGGCATCGAGCTGGTGTCGGTGACGGCGGAGCCGACTGGAAAGATGCTCGTGCCCGGGCAGCTGAATCGCATCCCGGTGTGACCGACCTCGTTCCGGATCGTGATCAAAGACAACGGCCACTTCGAAGAGGTCAGTGTCCCGGTCAAACTGACCCTCACCACCGCTCACTCGACGGCGCTCCAGAAGACCGCCATCATCGGCTCGATCCTGCGCGGCGCGAGCGCCCCCATCCTCATCGGCGGCTTCTTCACAGCTACCAACAAGCCGCTGTACAACCAGCCGTACACGATGACGGTGGCGGCCGGGCCGGTGCCGGGCGAGAAGATCCTGTCCAACAACCAGGCGACCTCCAAGTCACCTTCCTGGTCGCAGGATGACCAGAACTGATACCGCGATGTACGTGGCGATCGCTGCTGCCGTGGCCGCAGGGGTGCTGCTCCTGTGCACCCTCTACCTGCTGGTCGTGCTGCGCCGGATGCGCCGCAACATGCGGATGGTGGTCGGTACCGACACCCACGACCTGGTGGAGTACGCGGTCGGCCTGCTGGCCCGGGTTGAGCAGGTCGAAGGTCGCGCCGGCCAGGTCGAACAGCAGGTGGCGGCCACCACGGCGCGGGTCGACGGCTGCCTTCAGCGCCGCGCCCTGCTGCGGTACGATGCGCTGGAGGGATCCGGCGGCAAGCAGTCGGCGACCATCGCGGTCATCGACGCCTCCGGGTCCGGGATTGTGCTGTCAGCGATTCAGGGCCGCGACTATGCCAGGATCTACGTCAAGGACGTGCGCGACGGGGAGAGCGACGTGGAGCTGTCGCCCGAGGAGCGGCGGGCCCTCGACGTCGCCACCGGCGCGGTCTGACCGCCCGGTGGGGAGGTTGGGGTGAGCGGGCTGGTGATTCGCGAGCGGCGGCCCGGCGACGATCCGGCGCTGGGCCGCTTGGTGGCCGAGGTGGTGCCAGAGCTGGACGCTGCCGGCGAGCGGCTGGCGGCTCCCGAGCAGCCCTATGACGTGGTCTTCGTGGCGGAGTTGAGCGGCCACCCGGCCGGCTTCCTGGCCCTCCGCCAGGCCGGTGACGCGCTGCTCGTCGACCGGCTGGTGGTGCCCCCGGCCGACCAGGGCCGGCATGTCGGCCACGCCCTGCTGGACTGGGCAGAGGGCTACACCGCCAGCCGCAGCCTGCGCCGGGTGGCGGTGGCGGCCGCCGGGGTGGACGAGCGGGCGGCGGACTTCTACCGCAGCCGCGGCTACACGTTGCAGGGCGAGTTCCTGACCCGCCCGGTGCCCCACCTCGAGCCCCACTGAAACTGCGTCAGCGCCGCCGGGTGTGCGTGCAGATGGCGCCGGCCGGCCGGCCGCAGGTGGGGTTGGCGGCCGTAGACGGCACGGAGGGCACCGCGGTCGACCACGGCCACCACTCGCACCACTCGCGCGGTGAGGGGTGCGTGCAGGTGGCGGCGCCGCCGCGAACAGGGTCGGTGCTGGTCTGGTGGGGATCCACGACGGCGAGTTGAGTATTGCGATCGGTCCGGACGGCGCCCGGGCCTGCCATCCGGCGGCCCCAAGCAGCCGACCCTGTATCGTGGCGGCGTGGTCCGGATCCGACTGGTACCCCAAACCGCGAGTTCTACGCGCTGTTCGACCGGCGGCCCGGCAACCTGGTGGCGACGGCGCGAGCTCCTGCTCGAGTTGCTCGAGCACTATCCCGACCGCAGCGGGCTGGTGGCCGAGATCAAGGACCGCGAGCACGAGGGCGACCAGCGTCACCCACGAGATCGTCCAGCCGCTGCACAAGACGTTCATCACGCCCATCGACCGCGAGGACATCTACGACCTGTGCACGGCCCTGGACGACATCTGCGACTTCATGGATGAGGTGGCCGACGAGCTCAACCTGTACGGCGTCGAGGAGGTGCCGCGCCGAGGCCATCGACCAGGCCGGGGTGATCCTGCGGGCGGTCGTCCAAGCTGGCCGACGCGGTGGCGGGACTGAACGGCCTGCGCGATGTCGAGCACGCTCCTGGTCGAGATCCACACGCTCGAGGACGAGGGCGACCGGCTGTCTGCGCAAGGCGCACGGCCAACCTGTTCTCGGACGGCCTGGACCCGCTGGTCGTGATCCGCTGGAAGGACATCCACGAGGACCTCGAGCAGGCCGTCGACGGCTGCGAGCACGCGGCCCACGTGCTGGAGAGCGTCTATCTCAAGAACCGATGACCGACGGCTGCTGTGGCTGGTGATCGTCGTCGCGGTCGGCTTCGACTTCACCAACGGCTTCCACGACACCGCCAACGCGGTCGCCACCACGGTCTCGACCCGCGCGCTGACGCCGCGCCTGGCGGTGCTGATCGCGGCCGTCATGAACCTGCGCGGGCGCGTTCGTCTGGACCGCCGTCGCCAAGACCGTCGGCAGCGGCCTGGTCTGACCCGGCGCAGAGTGACCGTGCAGGTGCTGGTGGCGGCGCTGCTTGGGCGCCATCGTCCTGGAACCTGGTGACCTGGTAGATGGGCCTGCCGTCCTCGTCGTCGCATGCGCTGATCGGCGGGCTGGTCGGCGCGGCGGTGGCCGCCGACGGCACCGCGCGCGGTCGACTGGGGCGGGATCTGGCACAAGGTCGATCGTGCCGGCCATCCAGAGTCCGCTGATCGGCTTCGTGCTCGCCGGGCGTGGTGATGCTGGTCGATCCTGTGGGGGTTCCGGCGGGTTCGGCCGGCGCCGCTGAACCGCGGATTCCGGCGTGGCTCAGATCGCCTCGGGCAGCCTGATGGCGTTCCTGCACGGCACCAACGACGCCCAGAAGACGATGGGTGTGATCGCCCTGGCGCTGCTCTCCACCCACCACATCGACTCCTTCTACATCCCCTGGTACGTGAAGCTGCGGCTCGGGGCTGGCCATGGGCATCGGCACCTACGTGGGCGGGTGGCGGATCATGCGCACCATGGGCACGCGGATCTTCAAGCTCGAGCCGCCGCAGGGGTTCGCCGCCCAGACAACGGCCAGCCTGGTGCTGTGGTACACGGCGCGCAGCGGTTTTCCGATCTCGACCACCCAGGTGATCTCGGGGTCGGTGATGGGCGCCGGAGCCACCACCAAGCTGTCGGCGGTGCGCTGGGGCGTGGCGGCGAACATCGTGGTCGCCTGGGTTCTGACCCTTCCGGCGTCGGCGCTGGTGGCCGCGAGCGTTTACGTCGCTGATCGACCCATCTAGTTGCCCGAATCCCGGCGTACGGCGATGCGGGGATGGACGGGCCCGATGCAGGCTCCTAGGCTTCCTGCGCCTGATGGCTCGGACGAATGGCTCCGACCTCACGGCGTCGCTGGGAGAGGCTCGCCGCGAGGCCACCTCGGCGCCCACCCGGCTGCGCCGGCTGGCCGAGGTCAGCTCGGCGGTCGGCAGCCTGTCCCGAACCGCTGCCGGTGGCCGCCTGCCGCGCGCTGGTCGAGCTGCTGGGCCTGGACGCGGCCTGGGTGCTGGAGGGCTCGCCGGTCGATATGCAGGTGCTGGCCCGGTGGGCGCGGTCGGGCGCCGCCGCCGGCCGGCTGGGCGCGCAGCGGCTGCGGGTGCTGGCCGATGCGGCGGTGGATGAGGTCAGCCAGGCCCGCGATGGCCGCTACGTGCTGGTGGTCGTGCGGCTGCCCGACGGACCGGGGCACAGCCTGTTTGTGATCGGGTCAGCCCGCTCCGGCAGGCTGCTGTCGGCCGATGACCTGGCCTGCGCGCGGCTGGTGGCGGCAGCCCACGCGAGGCAGTTGCAGCGCCGCCGCGCTGCAGCAGCCCACCTCCGCCGGCGTCGCACGGCCGGCTGGCGAGCGGATGGTGGCTCCAGGAGCTGGCCGGGGCCCTGGCCGGGCTCCGGTCCGAGGTCGAGGTGGCGCAGGAGATGGTGGACGCGCATCAGCGAGCTGGTCGGTCGACGCCTGCCGGTTCTACCTGACCGCGCCGTCCGGCCGGGATCTGACGGTCGTGCCCGCTCGGACGCGGCGTCCAGACGAACTGGCGGGGAGCGACGACGCAGCGCCGTCGAGCGCCTGGCTGGGCGTGCCATCGACGAGCGCATCTCGCGCAGGATCGCCAACGCGCGGCTGGAGTCGGATGCTGCTGGGGAGCGCTCGAGACGACGCTGTCGACGAGTCGATGCTGGTCGCGCCGATGCTGGCGGCAGGACGGAGCCGATGGGCGTGATCGTGCTCGTCCAAGGAGGGCCTCGACCGGTTCGACGACGACGACCTGCGTCTGCTGCGAGCGTGGTCGCCGCGACGGCGCCGTCGCCTGCGAGCAGCGTGCGCCTGCACGCCGAGCAGCACGAGGCGGCGCGAGGTCTCGGAGGCGCTGCTCGAGCTGGGCGCGGCGCTGTCGCTGCAGACCGAGCGTCGACGGCATCGCCCGATGCTGGCGCCGCGCGCATCGACCGGCTGGTCGAGTGCGCCGCGCTCTCGGTCTGGCTGCGCGACGGCGACCGGCTGCGCCTGGCCGCGCCACGTCGGCTACACGCCGCGCGAGAACGAGCGGCTGACCGAGATCGGCTCCTGGTCGCGCTGGCCGCGCCCTGTCGGCCAGGCGCTGCAGCGGCGCGGCGTGACGGTGCTCGACGTCGACCGGCCGCGGCCGCTGGCCGGCCGGCTGGACGCCGCTCCCGCCGGGCATCGACGTTCGCGGTGGTCGCGATCGGCGAGCGGTCGGCCAACCGCGGCGCTGATCGTCGTGCAGCGCGGGCCGCGCCGCGGGCCGCCCCGCTCGCGCGACGAGCAGATGCTGCTCGGCATCGCCGACCAGGCGCTGCTGGCGATCACCAACCGCGCGCTCTACGACGAGCTCGACGACTCGTTCCTGGCCACCGTGCGAGGCGCTCGCCAACGCGCTCGACGCCGAAGGACGAGCTACACCGACGACCACGCCCAGGCGCTGGTCGGGCTGTGCACCGACGGTCGCCGACCGGCTCGGGCGTGTCCGGCGCCGCAGCTGCGCGACGTCAGCTTGGCCGCCGCCCTGCACGACATCGGCAAGATCGGGATCCCGGCCGAGATCCTGAACAAGCCCGGCGCCGCTGACGGACGAGGAGTGCGAGGTGATGAAGCCGCATCCGGAGCTGGGCGCGCGCATCATCGAGCCGGTGCCGGCGCTGGCCGGCGCCCGCGAGCTGGTGATCGCCTGCCACGAGCACTGGGACGGCAGCGGCTATCCGCTCGGCCTGGCCGGCGACGAGATCCCGCTGGGCGCGCGCGTCATCCTGGCCTGCGACGCCTACCACGCGATGACCTCCGACCGCGTGTACCGCAGGCGCGCTGGACGATCGCCGGAGGCGATGCCGGAGCTGCGCCGCTGCGCCGGCAGCGCACTTCGACCCCGACGGTGGTCGACTGCCCTGATCGCCGTCGATCGAGGCCGGGTCGCAGCCTGACCGCGCCTGATCCGCGTAGGCTTGCTGCTCGAGTCGGTCGGCAATGGCGGCGGCCGCGACGAGGCGATGACGCCTCCAAGTGACCCCACGCGGTGCCACCTGGGGGCGTTTTTTTGTGCCCGGAAACCGGGAGAAGGGAGCGACGATGGCGACGATCGACGACACCGGCGCTGAGCCGCCGAGGCGCGCGAGCGAGGTGCTGCGCGAGGTCGACGCAGGCGCGAGATCAAGTTCATCCGGCTGTGGTTCACCGACGTGGTGGGCCGGCTGAAGAGCTTCGCCATCACGCGCGACGAGCTGGAGGACGCGCTCGAGCACGGGATGGGCTTCGACGGCTCGTCGGTCACCGGCTTCAACGCGATCGAGGAGTCGGACATGATCGCGATGCCCGATCCCGCCACCTTCCGGATGCTGCCGCGGCAGTCGGGCGAGCACGTCGGTGGCGCGCATGTTCTGCGACGTGCGCACGCCCGACGGCGAGCCGTACGAGGCCGACTCGCCGGCACGTGCTGCGCAGCGCGCTCGACCGGATGCAGTCGCTGGGCTTCGACTGCTTCAAGATCGGGCCCGAGCTCGAGTTCTTCCTACTTCAGGCTGGACGAGCACGGCCGGCCGCACACGCTGGACGCCGGCGGCTACTTCGAGGACACGACGCGTGGACGCCGCGGTCGACCTGCGCAAGGAGATCGTGCTGGCGCTCGAGGAGATGGGCATCCCGGTCGAGTACCTGCACCACGAGGTCGGCCCCAGCCAGCACGAGATCGACATCCGCTACGCCGACGCGCTGGAGATGGCCGACCACTGCATGACCTACCGCTCGCTGGTCAAGGAGGTGGCCCAGCAGCACGGCGTGCACGCCACCTTCATGCCCAAGCCGCTGTTCGGCGAGAACGGCTCGGGCATGCACACCCACCAGTCGCTGTTCATCGGCGACTCGAACGCGTTCTTCGACGCCGACGACCGCTGGTACCTGTCCGACGTGGCCAAGAGCTTCATCGCCGGCCAGCTGCGCCACGCCCGCGAGATCTCGCTGCTGTTCGCGCAGTGGGTGAACAGCTACAAGCGGCTGGTGCCGGGCTACGAGGCGCCGGTGTACGTCGCCTGGTCGCGGCGCAACCGCTCGGCGCTGATCCGGGTGCCGCTGTACCACCCCGGCAAGGAGAAGGCGACCCGGGCCGAGATCCGCTGCCCCGATCCCGTCCTGCAACCCGTACCTGGCCTTCGCCGGGCTGCTGCACGCCGGGCTGGAGGGGATCGAGCGCGGCTACGAGCTGCCCGACCCGATGGAGACCAACCTCTACGAGCTGACGGCGCCCGAGCGCACGGTCGCTGGGCATCGAGTCGCTGCCCGAGTCGCTGGGCGAGGCGATCGCGGCCGCCGAGGAGTCCGAGCTGGTCGAGAAGGCGCTGGGCCCGCGAGCTGCGCGACCGGCTGGTGGCGCTGAAGCGCGCGCGAGTGGGACGAGTACCGCGTGCAGGTCACGCCGTGGGAGCTCGGACCGCTACCTGCCGATGCTGTAGCGGCGAAAGGCCGGTGCCAGGCACCGTGCCTGGCGACCGGCCTCGCCTAGCACTCGAGCCGATGGCTGATCGTCGACCGCGCCGCGCGCCACCTGCAGCTGCTGACCGACACGATCGCCGCGGTCAACTCGTCGCTGGACCTGGACGAGGTGTTCGCACCAGATCGCCTCCAAGGTGGCGGCCGCGCATGGCCACCGACGCCTGCTTCGTCTACCTGTACGACGAGCCCAGCGACCTGCTCGAGCTGCGGGCGACCCACGGCGCCCGCTTCGACGATCCCGCCCACCGCCCGCGGATGGCGCCTGGGGAGGGCATCACCGGCGCCGCGGCGGCGCCGCGCGCAGCCGATCGCTGATCGAACGCCGCGCACCTCGACCCGCGCTTCGTGTCGTTTCCCAACCTGCCCGAGGACGAGTACGAGTCGATCCTGGCGGTGCCCGTGCTGGCCCGCGACAGGCTGGACGGCGCGCTCAACGTGCGCACCCGCGCGCCGCGCGCGTTCGCCGACGACGAGATCGCGCTGCTGACGCGCGATCGCCGGCCAGGTCGGCCAGGCGATCGAGAACGCCAAGCTGTACGAGCGCTCACTGCGCCGGGTGGCCGAGCTCGAGGCGCTGGCCGACATCGGCGCCACTGTCTCGTCCTCGCTCTACCTGGACGAGGCCGTGCGCGGGATCTGCGAGCGTACGCAGCGGGCCCTGGGGGCCGACGAGTGCGCGCTGGTGCTGGCCTCCGACGACGGCCTGCGGGTGGCTCACCGCACCGGCCAGCTGGTGCCCGACGCTCAGTTGCTGGAGCTGGCCGGGCGGGCGCCGCTGGCCGGAGAGACGGCCGCCGTGCAGCCGGCTGGTGTGGAAGGAGCGGACGACCGGCGCGCTGGTCGTGCTGGCGCAGCGCCCGCGGGCCTGGTCGCCCGAGGAGCTGTCGCTTCTGGCAACGGTGGCGCACGCCGCCGCCGCGGCGGTCGAGAACGCCCGCACGGCGCTGCGCGGGCTGCTGGCCCAGGAGATCCACCACCGGGTCAAGAACAACCTGCAGACGGTGGCCTCGCTGCTGCGCCTGCAGGCGCGAGGCCGCTGACGACGAGCATGCCGCCAAGGCGCTGCGAGAGAGCGTCAACCGGATCCTGTCGATCGCGGCCGTGCACGACCTGCTGACCTCGACCGGCGCCGACGACGCTCGACTGCGCCGGGCTGATCGGCCGGCTCGAGGCGATGCTGGGCCAGGGCCTGGGCGGCGCGCGGTGGGCTCACGGCTGGAGCCGGTGACGCTGTCCGGCGCAGCGGGCCACGGCGCTGGCGCTGGTGTTCTGCGAGCTGTTCCAAAACGCGGTCGAGCACGGCGCCGGCGCGATCGCGGTGCAGCCTGCGCCGCGACGGCGACCAGGTCGAGCTGTGCGTGGCCGACGAGGGCCGAGGGCCGGCGGCGGACGCGCAGCGAGGGGCTGGGGCTGACGATCGCCCGCGACGCTGGTGCGCGAGGAGCTGCGCGGGCGGCTCCTGACGCTGGGCGGCGGAAGGGCGGTGGTCACGATTTCCGGCCGAGTCCTGATCGCCGAGGACGAGACGATCATCCGGCTCGACCTGCGGGCGATGCTGGAGCGGGCCGGGTTCGACGGTGGTGGCCGAGGCCCGGGACGGCGCGCGAGGCGGTCGCGCTGGCCGCCGAGCACCGGCCCGACCTGGCGCGTGATGGACGTCAAGATGCCGGAGCTGGACGGCATCGAGGCCGCCCGCCGGATGCTCGAGCAGCGGCCGATCCCGATCGTCATGCTGACCGCGTTCTCGGAGCGCGAGCTGGTCGCGCGGGCGGTCGACGCCGGCGTCTTCGGCTACCTGGTGAAGCCGTTCCGCGAGAGCGACCTGCTGCCGGCGATCGAGACCGCCCGGGCCCGCGCACGCCGAGCTGCAGGCGGTGCGCGCGGAGTCCGGCCGCCTGCGCGACGCGCTCGAGTCGCGCAAGCTGATCGAGCGTGCCAAGGGCCTGCTGATGGAGAACGACGGGCTGACCGAGGCCGAGGCGTTCGCCGCATGCGCGGCGCCAGCCAGCGCACCAGCCGCACCCTGCGTGACATCGCCGAGGCGATGGTGGAGACGCTGGCCAAGTAAAGGCCGGTGCCACCCACGTGCCAGGCACCGGGGTGGTGGGGGCACCGCGTCATCCGGCCTCGGCCGCGTGCCGCTCCCAGTCGCGGTACTTGTAGGCCAACTCCTCCTGCACCGCCTGGTGGCGGTGCCCGTCGGCGGCCAGCGCCTCGTCGTCGCGGTACTCGTCGGGCGCGAGAGCCGGGTCTGGATCGCGCCCAGCTCCTCCTCCAGGGCCGCGATCTCGCGTTCCAGGCGGGCCGCCTCACGGCTGGCCCGCTGGGCTGGCCGGGCGGCCGGCGTGCGCGACGCCTTCTGCCGGGCCGGCTTGGGTTTGGGCTTGGGCGCCGGCCGCACTGAGCTCGGGGGTGGAGGCATGGCGGTGTGGTGGGCCGGCAAACTGTCGTGGGCGCGTGCGTAGTCACCGAAGGCGCCCTCGCGAGCCACCAGCTGGCCGTCCTCGATCGACAGGGTGCGGGTGGCCAGGGCCTCGATCAGCGCGCGGTCGTGGGAGACCAGAAGCAACGTCCCCTGGTACGCCTCGAGCGCGTCCTCCAATGCCTCCCGGCTCTCGATGTCCAGGTGGTTGGTGGGCTCGTCCAGGACCAGGAAGTTCGCCCCCGAGACGACGGTGCGGGCCAGCGCCAGCCGCCGCCGCTCGCCGCCGGAGAGCGCCGACACCGGCTTTTCGATGGCCTCACCGGAGAACAGGAAGAGGCCCAGCAGGTCGCGCGCCTGCGGCCCGGTCAGGCTGCTCTGATGGGTGATGGCCTCGATCACGCGGTGCGAGTCGGGCAGCTCCAGCGACTGCTGCGAGTAGTAGCCGACGGTCACGTTGTGCCCCAGCTTGAGCTTCCCGGCTCGTGGCTCGCGGCGGCCCAAGAGCGTCTCCAGAAGCGTGGTCTTGCCCGCGCCGTTGGGCCCCAGCAGGGCCACCCGCTGGCCGCGTTCGATGGCGAACGAGGCGCCGGACAGGAGCGTCCGCCCCGCCACCTCCAGATCCACGCCCTCGACCTCGCACACCACCCGCCCACTGCGCGCCGGCGGCGGAAACTGGAAGCGCAGCGAGCGCTGGCCGGATGGCTTTTCGACCCGCTCGATGCGGTCCATGGCCTTCAGCTTGCTCTGCGCCTGGCGGCTCTTGGTGCCGTACCGAAAGCGGTCGACGAACCGCTGCAGGTGGGCCAGCTCCTGCCTGCTGACGCTCCCAGGCGTCCGCCGCGGAGGCCAGCCGCTCGGCCTTCAGAGCCCGCCAGTGCGAGTAGCTGCCCTTGTCGTAGCGGCCCTTGCCGCGGTCGATCTCGAGCACCCCGGTTGCCACCGACTCCAGGAACCAGCGGTCGTGGCTGACCAGCAGCACCGACGCGTCCAGCGAGTCGAGGTGCTCCTCCAACCACTCGATGGCGTCGGTGTCCAGGTGGTTGGTGGGCTCGTCCAAGAGCAGCACGTCCGGCTCGGCGGCCAGCGCCCGGGTCAGCGAGGCCCGGGTCAGCTCGCCGCCCGAGAACGAGCGCAGCGGCCGGCCGAGGTCGTCCGGCGTGAAGCCCAGGCCTCGGGCCACCGCCTCCAGGCGGGCCCGCCAGCCGTATCCGCCGGCCCGCTCGAACCGGCGCTGGGCCGCCTCGTAGCGGCCCAGCACCTTGGTCCCGGCGTCGCCGGCGGCCATCTGCGCCTCCAGCCCGCGCAACTCCTCCTCCAGCCGGCTGGCCTCGGCCGCCCCGGCGCCCACGTACTCGCCCAGGGTGGTGGCGGTGGCCAGCGGCGGGCGCTGGTCGTGCAATGCCACCCGGGTGCCGGACGGGATCGCGATCTCGCCCCGGTCAGGCGAGAGCTCGCCGGCCAGCATCCGCAGCAGCGTCGTCTTGCCGGCGCCGTTCCGCCCCACCAGCGCCACCCGGTCGCGCGGGCGGAGGATGAACGACACGTCGCTCAGCACCTCATCGGCCCCGAACGACAGCGCGGCGGAGGTCACGTGGACGGTCATCCGGGCATCTCCGGAACGAGGCCCGGTTCGCTGACGACGACTGCACGCATGCCCCGTATGATGCCGAACCCGTGACAGCGGTCCCCGACACGTCCTTCCTGTACCTGTCACAGGAGGACGTGGTGGCGGCCGGTGGCACTCGACATGGCGGCCGTGATCGACGTCATCGAGCGGGCCTTCCGGGTCAAGGCCGAGGGCCACGTGTTCATGCCGCCCAAGGTGATGATCACCTGGTCGGACGAGCCCGGCACCGAGGAGCTGCACGGGCGGATCATGGCCATGCCGGCCTACGTCGGCGGCGAGTTCGACGTGGCCGGGCTGAAGTGGATCCCCAGCGTGCCCTCCAACCCGTCCCGCGGCCTGCCGCGGGCGAACGCCCTGGTACTGCTGTCCGACCGCGAGACCGGGCTGCCGCTGGCCGTCATGGACGGCACCGTGGTCAGCGCCATGCGCACCGGCGCCGTCACCGGCGCGGCCGTGCGTGCGCTGGCCGACCCGGCCGCCGCGGTGGCCTGCCTGCTGGGGGCCGGCGTTCTGGCCAATACCCAGCTGGACGCGTTGCGGGCGGTGCTGCCGGCGCTGCGCGAGGTGCGCGTGTACGACCCCGACGGCGGGCGGGCGGCCCGCTTCGGCGCTCGCCACAGCACGGACGGGCTGCATGTACACGCCGCCGGCTCGGCCGAGGGGGCGGTGCGCGGGGCGGCCGTGGTGGTGCCGGCGACGATGGCGGTGCAGCCGACCTTCGCGCCCGAATGGCTCGACCCCGGGGCGACGGTAGTCCTCGTGTCTCAGCCTGGACGGCCCGCTCGAACTGCACGATGTGACCGACCTGCTGGTGGTGGACGACTGGGAGCACGAGTCGACCCACCCCGGCCGCTACGCCGAGCGGCTGGTGGGCGCCGGCCTGATCCCGGCCGACGGCTCGCAGGCGGTGGAGCTGGCAGACGTCATCAGCGGCCGGCATGCGGGCCGCACCGACCCAGCCCAGCGGATCGTGGTGACGCCGGTGGGCCTGGCCATGGACGACGTGGCCACGGCCCGCTACGTGTACGACAACGCCCGGCGGCTGGGCCTCGGCACCTCGCTCGCGCTGCGCACCGGCCCGCCGGTGTGGGAGTGATCCAAAATCCGCTGCTGCGCTCGCCGGACGGCCGCCGCTACCTGATCGCGCAGTTGATGGACGCCATCGGCGGCGGCCTGGCGCTGGTCGCCCTGCCCTGGCTGGTGCTGGACGCGGGCGGCTCCCGCTCGCTGGCCGGCGCGGCCTACCTGATGGGCACCGTGCCGTACGTGCTGCTGGGTCTGCCGGCTGGCAGCGCCGGCGACCGCTGGCCGCGGCGGCGGACGATGATCGTGGCCACCTGCGTGCAGGCCGCCGCCGCGGCCGTGCTGCCGATCGTGGTGGCGACCGGGCGGCCGGTGCGCGAGCTGCCGCTCGCGCTGGTGTTCGCTGCCGGGCTGAGCGTGGCAGCGGGTCGCGTATTCGTCGACGCGGCAGCCTTCGGGGCCATCTCGCGGATGGTCGGAAGCGGCCACTTCGTGGAGGGCCAGGCGGCGCTCTCGCTCGTCTGGTCGCTGGGCTTCCTGGTCGGGCCGGCGCTGGGCGGCGCACTGATCGGGCTGGTTGGCCCCGTGCAGGCGCTGTGGGTGCAGACCGGCGGGTTCGTGGTGGCCGCGGTGCTGTTTGCCGGCATCCGCACCGACCTCGGACCCGACCCGGCCGAGCGTCCGATCGGCCGCGCCCAGTCCGGGCTGGCGCTGGTGGCCCGAAACCCGGTGCTGCGCCGGCTGACCGCCGTCGGCATGGCCTGGAACCTGGTCGTCAACCTGTTCTATTCCCTGATCGTGGTGTACGCCCGCGTCCAGCTGCACGCGGGCGGCTCGGCCGCCGGCCGCATGCTCGCGCTGGGCGGACTGACCGGCCTGGCCGGAGGCTGGGCGGCCCCCAGCCTGCGCCGCCGGCTGGGCGCCTCGCGGGCGCTGCGCGGGGCGCTGGTGGCGAACGCCTTCGCCGCGGCGGCGTTGGCGCTGGCCGGCGGGATCGTCGGCGCCACCCTGGCCTTCGGCGCCATGGAGGGCACCGCCATCCTCTTCATCACCATGCTGATCGGCGAACGGCAGGTGCGGGCGGCGCCCTCCGAGCAGTCGCGGGTCGGCATCACCGGGCGCATGTCGGCGCTCCTGGCGGCCTCGGCCGGCGCGCTGGTGGCCAGCCTGATGGTGGCCCGCTGGTCGCCCTCGCAGGTGTTCGAGCTCGCCGCCGTGCTGACGGCGGCGGTGGCGATCGTGTCGCTGCGAGCGCTAAGCATCGATCTTGCTTGATCCGCGGGCGCTAGCGGCCGGGCAGCAGTCGGCGCACGCCGCGGTTCCGGCGCGCCTCCTGCCACTCCCGCAGCTGCGCATCCGACAGTCCCGCCGGAGGCTGCCGGGCGGTGGTCAGCGCGAACCGGCCCAGGAAGGCGATTCCGACCGCCGCCGGCACCAGGTGCGGCAGGTGCTCCAGCACGAGCTGCATGCCTGACGAGTCTAGCGCTCCGGTTCCTTTTGCCCGCGTCGGCCCTGTCCCTTAAAGATCAGCGGCGGTGTCGGCCATCAAGGTAGCCATCGTCGCCCTCGTCGTCGGCGCGCTCGGCAGTGTGGCGGTGCTCGTAACGCCGTCCTGGTTCCCTGTCTCGGCGGCCGTGCAGGCCCAGCGTCAGGACACCCTGTACCTGGCGCTGATGGTCATGAGCTGCTTCATCTTCGCCCTGGTGGCCGTGTTCCTGGGCTACTCCATGTGGACGTTCCGGGCCAAGCCCGGCGACGAGGACAGGGATGGGCCGCCCGTGCACGGGCACACGATGCTGGAGATCATCTGGACGATCATCCCCACCATCATCGTGATCGGGTTCGCGGTGTACGGCGGGATCGTGCTCGACCGCAACGAGCGGCTCTCCTCGGACCGGCTGATCGTGAACGTGGAGGCCCGCCAGTTCCTGTTCACGTTCTCCTACCCGGGCACCAAGATCACCTCCGGCATCCTCGAGTTGCCGGTCGGGCGGGAGGTCGAGTTCAAGATGCACACCCCGCCCAACGACGTCATCCACGACATGTACATCCCCGCCTTCCGGGTCAAGGAGGACGTGGTTCCGGGCATCATCACGACCCTGGTCGCCACCCCCACTCGGCTTGGCACCTACTCCATCGTCTGCAACGAGCTGTGCGGGATCGGCCACAGCCAGATGCGCACCGTGGTCAACGTCGTCTCGGCCAGCGACTACGCGGCCTGGATCGCCCAGGAGCAGAAGCTGGCCACCCAGCCGCCGCCCTCGAGCGGCGGGCCGGTCGACGCCAAGGCCCTGTTCACCCAGAACTGCGGCAGCTGCCACACGCTGAGCGCGGCCGGCACCTCCGGCACCGTCGGGCCCAATCTCGACAACCTGGCGGCGGACGCCGCCAAGTACGGCGGCGGCCAGAGCGAGGCCGACTACGTCAAGGAGTCGATCATCGACCCCAGCAAGGTGGTCGTGTCTGGGTATCCTGACCACGTCATGCCGCCGACGTTCGGGACGCAGTTCAGCTCGGCTCAGATCGACGCCCTGGTTTCACTGCTGACGAAAGGTGGGAGCTGATGGTTGCTCACGCCCATGAGTCGACGGCCGCCGACGGCCACGGACACGGGCATGCCCACGGCGCCGGGCCCAAGCGCAGCGTGTGGCTGCGCGGCAGTTGGGTGCGCGCCGCCTGGGTCACGCTGCTGGCCGGGTGCACCGGGTTCTACGGGGTGGAGTTGGTGCGCAGCTGGCTGTTCGGCTGGCCGGCCTACAACCAGGGCGTCTCCGACTTCTTCATGATGCTCTTGGGCGGCGTCGGCTTCACCATCGGCATCGGCTGCTGGGACTACTGGTGGGGCTATCTGAGCGGGCGGCCCGGCTGGGTGGCCGAGGACCACTCGCAGCACGGCGCCTACAGCTGGAAGGACTACTTCAAAGTCAACACCGACCACAAGGTGATCGGCGTCCAGTACCTGGTCACCACCTTCTTCTTCATGGTGGCCGGTGGGCTGGCCGAGCTGATGCGGGCCGAGCTGGCGGCGCCGGGCATGCAGTACTTCTCGCCCGGCACCTACAACGGCCTGTTCTCGGTGCACGCGGCGCTGATGATCTTCCTGTTCATCATCCCGGCCTTCGCCGGCCTGGGCAACTTCGTCATCCCGATCATGCTGGGCGCGCAGGACATGGCCTTCCCGCGCCTGAACGCGCTCAGCTTCTGGATGCTGCCGGTGGCCGGCGTGTGCATGGTGTCGTCGTTCTTCGTCGGCGCCTTCGACGCCGGCTGGACGAACTACGCGCCGCTGGCCACCCACGGCCCGGCCGGCCAGACCTTCTGGGTGATGGGCGTGCAGTTCGCCGGCGCCTCCTCGATCGCCACCGCCGTCAACTTCCTGGTCACCATCGTCACCATGCGCGCGCCGGGTATGACCTTCTGGCGAATGCCGCTCCTGGTGTGGGCCAACCTGGCCACCTCCACGCTGGTCGTGCTGGGCACGCCGTTCGTGGCCGGCGCCCAGTTCCAGGTGCTGTTCGACCGCGTCTTCCCGATGCACTTCTTCGACGCCACGGCGGGCGGCGACGTCATCGTCTACCAGCACGTCTTCTGGTTCTACTCGCACCCGGCCGTGTACATCATGATGCTGCCCGGCTTCGGGATCATCTCCGAGGTACTGCCGGTGCACTCGCGCAAGCCGATCTTCGGCTACAAGCTGATCGCGATGTCCACCGTGGCCATCGGCGTGCTCGGGTTCACCGTGTGGGCGCACCACATGTTCGTGTCCGGCATGGCCTCCTGGCTGCGCATCCCGATGATGGCGACCACGCTTCTGATCGCCATCCCCACCGGCATCAAGATCTTCTCCTGGCTGGCGACGCTGTGGCGGGGCGTCCTGCACCTGACAACGCCGATGCTGTTCGCCTGCGGCTTTCTGTTCACGTTTGTGATCGGCGGTTTGTCGGGTGTGTTCCTGGCCATCCTGCCGGTCGACATCAACGTGTCAGATACGTATTTCGTCGTTGCCCATATCCACTATGTGCTGTTTGGCGGATCGGTCTTCACGATCTACGCAGGCATCTACCACTGGTTCCCCAAGATGACCGGCCGGATGTACGACGAGGGGCTGGGCAAGCTGCACTTCTGGATCACCTTCGTGGCCTTCAACATGACCTTCATGCCCATGCACTGGCTGGGCCTGAAGGGCATGGGCCGCCGCTGGGCCGACTACCCGCCCCACGCGTGGTGGGGCGACGTCAACCTCTTCATCTCCATCTGGGCATTCATCTTGGGCGCCTCCACGCTGATCTTCCTATACAACATGGCGCTCTCGTGGTGGAAGGGCGAGACCGCCTCGGCCAACCCGTGGCGGGCGCTGACGCTGGAGTGGCAGGTCACATCGCCGCCGCCGGTGTTCAACTTCGACGAGCCGCCGCAGGTGGTCGGCAGCCCGTACTCCTATGGCGTCCCCGGAGCTCGGCATGCGATTGTCACGGTGCACGCGCCCGAGCCCGCGCCGCGGGCGGTGCCGGCCGTGCTGGCGGCCGCCACTCCGCAGCAGAGGGAAGCGATGATGAGCACGCTCAAGCACATCCTTGTGGTCGCAAACCAGACGGTGGGCGGCGACAGGCTGATCGCCGCGGTCAAGGCCCACGCCGAGGGCGAGCCCAGCCGGGTGACCGTGATCTGCCCGCAGAACGACCCGGCCGACGTGTGGGTGGTGGATGACTCGCAGGTGGCGGCGCAGACCCGCGAGCGGCTGGATGCGACGCTGGCCGCCCTGCACGCGGCCGGCATCCAGGCCACCGGCCGGGTGGTGGACAGGGATCCCTACACCGCCGTGCTGGACGTCGTCGAGTCGTCCGACCCGCCCGCCGAGATCGTCATCTCGACCCTTCCCCAGACCCGGTCGGGGTGGCTGCGGCGTGACCTGGTGCAGCGCCTGCGCGATCGCACACAGCTGCCGATCGAGCACGTGGTGGTGGACGTCGAGGCGGGTCAGGCGGGCCGTTCGTGAGCGCCCACGCGGCGGCCGTTGAAGGCCCCGGCGGGCACGCCGCCGAATCGGGGCAGGTCTCCATCTACCACGACAGCCTGCTGCGCTCGCCCGTGTTCCTGGGCATGGTGATGTTCCTGGGCTCGGAGATCATGCTGTTCGGCTCGTTCTTCACGAGCTTCTTCTACATCCGTTTCACCCATCACCCGTGGCCGCCGCCGGGGCTCGATATCCCCAAGAAGCCGACCGGCATCAACACGGCGATCCTGATCTCGTCCTCGTTCACGATGCACTGGGCGCTGGTATCGATCAAACGCAACAACCGGTTCGGGCTGGTTGTCGGCCTGTTTCTGACGCTCGCCATGGGGCTGACCTTCCTGGCCTTGCAGATCCACGAGTACCTGAGCCTCAACTTCGCGCCGCACACCAACGCCTTCAGCTCGGGCTTCTTCGCGCTGACCGGGCTGCACGGGGCGCACGTGTTCGTGGGCGCCACGCTGCTGACCATTGCGTTCGTGCGCTCCTGCCGCGGGCACTACTCGGCGGGCTCGCACCTGGGACTCGAGGTGACCGGCCTGTACTGGCATTTCGTCGACGTGGTGTGGGTCGCGCTTTACACGGTCGTGTACCTCCTCTAACGCGGCCGGGTCCACCTTGACGCTGGTGGGGATGGAGCAGTTTGGGTGCCAGGAGGTGGTTCCTCAATGAACGCCTGCTGCGGCTGGTCTGCGAGCACGCTGGCTGCGTCCCACGCGGCGTGCGGTGCTCAACGTGGTGAAACCACGCCTCCGCTCCGCTCGCCGCTCGATCCTTGCCAGCGTGCCCGCATCCTGCGCCTCGTGACGACGTCATTAAGGAACCACCTCCAGGCACGTTCCAGGCACCGAAGAACCCCGGTGCCAGGCACGTGCCTGGCACCAGGCAGTCAGCCGGCTGTCCAGCCGCCGTCCACGGTCAGCACGCTGCCGGTGGTGGACGCGGCGTCGTCTGAGAGCAGGAAGGCGATCGCGGCCGCGATCTCCTCAGCGGTGCTCTGGCGGCCGATCAGGAGCCGCGCATCGCGCCGCGCCTGCTCCCGGGCCAGCAGCTCGGGGTCGCGCAGCATGCCGGTCATCGGCGTGTCCACCGGGCCGGGACAGACCGCATTGACCCGGATCCGCTCGCCGGCGTGGTCGACGGCCATCGCCCGGGTCAGCCCGAGCAGGCCCGCCTTGGACGCGCAGTAGGCCGGGCTGGCCAGCGCACCGGCCAGCGCGAACTGCGACGACACGTGCACGATGGCACCGCCGCCCGCGGCCCGCAGGTGGCCGACCGCGGCCCGCGACACCAGGTAGGCGCCGGTCAGGTTGACCGCCAGCACGCGCTCCCACAGCTCGGGTGAGGTGGCGGTCACGTCGCCGGTCAGGTAGCCGATCCCAGCGACGTTGGCCAGCCCGTCCAGCCCGCCCAGCGCTCCGGCGGCCTCCGCGACGGCCTGCCCCACGGCTTCGGCGTCTGCGACATCCGCGACCACAGCTGTGCCCAGCCCGTCCATTCCGGCCGCCAGCCCCTCGGCGTCCACGTCCAGGCCGGCCACGGCCGCACCCGCGCCTGCCAGCCGCTGCACGGTCGCCAGCCCGATTCCGGAGGCCGCACCCGTGACCAGCACGCGGCGCCCCGCGAACGGCCGGTCAGTCACGCTCAGTCCGGCAGGTTGCGGTACTCGGCCATGGCGTCGGCCAGCCACCGCCAGATCCCGCCCAGCGCGATGGTGGCGCCCACCGAGACCAGCGCGAACCGCCACAGCCGCGCGTCCGGCACGAACCCGAACAGCAGCAGGGCCAGGCCCAGGCCGACCACGACCGGCACGCCCGACGGCGAGGGCAGGTGGAAGTCGGTGTGCTGCGGATCTTCCATATCAGCTGTGGATCACGATCTCGGCGATCACGAAGGTGAGCGCGAAGATGGCCAGGCTGAGGATGGCCAGCATCAGCGCCAGGCGGATGTTCTTATTGGCCGTCTGCTTGTCGATCATCGCGGCGCCAGTCTAGTCCCCGGCCGCCACTGGCTCGGCCGCCGCCCGTGCAGCCTGGCGTGCGTCGTACACGGGCCGCTCCGACTGGATCGGCGGCAGGTGGTCGAAGTTGTGCGCCGGCGGCGGTGAGCTGGTGTACCACTCCAGGCTGTTCCCGCCCCACGGGTCGGAGCCGGCCAGGCGGCCGCCGCGCAGCGACGAGAGCACGTTCCACAGCACGATCAGGACGCCGATGCCGAGGATGAACGAGCCCAGGGTGGCGATCTGGTTGTAGACGGTCCAGTCCGAGTTGGTGTATGTGGCGATGCGCCGCGGCATCTTCGACAGCCCCATCGCGTGCATGGGGAAGAAGGTCATGTTGAAGCCGACGAACATGATCCAGAAGCTCCACAGGGCAAGCGTGCGGTCGAGCATGCGGCCGGTGAACTTGGGGAACCAGAAATGCACCCCGGCCATCACCGCGAACACCGGCACGGTGCCCAGCACATAGTGGAAGTGGGCGACCACGAAGTAGCTATCGGTGACGTACTGGTCGAACGGGTAGATGGCCAGCATGATCCCCGACAGTCCGCCGATCATAAAAAGGCCGATGAAGCCGACGGCAAACAGCATCGGCGGCTCAAACCGCAGCTGGCCCATCCACATGGTGCCGATCCAGTTGAAGATCTTGACGCCGGTTGGCACCGCGATCGACATCGAGACCAGCATGAACCACACCTGCAGCGGCTCCGAGAAGCCGACCGCGAACATGTGGTGGCCCCACACCAGGAAGCCCAGGAAGGCGATCGCCACCACCGAGTAGACCAGCGCCTTGTAGCCGAAGAGCGGCTTGCGCGAGAAGACCGGGATGATCTCCGAGATCATCCCGAACCCGGGCAGCGCCATCACGTACACGACCGGGTGCGAGTAGAACCAGAACAGGTGCTGGTAGAGCAGCACGTTGCCGTTGTGGGCCGGGTCGTAGAAGTGGGTGCCGTAGTTGCGATCCAGAAGCAGCATGGTCAGCGCGCCCGCCAGCACCGGCCCGGCGGCCACGATCATCACCGAGTACACGTCGATCGTCCAGGTGAACAGCGGCAGCCGCGACAGCCGCATGCCCGGCGCCCGCATGTTGTGGATCGTGCAGATGAAGTTGATGGCGCCGATCAGCGACGAGATGCCCAGCAGGTGCAGGCCGACGATCCACAGGTCCTGGCCATGGCCGGGCGCGAGCACCGACAGCGGCGGGTAGGACGTCCAGCCGGCGTCGGCCGCGCCGCCGCCCCACACGAAGCCCGAGTACATGACGATGCCGCCGAACAGGAGCAGCCAGTAGGAGAGCGCGTTCAGGCGCGGGAAGGCCATGTCGCGGGCGCCGATCTGCAGCGGCACCAGGTAGTTGCCGAAGCCGGCCATCACCGGCACCACGAACAGGAAGATCATGGTGGTGCCGTGCATGGTCATGATCCGGTCGTAGGCCTCGGACGAGATCAGGGTGTTGTTTGTGTGTTCCAGCTGCAGCCGCAGCACCAGTGCGAACACGCCGCCCACCAGGAAGAAGAAGAAGGTTGTGACCAGGTACAGGATCCCGATCCGCTTGTGGTCGACGGTCGAGATCCACGACCACAACCCCGTCGGCTGGGCCGGCCGGACGGGCCCGACGGCGGGCGTCGGCTCGGCCTGCATCACCATCGGATCACCCTCCGACTCCCGGCATGTAGTTGGCGAAGGCCTGCTTGGAGACCACCTTGACCGTGATCGTCATGGTGGCGTGGCCCGGTCCGCAGAACTCGGCGCACTGGCCCTGGTAGGTGCCGATCTTGTCGGCCGTGAACCCGGTGCGGTTCATCTGGCCGGGGATGGCGTCCACCTTGGGGCCCAGCGAAGGCACCCAGAAGTCGTGGGCGACGTCCTTTGAGCGCAGGTCGATCTCGATCGGCGTGTCCACCGGCACCACCAGCACGCTGGGGTTCTTGGGCGGCTTGCCGTTGGGATAGGTGTAGGAGAACGAGAACTGCTGCGCCAGGACCGCGATCTTGATCGAGCCCGGCCCGCCGATGTTCTCGGCCTGGGGGATCTTGTCCAGCGTGTAGCCGGCCAGCGCGACCAGGATCAGCACCGGCACCACCGTCCAGCCGATCTCCAGCCGCGTCGAGCCGCGCACCTGGGGCGGTTCGGGCGCCACCATGCCTGGCTTTACCCGAAAACGGATGGCGGTGTACAGGAGCCAGCCGCCCACCAGCACGAAGATCGTCACAGTCACTCCGAGTGCGGCTCGGTATATCGAGTCGATAGCCGTTGCGTTGGACGACGCCGGGTTGACAGGCGTGGCCGTGTCGGCCCAGGCCGGCGCCGCAGACACCATCAGCACGATGGACGCGGCGAGCGCGGAGACTGCCCACAGTCGCGATCGTCGGGGCGGCACGTTCACGGCGGGGCGGATTCTACAGACGCGCCCCGGCGAGGGGTTAGCCACGGACGTCACGATCCGGGCTGCTCCGGCGGGTCGTCGTCCGGCTTCGGCCGGCGGGGCGCCGGCCGGGCCGCCGGAGTCGCGGCCGTGCCCTCGGCGAAGGCCGCGCCCAGGCCGGCCACCGCCCCCATCGCCTGGGCGGCCCCGGTGGGCAGCAGCAGCAGCTTGTTGGCGTCGCCCGCGGCCACCGCCGGCAGCGCCTCCAGGTACTTGTAGCCAAGCATGTCGGAGGGGGCGATGCCCGACTCCTGCACGGTCTGGAAGATCTTGCCCAGCGCCTCGGCCTCGCCCTGTGCGCGCAGCGCCCGGGCCTGCCGCTCGCCCTCGGCGCGCAGCACGTTGGCCTGCTGATCGGCCTCGGCGTTCAGGATGGCGGCCTGCCGCAGCCCCTCGGCGCGCAGAATGGCCGACTGCTTCTCGCCCTCGGCCTGCAGCACGGTAGCCCGCTTGGCCCGGTCGGCGCGCATCTGCTGCTCCATCGCCTCCTGGATCGAGCGCGGCGGGTCGATCGACTTCAGCTCCACCCGGGTCACCCGCACGCCCCACTTCTCGGTCGCCTCGTCCAGCACGGAGCGCAGCTGCGAGTTGATCTGGTCGCGGCTGGTCAGCGTCTCCTCGAGCGTCATCGCGCCGACCACATTGCGCAGCGTGGTGATGGTCAGCTGCTCCATGGCCACCAGCACGTTTGCCACCTCGTAGGTGGCCTTGACCGGATCGGTCACCATGTAGTACACGACCGTGTCGATCCCGATCGTCACGTTGTCCTCGGTGATCACGGGCTGGGGCGCGAACGGCTGCACCGTCTCCTTCATGTCCACGATCATCCGCAGACGGTCGAGGAACGGCACCAGCAGGTGCACGCCCGGGCCCAGCGAGCGGGTGTAGCGCCCGAACCGTTCGACGATGCCCACATAGCTCTGGCGAACCACGCGGACGGATGTGCCCATCCCGATCATGGCCAGGACGACGAGCACAACCACCAGAATCAGATCAGTCACCGGTCGGCGCTCCTTGCTCGGGGATCTCGTACGGGGACGGCGCCGGTACCACCAGCGCAGTCACTCCGCGCACCTCCACCACCTCGACGCGGGTGCCCTCGGCTAGCGGCTCGCCCTCGTAGAAACAGCGCGCGGTCCAGATCTCGCCCTCCACCTTGACCTGGCCGGAGTCCAGCTCGGAGATCGGCTTGACGACGATCCCCTTGCGTCCGCGCATGGCGTCCACGCCGGTGCGCATGACCGCCGTGGAGGAGGCCAGCCGCTTGAGCGCCGGGCGGGTCAGCAGCATCCCGCCCACCGACAGGCCGGCGAACGCCGCCAGCTGCAGCGTGAATGGCAGCCCCACGACCGCCAGTACGGCGGTGATCGCCGCGGCCAGTCCGAAATACACCGCCACGAACGCTGTGGTGGTGGCTTCGACCACCAACAGCACGGCGGCTGCAACCACCCAGATCACCCATGCGCTCATCCGTCCGCCAGCATACTGCGCGGGCGGGCCGGCCACGGTGGCGCGCTACCCTTGAGCCGTGGTCAAGGCCGCCTCGCATGCGCCCGCAGACGGGCCTCCGATTGAGCGCATCAGCTCCGCCGAGAGCCTGGCGCCGGTGCTGGCCGAGGCCCGTGCGGAGGGCCGCTGCGCGTTGGACACCGAGTTCGTGTGGGAGCGCACCTATGCGCCGGCCCTGAGCCTGATCCAGATCGCCACCGCCGCCCGTGTGGCTGTGGTCGACCCGCTGGAGGGCGCGCCAGCCCAGCCCGTCGCGGAGCTGGTGGCCGACCCGGCGGTGACCAAGGTGATGCACGCCGCGTCCGGAGACCTGGCGGCTTTCCTGCTGCATTTCGACGTGCGCCCGGCCGCCATCCTGGACACCCAGCTGGCCGCCGGCTTCGCGGGCTTCGGCGGCTCGCTCAGCCTGGAGCGGCTGCTCGATGCCGCGCTGGGGGTGCACCTGCCGCACGACGAGGGGTTCACCGACTGGCAGCGGCGGCCGCTGACCCAGACCCAGGTGGAGTATGCAGCCGCCGATGTCAGCCATCTGCTGGCGGCGGCGGACGTGCTGTCCGACCGGCTGGCCAAGCTGGGCCGGCAGGCCTGGCTGGATGAGGAACTGGATGCCAGGTTCGGCGCCGACGCGGCCATCGTCCAGGATCCAGCCCAGGCATGGCGGAGGGTGTCCGGCCGCGGAAAGCTGCGCGGCGAGCAGCTGGCGGCGCTGGTGGCCGCCGCCGACTGGCGGGAGCGGGAGGCCCGCCGGCGCGACATCCCCGCGGCCTGGCTGGTGAAGGATGCGACGCTGATCGAGCTGGCCCGCCGCCGGCCGACCTCCGCCGCCGACGCGCAGAACGTGCGCGGCCTGCAGCTGCGCCGGGGCCCCCAGCTGGATGGCCTGCTGGCGGCGCTGGCCGCCGCCGGCCTACCGCCGCCCGTGGAGGGCGAGCTGTCGTCAGACCTGCGGCGGCGTGTGCGGGTGGTGCTGCCGCTGGCCAGCTCGGTGCTGCACGCCTGCTGCGCCGGTGCCGGCATCGCCTCCGAGCTGGTGGCCACCCGGGCCGATCTGGAGAGCCTGATTGTGGCCGCGGCCCGAGGCCAGGATGACCACCCTCTGCTGCGCGGCTGGCGCTTCCAGCTGGCCGGCGAGCGGCTGATGGCGCTGCTGCGCGGTGAGCTGGTGCTGCGGGTGCTGCCGTCGGCGCCGCACGTGGCCGAGATCAGCTAGACACAACCTCCCGGGCCGCCCGCTCCCAGCGCGGCGCCCGCGCTCCACGGGCCGCCTCGGAAGCCCGTCTGGCGTGCTCGCCCACGGCGGCCGGCGGCTCGCCCATCGCCACAGCCAGCTGCGCAGATTGCAGGTGGAAGCTGGCCCGGGTCAGGTCGTTGACGTCGCGCCGGCCCAGCTGCTGCTCCAACTCGCCCAGCGCGGCCGCCACCGCGTCCATCCAGCCCACGTCCATCCAGGCCTTCGTCACCGTCTCCACCGACAGCGTCCAGCTTGTGTCTCCATAGGCCAGACGGAACGAACTCATGCGGTCGCCTGGCTCGGGCGGCCGGGCATCGGCCACGCCGCCGGCGGCCAGGTGCAGCCACGCCGCCGGCACCATGATGCGAGCGTACGGCGACTCGGGCACGCCCTCCCGCTCGACGGCCCGCAGGAAGCTGGCGGCCCGCCGCAGTTCGGGCTCGCTTCCGGGCCGCCCGGCCAGGATCGGCAGTGCCACGAACCAGGCGCGCACGGTCAGCCGGGCGGAGCGCCTGGCCTCGCCGCGGGCCACGGCGGACAGCGCCAGCCGAAGCGCGCCATCCATGTCGTCGTCCAGAAACAGCATCTCCGAGCCGGCGTAGTCCAGCCATCCCACGGTCTCCGCCAGCCCGTGTGCTTCAGCCAGTTCCACGGCAGCATCCAGGGCGCGGGGGTCGGGTCGCCCGCCGTCAAAGCGGCGGACGATGGCGCGGTTTCGGATCGCCGACACCCGCGCCTCCACCTCGCCCAGCCGCGAGGCAAGGGCCTCGATCTCGTCCCAGCCGCGTGCCTCGCCGGCGGCATCGGTCGCCGTCGCCGGCACCACCGCTCGCAGCGCCTGCAACTCGAGCCTGCGATCGCCGACGGAGCGGGCGATGGCCAGGGCCTGCTCCATCAGCTCGGACCAGGCTGCGTCGTCGGTCTCGGCGATCTCGGCCAGGCCCTGGATCAGCATCAGCGACCCGGTGGCGGTGTCGTCGCCGTCACCGATCCGCCGCCGGGCGGCGGCCGCCAGCTCGGCTGCCTCCCGAAACCGGATCTGCTCGTGTCGCACCCAGGCCAGCGCGGCGACCGCCGCCGCATACTCGGCCCTGGGGAGCGGCTGAATCCCCTCCAGCAGTGCCTGCGCCTGTTCCAGCGCCTCCCCAGCGTCGGCCAGGTCCCCACCGGTGGACAGCACCTCACCCAACAGCCGCAGCCGGCGGGCCTGGTCGCCGGCCGCCTCCGGCGCTGTCAGCTCCAGTGCCTCCCGGAGCAGCCCGGCTGCGGTCTCTCGGGCGGTGCCTGCCGCAGCGGCGGCAGCAGCCTGTTCGAACCACCGGGCGGCGGCCTCGCTGGCGCCGTCGCGGGTCAGGCCGGGAGCGATCTCCGCGCCCAGTGCCGGTGCCTCGCGCAGCGCCGCCCGCAGGTGGCGGGCGACGAGCTCGGCGGTCTCGCCCCGGTCGCCCTCGCGCGCTGCCAACCAGTCGGCCAGGGCCGCGTGCAGGCGCGCCCGCTCGGACCGGGTCAGTGTGCCGTAGGCCGCCTCCCGAAGCAGCGCGTGGCGGAAGCTGTAGGTTGGCCCCAGCACCGGATCCTCGGCCGGTCCGGACACCAATCCGCGCCGCTGAATGGTGTCCAGCGCTCCACCGGCCGCGTCGACGCCCAGCGCGCCCAGCGCTCCCGCGGCGAAGCGCCGACCGCACACCGCCGCCAGCCGGGTCAACCGGCGGGCATCCTCCGGCAGATCATCCAACTGGCCCGAATACACGGCCTGGATGCCGATGGGGATCGCGATCGCGTCCGGCTCGACCAGCATCCGCCAGCCGTTCGGACCCTCGTCGATCAGGCCGGAGCCGGCCCAGCTTCGCATGAGCTCCTCGATGAACAGCGGATTTCCGTCGGAGGCGGCGGCGATCCGCTCCCCCAGCTCGGGAGTGATCGCGTTCCCCACCAGGTCGCGGGCCAACTGGGCCGCCGGCGCGGGTGCAAGCGGCGACAGCTCGAGCAGCCGCGCATGCTCCGTCCACTCCGGATGGTCGGCCGCCAGCGACGGCCGGGCCGCGGCCACGACCGTCGCGCCGTCCTCGACCGCCGCCAGCAGGAAGGCACGCAGGTCGGCCGCCGACCAGTGCAGATCGTCCACCAGCCATACCGCGCCGGGGCACAGGCGGCGCAGGGTCTCGGTCCACGAGCGGAAGATGCGGTCGCGGTCGTGCTCGCCGGCCGCGGCCGCATCCGGCGAGGTCAGGGCCGCTGCCTCCTCCGCCAGCACCGCCGCCCGGTGCGGCGGACAGCCGGCCGCCGCCAGCGCCGCCTGCATCGGGCCACCGGCCCGCTTCAGGGCGGCGACCAGCAGCTGGGCGACGGCGTCGAACGGCCGCAGCGCATCCGGCATCACCACCGCCTCCAGCACTGGTTGGGCGGCCCGCCTGCGGATCGCCAGCTCGGCCAGCAGCCGGCTCTTGCCGGCGCCCGGCGGCGCGATCACGGACACCAGCGCTCCACCGTCCCCGGCCACGGCGGCGCACGCCCCTTCGAGTGCCGCCAGCTCGCCGTCGCGGCCGGCCAGCGGCGCCCGCAGCGACCCCATCGCCAGTTCGCGCGAGCGGCGCGGGCGCATCGCCACCACGTGCGCCGCCGCCAGCGGCTCGGACTTGCCCTTGACCGTCAGCTGGCGGGACGGCTCCAGCTCCACCGCATCGGCCGCCAGGAGCGCCGTCAGCGGCCCCACCAGCACCCGCCCGGGGGCGGCCTCGGATTGCAGCCGGGCGGCCACGTTGACCGCATCGCCGGTCACCAGGCCGCTGTCCGCGGATGGCGCCGCGGCCTGGACGACCTCGCCGCTGTTCACGGCCACCCGCACCTGCAGGGCGTCCGCCGGCAGACCCAGCGAGCCCGAGATGCCCGCAACGGCGCCGGTCAACGCCAGCCCGGCGGCAATGGCCCGGGCGGCGTCGTCCTCGCGCACCCGGGGCACGCCGAAGACCGCCATTACCGCATCGCCGATGTACTTCTCGACCACCCCGCCGTGCCGGGAGACCACCGTGCGCACGGCGTCGAAGTAGGCGCCCTGAATGGTCGCCACATCCTCGGCATCCAGCCGCTCGGACAGCGGGGTGAACCCGACCAGGTCGGCGAACAGGATGCTGACGACCTTGCGCTCCGGCGTGCGCATGGCCATACCGCTCTGGGAATCACCTTCCACGTCCATCGACGTCCTCGCGTCCGGGATGCCGATCGTATGGAGTCCGCCGTCCGCGGCGCAACCGTTAGCATCCTCCCATGCAGATCGTGTGGGCCATCATCGTCGGGCTGGTGATCGGGCTGGTGGCCCGCCTGATCGTGCCCGGCAAGCACCCGCGCGGGATCATCGTGACGGCGGTGGTGGGCGTGGCCGGGTCGGTGGTGGCGACCATCGCCGGCCGCGAGGCGGGCTTCTACCACGGCGGCCAGCGGGCCGGCCTGCCGGCGTCGATCGTGGGCGCGGTGGTGCTGCTGCTGGCGCTGCAGGCGATCTCTCGGGACTAGCCGCAGGCGGCCGATACACTGGCCGCAGCCCCGGTAGCTCAGAGGATAGAGCGCGGCTCTCCTAAGGCCGGCGTCGCAGGTTCGATTCCTGCCCGGGGCACTTGCCCGCCCGGTCCGCCCGCTCAGGCCGCCGCGCGTGTACCACCTGGACGAAGCCCGCCACCAGCGGGTGCGTCCGGTCCGTCGAGCGGGTCTGGAAGCAGAAGAGCGTTGCCAGGAAGAAGGGGTGCCGCGGGAGCTCGACGATCCGCACCTCGCCGTCGCCTCCGACGCCGCTCACCCGCAGCCCGGCCCGCTCGAACGCAGGCCGGTAGTCCGGGTTGAGCCCGTAGTTGCAGTAGAAGTCCTCGACCACCTCGTCTGATCCGTACAGCGCCGCTGCGCGCGACCCAGGAGGTCGTTCCTCAATGAGCGTCTGCTGCGGCTGGTCTGCGGGCACGCTGGCTGCGTCCCACGGGTTGTGGTCTCCGACCACGCCGATCAGCACGCCGCGAGTCTAGCCGGGAGCGATGGCCAGCAACTGGCGGGCGGCCCGCGCGGCCACCAGTTCCTCGCGTGCCGCCACCACCAGTGCGCGCACGGCGGCACCGTCGGCGCTGATGTCGGCGTCGCCGTCGGCGGCCAGATTGCGCTCGCGATCAAGCTCCACGCCGAGGTGGGTCAGCCGTCCGCACACCCGCCCCCGCAGTCCGGGCGAGCGCTGCCCGGCGCCGGCGGTGAAGACCACCGCGTCCAGGCCGCCTGCCGCCACAGCCATCGCCGCCACCGCACCCGCCACCCTGTATGCGAGCACCTCCAGCGCAAGCTCTGCAGCGGCATCGCCGGCGGCCGCCGCCTGTTCGGCCTCGAGCACTCCTCCCAGCCCGCCGGTCAACCCGGCCAGCCCGGAGTCGTGGTTCAGCGCCCGCTCCAGGTCATCCGCGTTCAGCCCGTGCTCGCGCTCCAGGTAGAGCAGGATGCCCGGGTCGATGGAGCCCGAGCGGGTGGCCATCGGCACGCCCTCCAGCGGGCTGAATCCCATGCTGGTGTCCATCGAACGGCCGTCCCGGACGGCCGTCACGGAGCAACCGCCGCCCAGATGGCAGACGGCCAGCCGGCAGGCCGCCGGGTCGGCGCCGATCAGTGCCGGCGCGCGCTGGGCGCTCCAGGCCACCGACAACCCGTGGAACCCATAGCGGCGGATGCCCCACTGCTCGCGCCAGGTTGCGGGCACGGCGTAGGTGGCCGCGAACTCGGGCATGCCGGCGTGAAACGCGGTATCGAACACCGCCACCTGAGGCGTGTCCGGAAAGGCCTCAAGCGCCTGCTCGACGACGCGCAGCGCCGGGCCGTTGTGCAGCGGCGCCAGCCGTTCCAGGGCCTGGATCTGCTCCCGAACCCGTGCGTCGATCAACGAGGGGTGGGTGAACTCGCGCCCGCCGTGCACCACCCGGTGGGCGACGGCGGCCAGCTGGCCGGCCCGCACCCCCTCGAGCGAGTCAACCGCCCGGGTCTGCTCGGCCGGATCGACCAGATGCAGCTTGAGGCTGGTCGATCCGGCGTTGACGACCAGGATGTCCCCTGCCGGGGCACTCACTCCCGGTTGCCGGGCCACGTCCAGTCGCGGATGTCCGCCGGGTCCTCCCCGTGGTCGCGGGTGTATGCCCGGTGCCGCAGCCGCTCGTCCACCAGCCACTGGCGGAGCCGGGCCGACCGGCCCACCATGCCCGGCACGCGATCGATGGCGTCGATGGCCAGGTGGTAGCGGTCGAGGTCGTTCAGCATGACCATGTCGAAGGGCGTTGTCGTGGTGCCCTCCTCCTTGTACCCGCGCACGTGGATGTTGGAGTGGTTGGCGCGCCGGTAGGTCAGCCGGTGGATCAGCCACGGGTATCCGTGGTAGGCGAAGATGACCGGCCGGTCGGGTGTGAACAGGGCGTCGAATTCGACGTCCGACAGCCCGTGCGGGTGCTCGTTGGCGGGCTGCAGGCGCATCAGGTCGACCACGTTCACCACCCGCACGCGCAGCTCCGGCAGGTGCTCGCGCAGGATCGCGGTGGCGGCCAGCGCCTCCAGCGTCGGGATGTCACCGCAGCAGGCCATGACCACGTCGGGCTCGCCGCCCTCATCGTTGGAGGCCCACTCCCAGATGCCCAGGCCGCGGGTGCAGTGGACGATCGCGTCGTCCATCGACAGGTAGTCGAGCGCCGGCTGCTTGGCCGCCACGACGACGTTCACGTAGTGGCGGCTGCGCAGGCAGTGGTCGGCCACCGAGAGCAACGTGTTCGCGTCCGGCGGCAGGTAGACGCGGATGATCTCGGCCTTCTTGTTCACCACGTGGTCGATGAACCCCGGGTCCTGGTGCGAGAAGCCGTTGTGGTCCTGCCGCCAGACGTGCGAGCTGAGCAGGTAGTTGAGCGATGCCAGCGGACGCCGCCAGGGGATCCCCCGCGTGACCTTGAGCCACTTGGCGTGCTGGTTGAACATCGAGTCGATGATGTGGATGAACGCCTCGTAGCAGTTGAACAGGCCGTGCCGGCCGGTCAGCAGGTAGCCCTCCAGCCAGCCCTGGCACAGGTGCTCGGACAGCACCTCCATCACCCGTCCGTCGGGATCCAACCCCTCGTCGGTCGGGAGCTGCTCCGCCTCCCAGACGCGGCCTGTCACCTCGAACACGTCGCCCAGCCTGTTGGATGCCGTCTCGTCGGGCCCGAACAGGCGGAAGCTGGCGGGGTTTCGGACGATCACGTCGCGCAGGAAGCGGCCCAACACTCGGGTCGGCTCGGTTGACGTGGTGCCCGGCGCGGTCACCTCCACGGCGTAGTCGCGGAAGTCGGGCAGCGTCAGGTCGCGCAGCACCTGACCGCCGTTGGTGCTCGGATTCGCGCTCATTCGCCGTTCGCCACGCGGCACTATCCGGCCCAGCTCGGCGATCGCCGTCCCGGCCTCGTCGAACAGCTCGTCCGGCCCGTAGCTGCGCATCCACTCCTCCAGCAGGCGCAGGTGCTCGGGCCGTTCGCGGACGTTGGCTATCGGCACCTGGTGAGCGCGCCAGGTGTTCTCGACCGGCTTGCCGTCGACCGTCCGCGGACACGTCCAGCCCTTGGGCGTGCGCAGCACCAGCATCGGCCAGGTCGGCCGGCCATGGGCGCCTCGGCGGGCCGCCCGCTGAATGTGCTCGATGTCGTCCAGCGCGTCGTCCAGCGCCTCGGCCAGCCGCCGGTGCACAACCATCGGAGACTCCCCGTCGTAGCCGCCGGAGACGATCAGCGGCCGGTGGCCGAAGCCTTCCAGCATCGAGACCAGTTCCGACTCCGGGATCCGGGCGAGCACGGTCGGGTTGGCGATCTTGTACCCGTTCAGGTGCAGGATGGGCAGGACGGCGCCGTCGCGTGCCGGGTTCAGGAACTTGTTGGAGTGCCAGCTGGTGGCTAGCGGCCCGGTCTCGGCCTCGCCGTCGCCCACCACGCAGGCCACGACCAGAGCGGGGTTGTCGAAGGCGGCGCCGTAGGCGTGGGCCAGCGCGTAGCCCAGCTCGCCGCCCTCGTGGATCGACCCCGGCGTCTCCGGCGCCACGTGGCTGGGGATGCCGCCGGGGAAGGAGAACTGCCGGAACAGCGCAGACATCCCAGCCAGGTCGCGGCTGATGTGCGGGTACACCTCGGAGTAGGTGCCGTCCAGGTACGCCGTGGCGACCAGCCCGGGGCCGCCGTGGCCCGGGCCGGTGACGTACATCATGCTCACGTCATGCAGCACGATCTGGCGGTTCAGGTGGGCGTACAGCAGGTTCAGGCCGGGGGTGGTGCCCCAGTGGCCGAGCAGCCGCGGCTTGATGTGCTCCGGCGCCAGCGGCTCGCGCAGCAGCGGGTTGGAAAGCAGGTAGATCTGGCCCACAGACAGGTAGTTCGCGGCCCGCCAGTAGGCGTCCACCAACTCCATCCCGGCGTCGCCCCGCAGATCCCGGTGGTCGGTGTTGGCGGTCGCGTGCGCGGAGTCGATTGACATCTGCGTCCCCCAGTCTCGATTTCGTGGCCGCCGGCCGTCAGCCGGGCGGCCTCTGCCCAGCTCGTACCCTACTCAGACTCGGCGCTCAGGCACCAGCCGGCGTCTCCAACCCGATTCGGCCTTGCGGTAGAATCGGCCCCCCGACCGGCTTGAGATCGGAGCTCTCGATGGCAGACTCGCGGTACGACTTCATCATCATCGGAGGTGGCTCCGCCGGCTGCGCGCTCGCCAATCGGCTGAGCGCCGATCCGTCCACCCGCGTCCTGCTGCTGGAGGCGGGACGATCGGACTATCCGTGGGACGTGTGGGTGCACATGCCGGCCGGGCTCATGTACCCGATCGGCAATCGGTTCTACGACTGGAAGTACGAGTCGGAGCCTGAGCCGCACATGAATGGGCGGCAGATCTACCACGCCCGCGGCAAGCTGCTGGGCGGCTCCTCGAGCATCAACGGGATGATCTTCCAGCGCGGCAACCCGATGGACTACGAACGCTGGGGGGCCGATCCGGGCATGGAGCAGTGGGACTACGCGCACTGCCTGCCGTACTTCAAGAGGATGGAGACCTGCCGGGCCGGTGGCGACGAGTGGCGGGGCGACCACGGGCCGCTGATCCTGGAGCGCGGGCCCGCCACCAGCCCGCTGTTCAAGGCCTTCTTCGAGGCCGTGCAGCAGGCCGGCTACCCGATCACCAAGGACGTCAACGGCTACCAGCAGGAGGGCTTCGCCCCCTTCGACCGCAACATCTCAGACGGCCGCCGGTGGAGCGCCGCCCGGGCCTACCTGGACCCAGCGAAGAAGCGGCCCAACCTGACCGTTGAGACGCTCGCGTTCGTGTCCCGGATCGCGTTCGAGGGCAACCGGGCGGTGGGCGTCGAGTACACGCCCTGGCGGCGGTCGGCGCGGCGGGCCACGGCCGCCGAGACGATCGTGTGCGGCGGCGCCATCAACTCGCCGCAGCTGCTGCAGGTGTCCGGGGTCGGCAACGCCGACGAGCTGCGCCCGCTGGGCGTGGACGTCGTCCACCACCTGCCGGGCGTGGGCGAGAACCTGCAGGACCACCTCGAGGTGTACGTGCAGTACGGGTGCAAGCAGCCGGTGTCCATGAACCCGGCGCTGCTGTACCGGAACCGACCCAAGGTGGGCGTCGACTGGCTGTTCAAGCACTCAGGCCCGGGCGCCACCAACCACTTCGAGGCGGGCGGCTTCGTGCGCTCCAACGACGAGGTCGCCTATCCCAACCTGATGTTCCACTTCCTGCCCCTGGCCGTGCGCTACGACGGCAGCGGCTCGGCCCCCGGGCATGGCTATCAGGTGCACATCGGGCCGATGTACTCCAACAGCCGTGGCTCGGTCAAGATTACCCGCAAGGACCCGCACGTGAAGCCGGCGCTGCGCTTCAACTACATGTCCACGCCGGAGGACCTGCGGGAGTGGACGGAGGCGATCCAGATCGCGCGCAGGATCCTGAACCAGCCGGCCTTCGACGCCTTCAGCTCGGGCGAGCTGTCGCCAGGCGCGGACGTGGCCACCGACGAGCAGGTGCTGGACTGGGTGCGGCGGGACGCCGAGACGGCCCTGCACCCCTCGTGCACCTGCAAGATGGGCACCGACGAGATGGCCGTTATCGACCCCGCGACCATGCGGGTGCACGGCCTTGAGGGCCTGCGCGTGGTGGATGCCTCAGTCTTCCCCTACGTCACCAACGGCAACATCTACGCCCCCGTCATGATGACCGCCGAGAAGTCGGCCGACATCATCCTGGGCAACACACCGCTGGAGCCGATCCACGAGGAGTTCTACCGACACCAGTCGGCCGCCAAGGCGGCCGAGTCGGGCGAGTAGCAGGGCGCCCCCGGTCACCGCCCTTCTCAGACTGCCTCGGTAGGCTGGCCTCAGTGAGACACCGCGCACTCCTGCCGTTGGTGTTCGTGGCCGGGGCGACCACGATGTCCACCGAGATGTGCGCGTCGCGACTGCTCGCGCCCTTCTTCGGCGCCTCGATCCTGATCTGGGCCAACATCATCGGGCTGATCCTGATCTACCTGTCGGTGGGCTACTTCGTGGGCGGAAAGCTGGCCGACCGGCACCCCTCGCTACATGTCATGGCCCGCCTGATGCTGCTCGCAGCCGCGCTGGTGGCGGCCCTGCCGTACATCGCCTCGCCCTTCCTCTCGGCGGCCGTGGGGGCGTTTGCGAACGCCTCGGTGGGCGCCTTCCTGGGCTCCTTCTTCGCCGTCATGGCGCTCTTCGCGGTGCCCATCACGCTGCTCGGGATGGCCTCCCCGTTCGCCGTCCGGCTGGGCGTTACGCGGATCGAGCAGGCCGGCCAGGTGGCCGGCCGCATGTACGCCGTATCCACCGCGGGCTCGATCCTCGGCACCTTCCTGCCGGTGGCGCTCTTGATCCCGGCCATCGGCACCCGGCGCACGATGCTGGGCACCGCGGCGCTCCTGGCGTTGGCGGCCGCGCCGGCAGTGGGCCGCCGGCGCTACCTGCTGGTGCCGGCCCTGATCGCCGGCATGGCGCTGCTGCCGCCGGGCGAGGTGAAGGCCCAGCCCGGCGTGCTCTTCGAGGGCGAGTCGGCCTACCAGTTCGTCGAGGTGCGGAAGCTGCCCGACGGCAGCCGGGCGCTGTTTCTGAACGAAGGCTGGGCCCGGCACTCGGTCTGGTATCCGCACCGGGTGCTGACCGGCGACTACTGGGACCAGTTCCTGCTGGCGCCGCTCTTGCACGGCCGCGGCTTCTCCAGCCTGTGCATGATCGGCTACGCCGGCGGCACGGTGGGCCGGGCCTACGGCGTCTTCTGGCCGCGCGTGCGCGTCCAGGGGGTGGAGATAGACCCGCTTGTGACCGAGGCCGGCAAGCGCTATCTGGGCCTGGCCTCAAACCCCCAGGTGTCGGTCGCCTCCGACGATGGCAGGGTGTACCTGGAGACTCACTCGGGCCGCTTCGACGCGGTCTTCCTGGACGCCTTCCGGCAGCCTTACATCCCCTTCTATCTGACCACGCAGGAGTTCTGGTCGCTGGCCTCGTCGCGGCTTCGGGCCGGCGGCATGGTGATGGCCAACGTGGGCCGGATCAAGGGCGACGACCGGCTGTCGTGGGCCATCGCCGGCACCATGGCCACCCGCTTCGCCGCCGTCTATCTGTGGCACGCCACGGCCTTCAACGACATCGTGGTGGGCTTCAAGCGGCCGGTCACCGGCGCCCAGCTGCGCCGCCGCCTGCAGACCGCGCCGGCCGCGCTGGATCCGGCGGCGGCGATCGCCGGGCACATGTGGCGGGTGCCGCCGTCGTCCGACCCGCTGACCGACGACCGCGCCCCGGTGGAGTGGCTGACCGACCAGATGATCGTCACCTACGTCGCCCACTGAGAGCGCGGCAGTGCTTTGACAGCGGTCGCGGGCGGGCTCGATACTGAACCCGACCGCCCGCCAGGAGGCCCTGCATGATCCGCACAGGAGACGAGTACCGCGAGTCGATCCGCGACGGCCGCGAGGTCTGGATCGACGGCGAGCGGGTGCCCGACGTGACCGACGCACCCGATGTTCAAGCCGCTGGTCGACGCCCGCGCGCGCATCTACGACATGGCCCACGAGGCCGCCACCCGCGACGTCATGACCTACGCCGACGCCGACACCGGCGAGCGCAACGCGGTCGCGCTCAAGCTGCCGCATCGAGCAGGAGGACTGGGAGGCCAAGCGCCGCGCGGTCGACTGCCGTGCTGGACGACCTGGGCGGCGTCGTGATCCGGGTCGGCGACGAGACGATCGGCGAGATGTGGTCGCTGTACGACGGCCAGGACGTGCTGAACGAGGTCGATCCCCGCTTCTCCGAGAACATCACGCGCGCACATCCGCGACGCGCTGCGCGGCCGACCCGTTCCACGTCTCCGCCAACACCGATCCCAAGGGCGACCGCTCCAAGCGGCCGCAGGACCAGGACCCGGACATGCTGCTGCACGTCGTCTCGCGAGACCGACGCCGGCATCGTCGTGCGCGGCGCCAAGTACGAGACCGCCGCCGCCTACGCCAACCAGGCGTTCGTCAAGCCGACCATCGCCAACTGGGGCGACGCCGAGCTGTCCGACTACGCGCTCGGTTTCATCTGCGACATGGGCACGCCACGGTGTCCAGCACATCTGCCGCACCGGCTTCGCCGGCCGCGCGCCGGCCGCCGACTACCCGCTGTCCAACCGGTTCGACGAGGTGGACACGCTGGTGGTGTTCGACGACGTGGAGATCCCCTGGGAGAACGTGCTGTTCTACCGCCACACGCGGGCCGCCACCTTCATCCGCGCGACGCTGCACCGCTACAGCGCCTTCCCGTTCGTGCAGCGGATCCTGCGCACTCGCCGACATGCTGATCGGCGCGGCGCTGTTCAACGTCCGCCAGACCGGGCTCGAGCGGCAGCAGGCGGTGCAGGAGAAGCTGGCCGCGCTGGCCTGCTACCGGGAGGGCATCAACGCCCACCTGACCGCGGCGATCGCCCTGGCCCAGCCGCAGCCCGGGCGGCCTGCTGATGCCCAACCAGTCGCTGCTCTACACCGGCCGCGTGCTGGCCTGCTCGCAGCTGCCGGCCATGATGCACATCGCCCGCGAGCTGTGCGGCGGCCAGATCTGCGTGACGCCCGACGCGGCCGCCTTCCAGCACCCCGAGACCGGGCCGTGGCTGGAGAAGTACTACTCGATCAACGAGCAGCTGGTCGGCGGAGGACCGGCGCCGGCTGCTGGCCTTCGCCCGCGACCTGCTGAACTCCGACTACGCCGGCCACCGGCTGACCTTCCAGCTGTTCGCCCAGTCGCCGCCGTTCGCCCACCTGGCCGTCGGTCTACCGCAACTTCGACTTCGACGAGTCGCTGCGGGTGCGTGCAGCGATGCGGCCGGGCTGTCGGACCGGGTGCTGGCCGGGAGCGGCACGTGAGCCACACCCGCATCCGCCCCTTCAACACCCGCGACACCTACCCCGAGCAGAAGCTCGACAACGACCTCTGCCAGGCCGTGGTCGCCGGCGACACCGTCTTCCTGCGCGGCCAGGTGGGCCAGGACCTGGACACGGCCGCGAGCGTCGGCGTCGGCGACCCGGCGGCCCAGGCCGAGCAGGCCATGGACAACATCGAACAGCTGCTGCTCGGAGTGCGGCGGCGGCGCTGGCGGACATCTGCAAGGTGGTCGTCTACCTGACCGACATCCGCTACCGCGAGCCGGTCTACCGGGTGCTGGGCCGGTGGCTGCGCGGCGTGCTTCCCGGTCTTCGACGGGCCTCGTGGTGATGGCGCTGGCGCGGCCCGAGTGGCTGGTCGAGATCGACGTGACCGCCGTCCGCGGCGGAGCGTCGGCGTGACCTTCTCGCTGGTCGGGCGCTGCGCCGACACCGGCATGCTGGGCGTGGCCGTGTCGTCGTCCAGCCCCGCGGTGGCGGCCCGCTGCGCGCACGTGCGGGCGCGGGTCGGTGCGGCCGCCTCCCAGAACATCACCGACCCCCGGCTGGGGCCCGAACTGCTCGACCTGATGGAGGCGGGCTGACGGCGGAGGAGGCCGTCGGCTCGCTGCGCACGCGGCCGGGCATCGAGTTCCGCCAGCTGACGGCGGTCGACGCGAACGGCGCACGCGGCGCCTGGAGCGGCCAGCGCACGCTCGGCACGTCACGCCGCCCGGTCGGCTGCCGATGCCGTCGCCGCCGGCAACCTGCTGGCCTCGGCCGGGGTGCTGGCGGCGATGCTGGAGGCGTTCCAGGCCGCCGCCGGCCACCTCGGCGATCGGCTGCTGGCGGGTCTGCGGGCGGCCCTGGAGGCGGGCGGCGAGGACGGGCCGGTGCGCTCGGCCGGCCTGCTGGTGGCCGACCGTGAGGCGTGGCCGGTGGTCGATCTGCGCGTCGACTGGCATCAGCGGCCGGTCGACGAGCTGGCCGCGGTGTGGGAGGTTTGGAAGCCGCAGATGCAGGAGTACGTGACCCGAGCCCTCGACCCGGCCGGGGCGCCGAGCTTCGGCGTGCCGGGAGACAACCGATGAAGGAGCCGACATGAGCACCACCGCCGCCGGCACCGGGCTGGCCGCCCGGCTGGCCGAGACCGATCGCGCGCACATCATCCACCCCTACCTGCCGGCCACCACCAGCGAGCGGATCGTGATGGTGGAGGGCGACGGCTGCAGCCTGCGCGACGCGGAGGGCCGCGAGTACCTGGATGCCACCGGCGGCCTGTGGCTGGCCCAGATCGGGCATGGCCGGCGGGAGCTGGCCGAGGCCGCGGCCCGTCAGATGGAGCGGCTGGAGTACTTCACCAGCTTCTGGGAGTTCTCCAACGACCGCGCCATCGAACTGGCCGAGCGGCTGACAGGGCTGGCCCCAGGCCGGCTCGACCACGTGTACTTCACAAGCGGCGGCTCGGAGGGCAACGAGGCGGCCATCAAGATGGCCCGCTACTACCACCACCGGCGCGGCCAGCCGGATCGCAACTGGATCCTGGCCCGCGACAAGGCCTACCATGGGATCGGCTACGGGTCGGGCACGGCCACCGGCTACGACCTCTACCACCAGGGCTTCGGGCCGATGCTGCCCAACGTCCACCATCTGACGCCGCCCTGGCCCTACCGCAGCGAGCTGTACGAGGGCCGCGACCCCACCGACTTCCTGATCGACGAGCTGGAACGCACCATCGCCGACATCGGCGCCGATCGCATCGCCGCCATGATCGGCGAGCCGATCATGGGCGTGGCCGGCATGATCGTGCCTCCCGCCGACTACTGGCCGCGGGTGGCCGAGGTGCTGTCGCGGCACGGCATCCTGCTCATCCTGGACGAGGTGGTGACGGCCTACGGCCGTGTCGGCCAGTGGTTCGCGGCCAGCCACTTCGGCGTCCAGCCGGACCTGATCACCACCGCCAAGGGCATCACCTCCGGCTACATCCCGCTGGGGGCGGTGCTGGTGGCCGACCACGTGGCCGAGGTGATGGGCCGCGAGCACGGCTTCCCGATGGGCTACACCTACAACGGCCACCCGACCGCCTGTGCGGTGGCGCTGGCCAATCTGAACGTGATCGAGCGCGAGGGGCTGCTGGCCCGGGCGCTGGATGTGGGCGGGCACCTGCTGGACGGCCTGCGCACGCTGGAGCGGTTCCCGATCGTCGGCGAGGTGCGCGGCGTCGGCATGATGCTGGCGGTCGAACTGGTGGCCGACCGGGCCACCCGCGAGCCGCTGCCCGATGCCGGCCAGATGGAGTCGGTGATCATGCGCGAGACCGGCGTCATCGTCCGCAACTGCGCCCATTCGATCGTTCTCTCGCCGCCGCTGGTGATGAGCGAGGCGGAGGCCGACCGGGTGGTGGAGGCGATCGGCTCCGTGCTCGAGCGCACCGGCACCGACGGGGTTATCGCCTAGAGAAGAACCAGGTGCCAGGTCAACCCTGACGCTGGTGGAGATGGAGCAGTTTGGGTGCCAGGCACGTTCCAGGCACCGAAAACCCCGGTGCCAGGCACGTGCCTGGCACCGGGCCTAGGCTGGTGCGCGGCGTGGGGCGGTGACCGACAGCGCGGCCACGGCCGCCACGGCCAGTGTCCAGGCCGCGATCTTCCAGGTCGGGGCGAAGGTGTTGGCGTTCGCGAACGCCCACGGAGCGAGCAGGATCAGCCAGGCCGGCGACAGCCGCTGGCGGGCCAGCGCGATCGGCGCTGCCAGCAGCACGAAGTAGGACAGCCACACGATCGGCGACAGCGTCAACGAGGCCACCGCGGCCAGGGTGAACGCCCTGCGGTCGCCGTCCTGCCGCCGGGCCACGCTGGCGGCGGCCGCGCACAGGAGCGCTGTGGCCGCCAGCGCCGTCGCCCGGGCGGTGGTCGTCGGCAGGCCCAGCGCCGCGCCCAGCGCGACCGGCGAGTAGCCCAGCCGCTGCTCGAGCGTCGAGACCATCGACAGCAGGTGCGGGTAGCCGGTCATGTCCGTGAACCCGATGGCGGCCCAGCCGGCCAGCATGGCGATGGCCGCGCCGGCGCAGGCCAGCAGCGCGGCGGCTCGCCGGCCGGTTGCCCATAGCCACACCACCAGTGGGATCAGAAACAGCTTGGCGGCGATGGCGGCGGCGATCGGAAGCGCCGCCAGGCGGCGGTCACGCCAGCGCCAGGCCGCCGCGGCGGCCAGCAGGATGAGGCAGCTCAGCTGTCCCATCACGATCCCCTGCAGGGTGGCGATCGAGCACAGGGTGATCGCGTAACAGCGCCAGTCGCGCACGCCCAGTATCCACAGCGCCAGCGGCACGGCGATCAGGTTGGCGGCGATGAAGAGCGTAGCGGCGGCGGCCAGCGGCAGCAGCGCCAGCGGGGCCATGGCCAGGGCCGAGAATGCGGGGTAGACGAACTGGTTCTGGTGGCGCAAGGCGGCGGCGGTGGCCGGCGGGTAGGGGCTGCGGCTGTGCAGCACGTCGCGCCCCGCGTGCCAGAAGATGTGGAAGTCGTAGAAGTTGTGCGGCCCGTACGCCGTCTGCAGGCTGACCCACAGCAGCACCAGCGCAGGCACACCGAGCGCCAGCGGCCAGGCCAGCGACCGGGGGTGAAGCGGTCCGCCGGCGGACAGTCGGGTGCTCAGAGAGGGCGTGCTCATGCCGTGTAGGTGGGCTATCGGCAGCGCGGGGCGGAGGCTTCACGGCCAGCCGTGTGAAGACCGGGGTGTCCGTATGGTTCAGGACAGGTTAAGGTCATGTTTATCAGGTTGACAGACGCCAAATGCTGACTATCATGAGGTGTATGCGAAATGACTACTCTATTTATTCGGACGGGGCCCGGCCCGCGGTCCGCGAGTCGGAGACGGAGTTCTTCACCCGCATGGCCCGTGAGCACGTACGCAACCAGCGCCGCGAACGGCGCCAGCGAGTGATCCGCAAGTTGGTCCGGCGCACGCCGCGCCGCCGCACGGCGTAGCCCCCAGCTTCACATCCGCTCGAAGCCCCGGAACTTCTCCCAGTCGGTGACGGCTGCGTCGAACGCCGCCTGCTCTGTGCGCGCATAGTGCAGGTAGTGCTCGACGACGTCGGCGCCGAAGGCTTCGCGGGCGATGGCTGACGACTCGAGCAGCTCGATCGACCGGTACAGGGTGGTCGGCAGGCGCGGCTTGTCGTCCGCCAGATAGGCGTTGCCCGTGTACTCCGGCTCCAGCTCCAGCCCGTTGTCGATCCCGTGCAGGCCGGCCGCGATGATGGCCGCGAAGGCCAGGTAGGGGTTGCAGTCGGCGCCCGGCGCGCGGTTCTCGAGCCGCATGCCCTGGCCGTGGCCGACCACGCGCAGTGCGCAGGTGCGGTTGTCGGTGCCCCAGGCCAGCGTGGTGGGCGCGAACGAACCGGCGGCAAACCGCTTGTAGGAGTTGATGTTGGGAGCCAGGAAGTAGGTCAGCTCCCGGCCGGCGGCCAGCTGGCCGGCCACGAACTGCGTGAAGATCGGGCTGGCCGTGTGCCCGTCGGCATCCACGAACAGGCTGCCCGCCTCGTTCCACAACGAGCAGTGGATGTGGCACGAGTTGCCCTCGCGCTCGTTGTACTTGGCGATGAACGACAGCGCGTGCCCGTGTTGCCAGGCGATCTCCTTGGAGCCGTTCTTGTACACGGCGTGGTTGTCGGCCATGGCCAGCGCGTCCGAGTAGCGGAAGTTGATCTCGTGCTGGCCGAAGTTGCACTCGCCCTTGGAGTCCTCGACAGTGATCCCGGCCCCAGCCATGCCCAGCCGGATCGGCCGCAGCACGTCCTCGACCACGGTAGTGCCAAAGATCGAGTAGTCGACGTTGTAGGGGTTGGCCGGGTCGAGGTCGTGGTAGCGCTTGGCCCGGGCCGTCTCGTAGCTGTCCCGAAACAGGATGAACTCGAGCTCCGAGCCGATCTTGGCCGTCCAACCGCGCTCGGCCAGCCGGTCGAGCTGGCGGCGCAGGATCTGGCGCGGCGAGGCGACCACCGGGCGGCCGTCCTGCCAGGCCAGGTCGGCCACCACCAGCGCCGTGCGCTCCAGCCACGGCAGCCGGCGCAGCGTGGCCATGTCGGGCTTGAACACGAAATCCCCGTACCCGCTCTCCCAGGAGGCCATCTCGAACCCCTGCACGGGGTTCATGTCGACGTCCACCGTCAGCAGGTAGTAGCAGCCCTCGGCGCCGTGCGCGGCCACGTCCGACATGAAGAAGGGCGCGTGCAGGCGCTTGCCCATCAGCCGGCCCTGCATGTCCGTCATCACCAGCAGCACGGTGTCGATGGCGCCGCTGGAGACGTCCGCTCCCAGCTCCTCCAATGTGAGCATGATGCCTCCCGTATGGGGTTCGCCGCCATTCATATACTGCGGCTGGCATGCACCGCAACCGGCCTCTGATCGGCATTTCGGGCTATGACCTGCCGGCCGACTTCTCGCACTGGCGAGAGGTGCCGTCGGTGCTGGTGCCGTCAGCCTACACGGCGTCCGTGGAGCGGGCCGGGGGCTGGCCGCTGGTGCTGCCGCCGACCGATCTCGACCCGACCGACGTGCTGGACGCGGTGGATGGCCTGGTCCTGGTCGGCGGGGCCGACATCAACCCGGCGGTGTATGGCCACGAGCCGCACCCGCAGGCGCTGGCCTTCTCGGACATCCGCGACCGGGCCGAGCTGGCGCTGCTGCGCGGCGCGCTCGAGCGGGACATGCCCACACTGGGCATCTGCCGCGGGATGCAGCTCTTGAACGTGGCCGCCGGCGGCGACCTGCATCAGCACATCGCCGAGCTGGTTCCGGACATGGCGGTGCACCGGGCGGTTCCCGGCCAATGGGCCCGCCACGAGGTTGACATCGCGCCGGGCTGCCGGCTGGCCGACCTGCTGGGCACGCGGGCGGAGGTGGTGTCGGCCCACCACCAGGCGCCGGTCGAGATCGGCCGTGACCTGACCGTCACGGCTACCGCGGCGGATGGCACGGTGGAGGCGGTGGAGCACACCGGTAAGCGGTTCGCGGTGGGTGTGCTGTGGCACCCCGAGGAGGATCCGGAGAACGGTGCACCGCTGTTCGCCGAGCTGGTCGAGCAGGCCCGTTCCTACAGAGAGGTGGCGGCATGAGCGTGGACGTGGTGGAGGGCCTGGTGATCGCCGGCGAGCGGGTGCCGGCAGCCGAGGGTGCGACATTCGAGGTGCAGAACCCCGCCACCGGGGGGCGGCTGGCCACTGTCGCCGCGGCCGGCGCGGAGGACGTCGACCGGGCGGTCAGGGCGGCCGCCGCGACCTATGAGAGCTGGGGCGCCCTGTCGCCGGTCACCCGCGGCCGGCACATGCACCGGTTCGCCAACCTGGTCGAAGAGCACGCCGAGGAACTGGCCCTGATCGAGTGCCGCAACGTGGGCATGCCGATCGGCGACGCCCGTGGCCAGCTGGCCATGATCGTGGACGTGATCCGCTACTACGCCGGCGCCGTCGACAAGTTCTTCGGCAACACCGTGCCGGTGGAGCGAAACGGCGTGGCCATGACCTTCCGCGAGCCGATCGGGGTGGTCGGCCTGATCACGCCCTGGAACTTCCCGCTCAACATCGCCAACTGGAAGGCCGCTCCGGCCCTCGCGGCCGGCAACACGGTGGTGCTCAAGCCCGCCTCGCTGACGCCGCTCTCGGTGCTGCGCTACGCCGAACTGGCGGTCGAGGCCGGGATCCCGGCAGGCGCTCTGAACGTCGTCCCCGGCCCCGGCTCGACCGTCGGCTCGGCGCTGGTCGAGCACCCGCTGGTGGGCAAGATCGGCTTCACAGGCTCGACCGAGGTGGGTGCCGGGATCGCCCGTCAGGCGGCCCGCGGCATCAAGCGGGTGACGCTCGAGCTGGGCGGCAAGTCGGCCTGCGTGGTGTTCGCCGACGCCGATCTGGAGCGGGTGGGCGCGCTGGCGCCCTACGGGGTCTTTGAGAACTGCGGCCAGGACTGCTGCGCGCGCTCCCGGCTGATCGTCGAGCAGTCGGTCAAGGACGAGCTGCTGGCCCGCTACGCCGCGACCACCGCCGCGCTGCGGATCGGCATGCCGGAGGACCCCGCCACCGAGATCGGGCCGATGATCTCGGCCGGCCAGCGGGAGACGGTGGAGGGCTACGTGGCCCGCGGCCGGGCCGACGGAGCCACCGTGGTGGTGGGCGGCGAGCGCCCGGACGGCCCGCCGGCGGCGGGTTACTTCTACCGCCCGACCGTGCTGGACAACGTGACCAACGACATGACCGTGGCCCGAGAGGAGATCTTCGGCCCCGTGGTCAGCGTGATCACCTTCCGCGACGAGGCGGAGGCGATCCGGCTGGCCAACGACACGCCGTATGGGCTGGCCGGGTCGCTGTGGACGCGCGATGGCGCCCGCCAGCTGCGGGTTGCCCGGGCCATTCGCACCGGCGTGCTGGGCGTCAACACCAACTCCAGCGTATTCGTGCAGACGCCGTTCGGCGGCTACAAGCAGTCCGGCGTCGGCAAGGAGCTGGGCATGCATGCCCTCGAACACAACACCGAGCTGAAGAGCGTCTTCATCTCCACCGAGTAGCGGCCCCGCTCAGGCGTTCTGTGCGGACTGGATGCGCGCTGCCTGGATGCGGGCCAGGGCCAGCGTGTGGGCCTGCGTGGCACCCGGCCCGAACACCGTCACCGTCCCGATCACGGCGCCCTGCATCCACTCCACCGCGTACACCGGCACCAGCTTGCGGTGCTCCCGGGTGACCCCGCGGACGAGGAAGCTGTCCGCTCCCGGCGACCGCAGCGAGACCACGGAGCGCACGCCGGAGAGCTGCTTGGGCACCTCCCGCCGCCAGGCCCGGATGATCACCTGGGTGGCCGCGGTCGACCGGTAGACGATCACGCTCGACTGCACTCCCTCCGCGCGCGGTGTCGCGAAGAGCGTCTGGTAGGCGTTCAGGTAGTTCTGCTGCTCCAGCAGGCGGATGCCCTGGGGATCACCCTTGGACGTGTCCGCCAGGCTGGCCACACGGGTCTGGGCCGGCACCACGGCGAACCCTGCGCCGACGTCGGAGCGTTGCAGGACCAGGCCCGAGCTCTGCAACTGGGGGGCCGGAGGGGGCCCGGAGGAGCTGGTGGACGCGCTGCCGGAGTGCCCGCAGGCGGCGGTGGCGATGGCGGTGGCGGCGAGCGCGATGGTCGTGGCTGCGTGGCGCATACGGCCTGTATCGGCCGCTTGGCCGGGATCGATAAGTATCCTCCCGGCGCGTGCCGGCGCCCCGCCTGATCGTGGTCGTGAGCGAGATGTGGACGATGACCTCGCCCCGCGACCTGCGCGCGCTGGTGCGCATGGCCCAGGAGGCCGAGGATGCCGGCGCCGACGCTGTCATGGTCAGCGAGCACATCGTGCTGGGGCCGGCCGCCGCCGAGCACGGGCTGATGGCCAACCCGCGCGAGTACGCCCTGCCCGGAAACCAGGATCCGGCCACGCCCTGGCCCAGCTCGCTGATCCTGCTGGCGGCCATGGCGGCGGTCACCACGCGGCTGCGGCTGGCGGCCAGCGCGGTGATCGCGCCGCTTCGCCACCCGCTGCTTCTGGCCAAGCAGTTGGCCACCCTCGACCTGCTGTCGGAGGGCCGGCTGGTGGTGCAGCCGACGGTCAGCTGGCACCGCCAGGAGTACGCCGCGCTGGGCGTCCCGTTCGCCGGCCGCGGATGGCTGCTGGACGAGCATCTGGACGCGTGGCGGGCGCTGTGGGCCGGCTCGCCGGCCTCCTTCCACGGCCGCGCCTACCGGTTTGACGACGTCTACCTGGAGCCCAAGCCGTACCGCCCGGACGGGCCTCGGCTGTGGTTCGGGGGAGAGTCGCTGCATCCGCGGCTGCTGCGCCGGCTGGTCGAGCACGGCCACGGTTTCAACCCGCTGGGCACGCCCACGGACGCCGACCTGGAGCTGCTGGCAACCAGCATGGCCGCTTACGGCAGGTCGATGGACGAGCTGGAGATGGTGGGGGGCACGCGCGGCAGCTTCGCCGGCCCCGACGCTGTGGCCGACCTCGACCGGGCCTTCGACTCGGTGCCCGCGCAGCTGGCCCGCGGCTTCAGCTCGATCTGTTTCAAGCCCTCGCAGTATTCGGACGACCCGCGAGCGGTCGGCCCGCTGTGCCGGCGGGCGGTGGCCCGGCTGGCCGCCATGTAGCTCCCGCTTGCGCGGGCTGGTTCGCACCGATATAGTTCGTGTACGAATCTTTTATAGACGAAAGAGACTTACACGAATCATGACAACGCGAACGAAGACCAAGGCCGATCTGGCCGCCGAGCTGGGAAGCGCGCTGGGCCGGATCGCCAAGCACACCAAGCGGTCGGTGCGGCACGACCTGGAGCAGGTTGGTCTGACCCTCCCGCAGGCCATGGCCCTGCACACGCTGTCCGCCGCCGACGGCCGCCTGTCGGCCCGTGACCTGGGCCGCGAGTGCGACATGCTGGCCTCCACCGCCACCGGCGTCATCGACCGCCTCGAGCAGCACGGCTACGTGCGCCGGGAGCGGGACGCGCAGGATCGGCGGATGGTGTGGATCCAGCTGACCGAGGCCGGGGCCGAGCTGCAGAAGCGGCTGCCCGGCTTCACCAGCTACTGGGGGCAGACCTTCACCGTGCTGCCGCTGCGCGACCTGGAGCAACTGGTGGCGCTGGTCGAACGGGTGCAGGAGTCGATTGAGAACGGAGGCGGGCACTGATGCCAGCGATTACGGAGTCAAACAGGAAGTGGTGGACGCTGGCGGCGATGTGCTTTGCGCTGTTCATGGTCATGCTCGACAACACGGTCGTGAACATCGCGCTGCCGGCCATCAAGGACCGGTTCAACGCGTCCATCCCCAGCCTGTCCTGGACGGTCAACGCCTACACCCTGGTGTTCGGCGTGCTGCTGGTCACGGGCGGACGGCTGGGCGATGTGTTCGGCCGCAAGCGGATGTTCCTGGGCGGCATCGTCGTCTTCACGCTGGGCTCGATGGGGGCCGGCCTGTCGCAGTCGATCACCGAGCTGGTGATCTTCCGCGGCGTGCAGGGAGCGGGCGCCGCGTTCCTGATGCCGGGTTCGCTGTCGATCATCACCAACACCTTCCAGGGCCCCGAGCGCGGCCGTGCGCTGGGCCTGTGGGCCGGTATCTCGGGCATGGCGCTGGGCATGGGTCCCGTGGTGGGCGGCCTGCTGGTCGAGAAGGCGGGCTGGGAGTGGATCTTCTTCCTCAATGTGCCGGTGGCCATGCTGGCCGTGCCGGTGACCATGTACGCCGTCGCCGAGTCGCGCGATGAGACGGCCAGCCGGCGCATCGACCTGGCCGGGATCGTCACCCTGACGGTCGGTCTGGGCGCGCTGGTGCTGGCCCTGGTGCAGTCCGACCAGTACGGCTGGACGTCCACCCGCACGACTGCAGAGCTGGTGCTGGCGGCCGTCGGCCTGGTGGCCTTCGGTGTGCTGCAGTGGCGGCGATCCGAGCCCATGCTGGATCTGGGCTTCTTCCGCGACCGCAACTTCAATGCGGGCAACGTGACCGCGTTCTTGGTCAGTTTCTCGATGTTTGCGACGTTCTTCTTCGTCACCCTGTACATGCAGAACATCCTGCATCTGTCGGCCCTGCAGACGGGCGTTCGGTTCCTGCCGATGACGCTACTGATCATCGCCACGGCGCCGATCGCCGGCCGCCTGTCCGACCGCTACGGGTCGCGCGGGCTGCTCACGATCGGTATGACCCTGGTGGCCGCGTCGCTCTTCCTGGAGTCGCGCATCACCGACACGTCGGGCTACATGACGCTGCTTCCGGCCTTCCTGGCCGGCGGTGTCGGCATGGGTATGACCATGTCCCCGATGACGGCCGTCGTCATGGGCTCGGTCGACCGCGCCAAGGCCGGCGCCGCATCCGGCGTGCTGTCCATGACCCGGATGATCGGCGGCGTCTTCGGAGTGGCCGCGCTGACCGCCATCTTCAACCACCTGTCCGTGTCCCGGGCGGCCGGGCACACGCGGGCGGACGTCTTCATCTACTCCCTGTCGCACTCGCTGCGCTACTCGGCCGGGATCGCCCTGGTCGGAGCGGTGGTGGCGGTGCTCTTCATCCGCACCCACCACGACGAGCAGCCGCACCCGGCCGCCGATCCGATTGCGACCGACCAGCCGGTGCTGGTCGAGGCTGGGGACTAAAGAGCGCGAATCACCGAGCGGCGGGCCGGCCTTGCCGGCTCGTCGCTAGGCCCGGCTGGCGTCCGCGGCCCGGATGGCGTCGATCAGCTCATCCAGGCCGACGCCCTTCTTCAGGCAGTTGGAGGCGCCGGCGGCCAGCGCGGCCTCGATCATCTGCGGCTCGTCGTAGGCAGACAGCACCACCACCGGCATCGCCCAGTCGGCGCTTGCGATCTGCTCGGTGGCCTCGATCCCGTCCACGTTGGGCATGCGCATGTCCATCACCACCACGTCGGGACGCGCGCGCTCGGCCGCGGACACCGCCTCCATGCCGTCGCCGGCCTCGCCCACCACGGTCATGCCGGCCTCCTCGAGCGCGTCGCGCAGCACTCCGCGCAGCAGCGAGTTGTCCTCGGCTATCAGGATCTTGATGCCGTCGTGCACGGTGCCGGAACACTAGCCGTATCGCCCGCCCGCGGACAGGGATTCCTGATCGGGTTCTTATCCCGAGTACAGGCGCTCGACCAGCTCCACCGCCGAGGCGGCGGCGAGCTCTGGCGCAAGACCCCGTTCCCGGCCCAAGACGTAGCCGGCCAGAAAGCTGTCGCCGGCGCCGGTGGGGTCGGCGAACGGCTGTCCGGAGCCCGGTACGCGGGCCGTGCCGACCTCCGTCAGCAGGGTCGCCCCGCGCGGGCCGTCGGTGACCAGAAGCTCCGGCACCAGCTCCCGCAGCCGGTCGAGCTCCCCGAACGCCCGCGCCTCGGCCAGATTCAGCTTGAGCACCTGGACGCCGGCCACCGCCTGTGCGGGGAATCCGCGCAGGTGCACCGGCCCGGGGGCCTCGCCGCGGGCCAGGCCCTGCCCGTCCAGGCACACTCGAAGCCCCGCCTCGCGCAGCGCGGCGATCGTCCGGGGCGGAAAGTCGGCGCCCGACTGGGCGCCCAGGATGGCCCACTGGCAGCCGTCCAGAAGCGGCGCCATCGGCCCCCGCACCTCCTCCGCTGTGAACGGGTCGCCGACCGAGTCCAGGCGTTGGGTCAGGCCATCCGGCCCGTGCACCAGCACCGACAGCACCGGCGAGTTCCAGCCCAGCACCAGCCCCTCTCCGGCCCCGTCGCCCTTGGCGATCACCACCGGCTCGGCCCCGGCAGCGAGCAGCGCCCGCCGCCCGTACAACGGCGCGCCGCCGGGCCGCACCTGGGCCGCCGCGCCGGCCGCCGTCACCGTGTCCACCGTCATATGCCCGATCAGGGCAATCGTCACTCCGAGACCGGCACCCGCAGCACCACCGACGTGCGCACGCTGGGTTCGCTGGAGACGTCCAGACGGGCGCCGATCCGGGCCGCCCGCTCACGCATCATGCGCATGCCGATACCGTCGGTGGAGGACTGGCCGTTCAGGCTGCCGCCGCTGTCGTCCACCCGCATGACCACGCACCTCGGCTCCCGATCGAGCCGGATCTCGACCGGCGGCGCGCCGTGCCGGGCGGCGTTCACGGCTGCCTCGCGGGCGATCCGGTAGATGGCCGCGTCGCGCTCGTCGTCGTGCTCCCACAGCTCCTGCGGCGGGTGGAAGGTGGCCGGCACGCCGTACTCCTCGTGGACGGTCTCGGCCAGACCGCCCAGCGCCTGCACCAGGCCCAGCTGGGCCATCACAACGGGGTGCAGGCGGGCGGTCGCCCGGCGCAGCTCGTCAGCGGCCTGGGAGGCCACCTGATCGAGCTTGGCCAGCACCTCCTGGGCGCGCTCACGATCGTCCGAGCGCACCGCGTCGCGCACCACCCCGGTCATCAGGCGGACGGCGGTCATGGTCTGCTGGGGCCCGTCGTGCAGGTGATGGGCGAGCGTCGCCCGCTCCTCGTCCATGACCGCCAGCATGCGGTCGAACAGGCTGGCCTGATCGAGATCGGAATGCGGTCGAGCAGCATCCGACCGCCGCTCGGCCGCCGACCGCCGCCCCCAACTGAAGCCCACAGCCGCGCTGACGCCGGCCAGGCCGGCGACGGTCAGCGCGCGCCTACTCGATGAGCGCATGTCGCAGGGCCAGGGCCACCGCCTGCGTGCGCGTATCCGCCTCCAGCTTGGTCATGGCATTTCGGACGTGGGTGCGCACTGTCTCAGGGCTTATGAAGAGCTTGCCGGCGATGTCCGGGTTGGACATTCCGTTGGCCAGCATGCCCAGGATCTCACGCTCCCTGGCCGACAGCGCCGGAAGCCGCTCGGTGGCCCGCGGTGTGACCAGCTCGGAGGCCAGTGTGGGATCGACGTAGGCGCCGCCCTCGGCCACCCTTTTGACCGCCCGCACGATGTCGTCCGGCGGGGCGTCCTTGAGCACGTAGCCGCGGGCTCCGCAGTCCAGACCCTCGGCCAGCAGGCCGCGCTCGCCGTGGGCGGTGTACAGGATCACCCCCACATCCGGCTGCGCGGACATGATCCGGCGGGTGGCCTCGAAGCCGTCCATGCCATCCATGCGGACGTCCATCACGATCACGTCCGGCCGGCGTTTGGCCGCCATCTCGATGGCTGCGTCTCCGCTGCCGCTCTCACCGATCACCGAGATCTCGCGGTCACGCGACAGGATCATCTTGACCCCCTCGCGCACAGCAGCATGATCGTCGACCACCATGCATCGCACTTGCCCATTTTCACGGTGCACGTTGGACCCCCCGGTCGTGCCCATCGAACCCATTGATCCCACCCTTCTCACCGTGGGTCGCACACCCCTGGTCCGTAGAATACTCCCCATGTCAACCGCCCGCCGAACGGCGCTGACTTCGCTGCTCGGCGCGCTGTGCTTGGCGGTGGCCAAGCTGTGGGTCGGGCTGGCAACACACAGTCTGGGCGTGCTCGCGGAGGCGGTGCACTCGGGTGTGGACGCCGCCGCGGCGCTGCTCACGCTGTATGCCGTCGGGGTGGCCGAGCGGCCAGCCGACAGCGAGCACCAGTACGGGCACGGCAAGGCGCAGCACCTGGCCGCGCTGGCCGAGTCGGTGGTGCTGGCCGGCGTGGCGGTGTGGATCGCCGCCAGTGCGATCGTGCGCCTACACGGGGGCGGGTCGCCGGTGCAGGCCCGCTGGTACGCCTTTCTGCTGCTGGTGTTCGTGCTGGCGGTGGATGCCGGCAGAGCCACGACGTCGTACCGGGTCGGCCGCCGGCTGGACAGCCCGGCGCTGCTGGCCAATGCGCTGCACTTCGCCTCCGATTTCGGCGGCAGTCTGGCGGTGCTGGCCGGGCTGGGGCTGGTGGCCGAGGGGGTCAAGGGCGGCGACTCGGTGGCCGCGGTGGTGGTGGCGGTGATCGTGTTGGCAGCGGCGGGCCGGCTGGGCCGGATCAACGTGGACGTGCTGATGGATAGGGCGCCGGCCGGCACGGCCGGCCGGGTGACGCGGGCGGTGCTGGCCGTGCCCGGCGTCAGCGATGTGCGCTCGGTGCGCGTGCGGACTGCCGGCGGCGAGAACTTCGCCGAGGTTGTGATCGGCGTCCCCCGACTCCAAGGGCTGGAGTCAAGCCACGCGGTCACCAACCGGGTGGAGGAAGCGGTGATGCGCGAGCTGGGCCGGGCCCAGGTGGCAGTGCACGTTGAGCCGTCCAGCACCGACGAGCACCCCAACGACCGGGTGGCGGCCGCCGCCATGCGGGTGCCCGGAGTCGTCGAGGCCCACAACATCACGGTGCTGCGCGAGCCGTCTGGGCAGTCGGTGATGTTGCACGTGCGGCTGCCCGAGCAGATCAGCCTGGGCGAGGCTCGGACGATCGTCGAGCGGCTCAAGCTGGAGATCCAGCGCGAGGTGGGGGTGGCTCGGGTGTATGCCCACGTCGAGCCTTCGGCGCCGGACGCCCAGCCGGCCCGCGACGTTGGGGCCGATGAGCCCGACCTGCGCGAGTTGGCGACCGCCGCCGTGCGGGAGATCGCCGGCGAGCACAGCGAGGTGGTGGTGTTCCGTCAGGCCGGGCGGCTGCTGGTGGTCACATCCGTGGCCGCCGACCCTGGCCTCAACGTGCGCGAGGCGCACGCCATGGCCAGCCGCATCGAGGAGGCCGTGCGCGCCCGGCTCGACCGAGTGGACGATGTCATCGTCGAGGTGATGTAGGCCCGGTGCCTGGAACGTGCCTGGCACCCAAACTGCTCCATCTCCAGCCGCGTCAAGGTGGCACGGTGCACCGGCTAAGGCTTAACCGCCGGGGCCCCATTGGCAGGTGGGGTGGGGCCCCGGCGGGCGCGCACCAGGGCGCGCGACCTGAAAATCGCTATCCGCCGGCCTGTGCGGCCAGAGTGACGGTGACGTTCTGCTGCTGGCCGTCGCGGATGACGGTCAGGGTCACCTGCTGGCCGGGCTTGCGGGCCATGATGGCGGAGGCAAGTTGGGCTGACTGGGAGATCTGACGGCCGTCCACGGCCACGATCACGTCCCCGCCCAGCATGTAGGTGGTGCCCGACATGGTGGCCTGGGTGGTACCCCCGCGCAGGCCGGCCCGGGCGGCCGGCGAGTCGGGCAGGACGCGGGCGATCATGACCCCGTGGGTGGAAGGGATGTTGAGCGCGTGCAGCACCTGGGAGGTCAGCGTCTGGCCCAGGATGCCCAGATAGGTGTGCTCGGCGTGGCCGGACGCGATCAGCTGCCGCGCCACCTGCATGGCGGTGTCGATGGGGATCGCAAACCCGATCCCGATGTTGCCCGCCTGCGGTCCGCTGCCGTCGGACAGGATCTGGCTGGTGATGCCGATGACGCGGCCGTTGGAGGCGATCAGCGGCCCGCCCGAGTTGCCGTGGTTGATGGCGGCATCGGTCTGCAGCGCGCCGTTGATCGGCCGGTTGGGATCGAGCGAACTGATCGTCCGGTTGACCGCCGAGATGATCCCCGAGGTGATCGTGCGCTCCTCGCCCAGAGGATTTCCGATGGCCACCACCGCGTCGCCCACCTGGACATCCTTGGCGGTGCCCAGCGGCAGCGGGTCGAGTGCCTGGGCGGGCACGTTCTGAGGTGCCAGCACGGCGATGTCGGTGGCCTTGTCGATGCCCAGCACGCGCGCCTTGTAGGTGCTGTCCAGCCCGGTCGAGCTGGCGAACCCGACCCGCACTGAGCTCGCGCCCACGACCACGTGGGCGTTGGTCAGGATGTGGCCCTGGCGGTCGATCACGAACCCCGAGCCAAGGGCCTGCTGGCGCTGGGTCTGGGGCAGCCCGAAGACGTTGGTGGTGTGGGTGATCGAGGTGGCGCTGACCACCACCACGCCCGGTGCGTCTCGGCGGTAGATCTGGGTCGGAGTCAGGCCGACGCTGGGGGCGGACACCGACGAGGACGCCGGCAGCGTCGCGTGCGCTTGCACCGGGCGCACCACGTGCACCACCTTGGTCGTCGAACCGTTGTCCGTCGCCGCCACCAGCACGCCGCCGATCACACCAGCCGCCACCAGCAGCGCCGCCTGCCGAAGCCACGCCTTCACGAGTCGAGTTGTATGGGCTCGAGATTGATGCCCGGTTGACAGCCCGGGCCTGGAGGTCGTTCCTAAATGAACATCTGCTGCGGCTTGTCTGCGGGGACGCTGGCTGCGTCCCACGCGGCGTGCGGTGCTCAACGTGGCCTCCGGCCACGCCTGCGCTCCGCTCGCCGCTCGATCCTTGCCAGCCTGCCCGCATCCTGCGCCTCGCAACGACGTCACTTAGGAACGACCTCCTGTGACCGGTATCGTCAGACGGGTGCAGGTGCGGCTGATCGCCAATCCCCTCGCCAGCGGCGTCTCCGAGCAGGTGCTGGACGCGGTGGTCGCACGGCTGACCGCCGTCTGCCAGCTGGAGCTGCGGCGCACCGAGGGCGTCGGCCATGCCTCCCAGCTGGCGGGTGAGCCCGGAGCCGATGTGGTGGTGGCGCTGGGCGGCGACGGCACCGCCAACGAGGTGGCGAACGGGATTCGCCCGGATGTCCGCTTGGGTGTGCTGCCGGCCGGCGCATCGTCGGTGTTCGCCCGCCAGCTGGGTTTCTCGACCGACTCTGTGCAGGCCGCCGGCCAGCTCGCGCAATCGCTGGCGGCCGGTCGCACGCGGCCGGTCGGGTTGGGCCGGCTGGACGGCCGCCGGTTCACCTTCGCCGCGTCCGTCGGGTTCGATGCCGCCGCCACCCGCGACATCGACCAGGCCCGCCGCGATCGGCCCGGGCAGCGCCGGCCCGGCGACCTGCAGGTGCTGGCCGCCGGTGTTCGCGAGCTGGCCGGCGAGCGCTTCCGGCTGCGTGAGCGGATGACCGTGCGGGCAGACGGCGGCCCGCCGCTTCGTGTGTCCTACCTGATCATCGCCAACCAGCACCCGTACACCTACTTCGGCCGGCTGGCGGTGCAGGCCACGCCCCGGGCGAGCTTCGACACGGGGTTGGACGCGGTGGCGGTCGGTGAGCTGCAGCCCCACGACCTGTGGCGGCTGGCGGTGTACGCGCTGGTGTGGCCGCGGCACGCCTCCGGCCGTTCGCGCCGGATCGCGTATCTGCACGACCTGTCCCTGCTGGAGGTGGACTGCGACCTGCCGATGGCGGTACAGCTGGACGGCGAGTACATCGACGAGCTGGAGCGGGTGCGGATCGAGTACGAGCCGGCTGCGGTTGAGGTGTTCCTGCCGCTGGACGGCCTGCCGCGGGCCGGGCGCCGCCGCCGCCGCCCACTATCATTTCGCCCGCCATGCACCTCCTGATCGCCATCGGCCAGGGCCTCGGCCTGGCTGCCGCCGCCGGCCTGCTGGCCAGCGCGCCGCTGGCGCTGGCCGCCACCGCCGCCAACCTGGGCTGGCTGGACGGCCCGCTGTCCTTCGCCGGTCGGCCGTGGCTGGTGGCGGTGACCTGGGCGGCGGTGCTGGTCGAGCTGGTCGTGGACGCGGCCTGGCCGGGCGCACAGGCCGGGGCGCGGTTGGCTCGGCGGGTGGCCGCCGGCGGGCTGGCCTTCGAGCTGGGAGCTGGGCACAAGGTGCCCTACGCCGGACTGGCCATCGGCGCGGTGGTGGCAGCGGGCGCCGGCCTGGCCATGCGCCGCATCCGCTCGGGTGCGGTCAAATCGGGCGGCGACCTGCGCGGCACCGCGCTGGTCGAGGATATGGCCGGGGTGGGCGCAGCCGCCCTGGCGGTGGTGCCGTTCGCCGGCTACCTGCTGGCTGTTGCTGCGGGCGGGCTGTGGGCCCGCGTCCGCCGCCGCGAGGGCCAGAAGTACGAGGGCCTGCGGGTGCTCCGGTAGCGTCGGGCAGCCCCGTGGCCAAGAAGCTGATCATGGCGGTGGTCGACGGGCTCGGCCCTGCGCTGCTCGACTCCACCATCGCCGCCGGCATGGCGCCCACTCTGGACTGGCTGGCCGGCGAGGGTTCGCGCACCGACGGCTGCGTCTCCACCTTCCCCTCGCTCACCCCGGTGTGCCTGTCTGCACTGGTCACCGGCCGTCACCCCGCCGGCTCGCTGATCCCCAGCATGACCTGGTATCACCGCGGCCAGGGCCGGTTCGTCGAGTACGGCTCGTCGATCGCCGCCACCCTGGCCGAGGGCACCCGGCAGATGGTCGACGATGTGCTGGTCAACCTCAACCTGCTCCACCTGTCGCCACGCGTGACGACAGTGTTCGAGGCCCTGGACGATGCCGGGCTGGAGACGGCGGCCATAAACACCTACGTCATCCGCGGCCGCACGCGGCACCCGATCACGCGCCCGACGGCCCGTCGGGTGGCCCGCTCGATCGGCATCGTGGACGCCGTGTACGGCCCCAAGCGGTACTTCCTGGGCGACCTCTTCTTCTCCGACCGCACCGGCGCCCCGCTCAACCTGGGCGGCGGCGGGATCGACCGCCACGGCGGACACGTGGCCCGCTGGCTGGTCACCCGCGACGGCTTCGACTTCCTGTTCTTTTATCTGTACGAGACCGACGCCGCCCAGCACCGGGGCGGCGACGCGCAGCGGGCGGTGGCCGGCGCCGACCGCGGCCTGGAACTGCTGGTCGAAGCGGCCGGCGGCCGCCGGCGGTTCCTCGACCGCTATGCGGTGATCGTGGTTGCCGATCACTCCCAGAGCCGAGTCACCGATCCGGCCGACGCCTCGGGGCCGTTCGAGGGCTACCGGCTGTTCCGCGGCAGCCGGCGCTCGAATCCTGCCGACTGCCAGCTGGCGGTGGCGGCTTCCAACCGGGCCGCCATGATCTACCGGCTGTCGGGGTCGAGCCCGGACGTTGGCCAGGTGGCCGAGCTGGCGCTGCGATCGGACGCCTCCGACGTGGTCTGCTACCGCGACGGCGGCTGGTACGTGGCCCTGCGCGGCGGGGGCGTGCTGCGCTTCCGGCGCGGGTCCGGCGCGCACGACCGGCGCGGCAACCTCTTTCTGGTCGAGGGCGATCGCGACCTGCTGCCGGACGAGCTCTACCCCAACGCGCTGGAGCGGGTGGAGGGCATCCTGGACTGCCCGGCGGCCGGCGACGTGGTGGTCTCGGCTGCGCTCGGCTACGAGTTCGTCGACTCCGGCGGGGTGCATCACGCGGGCGGCGGCAGCCACGGGTCGCTGCGCGCTGAGGACTCGCTGGTGCCGCTGATCCTGGCCGGTTTCGAGGGCGGCGGTCCGCAGCTCCCGGAGCAGCCCTCGATCACCGATCTGACCCCGCTTACGTGCCGTCACTTTGGTCTGAGATAGGCTCTTTGCAATGGAAGATGCCCGCGCCGACGCCGCGCCGATCGGCGTGAAGGAGCACTACCGACGCCTGCACGTGGGTCTTCGCCGGCCCCACAACTGGTTTGAGGCCTTCCGTTTCTGCGTGGTCGGAGCCTCGGGCTATGTGGTCAACCTGGCGGTCTTCTACCTGCTGGACGCGCGGATGCCGTACCTGCTGGGGTTCACGGTCGCGTTCGTCGTGGCCGCCACCTCGAACTTCTTCTGGAACCGGCTGTGGACGTTCCGCGTCCATCACGGTGTGCCCCACATTCAGTACGCCCGCTTCCTGTCCGTGAGTGCGCTGGCCCTGGCTATCGACCTGGGCGTGCTGTCCGCGCTGGTCGAGGGTGCCGGCATGGGCCACGTGCCGGCGGCGGCGGTAGCCATTTTGATCGCCACTCCCGTGAGCTTCGTTGGCAACAAGTTCTGGAGCTTTCGCTAGTGCTCCGCTCCAGAGGTTCCTTGATGCTCGTGCGAGCGAAAATCGAGCATGGCAAGGACGCAGCTCGCCCCGATATCGGGAATATCGGGGCGAGCGAGGACACAGGCGCAAGGGCGTAGCCTTGCGCCGGTCGGGAGCGATCCGCTATCCAGCGGATCGTGGACGGGGCGATGATTTGCAGCCGCACGAGCGCACGAGACTTCTGGGGCGGAGCACTAGGGCGCTGGTGCTCGCGGTGGCGGTGCTGTGGGCGGCGCCGTCCGTTGCCCTGGCCGGGCAGCCCTCCTCCAAGCCCTCCTACACGCCGGCCCAGGCGATCGCCATCATGGCCTCGGACCCGAGCGTCGGCGCGCTCCGGGCCAGCCATCCGCGTTCATTCTTCCAGGCCAACTTCGTGTCCGCCGACCGCACCTGGCGGGTGCGGCTGGTGGGCGGGCCAAAAGCCCACCCGGTACTGGCCTCGTTCGCGATCGTTGACGGGCTGGGCACCATACTCACCCGCTCGATCACAGGCAGCCCCGGCCCTCCCCATCTGAACGCCCGCAAGGCGGCGGGGATCGCCGCCGCCCAGCCGCGCATCCACGACTGGCTGGCGCAGTACTCGCACACCGTCCGGCAGACTTCACTGGGCGACAACAGGGTATGGACGGTGACCTGGACCGCCGGCACCGACCAGGTGGCCGAGGTGCAGATCCCGGACACCACTGGCAGGCCGACGGATGTCTGGACCGGGCCCCAGGTGGGCTGGATGATGACCCGCGGGCTGAAGGACGCGTACGGCCGCAAGGTGGTCGACCCGTGGGTGCTGGGGGCGCTGTGTGCGATCTTCCTCGGCGGCCTGGTGGACTGGCGGCGGCTGCGCTCTCTGCGAACCCTGGACATGCTGATGCTGCTGTCCTTCGTGTGCTCGCTGATCTTCTTCGACCGCGGCCAGGTGTTCGTGTCCACGCCGCTCCAGTACCCGCCCATGCTGTACCTGGCCGTCCGCATGATCATGATCAGCCGATCCCGCGCGCCCCGCCGGATCGAGGTCGGCGAGCGGCACATGCTGGTGCTGGTGGGGCTGGTGTTCGCGCTGATGGGGTTCCGGTTGGGCCTCAACAACCAGGACTCCAATGTGATCGACGTCGGCTATGCGGGCGTGGTGGGCGGGTCGCGGATCCTGCATGGGCAGGTGCCCTACGGCCACTTCCCGCAGCCCGAGGGAACGCCCTGCGGGGGCGACTACGCCAACGGCGATCCGGTCGGCTACGTGCAGCCTGACCACCGCTGCGAGTCACCGATCGCCAACGGGGACACCTACGGGCCGACCGTCTACCTGGCGTACGTGCCCTTCGTGGCGGCCCTCGGCTGGAGCGGCCGCTGGGACTCGCTGCCGGCCGCGCATGTGGCCGCGTCCGCCTTCGACATCCTGGCGGTGATCGGCCTGTTTGTGGCCGGCTGGCGGCTGCGTTCGGCCCGCATCGGCGTGCTGATGGCGTTCGCCTGGGCAGCCAACCCGTTCACCGCGTACACGCTGAACATGAACGCCAACGACGCCCTGGTGGGAGCGGCGGTGGCCTGGACACTGGCGGCCCTCTCCATCCCCGCTGTGCGCGGTGTGCTGCTGGCCGTGGCCGGATTCACCAAGCTGGCTCCGCTGGCCATGCTGCCGGTGTTCGCGGGTCTGCGCAGCCGGTGGGCGACCCTGCTCGGGTTCGTCGTTGCCAGCGTCCTGCTGCTGGCCATGCTGGCTTTCGAGCGGCGCGGGTTCGCGCTCTTCTGGGACCGCACGCTGGCCTACCAGGCGGATCGCATCACGCCCATGTCGATCTGGACGCTGCCCAACTACCACCCCGGCTGGCCGCATCTCGAAGGAATCCAGAAGATGGCCCAGATCCTGGTTGGGATCGGCATTGGGCTGATGGCGTTCCTGCCCCGGCGGCGCGCCGGCCGTGACGCGGCGGCTGTGGCGGCGCTGTGCGGGGCGGCGGTGCTCGGTGCCCAGATGGTCGCCTCCTACTGGTTCTACCCGTACATCTGCTGGTGGCTGCCGGCCGTCCTGATCGCCTTCTTCGTGCCCCGCCCGGCCCGCCAGGTCGCGTCCGACTGGACGCCGGCCCAGGCCCTGTAAGAACCAAGCCGCGCCGCGGCTCCATGCGCCAGCGCGACGCTGCCAGGCGCCGCGAGGCATCTTGTTAGAGCTTCTAAGCCGGCCGCGGGCGACGATGCGGGCCGGCCGCAGCTCGCGTAGTTGTCCGCGTCCGTTTCAGGGCGGCCGCTGATGGCAGCTGCCGGCGCCTGCGCCACGCTGTATCCATGACGCGTAGACGCTTCGTGATTCTGGGCGGAGGCACAGGCGGGACGATGGTCGCCAACCGGCTGCGGCGGCGGTTCGACGCCGACCAGGCGGAGATCCACGTCGTCGACCGCGACGACCGTCACGTCTACCAGCCGGGGCTCCTGTACGTGCCCTTCGGGCTGGCCGATCTGGACGAGATCGTGCGGCCCCGCCGGCGCCAGCTGGGATCGGGCGTGATCTTCCACGAGACCGAGGTCGAGTCCGTCGATCTGGACGCGAACAGCGTGCGCCTGGCGGATGGCTCGATGCTCCCCTACGACGTCCTCGTGGTGGCCAGCGGCGCCCGCCTGCAGCCCGAGGAGACCGAGGGTATGACCGGCCCGGGCTGGGGCGAGCGCGTGTTCACCTTCTACTCTCCGGATGGCGCCCAGGGGCTGCAGGGGGCGCTGCAGCGGTTCACCGGCGGGCGCCTGGTGGTGAACGTTGTGGACATGCCGATCAAGTGCCCGGTGGCTCCGCTGGAGTTCGCCTTCCTGGCCGACTGGTATCTGCGCGAGAAGGGCGTGCGCGGACGCACCGAGCTGATCTACGCGACCCCGCTGGACGGCGCCTTCACCAAGCCGGTCGCCTCCCACGAGTTGGCCGGGCTGCTGGCGCAGAAGGAGATCGAGCTGGTCACCGAGTTCAACGCTGGCGAGGTGGACGGCGTGGGCGGAGCGCTCACCGCCTATGACGGCACGCAGATCCCATTCGACCTGCTGGTCAGCGTCCCCGTGCACGGCGGGGCGGCCTACGTCGATCGCTCACCGGGCCTCGGCGATGCGCTCGGGTTCGTGCCCACCGACCGCCGCACACTGCAGGCGCAGGCCGGACCGAATGTGTTCGCGCTGGGCGATGCGACCGATCTCCCGACGTCAAAGGCCGGGTCAGTCACCCACTTCGAGGCCGAGGTGCTGGTCGAGAACATCGCCCGCTTCCTGGACGGGCACGACCTCGAGCCCGGCTACGACGGGCATGCCAACTGCTTCATCGAGACCGGATTTCACAAGGCGCTTCTGATCGACTTCAACTACGACACCGAACCGCTGCCCGGACACTTCCCGGCCGCTCTGGGACTGCCGCTGTTACGGGAGTCGCGGCTCAACCACATGGGCAAGCTGCTCTTTCAGTGGGTGTACTGGCATGCGCTACTGCCCGGTCGGGACATCCCCGGGATCGGGCCGGCCATGCCCACCACCGGCAAGCGCGCGACCCGCATCCCGGCCTGATAAGGAGGATCACCAATGACCATGACCCTGATCGCCGGCGCACCGGTGGATGTGGACGCCGAGGGCTTTCTGACCAGCCCCGAGCAGTGGAACGAGCGGATCGCCGAGGCGATCGCCGCCGGAGGCGGCATCCCCCAGTTGACAGACCGGCACTGGCTGGTCGTGCGCTTCATGCGCGACCGCTACCTGGCCACCGGAACGGCGCCATCCATCCGCTCGCTGGGCAAGGAGTCCGGCGTGCCCGTCAAGGAGCTGTATCAGCTCTTCCCCAAAGGGCCGGCCAAGCTCGCCGCCAGGATCGGCGGCATACCCAAGCCAGTCGGCTGCATCTAGGAAGGAGCGTGTCATGAGCGAGATGCTCGAACATCCATACATCGCGCCGGTCGAGCCCAAGACCATCGACAAGGTCGCGATCGTGATCTCCAAAGGCTCGCTGGAGGGGATCTATCCCGGCCTGATCATGGCCAATGGCGCACGCATGGAGGGGATCGAGGCCGATCTCTTCTTCACCTTCTTCGGGCTCGACGCGATCCGCAAGGACCGCTACGAGAAGATCAAGGTGGCGACGGTCGGCAACCCCGGCATGCACCTGCCAACCTGGCTGGGAGCCGTTCCCGGCATGTCCGCGGTGGCCACCCGGATGATGAAGCGGCAGATCGAGAAGATCGACATCCCGCCGATCCCGGAGTTCCTGGAGCTTGTCTCCGATTCAGGTGCGCATCTGTACGCCTGCAAGGCCACGGTCGACATGTTCGGCCTGACCATGGACAGCTTCGTGCCCCAGGTGGAGGGGATCATCAGCGTCGGCGAGTTCTACGAGCAGGCCGCCGGAGGGCAAATTATCTTCACGTAGGACCAACCACCCGGTGCCAGGAACCGGTGAGCGGGCGTGACGATCACCATCGTCACGCCCGGTCGACGGCCCCCTGGCACCCAAACTGCTCCATCTCCACCAGCGTCGTTTGCTACTCAGCGATGCGTATGGTTTCGATGGCGGTCGCGCGGCCGTCGGCGTCGTACTCGACCACGACGCCCTCCAGCCGCACGTCGCCCTCAGCCGGCTCGAAGCGCACCGGCATGCCGGTCGTGAAGCGGCGCAGCACCAGCTCGGAGCGCACGCCGATCACCGAGTCGTGAGGGCCGGTCATGCCGGCGTCGGTGATGTAGGCGGTGCCGCCGGCCAGGATGCGGGCGTCGCTGGTCTGCACGTGCGTGTGTGTGCCGGCCACCAGCGTCGCCGAGCCGGCCAGCAGCCGGCCCATGGCCACCTTTTCGCTGGTCGCCTCTGCGTGGAAGTCGACCACCACCACCGGCGCCTGCGCCCGAGCATCGGCCACCAGCTGCTCGGCCACAGCGAACGGACTGGCGGCCGGCTCCAGAAACAGGCTGCCCATCAGGTTGACGACCGCCATCCGCGCCCCGCTGGCGCTGGTGCACACGGTCACCCCGTGCCCGGGGGCGCGCGCCGACAGGTTGGCCGGGCGGACGATGCGCGGCTCGCTGTCCAGCAGCGCATACACCTCGGCGTGGCGCAGGGCGTGGTTTCCCAGGGTGATGGCATCGACGCCCGCATCCAGGATGCGGCGCGCGACCCGGCTGGTGATGCCGACGCCGTCGGCCAGGTTCTCGCCGTTTGCGACGACGAACTCCAGCCCCAACTGCTCGCGCAGGCGGGGCACCTGGGTCTCGATGATCCGGCGGCCGGGGGTGGCGAAGGCATCCCCAATGAAGAGCAGCTTCACAGGATCGGCGTGGCGGCCGGTGCCTGGCTGACCTCGATGTGGACGTGGTTGCCGGCGTCGGACGTGAACTTGGCCACGTCCTGTGACATCGCCTTGGATAGGTCGGCCACCGAGCCCAGCCGGCTGACCGCGGCCGACACCTGGGTGCCGACAGCGATCCCCCGAGCCAGCTGCAGGTTGGTCAGGGTGACGACCAGAGCCGGGGCCGCGGTGGGCTGGATCTCGACAACGCTGCCCCAGGCCGTGCCGTTGATCACGAATGGGCGGATCGAGACCACCCGCCCGTCCACCGGTGCGTACACCCCCGTGCCCGCCACCGCGCCCACGTCCACCGAGCCTGTGGCGCTGCCGGGCGCACCGGAGTCCACGAAGTAGCCGGGCCCGCTCTGCTGCGGGCCGCCGGTCAGCAGGTTGCCCAACTCGGTCAGCAGGCCGGCGTTTCGCTGGCGGCCCGAGGGCACCAGGGGGATCGAGCCGTCGGTGCCCACCCCGTGGTAGACGATGGCGGTGATCCGGACCTGCCTGATTGGTACGTCCAGCTGCAGGCCTCCCGGCGCGCTGGCCAGGCTCTCCAGGCGGGGCGGGCCGTCCGGCGCCAGCGCCACCTGCGGGGAACTGGCGAGCGCCTGTGTGGGCGCGCCCCGGGATCCCGAGTTGAGCGCGTGCAGCGCCAGCAGCACGGTGACGGTGACGGCCGCCACCAGCCCGCCCAACCTGCGTGCCCGGCGGCGGCCGGCACTGCGGCGGGCGGCCCGCCGGGCGTGCGTTTGACTGGTCACCACGCCCACCAGGGTACCCGATGACGCCGTCTGTCAGAGCATTTGATCATCGTGCAGGAGCCGGTTTTCGCCGATCTGGCCTCTAAGATGGCCCCGATGTCGGCTCAACCGCCGCAGAAGCTCCTGATCCCGCGCTGGGTGCAGCTGGTCGGGCTGCCGCTGCTCGTGCTGGGCGCGTGGCGCGTGTTCGAGGTGGTAAACCACGCCGTCTTCATCTTCGTGGTGGCCGCGCTGATCGCCATTCTGCTGAACCCGATCGTGCGCGCCTTCAGCGCGCTGCACATCCCCCGGCCGCTGGCCGTGTTCCTGGTCTACCTGTGCGCCACGGCCTCGATCGGCGGCCTCACGGTGATCGCCGGCACGGTGGTGGCGCGGGAGGTCAGCTCGGTGTCCACCCGGGTCGAGAGCGAGTTTCAGCGCAACGGCCAGGGGGTGATCCCGGCCGAGCAGAAGCTGTTTCGGCTGCAGCGCTGGATCGACCGCACGAGCCCGGTCAAGGTGGACGTCAGGAGCCCCGGCGAGCGGCTCATCCACGGTGTCGACCAGGCGGATCTGCAGCGCTACTCCGGGCAGGCCGTGTCGATCGCCCAGAGCCTTGTGATCACGGTCTTCGAGAGCCTCTTCAACCTGGTGCTGGTGGTGGTGATCTCGGTCTACATGCTGCTGGACGCGCCCCGCCTGTCGCGCTGGCTGCGCACCATCTTCCCCTCCCAAGAACCGGGCGACGACCTGCTGGCCCGCTGCGAGCGGGCGCTGCTGGCCTACGTCCGCGGGCAGACGCTGGTGTCGCTGACGATCGGCGCCACCGCCGGGGTGGGCATGGAACTGCTGGGACTGACCGGCGTCTTCCCATCCGGCTCGCGGTATGCGCTGGCCTTCGGTGCGTGGACGGCGCTGACGGAGGTAATCCCCTACGTGGGGCCGTGGCTGGGCGCGGTGGCCCCCGCGGCGGTGGCCGCCACCCAGTCGCTGACCGCCGTCATCGCGGTCCTCCTGGTGTACCTCTTCATCCACCAGATCGAGGGCCACATCGTCATCCCCAAGCTGATGGGCGGCGCGGTCAAGGTGCATCCGCTGGTTGTCATCTTCGCCCTGCTGGCGGGCGAGGAGCTGTACGGGCTGCCCGGCATTCTGGTGACCATGCCCCTGGTCGCTATCGGCCGCGAGATCGGGGTCTTCCTGCGGGAGCGGATCGGCCTGGAGTCGTGGCGCGACGCGGTGCGGATCCCGCTCGGCTTGCCGATCGAACCGGGCGATCAGGCGGAGGAGCCGCCCGGCGTCGAGCGTTCCGGGCCGAACGCGGCCTGATTGGCGGGTGCCAGGTCGGCGGCCCGCTCAAAGGCGTCCAGGGCGGCCTCCGTGCGGCCGCGCCGGCGCAGGTACTTGCCGTACAGCCGGTAGGCCCGGGCGCGTTCGAACGGCCACCCGTTCTGGCGCCGGAACAGCTGGATGGCCGACGCGTAGGCGGCCTCCGCCCGGTCGTCCTCGCCCTGCTCCTCGTAGGCCCGGGCCAGCACCAGATTGGCCTGCCCGAGCTCGCCCGGAACGGCGGCTGACGAGAGCAGCTCGATGGCGTCGCGGGCGATCTCGGCGGCCTCGGCTGGCTGGCTCTGCTGCAGCGCCAGCCGGGCCTCGTCAACCTTCAGGTAGCCCTCGTCGATCGTGCTCATCTTGTCCCCATACAGGCGCCGCGCCTGGGCCAGGTGGGCGGCCGCCTCGGCGGTCTCGCCGGCGGTCAGAAGCAGATGGGCGACCTGCACGTGGCAGTTGCCCTCGTACCACTCCTCACCGGTCTGGCGGCGCAGGTCGAGGGCCTGGCGGGCGTAGCCCAGGGCCAACTCCGGCTGCCCGGTGGAGTTGTGCAGGCGGGCCAGCGCGTAGTAGACGGTAGCCCGCATGGGCAGGTCGATGTCCTCGCCGCCCTCCCGCATCACCTCGCCCAGCAGGGTCGCGGCCGCAGCGTACTGGCCGGCATCGGCTTGCGCATAGCTCAGGGTGATGGCATACCGGGCCTGGGCGCGGCTGTCCTCGGCGTGCTCCTCGCGCACGCGGGCCAGGCACGACTCCAAGAGCTGCACCGCGCCGCCAGCGTCGCCGGCGCCCGACATCAGCCGGGCGAGTTCGTAGTACAGGTCGTGGCGCTGGGTGGGATCCGGCCAGTCGGCCGTCTCCACGGCCCGCCGCATCAGTTCCAGCGCCTGCTCCTCCTGGCCGCGCCTGGACGCCACCACGCCCAACCCCTCCAAGGCCATGCTGGCGCCGCCCGAGTCGCCGGCAGCCTGCGCGCGGCGCAACTCGCCGCGCAGGAGCTCCTCGGCCTCGTCGAAGCGCTCCAGCCCGATCAGAAGCTCGGCATCCATCCAGATCTGACTCTAGCGTCAGCCGCCCCCAGCGGGACGGATTTGGATCCAGACTTCAGATACGGTCTTGCGGCAGAGCCTGGCCCTCGGCCAGCGGCACCATCGGGCCCAGGCTGACCGGCGCCATGTCGGCCGCCAGCTCGAATGCCTCCAGGGCAGCCTCGGCTCGCCCCAGGCGCTTCAGGAACTTGCCGTAGAACCGGTATGCGCGGCCAAGCGCCCGCCGGTCGCCGGCGGTCGAGTAGGCCGCCACGGCCTCGTTGTAGGCGTGCTCCGCCCGCTCGATCTCGCCCAGCGAATCCTGCACCCGGGCCAGCACCAGATGGGCGTCGCCCACCCGCGACGGGTTTGACGCTCCGGCCAGCACGTCCACCGCCCGCTGGGCCTGTACCGCCGCCCGCTGGTCGTCGCCGGCCAGGAGCGCCAGCCGGGCCTCCTCGACCGCCAGCATGCCGGCTTCGTCGCCCGACGCATCCGGCCCGGTCAGCGAGCGGGCTGCATCCAGATGGCTTGCCGCCAGGTTTGCCTCGCTGGAGTCCAGTAGGGACTGCGCGTACGTCAGGTGGGCGTCGCGCAGCGCGCGGTTGTCCTCCTCCAACTCGTGCATGGCCAGCGCTCGGTCGGTGTGCCGGATGGCCAGCTCTATGCGGCCCTCGGCCGCGTGCGTGCGGGCCAGTGCGAAGGCGGCCGAAGCGCGGCTGCGCAGATCGATGCGGCCGCCCCCGTCGCGCAGCGCGTCGGCCAGCACGGCAGACGCCCGGTTGTGGTCGCCGGCATCCGCGAAAGCGCTGGCCAGCCACACCGAGTAGCGCACGATCTTGGCCGGCTCGGGCGTCGGCTGACGCCGCAGCTGGGTCAGGCAGCGCTCCAGCAGGGCCATCGCCCGGGAGGCGTCTCCCGTGCGCTGATAGGTCTCGACCAAGCCGGCGTACAGATCGATGCGCTCGCCGGGGTCGGCGTCGTGGGTGCTCTCCAACGCCTCGTGCAGCAGTTGGCTGGCCTCCTCCACCTGGCCGCGGTGCATGGCCACGAGCCCCAGTCCCTCATAGGCCTCGCTGACGCGCTCGGCGTCGGCGCTGACCTGGGCCTCGCGCAGCACGCCGCGCAGCAGCTCCTCGGCTTCGGAGTGCCGGCCCTCGCGGATCAACATGGCCGACTCCAGGGCCTCCAGCGAGCGCGAGCGCTGCTCCGTCGAAGTCTCGCCTGTCAACTCCTCCGGGGTCACGTCCAGCCGCCGCGCAATCTCGTACAGGACGCGTGGGCTGGGCCGCCGGTCGCCGGCCTCGATGCGGGCCAGGTAGCTGTAGGAACAGCCCTCAAACGACAGATCTCGCTGGGTCATCGCGCGCTTGCGCCGGTAGTGGCGGATGCGGGCGCCCAGCTTCCGCAGCGATTCATTGGAGTAGTCGGCTGCGCTCTCGAACTCGGACAAGCCCAGGCCCCCGGAAGTGTCGGTCAACTTCACGTCCCCTCGCGTCGATTCTTGACAAGCCTATCCGCTCGGATCCCGGGTGTAAAGGGATCACTACACTGCCAGCGTGGCCTTCCCGACCACTCGCATGCGCAGGCTGCGGCGCACCGCCGGGCTGCGGGACATGGTGCGCGAGCACCGTGTGCACCCTGCCGACCTGATTCAGCCCCTGTTCGTGCATACCGGCCCGGATCGCAGCCCGATCGACTCGATGCCCGGCCAGTACCACCTGTCGCCGTCCGGGGCAGCCGAGATGGCGGCCGAAGTGCATGCCGCGGGCGTGCCGGCGGTGCTGCTTTTCGGCATTCCCGAGACCAAGGACGAGGCCGCGAGCTCTGCGTACGACGACGACGGGATCGTGCAGATGGCGGTGCGCGAGATCGCCCGCGCCGTGCCCGAAGTGACCGTGATCACCGATGTCTGCCTGTGCCATTACACCTCGCATGGGCACTGCGGGCTGCTCCGCGACGGCCAGGTGGACAACGACCTGACGCTGGAACTGCTGGCCCAAACGGCCGTCTCGCACGCCGCCGCCGGCGCCCACATCGTCGCTCCCTCCGACATGATGGACGGCCGGGTGGCGGCCATCCGGGCGGCGCTGGACAACGAGGGGCATGCCGACGTCTCGATCCTCGCCTACAGCGCGAAGTTTGCGTCGGCCTTCTATGGCCCCTTCCGCGACGCAGCCCACTCGGCGCCCTCGGAGGGCGACCGGCGCGGCTACCAGATGGACCCGGCCAACGGCCGCGAGGCCGTGCGGGAGGCGCTGCTCGACCTGGACGAGGGCGCCGACATGCTGATGGTGAAGCCCGCCCTGCCCTATCTGGATGTCATCCGGGCCGTGCGCGAGGCCACGCTGGCCCCGCTTGCGGCCTACCAGGTGAGCGGTGAGTACGCGATGATCGCGACCGCCGCCGCCCGCGGGCTGGTGGACGAGCGAGCGGCCGCGCTGGAGTCGCTGTCGGCCATCAAGCGGGCGGGCGCCGACATGATCATCACCTACTGGGCGCTCGAGGCCGCTGGGTGGCTCAGGTAGGAGCTCGACCCTGAGTCGATCTCTAGAAACCTCGTCGGCGGCCCTGTATGCCGAGGCCTGCCGCGTGATCCCCGGCGGCGTGTCCAGCCCGGTGCGCGCCATGCGCTCGGTGGGCCGCGACCACCCGCTGTTCGTCGCCCGCGGCGAGGGCGGTTGGCTGATCGACGAGGACGGCAACCGGTACGTGGACTGGGTCATGTCATGGGGCCCGCTGATCGCCGGCCACGCGCATCCGCATGTGCTGGCGGCGGTGGTCTCGGCGGCCGAGCAGGGCACCTCCTTCGGCGCGCCCACCCGGCTCGAGCTGGAGTTGGCCCAGGAGCTGGTGCGGGCGCTGCCGACGGTGGAGATGGTGCGCTTCGTGTCGTCCGGCACCGAGGCAGTCATGAGCGCCGTGCGGCTGGCCCGCGGCTTCACCGGGCGGGCCAAGCTGCTCAAGTTCGCGGGCGGCTATCACGGCCACGTGGATGCGCTGCTGGCGCAGGCCGGATCGGGCCTGGCCACCCTGGCCATCCCGTCCACCCCCGGGGTGCCCGAGGCCGTCACAGCGGACACCCTGGTGGCCGAATACAACGATCTGGATGCCGCCCGCCGGCTGGCCGAGTCGCACGCCGAGGACCTGGCGTGCGTGATCGTCGAGCCGGTCGCCGGCAATATGGGCGTCGTCCCGCCGGCCCCCGGGTTTCTGGAGGGGCTGCGCACGATCTGCAACGGTACCGGCGCGCTGCTGGTGGCCGACGAGGTGATAACGGGCTTCCGGGTCGGCTACGGCGGCGCCCAGGAGCGGCTGTCGGTGCGAGCCGACCTGACCTGCCTGGGCAAGATCATCGGCGGCGGGCTGCCGGCGGCCGCGTTCGGCGGTCGGGCCGACGTCATGGAGCAGCTGGCGCCGATCGGCCAGGTCTACCAGGCCGGCACCCTGTCGGGCAATCCGCTGGCTATGGCTGCCGGACTGGCCACGCTGGAACTGCTGCGCGAGCCGGGCGCCTACGACCGGCTGGAGCGCACCTCGGCCGACCTGGCGGCGGGGCTGGCCGCCGGTGGGGCGACGGTGAACAGGGTGGGCGCCATGCTGACCGCATTCCAGCACCCCGGGCCGGTCGCGAATTACGCCGACGCGGCCCGCAGCGACACCGGCCGCTACGCCGCGCTGCATGCACACATGCTGGAGCGCGGGGTGTACCTGGCGCCCTCTCAGTTCGAGGCCATGATGCCGTCGCTGGCGCACACCGCCGAGCAGGTCGAGCAGACGCTGGCCGCGGCCGCCGAGTTCGTGGCATGAGCGTGCTGGCCGAGCTGGCCCGGCGGGCCGCGGCCGACTCCCCGCTGTGGAGTGAGGCGCTGGTGGCGGACGACGCCGAGCCCGAGTTCGCCGCCAACTGCCCCGGGTCGCATCTGCTGGGGGTGGAGATGATTTATGAGGGGTACCTGCTGCACCGCGGCCGCTCGCGGCTCTTCTCGCACGCCGATCCCGAGCTGGCGCTGCTGACCGGCGACTATCTGTACGCGGCGGGTCTGACGGAGATCTGCGCCACCGGCGACCTGGACGCGGTGCGCGAGCTGGCCGAGCTGATCACGGCCTGCGCGCACAGCCAGGCCGAGGGCGAGGGAGACCAGGCCCAGCTGTGGCGCCAGACGGTGGCCAGACTGGGCGCCGCCCGCCCCGCTTAGAAGCTCTAACAGAATGCCTCGCGGCGTCTGACGGCGTCGCGCTGGCGCATGGAGCCGCGGCGCGGCTTGCCCAGATTACCTGCGGATATGCGCTGCGCCGCGCCGCGACACCCTGCTGGCGCGACACTCGCCAGCCATCCACGATTCATTCCGTTAGAGCTTCTTAGCCGGAGCGCCGGGCCAACCGGGCGGCCAGGCCAAGCGCCGCCACCGTAGCGATCACACCGGCCGCGGTCAGCGCCAGGCCGCCGGCCGAGCCGGCCACCGTCGGAGCCAGAGCCAGCCAGCCGATCGCCACGGCGGCCGCCGCCAGGCCGGCCACCATGCCCAGCCGGCGGCGCAGCCAGCGCGCGTCCACTTCGGACGGGCCGTTCAGCTCGCAGGCCAGCTGGCCGAGCTCCCAGGTCAGAAAGACGCCTGCCGCCACCAGGGGGGCGGCCGCGTCGGAGCCGTATCCCAGCCCCACCCCGGCGGCGTAACAGGCGGCCACGGCCACCGACCCCCAGGCGGAGGTGCGCGGCCAGCCCAGCGCCGCTGGCACGCTCGCCAGCAGGCAGGCCACCGCGCCCGCGCCGGCCAGCCCGACCCGGGCGTCCGGCCGGGCCAGTTGCACGGAACGCGCCCCGCAGGCGGCCGCGGCCAGCAGGGTCGCGATCGCCGCGTACAGGCCTACCGGTGCGCGAACCGTGCCCACCGGCGCGCCTCCCCGAGTCCGACCAGCGCCGTATCCAGGCGTTCGTCCGCCCGCCACGTGACCACCGGCGCGCCCAGTTCCGTCAGGCCCGAGCGGACGTGCTGGCGGTGCAGCGTCCACAGCCGCCGGGCCAGCAGGTCGGCAGGCGTGCGGGCCGGCGGCAGGAACGGCTCCGGCGAGATCTCGACCACCGACAGGTCGAAACCACGGGCCCGCAGGTTGCTCAGCGCGACCAGCGTGCGCTCGTCCACCAGCGGCGAGAGCGCCAGCACGAGCGCCCCCGGCGGCAGCGTGCGGGCCGGGATCACCTCCACTCCGCGCCAGGCCGCGCTGGCCACGATCCGGGTGTCGATCAGCGAGTCGAGGATGCGGTAGGTCTGCGCAGCTCCGGAGCCCGGCAGTACCCAGCGCAGCACTCCGCCGAAGCCGACCACACCCACCCGGTCGCGCCGGCGCAGATACATGTCGGCCAGCGCGGAGGCCGCCCGCACGGCCTGGTCGAGCGGCCCCTCGGCCCAGCCCGCATCGTCCCCGAAGGAGTCCACGAACAGCACCACGTCGGCGTTTCGCTCGGGGTGGTGCTCATTCACGTAGGGCCGCCCGCGGCGGGCGGTGAGCCGCCAGTTGACCCGCCGCACACGGTCGCCGGCGGCGTATTCGCGGACATCGGCGTTCTCGATCCCCTCGCCCCTGATGCGGGCCACGTCACCGCCCACCGACAGCTGCGGGCGCAGCGGCAGCGGCCGCACCAGCGGCCGCTCGAAGCTGGGATAGACGCGCACCGGCACCGGCACCAGGTCACCCAGCGGGTAGCTGTAGAGCCCGAACCGGTCGCGCGCCACCAGGCCGCCGGCGCCCAGCGCGTAGCCGCCCCAGTGCCCGCAGCGGTAGCGTTGGCGCAGGGTGTGCGTGCGGCCGGGATCTAGCCCCAGCCGGCGCACCGGCCGCGCCCCCAGCGGCTCCAGCCCGGGCGGCGTGGACATCCGCAGCTCCAGGGACGCGACGCCGGTCTCTGACCGAAGATCGATCTCCAACTCGATCTCGTCGCCCTCCACCGCCCGCAGTGTCGAGAGCCGGATCTGAGTCGAGAGCTGTGGCGTGCGCAGGCGGGCGCCGCCGACCACCAGCAGCAGCCCCAGCGGCGCGGCCACCGCCACCAGCTCGGGTCGGCGTAGGGCGATGGCCGCCAGCAGCAGGATCGCGCACGCCGCCGCGCCCGAGCGCAGGCGCGCCGACGGCACCGCCGTCATGGCTCGGCGGGCGGGGTCGGAACCGACTCCAGGCAGTCGCTGACCACCGCCTCCGGGCTGACCCGCTGCACCCACAGCTCCGGGCGCAGGGTGATCCGGTGGGCCAGCGCCGGGACCGCAATCTGCTTCACGTCCTCGGGCAGTACGAAGTCGCGTCCACGCAGGGTCGCCAGGCAGCGCGACAGCTTGAGCAGGGCCAGCGACCCGCGCGGGCTGGCCCCAACCTGCACCTGCGGGTGCGAGCGGGTGGCGGACGCCAGGTCGACCATGTACATGCCGACCGGCTTGGACACGTGCACCGACTCGATGGCCGTCTGCATGGCCAGCACCTCGGCGATATCCGACACCGGCTCCAGGGCGACATCGTCGGAGCGCCGCAGCATCCGCCGCTCCAGCACCTCCCACTCGTCGTCACGCTCCGGGTAGCCGACCGACATGCGCAGCAGGAAGCGGTCGAGCTGCGCCTCGGGCAGCGGGTAGGTGCCCTCGTACTCGATCGGGTTCTGGGTGGCCACCACAAGGAACGGCGCGGCCAGCGGCCGGGTCTCACCCTCGGTGGTCACCTGCCGCTCGGCCATCGCCTCCAGAAGCGCCGACTGCGTCTTGGGTGGGGCGCGGTTGATCTCGTCGGCCAGCAGCAGGTTGGTGAACACCGGCCCCGGCCGGAATTCGAACTCACCGCTGGCCGCGCGGAATATCGACGACCCGGTGACGTCCGCCGGCATCAGGTCGGGGGTGAACTGGATGCGCCCGAACTCCATCTCCAGCACCTGGGCGAACGAGCGCACGACCAGCGTCTTGGCCAGCCCGGGGAAGTCCTCGATCAGGGCGTGGCCGTTGGCCAGGAGCGCCAGCAGGATCAGCTCCAGCGCGTCGCGCTTTCCGACCACCGCCCGCTCCACCTGGTCGAGGATCTGGCCGCAGCGCTCGGCCACCTGCTCCAGCGCCAGCGCGCTCATCCGCCGCCCATTTCTTCGAGCCCGGCGATCGCCGCCTCCAGGTCAGCCATGCTGGGGCCGCGGCCATGGCGGTCGTCCGGCGGCGAGCGGTCGGGCCGGATCAGCTCCCAGGTGGCGGGCGAGACCCGGGCCTGGGCGGCCTGCGGATCGGCGTACAGGTCGATCCGGCTGCCGGAGGCCAGACGGCCGGCGGCGATCTCGCGCATGGCCGGAGCCAGCCGGTGATGGGCCTCGCTGGCACTGGCGGAGGCCAGCCGCAGCATCCGCTCGAACGTGCGTAGGTCAGACGGGGCCGGCGGAGGCGCCGGGTGGCGTCGCCGGCGGGCCCTGCCGGAACGGGTGGCGGCCGGCATCGCTCGCACCGCGACCGTCGCAGCGATGGCGCCCAGGGCCACGCTCGCCACCTCACCGACGGTCATTCCGGATCAACCTCCTTGTCGACATCGGTGTCCACCGACACCAGCGAGTCGATGGCCTGGCCGCGCATATCGGTGTCAACCGGGTGCGGGCTGAAGCGGGCCCGCTCGTACAGCCCGGTCAGCTTGCCGGCGGCCGACCGCGAGCGGCGCAGGCCGTGCACGATCCGGGCCAGGTACTCGCGTGGCGCCTCGGCTGGGTCACGGGCCAGGCTGCGCCCGGCCAGCGTGCGCTCCATCTCGGCGTAGGTGGCGATCACCGCTTCCCGCGGGTCGGCGATGCCGCGCAGGCGGGCGTAGTCGATGCCCTGGTCGGCCTCCAGCCCGGCGGGTGTGGCCGCGGGCTGCAGGGGCCGGCGCCGGAGGCGGCGGACAAGCACCACCACCGCCACCGCCAGGCCGATCCACAGCACGATGGCGATCGTCCAGTCGGCGCTGGACGCGCGTCCATTGGCGCCGTGCGCGCTGGCCCCGCCCGGCGCCTGCGAGCTGCCCCCGAACTTGGGCAGGTGCACGGCCCGCAGGTGCACCACGCCGTCGCGGATCAGGAACCAGATGGCGACCAGCGAGCCCATCACGATCGCCCAGCGCAGCATCCGCTTCCACTTGGCCCCGGGGTTCAGCCGCTCACGCTCGACCCGCTGGCGCCGCGCCAGCACCTGCCCGACCAGGATCGCGACCACGCCTGCCAGCATGAACAGCGGCGCCAGCGCCAGCACGGTGCCGTTGGCGACATGCGCGGCCACCGTCGAGAAGGCGTTCCAGCCGGGCGGCCGCGACGGGGTGCGGGAGCCCGCCTTGGTGGCCGCCGCCACCAGCAGGAAGGCGGCGCCCGCCGCCGCCACCGCAAACGCCGTCCGGGCGCCGGACAGCGGACGGTGAGGTGGCACGCTCATGCCCGTAGTTTGACGCCCAGTCCTCCGCTCTGTTAGGACGCGGGCCCCCTGCGGCCAGGCGGTAGGGTGAAAGAATGCCCTTCAACGACCTGCGCGACTGGCTCGATCACCTGCGGGCGGCGGGTGAGCTGCACGAGGTGGACGCTGAGGTCGACCCGCATCTGGAGATCACCGAGATCACCGATCGCACCGTCAAGGCGGGCGGTCCGGCGCTCTTCTTCCGCAACGTCAAGGGCTCGGCGCTGCCGGTCGTGATCAACCAGTTCGGCAGCCGCCGGCGGGCGTGCATGGCGTTCGGTGTGGACGACCTCGACCAGCTCGGCGAGCGGGTGTCCGAGGTGCTCGAGATGGCCCCGCCGGAGGGCATGATGGACAAGCTGCGGGCGCTCGGCCGTCTGAAGTCGCTGGCCGACTCGAGGCCCAAGTCGGTGTCGTCGGGCCCCTGCCAGGAGATCGTGCTCGACCCGCCCAGCCTCGACCCGCTGCCCATTCTGACCTGCTGGCCGGGCGACGGTGGGCCGTACATCACGCTGCCCGCCGTGATCACGGCCGATCCCCGAAGCGGCCAGCGCAACGTCGGCATGTACAGGGTGCAGAAGCTCGACTCGACCACCCTGGCCATGCACTGGCAGATCCACAAGGACGGCGCCGCCGACTGGCGGGGGATGGGCGAGCGGATGGACGTGGCCATCGCGCTGGGCGTCGACCCGATCACCTGCTACACGGCCTCGGCGCCGCTACCCAAGCACATCGATGAGTTGATGCTGGCCGGGTTTCTGCGCGGCAAGCCGGTCGAGGTGGTGCGCTGCCGTACGGTCGACCTGGAGGTGCCGGCCCGGGCCGAGATCGTGATCGAGGGCTACATCGTCCGCGGCGAACTGCACGACGAAGGGCCGTTCGGCGATCACACCGGCTACTACACGCCGGTGGAGCCGTTCCCGGTGGTGCACGTGACGGCCGTCACCATGCGCCGGGATGCCGTCTATCCGTCCATCGTGGTCGGTGTGCCGCCGGCCGAGGACGCCTGGCTGGGCAAGATCACCGAGCGCCTGTTCCTGCCCGCCGTGCGGCTGACCCTGCCGGAGCTGGTGGACTACGACCTGCCGGTGGCCGGCGCCTTCCACAACCTGTGCATCGTCTCCATCCGCAAGTCGTTCCCCGGCCAGGCCCGCAAGGTCATGCACGCCATCTGGGGCACCGGCCTGCTGTCACTGACCAAGGGCGTTGTGGTGGTGGACGCCGACATCGACCCCCACGACTACGCCCAGGTCATGTGGCAGGTGGGCGCCAACGTCGACCCGGCCCGCGACATCGAGCTGGCCTCCGGGCCGCTCGACCATCTCGACCACGCGCCGACGCACCAGTTCGTGGGCGGCAAGATCGGCATCGACGCCACCGCCAAGCTGCCGGCCGAGGGCTATACGCGGGGTTGGCCTGAGACCATACACATGAGCCAGGAGATACGAGCCCTGGTGAATATCCGATGGGCAGAATACGGCCTGCAGTAACGCCGGTCGCAGGCGGTACACTGGCCCCGGCCGGCAGCTACAATCGCCCGCGGATTTCGGATCAGGAGGAGTGAGTGGCGGATCACGACGGCACAACCCGCGGTCAGTTCCTGAGCCTCTCGACCGTTGGCTTGGGGGCCATGATCGGCGGAGTGATCGGCGTCCCCGCGACCGCCTTCCTGCTTGCCCCCATCACCGAGGAGATCACCTTCAAGCCGGTGCTGTTGGGCAACCTGACCGAGTTCCCGTCCGAGGGCACGCAGTTCAAGCCGGTCGCGGCCACCTATGTGGAGGACCCCAAGAACCCCTTCACCAGCGCCGGCCTGGCGTGGGTGCACAACACCGGCAAGCAGGGCACCACCTGGAACGCGGCCGACGCCATGTTCATCGTCTTCTCCAACCGCTGCATGCACCTGGGCTGCCCGGTGGCGGCCGGCCTGAGCGGCTTCGCCTGCCCCTGCCACGGCGGCCAGTACAACACCGAGGGCCAGCGCATCGCCGGCCCGCCGATCCGCCCGCTCGACCGCTTCCAGTGGGAGATCAAGAAGGGCAGCGAGCTCTGGATCACCCAGCGCTGGAGCGTGGACTTCGACTCCTCCGGGCAGATCCATTACTACGAGGTCAAGTACCCGGGCCAGCCCGTCACGGTGCCCATCGGCGGCACCACGGTGGCCAACATCCTGTATCCCGATGTGACCTACAACTACCCCTCCAAGTGACGGTCTGAGCGATGCCCGTCCCCAAGCCAGACACCCGCCAGATGGTCCTCCAGACCGAGGACTGGATCGAGTACCGGACAGGCTTCCCGACGCTTGTGCGCAAGTTCCTGTTCCGCAAGGTGCCGCCCACCGGCTGGTGGCACACGCTGGGCAGCTCGCTCCTCACCGTGTTCATCCTGCAGGCCACTACCGGCATGCTGCTTGCCATGTCCTACGACCCGTCGCCCAACGGCGCCTACGAGTCGATCCGCTACATCACCGACCAGGAGACGCTGGGCTGGCTGATCCGCGGCATGCACAAGTGGGGCGCCTCGATGATGGTGATCCTGCTCTTCCTGCACATGGGCCGGGTGTTCTTCTACGGCGCCTACAAGTACCCGCGCGAGATGACCTGGCTGACCGGGTCGCTGATCTTCCTGTCCACCATGGGCATGGGCCTGACCGGCTACCTGCTGGTGTGGGACCAGCGCGCCTACTGGGCCTCGGTGGTGGCCGTCAACATCAACGGCACGGCGCCGGTGCTGGGGCCGTTCATCACCAAGTTCCTGCTGGGTGGACCTGTGGTGGGGGCGCAGACCATCTCGCGCTTCTACGCGCTGCACATGCTGATGATCCCCGGGTTGATCGGCGCGCTCATCTTCGTCCACCTGTGGCTCGTGGTGAAGCTGGGCGTCACCCCCTGGCCGTCCCGGCCTGTTGACGAGGGCACTGAGAGCTGATGGCGGTCGCAGGCCCCCGCAAGGTGATCAACCGGCGCGTCCGCTACGAGGCGGAGCACCACGAGTCGACGAAGGCCGGCCACCCCTTCTTCCCCTACGCCATGTTCCACGACACGGTGGTCAACCTGATCGTGGTGCTGGTGATCGTGGCCATGGCCATCATCTGGCACGCCACCGCCGGGACGATCAACCAGGCCCACCCGACCGGGCAGTACGGCTGGCTGGGCGAGCTGTATCAGACCAAGGCCAACCCGGCGGTGCAGGCCACCGAGCCGCGTCCGGACTGGTACTTCCTGTTCCTGTTCGAACTGCTGCGCATCTTCAAGACGCCCTGGCAGCTGATCTTCGCCACCATCATCGTCCCCACCATGATGATGGTGCTGCTGGTGGCGTGGCCGTTCATCGATCGTGGCCGCGACCGCCGGCTCAGCCGCCGCCCTGTCGGCGTTGCAGTCGGGTTCATCGTGCCGACGGTGCTGATCGCCCTGACCATGGCCGGCGCGGTGGCGCCGGGCGCGGTGTCAGGAACCACCATCACCGGCAACCCGGCGTTCGACAAGCTGGCAGCGGCGTCTGTCATCCAGCAGGCGCAGTGCACCTCTTGCCATAATTTCGGAGGCGGCGGCGGGAACATCGGCCCGAACCTCTCGCACGGGGCCCCGCGGCCGGCGCTGGCCGACATCACCGCCCAGATCACCAACGGCGGCCACGGTATGCCACCCTTCAAGAACGTTCTCAGCCCCACTGAGATCAAGGAGTTGGCGGCGTTCGTGTTCGGCCTCAAGACCGGCACCCCGCCGGCCCAGTAGGCTGCCGACTCCCATGCGCGTGATGCTCGGACTGACCGGCGCGTCCGGCGCGCCGTATGCCGCCCGCGTGCTGCGGGCGCTGGCCGACGCCGGTGCGGACGTGGGGGTCGTGGCCTCCTCGGCCGGCGCGCAGGTGGTCGCGCTCGAGTTGTACGGCGACCGCACCCTCGATCCGACCGGCGCGGTCGAGCGGATGGTTGCCGACCATGGGACTCCCGAGGTGCGGATCTGGGGCCAGTCCGACTACTCGGCGCCCTACGCCTCCGGCAGCTCGCGCACCGACGCGGTCATCGTCTGCCCCTGCTCGATGGCCACCGTGGGCACGATCGCCGGCGGCGGTGAGGCCAACCTGATCCACCGGGCGGCCGCCGTGCAGCTCAAGGAGGGCCGGCGGCTGGTGGTGTGCCCGCGGGAGACGCCGCTCTCGGTCATCCACCTGGAGAACCTGCTGCGGATAAAGCGCGCAGGGGCGGCGGTGGTGCCGGCGATGCCGGGGTTCTACCATCGGCCCACGTCGATCACCGACCTGGTCGACTTCGTGGCTGGCCGCCTCCTGGACGCGGCCGGTCTCGACGCCTCGCTCGTCAAGCCGTGGGGAGAGTGAACAGCTGACGCTTCCGCCCGAACACGTGCGCGAGATGTTCGACCGCATCTCGCCGGCCTACGACCGCATGAACCGGATCATGAGCGCTGGCATGGACGTGCGCTGGCGGCGGTTCGCGGCCGGCTGCGCGGGCCTTCAGGTCGGCGATGCCGCGCTGGACGTGTGCTGCGGCACCGGCGATCTGGCGCTCGACCTGCTCGACCGGGTGTCGTCGCGCGGGCGAGTGGTCGGGCTGGACTTCTCGCAGCAGATGCTGGAGGTGGCCCGCACCAAGTCCAGCCTCGTCGACTGGGTGCAGGGCGATGCCCTGGGGCTGCCGTTCGCCGACGGCGAGTTCGCCGCCGCCACCATCGGCTTCGGCATGCGCAACCTGGCAGACCACGAGCGGGGGTTCGCAGAGATGGCCCGGGCCGTGCGGCCGGGCGGGCGGGTCGTATGCCTGGAGCTGACCCGGCCGCCGGCCGCCGTCGCCTGGGCCTCGCGGCTGTGGACCGACAGGGCGGTGCCCGCGTTGGGCCGGCTGGTGGCCGGCGACGCGGCGGCCTACGACTACCTGCCCAAATCGGTGCACCGCTTCCCGGCGGCGCTCGAGCTGGCCGACTTGATGCGCGCCGTCGGTCTCGAGCGCGTGCAGTTCCGGCGGCTGGGGATGGGCGCGGTGGCGGTGCACGTGGGCACGGTGGCGGCATGAGCGCCGCCCGCGACGCGTTGGCGGTGGAGGGCATGTCCGACTACGTGGCCGCGGTCGAGGAGCGGCTGGACGCCGCGGTCGGCTGGCGCGGCGGGCTGGCCGCGGAGGCCGCCGCCGACACCATGCGGGCCGGCGGCAAGCGCCTGCGGCCGATGCTCGTCTACCTGTCGGCGGCAGCCCGCGATCGCGGCCGGCCCGGGCTGGCCATGGCCGGCTGCGCGGTCGAGTTGGTGCACATGGCGACGCTGGTGCACGACGACGTGCTGGACGCGGCGCCGCTTCGCCGCGGCCGCTCGACGGTGTGGCGCGCGCACGGGCCGACCGTGGCCTCGGCCACCGGCGATTACCTGTTCGCACGGGCCTTCGCCGAACTGGTGGAGACGGGCGACATGCAGGCCGTATCGCTTCTGGCCGACGCCTGCCTGGGGCTGGCCCGCGGCGAGATTCTGCAGCGCGCGCAGGCCGGCGATCCGACCACCACCCCGGACAGCTACCTGGAGCGGTGCTCGCTCAAGACCGGGCGCCTGTTTGCCGCGGCGGCCATGCTGGGCGGCCGGCTGGGCGGACTGCCCCAGCCGGACGTCGACCTGCTGGGCGAGTTTGGGGTGGCGCTGGGGCTGGCCTTCCAGGTGGCCGACGACATCCTGGACTGCGACGGCCAGCCCGACACAACGGGCAAGCCGCTGGGCACCGACCTGCTGGACGGCACCGTCACCCTGCCGCTGCTGCTGGCCGCTCGCCGCGACCCGCAGGTGGCCGAGGTGATAGCGCGCGGCGCCGGGCCGGCCGACGTGCTGCCCACGCTGGCCCGCGTGGCCCGCTGCGGCGCCGTGCGCGACGCCCGCCAGGAGGCCGACCGCCAGGCGCGCCACGCTCTGGCTATGCTGGAGCGGCTAGATGGCCGGGCAGATGTTGAATCGCTGCGTTCTGTTGTGCGGGGTGTGGTCGACCGCCGGTCGTGAGGACGTCGTTCCACAATGGCGTCTGCTGCGGCTGGTCTGCGGGCGCGCTGGCTGCCTCCGGCGCGGCGTGCGGTGCTCAACGTGGCCTCCGGCCACGCCTGCGCTCCGCTCGCCGCTGGATCCTTGCCAGCGCGCCCGCATCCTGCGCCTCGTGACGACGCCATCATGAAACGCCCTCCTTTGCGCCGCCTGGGCCTGGCCGTGCTGGTCGTGGCCCTGGCCTGCGCGCCGTTCGCCGCGTCACCGCCGGCTGCGGTCGCCGGCCCCGCGCCCAGCACGACCGTGAGCGACCCGGCCGACACCTCCGGCGTGCTCGACCTGCTGTCAGCCCGGCTCTCCCAGGTTCAGGGCGACCTGCGCTTCACCTTCACCACCCGCCGGCCGTTCCAGGTCTCGTCGCTGTCAGCCCAGTCCCGCCGCACCGTGTGCCTGGAGTTGGGGCCGCGCGGCGTGCCGGCCCGGGACGTGCGCCTGTGCCTGACCGGCAGGCTGGACGCGAAGGCGCTGTATCGCTCGCCCGTCAACCCGGGTGGGCCGCAGGCCAAGTTCGTGCCCGCCACCGTCACCCGGCCCAGCCTCAACTCGGCCACAGTCGAGTTCGCCGCGGCCTCAGCCGGTCTGGGTGTCGGCCGGTATGACTGGTCGGTCTCCAGCGTTTGGGTGCGGGGCAGCGGGTGCACAGCCGCGGCGCCGTGCCGGGACGCGGTGCCGGACACCGGCCGGGTGCCTTCCCGGGTCGACCTCTACAGCGTCGACGGCTGTGTCGCCTCCGGCCCCTCCGAGCGGTTCTCGGGGCCTTCCGGCGTCCGCGACGTGGCGCTCACCTTCGACGACGGACCGGCCCCCGACACGCTGGCCATGGTCGACGCGCTGCACCGGCTGGGCGGCGTCGGCACCTTCTTCGAGATCGGCCGCCAGGTGCCGGCCGACGCGGCACTGTCCCGGGACGTGCTGCGGGCCGGCGACGAGTTGGGCGATCACACATGGTCGCACCCGGTGCTGACCGCGGCCAACGCCGCCGCCCAGATCCGCCCCACACAGCACGCCATCGCCGCCGCCACCGGGTTCACGCCGTGCCTGCTGCGCCCGCCGTACGAGATCGCGCCGCCGGCCGTCGTCCAGATCGCCCGCGGCCTGGGCCTGCTGACCATCCAGTGGAACGTCGACCCCAAGGACTGGACGCGGCCAGGTGCCTCGGTGATCGCCTCCCGGGTGCTGTCGGCCGTGCACCCGGGGGCCATCGTCGAACTGCACGACGGCGGCGGCGACCGGTCCCAGACGGTGCAGGCGCTGGCCACCATCATCCCCGCCCTGCACGCCCGCGGCTACCGGCTGGTCACCGTCGGCCAGATGCTCGGCCTGCACGAGTCCTACTCCTACACGCCGTGAGTGCGCTGGCTGCGTGGCGGCGTGCACTGCCGAAGTAGACTGGCGCAGGCATGGCTCTGGCAGCGCGTCTCGACACCCTGGCCCCCGTCCGCGAGAAGGTGCTCGCCGGCCAGCGGCTGGACTTCGACGATGGCGTCTCGCTGCTCGAATGCGAGGACGTGCTCGCGGTCGGCGAGCTGGCTGACACCGCCCGCCGCCTGCGCGGCGGCACCGACCAGGTGTTCTTCGTCAACAACCTGTACCTGAACCACACCAACGTGTGCCGGGTCAAGTGCAAGTTCTGCGCGTTCGCCCGCACCGGCCGCCAGGAGGGCGCCTACACGTGGGACATCGCCGACCTGGTGGCGCACGCCGTGGACGTGTACGGGCGCGAGTCCTACTCCGAGATCCACATGGTCGGCGGTGAGCATCCGCACATCGGCTACGACTACTACCCGGACGTCACCGCCGCGCTGCACGAGGCTCTGCCCGACGTGCATCTGAAGCTGTTCACGGCGTCCGAGATCCACCACATGACCAAGCTCTCGGGCAAGACCCACGAGGTCGTCCTGCGCGAGCTGAAGGATGCCGGCCTGGGCTCGCTTCCGGGCGGCGGCGCCGAGGTCTTCGCCGACCGCGTGCGGCGGCTGGTGGCACCCGGCAAGGAGCACCCCGACCAGTGGCTGGAGACCCACCGGATCGCCCATGGGATGGGCATCCCCACCCACTGCACGATGCTCTACGGGCACGTCGAGACCTATGAGGAGCGGGTCGACCACTGGCTGCGGCTGCGCGACCTGCAGGACGAGACGGGTGGCTTCCTGGCCTTCATCCCGCTGCCCTTCCATCCCGAGAACACCGTCTTCCAGCGCCGCGGCTGGCGGTTTTCGACCGGCTATGACGACCTCAAGATGATCGCCGTCAGCCGGCTCATGCTGGACAACATCCCCAACATCAAGGCGTACTGGATCATGATCTCTACGCCGCTCGCCCAGGTCGCGCTGCACTTCGGCGCCAACGACATCCAGGGCACGGTGATGGAGGAGCAGATCGCCCACGCCGCCGGCGCGGTCACACCCCAGGAGGAGAAGATCCAGAGCCTGGTGTCGCTGATCGCAGAGGCCGGCCGCGAGCCCGTGCAGCGCGACACCCTGTACAACGTGGTCAGGACGTTCGCGTGAGCCTGCGCCTGGGCCGCATCTCCTACGCCAACATGGCGCCGGTCTTCTACGACCTGAACGGCGTGGACGTGGAGCAGGTGCCGGGCGTGCCCACCACGCTCAACCGGATGCTGATCGACGGCCAGCTGGACGTGGCTCCCATCTCGTCCATCGAGTACGCCCGAAACGCCGACCAGCTGCGCCTTCTGCCGCGCCTATGCGTGTCCACCGAGGGCGCCGTGGACTCCATCCAGCTGATCACCAAGCGGCCGATCGAGCAGGTCAGGACCGTCGCCGTCACCCCCGAGAGCGCCACCTCGGTGGTGCTGACCAAGGTGCTCTTGGGCGACATCGAGCTGGTACCGCTGGATCAGCCCGCCGACGCCCGCATGCTGATCGGCGACGCCGCCCTGCGCAGCGCGTTCGAGGATCCCACGCCGCACCACGACCTGGGCCGGATGTGGCAGGACCGCACCGGCCTGCCCATGGTGTTCGCGGTGTGGGCGTGCCAGGCCGACGTGCACGACGGGCTCGAGGAGCTGGAGCGGGCGCACCTGCGTTCGCTGGCCGTGGCCCGGGCCGAGCCCGAGGCGCTGGCCCGCCAGGCGTCGGCCGAGTACGGCTGGCCGGCCGGCTTCCTGGCCCGCTACTTCGAGAAGCTGCGCTACCACTTCGGCCCGCGCGAGCGGCAGGCGGCGCTGCGCTTCTTCGAGCTGGCGCACCTGGCCGGCGAGCTGGAGACGGTGCCGGAGCTGCGCTTCGTCGAGTTCGCGGAGGTGGTCTAGTGGCGGTGGCGGTCGAGCAGGCGGCGGTGGCCGAGGTGCTGGAGCGGGCGCTGGGCGGCGAGCGGATCTCCGACGCCGACGCCGAGGCGCTGCTGCGCTCGCGCGACCTGGTGTCGATCGGCAAGACCGCCCACGAGCTGCGAAACCGGCTGAACGACCCGGGCGTGGTCACCTTCGTGGTCGACCGCAATCTGAACTACTCCAACGTCTGCTACACCGACTGCTCGTTCTGCGCCTTCTACCGCCGGCCCGGCGACACCCGCGAGGGCTACACGTTGCCCAAGTCGGTGATCTTCAAGAAGATCGAGGAGACGCTGGACGTGGGCGGCACGGCGGTGCTCATGCAGGGCGGCCACAACCCCGACCTGGGCATCGAGTGGTACGAGGACCTGTTCCGCTCGATCAAGGCCCGCTACCCGATCCACCTGCACGCGCTGTCGCCGTCGGAGGTGCAGCACATCGCCCGCCGCTCGCGGCTCAGCTCCTCCGAGGCGCTGAGCAGGCTGCGCGATGCCGGCCTCGACTCGCTGCCCGGCGGCGGCGCCGAGATCCTGGTCGACCGCGTTCGCAAGGTGATCTCGCCCAAGAAGACGTCGTCGGATGAGTGGCTGTCGATCATGCGGGCCGCCCACCGGCTGGGCATGAGTACCACCGCCACCATGATGTGGGGGCACGTGGAGACGCTGGCCGAGCGGGTCGAGCACCTGCGCCGGATCCGCGAGCTGCAGGACGAGATGCACGGTTTCCGGGCCTTCATCTCCTGGACCTACCAGCCGGATAACACGGCTCTGGCGCCGCAGGTGAGCTGGCATCCGACCAGCTTCGACTACCTGCTCATGCAGGCCGTCAGCCGAATCTACCTGGACAACGTCGAGCACATCCAGAGCTCGTGGGTGACCCAGGGCACCAAGATCGGCCAGGTGGCGCTGTTCTTCGGGGCCGACGACCTGGGCTCGATCATGATCGAGGAGAACGTGGTGTCGGCCGCCGGCACCACCTACCGGGCCGACACTGACGACTTCCTGCACATGATCCGAAACGCCGGCTTCAAGCCCCGCCAGCGCGACACGCTGTACCGGACGGTCAAGGAGTACGCCGCCGCCGCATGAGGGTGGAGGTGTCCCGGCGCTGTGCGGCCAGCCCCCAGACGGTGTGGGAGTGGGTGGCCGACCCGCACCGGCACATCCAGATGCTGCCGTCCGGCGTGCGCGACGCCAAGGTGCTGGACGGCGGCGACATGGAGGCGGTGGTGCACGCGGCCGGGCACAGCGAGCGCATGCGGGTGAGGATCGTCGCGGCCGACCCGCCGCGGCGGCTGGAGGAGGAGCGGGTGGACGGCATCCGCAAGGGCCGCACAGTGTTCGACCTGGCGGCGGACGGCGACGGCTGCGTGGTCACTGTTACCAGTGAGGTGGACATCCCGCGGCTGCTGGCCGCGGTGGCCAAGCCGGCTATCGCCCACTCGCTGCGCCAGCAGCTCGAGAATCTCGACAGGCTCAGCTCAGCCAGCTAACCCAAACCCGGTGTCCCAGGTACCGGTGGGCGGCTGTGACGATCACCATCGTCACAGCCGGTCGACGGCACCTGGCACCCGAACTGCTCCATCTCCAGCCGCGTCTTGACACCCCGCGCGTCGAAGGAGATGTTTCGAAGCATGTCTTTCGAGGGCCACGAGATGGCGCCGCGCAGGATCAGCGAGCCCCGCGCCCTGCGGGCCGTCGCCCACCCCACCCGGCTCGAGCTTATGGAACTGCTGGGCCGCGAGGGCGAGCTGACCGCAACCCGGGCCGGCGAGCTGTTGGAACTCTCGCCGGCCAACTGCTCGTTTCACCTGCGCCAGCTGGCCAAGTACGGGTTCGTGGAGGAGACGGGCGGCGGCGAGGGCCGAAATCGCCCCTGGCGGCTGGCGTCGCGGGCCCACCAGTGGTCCGATTCCGACCCGGACGCCGAGACCTCGGCCGCCGCGTCGGCGCTGTCGATGATGGTCATGGAGCGCGAGATGGAGCGGCTGGCCGGGTGGTTCGAGCGTCAGCGCGAGGAGACGCCCGGCTGGCGCGATGCCGCGTCGTCGCTGACCGCCATCCTGTACCTGACCGAGCCCGAGCTGGCCCAACTCTCGCGTGACCTGGAGGGGCTGGCCGGCCGCTACCTGGACCGGGTCGCCGATCCCGGCCTGCGGCCCGCCGGATCGCGCCCGGTAACGCTGATCGGGGCCGCCTACCCGCTCGTGCCAACGCCCTCTGGCGGGTAGATGCTCGGCCTGCTGCGGCACCGCGACGCGCGCCTTCTGCTGGCCGGCCAGTCGCTCTCCCTGCTCGGCGACCGAGCCATGTTCCTGGCCCTGGGCGTATGGGTGAAGTCGCTGACCGGCTCCAGCGCCGCCGCCGGGTTGGTGTTCTTCGCCTACGGACTGCCCGGCCTGACCGCGCCGGCCGCGGGACTGGTGGTCGACCGTGTGCGCCGGCGCCACCTGATGATCGTGGCCGACCTGGCCGCCGCGCTCGTCCTGCTATCCCTGCTGGCGGTGCACGGCCGCGGTCAGCTGTGGCTGATCTACGCGGTCACCGTCGTGTACGGAGGGGTCGGCGTGGTGTTCGGCTCGGCCCAGTCGGCGCTGCTCACCGAGATGCTGCCCGAGCAGCTGCTGCCGGACGCCAACGCCGCCCTGCAGACGGTCAGCGAGGGCATGCGGCTGGTCGCGCCGCTGGCCGGCGCGGCGCTCTTCGCCTGGCAGGGCGGCGGCACCGTCGCGGCTCTGGATGCGGCCACCTTCCTGGTCTCGGCGGCCTGCCTGGCGCGGCTGCGCCACGCCGACCTGCGGCCCCGCCCACACGAGTTGCATCTGCGCCAGCAGGTGACCGGTGGAGCTCGCCACATCGCCCGCACGCCCGCGCTGCTGCGGATCGTGCTGGCAGTCGGGGTGGCCCTGTTGGTGGTGGGGTTCGCCGAGACGCTGATCTTCTCGGTGATCAGCCAGGGCCTGCATCGCTCGCCGTCCTTCCTGGGCGTGCTCAGCTCGCTGCAGGGGGTGGGCGCCATCGCCGGCGCCGTGGCCGCGCCGCGGATCCTCCGCCGGGTCGGCGATTCGCGCCTGATCGCCGCCGGCCTGGCCCTGTTCGCCGTCGGCGATTCGCTGCTGATCGTGCCCCGGCTGCCGGTCGTGCTGACCGGCATGGTGATCGCGGGCATCGGCATCTCGTGGGCGGTGGTGGGCTTCGGATCGGCCATCCAGCTGCGCACGCCGGCCCACCTGCAGGGTCGCGTGTACTCGGCGGCGGACATGCTGCTGAGCGTGCCGTCCACCTTCTCGATCGCGTTCGGCGCCGCCCTCTCGACCGTGGTGGACTACCGGCTGCTGCTGGCCGGGATGGGCATCGTCACCCTGCTGGTGGGCGCCTGGCTGGGGGGCGCCCGCAGCGAGCCACCCGGGCCCGGCGGCGGGCCCGCTCAGTATGCTCCGCCGGATGCTGAACTCGCTGGCCCACTGGGTCCAGAACCAGGTGGCGGCACACGGGCTTGAGGCGGTCTTCGGGCTGATGGTGCTGGAGAGCGCCTGCATCCCGATCCCCAGCGAGGTGACCATGGTGTACGCGGGCTACCTGGTGTCGCGCGGCAGCATGAATTTCATTGCCGCCGTGCTGGTGGGGTCGTTCGCCAACCTGGTGGGGTCGTGGATCGCCTGGGGCGTGGGCGCCTACGGGCTCGACTCGCTGCTCGTGCGGTCGGCCCGGAACCGCGCCCACCTGGCCACCGCCAACCGCTGGTTCGAGCACTACGGCACGCCGGTTGTGCTGGTCTCGCGGATGCTGCCGCTGGTGCGCACCTTCATCTCGCTGCCGGCCGGGATCGCCCGCATGCCGCTGCTGCGGTTCTCCATCCTCACCTTCGTCGGCTGCCTGCCGTGGTGCATCCTGCTGGTCGGGGTCGGCGACGTGGCCGGCTCGAACTGGGACACGTGGCACCGCCGCATTGGCTATCTGGACTACGTGGTGGCGGCCGCGTTGGCGGTCGCTCTTGTCTACTGGCTACTGCACCGGCGGCGCCCTGCCCCCAACTAGACTGCGCGCCCGTGCCGGTGCCCCTGATGGATATCCGCAGCCAGTACGCCGACCTGCTGCCCGAGATCAAGCAGGCGGTGGGCGACGTCATCGACTCCGGGCGGTTCATCCTGGGGCCGCAGGTGCGCAGCCTGGAGGAGGAGCTGGCCGGTGAGATCGGCGCCCGCCACGGGGTGGCGGTGGGCAACGGCACCGATGCGCTGGTGCTGGCCCTGGAGGCGCTGGGGATCGGCGCCGGCGACGAGGTTGTGACGACCCCGTACACCTTCTACGCAACGGCCGAGGCGATCGCTCGGGTGGGTGCCACACCGGTATTCGCCGACATCAAGCCCGACACCCTGAACCTCGACCCGGCGGCGGCCGAGGCGGCCATCACCGACCGCACACGGGCGCTGATGGTGGTGCACGTCTTTGGCCTGCCGGCCGACCTGTCCGCATTCCGCGACCTGGCCGACCGCTACGGGCTGGCTCTGATCGAGGACTCGGCGCAGGCCTTCGGCGCGGCCTGCGAGGGGCGCCAGGCGGGGTCGGTGGGCGATGTCGCCACCTTCTCCTTCTATCCCACCAAGAACTTCCCGGCGATGGGCGACGCCGGGCTGGTTGTCACGTCCAGCGACGAGCTGGCCGAGCGCGTGCGCCGGCTGCGTTTCCACGGGTCGCGCGACAAGCGAATTTTCGAGTACGTCGGCACCAACTCCCGCATGGACGAGGTGCAGGCCGCCATCCTGCGCCGCTTCCTGCCCCGGGTCACAGGCTGGAACGACGGCCGCCGGGCGGCCGCCGCACGCTATCGCGATCTTGGCCTGGGCGAGCTGGTGACGCTGCCGGCCGAGCCGGCCGGGCGCCGCCACGTCTATCACCTGTACGTCGTGCGCAGCGAGCGCCGTGATGCGATCGCCCGCGGGCTGCGCGACGCTGGAGTGGGGGCGGCGGTGTACTACGACACGCCGCTTCATCTCCAGCCCGTGTTCGCCGCGCTCGGCTATCGGGCCGGCGCCTTCCCCAACACCGAGCAGGCTGCCCGCGAGGGCCTGGCGCTGCCCATGTTCCCCACCCTGACCGAGGCTCAGCAGGTCGAGGTGGTGGACGCCGTGCGGGCGGCGCTGGTGGCCGCCGCCGCCTAGCCCCGCATGCGGGTCTGGGTCGACCTCACCAACTCGCCCCACGTGCTGATCTTCGCGCCGCTGGTGCGGCGCATGCAGGGGCGCGGATGGGACGTGTCGGTGACCGCCCGGGATTACGCGCAGACGCTCGAACTGCTGGAGCTGCACGGGATCGAGCACACGGTGATCGGCCACCACGGCGGCGTGTCCAGGGCCGGCAAGGGACGGGCGGCCGCCGGCCGGGTGGCCGGCATGCTGCGGTTCGGGCGACGCGGCCGCTTCGACGCGGCCCTGGCCCACGGCTCGACCGACCTGCCGATGGCCTGCCGCGCGCTGCGCATCCCCAACACCACCATGTTCGACTACGAGTACGCCCGCCTGCAGCACTCGCTCAACTGCCGGCTGGCCCAGCGGGTGCTGATCCCGGAGGCCATCCCGCCCGCCCGGGTGGCCTGTACGGCGCCCGCGGCCGCAAGCTGGTGCGCTATCCGGGCCTGAAGGAGGAGTACTACCTGGCCGACTTCCAGCCCGACCCGGCCGTCGCTCGGGATCTCGGCCTGGATGGGAGCAGGATCGGGCTGGTGCTGCGACCGCCGGCCGACGCGGCGCTCTACCACCGCTTCGCCAACCCGCTGTTTGACGAGTTGCTGGTGTCGGTGGGCGGCCGCGATGACGTGGCCGCCGTCGTGCTGCCGCGCACGCCCGACCAGGCAGAGCGGATCCGCGGCCTGCGCCTGCCGTCAGTGACCGTTCCCGAGCACGCCGTCGACGGGCCCAGCCTGGTGGCGGGTGCGGATCTGGTGGTCAGCGCCGGCGGCACCATGAACCGCGAGGCGGTGGTGCTGGGCACGCCCACGTGTACACGACCTTCGCCGGACGGCTGGGGCGGGGTGGACGAGCAACTGGTGCGCGAGGGCCGGCTGCGGCCGCTGGAGCAGGTCGCCCCGACCCTGGTGCTGGAGCGGCGGCCGGAGGGCGCCGCCACGCGCCGTCGCGGCGCGACACCGAGCGGCTGCTCGACCTGGCGCTGGCTGGCCTGGCCGGGTGAGCCGGTAAGCTCCCGGCGGTGGATGCCAAGCTGCACGCCGACCTCGATTGCGGTCATCCGCGCCAAGGGGCTTCGCCAGTTCGAGCAGCCTGTCGCGCTGGCATCCGGCGAGCTCAGCCGCGACTTCATCGACGGCAAGGCCGCCCTGGCTCAAGGAGCCGATCTGGAGCTCGCCTGCCGCGGCATGCTGGACGCGCTGGGCGGCATCGAGTTCGACGCGGTTGGTGGTCTGACCATGGGCGCTGACCAGTTTGCGCACGGCATCGCGATGCTCTCGGACTCGCGCTGGTTCGTCGTCCGCAAGGAGCCCAAGAACCGCGGCACGCGCAGCTGGTGGAGGGGTTCGAGTTGACGCCGGGTACGCGGGTGGCGCTGGTCGAGGACGTTGTCACCACAGGCGGTTCCATCCTGAAGGCGCTGGGACGCGGTGCAGGAGCTGGGCGCTGAGGTGGTGGCCGCGGTGTGCCTGGTCGACCGCGGGGAGTCGGCTGCGCCGCACTTCGCGGGGCGCGGCATCCCGTATATCGCGCTTGTCACCTACAGCGATCTGCAGATCGAGCCGGTCGGGCTCGACGCCAGCCGCGCGTAGAGCTATAAGCGCGAGCTTCGAGGTACGCTGCTCTAAGATCCTGATTGCGGGATTATATACTTGACAAACCCACGGTTGTGGCACTAGAATTGGGCATGGACTGACCTCGGCTTCAACGTCTATGACTAACGGTTCCAGACCCGCTCGCGGCCGCCGACTACCTAGAGTCGATCCGCTGGCCGAACGGCCCTGTCTGCCCGCATTGCGGCGAGTCCGAGCGCGAAGCCCTACCGGCTCAAGAGCAAGACCCGGAAGCTCTGGAAGTGCGCCGCCTGCCGCAAGCAGTTCACCGTCACGGTCGGCACGATCTTCGAGGATTCCCACATCCCGCTGAACAAGTGGCTGCTCGCCTTCTACCTGCTCTGCTGCTCCAAGAAGGGCATGAGCGCCCACCAGCTTCACCGGATGCTCGGCGTCACCTACAAGAGCGCGTGGTTCATGGCGCACCGCATCCGCTACGCGATGGAGCAGCCCCCTTTCGCGAGCCGCTGACGCGGCACGGTGGAGGCCGACGAGACCTACATCGGCGGCAAGGTGCGCCGCTCGAACGGCAAGCAGTACCGCCGCTCGACCCGAGGCAGCCGGACAGCGCAAGCAGACCGGGCGCGGCGCGCGACAAGATGCCCGGTCCTGGCGCTGGTCGAGCGCGGCGGCGAGGTTCGCTCGTTCCGGGTGGCGAACGTCACCGCCGAGACGCTTAGGCGGCGCGATCCGCCGCAACGTCGACCGCGACGCCCACCACGACGGACGCCTTCACGTCCTACACAGGTCGGCAAGGAGTACGCGTCGCCACGAGATCGTCAACCACCACGACGAGTACGTGCGCGGCGACGCCCACACGAACACCGCAGAGAACTTCTTCTCGATCCTCAAGCGCGGCATCGACGGCGTCTACCACCACGTCAGCGAGGCCCACCTGCCCCGCTACCTCGCAGAGTTCGACTTCCGCTACAACAGCCGGCTCGGTCTCCGACGCTGAGCGGACGCGGCTAGCGCACTTGCAATGGTCGTCGGTAAGCGACTCCGGTACGCGGATTAGCTTCGTGAGCGGCAAGCATGGAAAGCCGAGCAAGCCGCCGCCCAAGCGCGCCGGACCACTGAAATCAATCTGCCATTCGAGGACGCCGTTAAGGCGGCTCTTGAAACTGCGCCGCCTAAGAATCCGGCTCCGGGTCGATCCAGATCCAACGCGCCAACCCACTCCCTAGGTTGGCCGCCTTCGGTCGGAATCGGGCCTATCAGGAACGAAATGACTCGTGGGTCGCTGATTTCGAAACCTGGGGCATCCTTGATTCGAACTAGCCGGACTTCCTCGGCCACGCCTTCGAACAGAGGTTGACCGTTCCCAGGGGTCATCCATGACCCAGTCTGAGATGACCCAGTCGTTGTAGTCGACTTCACCGCCGCTGTCACCGAGGATTTCCTCGCAGCGCTCGCTGAACAGAGGCTCCTTGACCCACTTCCAGTCGCCGAACCAGGCATCGACCATGCCAAATGTGTGTGGGCAGGAATCGTCGAGACAAGGCGTCGCCGTAAACAGAGCATACTCGGTGCGCATCCGTTGGAGCGATGGCATGCGTAC